>NZ_BAWM01000046.1:45562-192069 GCF_000759675.1 Neobacillus niacini | reverse complement strand
AGCGAATGGCTAGTTCTTACTCGACGGGAATTCCACCCGCTATATGATACGACCTAGGCTCGGCCGCACACCTGCTTCGTTAGTGCAATAAAAAAAGAGATCGCCGCAGCCATCCCAATCTTTAACTCTTGCACCCGTTAGTTTAAGTGAAAATCTTCACAATCTTTTTTAACCTTAACAAAATCTAATCCCTTCATTTATAGGGGCATACCAAAAAGACGCCTTCTTACTAAAGAAAAGCGCCCTTTAATGGAACAACGAAAATAGAAACACAAATGAATTTTAGCGTGTTTTTCTTGAACTAACGCTCTCGTACAATTCTTCACAAACCTTGCTGCTAATTTATATCATTACAGGAATGCTGTACTGTTAGTACGAATTTAAGCACGATTAAAAGTTCCCTTTATAAACTCTATAATTACCAGACAGGTCTTAACCTCGATGATAGTTTATCTTCATTTTCTTCATAAACTAATTTTGTTAAATCTTCTTTGAGCATTTGCAGGCGTTCAGCACCTATGTTTTCAATCCAACGTTGCTCAATCTCAGTTAGTATCTTCTCTTTTGCTTTCACTACTAACCAACCTCGTTCGGTCAAAACAATAATTTTCCCTCTCTTATCAGTGGGATGAGCTTTGCGCATTACATAGCCACTTTTCTCAAGATAATCCACCATTTTACTCACAGCCTGCTTTGTAATTCCTAAATATTCGGCTAGTTCTATACCTGTTGCTCCATTGGGAGTGATGCATTTAAACATAAAACCATGTGCAGGTCTAATATCTCCAAATCCCAATTCACTCAATCTGTCATGTAATTCATTAATTGATGTACTAAAGGATAATGATAAAAGTGATGTAAGATCCAATTCACTAAATACTTCATGATTCATACATAAAACCTCCTTAAATAAAGTCAATTAGGTTGACTTTATTTAAAATCCATTGTACTATACACAATGTAGTCAATCAAGTTGACCACAGTTCAATTATAAAAGAAATAGGATTCACCGAAACAAAATTAATACATTATGGATGGTTCTCATGGCTAACATCGTTAAAATTAGAGGAAGTGTATTTGCACCGTATGCTTGGTTGGAACCTATTAAAGATCCTGCAACAGAAAAGATATTCGAATTCACTGGTGATGCACGTGAATTTACACCAAACGCTGTAAACACTATGCGGTCAAGATTAGAGCAAGAAGTGATTATTGATTTTTATAAAAAAGAAATTTTCACATATACAAATGCTTGTATCGTAACTGTAAAAGTTACAAATCCAGATGGTTCTATTGATTATAAAAAAGGAAAAACAAGTACAGAAAATATTGTATGTACTAATGTTGTGTGGGGCACTGATGAAGTTTCTTTTGAAATGAGGGCAAGTGCAAGCAATCCTTTAAATACAGCAGCACCTGCGGCTGATTATTTATTAACTATACATGTTAACAAGAGTGGTGTTGCACAAATTGAAGGTGCACATGATGGGTTCCCCTGCTATGAATTTTATAAACAAACAGATTTTGGTCCATTTGAATTAATATATACACATGATTTCAGAAAAACTGGTGACACTCCAGCAGCGCTAGCTGGGGAAATGGAATACAGTTTTAAAACGACAATCTAGATATAAATACTAAGTAGAAGTTTACAAGCAGCAAATATTAAAGGAAAAGCAATAATTTATACGAAAGAAATTGCGATCTGTTTTGCACAATGGCTCAATATTATTATCTAAAATAAAATTAAAAATCATAGAGGTGTGTCTCATGACTAATATCGTTAAAGTTAGAGCAAGTGTATTTATTCCAATGTCTTGGACTGAATCTAAGAAGGATACTCAAACAGGAAACGTGATTCAATTCGAAGGTGACTCACGTGAATTTACACCATATGCTGTAAACGCTATGCGTTCCAGAATTGAACAAGAAGTAGTTGTAGATTTTTATAAAAAAGAAATCTTCACATATGCGAATACTGGCATAACAACAGAAAGAATCACAACTCCTGATGGTTCCGTTAATAAAAAAACAGGAAAAGCTAGTACGGAAGGTATTTTGTGCACTGATGTTGTATGGAGGTCAGATGACGTCAAATTTCAAATGAGTGCTAGTGCTAGCAACCCATTAAATGTATATGCACCTCCCGTTGATTATCTATTAACTGTACATGTCAAAAAAGATGGTACTATCGATATTCAAGGTGCACATGACGGATTCCCTTGTTATGAATTTTATAAGCAAGTAAACTTTGGTCCGTTTGAAAAGATTCATACACATGACTTCAGAGAAACTGGTGATACAGCTGAAGCTCTAGGTGGAGACATGGAATATAGTTTTAAAAAGATATTGTAAAGACAATAGGATTCCCTTTTTAGTAAATAAATATATAACAACATAAGAGTGAGTAACAGGAGGAAAAGAGAATGACATCAGTTTTATTTGTAAAAGCAAACAATCGCCCCGCAAACCAAGCGGTGAGTGTGAAATTATATGAGGCTTTTTTAGCAAGCTATAAAGAATCCCATCCAAATGATACAGTGGTAGAACTTGATTTATACAAGGAAGAATTGCCATATGTAGGAGTAGATATGATTAACGGTACATTTAAGGCTAGTAGAGGACTTAATTTAACAGCAGAAGAAGCAAAAGCAGTAACTGTTGCTGATAAATATTTAGAACAATTCCTTGCAGCTGATAAAGTTGTGTTTGGATTCCCATTATGGAACTTAACAATTCCGGCTGTACTACACTCATATATTGATTATTTAAACCGCGCAGGCAAAACATTTAAATATACGCCAGAAGGTCCAGTAGGTCTGATTGGAGATAAGAAAATTGTATTATTAAACGCAAGTGGCGGTGTATATTCTGAAGGACCAAAAGCTGAAGTAGAAATGGCTGTTAAATATGTAGCAAGTATGATGAGCTTCTTCGGTGTAAAAAATATAGAGAAAGTAGTGATTGAAGGTCACAATCAATTCCCAGATAAAGCAGAAGAAATTATTGCTGCAGGGCTTGAAAAAGCTGTTAAAGTAGCAAGTACGTTCTAATTAATAAAAAACTTGTCACTCAATATAGCAGTACCAACACTTTTATAGCGGTGGTACTGCTTTTTTATTCTCTTATCTTGCTACATTTGGAGGAGTTAGAACCCAATTGATGTAATAATTCCATTTTAATCTTATAAAACGATAGAAAGAAGTGTTACATTACAATGAAAAGTTGATGGACAAAATATATATAAACTTGATTTCCTTCTTCAACTATTCTGTTCTTTAGCTTAAGTACAATCCTTCAAAATCTCACCAACAAATATCGAATTTTCTTTTAAAATTATCTTCCACAATCTGGCCCGATTGTTGAACAAATATCAATCTGGCATCTTCCACTAAACTGCTTCTTTAGTTGAAGAAGAAAAAAGCCTTACTCCTTATTCAAGTAAAGCTACCCATTACTTTAAGTACAATTCTTCACAATCTACTTCGTAAATCTGACTAAGTAAAGTCGACCCCTTTTTTACAATTTTCTTTACCTTTTACTTCTAAAAGATATTGAAACCCATACAATAAAAATGCCCTAGAAAATATAGAAGAATAAATTGGAAGTTGACTTAATCGAATCAATGTATAATTCTTTTTTTGCAAAACTTGAGATTGGATATGCAAAAATAGCATTTGTAATTAAGTTGTGTAAAATAATATTTAGTTTAGGAGGGTTTGAGGGAAAATGCTCAAACTGTTTTTTATTTATCAGAAATCCAATTTATTAATTTTTCAGCAATAGTTGGATGATTTAAATATCCATATAACTTATGTGGATTACAATGTCCATTATTATCCTTCCAAAAAGTGTAGATTCTTTGAATATCTTCAATATTTTCAATTAGATTTTTATGAAGCATTTGTATGAAGTCATCTTTAATATCACCATCATGTGCAACATAATCATCATTTGCATTAATATTTATCCAGTTAACGATATTTTTGGGATACTTTCCATCCTTGGGCTCATCGGAATCATATAGACTCTCTCTCACACTTAGCTCGCCTAGTGGATTTCCCAAAGTCATCCATAACGGTATTTTCTTGTCCCAAAGTTCCCGATATTCACTCATCCGCGAAAATTTCCATAATACATCATATGCTACAATGCATCCCATACTATGAGATACAAGTGCAATATCATCTCCTGCCAATAGTGCATCCTTCAATTTACATTGTAGTCTTTCCCGTATTTCAGATCCAACAACACGGCTATTCAGATAAGAATCTAAATCAGGCATATTTTTTTCAATTATCCTTTGAGTAATACCCACTGCAGCCATGATGGGACTAACGTATGGAGCCAAATCATCGCCTAATTTTATCTCTTTATCCTTTAGTTGACTATAATCATCTCCTGTATGGTCCTCTAAAGATCTCCTTAGTAGTTTCTTTAAAGACTTATCATATTCGTCATCCGGAACATACCACTTACCATCAATACAAATCATACCTTTTTTTACTTCCGGTTTTTTATCAACCAGTATTCTATTAGATACATCACCATAATAAATGAAAGTTACTTTGACTTTTTCTTCTTCAATGGACTTTGCTACTTTTTTATCAAGTCTTCTTATACCTTCAATAAGCGAGGTTAAAACCAGCCTCTCTTTGACATGAGGTTGAGGTTTTATAGCACGTCCGTGAATAATAATGATATGCTTTTTATTCATGTCTATCGCTCCTAAGTATAATGATTATAGAGGGTTACTAATATAATATTTCTTTTAAGACAGGTAAATAAACATCAATGCGGTCTCTATTAACGAGACTTATCGCGAACGTCCTTCTACGCACTCCCTTAAAACCGTCGTCGTTGTACTCTGGGTCTGATTTCTATTCCCCGTTGACAAGGTCACCGAATCAAAAATAGGGGAAATTGATACTGCAAGCCCTCCAAAAATTAAAGAAATAAAAAAGGCGACGATTCCTATGTATTCTCCTTTGGATATTCATAAAAAAACATAGTATTTCTATGTATGTAAATCTCTTAATTATATAAAGTCTTATTAAACTAAACTGCTTACGTTAGCACAATATGAAAAGCTGTCTAAATGACAGCTTTGATCTTTAAGTCTTGTACCCGTTAGCCATCCATGCAGCAGTAAAATCTTCGCTGCACCACAGAGAATGAAAATATGTTGAACAGTTATCATCACATTAGCTTGTTTTTTAAAAAATTTAAAAAATGTATAACTAGCGGGGTCTACGCTAATAAAGCAAAAACCTACGTTAAGATTGAGACCGATGTTACAAATCCTGAACCTGATGATTTTAAAATTTGTATCGATACTCCAATTGGTCAAGCCTGCATTTCAAACGAGGACTTGATAAGATTAATAGCTACTCTTATTTGATAACAATGCTTGATACTAGGCACATAAGAGATGACTTCGGTACTGTATTGGAGTCATCTTTTCTAGTGCACAATGCTAACATTGAATGCCCCAATTTAAAAGAAGGCTTGTTCTTATTAAAGAATTGAGACCGATTGTTAAACAAAAATTAAACTCCACTCTTCAACTATCCTGCCCTTTAGTGGAAGAACAAAAGGGATCGCGGTAGCAATCCCCTTTTTAACATAAGGCTTAATAACACCTCTGTATATTTAATTAATGTTTCATTAAAAAATTTACCATTTCACTAAATGCTTTTTGTGCTGATTTTTCATTATATTGTGGAGAGTAAGGGTCACTGAATCCGTGTTTTCCGTTAAATTTATGTATTTCGATATTTTCTAAAGTTGAAATTAACTCGTCCACATTAAATGATTTTTCTTCTTGCGGAAAGAATAGCATTGTAGGACATTGTGGTGTTAATTCCACATAATTCCTAATACGTGAACCATAGTATCCAACTACTCCATCGACACATTCTTCGTCACTACACAACCAAGCAACAGTTGCCCCTACACTAAATCCAATGATAAATATTTTTTCGTATTCATCTTTAACATCTGATAATATATCTTTTATTTTATGCATAGCGTAAGCGAATCCAACGTTCTCCATAAAATTACGATAAGCAACTTCCTCTTGAAAATAATCGAAAGGTGTCTCTCGTTCTAATAAATTTGGGCAAATGACATCAAAACTTTGTTTTGATAATAATTCACAAAAACTCTGCATATGTTGGTTAATTCCATAAATTTCGTGTATTACAATGATTAAAGTACCAGACTTTTTGTGTATTTGAATCATTTTGTACCTCCTTGAACAGCTACTCCCATTATTCAAATAAATACCATATTATATCATTTCTAGTTCAATAAGACCCTCGAAATAATGGTACATCAGATAGCATTAAAATTGACAGTCATTTTGGCTTCCTTTTTAATTGTACAATACTTATTGTCCTCTATAAAAAATGTTGTCAATTTTGATGTCAAAACTCATTAAAAGGAGCTAAAATCCTTGGTAAATAATGAAAATGACATATGCTAATTCCTATGTCATTTCTCATGCCATTTATTCAAAAAGCACCTCAAAACGGAATCCTTTTCTCGATAACCTAAGAGCCAGTTTGTGGTTCTTTCTTATTTTTCAATTTTCAACAAACGGGCGTGATATAGCCTAAATTCTCCCACTTGCTTCTGGGTTATCCAAATCAGGATTTATAACAAAGAATGTATTTTCTGCTGAAAGCATCGATTAGTGTCCTAAAATACAGTTGATGATATCTGCCAAATGCTGTTTTATAAAAGGTAATTCAGGTAAATCTTAACTTAAAAATGAACCCACCAATATGACAATTGGTGGGTCGTTTATTGTTTCCTATACCAGTATTTCTTAAATTTTTTCACATTCTTCTAATATCTTCTCTGTCTGTTCGATTAATAAGATCATTTCATTCCAGGAATTTTGCGTATTAAGATCTTGTGAATGGGCTAGATTGTTGCGCAGGGTTTCTAATTTCTTGAAGAAATCCTTACCTTTACTTTTTGATTCAATACCCAAAAGCTCTCTTAAAGGTTGCTCGCTTAATACGATGTCCCTTTTATCACAAAGTTGTAAGCAATCACTTAGTTGAATCGCTTCATTTCTTGATTTTCTTTGTAAAAATAATTCATCTGCCTGTTCGATTCTTTTGGCACTTAAGTGTCTTTTCCAGCTATCTTCTGCAAAAAACTTACTAATGATTCGATATAGATGCATTTCTACCAATGAAATAACTCCAAATAAAAGCATTCGAATCGGTGGTTTCTGGAGATCGGCTAGCGTCACCACTTTGGTAATCCGGTTACCCTCTATAACGAAAAGTCTTTCAGTGTTCTTAAAAATATATAGCGTATGAAGCAGTGGTGTGGAATCCGAAACGAGCTCCGATGGGCTAAAGCTGCGAAAATAATCCTTACACGTTCCGTCGCTCAAATCATCTCTTAGTACATAACCTATAACAATAGTATTCTCTTCGACTCCAATTACGTCATAGTCTTTTAAAACCATTTGGTTTCTAATCTGTAGTGCTTGATCTCTCACATTGCACCTATCTAAAACCTCTGAGATACTGTTAACCGTTATATTTTTTTCAAATAATGAACGAAGATTTTTATATGTACCGACGTTATCACGTTGCTGTACTGGAATAACTCCCATGTGAACCTCCTTTTAATACTTTTCATACTTAGTACAAATTTAGATAAATCTATTCTACCACTTCGTATATGGAGAATATGAAAAATAAAAAACAATCATCTTTCTTAGTTATACATTTGTAAATTTATGGTTTCATAAGAAATGACAAAAAAATCCCTTAGAGTGTTCCGTCTCTAAGGGCAATCTTTACATAGTTAAACCTAGTATCAAATTTTGTGACATTTTCAATTTATTATCGATATCTTAAAATTCCCCTACGAATGTTATATTAAAATTAGGCTTTGTTAAAGAATAATGTTGTTTTTTGACCACTTGTTGATTGGAGTGGAGGGCACGAAGACTCCTGCGGGAGAAGCGAGACAGGCGAGACCCCGCAGACACGCAGTGTCGAGGAGGCTCGGCGGTCGCCCGCGGAAAGCGAAGTGCCCGGAACGGAAATCAACAACTAAGTTTAACAGAGCCTAAAATTAAATAAATTTACACATCAAAATATCATCTACATATTCATTTGAGCTTAATTTAGCTTGCTTTTTTCGTCTGCCTTCTTCTGTGAATCCAAACTTTTTGTATAAATGAATCGCTCTTTCATTATTGGAAAATACCTCTAGAGAAATCTTTTCTACTCTATTATCTTCTTTAGCCCATTCTAAAAGTTCTTTAATTAAGGATCTCCCAATACCTTTATTCGTGAACTTTTCTTGGATACTCATTCCAAAGAGGCCTTGATGACTAAATTTTTTACGTGGGGATAAACGAAAACTAAGTATTCCAATTATATTTCCATCTACTTCAGCAACTAATAATAAACCTTGTTTATCATGGGAGTTTATCCAATCCTTTTCTTCCTCGGTAGTAGTATTAAATTCCTCAAATGTGGTACCCATTACATGAGGATTTTCTGTTAATACAATTTTTGTATGCATAATAATTTGATCAGCATCATCCTCAATTGCTCGACGAATAGTAAAGGTATTAATCATTTAGAGACCCCCAATTTCATAAGTAATTAATCTATTTCATACTAACCTGACTATGTTAGTTTAATAAATTCAACAAACAGAGCATTAATCCTTTTTAAATCAACTCCCTCTCAATCGAAAAAAAAAAGAAACCAAGTTAAAAACTTGATTTCTCTTTTAAAACGGGCCATTATGATATTCTCAGCAAACTACACCGATAGCAACTTTTCCATGAGACAGTTTTCAATCTGTCTGCACAAAAGAGATTATTTAGAGAAACGCGCCAAATACTTTTCTTTTCAACACACTATTTCATTCCATATAATGGTTCCACTATTTTAATTGGCCACGCTATTAACTCGCACGTGTATCTGGTGTCAGGCTATCGATTTTACCGGTATTCCTTTTAACCTTTGTAGTGGACTTCCCAGTGCCCGGTGCTTTTATCATGATAGCTATGATGACCGATACAATACTTAAAACGGCAATCAGCTTAAAGGTAGGAATAACTCCGCCTAATGAAGTGGCAATAAAAGAACCAGAGATGGCACCAATACCGAATCCTTGATAAATAATTCCATAGTTCTTACTTTGATTTTTTAAACCATAGAAATCCGCTACGATGGCTGGAAATACGGTAATATTACCGCCAAAACAAAACGCAATCGCTGCGACACATGCAAAGAACAATCCATAGTTAAGATGGACAAAGCTTAATACTGTAACCGCGGCTGCCGTAACCAGTAATGTACAGGATACCACTCGCAGGCGACCAACTTTATCGGATAATGCTCCAAGAATGATCCGTCCGCTTGTATTAAAGATTGCTACCAATGCCACCGCATTACTTGCTGTTGCAATATCAAGCCCTGCCATTTTAACACCGATGTCCTTCACCATTCCAATTAGAAATAATCCGCTCATACAGCTTGTAAAGAAAATCACAAATAAGAGATATGCTTCCTTCGTTCTCAACATTTCTTTCACGGTGTAATCCTTTTGAATACTGCCATTTTGAACGGTCAACTCACGATCAATTTTTGCTTCCTTCACTAAAAATGATCCACCCACGATCATAACTAAGACGATTAATCCCCAATAAAAGAATGCTTGGGTAACCCCGACCGATTCGATTAATGACCCATTAATGAACTTGAATAACAAACTGCCTGTACCGTATGCTCCAACCGAAATGCCAGAAATTAATCCTTTTCGTTCCGGAAACCATTTAATTAAATTTGATAATGAAGTGATATAGGCAGTACCATCCGCTGCACCCACAATGACACCTGCCAGAATATATAGCATCCACAGGGAAGATACTTGGGAGCTAATGATTAATCCGGCTCCAAGCACAATGCCAGCACCTGTAAGTAGACGGCGTATACCCCATTTATCTTGCAGCTTGCCGGCTACCAACGTGGATAATGCCAAGGCTAAGCTGGTAATAGAAAAAGTCAAAGAAACGGAATTAAGCTCCCAGCCAAAATGGTCTACCAAGGGCTGGTTAAAAAGACTCCAAGTATAAATAGTACCTAATCCCATTTGTACGATGATGGTCCCTACAACGATCAACCATCGACGATCCAAGGTTGTTTTCATTATATTCTCCTCTTTTCTTTCAATTAAAATGATCATTTTATCATGAGTAATTTTTAATTATCCTGTTCACGTGATCATAATACCATTGAAAAAAGAGGAAGAAATCGTTTTCAGAATGAAATGCTTATTATTCGGAATGAATGGAGATTATAGCTGCATAATTTGTCGAAACTCTTTCACCTTACTTCTGCTTACAGGGATTTCAGCGATAAGATCTTTTAGTCGCAACACGTAGGTTTGATTAAACCATGGGACAATTTCGCGAATTTTCGTTATGTTAACCGAGTAAGATCGGTGACAGCGATAGAACATGTCCTCTGGTAGATGATTATGAAATTCCGTTATACTCATCTGCATCGTATACACTTCATTCTGTGTATAAACCAATGTCACCTTTTCACTTGCTTCCGCATAATAAATGTCATTTGCATCTGTTACGATAATTTTGTCGTTCTTCTTTAAATTGATTCGGTTAGAAGCCTTTGCATGGGCCTTCTCTTCCTGACCCCTTGCATTCTGGTTTCTTTCTGGGATTAAAACCTCAGTGTAATCTCGTTTATAAGCAGATTCAAGTCTGTTTAACATCGCTGCAATCCGCTTTTCATCATAGGGCTTTAGGACATAGTCAAAGGCCTCAAGCGCAAATGCTTCTACCGCATGTTCTTTATAGGCTGTGGTAAAGACAATAAACGGTCTTTTGGAAAATTTGCTAATGGTACTAGCCAAGAGCATACCATTAAGGGATGGAATATTAATATCCAAAAAGATGACATCTGTTTCTTGCTCTTGCAGAAATTTCAACACATCTAAGCCATCATCAAAGAAATGAGTCACTTCGATTTCACTATAGGCTTCAATTAAATACTCCAATTCTTCTCGAGCTGGAATTTCATCTTCCACAATGATCGCTTTCATAGATTCTCCTTTTCAATTTCAAAAAAAACTTCTGTTCCAGGTGACAATCGGTGAATCACCAGGCCATTCCCATATATCAGTTTCACTCGTTGATGAACATTATACAAGCCAATTTTGTTCGCGGGCACGGTATCATGCTGCAAATGGTAGATAACATCTTCACTGATCCCTGCACCTGTATCCTTGACGGTGACTCTTACTTTTTCTCCCAAATCCTTAACTGAAATGGAAACAACTCCAGGACCTTTATTCTTTAAGATGCCATGAACAATAGCATTCTCTACTAAAGGCTGAATGAGAAGGCTTGGAATGTTTACATTTACTTCATCAACATCATATTCTACAGTGAGACGGTTTCCGAAACGGGCTTTTTCAATTTCCACATAATCGCGGACCTGCTCCAATTCTTTATGGATGTCAATGAATTGATCACTTATCTCTAAATTGTAACGCATATAACCAGATAGATTGATAATCAACTCACGTGCCTTTTCCGGATTCTTTCGTGTCGTGGAGGCAATAGCATTGAGGGCATTAAACAAAAAGTGCGGATTGATCTTTGTTTGAAGTGCCTTCAGCTCTGCCTTATTCGCTGCTTCCTTCATCTGTTCAATTCGGGAAACCTCCATTAGAGTAGAAATAATCTGCGATAGGCCAATTGCCATCGTTTGAAGCGAATATGTCATCTTATTGGCTTTGAGATAGTAGATTTTTAGTGTTCCCGTTACCTCTCCATGTTCCTCAAAAGGGACAATCAGCAGAGAGTGAATTTGAGGCGTATGGTGATCGGCAATTTGATTTCGAATGATCGACTTCCCGGTTCGAACCGCTTCTTTCGTCAAATCACTAATGATTTCCTGACCCGTCACATATCGCTCTTCGCCGATGCCAACATAGGCGAGCACTTTATGATTATCTGTAATGGCCACAGCATCGGCCTTAATTTCATTTTTAATAATCCTGCAAATCTTCCTTAATGAATCTGAATTAATGGAGCGAAAATAAGGCAGTGTCTTATTGGCGATATCTAATGCTAACTTGGCTTGTCGTGCCGCTATCCTTTCCTTTTCCCCCTCAACACTCATGACGAGCAAGACAATCAGTCCTATGTTAACCTCTCCTACAATCATAGGAAAGGCAATTTTCGAAACGATATCCAAACCGAGTGAAAATGGTTCTGACATGGCAAGAATCAACAGCATGGTCAATACTTCACAAAGCATTCCAGCCATGATTCCATAGATCCATCGTAACGACCTTTTCACCTTACGATTAATATAACCTGAAACAATACCGGCAATAATACTGGTAAATAAGCATGGGATCGATGTGACTCCGCCAATATCAATCAAATAGCGATGGATGCCTGAGACGACACCTGAAATAATCCCCACCCAAGGACCAAACAAAATACCTCCCGAAACAACAGCGATAATTCTGGTATTCACCAGTGATCCTTCGACATTAATCCCAGAATAGGTACCAAAAATAGCAAATAAGCAAAACATAAGGATAATCACAAGCCGCTCTATGAGAGAATGTTGATCTTTTTGAAGGGATTCCTTAAATCTCGGAATCCTAATCATAAAAAATAGGCAAATCAACAGCAAAGCAGCTCGTTCAAACAAATGGATCAGCATTTCTAATGATGTATTCATCGAAAAATCCCTTTCAATTTAACCATAGATGATGGACGTTTTATAGGAAAAGTCTGCTTTTTAATGTTATTTGAGTTAGAAACTGTTAAACATTAACTGTATTATTTTAATCAAAAAATAGCGGTAAGTAAAATAGATGCACGTTTACACCTTAGATAACTGGTGAGAAATCTGGAAAAGTATTTATCTGATGCAGAAATGTATGTAATACCTAGAGGCTAATGAGGCTTCGGATGGAAGAGACATTTTATTTATTTTTATCAATTATAAACATTGTTTCACCTCATAGATTTAATAAATCTCTAAGACATTTCGCATGCAACCAAGCCAAATTGCAAGGTGTGATTAAGGTTATTTATATATTCAATAATTCTTCTTATGTATTTGTCTTTTGCATACTTATCTGTACCATATAAATCTATAATCACTTCTACGAGTTGTGGAGGATCTATTAGTTGAGCTAATCTCTATTTTTTATGTGTAAGCATTCTTTTGAATATACGTCTCCTAATTTAAGTAGTTAAGAAAATATAAAAATAAAAAACGCAGAGGATTATCCAGTTCTCAAGATAATCTTTGCGCTTTATTTCTTAATCAAATGATTATTTACTTATTTTTTGGATTGCTTTCCAAAATTCTTTCGCTACTACTTGATATCCTTCTATGTTCATGTGAATATCAGCCGGATTCGGAAGATATTCTTTCTCGTGTTTTTCTATCACTTTTGCGGTAGACACTAAAATATCGTTGTCATAATTGCAACGCTTTGGATCGTTTGATTGGTCAATGCCTTTGCATTGATATTCTACTCCGAGCCAATAACCAATTCTTGTTAGACCGATTTATTCTGTTGAAGCCTGCGGTTCCGACAATTTCTCTATAGAATAAAAAAACTGTATTCATACTTTTATTCTCGGCGTAACTTATTAAACTACTTAGTTTTTTATAAATATTTTCTAACTGGATGGAATAGGCATGTCCAATGGATAAATTTGGTTCTATTTTGGTTATTGGATCCATACCAGTCTTGGAAGATTCTGCTTCTGCCAACATTGCTGCGAAATTTTTAATTTTGGTAATCAAATAGCCCATCCATTTCCTAATAAAAATCAAACTTTAAAAAAATAAGCTCTTTTTTCACCATACCTTTGCACTTGAAGGAAAAGTCCCATTTGATAAGCAGCTTTTTGAGAACAATATTTACATTTGCGCCGTAAAACCGCTTTTTGTATATGTGGTGTGGGTAAGTATCTTAATCCATATTTAACATGTCTTTTGCACAAGAAAAACATTGTTCCTCCACCTCACCTATTCATTTTTTTACTAACTACTTTTAAAAAGATTCATGCTTCTAAAATCGGATGCATGAATCTTTTTCTATTACAATATTGAATAACAAGGAAAATTTTGGAGCATTATGGAACAAAAACTCTAAAAGTTACTTTTCAGATTTATTAAATTGTTCTTCAATTTTCCCTTTTGATGCAAACTGAGGGCTTGGTTTTCCACCCCATCTGTCAAGTGTCCATGGACCAGGCTCAAGCAAACGGGCATCCCTTGCATTTTCTTCTGGAAATTCTTCCATACCGAAACTGTATTCTAGCGTCATACCATCTGGATCAAGGAAGTAGAAAAATATACTTTCCGAAGGCTCATGACGGCCTGGACCAAAAGCAATTGGAACATCTCCATTTAAAATCCGATTCCTTGAAATACCTATATCATCAATGTCTTGTACCATGAAATTTACATGATGCAATTTATTTTCAGTACTTTTTATTAAGGCAAAAGAATGGTGAAACTTATTTGGGAAACAGCGCATCCATGCATTTTCACCTAAATGATCGGAAACAATAAAGTTTAATTTTTCCACAAAGAATTTTAAGGTGCTCTCTACATCGACACAATTTAGAACCACATGTCCCAAACGTTGAATCTTTGTATGTGTAGGTACAAAATCTTTAATCATATGCATCATTTTGCTGTAAAACTCTAATTCAAGACCTGTGTTTGGCTCGACAATTCGGAAGGATCTGCCTTGTTTTAACTCAGCGGATTCAGCGGCAGACACCTCTCGTGGATTTAATCCATTTTTCACAAATTCGTTATAAGCTAATTCTAATTGTTTATCATTCTCAAGTTGAAAACCTACTCGTTTAATACCTGATGCCATAGATGGATATAAGATGACATTATGATGGTCATTGCTGCATCGTAAAAACGAAATCCCCTTTTCGTTCGTCCCTACATGCTGTAATCCTACCGTTTCTTTGTAAAATTTTGTTGATTTATGAATATCACTAACATTCAAAGCAACATAACCTATTTTTTTGTATCGAAACATTTTTAAAACCTCCTAATTCTCTATAGTATGATGCTTACTTTCCCATGCGGACGTAAACTATCCAGTTTAAGAATGACCTTTTTTTCTTTAATCTTTAATTCCTCGTTCTCTTCGACCAGAGTATATTCTGAAACACCAACAAAGCAGTCAAGGGTTTCACGTTTTGTCCTGTAAGTAGAAAAATTACATCTCGCCTTAATTCCATCAGGATCCTGATCCACTATTCTGACATTATGAATGTTTCTTAATGTCGTAGAATGTGGATATTCAACATGCGCCTCTTTTTTTAATAATCTCTTTGCCCTTTGGTCTAAACGAGCGCGGTCGTCATTTACATAGAACAAAGAATGATTGACATTTGCCTCAGGGTTCCCGATTGGTGGAATTAGGTACACACCTTCTGAAGAAAACAAAGCTGCCCATTCCTCAAGTTTCCATTCATCAAGGAGCTCGGCTTCATGGTATAAAAAATCTTCAATTTCCTGACGACTGATATTCATATTCTAACCCCCATCGCATTCTCAACCATTAATTCATTCCATCTGCGCCAAAAGGCACGCATTTGTTCCTCGTCATTGGATAACGGCTGTTCTCGGTTCATTCCTTTGGAAATATCATTCCATTCTACTTCCTTATTATTTTCGAAACCTTCTTGGCAAAGCTCGAGTGCTTCATTATCATCTGGTGTGGCAAAACCGCCTGGGCCAAGGAATTCAAGGAAATTATCGTTCCTTCTCTGCCTGAATGTTTCACTTTCATCCTTACGTGCCAACGCATAACCTGTTACTTCCATATAATCCGACGAGATTGGATAGAAAGTTCTAATTGTAATGGCCATAATGTCATTTATTATGAGATTCGGGAAGATTAATAGATTTCGATTATAGCTGGAAATCCTTTCTGCTCTTTCTTCTCCAAACTTTTCTATTAACATCTTTTTTGTCTCTTCAATTTCTTTTTTGCCGTCTTCACCCCATGCAGGAATCCAACGTGCTACCGGTCTACCCCAAGGTGCCGTATATTCAACAACAGCATGGCCATTTCCCAAGTCAATACCTACTCCTTGAAGGTTATCCTTGGATAATTCACCGCCACGAGTAGCGACAATGTCAAAATATGTTTTATGTGTTGGCATGCCATGGTAGGAATCCACACTATTCTCAGCTAATAGCTTCCAATTTGCCCGAACACTGTATTCCTGCGGATCCTCTAAGATTTCCATTCCTACATCAGACTGATCTGCTACAAGTTCAATATATTCTTTTGCGTTTCCTAAATACTCTTCAAGAGAAATTGCATTTGTATCAAAATTGACAAAAACGAAACCACGAAATGCCTCAAGGCGTGACACCTCTTTTAAATTTTTGGAACCGTCACAATTAAAATCTTCCGGAAATCCATCTCTCCCTGGCATTCCGACCAATTCCCCGTGATTATTGAAGCTCCATGCATGATAGAAGCAGCGGAATACTTTTGAATTTCCTTTATTTTCACGGCAAACTAAGGCACCTCGATGCGGACATGAATTATACAGAACTCTAATTTCTCCATCATTTCCCCGGGTGAATAATAAATTCCGACCCCCTACTTTTTTCCTTTTAAAATCTCCATTTTTAGGCAATTCTGATTTGTGTCCGATAAATAACCAGCATTTGCTGAAAATCTCTTCACGTTCCACTTCCAAGATTTCTTGATCTATAAACACCTTTCTGTTAACCGAAAATTCCGACTTTAATTTATCCTCGAGTACATACCTTTTCATCTAAGTTCCCCCTTGTATTATTCGATTACGTTAAAGTTATTGATCCCAAACAACTGAAGAGCATTCTTGTATTTGATGGCATTTATCATTTCGGGACTTATTTTCAATTGGTCAATCCAATGGCCTGGAAATTGCTCTCGAATGATAAAAGGATAATCTGAGCCTATCATTAACTGGCTTGCACCAAAGAGATCGATTAAATATTTCAAGGTCTTCCCATCATAAACTAAGGTGTCATAATACATCATCTTTGCATATTCACTTGGACGCTTGGGACAAATCTGTCTAATTTCATCCATCATTTCCCAACCGTAGTTTAATCTCGGAAGCAATGTTGAAAAATTTCCTCCACCATGACTAAGAATGATCTTCAGTTTAGGAAATTTCTCTAATATTCCGCTCGTTATAAGTGAAGCAGCTGCAAGAGCGTTTTCGGTCGGAAAGCCAATCAAAGCCGATAATGATGGCGGTCCAACGATTCGGTCATTCCCTATAGGATGAAGGGGATGAATAAAAATGGTGATCCCTTCCGCTTCTGCTTCAGCAAAGAATGGAGTAAAATAAGGATCGCCAATCGATCTGCCGTTGATGTTCGTTCCGACTTCGACCCCTTTCAGGCCAAATTCATTTTTGAGGTTTTTTATTTCCTTTGCAGCCATCTCAGGATCCTGTAGAGGCAGCATTCCCAAACCCAAAAATCGATCAGGATTTGATTCGATGAATTCTGATAACTGGTTGTTAATATAACGAGAGAAATCAAGTGTATCCTCTGCTTTGAACCAATAGGATAGCAGTTCAGGCATGGGTGACAACACATGGACGGAAACGCTTTCATAATCCATATCACTTAATCTGCGTTGGGGACTCCAACACTGATCTGTTATTGTTCTAAAGTTCTTTCCTGAAATCATCACATGTTTATGATTCGCTTTCCCACAAACACAATTTGTGATTGGCCACTTGTCACCACCTAGACGATCTGCCATCACAGGCAAATGTTGTGGAACAAAATGAGTATGAACATCTATTATCAAATGTGTTATAACCTCCTGTGTTATATTCATTTTTTAAAGCATTGTGCTTCCGCCATTAACACTAATAACCTGACCTGTAATAAATTTTGCTTTGTCAGTTGCCAGAAACCATACAGATTCAGCAATCTCTTCTTCATATGCTCCTCTGCCCTTTGGGATAATCCCAATATATTTTTCTGCTAATTCTGGGTCTTTTTTTCTTATATTCTCCAGAGCTTCTGATTCAACCGCAGGGGGAGCAATGGTATTGACTGTGATATCATATTCCGCAAATTCTCTTGCCAGCCCTGAAGTTAATGCATGAACCCCTCCCTTTGCAGCATTATAAGCTGCATGGTCCCATAAGCCATTGCGGACAGAATCAGCGCCAATATTGATAATCCTTCCATAATTTTGGCTGACCATATGGGGTAGTACCTTGTGAGAAGACCAGATTGCCGTCCATAAGTTTCGATTAATAGTGGTCTCAAGTGTTTTAGTCGTATGTTCTAGGAAAGGAAGAATCACGCCTCCACCAGCATTATTTACGAGAATATCAATTCTCTCCCACTTTTTTTTCGTTTTATCTACCATTTCCACTACGTTTTCTTCCTTGGAGAGATCGCCAACATAATATTCTACCTGTGCCCCAGATTGTTCAGCTATTTCATTAGCTGAGTTCTTTGTAAGGTCTTCTTCTATACCTGTTATCATTACATTGGCACCTTCATTTGAAAGCTTTAGGGCAATGGTTTTGCCAATACCGCGTGATGAGCCAGTAACGATTGCAACTTTTCCCCTCAGTGAGATCTGTTTTGATTGTTTTGTCATGGTTAAAATCACCTCTTTTGTCCCTAAAACATTGGATATTTTTGTAGAATTCTATTGATGGACAACTGCATTACGAAGGAAAAAATTTTCACAAAGCTGAGAGAACTCATCCTTTTTCTCAATTTGGGTCCAATGTCCACAGTTAGAGAAAACATGCAGCTCGGAGTTTGGCAATATCTCTAATAACCTTAGACTTGTTTCCTTATAGGGAACCACAATGTCATTTTTACCATGAATCAATAGCACCTGATGTTGAATTTGCTTAATCTCATCCGCTGGCAAAGCTAATGCATCGAGTTTAGGCTGCCTCGGTTCTGTAAACATTTTTGAAAAAGCTTCTTGAAGCCCCGGTTGTATACTCGCTTCATAGCGCAGCTTTGCCAATTCATCTGTTGCGAATTCTTGGTTGTAAGCAAAAATTTCTAACAGTCTTTTCATATTTGCGATACTCGGCTCATAGCCCCAAACCTTGTCTAAACCGTATGTAACTGGGAATTTAATGCCCGCTGCTCCCATTAACACCATTTTCCCGACTAGGTCCGGTCTTTTCTTTGCAATATGAAGTGCCAATGCTCCTCCAAGAGAGTTTCCTATTATATGAACCTTGCCCTTCCCAATCTTTTCTATAAAGCCAATTAAATGCTGCGTCCAAGTTTCCACTCCATATTCCATATTTTCTGGTCTATCAGTATAACCAAATCCAACAATATCAGGAGAGAATACATGGAAGTTTTTTGATAGCTTAGGGATGATAAGTCTCCAGTTTGCCCAAGCCGTAACTCCTGGTCCTGACCCATGAATTAATAGGACAGGTTCACCTTGGCCACTCTCATGATAATGAGTATTAATACCTTTAACGTCTAAATACTTTGCATTTGCATCCATTGCCAACACTCCTTCTAAAAAGTAGTTTCAATCAATCCATAAAGATGAAAGGGTTTTCGAAAAATCACAAAAAGAAAACTTTTTCTGGTATTCTATTACTAGATTCATGAATAGTAAGAGAAACTTCCTTGATTGAAACTTAATAATCTTTTGTTACCTTTATGATAAAACCTAAACCTACTTAAATCTAATTGAAAAAACATTAGTTTTAAGTGAGTTTTCAAAATATTTTTTATATTAAGTATTAAATTAATGGATTTGGGGTGATGGTTTTGGATACAATCCAACTTGAAACTTTTCTTAAAATTATTGAACATAAAAATTTTTCCAAAGCGGCCGAAATTTTAAATGTAACGCAGCCAACAGTAACTGCCCGAATAAAAAAATTAGAGGAAGAATTATGTTGTACCTTATTTGAGCGCGAAGGAAAAAACGCAACCCTCACGAAAGAAGGTGAGATTTTTATTGAGTATGCCACCAGTATACTCACGTATATGGATCATTCAAAAGAAGCCACCAGTTCATCAAATTACCCTAGAATAAGAGTAGGAATCGCCCCTGGTTTTTCATATTCTTTCATATCGGAATTAATATCTTCTATTATTTCTATTGATAAATTAGATGTTTCTATTTTTGAAGGAGAGGATTCTGGCCGTCTTAATGAACAATTGGTTACTGGTGAATTTGATTTAGTGCTTACACGAAATTTTTATACAAATAAATCAGATTTTATCTCGGAGCATTTGTTTGACGATAAAATAGTTTTGATATGTGGGGAAAACCATCGGTTAGCCCATCAAAAAATTGTCAAACCAGCTGACCTGCAAGGAGAAACACTTATCTGCTATCAGCGGCATACCCCGCTTTGGACTGCAATTGAACAACAGCTGGTAGGCATCTCAGGCATTAAGCGAATTGAAGTAGGCAATAACGAAATGCTGAAAAGTGTAGTGGGAAGCGGAATAGGCGTTGGCATTACTACTTCACTTGGCGTTAATGATGTTGAAACAAATAAATTAATCGTTAAAGATATTAAGGGCATTGAAAATATACCAAACAAAGTTTATGTTCAATACAGAAAAAATTCGCTTATAGAACAACCTGTTAAAAAGATCATCTATTCAATTATCAACCACGAATTAGGTAAATAAGTTGTATCTACGTTATAAGGGTGACCGAAAATTTCATTAAACAACTTAAGGGAAAAAATTCCACTTTTGTATACGGTATACAAGTTTTAGGTTGGGGTCCTAACGGAAAAAGCACATCTCATAATGAAATGCGCAATTCATCAACCTTGTTATGTGGGGAGTACTTCAAAGAATTCAACACGGTTGCGTCCATTTGTTTTAGATTTGTATAGCGCCTTGTCTGCATCTTCCAGTACCTGAGTGATTTCATCTTCTACATTTCCGGTGGCAAGACCAATGCTGATTGTAACTTGATTGGACACTGGGGAAAAAGTATGAGGAATCTTCATTTCTATAGGGGCTGCTCACTTATTTTAAACCTTTCTTTTTCCGCTCGAGGATGAACTTCAAAATAGGATTGTTCTTAGATGTAAAAAGTTGTCAATACTAATTTTTCATTTTGTACATTTTCATATATTTCGGTTATAATAATTATAAGTTCTAAATAAATTTAAAAAGACCGAACATGCTGTAACATGTCCGGTCCAACAATAGACGGTTCCCTCTAAGGGAGTCGGCTTTTAGGGAAAATAATCCACCTGATCCATTCCACTCAAGGGTGGATTATTTTTTTGATTTAAATGACAGTATGGTTACGATTAAACTGGCAAAACCAATCGCAAACATTAATGATTCAAACACTGTCATCCAGCATCACCCCCTTTCTGTTCGGGAGTGTGCCGACCACCCTTGAGAAATCCTATTCTATTGCACTACTAGTATATCATATTCCTCTCTTTTATACGAACGTACATTCTTATTTTTTCTTTTTATTTTTGTGAATTAAATGATCTACCTAATCACTTAGAAATTTGCCCATATTATTAAATGCTGTAGCCAAAGAAAATGCAGCATTTTTAACTTAATGATTCATATACTTTCAGTACCTTAAACTATTGATTTAACTATTCCCACTACTTTACTTTGAGGAATAGTTGGATCATGTTGGACAACGAATGCTTTTGTAAATCGATCCAAATACGTGTTTTCATGTGACTTTGGTGTAAGAATAATAAGCTTCCGTTTTAATTCACTCTCATATAAATCAAACACTTTTACCTTCCGATTTTCATCTAGTGCACTATCGAACTCATCAAGTACAATAAATCCAGGTGTGGTTTGGAGATTTTGCAGAAGCGCTAGAGCAAATAGCAGTGAACTTAGGGACTCTTCTCCCCCTGAAACCCCTTTTCCCACTCTGCCACCCCTCGCTTTTATACTTACATCTTCCATGGCACCGCGGTGTCCTTCTTTTCGAGCTTTAATAAACAACTGAAAATGTGTTCGTTGTCTTCGATCCTCAAACGAATCCCAACTGATTTCCCCTTCGAACTGGAACTGGCTCATATAATATTTGAACCGCTGCTGAAGCTCAAGGACACGCATGTTAATCGTGGTTTCCAGTTGATCCTTGAGATTTTCTGTTCTTTCCACGTCTTGTTCAAGCAGGACTTTCGTTCGTTTATACTCATTATCCAACCGTTCATATTCATGTTTTATCGTATCGTAATTTTCCTGGGCAGCAGGATCAATGCCGGCCTCCATGCGAGCATTATCGAACTGAACCTTTCCGTTTTCCCGGTTTCTCTTTATTAGTGAAACAGTTGACATGGACTCCTTATTAACATTATTGGCTGTTTCAGCGTAAATATCGGGAACTAATTTTTGTAAGTCGCCCAGTTCTTTGATGACATTTACGAGTTCGGCTTGGTTCGTTTCCTTGTCCTCACGATAATTTTTCTGTTCAATAGAAGGATTACTACTTATACTGTTATTGGGGAAGTCTAAACGCTCACCACTTTTTAATAGATACTTATTTAGATAATTCATTTCATCTTGACTAATCATCATAATTCTCCATTTCCTTATTTAACACTATTTTAGCAAAGTATTATGGTTGTTGTAGAATGTAAAATTATGAGATTTGTAATTGAACAAAATATTATTGGTGGAGGGTTTGGAATAGAAATAGACAAGCCCTGCTACTCTGGAGCAAATAGCAGGGCACTACCATTTATTTAATTTGATGGTTTTATTAATCTGTGTATCCCATCAACAAACGTGCATAAGGAGAATCAGAGGGAAGAACGATAACTGTCTCATCATTAATTGTCTTTTTATAGGATTCTAACGTACGGAACATCGAATAAAATTCTGGATCTTTAGAGAATGCTTCATTATAGATTCTTGCCGCTTCCGCTTCCCCATCAGCACGGATGGATTCTGCCTCAGCTTTCGCTTTTGATAGTAATTCCTGCACTTCTCGATCTGTATCTGCCTCAATTCTATTCTTTTCTGCATCACCCATAGACAAATATTCCTGTGCTTTAGATTCTCGTTCAGAAATCATCCTCGTAAATACGGACTGTTCATTCTCTGCAGGAAGATCCGTTCGCTTCATCCTGACATCCGTAACCACAATCCCATAATGATCTTTTCCGAGAAGATCATTCACCTTTTCCGTAATCCGATCATTTAAAGAACCACGTGAAGATTTTTCATCATTTATGATTTCATCATAGTTTAACTGCCCAAGCTCTGAACGAACGACGGAGTAAATAAATTCCTCCATTCGGGATTCCGCTTTTTCAACGGTTCTTGCATTAGTGATCATCTTCTTCGGATCTTCAATTCTCCAAATGGCATAGTTATCGATGAGCATCCGTTTCTTATCCTTGGTGTTAATTTCAGCTTCTGTAACATCATACGTCATTTGATATTTTGGCAGAGTCGTGACACTTTGAATGAAAGGAACTTTATAGGTTAAACCTGGAGTTTTCACAATCCGTACCACTTCTCCGAACTGTCGAATCACTTTATATTCGCCTTCTTTAACAACAATGAGATTTGAAATGAATACTGCTAAGAGGATGATGACGATGACGAAAATGCTGCCAATTTTTGTGTAGTTTTTCCAGTTGAATCCTTTTCCTCCACGACCGTCGATGTTGACTACATTATCATTACTCATTTTTTTCACTTCCTTCCCCATTTGTCTTTGGCTGTTCGTTTTCCAAAGGTCTGATTGGGAAATATTTTAACGTATCTCCATTATCGTTCATAATATAGATTTCAGCATTTGGGAGAACCTGTTCAAGCGTTTCTAACATTAACCGCTGTCTGGTAATGTCAGGATTTGTACGGTATTCATCATACAGCTTATTGAATACAGAAACATCCCCTCTTGCTGTTTCAATCCTTGCTGCTTTATCACCTAGGGCTTTTGACTTGATGGCAGCCTCTTCCCCTTTGGCTTCATTGGTCCGTTTGTTTCGATATTTCCCTGCTTCATTAATCTTTGTATTCATTGTTTCACGGGCATCTGTTACATTTGTAAAGGCTTTTCTTACCTCGTCATTAGGCAGTTCCACATCCTGAAGCTTAACAGCCAATATCGAAATCCCGATATCGTATTTTTCTACCAATGTAGATAACAAATCCCTGACATCGGCTTCGATTTCAGCCTTTCCAGAGGTTAAAGCGTCATCAATTTTAGAACTACCAATAATACTTCTTAAAGACGCAGAGGTAGAATTATACAAAATTTCTTCTGGCTTCTCAGCATTAAACAAATATTTTGCTGGGTCGGTTATTTTCCATTGGACCACTAAGTCCGCTAAAACAATATTTTCATCACCCGTAATCATTTTCGTTTCCTCTGGAAACTCTTTTACTTTTCCATCTTTCTCTTCATAACCAAATTGCAGACTAAAGGTTTCTTTAGATAGCGTTTCCACGGATTGAATTGGCCATGGCAGCTTAAAATGTAAACCAGGTTCGGTTACCCCTTCTTCAACCTTGCCAAAGGTAATAATAACGGCTTGCTCACTTTCATCGACCGTATACCAAGTGGTAAAACCAACAATAACGAGGATGGCGCCTAAAATAATAAGTCCAACAGTTTTATAGATTCTATTTATATTTCCCATTCGGTCTCCCCCTCTTTCTATAAGGCTATAGCTTTATTACGAATACTTTACAAAAAAGTTTCAATATTTAATAAATACTGAAATCTGACTAAAGGGACGGTTTTCATGGTTTCGCGGGGGTACCAGGGGACGGTAAGAAGGCACTAAAAAAATCCATATAAAAAAAGAAGTTAATTAACTACTCATGTAGGTAATCTGACTTCTTATTTTTGTATATGGAGAAATATATTTCTTACTACACTAAAGTTATCACAACATTTCCTTTTTTGTGACCCGTTTCCACGTAACGGTGAGCTTCGGCAAGATGTTCCAGCGGATATCGTTGATCGATGACCGCTTTGATCTTTCCAGACTTATAAAGCTCTGTTAGAAGGTTTAGATATCCATACATAGTCTCCTTTTACTAGTAAATGATATTGCTATCTTTTGATGTGAGATTAACAAATTTCGAGTTGGAAAAGGCGCTTTATTTAAAAAGGTTTTTTTCACAAACTTTGTTGCTTTGGAAATCAATAAAAAAATAGGTTAGGTACTAGTCTGATTCCCACTCCCATGTTTTCCGTGTTCAACAGTAGAAGGCTCGTCTGATTGTTGTAGTTGTGGTTCAGTCTCATATGAACGTAGGCTACATACCAAGAACTCCCCAGTTAGCTCATGTAGAACAGATAAAAATAGTATAAGTCTATTTCATATAATGTTTTTTAAAATCTGGATGGATGGAAAATTTACGACGTAAATGGATGAGGTTTTTCCCAAAACTTTCCTCTAAAAGTTCTTTATGTTTCTCCAGAATTTCCATGAGATACAAATCGTGAATCATGAATTCTGTTATTGGCATGACTAAACCTACATGCATGGTCCATGCAGCACGGCTATCTTTACCCAGCGAGACAATACCTGCCACTACTTCTGAACCATCTCCACTTATAACGATCCATCGTCCCCCATATTCTTCTGTAATTTCATGACCCATATAGTGTAGGTAAACATTAGCAAAATCAGCGGTGATTTCCCCATAAGCAATAATTGTTACATTGACCCCTCTTTTTGCTGCCTGTCTTAGTTCAGACTCCAATTCTAAGAATTCTTCTGTCCAAACCTCTAAGAGAATTCTTTTTTTAGCAGATTCGATACAAACTTTTATCTTTTCGAGTATTTCATTGTGTCCCGTGATATTCCAGATATTTTCACGGTCATTTGTAGAACGCTCAAACTCCTCTAATGATTTTTCTGCCAATTCAAAGTTTTCTTCTGCCTTCAATCGGCGGCTTTTAATTAGCTCCTTTGCAGGAACAGGCGTATATTGTGGCGTGTTTCCAGGACTAACCAGAATATCTCCTCTGATCGCGAGGCTGTCAAGGACTTCATAAATCCTTGAACGTGGTACACCGGAATGTTTTGCTACTGCATAACCGGTTAAAGGCGATTCCTCCAACAAAGTAAGATATGCTTTCGCTTCATATTCGGTAAAATTTAGATTTTTTAATATTTCGAAAATGTTTTCTTTCATAAGTCCTCCAACAGCATATTAGTAGCTACCTTAGTAACGAATATTTTATCAAATTCTGTTGATTATTTCCAAGTGCTTCTGATATAATCTTAAAAAAGTAGTTACTTTGGTAACCACTATGCAGAAAAGAAGGGAGAAACAACATGGATAGCTTACTAACATACATTTCGATTGCTGCTATGATGGTTGTAATACCAGGGGCTGATACGATGCTCTTAGTAAAAAATACGCTCAGCTATGGTCCGAAAGCTGGACGTTATACGGTTCTCGGAATGGCAACGGGACTTTCTTTTTGGACGCTTATTGCTATTCTTGGATTATCTGTTGTCATTGCGAAGTCTACTATTCTATTTAGTACAATCAAATATTTGGGAGCTGCTTACTTAATTTATTTGGGTATCAAAAGCTTTTTTGCTAAAAGTGTGTTTTCTTTAGAGGAAATTCAAGCACACGCAAACGCACCTACCAATTCTTCGAGTCGGAATAATAAAAAGTCCTTTATGCAAGCTTTACTCAGTAATGTTCTTAATCCAAAGACTGTTTTAGTTTACATAACCATCATGCCTCAATTTATCGCTTTGAACGGTAATGTAAATCAGCAATTGATTGTGTTAGCATCCATCCTTACTTTACTCGCTGTATTGTGGTTTCTCATCCTTGTTTATGTAATTGATTACGCAAAAAAATGGTTGAACCACTCCAAATTCCAGAAAGTATTCCAAAAATCAACTGGTTTACTTTTAATAGGTTTTGGGGTTAAAACAGGAATTTAAGCACTTATCAACTTGATCTTGTATTTTCGTTTGGTGCTTGAGAACATCCATATAAAGCTATAACAAAAAAGAGCTCACACGAATGAGCTCTTTTTTGTTAACTCCAGAAACATAATTTTTTCTACGCTTCCAGAGTGTATTTGGTACCACATGAGGTGTTTGTGTGCCCATCTCTACATTACAGCACTTTGGTTTTTAAATTCTTGCGGAGTGCTAACCGCTTCCCCTTCTGAGCCTTCCAATTGGCGGCCCCACCCTGTTATGATTGAGAACAATAAAACCAAGAATAGGACCATGCAATAAATCATACCGCTGACAAAACGGGCACATCCCATTATTTAATGAAATGTCCCCGTTTATTTGCTAGATTGTTTTGAACCACAGTCCCTATTTCTTTATATTCATCAACGCCCGATGAGCATTAGCTTCCCCTGATCCAAATAAGGCATCTTGGCCAGGTTTTCCGTAGTCAATAGCTGTTTGTTTAATAATGGCTGATACTTGTGATGGCTTTAAATCAGGGTTTGCAGCTTTAATGACACCCGCAATCCCAGCAACTTGAGGAGCCGCCATCGATGTACCTGCGTTATAAGAATAATCCGACCCTAAGTAACGTGGCCACGTACTAAGGATTAAGTTAGTAAAATCAGCCGTATCTGGATCAAAGGTTTCGGTATATTTTGCACCAAAGTCTCCTCCAGGAGCAGCTACATCAATCGCACTGTTTCCATAATTGGAGAAAAAGGCAAGTTCCTGTTTGGACCATTTGTTCGAAGCAGATACATTAATCACTCCAGGCATTTGTGCCGGTACCACCGTTGTCGGTCCTTGGAGTGAGATTCCGTATGGTTCATAAAGTGTGTTTAAGTAAGCAGTAACCTCATTCTTGTCATCCAAGTTCAAGCTTTCATTCCCACTTCCCCCTACTACGGTAACGTTGTTCTTCAAGGCGTATTGGATCGCGCGCTTCCACAATAACGTATCTGCTGTTGTTTTATAGGTTTCTCCTTCGATGATTGTTTTCGAAGTATGATAGAGTCTTAGAGACATATTAATAACGTCTACATCATCATTCGCAGCGGCAATAATGCCATCAATGATAAAGGATGGCAGAGTGAGTGCTAGTTCTGAAAAGAATACACGATAGGTACGGATCCCTAGGTCTGGTCCTACCCCTTTGACATTACCATCGGCAGCAATGATTCCAGACACATGTGTCCCATGTCCATTTCGATCCACGATGTCATTTGGGTCTCCGGTTTCCGTTTCATCCATTCCTGCAGGGACCAAATTCCGTCCACCAAGAAGATTCTTCTGCAAATCTGGATGAGTTGGGTCAATTCCTGTATCAATAACCCCTACCACCGCTTTATGTACAGTTTCTCCCTCATCATTTACATATCCGCCGGTTTCAATTTCATACGATTTCCCATTATTCGTTACTCTTTGCATGTCCCATTGCGCATCCCATAGACTTCCTTGCTCATTGATGGCAGTGGTTTGTGCCAGTTTGGAAATCGTTGCCGGTTGGTTTAATGCAAGTGGCACTTCTTTACTGGCAACCTCAATGGATGGCACTTTTTTTAGATTTCGTAGAAATGCAGGATCATCAGACTGTGCTTGGATTCCTCCCACTTCTGGGAGTGCTTTTACTACTCGGCCACCTGCTTTCTCGATTACTTCTTCATAATCCTTTGGCAGCTCGTTTTTAAATGCAATCACGTACAGATTTTCCCCTGCTGTTTTTGTTCCTTGAATTTCAGCAGCTAGGCTGTGTGTCGTAGCCCCCGCCACAAATCCGATCCCTAATGTCACAGAAAGCAAGGTTTTTACTAAAACTTTCTTCATGGTCCCCCTCCTTTAATTATGGAAATTATCACCATTTTAATTTTAATATAAATTACATTTAAATACCATTTTTGGAAACCAACTTTACCAAAGTTTAAAAATTCAATAGGGTGATATAATAATAGAAAATAGGAATTTTAATGAAATTACAAATTGAAAAATAATGAATGAGCTCTTTTTGTTAACTTCAGAAACATGACTTATTCTACTCTTCCAAAGTGAATTTGGCTCCACATGAGGTGCTGGTGAATCCCCTCTACATCACAGCACTATTTTTTTTAGTGTCAAGAATAATTCTAATATTAAAATAACTCAATATATTCTTGCTTGGGTGAATCCAGAGCTATGAATCTAGCAAATTTATTTACATCGAATAAAGTTTTTAGAATGGCTGTGGTTTGGTAAGGAATCGTATAGGAAATTTATATTTTTTAAGGATGGTATTTTTTGTATTCATCAATCACGTTATACGTGGAGTACTTCAAAGAATTCACACGTCCACCTTTATATAAATCAATGGAATCATATATTTCATATTTTCATTCATCTCGGTTATAATAAATACAAGTACTGAATAAATTAAAAAAGACCAAACATGCAGCTACATGTCCGGTCCAGCAATAGACGGTTCCCTCAAAGGGAGTCGGCTACATGGGGAAATAATCCACCTGAGCCATCCACTCAAGGGTGGATTATTTTTTTGATTTAAATGACAGTATGGTTACGATTAAGTTTAACAATGAAGTATGTTCCAGAAAAATGGATTTACAACGTTAAGAATTTTTAGAGAAAAAAAGTCTAATTCCTCCTCATTTTTACCGTGGAATTAGACTAATGGTCTTCAACAATCGCGCCCGATTGTTCTAATGGACCAGCAAATCTTAATTTGCTGGTCCTTCTCTCACACTTTTTCCCTACTAAAATACGATTGTTAGAATTCATAGTAAGAAATACATCCCCTTTATGATAGTTTAAAAATGATATAGAATACACAAAACCCCGTTAGTAGGAACACGGAAAATAAATAAATGACTATGCTCTTTCTAAATGTAGAAAGCGAAATGCCAGAAGCTTGCGCATAATGGGAAGCTGTTAAGCCGGACAAAATGCCCATAATCACAAACCACGGCTCATAAAACAAAAGAGACCATAATGCCAGGCTTTGAACATCAAGTGAAATCCAGCCAGTGAAATGAATGGTAATAACATCTGTTAGAAGAAGGGCTTTTGTAATGATCCCGCTAATTCCATGTGCAATTAAAAAAGCAGTACAGGAAAGGGTAGGGATTAATATGATGAGACGGTGGATGTTTTTTCCTCCAATTAACGGCACCCATGTTGGGACTACTCTTCCCCATGGCTTGATAAGGGCAATTAAAATGAACCCACAGGTCATGATTAAGACGCCTGCAAGGTAACTTGCCATGTACGCCCCTTTAGGATTCTCAAGCTGCCCCGGAAGACCAATAGTTCCGCCTGCTGCTTGATAAAATCGGACGAAAACGGCATACATTACTGCCCAAAAGCAACCGAGGTAAGATGGCCAGACCGCTTTCTTCGTCAATCGTTCAAATGCATTCAACCTTTCCGTTTGTGCTTCCACAATGTTTGTTTTATCATTCATGTTCCCAATTCCTCCTTATTTTAACCTTTTCCACAACTGGAACATCGGTCACGCCGACGATAATAGTAGGAGATCGCCGCCAGCCCAAGAGCCACTCCCCATGGTCCCCAAAAAATCATAGGTCCCACAATTCCCCAGTCCTGATTGATTAAGAGATTGTCGACTGGCATGAGGTGAAGTGTTTCAGCGATGAAACTGAAAGTAAAGACAAGACCTGCTGCGGTTACAGCGATGGCAACAATGGAAGCAGGTATGACTGCAAGCATGATGGGTACCCTTTTGCCACCAATGAACGGGAACCATTTCGGGAAGACTTCACCCCATTTTCGAATCAAACCAAGCGTAAGGAGTCCCCCGCCGATACAAAGAGATCCAAAAACCCATTCTGTAATCTGTGCCATCGGATTAGCAATCGAGAAATCTTTAAGGAATTGCGGGTCAATTCCTAAAGGAATATCGAGTGCCCACGCGAAACGAACAATGGCGTAGGGAATGGGAGCTAGGGCGGCAATAACGGTTAATAATCGACCCCACCGTACCAAGAAAAAGGGTTCACCGTTTTTATTACGCCCGCAATATTCACATGCATACCGAGTTTTTCTTTGGTAGACAACAGCGGTTATTATCCAAAGAAGCGCGCCAATAATACAAATGATTTGGTTCAATATTTGCCAGCTGAAGGGGAATTTAAATAAAAAGGCGTACGCCATAGCAGCAATTAACTTGGTATCTGGAATAAAAAGAAGCAGACTAACAGAGAACCCCCATGAATAGGTAATAGCAAACCACCTAGAAAAAGTCTCATGTTTTGATTTTTGCATGACAAAACCTACTCCAATGCCAATGAGACAAAGAGTAACAAAAACAATACAGCCCACTTTTGCTGGAAGATAGGTAACCATAGCGGCTCCTATACCGTCATTTTCAAAAGGAAATCCAGCTCCACCTAATAACCAATAAAGGTGTATTGCTCCATACATCGCTGACCAAACAATCGCGGCATATCCAATCCATGAGGGCCAAAGGTTAAATTGTGTTTTAGTATCTTTATTCAGTAGAGGCGGTGTGCTATTCAAAGTAATCATCCTTTCGTTTTTATCAATTTAAAAACCTCACTTTCATCCTAATCTGCATAGGTTAAAATGAAGGTGAGGTTTCGTTTAAATTTTGTTTAATTCGGAGTTTTCCCTTTATTATTTTCGTACAGATATATTTGCGTACCGTTTGTTGAACTTGTTATTTTCCATCCTAATTGCATTTCCTGAATCATGAGTGACACGATGGAGAGGCCGATGCCGGCCCCCTTTTTGTCTGTTGTTACTTCCAAGCCAGGACCTCTGTCTTCGATCAGAATAGCTGTTTTCCCTTCATAATCCACAATTCGGACACCGATATACTGCCCGGATTTAGCGTGCCTTATCACGTTTTGTAATAGATTATCTACGATGCGCATGAACCAATGGGGATCGATATTCCAGATCAAAGTCTTTTCGGCCAGATCAACATCCACTTTAAAGCCCTCTTTCTCAAATACGGGATACCATCCTGCCATTGATTCACGAATGAACCGTATCATTTCCGATTCTTTTCTTTGCAATGTGTATTTTCCGGCTGATAATAACGTGTAGGAAAGGAGATTTTCAAGCAGGTGGCTTAAGAGATCTACCTTGTTTTCAATTAAATGAAGTGATTCTTTCCCTTTGGGAGATAATGGTTCTTTTTGTAATGAATAGGCATGCCCACGAATGGCTGTGAGCGGTGTTCGTAAATCATGGGATATATTGGCAATCAGCTGTTTGCGCAGCTCTTCTTCTTCTTGTTCGTGCTGTCTGCTTTTTATCAGTTCATCAATCATATGATTAAATGCTTGGCCTAATTCACTGATTTCGTCTTTTTTATTGACAGCTATCTTTTCGGGTATCCCGTTTTCCTTCGTATCCGTCATGGCGGTTTGGAGATGAACGAGCCGTTTCCGTATCTTGAAGAAAAATAACCAAGAGACAAATAGAAAGAGACCAAATACAAAAAAAGTATATATCGCCAAAAACTTGTCATCTATAATGGAAAAGGTTGGAGGTTTTGTAAAAGAAAGTGGTATTTGGAAAGCTATATATCCATTGCTCTGATCTCCGCCAATATAAGACAAAAAGGTAAGAGGAACTTCATCCCTTTGATTTATAAACTCAATATTGTTCTCTATGGTCCATTGATCCGGATTATTGTTTTGTTCGGAAAGGACTAGTTTAGTTTCCCCCGACCCGTCCACCCAGAACATCGAGGCGTGTGGATATTTTTCCTTTAATGTGTAGAGCTTCTGTTCTACCTGCTCTGGTGTGGCTCCATCCAACTTTGCTGCTTCATGATGCCACATTTCCTTTAAAAGGTTCGTATCAATATACTGAGTTTTTTGTTGAAGATCCTTATCCAGAAGATAGGACGGTATGAGATAGGCAGGTAAAACAAACGGCCATAAGATAAGTGCTACCATAATGATCAGTAAATACCTCGCCAACAGGGAATGTCGAAATCTCATTGCTTCACCCTATATCCGATTCCACGGATGGTTTCAATAATTTTCGGCTGGCTCGGGTTTTCCTCTATTTTTTCACGTAAATGGCGAATATGGACCATCAACGTTTTATCCCCCTCCATAAATGGATTTCCCCATACGGCTTCATAGATTTGTTCCTTTGTAAGAATTTGGTTCGGGTGGCGTAGAAAATAAGTGAAAATCTGAAATTGCTTTGCCGTTAATATGATTTCATTATTCGACCCTGTATCAACGATGCGGTTTTGATTTATATAAATGTTTAGGTGTGATAGTTGAATAATCGGTAGTGAAATCTTTCCAAACCGTCTTAACAGTACTTCCACACGCGCCGCCAATTCATCGGGATGAAATGGTTTCGTCACATAATCGTCGGCAAATTGAAGACCTTGTAATTTATCGTCAATAGATGTTCTGGCAGAAAGCATAAGAATCGGTGTCTCTGGATATTCTTTTTTTAACCGCTGGCCAATGGAGAATCCATCCAATCCAGGAAGCATAATGTCAAGGATTACTAGGTCGATCCCCTCCATACGGTCGAGGACGCCATCCCCAGAGGTAAGCCAGATCACATGATAGCCCCGCCCAGTTAAATCTTCGCGGACCCAAGTACCAATTTCCTTATCATCTTCAATGTACAAAAGTTTATTTTTCATTTTTCCCCCACCAAATTGATTTTTCAATTCATTTTGATTTATTAGTGAATAATGCGAATCTTGATAAACGTACAAAAAGAAAGAGTGTGTTTTAAAAAATGATTAATCAAAACACACTCTTACTATATTCAATTGAATGATTCTACGATAGAAGTATGATCATAAAGCTCTCTTATTAAGAATGACCAGAGATTGCTTGTTATCTAGTTTAATAGGGTTCTGATGAGTTGGAAGACAATTCGGACATCTCTAGTATATAGCTGCTAACCACTGGACTCTTTTTTCTTCAATGTTGTGCCCAGTATGATCAAGGCGACATAGATTACGATGGCAATCGAATCTATAAACGTATTCGTAAGAGCAGAAACGTCAAACATAGCCGTTACACCAAGAATCACAATCAGTCGGACGATCAGGACTGCAACAATCATCCATGCGGCAAACCGGGTCTTCCATCGCTCACTTTGGAATGACATGAAAATGAATGCGATGCCGAAGACCAGATTTTCCGCGGTTATAATGTGCCAAACATACGTGAATACCGTCTGGGTATCCTTGGATATCGCCCTAATGTCCAGCGTCGGCAATACAGCAGATTGCCCGTTCCATGCATGCGTGACAGCAAATAGTATCGCAAGAACTCCTGCAATCAGATAATAGAAATTCCTAATCTTGATGATAATCACAACCCTCCTCGAAAATTTCCAGTTTATCCTGTCGGATATCCTTGTAAAGCTCGTGGGCGAATTCGGCTAATCGTTGGTCGCTTTCGTTAGTAAAGTCCCTTAACGTGTCGGCTGCTAGGTTGAGCAGCTGACAGACCTTTTCTAGATGAGTAATCTTCTTGCGAATTTCTGCATTCTTAGCATCGAGGAAAGCAGCAACCTCTTCGCAGTAAGCGGAGTCGATATTTTTCATCTTGTGGAAACCTAATTTCCCCTTGATTTCATCAAGAGAAAGATCCGCATACCGCATGATCTGAATATTCATCAAGTCAACGAGGTCGTTCCTCGAATACTTGCGGTACCGATTGTGTTCCCGGGACGGTGAGACGATCCCGATCCGGTCATAATACCGAAGTGTATCCTTGGACAACCCGAGTATCTGAGCAACCTCTTGTATCAAATAAAGTTTTTCCATGAATTCAGAATAGCATGTGAGTTGACTCCAATGTCAAGTTGCTTTTTGACTTTTTTATCAATATGTGAACTCAAGGAAAATGGAGTTACATTGATAAGGATTTTGAGAGATAAAAAAAGTCTAATTCCTCCACATTTTCACCGAGGAATTAGACGAATGGTCCACAATCGAGCCCGTTAACGGAATAAAAAGAGAACCAAAAATGGTCCCCTTTACCTTTTTTATAACACTATTGATGGTTTATCATTCGGTTAAATATTTAATGACTGCCATTTCCTTACCGAACCTATCACCATTATCAATAAATCCTAAACTTGAGTATAATTTATGTGCTCCGATATTTTCTGGATGATAACCTACAACTATTTTTTTTACATTAGGTAATTTTGCCATCTCTGAAATCATTAATTTAGTTGCTGCTTTTCCTATACCCTTGCCTTGGAATTCCTTATCCACCATTATTCTATAAACCCAATAACCTTCAAGTTCTTCTTGAACAGAATTGTACATCAAAAAGCCAACAACTTTTTCTTCAGCATATATGGCATATGGTTTTAATGAAGGTTCAAACTTTGACTGAGCTATTGATATAGCATTGGGCTCAATGTAATCCTTTTGTTCTAATGAAACCTCTAATTCACAACATTCATACCAATTTTCTGCATTTAATTCTACAATTCTAACATTTTTTGTATTCATACTATTCCCCTTCTCTAATTCGGGGAAACGCTAAACAAATTTTATTAATTAGGCGTTATCCCCTTGTAGTCATTGTTAATAAAGATTCTTTTATTTTTCATAATGAACGCCTCCTCTATCAATTATCGCCTTAAAATAGAGTAAATTTTTAGACTCTTAAATCATACTATAATTTTCTGTCTCAAACCAATGTATTTTCCCTTTTTCACGACGTTTCATAAAGCAATTATGAAATGAAGTTTGCCTTAGAAGCTCTTAAGGAATATAGTGTTTAGAGTCTTATTCTTTCTATACAAATAAATCCCTTTTGTGAGATAATTTCATCATTTTCTACACATAAGAGATTATGTTATGCGCTCATTTTTGGATCATTTCATTTGAGTTTAATTCTTTTAGCATGAGACCGGAATAAGTTTTAGTAAATTGCATTAATGTTTCCACGACAACATCTGAAGCATACTCCATAAAGTTAATCATAATGTCCTTGTTATTCGGATGCAGGAAAGTGCCAATAAAATCAATGACCATATCGTTAACGAGTTTGATATCACAGTAAACCAATTCACCATGAGCGGCTTGCTCCTCAATACTTGAACCCTTGTAGACAAGTTCCTTAAAACGAGGCATATTTTCAAGAAAGAAATTAGACTCGTTAACAAGTTTAGGAACCTCTAACATGGCTTGTTGAAAGTTTTCTTGGGTCATAAACTTTTCTTCTTCCACACAGAACTTTAATAAAGAAATGGCACGATTTGTGTTTTCGAATAGAAATGTTACGTTTCTTAAGAGCGACTCTAGGTATGCTTCCTGTGATCCTGCGTTATGTCTCATTTCGTCTAATACTTGTTTTAGTCTGCTGGAAAGCTCATCCTTCTTCCAATGCGGCTGCTTAATAACAACCCCCAAAACCCCTGCGGTATGTTTGTTTAACAATTCTTTTGACAATATTTTTCTCTCCTAAATAATCATATCGTTATGCTTTTACTTTCCAATGTATTAAAAACAACATCCAACATGCCGCCAGTTCCAATTTATCTTTATTACTTCTCTCATAGAAATGATCAAATTATGTATTCTACTTATGTAGTATATACAGTGAGCCCCTCTATAGCAGCTACCATTTGTAGAAATCGTGTCGCATTGTAATCACATTGGCATTTTGTTAAATAGCAATCATGTCCTTATGAAATTCTTTTCTTAAATCGATTCATTTTCCCCCTGTAAATTAATTTATATTTATATAATAATTCGACAAAATCCTATAAGTTTCCTTTTTTAGATCTAAAATTTTAGGTCACTTACCTATACTTAATAGCTTCAGAAACAACTGTTGCCTTTCATGAATCCCGAATAAAGTAAATAAAAATGAGATACCACAACAACGAACCAGTTCAAGTATGAATCCTATTAAATTGGTAAATGATGATCCGGCTAGGTGAATCAATGGCGAACAATATCGAACATAAAATTAGAAAGTGGTGTAGGAAGATGAATGATTGGATGATTATTTACCCAAAAGGAATCATGAAATCACCAAATGATACAATTTATGAAAATTTTCAAGTCTTAGGTTTTGTAATTGCATCGACAAAAGAAGCTGCTCTTGGGAAATTAAAAGAAAATTATCCTTACCTAAACGGAAGTGGATTTGATGAGGTATGGATTTACCAGTTAAGAACCAGAAACCCACATATCACCTATTTAGGAATAGATAATCCAGATGATAATTTCGAAGACGATTTTGAAAAGGAAATGGTTCATAAGATTACTTGCATCCTTAAAGAAAACGGCTATAGCAATATTACTTATGACTATTACGACGAAAACTCCTATTTCTTTGAGGCATATTCTGATGCCTTTCATGAAGTATTGTAGATGTAAAAAATGAGAAGATTGAAGTATTTGACAGATATATAGCAGAAAAACATTTTGTCCATTTTGGGGATTTCAAACTTTAAAATAGTCATAAACAAACAAGCCTATAATATATAAATAGGCTTGTCTATTTAATAGATTTGACTCTCTCAATGTCCGGTTTTAATTGTTTTCTCTCTTGGTTGACGCTATCAAGGTACTGCGTGAATTCTGATTCTCCAGAATAAGACAGACATAAGTATTCCTTTGCCCTCGTCATCCCTATATATAGCAATGAAACTTCCCTTTCCTTATTCTCCTCAAGTGGAAAAGGCATGGAGTCCACATTGACAATAAACACAGCTCTGAAATCCAATCCTTTACTGCTATCAATGGTACTGATTTTAACTTTACCATCATCTTTTGCATAAGAACGTTTTGAGACGTCGTTTTCGGTTATCCAAAAGTAAGGTAATCCTTCATCCTTCAAAGAACGCTTAATAATATCAATAATAGGATATTTATGAGTGCGTTTAACACGGTAAAGAATCAGGATGTCCTCTAGCGGGACTTTTTTCTCCAAATGTAATTTCTTTATGGAGCGAGCAACAATTCTCATTTCCTCAAAAAAATTAGCTGCCTTTACGATTCCAGGTTCTGGGCCTCTCCGCTTAGTGCTCTGTGGTGCAATAATCTCACCTTCAATTTCACGATTGACCACTTTATTTTTAAACATCGAATGCTTGCGGTAAAATTCCCAAGCAAATTTTACAATCTGCTGGGTGTTCCGATAGTTGATGGACAGAACCTTTGATCTTCCTTGAAAACTTAAGCCCGTTTCCTGCAAATAGGAACGCTTCCGTTGATAAATAGTCTGAGCGCGGTCCTCTACTAATAATAGAGACTGGGTATCTGCATTAATCAGTAAACTAACTAGTCGCAACCAGTCAGCTTCAAAGTCTTGTCCTTCATCAATCAATACGGCGTCATATGTAGGTAGAATCGCTTCATTTCTTTCTAGTTTTTCTATGATATCTGGAAGCTGCTGCTCCCTTATCTTCAAATCATTCTTTAACCAGGAGTGAAAATTCCTCACAATGATATTCTCATTTTGTACAGACTTAGCATTAGGATCAAAATCAAATAAATCCTCTGGCTCATTAAGCATATGTAAGATCATTTGCTGGATCGCATTTGAAAGAGAAATATTGTAACAGAGAATGAGAATTTTCCAGTCAGGATTTTGCTTTGATAACATTTTAGCCCGACTTGCTAATATAATTGTTTTACCACTACCAGCAACTCCACGTATTAGGCGGTTCTTATCTCCTATCTGTTTAGCTAAATTCTCCTGGTGTAGATCCATGGTTTTAATATCATGCAAGGATAATAGAAGCTGGTCCTGATAAGGTACAGGTGGTTTGAATTCAGCACTAATCCGTACTTCAGGGAATAAGTGATAACGAATAGCATTTATGTCATCAAAGGATAGTGGTTCTTTTAATCGGAATTGAACCACAAACATATTGAGGATCTTTTCCATTAACACTTCTTCAGAAAAACCCTCTTTATCTGGATCAATTTCATCCCGAGTTAAACATTGATTTGGTTCAATAACGGAGTACAAGCCATCTGTAATGAAATCACTTGAAGACATTCGTGTAAAAACGACTCCATGACCATACGGAAATTTTAGTCTCAATTTATATTTTCCATCAACCTCAATAAGATTTTTATCTTTTTGTAGAACATCAACAATTCTAAACATATAATCCCTAGCTTGTTTCATTGGGCTCTGAACAATCGTTTGATCTCCTGTAGATGCTACTATATGCCATTCATCATGATTAATTTGAAAAAGTGTATTCTTTGTATAATCCTTCACTTCGAAAACGACAATGCCAAGGTCGGGCCCGATAATTACAAAATCAGGTCTTCTTCCTTGAATATCAGGTTCAAAATAAACAATGTAATCATCCGGTAAAAAGGTCTTAAGCGTTCGGAAAAACAGCCTCTCCCCTGTTGTCGCAGATGACCGAATTGTCTCGGGAATCGTAATCGCCATAACAACCGCTCCAAAAATTGCAATTTTCTCCATTATACTACAATTAGGCCATTTCACCCATAATATTACAAAATACTTCTAATTACTTTAGAAATAATCGATATTCTTTGACTATCTTCTACCAAAATTAACAAAAGTCTCCCAAAAGTATTGTTTTTCACATGTTATTAATTTATTAATAGTATTATAGGAAAATAAGACCAGACAAAATAATGTTAGGACTCTCAGAAAGCGGAGTGAATGAATTGTTAAAAGGAATAATAGAAAAGTTTTTTAAATCAAATCAACCCACTAGTACTCCTCAAAATCAATCGATAAGTCAAGCAGAGGTGGAGGCATTAGTGGAAGCAAAGTTAAAAGAACATGCTGCTGCATTAGAAACTACACTCGCTGAAAAGGGAAATCAAGTTTCCAACCAGGATGAAGATTACACGTTATCAGCAAAGCAAATCGAATATGCACTATCGTTGATTGAAAAAGTAAAAGAGGAATTTGAACTGGCAATTGATCCATCCAAGCTAACCATTAAAGATTTGAATAGATTAATTGCCCATAATCGTTATAAAAATAAGGGTACCCTTATTAATCTTGTGAAAAAGGGTGTTCTTAAAAGGATAAAAATCAAATAAAAAAATCCTCGACTCCTAATTAGAGCTCGAGGATTTTTAATATATTGTCAGAATTTCCTTATTTCTAAAAGAATAATATTTATCATTTCTTCTACTATAAATAAAACTCTCCCCTTTGAACTAGCCATTTATTTTATAAATGTCACCTTATTGCCAGGTTTTACTTCTGCTGTTTTCCAACCAGCCATCAACCATGAAAGCGCATGTGTGTGAGTTCCTTCTGATTCATTCGCCCACCAAGCAGAATATTTATAAGCAGATGCAGGCAATTTAAACATTAGTATTTCTTCAATTTCATTCATAGATAATGTAAGTTGTGAAACTTCTTTCTCCTTTTTATTAAGAGATTGATATAACCTTTCATATTTCCCTGTATACATAATGCCACTCCAATCACTAAGAAATTAATATTTTATAGTACTAGATATAACCATCTTTTTACCTAATAATTTCGACATGCCCCTATTAAAATCCCTTTTGTTTTTAAAATTTTTTTTATTCCTAATACCATCTTTCGTTCCTTCTTAAGTGTTCGAGTGATCCCTTGTTAATCAGATCCAATTTTTGTTTTTTAAAGGTGATTTCTTCCAAAATACTGCAATTTGTCGAAAAAATATGTTCTAATTGAATCAAATTGCAAACGTCCCAAGTTCGTTTGAGTACTTGAGACGTTTTTGTTTAATCATTACAGAACCTTAAACCAATGGGCATGCTATTCCGTACGATAGAATCAAACTTAACCGAAAATTGGAATCATGCTGAACTTTTGTCATTTGCAGTACCGTACCTAACCTACTTCTCCTTCAATTGCTTCAAAGGGCTCTAGTACTTGTTCGATTTTTACTACATTCTCCGTAAAGAAGTCGAAATCATCTTTTTGATTCCCTCAATCATTTTATTCTACAAAAACGCCCCAACCGTCAGAATAACCACCATGTGGTTTACTTAAGTTATTTAATTTATTCTGTATTTGAATTAATTCATTATAATTTAATATCATTCTTTTAGAGCAACAACATGCCCACTCTTCAGTTTCGTCGTCTTGCTCTAAGAAGCAATTGAATCCTTCTTCTTTTAGTACTATCGATAATTTTTCACCTGTTGCTTTATCAGGTACTGCAACAAAAAAGTCTACTGATTGTTGTTTTTTAAAATTTACTCCATCTTTATATAGACTATGTAAAGCATTTCCATCAGCATCATTTGGAAATTTCATTTGATTTTCCTCCATATTCTAGTACATTCATTGTTTTCATTATAATTTACTTATTTCTTTTCGACTAACCATCAATTTTTAATGCTCAAAAAGATATAAAGCCACAACAGCAATTCGGAAGGTACTATGAAAGAGGAATTCATATATAGCGAACAAGAGGAACCCTTTGAATTTAATAAATATTAATTTCAAAGGGTTTTATTATCAGAAAGCTTAAATAAATTTAGTATTTTTAATTTAGAAGCTTCCAGAACGCCATATCCTCCATGATTTCGTATCTATTATTGGTAACAGACGTGACTAAGCTATAGTGTTTTTGAAGTCGAGCTATCTCATTAACTATCTGTTCACCCTCAGCCTGACTTTCTGGACTGAAGATAGCTTTTATTTCCTTCTTTTTAATAGTAGGTACTCTATGTATAATCCAAGTCAATATATACTGAGCATAGTCATTATCTGTAGTTGCAAAGTGGTCTAAGAATTGGGTTGAAAGGATGACACCAACGCCATATTCTCTTCCTTCTTTCATAACTTTCTTTAAAGAAGAAAAGTTTTGACTTATGAAATTATCCGCCTCATCGACAAGTATCATTTTTGTTAATTCACGATAATCCCCTTGAATGGTACTGTGCCCCTTTGTAGACATCTGGGAATAGAAGGTGTCCATCGTGATTCCTACGATTAGGTTTTGAACACTTTGATCATAACCGGCCAGGTTTACCACTGTTACACCTTGTATCATGTCAAATAAGGACTTAGTATCCTCACTTTTGGGAGAGAAGATTTCAAAATCATATATTTGTTTTAGTGCTGCATAAAGACTATCTTCTTTTACTTCCTCTCGATTCATCAAGCGTTCAAATACATTATTTAATGTAGGTGGTACCAGGTCCCATGTAGCCATGTCAGCCTTATGAATACCAGCTTGTGAATAAGCTTCAATGATTAAATCATTTAATAACTGCTGTTGCTTTATACCTAGATTAAATGCATTAGCAATTGTTTCTTTAATGGTACTAGCTGTATGCAAAGGCAATAGCGGCTTTAGCTGTTTTCCCCTATATAAAGCTAACGGATTATACGGAAGGTGATAAGGGTGATACACTGTAGCGTTTGTCGCTGCTATAAAGTCATCTTTGATATAGTCACCTTTATAATCAAAGATGAGAATATCTATTGGTGTTCCATTTACATTAGATAGAGCTCCATCATGTATCTGTTTAATGAGAGATTTAGTAAATTGAGTTTTACCCGTTCCCATCGCGCCAATAATACCTGTATTCGTATGCATGATTTTACTCGTCGTAGTTGGATACCAATACAATGGCTCATTGCTGTTGGCCGAGTGACCAAAAAGAATACTTAATGGTTCGGTTTCATCAGGCAATTTTGTAACGGAAGGTTCTTTAACTAGAGTACTATAATGTAAGTCATTATTATTCTGAACCGAACCAATTGCATGGCTTTTTTCATAAATATCTTTCAAACTTCGCTTTTCTTCCATTTGCAGATTCTCAGGCGCTTCTTCAAGTTCCACGTTAAGCATTTCGACTTTCGGTTGTTTGAGTATTTCCTCCCAGCCTTTAATGAATTTCTCATATACTTTTTGCATTGCGGATGGGTTTAAGTGGGTGTAAACGTAGTAATTGTCTTTTATAAAGATGTTTTTCTTTTTACATCCATTTTTAGCTACGAAGTATTCAGAATTGGAAGTACGGATTCCTGCAAACTCGATTGTTTCAATTGTTTTTTGTAAATCTTTTTCCATGAAGAACTGCCAGAAGTTGCGGAAGATTTGTGCGTGTGATTTTTCTGCCCATCTGATTTCTTCTCCATCTATGTTCATTTCAAATTCATGAGTGCTCATTAGTAAATCTTGTAGCATATTTCCCTCTATTAAAAACCAGAGGTTACATAGAAAACTATGATAAGAAGAGATTAAGAAGGCAATCTGTTAAGTTATGGTGGAGTAGTTTATATAGATTTATTTGTTTTACTCATAGCTTTTCAAAGATAATTAGTCTTGCTTCTCCTGACCTATACTTTGCAAACTTTTATAAACAGGCTATAAAAAAGCATGCTAAAAAAACCCCCTCAGCTACCGATTCTAATTTTAATATTATTACGGATAACATTGATGGGCTCTCCTTAATGCAATGGAGTACTATACGTATTGAAAAGAAGTCATTTATTGAATTTTCTAATTGGTGTAATATCAATTTCACTTGCTTAATTACAATTTTAATAGTGTTCACTCCAGAGAATCATTATGTATTTATTTTTGTATTGATTGTCTTACGTATTATTTCAAGAGGTGTCGAAATTGCAATTGCATTTTATAACGATGTAGTAAAAGTTAATTCTAAATCTTTCGTTGATACAAAACACAATACAATTAAATATATTAATGGATATCAATCCTCTTTGATTAGACAAAATGGGCGTCTTTCATTGGCGATACATTCTTTAATTGAGCTATTCTTACTTTTTGGTATATCTTATTTCTTACTTTTTTACTTTTTAGATTTTGGAAGTAAAATACAAAACCCAACTTTATTAGGAAGTATACTTTTTAGCACCAATTTAGGTTTATTTAACTTTTCTTTCGGTAACTATACAATTATTTATCTTTCTTTACTACACACATCTCAGGTTGTTTTAAGTGGAATATTAATTCTCCTATCAATTGCACAATATATAGGTGCAGATAGAGAATTAAATCATAATGATTCAATTTTTTACTATAAAGCAGCCGTTATTTTAAATGATAAAAGAGAAAAAAACTTAGAATATGGAAAACCGGTTTTTGATGAACCCTTTAATGATTTACTCAAACAGGACACAGACAATCAAGACAACATCCAAAACCTAGATAAGCTACTAGTAGGAATTAAGCCATCAACTATTGAAGCAGAATGAAGATTACTCATTCTGCTTTTTTCTGTTTAATATTCATTATAAATTAGCTCGATAAGCTTCAAGGCTTTCTTTATTTAATGGGACAGTTCGATCAGAGTAGAAAATAGCAAGAAATTCCTTTAGTGCTTCATCAAAAACCTCTTTTTCATCACTCACAGAGATATTCCATTCGATGACTTGATTCAAAGAGAATTTGAAAGATTGGAAGAACCAATAAAGAGAGCACCACGTTCAATGGGTTGAAACAGATACGATTTTGGGTGAAAAGAAGTACCATTACTTTCCCATAGTCGTATGCTAATACGCTCATCAATTGAAAGCAGCTATTCTAAGGCCTCAGGCTGTGTAATATATAAATAATCACCGGTACAAATCTTAATATCAGCCCCATTTTGCGCAGTTTTCTTCAAGGTATCTTTAATTAATTTGACACCTGATTTCATGACAAATGATGACAAAACACAGACTGTAATCGCCTCTTCTATTTTGTCATTTTAATGTGAACCAAGGTCTTTTGCAATCATCTGAATCTTAAACATCCTCATCCTCTATAAGAAAGATTTTATTTTTAATACCACCACCCTTTTCTGCCTTTTCCTTGCGTGGCTGTTCCACCAGTTCAAAATAGACACCATGACATTCAGAAAGAGCATGGATAATTTCCAAGCGGTCAGCTAACTCTTCAACTGCGTCTTTATCATTTTCTGCATTTATGTATTCATTAAGCTCCTCAAAGCTTTTTGTTTTTAATTCTTTTATGTATTCTTTTCATTATCTAAAATTCTTGTAGTAAATTTTTTTCCTGTCTTTTCAATTACCTGGTATACGATCTCTTACTAATTTGTTACAAACAGGCATATAATGTTACCTCCAATTTTGAATATAGCTTTATTATGGCGAATTAAGTAAATATTTTCATTCTTGTAAGGTGGTTAGAATTCTTCTTATCTCAAGCAACACAGGTTGAAAGCTTAATAGCCAGTATTCTTCTTTGGATAATCTGCATATAATTTCACTGTTCTACACCAATTGTAGGGCTAGAACTGACACTCCTTGTCTAAATCAAATACCATGATTGAAATGTAGTTCAACCTCATATTTTAATTATGCCAGTACGAAAAATTCCGTTGTCTTCTTCCACAAATGTCATAAGGAGATATACCCGTTTCGGTTCATATAATTGAGTACATTTAATTTAAACTCCCCAGAATAATTTGTATAGGATCTATAAATGCTTCTATTCCGTGTTGTTTATAGAGCCTAACCCATCCACTTATAACAGAATGACTAACTCTGACTTCCTCCGCTATTTTTTCTATACTTTCATCTCCCTCTAAATAATTTAATACAATTTGTATCTTATATCCCTTTTTAAATTTGGACATAAAAACACCCCGTAACTGTTAGTTTATTGTCTAACAATTAAGGGGCAGATCATAAAAAGCAGCTTTTAACTAAATTAAAGCATTAAATCAAATGGATCTTCTGAATTTATCTTTTTACCCAAGTCCTGTATTAACCAACTTGGCCTCCGTATTAAATCAAAAATATCATAATCAGTTATAACATTATAGTTACTTCTTTTATAGTTTTCTAATATTCCATGAATACTCGGTAATAATACTCCATTATCTTCTTTAGTCCAAAATGGATGTCTTAATATAACACAAGTTTGGTTAGGCAATAAAATTACAGGAATATTTCCATGCCATTTTGCTTCTAGACCTTCATTTTCATAATTTGAAACTAATGATTTTAAAGATTTGTCAACCAAAGGTTTCCATTTACTATCTATTTCAGGAATAAAAGATGGATCATTTAATATACCTGCAATATCTAATGCGAGTCTCCAATCTAATAATCCATGAAAGCCCATATTTTCATAGCTTCTAAGACAGCTGTAGCAAGAAGAATCACAATCATGTGTTTTTAAGTTTGGCATTGCAATTAATTCGGTACACATGTCACTTAATATATTCTCAATAACACTTTCACGTCCTAAATATTTTACATAACCTGCACCGTTAATTAATTGGTCAGCAATGAATACTTGACCTACAGTTTCGTCCCCGTTTACCTTTGACCTAATACCTACTTGTATTTCTTGAGCATCAATATCAAGGAGAGTAGCAGCAATTCTTCTTAAAAGGTACCCAAATGAAATTAAACCAGCCCGTACTCCTAAGTACATCGGATTTAAGTTTATATATTTATTAATACTGTATGGTTCAATAACAAGTACCTCAGTATTTTTTATAGATGCAAGAGCAACGTTTACTGTCTTATCAGTTAATTTAGGTTTAAAATCATCTAAATTAGTATACCCTTTTTCAATCCAACCTTCGAAACTATTTTTAGCTTTAACAAATGTAAATAATTCATTGTTATTATCATTTATTGTATATACATTACCTTCTTGAACCTTATATTTTGTGTTATATACAACGTAATCGGGTTCATTATCATTAACACTATCTGCAAGTCGAGGTATTGAGCTTCTAGAAGACCATTCAAAATCTTCCCTGTAGTCTCTTTCCACCCAATCACTTCTAAACCCTTGTGGTTCAGCAATTGGAATCGTATTAAACGTATTACCATTTGCATCGTCAAGTACACTATGGCATGACGGACAATTATTTGGAAAATGTTCATCATTATCATAGAGAATATGACAATTCTTACAGAAAGCAATATTTTTAATTTCCCCTAGTGGATTTTCTTCTGCAATAACATCATTACCTTGAATCCAATAATGAGCTATTCCCACTGCTTTATGTTTTACCTTATCTTTTATAATTTCTGATCCTGGCGAGTATTCGCTAATTGCTATTTCTAGATCTCTATCCACTGTACCTAGGTCTAAATTCGTGGCTCTCATACCATATTTTCTTTCTTTGTGATGGAGTTTTCTAACTCGAGTTGGAAAGCCAAACATTGGTAAAAGTCCTGCAGTTGCTAAGTTCTCACTTAAGGAATTGGATGAGTATCTAGTTTCATTAGCTATATGTGTTATAAGCTCAACTACCATCCCGTTTTTAAATGATTGTTTTATTTCTCCAATTTCTTCTGCTTTTAATTGTGAGTTATATGACAGGGTTTTTATAGTACTTTCTAATCTTTTGATTCCCTGATTTGAAATAAAATACTGATTCACCGTTGCTTTTATATTATCCCAGTCACGTTTTAGCCCAAATTCTCCATGTACGCTATCTCCACCACTGATGTTTGATGCCAAATCAGTTTCCTGAAAAGCATAAAAAAGCATTTCTTTTATTACTACTCTGTTAAAAATCTTCCTTGACTTTAAATCAATATATGGTTGTGGTGAAGGGTCTCCAGTCATTCTATCAAGATTTTGGAAGTACCACTCATCATGGCTTCTACCTCTACATAAAGTTAAACTTACTGACAAAGGTGCGCCTCTACGACCAGATCTTCCTACCCTTTGTTGATAATTAAACCTCTGTGGTGGCATGTTTGACATAGCTACAATCTTTAATGAACCGATGTCTATTCCCGCCTCCATAGTTGTTGTAACACTTAGTATATCAATCTCATCGACAAGTGGAATGTCTTCTTCATCAAATATCCCCTGGAATAACTGTTGTCTTTTGGATGCATCACTTGGATCTGTTTGACCTGTCATTTCCTCGGAATGGAATCTTCTATAGGCACTAGATTCATTTGAAAGGAACCTATAGTAATCATTTATTTGAATTTCACCTATTATCTTCTCTTCAAGTTTTGAATAACAATCAGTACAAACATTACAAGATGGATGTAGATGGTGTCTATTACACTTTTTACAGGTATATATATAATCTCCTGCGGGAATTAGATAAATACTATCTGACTTGATTTTATAACCCTCAATACTTTTCAAGTTATTAAAAATCTCATTCGCATAATTTACTAAATCTGACTCATTAATAGAATAGGATCGAGCAATCGCTTTCCAATAATTTTTTAAATTTGCAGGTGGATCAACTTGATGATTCCGACGCTCATTTTCTTCGTATCTTCTCATCCCTCCTAAAATTCTAATCGAGCTGTCTACTAACTGTCTCCATTGCTCTGACGTTAGTCCCAATTTATTAGTAAAATCTTTATCAATGTCTACGGTTAATCGAGCAATTGCTAAAGATTCCAAATCCCTTTTTCTTTGTGAGAAAAGGACATTGACAATTATATTTTCCCTTAACATCTCTTTAATTCTATCACTCAACCATTTTCGATTTTCCTCATTAGGGTTAATTTGAAGAGGGGTTGGTTGCCCAAGAGTAGGCCAATCGTAAAGATTTTTCCAAAGTACATCCTCATACTTAGAAACCTTCTTTTCAGGACCAGCAGGATTAATCCCCACCTTTATAAATGCTTTTTCAATATCCCACCATATTTCTTTAAGCTGTACTGGTTTATTAGCATCAGCTATAATTTTTTCAACTTCTGTTTGTTTTTGATTAGGTAATCTCCTTCCTGAAAAGTAATCCTCTAGTAATCGGACCTTATCATACTCTGTTTCCCAGAAGTTATCTGCTACTTTCTCTTCTTCGACAGTTAAGGGTTGGTTTTGTAATCTCTTTAAATATATTCTTAGGCCTTGGTTAGATTCATTTAGGGCTTTCACTACAACATGTCGTAGCAAATGGTAATAATGGTTTAATTCAATTTTAGCTGAAAGTTTAGCTGCATCCTGCCTACTGTCTGAAAACAAAACAGCTTTTGGTTTCTCATCCATAGGCAATTCTCTCATTAATGCGTCTAACATTATTTGAGCAATTGTATCGAAACCAGTTCGTTGTCCTCTTATAGGTGAACGCGTTCGTTTTGTACTATATAGTGGTTCACCTTTTGCAAATTTTCCACTTATCTCCCAATCATCTGCACAGTGTGGGCATTTTGTTGGAAATGCAGGCATTTTATTTGCGTATTCTTCATCTCCATTAATTGTATATACGTATGAATTGGGTTTCTTCGTATATTGATCAACTGTAAGTTGGGAAATCTTAGATTCGTAGAAGCCTTTTACCCACCCTAATGTTAGCTTTTTGTCTTGATTAGGAGGATCTAATTTCCTAGACCACTTCTTTTTCATGTCATCATCAATGTTTAAAGACGGCCAGAACAATGCATAATGCCCATACCTCTTTACAGGCGGCAACTTATCCGGCAGCTTTTCTAAATCGTCATATTCTGCACTTAGTTGGTAACTAAGATTCAGGTTATCTTGGTTGGCAGACTTAAACCCTCCTAAGAATACATCCCCACAATTTTGGCAATAATACAAGTCTAATACTTTAGATCCACAATTACATTGAATTTTTGGTTGGGAATAAAGCTTTCCGATTGAACGCCCTTCAAACTGAAACCTTGGATCAACCTCAGTACAATTTTTATTTGTACATGCCCATAAGCCTTGGAAGTTTTTAAAGAAAAGATGAGCTCGAATAGGAACAACGACTTCTCCATTACTACGTGAATTAATTATTGCATGTAGAAGACCTGCAGCTGCTTCAATATTTGCTTCCCCAAACATACGTCTATTTAACTCAGTGATTGAAACTGGCTTTTTAGTATGTTTTATAAAAGCATGTAGAGCTCCCGATTCATACAACAAGTTGAATAAGGACTGTTCCGCATGTTCCGAATGAAATTGTTTCCCTAACGCTGTACATAATTGGTTTATTGCATTTTTAATGTCTTGTCTACTATTAGTAAAGTACTCCGCAAATTCACGTTTAAGTGAACTAAAACGATCTACCTTAGGATATATTTCTTCTGATGTACGTTCCCCGTTTATAATTTCAAAATTGTTTATTGGAACACCGAAAAAATCCTCCAAAAACTGTTTTCCGCTTTCATCTAATGAAGCTGAAGTTGCCAAAATTCTAAGTTGAGGACTATCTGGAGTAAGCCCTAAACGGTTCAACAGTGATTTAATGACATAGGAAACCTCTGTTCCTGCAGTACCACGGTAAGTATGAAGTTCATCCAAAACAATATAGAAAACATTAGAAGAGTCCTCTTGCAACCATTCTCTTGTCTTTTCAAATATCTTTTGCTCAATACTTCTAGTCAATATAATGTTAAGCATGCTGAAGTTAGTAATCAAAATATCGGGTGGGTACTCCTGCATATCCCATCTTGAAATGAGTTCAGCTCCATCTGTTTGTGAAATAAAAGCTAGTTTCTCATTCCTTTTTTCGATTAAATTTTTTTTAATTTCGTGTAACTTATCGTTATCCCAGGGTTCACTCATAAGATAATCAACGCCCAACTCATCTTGCAATTCTAGTATTATCTTTTGTTTGACCTCTGGCTTTACATTCCCGTTCAATGATCCTATCAAGTTCTCATAATATTCTCTAAGTCCTATTTGTTTCCTATAAAAGTTTTGGATAAAGCCTTTCATTTTCTTTAATTTATTTCCATGTGGTTGTCCTGCTACTGGAGTTTTCCCTGTGTATCTACCGAAGTAAATACGGTTACCATTTCTGTTATCACCTAACCAGTTTCTGGCTGCATCGCTATCCAAAGCCCTCCTTAAACGTACCAACTGATCTTCAACTAAAGCATTTAATGGGTATAAAATTAATCCTCTTACTGCCGCAGTTCTTTTCTCATGTTCTCTTTTATAATTCCATTCATTTGATGTATCCCATACGTTATGATCATTTTCCTTTTTAGGAGCACTCCATTTCTTAGACTCTTCTAATATAGATGCAATTAAGGGTAAGAGAAAACTTTCTGTTTTACCTGACCCTGTACCAGAAGTGACAACTATGTTTTTTTTGTGGTTTAAAACTTGTTCAAAAGCTTTAAATTGGTGTAAATGTAATTTATGACTTTTGGAAAACAAACCATTGCTTGTGAATTCCCCGAAATCATTTGACCATCCTATTTTTTCACACATTTGATTTACATTGCAATCTGATGAAACATAGGGAGGCATTGCTTCGATGTATGGGAACTGATAAATATTTCCTTGCTTTCTTAATAATTCTTCTCTCTCCTGGGTCAATTTTTCATGACCGAGAGCAAACGGACTATCCATATATTTAATAAAGGTATCTAATAAATTATTAAATATCCTGTAAACATCATTCATTTATAACCCTCTTTTCAAATAATTAAGGTCAAATCCAAGCCTTACTGAAACAACCAGAGCGATATCATAGGGTACATTTCTATATACTCTATAGTTTCCCTCCAAAGTTGGGCACTGTCCAAAACAGGATACCAGAACTCTTTCGTATAATTCTGGTAAGTGGTACTCTTTTCTAACCTTTAGAACATAATCAGCATACAAAAATATACTTAATGGGGGTTTACATCTAGCAGCAAAATAAAGTTTACCTAACTCCTTTTCTATCTCTACAAACTGTGTTGTATTTACTGAAAAAAAACATGTCTCTTGCCCAAATAAATTTTTATATTTTGTTAATCTGTAATGATTTCCTCTTTTCCATTTGTGAAAACTTGTATCCCAAGACTCAACATTCCAATCGCCGCCAAAAGTAGGCTTCTCTCTTATTTGCAAAGAATGTACCATTCCTGATAAACTGGGTAAGCATTTTAATAGATCATGAGCGAAATAATCTTCTCCAATATTAAACTTTATATTGATTGATTCCAAAAAGTCACCGAGTATATCCATGTTGTTAGAAACTGTATCTATAATAAAAAATGATAAAGGTTCAAGTTCATTTTTTGGTATTGTGACCTTCATTTCTATGTTTTTTGGAACTTGTTTTTTAATATCCTGGAGAAATGATCTTGTTCTTCCACCAGTTAAATAAACCATAGGGGTTTCGCAAGGAATAATAGCTGCAGAAGGTGGTATAACCCTCCAGTTAAAGGATTTACTGAATGGTTTTTTTATAAATTCAACAAATCCTAAAGAAGACAAACCTTTCCTTATTTTGTATGCATTTAGATGATAGTTTTCTTTTCCAAAAATTTGCATTACTGCTTCCAAAAACACTTTCCAGTTACCCATTTGCCTAATAGATAGGTATTCAAATAGTATATCTATCTTTCTCTCAATACCTTTATTGTAATGTACTAAATCAAGTCCAATATTCTTAAAATCTCTTCCAGATTTGAAAGGTGGAGCATGAACGAATTTATTAACTGAAATGTTAAATGGATGTCCATCCGAGACTACTTTGGCTTTATCCTTCCCTTTATACTCAATTAATGGAGGAAGTTGTTCCAAATCCTCATATATATATGTTCCCGCTATCGTCATTTTTTCCTTATGTTGTACACTTTCTGACAGGTTAAAATAATCAAAAGAAAGTCTATTTTTATAATCATTTCTAAGAAGACATTTATTTGACTTATTATTTACACTTAATTCATATATTCCAGGTTCTTTTATGTTAATAGTTTTAAGGTCTATTTCGACTACATTTTCTAATACAGAAAGTACTGGACTATTATTTAGAAGAACAGTGCTTCTTTTCTTACACTCAATAATACATAAAGGGGGGTATTCCATTAACCATTCATTATGCTGTATCTTTAACCCTCCATTAAACGATATTTTATCATTATGTTTAGAAACGATAATTTCTCTACCTATAAATTCTAAATTTCTTGGGTGCGACTCTTCCGGGTTAAAAACATAAAAGCTCCAAGGGTTGGGTTGATTTGAAAATTTAACCTCTTTATATCTATAGGAGTTTAATTTTAACCAATTTTCTACTTTATAAGAACTATTGGTTAATATTAAATGGTTTTGGTTTAATTGGATATCCTCCCTTTCTATCCATCCATTTATTCCTTTGTCAAGACCACTTCTCAATAAAAAAGTACCCTTTGATTTAAATCTAGCTCTTATCCTTAAGTCTTCCAACTCAAAGTAATAATCACTACTAATATTTGAAAAATTAACGTTTCGTTTAATAGCACCTTCCATGATTTCAAATCCATCCAAGCTTTTATAATTGATTTCCTCAGACTCAATATCCTCTAAAACTCCAAATAAACTTAAATTAACCCTTTTATTTAATGTTCCTTCAATATCCACTTTTAGAAAAAGGTTGTATGAATTTACCTTATGAACCCATTGCTCCCCATATGTTCTATTGGATACGATTGAAATATTCCCATCCCACTTCTCTAACTCAAAAAGAACAAGATTAATTATTGATTCCCTATTCTTTAATTCATTTCTAAAGAAAAATCTAGACAAGCGATTATTTTTATTATATAAATATAAATCTAATTGTTCTTCGAGTTGCTTAGCAGTTATTGACTCCGATGGTTTTAGACCAGTCCAAAAGAAAAAATCATAAAGTAGTTCTCTTTCATTATCACTAATCAGGCATTGGGATCTCGGATACCCTATATACTCTGTTCCAAATTTAAAAATATTTAAATATCCATATTTCCCATTGTTTTTTTGCTGCCACTGTAAAAGTATTTCCCACAATTCATTGCATTTCTCAAAATCTCTGGGCTTCCCTTGTCCATCCAATTGAATAAGATTCCTTAAACGTCGATAATAGTTATTACCGTGAATACCCTCTTCTAAATCTGTATTCATTTTAGTTGCTGCAAGTACAGTCACCGCTAAAACTCCAATAAAAGGCGGAAGACCAACAGCACCTTGTTTAAACCACCTATTTCCATAGATATAAGCAATTTCAAACAATCTACTGGTATCATTTCGAGCATAGCTTATAACACTTTTACAAAAGTCGTCTATACTTTCTTCTTTCGATAATTGTAATTCTTTTCCAAGACTTTCAATTAAATCATCATTTACATAAAGATACATTGTTCTATTTTTATATTTTTCATTAAAAAAGTAATTGCATAACGTATTATTCCAAAGATTATAATCAACAGTATTTTTCCTTACTGTTTTCATGGAAAAACTCCTTTATATGTATTCACTAATTTATACCTATTATAGAAAAATTGATTTTTTTGAATTTATACCTATTATACTATTAATTGTTAAATCTTTAATAAAAAGTAAAAATATTTCAACAAATTTCCTAAATTACAGTCTTTTTGACTAAATTGACGGTAATTTTTCAGTTCTTCTCGAATTTATTTGAATTAAATAGATAATAAAAAGAATTTCTGTGAAACCTTTACTTATTGTTGTGACCTAGTTATTTTCTACTATTTCATTATTGTTGACTAAAGTTGGACAATCCTTCATAATAACCCTATAAAAGTTAAGTATTTTTTTAACTCATCGGAGGGTTATAAGATGTATACTATTAGCAAAGAAAAAGTAAGAGTACATATGAAAAGGCATGGAATATCTACTCAAATGCAGTTAGCGGAGCAATTGGGCATAAGTAAAAATCAGCTCTCAATGCTACTCTCTCCTAATTTTAATCCTATTAAATCCAATGCTATGAAACTATGTGAGATATTGGATGTAAACTTTGAGGAGATTATTGACTCTGAGCAGTTTGAATTACCTTTAGATGCAGATACATTAGTTGAGCAGTCTCAGAATGAGGTAATTAATGTAGGAGACTATGAGGGTCATGATTTTATAGAGGTAAGAGGCATTAAGGCTCATAAGAAGTTTACTGCTGTAGAGCTTTTTGCAGGAGCAGGTGGTCTTGCTCTTGGACTCGAGGAGGCAGGTTTTCACTCTAAAGGTCTTGTAGAGATTGATAAGTATGCCTGTCAAACTCTGAGAAAAAATAGACCTAATTTGAATGTTATTGAAAAGGACATTATTGAGGTGGCAGAGCAGGGTATAAGAAACTTTGTGGATATTCCTAAAGGAGAGCTTGACCTATTATCAGGAGGATACCCTTGTCAGGCTTTCAGCTATGCAGGAAAGAAAATGGGACTGTCTGATGCTAGAGGTACAATGTTTTATTACTATGCTCAGATTTTGAAGCAGCTCCTACCTAAAATGTTTTTAGCTGAGAATGTTAGAGGATTGCTTAATCATGATGATGGCAGGACATTCTCTCTTATGCTCAAAGTTTTCTCTGACATTGGCTATACAGTTAAATGGAAAGTATTAAGAGCCTTAGATTATGATGTAGCTCAAAAAAGAGAAAGATTAGTCATGACAGGGATTAGAAATGACCTAGTTGAAAAGTACAATTTTGGGTACTGTCTACCTCAGCCTTATGGCTATGAGCTTACTCTTGGAGATATTCTTAAGGATGTACCTAAATCTGATGGAGCTAAGTACCCTGAGTCCAAAAAGAAAGTCTTAGACCTTGTACCTCCAGGAGGCTATTGGAGAGATCTTCCTGATGAGATTGCTAAGGATTTTATGGGTAAGAGCTATTACTCAGGAGGAGGCAGGACAGGAATGGCTAGAAGACTTTCATGGGATGAGCCATCATTAACCTTAACCTGCTCACCTGCTCAGAAACAAACTGAGAGATGTCACCCTGATGAAACAAGACCTTTCACAGTTAGGGAGTATGCTAGAATTCAAAGTTTTCCTGACCGTTGGGAGTTTGACTGCTCAATGAATAATGCATATAAACAGATAGGAAATGCCGTACCTGTAAATATGGCAAAAGCTATTGGGTTATCTATTATAAATGTATTGAATCAGATTAAGTAATTGAATCCATAATTGGGTTAAAGGAGAGATAGTAAATGCTAATTAAAAAGATGTATGGATTACACAATTGGTTTTATGAAAAAGAGGAGCTTATTCCTGAGAGCCATTTTGATGGAAAAGATACGGTAATTGAAAGATACCTTATCCTACATGAGGATGTTACTGATATTGATGCTTTTAATGTTCCTTATATCGCTAAAACACTTGCAGAGGCTGAGGAAGAATTAAAGTATTGTTTATAAATGAAAAAGAGGAGGATGCCATATACAGCATGGTATTATCCCCTACAGGTAGACATTAAAAAAAGAGAGCATGTATGATGTTCTTAATAGTCTTCCTGGGAGGGGATTTTTCTATGGCCAAAAAGGGACAAACATTTAGTACATATACAGAGGAATTAAAACGTGAGGTAGTTCGTTTGAAGCTGGAGGAGGGCTGGTCCTACCGACAGCTTCGAGAACGCTTTGGGATTAAGAGTGATGCCCAAATTGCCGAGTGGGTAAAGAAAGTAAGGAATAATGTGTCTTTTGAAGATCTAAGAGGACAGTGGAATAAAAGGAATTTTAATAGCTTAGAGGATGAAAATGCTTACTTGAAAGCGCAGGTAGAATACCTAAAAAAGCGCAATCCAAATCTACATGGGAAGGAGTGGTCTTAAAGGCAGAAAGGTTTCAAATCATTGATCAATTAAGGAAAAAGCACCCACTTGCGTGGCTTCTTAAGATTGGTGAGGTATCTAAAGCAGGATACTACAAATGGTGTAATAGTCGGTCTAAACGGTCTATTCGTATGGAAGAGGATGTATTGCTAAAGGAACATATTCTAGCCATTTATAAATTACACCCCTACTATGGCTATAAACGAATGAGGCGGGCTTTATTTAGAGAAGGCATTGTTGTAAATCACAAACGTGTACGTCGTTTAATGCGGGAATTGGGAATAAAATCTGTTATTCGTAAGAAAAGACCGTTCTACGGACGTAGAGGATCTGTTGTATTTCCTAACGTACTTAACAGAGAGTTTTTTGCAGAAAATCGGTCTGAGAAGCTAGTTACGGATATTACGTATGTGCGGGTAGGAGAAAATTTTGCCTATCTATCAGCGGTTTTAGATTTATATAATAATGAGATTGTAGCTTGGCAATTATCTGAAAGGAACGACCTTGAATTAGTATTAAATACGTTAAAACAATTAGAAGGAGTACCTTTTGCCAAGAATGCACTTATCCACTCAGATCAAGGTTTCCAATATACAACTAGAACATATGAGAATCATGTAAAGGAGCTTAAAATCCAAGGAAGTCATTCTAGAAAAGGAAATTGCCACGATAATGCTTGTATTGAATGTTTCTTCTCACATTTAAAGACAGAGAAGTTGTATTTAGTGCGTCCTAAAACCCTTGAGGAAGCATATCAGGCTGTCCAGGAGTACATTGAGTTTTATAATAAGGAACGATTCCAAGAAAAATTTAAAGGCCTTTCCCCGATTGAATACCGAGAAAAGGCCGCAGCTTAGTGTTCTCTTTTTTTCATTGTCTACTTGACAGGGTTATGTGCAGCATCCTCCCTCTTTTTGTTATACATCATATTTTCCTTTATCCTCAGCAGCTATCTTCTTTTCAATTGTAGGCTCTAACTTCTTAGGCTTTAATGTATCCTCAACCTCTTTAGCTAGTGTTTTAATTACATTCTCAATCATTTCAGAGCTATCTACCTCAGAGGCAACATCTCCAATTGCATCAGTCAACTTTTGATAAAAGTCAATTTCTCCTGATAGTCTGTACCAAAATTCTTGACCAACAATAACAGGGTATTCTTTATTGATTGTCTTATAATGATTGCTTAAATCCTCAGGAGTACCATAAAAAACTCCTACTACTAAATCATCAAAGCTGATACTTAATTTATTAGTCCTTGCAAGGTTCTTTACCCCTTGAAAATGACCTTTAATTGTTTCAATATCATCCTTATTGATTGTATTTGGGCCTGCCTTTATTTGGCAGTATTTTTTCCTCCCATCCACCTTATCAATAAACTCAATATCAATGCCTGATGTAGTGGAGGCAAATCCCTCTAATACCTCACTACAAAATTTCTGTAGTCTGTCCCCAAAAATTGTATTAATGGATGTACCTAATACTCTTGGATAGATTAAAGCTCTCGCAATACTCTCAGGGTCATCATTTCCTGTTAGAAAACTTGCTTTATACTTGTCCAAAAAAGGATTAAGGTTAAACTGTTTTAATTTTTTAAGTTTTAGTGTATTAGCTTTATGGCTAGGTACAATCTCATCTTTGAAAAAGTCTTTTGCCCTTTTTATTATCTGATTTAAGGCATCCTCACTTAACTTTTCTTGACTCATCCCTTCTACCTCCTCTCCTTATTGTCTGTTTACACTTTGGAATAAAATGTAACATAGTGCTATCTTACCATTTCTTCCATGTCCCTTAAAGCCTTTCTAATCGTACTGATAAAATATAACAGTCGGGTCAATCAGATTTTTTAGATCTTGTAATTCCTTATCTTCCTATATTGATATGTAATGGCTTTCACCACTAATTTATTCATTAGAATAACTATTATTTTGAGTCGTATTGGATATATTCCGACTGGATAGGTATGTATAACCGTGCCTAACACCTCATCAGGCTTACACAGTTTCATCAAATTAATTACTAAGTTTAACTGAATGAGGATAATTACTAGAATCCTTTTAAGCAATTCTAAGCGACTCTAAAGTGTGGTCTCGATGACATGTGTAATTGTCAATATTAATTTGAGTCGGAGTGATCACTTCAAATTTGAGCCACTTCATTCTGTGTTATTTCCATATTTGGGGGAGGAATTGGAGTTTAGGGTATCTTGCCCCTCGGGGCAAGATATCCTAAACTCCTCGCGCGCCTGGCCTATTGGTCACTCTCATCCCTTTGTTTCATACTTTGTCTAAATCGATACTTTTCTCCATTAATAATGAGGATATGAGCTTTATGGGTTAGTCGGTCTAGAGAGCTGCGGTCATTTTTTCATCTCCAAAAACGGAGGTCCATTCCTTTAATTCTAGATTTGTAGTAATCATCACGCTATACCGTTCGTAGCGACCGGCAAAGAATTAGAACCAAGAGTTCTGACCCAATTTTCGTGAATGGCACGTAACCCAGCTCGTCAATAATGATCAATTCAAATTTGAGCCACCTCTTTTCCAATGGACCTAGCTTGTGTTCTTCATTATACAAATGGAGTTCTTCTACTAGTTCTGCAGCCGAGATAAACTTAACCTTATAATTTATTTTAATTATAAAATAATTTATATTTCTCCCAAAAGTATTAACTTGTTATATTAAATTCCTTTAAAAGATGACTAACGTTCAATTAATGTTTGGAATCGCCAGTCATTTATACAGTTTTGTTCATCACTCTGGTATATGTTCAGTTAATATTCGTTAATGCTGATCTTGTAGCTGTAAACAAACCCCTCGCATGTTCCACTATCCGTCCCATCAAATCTAACCTTATATTACCGTCATTAATAGGACCAACCTCTAATATTAATTTTAATTTCTTTTCCTCTATACCAAGAAGAAAGCAATTAGATAGAGAGGAAATTAACAAAATGCAGCAGTTGTGTATGATAAGGATTCGAAGATATGAAAATTTGACCAACTTGTGGTGGAAACTTTTACAGAAATGTAAAATTAAAATACGTCCCTAGGTTTTAAAAGTAATAGAGAATAAATTATCTTCTCTTTTTCCGATGTGAACTTACTTACCTAAAAAAATAGCTATAATCACAATTTTAGGAAACCTGATAATCACTAATTATCAGGTTTCTGGGTGTAGCAATTTTATATTCATATATTAGACAAAACTAAATCTATAAAATTTATACTTCAACTCCACTTTTTAATTCATATTGTGCTTCAAGATTCTGAATAGCTTCTGTTAAAAACCAGTCTGAATTTAATAGTGCAATATACATACATGCTTCCCATGAATTTAATTCAGCATTTCGGCATGACTGTTCTGATTCTAGTAGGAAAATTTTTCGGCCTCAATATCTCCACTATTATAGTTATCAACTATACTTTTTAAACGATATCGAAATTGCCGGTTTGCTTTATCACTAAAAGTACTATTTAGGTCTAATAATTCATACTGATGTGCAATTCTGTTAGATAATAGGGAATTTTGATTGTAAGATATTTTTACATTATATTTAAAACTAATTGGCCAAACATTCTCTTCAACTATAGCTACCAACCAAATAAAATTATTAACATCATCATAATATGGATGTATGAACATCTCGTTTGCAGCATTTGAAAAGCTCGCATCTTTCTCACTATTACAATCTCTACAACAAGGAACTAAATTGACTGGTGTTACCGCAAATGTAGGAAATTTAGCTTTAGGTAAATAGTGATCTAGAGTTCTTGCTTTAGTTATGGAGCAATAGGGACACATTTTATCAAGTGCAAGAGATTTTAAATAATCATACACTTCACGTCCTCTATCACCTGAATTTGGACTGCTTACAAGATTCTGTGTATACAAAGATTCCATCTCATCTTTAGTAACAACATCTGAAGATTTTGGAATTTGTATCTCAGTGTGTTCTACTATAGTATGGAGTGTACTAGTTTTGGCCAAGTCAATATAGTTTTTTTCCTCAGAAATTAATACATCTTTTATTTTTGAAAGTCTGTTTTTGAGGAAGTTATTTTTTTCATTATTTCGTTTATTTTCAATAAGTTCTATATAAAACTCTTCTATAGAAATTGATGGCTCAATTAATTTATCCACAAATTTACCTCGCTTAACTCATTAATCATTTACCATTTATATAGGCTCTAATTATAGATTTAGCATCAATACTAAGCTCATAATTAAATTCCTCTAATACCTCTTCGTAATCTTGAGAGGAATCTATTATTTTTTTCAGTAACGTATGAAAACCTGTGTTTTGAATTTCTAACCCGAAAACTTCTTCCGTTAAGACTCCTATATTTTCACCGAAAGTCTCAATTTTCGGTCTAAATACGCTAGTATAGGCACCACTCTTTCTTAAAATCGAAATACAATTTCGTGGTATTTCTTGCAACACAACTGGGGAATGTGTTGCCATTATAGCAACCGCATTAGTATTAATTATTAATTCAGAGATACATCTAATAAAAGCTGATAATAAAGGTGGATGTAAATGAGTTTCTGGTTCATCAATAATTATCAATGTTTTTTCAACTATAAGTTCAATTAATCTTACAGTTGTAAGTAATGTTATTTGATGACCCGAACTACAATTAGAAAATATCATTGCTAATTTATCTTTAAAATTATTTATATTTTCTTTAGATTGTTCCTCTTCTATAAATCCAGAAATAATTTCTTTAATTTCATAGTCTGCTAAGTTTATGTCTCCTTCTAAAATTTCTAATGCATCGCAAAAACTCTCTAATTTTTTCATTCTTATTAAATTATTTACTGAGGCTACGAATTCAGAAACTATTTCATTGTGAGATTTATTGCTGCCATCTTCTTTACAAGAACCAATATAAGAAAATTTAACATCTTCTTTATTAATCTTCTTAAATAATTCATTACTCCTATCAAATAAACTAAAAGAAATAAAAATAGCATTAGAAAATTCAATATTTAATTCATTCCTATTGTTAATATATTCGTTTAAGATTCCTTTAAGGGTTGTAGTTTTACCAGTCCCATTACTTCCTATTATTGCATGTATATTTGTTGGAGGTAGTGAGTTGGGTTCAACAGAGAAATCTAACCGATTTTTATCACTTTTCGAATGTTTCATGATAAAAGCGAATTCGTATGGTGTTAATGGTACTCCACCATAAGCAATCCTGTTAAACTGATTTTTTATTTGACTAGGATAAATATCTCTTAAAAGTGATTTTTTTGTAACCAACTCTTTTTTAGCTATTTCATATGCACTTTCTGAATATGCAATATCGTTTAATGAAGATAATATATCTTCACGAATTGCCTTACCTAACATTTTTATGTTTTTATAATATTTAACATCTGTGCCAACTGAGAAAAAATCTTCATGTAAATTGTCAAATTCATTTTCTAAATCTGGTCGTCCATTCTCCATATTCTTTTGTCCAATCTTTATATAACCAATATGGATTTCTTCTTTAGCATTAACATAGAACATACTATATAAAGTATTAAAACCAAAATCATCCCAATGATCTTGAACCAAGTGCATACCCTCTTTGGATTTTTTCACTCCAAAGCCCGTTATAAAAAATTTCACTAAAAAGCCTCCTTTATTATTTTTTTGATTAATGTAGTATAAAAAAATAACTCATTTCCCCTCAAGTCCATAAATCTTGATTAGATTGTTTTTATAAAGCTAATTAAACATTTTTAATCAACTAATATTTTATATCGACCAATTAATTGAAACCATCCTTTAAATTAAAGTACTCATTATTTATAATAAAATTAAAACATAATCTATATATATATATCCTTTGTCTGGATGAATAAGTTATAGCAATTACAAAATATATTCATAAAATAAAGTGGTGCTTTTATTGTTTTACATTGCCTTTATACTATTAATGTATTTAATCAATGAACCAAACTTTTTTTTATTTATATCAAGAGAATGTGTGTATAAACTTGTGTAAAAAAATTATTAATTTGCAAAATTTGTGCAAAACAAAATTAATTCATATCTGGTCGAAATAATAAAAGGCACAGGCACCTTCCAAATGTTCTACAGTATGTTCTAATAGTAAGGTTGTAATTTGGTAGCAATCAGCTAAGATCTTATTCATATCCTAATCTTCTTTGGTGACTTATTAGCCATAAATACGGCATTGTACCTCTCCCCCATTATATTCAATAAATCTCTCTCTTTTTTTTACAGCTATATTTTCAAAGTCTACAAATGTGATTGGATATATCCTTCCAACCCATTATCACAGCAGTAAACATAACAACCCTTCATTCCTCTAGTCATTAGTGTCTTATATGTATTACGAACAAGCTCCACAATTGGATCTGCTTGTCCTTTTTTAGGTTTAGCTGGTTTTGCTCCTTTATCTTTAAACGCTCCCCGCCTAACAATGATCTGATTGGATTCTTCATCATAACCGAGGTCGTTTCCAATAATCACGCCGACATAATCCATCTCCAGACCTTGTACGGTGTGAATACATCCGATTTGGTTTGAACATACAGGATGAATTGCCCAATCAATCCGATTAGGATCGTTCCATGGCAGGGCAAACTTGTGCTCTTCAATTACTACATCATCGGGAAGCTTACCGTTAACCATGGTTTTATTCCAATCCCATTCGTAACCAGCTAATAGCCTGCCGCCACGGTGATCAACGATTTCTTCTTTTAATTGGTGCGGGCTTGAAATCACTTTAAAATCAAAGTCGCCTTCAAGTTTCATCGGTTCTTTTCTATTTGAAAGGATATTTTCTAACCAGGAGATGTAATTTCCAGATCCTGAGCAGCGGTATTGTGATTCCAATTCGATTGTGGGAATGTCGGCCCCAAATCGAGTCGCTTCCTTTTCAATTTCCTTTACACTTCCAATGTCTTTTTTAGAGATCATTTGTAAATCATCCACAAAAAATACACTTACCCTTGAGGACCGAATGATTTGGGTAACTTGGTTTTCCCCTTCGATTTTTTTTTCATATGGCCATGCTCTTTTAATCTATGGGCTTCATCACATATAAGGACATCAAAGTAATTTTCTGGTACGTGCACATAAGAAGCCGAACCTTTAAACAGGTCTCTTACTTCCACATGGCCAGAAGTTCCGATTAGCTTTTTCCTAAGTACTTCCCTAAATGCTTGATTAGGGGTTATATATTCGACATATGCTTTCTTGGTAAGCATATAGCTCATTACATTTAATCCAATCACTGATTTCCCTGTTCCTGGACCACCTTTTATGATGATTACATTCTTTTGGTCGGTTTGTTCAACAAATTGGTTGTATTTACTAACTACCTTCTCATATGCTACCTTTTGTTCATCTAATAGTACAAACTCTTCATTCCCCTTGAGCAATGACCCAACAGTTTCAACTAATTTTTTTGAAGGTCGAATCTTCCCCTTTTCAATTGATTCCGCTATTTCTTTACCATTTCCTCTTGAAACCAACTTTCGGATCTTTTTAGCTAATTCACTGTCACCGAATTGGAAGTATAAAGGTGATTCCTTGAGATAACTGTTGTACCTTTTATCCAATAACGGCTCTCCAATGCTAGCCATAATATAGTTATGTAAATAAGCAAAAGAATGAAGTTGAATAGATGAAGACTCACTGTATAAAGATTCATTGAAATTCTGTAAATATCGCTTATAGGATGATGCTTGGTAGGAAGGATGAACCGTTTCCCGTTCTCTGCCCCCCAAATAAGTCTGGTCAATTCCATCTCCTTCCAAAACCTTTGCTTTCTGCCACTGTTTCAATTCAATGATGACTGCATTTTTCTTGCCTTGGTCATCCTGTCCAGCAACAAGGAAATCAATCCTATTTTCGCGGAGGAAGCTTGTATTCTAACAATACATGTGTATCCTCTTTTATATCTGTATCCCTAATTACCTTTACCATTTGTGGAAGAGAATTTTCCCAAGATTTTAATTCACTTCCAGAAATCACTTTATTCATCTTCGTGAGGATATTTTTCTTAAGAACATATCCAATTTTATTTTCATAAATATGGTTCAAACAGTTTGAAGAGGTTTCATTGAAGATGATCATTTTCTTGTTACCTCATTTTGGATCACCGGTTATTTCACTGCATTTTTCTCCAGTTTTTTGGAGACTTCATCTTCTAGATTAATCTCCATTTTATCAGCAAGCTGAACAAGATAGATTAAAATATCAGCCATTTCTACCCTTTATATTTTGTTTTGATTCTAAAATGGCTTCTTCACTTGTTCTCCATTGGAAGTTCTCAAGTAACTCACTTGCTTCTAAGGAAATGGAAATGGCCAAATCCTTTTCTTTGTGAAATTCTCTCCAGCCTCGGTCATCCCGGAAGGCTACTACTTTTGATATTAAATCTTTCATTCTGCTCTCTCCTATGTGTATATAGAAATACTTTTACTATTTTACCTAATTTTAACACTTGTGTTCAATTTTTCCACTAACCACAGCATATGATTTCTTTTTAACGAGATGGTAATATAAACAAAAAAGTTCTTCCTTCCCTTTGTCTAAATAGTAAATAATCCTCAACTCGACAAAAAATCCCCTTCTTAAAAGAAAGGGTTTATTATTCATTATTATCTTATGGCAGATGCTGCCATTCTTATATATGTATGTCTTTTACCTCTTACAGTAATCGAAAGGGTTTGAATATTTTCAGGAAGTGCCATACCAGAATAACCAGCATCCCCGATATGAAAAATATCTACTCCTGCTCTTTTAGAGCTTAAAGCGATGGCGCGAATAGTTTCTTCATCTGCTCCTTCTTGGCTGGTGCCAATTGCAGCGAGTGTTAATGCCCCTTCGTTTTTAACGTTTTCTATTGCATGAGCAAGAGTTTCCTCCCGAACACCAGGGACTGTTCCTGGAGCGGGGAATAGAATAACATCTGCTCCTGCTTCTGCAAAGCGAGAAAATGCATCTAAATCAAACATGCTCCCTGCCGTTCCAGCATTATGCATTTTGCCCGCTATGATAAGCCCACCAAAATGTTTATTCGCCAATGTAATTGCCTGTTCAATTTTCTCATTGGTTACCCCTGATTTTGAATTACCAGTTAAGCAAATAAAATCACACCCCAATTGCTTTGCCATCGCTAATGAATTTTCAGTTGCTGTACGTCCTTCCGGCAATGAATGCAAATTCTCTAAAGCATTGGCATTGGGATCAACTGGTTCAAGGTTAATGCCGACTGGCAGACCGGTTAGTTCTTTTATTTTTTGTATAATATTTTCATCTACTTCACTGCCTGCTGTACTTGGTTGAAATATGCTGGATGACTCTATCCCATTTACTACAGGGTTCATCACATTGAACATATTCAGTAATATCATATCCGCTCCGAATGCCTTCATCACTTCCGGGTTGGATACCTCTGGAAGTAAAGGTTGTGATGTCACTACGGTTTCAGCCAAAATCGTTCTTCCTTCTGCTGCACGTATTGCCTGTTTTAATTCTTCTCTACCCATTTGCCGAAAATCAGAACCTCTACAATCTAATATCCTTTTCATTTCATACACCTCTTTTATATATTTCCATTCTGCTATCTAGTGTTTTTACAGGCGATCATGTCTATTGCATTTATTACACCCCTGTAAGTGTTATGTATTAATGATCATACATCTATTCTACACCAAAATGACTTCCAGCATTTAGTGGTCACTATTTTTTCAATTCAAGCCTCCTTGTAGTATACAAAAATAGTATCAGACATCTTCTAATTTTTTGGATGGAGCCTGGCACAAATTAATCCTTCTATCTGCTTGTATTTACAATACCGTTCATATAACCCAGTGATGGTATCGAGATTTGCTGTACGAATTATTTGACTAGAAGTCTTTACTATATTGTATTTTCTTACTTTCATTTTTTATACCATATTGGTTTACGCACTCCTTATTCATCTGTCTTCAACGGTCTACCGAAAATAAACAAAAAACCGCACGAGTGAAAAACTCACTGTACGGGTTAAATCTGTAATAGTGTCAACATTTTTGGGACCGCCTAGAATCGAACCCAGCAGACCTGGCACGCAGGTCTCAAGTAGTTTTGAAGACTGTGGAGCTGCCTTCATAGCCAAGAAATTCGTAAGCCCCCAATCAAACAACGCATATAAACACGCAGCGCCTCTTGGTACTATGAATGTATCAATTTAAGGGAGGTGCTTTCATATGCCACAACAAAAACTAACCATTGTCTATTCGGAGTTCCCATTCCTTTTGAAAATCCATTATTTCCATTAAAAAACCTCCTCATGTATTTCCTTGAGGAGATTATGACATAAGATGGAGATTTATAGCTAGGTGGGAAGAATTTGACGCTTACGTTAAGAAAAGTTAGACTAAATGGTCACTTTTAATATCCATTGCTGTAAAATAAAAATCAAAAAGGGGAAAAAATGAAAAAGTTAAAATTGAAGTATGAAGCAGTAGTATACGGATTATATCCCATGGAAAACGATTATAGTGTGGACGAGTTCGTTTTCAAACAAAAACAAATAGACTTAACGAAATACGAAGAAGCATTTAATGCTAATCCATATTTCGCAAATCCTAATCTCTTCTCTTGGTGTATGCAATTTAATGGCGATGAAAAACATTATTATTGTTGCTTTGAAAATGATAATCCAATTGAAATTGAGGTTTCAAATAATATTGGGGCATCAAAAAATCGTATAAAAAAATACGTTGAAAAGAACCTTAATGAATTATTTAACAAAGTCCTATACCTTGAAAAAGTACTTAGATTGGTAACAAACCTTGATATTTTTATCCCAGTAATAAAACTTGAGGTTTACGATGAAGAAATGGACTTTATAGAAAAGTTCTTTTTTATGCAAAATTTCTCGCCATTGAACCATACTTCTAGGTTTTCAAAAAATAACTTGGAATTACAATCAGATAGACTAAGATTGCATATACGTTGGGATTTAATGACAGAAATGATGAGTACAAATAAAGATTATAGTCGTGCCCTAGAGTATTTTAATCATTCTTTTTCTGTTAATAACATCCCAGTAAAACTTTTATGTCTATTCGCATCACTTGAATCGTTATTTAATTACGACAAAGAGAAAATTGCTGAAAAAGTTTCAACTTATACAAGTAAGTTAATTTTTGATAAAGATAAGAAAGATGAAATCTATTCAAGAATAAAAAAATTGTATGATGAACGTTCGAAGTATATTCACGGACAAAGAACAGATAGAATAACATACGCCTTATATGAGGAACTTAAAGAATTCGTGAGAGTTGTTCTCTTAAATTATTGGTTTGTATCAATGTACAATGAAGTAAAAAATAATAGGCAAATGATTAGTTTTCTAGATGAAGAGAAGCCTCTAAACACGAATACACAACTTGCTATTCTAGCAATAAGGGAAACGGATTACACTAAATTTTATTCAGATGTAAGAGAGAAACTTGAGAGTGGTGTTACAGATATTCTTTAAATTTATTGCAATCCCCAAAAAGGATTGCTTTTTTATTTAAACAGTAAGCCCGAATTATAAAAATGCGCACCTTCCGGTACGCATTACAAATAGCCGTAAATTCTGATTTTATTGATCGAATTACGGCTTATTTTATTTATTTTTTGCATTCTGTCTGAATCATTTTTGACCAGGGCAAGTATTGATCTGAAATCTCAGGGTTTTGATGGATGCTGAGATTTGGTAGATCCGTAAATAGTTTCTTTATGTACTCATAGAAATCAACGCTGTTACTTTTGGCTGTTTCTGCGATACTCAAACAGATGGCATTCGATCCTGCACCAGCTTTACTAACCGAAAATAACCAGTTTTTGCGCCCTAGAATATTTGGTCGGATGGCATTTTCTGCTGGATTATTATCGATTTCTATGCGCCCATCATTCAAGAATGCTCTGAGTCCATTTACCCTGTTCAATGTGTATTCAGCTGTCTTTGCCAGGGTATTTTTACCCAAGAATGGTGAAGTTTCAACCCATTCTAGGAATTTATCAACTATTGGCTTCGAATATTTTTGGCGTTTCTTTCGTCGCTTACTCGGAGTCAAATGTTTAAATTTCCTTTCGAGTCGATATAAATCATCACAAAAGTTCACACCAATTCGGCCATTTTTGCTGTCTGCTTTCAACCAATAACGACGAACATGGGCGAAACAATTTGCGAAGGAAACACCTTTTAACTTATCATAGGCAGAATAACCATCACAAATAATCGTTCCAGAAAAACCTTCTATGAAACTTTCAAGGACTGACCGAGCCCGTGATAAAGCGCTTTGAAAGAGTGTTATTGGAGGACCTTGGCACGGAACACTTCGATCACCCAATTATAGGCATTGGTTTGACCAGATTTTCCGTCGGATCGGTTAATAATTTGCCCATAAGTTTCGTCGACATGTAAAAGGGATTTAGTCATCATCAACTCTTTCATCCGTTCGTAAATCGGTAATAGCCAATCGTGTGATGCGCGAATGACCCAGTTTGAAAGGTTCTTATCATTGGTATTTAGACCATAGCGTTCCCATTCCTTTACCTGGCGGTAAAGAGGTAAGTATTGAACAAATTTATCATAGATAACTTTGGCAAGAACGCTAGGGCTTGCACTGCTACGTTGAATTGCTGGTTACGTTGCTTTTCCACGTTTAATTTGCGCCTGCTTTGATGAATCACCCTTACAGTCCTGGCATCCAAAGGCATGCTCAATATGCTGCACTTTCACCATTTTTGCAAGAATAATTTTTGCTTCTTCTCGTACAATTGTGCTGCCAATTTCTATCATTTGGCCTTGGCAACAGTCGCATACCTTATCTTCTGGATAATGGTGAACGACTTCAATTTCGACTCCATCATGTAATGAGTCGTTTCTCTTTTTCTTTTGAATACTTCGTACAACAGTATATGAAATCATCTGCTGGCTTTGTTCTACTGTGTGCTCAGTTTCGCCAAAAGACGAGTCACCCTCAAATAAAGATGCTTGTCCGTCAGGTGTGTTGTATTTTGACTTTTCCGTTTTCGATCCATATAAAAGCTTTGTTAAATGGCGAACTTGCTCAGTTAACGCTTCGATCTGTTTCGATAAGCCTGTGTTTTGTTGTTTCATATAAGCCAATTGTTCTTCAAGAAGTTGAATGACTTTTTCGTTATTAGAAGAAGCGTTCCCCAATTTATTCACCACTTGCCGTTCGTATTCGTGCTGTCTATTATAACATGTTGAATAGCTGAAAATAGAGAGTTTTTTTGTAATGGGTCCTGCCTTAAAACACTCCTTTTAATGATGGTTGAATCGCTTTTGGTTGCTCAATTGATAAGCCTTCTAGTAACCAACGAATCTCTTTTTGCGATAGATTACGCACTGCATTTTCATCTTTAGGCCATTGAAGTTTTCCGTTATCTAAACGCTTATAAAGCATGGCGAATCCATCACCATCAAAATACAAGCATTTATATCGGTCTTTACTCCATCCGGAAAATAGAAAAATAGAATCGCTGTATGGATCAAGTTCGAAAGAATCTTGAATTAGTGATGCCAGGCCATCAATCCCTTTTCTCATATCCGTTTTACCACAAATAATGTAAATATTTTTTACACTTGTATAATCGTGCTTCATTGATTTTTCAGCTCCCTCATGACGGTTTGGATGATGTGCTCATCAACGCCATTGAAGAAGGAAATTTCAACGTTGCCGGTTTTGATCATGCAAGTAGGATTTGAGGAAGGCACTGCTGGAACTTTCGAGGTAGTATTTTCGATTTCGGTATGTAATGTAACGGGTACAATTGTTAGTTGCCGTTTTGGCATATGAAAGCACCTTCTTAAATTGATAAGTTGATCATACCAGGAGATGCTGCGGTTTTATATGCGTTGTTTGACTACGGGCTTACAGAAATTCAATCAAATCAAGTGTTTCAGCTGTGTAGTCACTTGGTTTCACTATCAAGACCTACAGAGCATTACAGTCTCAATGTTAAGTTATTTGATTAAATTTCAATGGATTTTCAAATAATAGCCTTATAAAAAGAAAAACAGCCCAAGGGACTGTTTATTGAAAACGAATAAAATCCTTCTTTTATTTAAAATTTATCTCATTCTCTCGTAAATTTAACATTTACTATCAAGTAACAAATTTTTGAACAAAAATGGTTTCCTCGTATATCTCCATATGAAATTAAAAAGCTAACGTAAAAGTGTGTCAAACATATCATCTATTAATTCAGTTGAATCACCCGAAGGTCCATCATAATCAAAATGTCTATCATCATCATAATCGGGTTCATAATCTGGTTCTTCAGAGACATATTCTTGAATCTTTTCAATGTATTGCTCTAAATCTAAATTAAAGGTTTCTTGAAATCCATATATAGAATCCATTAATGAGTAATAATCATAACTTGTATCCTCTTCTGCAAATTCAATCTCCCATTGTATTAATTTTCGTAAAGTTAAATGAAAATTTACTTTTTCATCTAATTTTTTGTAAAAAGAGGGGATACTTATTTTTATTTCCGATAATAGTTCAACTTCATAAAATTCTTCTATATTTTCCACTATCTCAGTAAGCATTAATAAAATCTCTTTATCCTCTAATACACCTATCAATTCGGGAATTATTTTTATTAAAATTTCTTTATCATTGTAGTTTAGCTTATATAGGTTCCTTAACGTTTTAACTTCTCTTACCACTAATTCACGAATATTACTAGTAATATTAATATTAAAGAATTCAACCAATTTTTTAATCCAATCTAAATTAACATCATCTGACTTTTTTAAAGTAGAATATTTTTCAATTATTATATCAGAAAAAATTTTAACCATCCTATCATCAAGGAAAATTTTACCTTCTTTTTCTCTAATTGAGAAAACCTTAATCATATTATCAAAATCAAGACAACTCCTCCAAAATGAGATAAATATTTCCGGTCTATTTTGCAGATATTTAAACATAAAATCCCTTATAGATGGGTTTTGAAACCCAGCTTTAATCCCTGTGACTTTTGATGGATTTGTCTTTGAAAATTCACGAAGTATTGTAATAAATGTATTTTCTAACTCTCCTAATCCGTTCGAATAATCATCTTCTCTGTAGGGTAAAGTAATTTCCAAGCAATAATTTCTATAATACTCATTTAATCTTTCTACAGAAAAAGATTGTCCTACAAGTGTTAATATATATAAAATATATCTAGATTGTTCACTTATTTGGTGTTTTAGTGCGTGTTCCCAAATATTAATAGGATTGTTTAATGCCTCTAAAAACCTATCCACATAATCTTCAGGACTGATAAGAGTATTGAGTTGTTTTGTCATAGCTTCAATAACTCGTGGATTGTAATTCCTATGATTAATAATTTTCATGTAATTTCTGTCCATTAATAAAGCTGTAATGTATAGAGGAGTAATTTCAGAAAAATATAAGTGGTTATACAATATTTTAGCTTTTACAAAGTTGGTATATTGTTTAACATCTACTACATGTTTTGTAAGTTCAATCTGCTCTCTATTAAGAACTTCGTACTTCATCCTAGCTTGATTGAGAATATACTCTCTAGTAGTCATAATAAACTTTTTTTCATTATTTCCATTCCGTTTAATCTTCTCAATAAAAGAAATTAACCTCTTATCCTCATTTTTATCTAATTTATCTTCCAAGAAATTACTACCTAAAAAATCATCATAATAAAAAACCTGTTTTTTTCCGTTTTGGAAAACAGATTCAGCTTCATCAATATCTCTTGAGACACTCACAATCTCATAATCTTTGATAGATAACTCCAATATTAACATCTTTGCCAAGGTTGTTTTTCCAACACCTGGTATTCCAGATAGAATCACAGTATTTCTCTCTTTTAGAATTTTACGAGCCTCTACCAAACTTTCATTTTCTACATAAAGTTGTATATCTTTTTTTATCTCTACTTCTGTAAACTCAGACCTGTTCATGATATTATTATGAATCATCTTTTCCATAATGCTTACATTTGATAACCATAGTTTAAAATGTCTCTTCTCAACATCAGGATGGCTATCTAACAAATCATCGAAATCATCTTTTCCAAAAATATCATTGGGTGTCTTGATATACCCCTTAAAAATTCTCTGGATTTCAGACTTATTAACTGCTGAAAGAGGAACTGATGTAGTAACTATGTATCTACTTGGATTTAGTTTTATAACTTTTTCCACTTCATCTTCTAAAGTTTTTCTTAAACTTGTATAGTTTTTATATCTTTTACACTGAACTATTAATGCCTCCTCTTTATTTTGATAGTGTCTTAAATCGATACCCCCATCCTTACCAGGTTTAAATCGTTCTAATTCTATTTGTAAATGTTTCTCTAAAAGGTCATGTGATAATTTTTCAAATTCATCTGGTGATAAAACTCCATAATCGTATGCCATACTAAAACCTCCTATACTTTAATTAGTAGCCATTGACAATATTCGAGTAAATTTTTATCTTTTAATACTAATTTTATCCATTTTTATCAATACTGTCTATTCAAAAAAAGGGGAATAAATTATCTGGGTGAATGCAGTAAAACAAAAAAGTGCTGTTAGTCTCGCTAACAGCTTTCGTAAAAATAAAATTTTATTAACCTCTAATTCTCTTACTTCAGACTTAACAAGCTTAGCTTTTACTTACTTAGAAATTTAATGTATTCAATGGATTTTTCCTATCATTTTACTCTCGCAAATCATTTCCCCACATCGCCATATACTTCATCGTTACAGCAATGTTTTGGTGTCTCAAAAGCTTTTGAATTTTTACAAACACAATATCACTCAAAGTCCCTTAATGTTTTTGTAAAAACTTTGATAACCTGCTAATTCCTTGAATAACTTATCTGTAATCGGAATGGTATCTTCCTTCTGCTCTTTCAGAAAACAGAAGTGATTTGATTGACAAAATCAATATCTGACCTCTGTAGATTTATGATTTCTCCTCTTATAATACCCGTTACAAGGATATTGACTTTCATCATGTAATCACGATAAGCAACATAACTCTTTTCTAGTTGCTTAAACCGTCTATAGAAGTTCAACATTTGACGTATTTGTTCTTCGGTAAAAACATCAATCTTAACATTCTTTTTTGCTTTTTATTCGTTATGCAGGATGTATTTAATGACTTCACATTCGACCTTAGAAATGCTCGGATTCTTAAAATTTTTTGTTGATTGTCCTCGCTCGCTTTTTTGCCACACTCTTGGCATTTTAAAAGATATTGTTACATTATTTAAAGTGACAGTTTCGACGTTTACAACCTCATTCTGGACGCTATAATACACAAATTCACCAAGCAGTGTTTGGTCTTTTCTAATGTTTATATATTTTGTGTTTTTGCAACATCCCTCTTCTAAAAAATCTTGATACCCAAATTTCAACAACATAAATAGACTACATACTAGTTTAGTAAAGGAGGTATAACGGGAGAAAATATCTCCCATATGACAGGAGGCTTTACTTAAATTCGTTTTTCAATGGACTGAAGGAATTGTGTTGACGTTTAATGTCCATATTCGTCATTTGAATGTCTGAATGACCAAGTATTTTCTGTAAGCTAAAAGGGTCTCCACCGTTCATAATGTAGAGCAAAGCTCCAGTGTGTCTCAAAACGTGTGGACGAACAGTTTTTTTTATTCCAGCAATTCCAGCGACTTCATGGAGACTTGTTCTCCAAGTTTTCGACAACATTTCGCGTCCGTCATATGTGAGGAACAACGTGTCTTCATTAAAGTCCTCTGACTCGTTCATGTATTCCTTCAAGAGCTTCAAAGACTTTGTTGAAAGAGGAACCTCACGAGCTTTTCTGGTCTTTGTGTTCATGGCTTCTAGTTTAATTGTCCCAGTTTTGTGGTCAACATTCGAACGCTTCATTGCAAGTAATTCTGATATTCTACCCATTGTATCCAACAAGACCATGACCATGACTTTGTCTCTGTAACCAACAAAAGTGTTATCGTTAAAGGAGCTCAACAATGTCTTTATTTCAGCAACAGACAGAGCTTCAATTGTGTCTACAGCTGTCTTAATTGGCTTGAAGCGTTCATGAACGGGTTCTCCAATCAGTTCCTCAATGTAACACCAACAGAGGAACGCTCTCATTGTTCTTACTCGAATGTTTACAGTAGTTGGTTGAAGACACTTATCATTCAACATGAAATCAACCCAATCAAGAAACAATTCAAGTGTCATTTGCTCCCTTGATAAGTCTTGACCTAGATAATCTTGTAACCACTGAAAGTGTATTCTATATTCCTCAATTGTGCGAGGTGCTAAACCTTCTGACTGTTTTAACCACATAAACCGTTCAAACATCTCACACATTGTAAAGCTTTCAGTGACAGTTCTCGTCGTTACAACTCTACCATGTTTTCTTACATTTTAACGCATGCAAAAAACCTCCAAATATAATAATTTGAAGGCTCTGAACACACACAGTTTTAGCTTCTCGGTCACACACAGTCTCGTTCAAAATGAACACAAGACTGTGGAGGTAAGGAGTTTAGTGATTGATTGAAAATGTTATTTTGGTGGGACTGCGTGGGAATCGAACCCAGCTGACCTGGCACGCAGGTCTCAAGCATTTTTGTAGTTTGCTGTCACCTGCTTTTCTAGTATCTTGATGTACCCTCAAGTACTGATAAATCAAGTTTTCTTGTTTTTTAATGTTTCCTTGTGATTTGTAATTCTAAAAAAAGTGGCACCAAGCATGGCACCACTTAGACCTTTACATATAACTTGAAATCCGCAATTTAAATTAATTTTACTCCGTGGCGCTCAAATGCTGCCGCTTCTAGTATAGACATACCTTGTTCCTCGGCAGCCTTAGCCACTTTATCCGAAACTTGTGGTGCAAGATTCGCAGGAGCAGCATAGGACATTTCCCTTGCACGTGCAGAGTTTCTGCGTTGGAATGGTCCCCAAATGGCAAAGGTTTGACCTGGTTCTTGAATATTAACAAACAGCGTGTTTCCATTAGGCGAGAAGGTTGGTCCTGCCAATTCTGATCCACTTTGACGGTTCGCAGCAAAAGGATAGACTTTTCCTTCAGGGGTAATTCCCATAAGTCGATCTTGCCCTGAACCATCTTCTGCGTACCAAAGGTCACCCCATGGAGTCATGCAGATATTATCTGGATATTCCATTTCTCGTGCATCATTTCCCTCATAGAAAAGCTCCAATGTATTCGTGTGAGGAACATAACGGTATAGGCGCCCAAGTTTTTTCTCACCGGCAGAGGTGTCATCGAACCAGAAAACACCCTCTTGGAAGAACGCTCCTTCTAATCTACTGAACTCAATACAGTTTTGTGCCTTGGCTTCTTCGCGGCACAGATGAGGATCTACTTCTTTCCAAACGATCTCAAATTTTTGTCCTGTTTTAAAGGTACTAGCTGCTGGACGTTGTACCGCTTCAATAGCCGCCGCATAAAGCTTTCCGCCTTTATGTAATGCACCTGGCACCTGGCTAGTGTCAGTTGGGATAAAACGGTAAAGGTAACTTGGGCTTGCATCTTCAGTTAAGTATACATATCCTGTCGCTGGGTCAATTGCACAGGCTTCGTGAGAAAAGCGACCCATTTCCTTGATTGGAGTTCTGGACATTTCGTTTTCCGGCTGGTTCGGATCTACTTCAAATACATATCCGTGTGTTGCGGAACGTGTTTCTTCACAAGTCAACCAAGTACCCCAAGGTGTCGCTCCGCCAGCACAATTTCGAATCGTACCAGAAGAGGTTACATATTCATCGATCACTTCTCGGTTTGCCCCTACAACCAAAGCTGTTGTACCACCTTTGGCTTCGGCATCATAAGGATTGCTACCAAATGCTGCACCTGCCCCTAATTCATGGTTACGAACAAGAATGGTCGTATTCTTAGGACCCTCGAAAGCTGCCATTCCATCAAAGGCTCCTGGGATTTTTGTCCCGTTTGACATCAGATCTCCCTCTTTAGAGATAAGTTTGTAATGAAACCCTTGTGGAAGATCGAGAATTCCATTTGGATCCGGAACCAAAGGACCATAACCGCCAAAACCGCTGGTAGGATTATTAGTACTATCCGCAAATGCTTTCGAACCGAGTGCTAGCACACCAGTTGATCCAAGAGTAAGAGCAAGTGTGCTCATTCCTCCTGCTTTTAAAAAGTCTCTTCTGTTGAAGCCATTTTTAGAAGTTTCATTATTCATAGACTATCTCTCCTCATTATGTAAATTTTGAATCTACTAATAGATTAATGGAGAAGTTTTAAGAGAAGATAGGTTTTGCGTAAATATTCAGTAAACTATGATAAAGTATTGTAAATAGTAGAAATGATTATACATAGGCTAATGCGGTAAAAGACACGATGATACTTACGATTTACTTTTCGCAAAAAAAATAGCCCCCTATGAATAATCATATGCGACTAAGTGTAATATCTTTGAAATTCATTTTCTGCCCTAGATATTTAAAAACTAACATCAATGTGTTTTCAGTCAATTGTTTGTTATCTCTTTTTACAAAAACAAAATCACTCAAAGTCCCCCAATGTTGTTTGTAAAAACTTTGATATCCCACTAACTCCTTAGACAACTTCTGTTATCAGAATTGTATCTTTCCTTCTGCTTTTTCCAAAAACCGAAATTGCGTTGAGATTCTATTAATACTTGCTCTTCTTGATAAATTAAATCGATTATTCTCATAGTCCTCAACTCCAACTAAACGTTCTTAAGATTCCTCAATTCATTTCTCCACTCTTTTACAAGAGTCGTTACATTCCTATATTCATCATTTGAAGACGGCAACAAAACAATTATTATCAGAGTAACTATATTCATTAAGAAAGAAACTTCAAGATAAAATGTAAGTTGCATAGCTAGTTCACGGCTGAACCCCATCAAAAGAAAAAACACAGCATTGGCCATAGTTAGCGGTTTTAACCCAATAATTAATAGAACTAAAATCCAGAATGATATTTTCCGGAACTTTTTGCTTCCTAAAAAATTATCATAAGACATCGCTCTTGCAACAATTGCGGAAACTAGACTAACCACAAGAAATACTCCCATTATTCCCTTAAGACTTTCTAATGGATTTATTACATCAAAAAAATAATAAAAAGCACCTGCTAGAGCAATATGAGGAAGTACTAAAATAGCGAATGACAGGTATCCTCTTGATATTGCAAAATTATTATACTGAGGCTTTGTAAAATCCCTCCATAACGCGAAGTTAGTATTAATAATAATCATAAAGATATAGACTATTCCAAAGATAATGCCCGCTAACCCTATTTCGTTTAAGTACTTGTATCCGATTAGCAAGAATGGAACAAGAGTAAAAAAATAATTAAGAGCAATGGCTGTGCTACAGCTCATTGCTTCTTCATTACCCATTCCTGCATTTAATTTTTCTTTATCAATTGCCCTTGAAATTGAAAAGACAAAGCTAAAAGATGAAAAAACCGATAACACCGTGTAGTATAAATAGTCATTATTAAGTGAACTAGAACTGCTTACTGCAGGGGGTAATTGTTTAATGATTAAGAATATACCTACTATATGGACTCCCAACATAATAAAAGTGAAGATTGGCTTTATTGACTGAGGACTTTTTCCGTACAGAAATATAAATAGTAGCTGACCGAACTTTTTTCCAAAGTAAAATTGTAAGGCCTCTAGTATATTGGCTGAATTAAGTAAACTTGTAACATGTAATAGTTTATCAAGTGGGGACAATATTCGTAGAAATGTTAACCCTAAAAAAATTAAAATTAAAAAGTAGAATATTATTCCGAAACTATTCGCAATATTTGAGTTTTTTATAGATTCCAAAATTAATAATACAAGTGCTAACGAAATTCCTGTGGGAATATAGTGCTGCAACGTACCCGGAATCCTAATTTTATTAATTAAAACCGTTGTTCCTAGATAAATAAAAAGAAGTCCTACAAATACCACTATCTGGATAAAGAAGTCTTCAAAGTGTAACTGAAGCCCTCCCTTAATTATTAACGGATATGATGCAAGAAGAACAATAATCGCCGCTGTACTTTCTGTACTTGATATTACCTTATCACTAAAAGAAAATACTTTATCGAAAAATCTAAGAATAAGCATAACAACAATAAAAATAAACACTACTGTATACATCGCATCCGTCGATTGCGAGATCATAAATACTGCTAGTACAATGCCAAACAAATAACCCGATATTATATATTTTCCAATATTAACAAATAGAATAAACGCCAATACTACAATGGTTGCAACAATTGGCTTTAACGGTTGTTCATATGCTATCGCTAATAACCCCAGAATAACAGAAGCAATAGATAGCTTAAGTAATTTATCGACAACAACCATATAGTTAGTATTAAATAAATTTGTTTTTTCGAGTATCCAAGTAACCCCTCGACTTAAAAAGGGGACAAGCGGAATAACGAGAACCTTTGTTCCTAACTGAAAAATACCGATTAGAGGAATAACAATAATTGCCACTATTGCTGACAATAAGAGAAACATCTTTGAGCCCTTACGAATAATTCTATTAGGATGACGATTAATCAAGATAAAAAATGGAAGCAACAGTATAGGAAGAATGAAGCCCATATTAGCCACTGATATTGACATTATAGTCCCCCTGTCTAGTATTTGAAGATTTGCATATCTGTGTTAACACTTCTCTCTTTATTTTTCTACAAAATTCTCCAAAATCCTTTATCTAGCAATAAATAAAAGTCAAGCTCAGTAATAACTAGTCCCTAATCGATGGTGAAAGAGGATGACAGTATTAATCCTAAACTAATTTATCTTTTTAAAAAAAGGTTAAATCCGTAGAAGGATTAACTTAAAAATCTAGCCTAATTAACTCCCCCCTTCAACAAGGAAATCTACATCATTGTTTAACAGATCCTATAATAAATTTGTCTATATTATATGGAAAATCACAAATTAGAACAATCCTTATTTTATCAGGGTTTAGCTGTTTTTATTGACTAAAGATAAAATACCTTTATATATGTTTCGTAGTCAAATTTAATGACTAGGTACCGACCACTTAAAACCAATAGAACAAATACAGCGATTGCATATGATCGTAATCCTTATATCTCCGAGTATGTGAAAAGGTTAGCCAATGGGGTATCCTAGTTATGTGAAAAGGAAGCTCCTTTTGAAGACACTAATGGTGGTCTCGAAAATCATCATGTAGACAGGTTATCTAATGGTGGCAAAGATACTATTGAAAATTTGGTACTGCATTTGTCCAAATTGCCATTGAAAAATGCACTATTTAATTTTGCCTGAGGATGTCAAGAAGCTAAAAGCTGCTGCTAAAAAAATACTGAAATATAAATAAGGCCGAGGTCGGCCTTTCTTTATTATCTAAGCTTTAACCCTGGTTTCCCATGCATTTAAAAAGACCTTTTCTACCCATATTCCCTTTAGGTCCTCATCCAGCTGATTTGAAAAAAATTCGTGAACTGCTCGATCTTTTTAACCATTTTAATATACCTATCATCATAGCCATACCAAACCTGAATCATATCCTTCGAGTCAATCCCCACAAAAGGTCTCGAATGAATGTAGAAAAGCCTGGACTTCAGTTACAATTCCCCTCTCAGCAGTTGTCTCTCTTTCTATATAATTGAATCCATTGATTATCTTCATGATAGTTATTATTTTATCGTATTCTAAAAGTTGAATAATAAAAACTGTAACAATATCCCTTGAAGCCCCTATTCTTTCTGTATAGGAATGATCCGATTTAGAATAATTAACCTTTGGGCATGATTTTACAAGCTTTTCACGTTGATCTTCGTCACCATTAACTAATGTTTTGATAACCATTTTAAAACGTTCATCAGCACTTAATTTCGGGTACATTTTCTCATTCATTTTTTTTATAGCATTAATACTAGCTTTAACACTCACCTATTTGCCCCTCCCTTCCAATCTTTGCACCACTTCCTTGATTTGGTCCAGTTCTTTTTGCAATTCTCCCATTTCCATACTTTTTAAAGTTGTGTTTGATAGAGCATTAATTGCTTTTGCTTTCTCATTTTTAATTACGAAAACTTACCATGTATTTCTCCGATCATACATTTTGATAATATTTAAGAAAAATAAAAAGAGTGACTATATTAGCCACTCTCCAAACGATGTTCATTTATTCATTAACATAACCTCTACTGTGTCTGGTCTTTTTTCATGTAACCTAATCTAACTATTCTGTGAAGTTAATTATAAGGCATTAGTACTCTACTATTAATCCAACTAATCTTACCCGTTAGCTTGAGTACATTTTTTCACGAACTTTATTTCATCTTAACGTATATATCCAATTGACCTCGCTATCATTTACGAGATATGAGCAGTTTCTAAACCTATACCTTCGCTTAACCCTGTGATTAATACAACTTTTTCTCATCCAACAATTTAAGAAGAAGTTAATTTAATGAATTCTTCTACATCTTTTACACATAATTCCATTCCTTTTTTCCAGAATTCCTCTGAAGTAATATCTTCTCCTAAATGTTTCATAACTAAATTTTCGACAGTCATACTTCCTGAATCACGAAGTAAGGCTAAATAATCTTTCTCAAAATCTTTTCCTTTTTCCTTTGCCTTTGCATAAATGCCTAATGCAAATAAATACCCAAAAGTATATGGGAAATTGTAAAAAGGCGATTGTGTAATATAGTAGTGTGGCGTCCAAACCCAAGAATAAATTGAAGGTTGTTCTAGGGAACCAGCATATGCCTCATTTATTGATTCTTCCATTAACTGATTTAGTCGATCGGCTGAAACAATACCTTCATTACGTTCCTTGTAAAATCTCTGCTCGAATAAGAACCTCGAATGAATATTCATAAAGTTCATTACACTGCGTTTTAATTTTTCATCCAGTATAAATAGTTTTTCTTCTTTTGAGTTTGCCTTTTTCATAGCCGCATCAAAAATAATCATTTCTGCGAAGGTTGAAGCGGTTTCAGCAATACATAACGGATAACGCTTATTCAACCCATTAACAGACTTCATGGCATGATTATGGAAAGCATGCCCCAGTTCATGAACAAGTGTTAACACATTTAAAAAAGTACCGCTGAATGTCATAAAAACTCTTGATTCACCTGTAAGTGGAAAACCAGCACAAAATGGAATAGCCGATTTATTTGGACGATCTTCGGCTTCTATCCAGCCTTCATTGAAAGCTTGCTTAACGAAGCCTTCTAATTCAGTTCCAAACTGACTAAAATGTTCGGTAATAAGTGTAGCAGCTTCCTCGAATGTTATTTCTTGCTTACTTTTTGTAACGGGAGCCCAAAAGTTATAAGCCTTCATACTAGATCCGCCTATCATTTCAGCTTTACGCTTCAAGTAATTCGAGAAAGGTTGTTTATATTTACTGATCACTGTCCACATCGTATTCAGCGTTTCTTCTTTCATTCTGTTCTTTTTCAAAGGATCTTCTATTGCACTTTTTAACCCGCGTTTGTTATTTACTTGTAAACGAAAGCCAGCAATGTGATTGATTATTTTACTGAATAATTCTTCTTTCTCTTTCCATATAGTTTCTAATACATAATGAGCTTCCTTACGAACTTCTTCATTAGGATGCGACCGCAAGTTAATGGCTTGTCCTACTGATAAATTTTCATCTTTTCCATTAATAAGAATCTTTACGTTAATACTACTTACTAGATCATGATAGAATTGTCCCCAAGCATGGTACCCATCAACCATTAAATCAGAGATTAAATTTAGCTCCTCTTCCGACAAATTCTTATCTGCTTGTTCACGCCATTCGTTTAGAATAAATCTATATTCTTTTAATAGTTCGGTTTTTAGTAAAATACCCCAAACATCTTCCTTTGTATAGGTAAATATCTTCTTTACTTTCGTTAATTCTTTTTCAAAACGAGATTCATTTTGAGCAATTTTGCCTCGTAATATTGTAGCATCTTGATCCTTTGGATTTTGAGCAAGGAGACAAGCGATAAACGAAGTAGCTTGCGATAAGTACATGCGAATGTTTCCGATGTTTTCTATTACATGTACCAATTTGGTTACTTCATTTGTTGAAAGTGGGGTAATAATTGAAGCAACACTACCTTCAAGTTCATGTATAAGATCTTCTAATCGATCAATATGATCCAAAAATTGACCTGATTTGCTTCCCCCCATAAAAACCTTATCTAGATTCCACACTTTAGAATAGCTTAAATTCTCCATTCGTTACCTCCCCTAATATGTATACTTCACAATAACGAACATATATTCCCATCATAACATATTTTAGAGTTAAAACATTCCTTCAATAAAAAGAGACATTGATTTTTTTTAAGATCAATGTCTCTTTTTCAACTCTACATTTATTCAAATTATTTCTTCTCTATTGACCGAATGAACATTCCATATAATTTCATATAGGAAAGTTCCCTTAACAATCCGTAGTCACTCCATCAAATAGGAGTTACTGCATCTCTTTTTATTGTTCAATCCAATAAAATTTATTTTTGATATGTTTTGCGGTGGAGTAATATCAATGCGAAAACAGTTTCCAATGCCCTTCAGAGACAACTTCGACCTCTCCGTCGCTCACTTTGATGGCGGTTTGATCATCCATCGCATACGCCGGCCCCTGCATCTCGGCGGCCCATCTCTCTGCATTAGCCATCGTGTTATGCGGCAGCATCTCGTGATCCAAATGCGGGAACATTGCAAAATCGACAAGTCCCAGCGTTTCATCACCACCGTTGGGTGGAGTCCAGCCAACGAAGAAGTCCCCGATGTTAGGTGACATCACCATGCTCCCAGCACTCATTCCCACATAGACTGCGTTCAGCGACGGCAAGAGGTCTGCCAGCCCGGATTGCCGCATCCAATGGCACAGATAGAGGGCGTCGCCGCCAGACACCAGCAGGACGTCCGTCTCCCGGACCAGTGGGATCCAGCGGTCTTCGTCGATGCTTGGCAGCGCTGTGAGCTCCAACACGCCGACGGACTTCCATCCCAGGTCGACCATGGGATTCTCTTCTTTTCCGCTGATGAACTCCCAGGCTTTGACGCCGGGACCGACCCAGGGGTGTCCGTACATCGCGGTGGGGATGCACAGGGCGTTGGAGTCGGCGATTGGCTTGCCCAGCATATCAACCAGCGCGTCATGTATGCTTTTGTTATTGATGCCTGCAGATGTAAGTAGTAATTTCATAATCTCAACTCCTTGTCGTTACAAGCTACTATTTTTTAGTATATTCTGAAAGGCAAGAACTTTTAAGTAAAACATATACTCGATATCACACTGCTTAAACCTTTTTGATCAGTAGCTAAATGCAAAATGAACATAATGGCGTACAAACTCATTTTATCCTATTATTTCATTTTCCTATTCTCAACGGTAACCCCTTTTTCAGTGTGCGGAAATCTTAAAAACTATTTTCTAGGATTATACTCAATGTTTATATATTTATACGATTAATATAACAACATAAATAGAGTGCTTAAAACCTTTGAAGCTTTAGCACTCTATTTGTAATGTTATTTTTCTCAAAAATTGAACTACTTACTTTCATCGGTCCGAGCTAAAAATGTCTCTATGCCAAAATCCCCTCAATTTTTTCAATAACCTCACTCGTAAGTTCAATTGCAACGGCTTTGACATTTTCTTCTACTTGGCTTGGTCTACTTGCACCAATTAATGCGCTTGAAACATTTGGCTGGCGTAAAATCCATGCTAACGCAAGGCTAGGTAGAGTGATTTCTAATTCCTTAGCAATCTTCTCTAACTGTTCCACCTTGTTAAAGGTATTCTCCGTCAACATACCCTTCATGAAGTTGTTGATTTCTGCATTTGAGGCACGGCTATCCTCTGGAATGGTATTTCCCTTATATTTTCCTGTTAAAATCCCCTGAGCGAGTGGTGAAAAGACCACCTGTCCGATTCCATGCTTTGAACTCACTGGAATAACTTCCTTTTCAATATAGCGGTTTAACATGTTATATACAGGCTGGTTCACGACAATTCGATCTAAAAGGAATTTATCAGCCACACGGACTGCCTCTTCAATCTGAGCCGCACTCCATTCACTTACACCAGCATAAAGAATCTTCCCTTGACGAATTAAATCATCAATGGCTCTCAACGTTTCTTCCACTGGCGTTTCTTGATCATAGCGGTGACAGTAAAAAATATCAACATAATCTAAGTTCATTCGCTTCAAGCTCGCATTGGCTTGTTCAATCACATGCTTCCTCGACAATCCGCGATCATTCGGACCTTCACCCATTGGCCAGAACGCTTTTGTCGTAATGACATAGGATTCACGTGGATATTCCTTTAAAGCCCCAGCTATAACTCGTTCACCTTCACCACGCTCGTAAACATTAGCAGAATCAAAGAAGTTAATCCCTAGCTCATATGCTTTATGTATTGTTTTCTCAGCAGTGTTATCTTCAACCGTTTTCCCGTAAGTTAACCAGCTTCCTAAACTAATTTCACTTACCTTTAACCCACTATTCCCTAAACGTCTGTACTTCATCGAAATCATACCTCCCTGATAATTAGAAAAGGACCTTCAGATAAACTATATAAAATTTAGACTATTTTTACAATTATGAAATACTGCAGGATTGGGTTAATTGATGGAGAAAGACCCTATAAATCAAGAAAATAAATCTGGTTTTTCTTTTAGTAAATGATTTAGCAAGTCTGTCATTTTAACTGTGTCACATACTCTTACGGTTGCATCGCCAAATTGTCCTTTGTACATAACTTGATTTTTCAGAAAAATATCTTCAACTCGTTCGTATTTTTCAGAGGTGTGACCAATATGTCTTCTTTGCGGTATGGGAATTTCCGTTTTATCCGGTAATATTGTGTAAAGCATTTCGTGATCATCGGTCAATCGACCTGGTATATCAAGCCATTCCTCGACTCCATGAATATATGTACATCTTCGTAAATCGACTCCTATTAACAAGATGGCTGCCTTTTGATCGAGTAATTTCCCCCAACTCGATTCGCGTGCACAAGGTGTGTCGAATTGTTCATTTCCCGCAATAAATTCATGTGCTTCTTTTCCCAGGGCAGCTACCGAATGCGTTGGATGCCATGAGCGAACAACACCCGGACGTTTTCGAAAAAGTTCCGTTAATAATCCAACACAAGATGGTGAGTCATTAACATAAAATCGAGGATTCTCCGCATTAATATACGACCATGTATGGGTAGGAAAAACTAAAAGACCATTTTTCATATATTCTGAAAGTGCATCAAGGACAGTATCCACCCCACCCTCTACTTGTCCAATACTTTTCATTGATGAATGAACAAGTAATGATCCATTTTCGTCGATTCCCAATTCTTTCAGATGATTTAATAAATCTTTTTTCTTGTACATCACATTCAACCTTTCAATTCTTACTATCCCAAATATCGATGATAAAGTGCTTTTGCTTCAGAAATATCCTTCGTACCATGAACAAGAACTCTTCCATCTTTAAAAACAACTAATCGATGTTGTGATACCGTATACGATAAAAGGTATGGATTTCGTTGTACCACTCCTTCATGGTTGGCCAATAGCCTCTCTAACGTTTCTAAATCACGCTCAATTAGAACAGAAGGGCGAATTTGAACAGAATCTCTTCCACAGAGGACAGCGGTCTTCGTTTGATTTTCAAAAGATAAATAAGGATAGGTTCGCTCCGTCCCACAAGATTGGCAAGACGATTTCTTCAACCTATCTACTTGTATCTCACTAAACTGATTTTTCCATAAATCGAACGATACTAATTTTTTTCGCAGCGAATCAAAATCTCCGACCAAAATTTTCAAGGCTTCACTCATTTGATGCGACACGACCATGTTTACGGATGGACTAATAATGCCCGCGGTATCACAGGTTAGCCCGCCTAGTGGCACGTTTTCTAGTAAACAAACAAGACATGGAGTTTTTTCAGGAATGATTGTATAAGATATTCCGTAGCTGCCGACGCATGCCCCATAGATCCACGGGACACCGAGCTTTTGTGATACATCATTCAGGATCATTCTTGTTTCAAAATTATCTGTTGCATCAATGATAAGATCGACACCATGCGCCAAGCCTTCAAGCTCTTCTACAGAAGCATCGGCAATAATTGCCTTAACCTCTACAGAAGAGTTAATGGCTGTTAAGCGACTTTTTGCCGCGATGACCTTTGGCAGCCGATTTATCGCGTCTTCTTCTGTATAGAGCTGCTGCCTTTGTAAATTTGACCATTCCACATAATCACGGTCAACGATTGTTAGTTGACCAATTCCAGCACGGACGAGTGCTTCGGCACTTCCTGAACCGAGTGCACCCATCCCGATGATAAGTGTATGTTTCGTGGAAATTTGTTGCTGTCCTGCTTTTCCAATCGGGGAAAACAGTTCTTGACGCGAGTAGCGATGATTCACCCGATACTCATTCCTTCCTTCGGACTGCTAGCCGTTGCATATTTCTTTTTCTCAATCCGGCCGGCCTCAAAGCCTAATCTACCCGCTTCAATAGCTAGCTTCATCGCCTTAGCCATTTTCACTGGGTCCTTTGCTGCTGACACAGCGGTATTTAATAACACACCATCCGCTCCTAATTCCATTGCCAAAGCGGCATCCGCTGGTGCGCCAATCCCAGCATCCACGATAACCGGTACAACGGCTTGCTCGATAATAAAGCGCAGGTTTATGGGATTGATGATCCCTTGACCGGAGCCGATTGGTGAAGCACCAGGCATGACTGCATGACAGCCGACTTCTTGAAGCTTCCTTGCTAACACCACATCATCGGAGGTATAAGGTAGAACAATAAAGCCTTCCTTTACTAATTCCTCTGTAGCCTTTAGTGTTTCAATCGGGTCAGGAAGCAAGGTTTGATCACAGCCAATCACTTCGACTTTAATCATATCGCAGAGGCCAGAAGCCTTTGCAAGTTTGGCAATACGCACAGCCTCTTTTGCTGTCTTTGCTCCTGCCGTGTTCGGAAGCAAAGTGTATTTTTGTGTATCCAGCTGCTCAAGAAAATTCGGCTGACTCGGCTCAAAAATATTCATTCGTCTCACCGCAAATGTAAGAATTTCAGCTTCGGAAACTTCCACTGCCTCCCTTTGGATTTCAAAGCTTGGATACTTTCCTGTTCCTAATAATAAACGTGATTGAAAGGATAAGGAACCTATTTTTAACATCTCAACCGCCTCCTACAAAATGGACTATTTCGATTCGATCTTTCTCTGATAATCTAGTACTTTGATGCTCTACTCGCGTTAATACTTCTCCGTTTATTTCCACGACAACCACCTTTTCATGAATGTCAAAATGCCTAAGCATATCTGAAACAAATACGACACGCTCCGGTAATTCCATGAACTCACCATTTACCACTACCCCCATGGTCTACCTCCTATCCTACTGTTTGTTTGTGTCTCACTAAGCGAAAAGCTGAGAGAAGCTTCTGATCTAGCAAACTACTTCTAGTTAAAAGCTCTGCTACAAGTTTCCCGGTTATCGGACTTAATAAAATTCCATTTCGGAAATGACCTGCAGCGACATATAATCCTCGTAGGCTTGGATGCTCTCCAATGTAAGGGAATCCATCACCAGTCTGTGGCCTAATTCCAGTCCAAACTCGTTCCCAAGCCGCCTCCTTTATTTGAGGAACGAGCTGTGTCGCTCTTTCGATTAATGTCCGGATACCTTCTGGTGTGACCTTGTTATCAATCCGGTTTTCTACCATTGTCGCCCCAATATAGATTTCTCCGTTTCGCTTTGGCACCAAATAGCAGCGCTTATCGGAGAAAATCGTCGTATTGATGATTGGGGCTTCCGTTTTTACAGAAAAGCATTCTCCTTTAACAGGATTGATATATAGGTCCAGCCCTGTCTCACGCATTAATTTCGCAGCCCAAGCACCAGTGGCAACAACTACTTGTTCACAATGGATAACACCTTTGTTCGTTTGTACACCTTTAACGTGTCCTTTTTCAAAAATAAATGAAACGACTTCTATCTGTTCTCGAATTTCTGCGCCAAAGGATTCAGCCGCTTTTGCAAACGCTTCTGTTAATTTTGCTGGTTGCACATGCCCGTCGTTTGGAAGAAACATTCCACCCGCAACATTACCAGATAGAGCAGGCTCCATTTCACATATTTCCTTGGAATCTAACCAGGTGATCATTGGATCCCATTTTTGTTGAAAGGTCACCTGTTTCTTTACTTCAAGAGCTAATTCTTCTGATTCGGCAATCTTCAACATCCCTTTGTTCACATACTCAATATCGATCCCAGTCAATTCTATTAATTCAACAGAAAGGGTAGGAAACATGGACTGACTTTGTAACGCCAACTGGAATAAGGGACCATCTTGTTCCAATTCTGCTTGTGCTGCCAGCATTCCAGCAGCCGCACTTGATGCTTCGCAAGCGATATGGTTCTTCTCCAGTAAAACTACTTTTTTTCCCATTTTTGCGAGCTGGTAAGCAATGGAAGTTCCGTTTATGCCACCTCCGATGATGGCAACATCAAATAAATTATCCACTTTAACCCTCTCCATTATTGAATTCTTTTACATACGACTTAACTGCCGCTATAGGATCATCTGCCTCTAATACCCCTGACATGACTGCAATCCCGCTTGCCCCTGCCTCTAGAACTAACCTTGTATTCTCAGGTGTGATGCCGCCAATCGCAATGACTGGGATATTCAGCTCTGTGAGCTTTGCTAATTCCTCAAGCCCTTTCGGTGGCAATCCAGGTTTTGATTGTGACGAGAAAACATGCCCGTATAACAGATAATCAGCACCATTCATTTTTGCTTTTTGCCCTTCCTTATAGGAATGGACCGAACATCCTAGCTGCAGCTGAGGAAAGTCTGCTTTCACAATTGCTACCTCTAGGCTGTGAAAGGTCAATTGAACTCCTCTGACCCTTGTCGCGAAAGCAACATCCACTCGATCATTCAATATAATTTTGGATAAGGGGATGTTTTTCTCTATTAAAAGTTGAACTGCTTGAAAAAGTTCCCTTGCTGTTTTTTGCTTTTCCCTTATGTGAATCGCCGTCACAAAGGGATGAATCTCTGTGGCAATGTCACAGAATTGCTCAATCGCCATCTTGCCATTGGAAATTATATGTAACTGTTTATCTTTCACCCTATTGAAAATACAAGCACTCCCCTTTTTGCAAAGCTCGCTTTTTTTACACAAAACAAAAAACCACTTTCTTTTTGTAAGAAAGTGGTTGAGAAATCTGAAAATTGAAATATCCGTACCTCAAGCATCTCAGTCTCCACTTCCCTACGCTGGTATGATCCAGATCAGGTTCATAGAGTCCCGAAGTAACACTTCAATCTCAGCCCTTTAAAAGGCACCTCTAGCGGAATTGCTTCATATATTCATTTGTAATGATCAACTCACATGGATGATTTTAACACTTTAGGTAGAAATGTCAAATCATTTTTTTCGTTTTAACCCAGTTACTTTAAGTATAATATTTCACAAATTCTAGTCGTAGTTCTTCCTGGTCTACTTAATTTCCTCTAAATCTGAAAAAAGAGACACATTCCTTTTTAGGAAATGCGCCTGATTGCTGAAGATTGTTATTAAGGAGAAGCACCCCGATAGTACATTATATAGTTAATAGATAGTATTAAAGCTACTTTACTCTTCTAGCTGCTTGCTGAATAGGATCCCATACACCATTATATGGAGGTGCGTACGCAAGATCTAAATCAAGCAGCTCATCGGTTGTCATCGAATGGAATATTGCAGTTGCTAGAACATCGATTCGTTTGTCGATCCCATTTTCCCCAATAATTTGCCCACCAAGAACTTTATATGTTTCTTTATGATAGACAAGTTTCAAATTCATTTTTTTATTATTAGGATAATAACCAGCGATATCTGTTGATGTAATTGTTACAGAACCACATGGGATGTTCAGCATTTTTGCCTCTGTTTCTGTTATTCCTGTTCTCCCTAAAGTTAAATCGAAAAATTTTATGATTGAAGTGCCTACAACACCTTTAAATGTTTTATGTATATTAACGATGTTTAATCCGGCAATTTGACCTTGCTTATTGGCATGTGTTCCCAGTGGGACATGATCATCCATTTCTTTTACTCGATGATATTGTGTTGCACAATCTCCTGCAGCATAGATATCTTTAATACTTGTTTGCATATACGCATTTACTTGAATAGAACCATTAACACTTGTTTTGATTCCAGTCCCTTCTAAAAATAAAATATTTGGCTTCACACCTACAGCGACTAAAACTAAATCTGTTTTATACTTCCCTTTATCGGTTTTCACATATTCAACATGCTCACTACCACGGAATGCTTCAACAGATTCACCCATTTTTAACACAATGTTTTGCTTCACTGCTTCTTCATGGATAAGTTCTGCCATTTCTTTATCAAATATTTTTGCTAATTGCTCATTTCTTTCAATAATCGTTACCTTCTTGCCGAGCTCCGCAAAACTTTCAGCCATTTCGAGTCCAATGTATCCACCACCAATAACTGTCACATTTTTTATATCTTTCTCCAGATAATCCATGATTGTCTTTGCATCAGGAATTGCTTTTATTGTGAAAACACCTGGAAGGTTAACACCCTCCCACTTTGGAATGACCGGGCCTACGCCGGTTGCAATAAGAAGGCGGTCATACGGAAAGCTAAACGTTTCACCATTACTATGGTTTATTCCACTTACCATTTTATTTTCCGTGTCTACCTTTTGGACTTCATGATATACTCGTGCATCAATGCCATATTTCTCTTTAAAAGTAGACTGTGTACGTGCTATTAGCTTATCTGTTGACTCAATCTTCCCACTGATCACATAAGGTAGGCCACATTGTCCGTACGAATATACCCCACCCTTTTCTAAAACAGTGATTTCATGATTAGAACTATTTCGTACAATTTGCATTGCAGCACTCATCCCTGCTGCATCTCCACCAATAATAAGTACTTTCATACTCATCCCTCCCTTCTTTATTTTCCATTTATTAATAATTTTTAAACATGATGAAAGATTTATCCCCATATAGGGGTAGCGTCAGGAAATGCGGATTTACAACGCTTAGTAAATTCAATATATAAAAGTAGAATTCCTGTATTTATGTTTTGGTTTTACAATTAAAACTTTATCGACGTTTGCTTATAAACAAAAAAGCACCCTTTTTTATTGGTACAACCTAGTAATTGAATTTAGAAATCTCCCACTAAACATATGATGAGTAAAACTACTTCAGGTGGGTAGTATATGTTTGGGTGATGTGCTTTCCTAATTAGCTAATCCCCCATAAATAAACAAGGAAGTGAATAGATGACTCAGAGTAACGAACGCAATAACTTTGATGGGAATGTAGCAGAAAGTGGCATTAATCAAGCTGTTAGTAATGATAATCAAGGTACCAGCAACTTTAGTGAAGCAGCAGGAACTATTACTGATGCCGTTGCGGGTGCTATGATAGGTTCTCCATTTGGACTAATCGGTACTGTAATAGGCGGTGTTTCAGGCGGTGTTATTGGCAACCAGATGGTGGAGGGGGCTGAAGAAGATAACAATACAGCTTCCAAATATCGTGATAAGTAGCCATTTTTTCATAAAGGTTCAAATCCATTTAACAATTAAATGTAATAATTTTTCCGTTAACCTCAAATGTTGAAGAACTCCGTACGGGTGGCTACCGGGTGAAATGTCTGGAGGAAGAGCTCATAATGGGTTCTTTTTCTTTTGATATTATATCACCATGAACGTTTCAAAAAAATACTGCCCTTTATGTAAATTCTAGTATTAACCAGCATAGGATTATCCATAATGATCACTACATGTACCTTTACCATTAAGCTGATTTTTTATAAAAGTAGCATTAGTATTCAGAATCATCTATAATTTACATAGTCACCGTAGTAGAAACTCACTATGTTAATATTCCTAATTAAGTGAGGTTAGAAAAAATGACAAAATTAACAGTTGAAACAAAGGTTCAAGCACCAGTTGAGCATGTTTGGAAATGTTGGACGGAGCCCGCTCATATTACAAAATGGAACACTCCCTCCGAAGACTGGCATACGCCATTTGCAGAGAATGATCTAAGGGCTGGTGGAAAGTTCCTTTCCAGAATGGAAGCCAAGGATGGTAGCTTTGGTTTTGATTTTGGTGGAATTTATGATGAGGTGCAATTACATGAGGTTATTGCTTATACCATGGAAGATGGCAGAAAAGTAGAAATTACATTTAATGGCAATGAGAACGTAACCGAAGTAATTGAAATTTTTGATGCTGAATCAGAGAATCCAGTAGAGTTTCAACAACAAGGCTGGCAGGCCATTCTAGACAATTTCAAAAAATACGCAGAACAGACGACTATTTAGAGGCCAAGGGGGACGGTTCTCACCGTACCCCTTGACTTCTATTAATTGGATCCACGAGACCCTGCCCGTTGATTCCTATGATTACCTCTGCTCTTATAATCCTTTTCAATCCCCTGTTTCCAGCTTCGATCGATTTTCTTTTCATTTCGAAAGTTCATGACTGCCTCGTTTAATACTTCGTAGTTTAATTGAGTGCCTAGCTTGTCAGCATGATAATTCACGGCATAATCCTCGTCTATCCCAAATTGAGCAGCTGTGGAAACTGCATCGATATTCGCCCCTAGAAACATGAATTCCCAGCCATATTTCTCTTTTTGATATTGAATCATGGTTTTGATTTTACGTGCAGTGAATTCTCTGCTTGCATTTTCCATTCCGTCCGTTGTTATCACAAAGAGCACTTTTTCAGCTTGCTCTTCTTCTTTTGTTTTTCTTTGCACGTTCACAATTTTTTGAATCGCCACGCCTATTGCATCCAATAATGCCGTGGTCCCTCCCACTTCATAATCTCTTTCGGTTATCGGTGAAATTCCTTTGATATTGATTCGATCATGTAATAATTTAATGTTGTTATCAAACAACACCGTCGTGACATTGACTTCCCCTTTACCATTCTGCTGTTTCTTTAAAATTGAATTGTACCCGCCGATTGTATCTGCTTCAAGGCCTGCCATCGAACCACTCTTATCCAAAATAAACACTAATTCCGTTAAATCTTTTTTCATCGCTCATTTTCCTCCGCTTATATTATTTACATCCTTAGGATAACAAGCAAGGGAAATGATTTGGTCTCTTGGCAAGCGACATTTTCATGCCCCCATCAACGGCTGATCAAAGCTAAACAAAACTTCGTTAATTTCGTGGATGTTGTAGCTTCGTTCCTTAATGAAGTATTCAATAATGACATCAAATTTGCTGCTACGTGATAAGGTGTAGCCAGCAGCTGACAGCAATTCATTTGTTTCCTCCACGTCAAGCTTCAAAGCAATCGCAAAGGCGAGCACGGTTTTCTTTTTCGGTGTATACCCTACTTCATTTCGAATCTTTGAAAATAAACGTCTGTCGATATTGGCACGTTTGTATGTCTCTACATCGGTCATTCCCTTTTCATCAATGAATCTTAATAATCTTACGGAAAATGACTCATCTAAATCATTGATCACGTCTATTAATGATTGATTCATTATAGGTTCAGCTTCATTAAAAATCTTCAGATCCTCGATTTCTCCAAATCTACGGTTAAAGAGGATTTCTGTTTCCTCAACATAATGTTCATCAATATATTCATTAATGGACGCAAACAGCTTTTGACTTACACCAAATGATTTTTTATCAAACACAACTAGATAGACCTGCATGTCTGACCCCATCAGGAATTGGCTAATCGTTGATACCGCAATCTGCAAAGCCTCTTCCTTTGGATAGCCATATATGCCAGTCGAAATGAGTGGAAAAGCAATCGATTCACACTGATACCGTTTAGCCAGCTCTAAAGAATTCTTGTACGAATTCTTTAGTAGCTCCGCTTCCTGGTAAGAACCACCCTCCCAAATCGGACCCGGTGTATGGAGAATATACTTGGCAGGAAGTTGAAATCCTTCCGTGATTACAGCTTGACCAACAGGGCATTGACCGATCTGTTCACATGCTTGTTGGAGTTTCTGACTGCCTGCCGCTTTGAAAATGGCCCCACACACTCCCCCACCCATTTTCAACTGTGGATTCGCAGCATTGACAATCGCGTCTACGTTCATTTTCGTTATATCATGACGGACAATTTCGAGTGGCATGGTAAATACCCCTTCCCTTATAAACTAAGAACCTTTTTCCTTCATGATAACCAATGAATGAATATTGTGAAAGAGAGGAGTATTTTTTCATTCCACCATTTTTGCATGGTAAAAGCTCCATGTCAAAGATAACCTCAAGCATGGAATGGTCAATAAATAAAATTCCCAGGCACCATCCAGTTTTTGGATGTTACCTGGCACATTTAAAACGTGATGCTATACAAATTTTTAAATAACAATTCTGCTAAACGTTATCCTACTTCTCCGTTGATCATTTTCTCTATTGGTTCGTACTATTAGTTTTCGAATATCGAACACTATAAAAACGCATGGCTTCAAGGTTGCCTTCAACTTCAAAGACACCTGCTTCAATTAACTTTTTAAGCCGATATTCAATAAAAGTATCCCCCACATATTCGTCCAAATGCCCTATCACTTCACCAATTAATCTTGCAGATTTCATGAATTCTGTTGACTTTTGTTTACTATGTAGCTTTTTTGCTTTCTTTATAATAAATTCGTCATAATAGTCTTCCGAAACACCATGTATTCTTCCATTTCTCCAAATCCTTAATGTTTCCTGACTTTCTGATATGGTGAGCCATTCTTTTTCTAAGTCCTCTTTATCATGATCTGATAGGAACTTTCCATAGTCCTGTTCATATATAATCTGTAGCTTCTCCGGAGGAATTTCTCCTGTATGAAGTGGTGTATATTTCAGCTTTTTCACTCTTAGAAGCTCTTCATATGCTTTAGTCGTATTGATAACGGTAAAGTCCATCTTATTCCCTTTCAAAAGATAGATGATATATCGCAATCCTGTCTGTTCATGAGCACTTTCAGAAGACCAGATAAAGATATGAGATTCTTGTGGAATGGATTTAAGTTGTTGGATTGTCTTTTCGAACCTCTGTGTATAATCGAGGTATTCTACAAATTCGTCACCTATACACCCTTTCATCCACTCGAATCTGGATTTTACTCCAATATCCTCATGTAGTTGCCAAATTGGCCCAATAGAGAACATGTCCCAGAAAGAGATAACCTTTTCCTTTTTATCAAGACCCATTTCCTTTAACGTGAATTTAAAACTTCCTGCAGCGGATGCCCCGAATAAAACATGAATCATATTTATACAATCCTTTAAATTTATTTAATAACCCCATTCAGATACTGATAAAGTACTTCCAACTTCTGCTCTTTTGCCACGATACAATTGGGATACTGTTTAATTTCTGCAATATATGTTAGTTTAACATCATTGGGTATAGACTTTTATTCTAAGGCTCATCCGAACAAGAACTTGTTCAATCAATTCACAAAAAATACGAATAACGATAGCCTTTGATTACTTGTTTAAGTCTATGATTAATCTTTTCCTGGCTTATGTTTCTTTCCTTTTGATTATCAGCCCATGTATTCATGTCCTCATGTTCTGGGTGGTTTGCATCTGCTATAATTCGCAGATATTCATCATAGCCCCCTTCTCCTCCCACATCTTCAGGAGGTCTCTCTCCGATTCCTTCAATAAATGTTGCACGAAACTCATTTGATTTTACGACTTTTTCCAATGTTATCGTATGTTCCCAGGAATCTCCAAAATCGTATTCATATATGACTTTACCATAGGTTGGAAAAATTTCTTCAAGGGCAACAAATCGCTCCTGACGAATCTCAAATGTATCAAAATCCAAATATTCCATCGTCTCAGGGTCGTCATCCATCACAATTTTGAGGTCCTTCCTTTCCGCACTTTCTACAACAAATTCATGTAAATGAGCGTTATGCCAATCAAAAACGGTTTGAATAATATTGTGTAGATGTCTAAAGGAATAAGTGTAAGGCACTAAAACCCTTCGCCAAATTTCATGACCCTCTAGATTGATTTTTATTTTCAGTTGATACAGGTCGATTTCAAGCACATCTTCCACAACTTCATGATCTTCCAGACCAAAAATAATGCTGAGGCATTTGAGCATTTTTTCAATTGGATAAAACCCAGGATCGTTTCCAGACAATTGGATAAATCTAGCGGTTATAATGTTAATATATCGTTGAATTCTTATCTTTTCATCTAAATATTCTTGCATGAACTCAATTTCACGCACCGCATTATTCATCTTTGCTACCATGCTTCTACTTGCCGTTTTCGAAAATGTAATTTCACCTGCTTTTTCCATATATGCTTCTATGACCTCTTTACGGACACCTTCCATTCGTAAAGCCGTAATGATTGCCTCACGAATTAATTCATTTATTTTGGAAAAATCCTTTTTACTTGGTCTGTAGATAACGATCGAATACCTTGTTTCATTATTCATCAAAACAATCGCTTTTTTCCTATCAATCGTGACAAAATTAGCATGCCATGCCATGAAGCTATTAGGGAACTGCTCATGTCCTTCTGGAGGATTCAGTTCACTATTCTTTATTCCAAGCTGATCAAGCAAGGATTTCGTACACTGGATTAACATATTTCTCACCCTCTAAAGTTCTTTCATAAATATTACTACCCTCATGTATTAACGATTTATCTCACCTTGACTATATGTCTCAATCATCCTTTTATTGATCACAGTAGCAATTTCAGTAGATAAATATTTCTCATCTATCCACCAAATCTTTAAAAGTCTTATCATATATCCGCTTGATTACATCTAATGCATCTTGACCTATTTCTTTTTCAAAAATATCTTGTTCTTCTTGGTGTTTAGATACTACAAGTAAAATTGATCAGGTACTGCTGTTCTTCCTTCGCATCGTTATTTAATTTATTATTGATTCGGAATTTCCTGCTCCACCAGTTGAATGTCATATGTTTCTTTAATGACAACATTTTAATGGCATCGCATTAAAAAAGGAGGGATGCTAAAGGATCCCTTCCTTTACCTACCTATTCAGGTGAGTTCTAAAAACGAATAGATCGTTAAGATCCCTTTTTGAACCTCTCATGACTAAAGTCACGTGATTCCTGCTTCATCGAGAACTGCACTCTGATATAGAGCGTCTTACACTCTCTCCATTACACGATGTTGCTGTGTAAACAGTATCTTGGATACTGTCAGGCACACCCCGCAGTTCCTGCGGTAAAAATCTATTTCAAATTAAAATTAGGCTACATATAAACTTGGATATAGTTTTTTTAAAATACGAATACCCTCTTCTTTAATATTCTTAGCTGCGTTTATGTCACGGTCATGAACTGTACTACACTTTGGACAGACCCATTCCCTGTCTGAAAGAGATAACAAAGTGTTCTTCTCATGACATCCGTTACATTCTTTTGAAGAAGGATAGAAACGGTCGATTATGACCACTTTTTTATTATTCCATTCAGATTTGTATGAAACAAAAGTTTTAAATATACCCCAACTTACATCTGCAATACTACGTGATAACTTTTTATTTTTAATCATGCCTTTTACATTTAAATCTTCCAACACGATAACTTGGTTTTCGTTGACGAGTTTACGAGATTCTTTATGTAAAAAGTCTTTACGCATATTGGCTATATGAAGATGTAATTTGCTTATTTTCTTTTGTGATTTTTTGTAATTAGATGAACCGATTTCTTTGTTTTTTAACTGACGTTGTAATTTAGCTAATTTTTTTAAACAGTTTTTAAGGAACTTTAGATTTTCCACTTTATTTCCATTTGAATCGATGTAAAAAAAAGTCAAACCCAAATCTAGTCCAATTATTTGGTCAAGAGAAACCAATGACCAATTGATTTCATTTTCAAGTTTGATTATTTCTTCGTACTTTAAAGAAACATAGTATTGACCGCTACTATGGTATTTTACTGTGGCTGATTTAATTTTCGCATTAAATCCTTTATCCTGGAAGATCTTGCGATGTTCCTTAGAAAATCTAACTTTCACCCAACCTAGTTTTGGCACCTTAACCATTTGTCGCTTAACATCTAATTCGATATTGTTATTGGTAAATTTAGTTGTGTATTTTTGTTCTGATTTTCGTTTGGATTTAAACTTAGGGAATTTGTTTTGACCTTTGAAAAATCGGTCATAAGCTTCATCCACGGCTTCAATAGCGGTCTCTAACGCAAATTTATCCGCTTCTTTCAACCAATTGAACATTGGGTGTTCTTTGAAAACATTAAATGACTTCTTAAATTCCCCAGAGTTAAGTGTCTCACCTGTATTTTTATAAACCTCCATCCGTTCACCTAAATAAAAATTGTAAGTGAAACGAGAAGAGCCGCAAAAACTATGAATCTTGCTTTTTTGTATATCGGTTGGAACCAAACGAAGTCGAAGCCCATAATGGCGCAATTTTAAGCCGTCTTGAGCTAATTCTTTATTTTTTTGTACAGTAGTTTTTCTTTTTGCCATTATGAACACCTCCTAAATCCGATATAGTATTATTTTACCAAATAGAACATTAGTTTGTCTTGCTATCTGAATTTAAATTATAAAAAATCGTCCAAACTCACGACTGAAGCCACGAGTGTGCCGGTGGGGGTTATCAAAGGTTTCTGAATTAAAATGTTTATTCGGAGCATGGAGATTTTCATCTGGCAATTCGAATCCCATTAAGATAACAGGAGATTTAAGGACTTGGTTGAAATCCGATACAATCGGAATGGAACCCCCTTCTCTTCTATAAACAGGTGCTCTCCCATAAACCTGTTCATAGACATCAGTTGCTTTTTGAATGATTGGATGATCGACTGGAGTTAAGAATGGATTACCTGTATCTTGAAGTGTTACTTTTACTGTGCATCCTTTTGGTAGTTTTATTACTTAGCTTTATATGCCACCCACTCGGATCAATTTGTGAACAGCAAATATTGAAGCAATTTGGAAGGTACCTGGAACTTTTATCTACAAATTAAAGGAGGGATGCTATGCGTCCCTCCTTTACATATCCCTTCAGATTAATTCTAAAAAGAAACAGATCGTCAAAATACCTTTATCAAAGTTTTCCAAGTTAAAATGTTCATTCGGAGCATGGAGATTTTCATCCGGCAACCCGAATCCCATTAAGACAACAGGAGAATTTAGGGTATGGTTGAAATCCGATACAATCGGAATCGATCCCCCTTCTCTTTTATAAACCGGTGCCTTTCCATATACCTGTTCATAGGCTTCAGCCGCTTTTTGAATCATCGGATGATCGATTGGGGTTAAGAATGGATTGCCCGTATCCTGAAGTGTTACTTTTATCGTACATCCTTTTGGTGCATGTTCTTCTAAATGCTTTTTGATTAAGCCCTGGATTTTTTCTGGATTTTGATTATTGACTAGACGGCAGGTGATTTTGGCATGTGCCTGGTTCGGAATGACGGTTTTAGTACCTTCCCCCTGAAATCCGCCCCATATGCCGTTTAATTCTAATGTTGGTCGAGAACTAATTTTCTCAGGATATGGATAATTATTTTCTCCACCCGTTAATTCCGTCAAGCCTAATGTCTTTTTTAGCTTTTCTTCATCAAAGCCCAGTGCTTTAATTTGTTCCTTTTCAAATTCGGTCAAATCTAACACATCATCAAAGAACTGATCCACATTTACCTTTCCGTTTTCATCATGAAGAGTAGAAAGCAGCTTCACTAATAAATGGTTAGCGTTCTGAACTCCCCCGCCGAACATGCCTGAATGCAAATCCGTATTCGCCGTTTTAAGGGAAACCTCAAGAGCACACAGACCTCTTAACGAATATGTAATTGCAGGAACTCCTCGATCCCACATATCAGAATCGGATATGACCACCACATCGCAGGATAGTTTTTCTTTATTTTCGGATAAAAACTGTGGAAGATGAGGACTTCCGATCTCTTCTTCTCCTTCGATGCAAAATTTTAGGTTTACCGGTAATTTATTTTCTACTTTCAGTAGTGATTCGACAGCTTTGATATGTAAGAATGTTTGCCCTTTGTCGTCTGTTGCCCCTCTGGCAAAGATTTTTTCATCCCGGATGTCTGGTTCAAACGGAGGCGTTTCCCATAAGTCAATTGGGTCAACGGGCTGTACGTCATAATGACCGTATACTAATACAGTCGGCGTATTTTCCTGATGAAGCCAGTCTGCATAAATAATCGGATGACCTTTTGTTTGTACGATTTCAACGTGTTCCATACCAATGTTTTTTAACTTATTGGCAATCCAGGAAGCTGCTTTTTGCATGTCCTCTTTATGCTCAGATAAGGAACTTATGCTTGGAATACGCAGTAATTCTTTTAATTCCTCAACATTTTGATGGTGATGCTTGGATACAAATTCAGATAATTGACTCATGTTCTCACCTATTCTTTTTTATTTTCAATTCTATTTTACACAAAAATTAAGCAAACAATAGAAAACTAGCTCTGAAAAAAGGTATAGAAAGCGATAATTGCTCGATATTATCTTAAGGCAGAAGCGGCCATTCTTATATATGTATGTCTTTTACCTCTCACCGTAATCGAAAGGGTTTGAATATTTTCAGGTAGTGCCATACCAGAATACCCAGCATCCCCAATATGAAAAATATAAACTCCTGCTCTTTTAGAGCTCAAAGCGATTGCACGGATTGTTTCTTCATCTGCGCCTTCTTGACTGGTGCCAATTGCAGCAAGGGTTAATGCCCCTTTATTTTTAACGTTTTCTATTGCATGAGCAAGAGTTTCCTCCCGAACACCAGGGACTGTTCCTGGAGCGGGGAAAAGAATGACATCTGCCCCTACTTCTGCAAAGCGAGAAAATGCATGTAAATCAAATACGCTTCCTGCCGTTCCGGCATTATGAGAAAAAAGTGACAGGTAACAACCAAAAATTCGGATGGGGCCTGGCACTATTATTAGTGCTACTCCAGTTTCAAAATAACATTAAATGGCTCACTGGACAAGCGTATTAACATAAATCAAGCTTTTTCGTAGTCTAATTGAAGAAATAAAACAGACCGAATTGGTCTTTTTGTTTATTGAATGATAAGGAATACTAAGTTAACTTAGCCTTGCTCATTAGCACTGATAAACATTTCTAAATTTAATAATCCATTATCATTATAACTGTTTGTTTTATTAACAATCATTTCTAAAACAGAACATTCTTCTTCTCTAGAAATTAATTCTGCTTTATTTGCACACTGAAAAATAAATTCTAAATGAAACTCAATTACTTTTTTGTCAAGACCAAATGAGTTCAATTCTTTTTCGAGTTCTGCAATTATTTTTTTATATTCTTTTTCTGCCTTAACTGTATCCATGCTACTGTATCTATAAAAAGAAGGTAATCTATATATATATAAAGCTTGGATGAATGCTCCATAACAATATTGTACAAACCGACGGTTCCAAGATATATTTTGCACAAATTCAATAAATTTATCTTTGTCTGGAATTTCATTTGCTATTTTTTCGAGTACCCATTTTTTATTTGTTTCTTTTAAAACATTAGAAAATTTCATGTTTGACCAATCTTTAAAACATTCGATAGGTTTGTTTTGCCAATCCAACATTGAATACCACTTCGGTTCATAGCTATAAACATAATAAGTAACGTTTCTAATTGGTTCTTCCTTTTTTACATCTTGACCATGATTACATGCTCTTTGAAATGCTTCATTAAAAGCAGAAACGGCAACTTGATGGACTTCTTCGCCATATGAATCATGTACGATACTCAACATTTCTCTTTTTTGGCTTCCAATCTCAGAAAAATTGACTTTTTCTCCATTTGTATAAGAGTCTCCATATTGATATGCAAATGTATAGACTTCTTTTAAGTCTTCTATAACATCTGGCTTGTTTACTTGCCCTGCTTTACCATTTTCGAAATTATTTTTAATAATTTGGTTAATGAAGTTTGCAAAGTGCCCTTCAATTTGAAACATATCTACCATTTTAGATTCACCTTCCCTATATTTTCCTATAATCCTATCAATAGTATAAATCATCGGAAAAAGCGAAACAATATTTTGAAAGTTCTTCAAGTTTTTCGATTCCTTGATTCTGAAAATATTTTATCATAATCTGGTATTGCTTCATCTACTACCTTCTTCATTTTTATTTGCATTGAAAAGCTATGTTGATGAATATTATTGCTGAGTCTACTAATTAGCAATCGAGTTTACCAATTTTTTAGTAATTAGCATCAATAGAAATTATTACCTTTATCATAATTCTTTTGTATACCAAACATCCATAACATTATGTTCTGACCCTTCTATTGGTTTATCAAGTTGTTGTAAACCTAATTTACTGTAAAGGAGATTAGCTGTTTGGAGTTTCTCCATTGTTTCTAGGTAACAGTATGTATAATGTTCCTTTGCAAAGTCGAGTGCTACTTTCATCAGTTCCTTTGACAAGCCCATACCTTGAGATTCGGGTCAAATATACAGCCTTTGCAACTCACACCCCCCGTCGTCTGACCAAATGGTGCAATACCCACACCACCTACCACTTCATCTAGCTCATTCACGGCAACCCAATACTTTGCATTTAATTGTTCTTTGAAAAATTGTGCTATATTGCTTAGTTGGGGATTAAAATAAGCTGTTCCTAGAATGTCTAAGTTAAATGATTCCAGTGAGTGTTTAATAATTTGCTCCATTGTTTGATTGTTTCTTTCTTCCATTTCACGAATCTGCATTGTGCTATTCATCCCCTATATCAAAAATCTTATTTAGTTAAGGGATTAATAAGGTTATTCTATAAGAACCTGCCATGTTTCTCCTACTATTTTTTTCCATAATACTACAGATTTTTATATAAAACTATACTGTCACATTCATTGCTATACAAAAAGGAACCGCCTATGCGATTCCTCTAAATGGTGCCATTAAATCCCAATTCAAAAACAATTGCATAATCCAAAAGACGGTAAACTTCCCTCTCTCGCTATCAAATTCTTAAACTATCTCGTATAGTTTGAGAACTCGATCGCTGGTGGTGCTTTTCTCTCTGTACCATCTTTATAATGCTATGTTAATTTCGTTCTACTTGCTGTAACTTCCTTTTTAACATGAAGGGTCTGATTCTTTTCCTTTGCTTCGGATACCCATTTATCAAGTGATAAATAAATAATACCTGCAACGATACTACCTATTCCTAGAACCGTAAAAAGAACCTGACCAAGATGAACATCAAGCAAAAAACCTGCAAAAATGGGACCAACTGCACTACCAAGAATCCACTGAAGACTTGCTGCCCCCATATAAGTACCACGTAAATGTTCAGGTGCAATATTCGCTACAAATGTCATTTGTACCGGGGATAAGAGCATTTCCCCTAGTGTGTATATTCCATAGATAATGATAAGGAATAAAAGGATACTCCAATAGGAAAACTGGAACTTTGTAAAAAATATTGGCAGCCATCCTACTGCAAGCAGCCCAAAACCAAATAAAACGGAACCATATAGCATGACCTTTCCAAGTTTGCGCTTACTTGCCCATCTCGATATTGCAAATTGGAAGAAAACGACCAGAGCTCCGTTAAAAGCCATTAAATAAGGATATGGATTTTGGGCATCGGAAAGTGACGGCATTTGTTGATCAAAATGCAGTGGAAGCATCCCTTCCGTTTGTGAGAATCCCATTGAAATAACAATTCCTGTGATAATATAGAAAAATAAAATTTTATCTTTGACGAGCACCGTAAAAATGGATGGCAGTTTCTCTTCTTTATCAAGATCTTTCGTATCCTTTTTCCGTTCATTTTTCGGAAGTGTTTCTGAAAGCAAGAGCGCTAAAAAAAGAGAATAAATAAAAACGGATGAAGCAGCAATGATAAAAATAACTGATTTTGATAAAAACACAATGGATGCTCCAAGCAATGGACCGATTGCTGCTCCAATATTGTGTCCCATTCGAAGCAATCCAAATGCTTCCGTTCTTCCCTCTTCATCCGTCACATCAGCGACCATGGCAGATGCCGCAGGATGAAAAAGGGAATTAAACAAACCAAAAAAACTCGATATCAATAAGAAAGGATAGAAGCCATCGAAAAAAATAAAACCAAGCATAACCAGTCCATTTCCAACCATTGAAACAATCATAATAGGCTTCCTTCCATATTGATCCGCAAGCTTTCCACCTATTAAAGAACCAAGCACTCCGGCAATTGGCCCCATCGCCATAACAACACCAACTTGCCAAAAATGATCCACCTTATCACTCATATATAAGGCGAAAAAGGGCATTAACATCATCATCGCAATACCATTAATCGATTCGCCGATAAAACGAATCCAAATATTACGATCCATGTTTCGATAAGACTGTAAACTCATTTTCATTTCTTTTTCCTCATTTCTCTTTGACATCAATTTTGTCAGTCTTTTTTCAACGCATTAGAAAAGCACAAGCCCGACAGTCTCACCAGGCAACTACAACCACCCGCGAGTAAAATACGATTTTTTTGTTCAGCGTGGATGTGATTCCTTGGGGCTGGTCTGCAGTTTATAGATAACTTCTTATCTTTTAAGAAATAATCGGCGATTGCCAGCCATTGTCTAAGCCATTTGCTAGAAAGAAAGATTATGCTTTTACCAGTGCAAAAAAGCCGTGAGCAAGTTAAACCTGCCCACGGCTTTTAATTTAAATAAAGACTGGGTAAGGAAAACTTATGGTTGATCCATCGCTTTATAATTAAAAAAGTGTACACTGCTCCCGTTAGACATAAATACATATGTGATGGAACGAACTTCTACTAACCAATTAACCATAAAACGTAAACCATTAAGCATTTCCTTACACCTCCTATTCCTGAAATTTTTAAATTATCTTAATTATCCATTCAAATTATAATTTATTATTTACAAGCATGTAAAGAAATTCCTTTAGAAAATAAAGACCTTTGAGTAAGTCTTTACAATAGTAAGCAGTTTACCACATTGCGCTGTTAATCTACTTGACCTTAATCAAATAAATAGCAAAACAGGCAGGAAAGGCGGTTAAACGTGTAGCGTTGATCTTGCAGCCCCTTTACAATTCAACTGTTCCGTGGAAAAAGACAGTTATCAATAAAAGTGATATTCACATAGCCCCAAGAGTATTAACATGTAAAATATTGATATTTCCCTCTCAAGTAAAAAAGGCTGCTCTTTCATTTACCGTTCTCTAATGAGGATAAAGCGTGCTTCCTAAATATAGTGAGTAAAACTATTTCAACTGGGTAGTATATGTTTAGGATGATGTACGTTCATATTTAGCATATTTCCTATCAATCAATGAGGAAGTGAATAGATGAAACACAGTAACGAACACAATAACTTTGATGGAAATGTAGAAGAAAGTGGTAACAACCTAGCTGGTAGTGATGCTAATCAGGATACCAGTGACACTGGTGAAACAGCAGGAACTTTAACTGATGCCGTTGCGGGTGCTATGATAGGTGCTCCATTTGGACTATTTGGTACTGTTATAGGCGGTGTCACGGGCGGTCTTATTGGTAACCAGATGGTGGAGACAGCTGATGCAGATAATAATATAGCTTCCAATAATCATGATGTGAGCAATAATACTAACTCTATAAATAAGTAGCTATTTTTCATAAGGATTCCAATCAATTTAACTAGGGAATGAAAATTTTCCGTTAACCACAGATGTTGAAGAACTGTTGTAGGGTGGCTAAAGGGAGAAATGTCTAGAGGAAGAACTCAATAAAGAGTTCTTTCTCTTTTACTATTATCTGCACCAAGGTCGTTTAAAAAAACTAATTTTGATAAGTTCACGAAGTTTACGGTCTATACCTGTAGTTTTCGTATATTTCTCCATTTCCATCATTATTTTAAGTGCTTCTGGCGCCACATTGTAATAATCAATTCGTTGTGCCAATAAATCCCGTTGGCTCCTTCCTTTTCGCTATAAATAATAAAGTTGTCATTTTATATCCTTTTCTACTTTAGAAAAAATGCTACAACCCCTTATTAGTCCACCCTCTAATTTCAGCTGACCCGCTAAGGCAACTTTACCAGTTAAACTATGCATTTAGCGAATATCCCTTTTCAATGGACTTTTGATCAGCTTAATTTCTCCATTTTTAGGGATTATTTCACTGATGTTTTCATATTTCCCTTCCTTTTTTGAATGATTTAGTTCCTCCACTACATATTCCTTAAAGGAGCAGCAAAACAGTTTACGGGCAACTCTTCCTTTATCACCAATTAGGTTGAACCAGTTTTGCCCAACATAAAATGGATTAGTCAGTATTTTATCAATGATATTATCAATGCGCTCCTTTTCTTCCCCTGCATTAAATTTTGTTTTCGAAGAAAGGGCCAAGATAAAATAGTTTTTAAACTTATCTAATTCTAGTAATTGTAGATGGTACTTCTCACGGTGCATTTGATTGAAATCCCTCAGGACCGTTTTGATACTTTTTTCAATATCTATTTCAAATTTACTGGCATCTTTCCATGTCGTTAAACGGGAATCAAAAATCGACAGTGTTAGTATATAATAGGCAGCATAATTTTTGGGGTCAATTACTTCATTAACAACTTGCTTTTCATCTTCCGGTACAACTATATAGTTTTTATAGTCAGCAAAGAAATTTTCAATCATATCATATACCTTCTTTCGTACGTTGATAGAATGGATGAATAAAATGGCTTGATCTTTTTTCTATCTGCAGCTATTTACATTATGAAAAAAACATCCAGGTGACCTAATCATTCTTAATACAGCGCAGTTTTTCTTGCAATCTGAAGAAATAATTTCTATGAGCCATTGAATCGGAATTGTATATAATATATTCCTTTTTGAATATTAAAAATCCTCCTTATTCTTTCAAAAATCCTCATCTTTCACGGTTTTTAATTAAAAAGTCCCATTATAGCATTAATAATTTTGTCGATAAGAACCGTCCCCATGGTCATCTACTATTGTTTAACCGTTCACAATACTGTAACAACTACTTGCAAATCACCATGTCCTTTTACCCCCTAATTTCCTATATAGAGGGTAGAAAGGGTGGTGCATTTTTATGAATTTGAAATCTGGCAGAATTGAAGGGTTTGAAGTGTATTCTCAGTTTAAGAGTGTGAAGGAGTTTAATACGCATATAGAGATGTGGTTAGCGGTGAAGAAGCATGAGTTCTCTAAGGGCGAGCTCGTCGGATTTAAACGTCTGGTTCGTTTTTCTGCGAAGGTCCCTGGGGTTTGTAATGCAAAAATTGGAACTATGCTAAAGGCGATTAATGAAGAGTATCATGGTAATGGAATCTCCCGCTCTACTTTTAAACGGATGATCATCAAAACTAAGGATTTAGGAATCCTCACCATCTATGAAACAGAACGGAAAAATGGTTCACAGTCTAGCAACCTTTATAGCTTTAATCGTTTCCCACAAAGTGAACCACCTAAAGCGAAAAAATTGGACCAGCCTAAAGAAACTAATAATCTTTTTAAAACAAATATTCAAAAGAATAATAAACGTAACGAAAACCGTATTGAACTCGATCACACTTTTGTTAGTGATAAAGTTCCTCAAAACTTTGTTCAAACCGTAAAATACTTCTTTTCTGATGCTAAAACGATTGAAGAATACTGGCATTTGGCCCAAATCGCTGCTTTTCGATTTGAATATGATCAAAATTCAGATGACATTCTTAGTATCGCGATTCAGTCCTTTAAGCAGCTGATTCGTAAACTGAAATCTACTAAATCCGTATTAAAACCAATTGCCTTCTTTTACGGAATTGTAACCAACAAATTAAAAGAACTCATTCTCAATCAATTAACTAAAGTTAGTGAAAGTAAGCCGATTCGCTATGTACTCAAAACAGGCGATGTCATGTCCTATGATTGGCTACACACTGAATCATAATTTGGGCTGCACTTTTATATTGGAAAAAACAACAGATTATTATCTGGTTTAAAGATAGACGTGGTATAGGTAAAAACCTTTCCCCCGTCCGCTTAAATAAAGCTGAAAAACATTATTTACCTTGTAATGGTTTTTAACCTTACTCCTAATGGTTAAAAAAAGACCTCCTGAGGAGGCCCTAATTGTCTTTATTCTCGTATAACCAACCCAATTTAATATGGAATAAAAAATTTTATTTCCCGCAGCATTTTTTATATTTTTTGCCGCTTCCACAAAGGCATGGATCATTTCGGCCGACTTTATTTTCGTTTCGGACTGGAGCAAGTGGGAGATCATGCCCCTTTTGTCTAAAGTCCAGTTCTCTTTCCAGTGCTACTTGTCTCCAATCAGCTAGTTCACGATGTTTTAACCCCAAAATCGAAAAATAGCTATAGACGGTCTGTTCAATATCAACAAGGCCAGAAGAATAATCTAGCTTCATATGTTCGTTAATTTCAGGAAGAGCTTCCTCAGAAAGCTGGTGACAAAGTGCTTCGATTAGAATATCTTGATGATCCAGTTCTTTTGCAGAACGATAGGCTTCTCTTAGAACCTTGACCGCAAAGTCTGATTTAATGTTTTCAACGATGGAAGCGGCATAAATAATGGAATTATCTTTTCTAAGATAGGGTGCTACTTCCTTTACCACCTCATCCGATTGGAAACTGGTTAACGTTACGGACAGTTCTTCTAACAAACTGTCCTCATCACGATCCAATAAGCTAACCAATAAAGGAATATATCTTTCTAATTTTAACAATCCAATCATATAGACCGTCAAGATTCCATTAACTGAAAACCAGTTTTCCTTTACCTCATCTTCTAGTACTTGGTCTATTTCTATTTCTGTAACCCAGCCCTTTTTCACCAAACAGGCTGCCAATTTTTTTGCTTTTATGTAGAAATCATGCTGCTCTGAACCAGCCCGCTCAAGGTCATTTAAGATTTGACCATATTCCGAGTACACTTCTTCTTCCGTACCATGTAACAATAACTCATATAAGGACCATGTACCCTTGGGTATATATTCTTGAAGCTGTTCCTTATATTTAAGAGCAAGTTCCGGTTCGATGCGGTGGACCAATTTCACCGCTAAATGGCGTTCGGACGGTTCCATTGATGGAATATTTTCAATTAATATCTTAACAGCCTCTTCATTGAAGGTTTGATTTTCAACATAGATCAAGATCGAAGCTTGTTTGTCTTTATTTCTAAATGCTTCTTTTAATAATTCATTGGTCCATTCTTCTGGGACATTCGGATAATCATGCAGAGCATGCAGAACTACCTCTTGGATTAAAATATCATCGCTAATCAAGTGTGGTTTAATTTTTTCTAAAAATGTCATTAGGTATCCTCTCATTCTTCCATTTATGAGTACCATTATTGTACTTTATTGTCCACACAAAGTAAAAAACGAGAAGAATCCGCCCTTTTTTGTTTTAAAACAAAAATTGGGCTTATTTATTAGAATCGAAACGGTATTTACTTCGTCAAAATACATGAGGTGATAAGATAACATGAAAAAATTTAAACGTTTCATGCAAGTTGTTCTCTGTACAGTGTTGATGGGGTCGGTATTTTATTTCGGTAATGGGAAGGCATTTGCCGAGGATCAATATATTACTATAAAGAGAGGTGATACATTATATAGCATCTCAAAGAAATACAATATTTCCATTGAAGATTTAAAGGAATACAACCAATTAAAAAGCAATAAGATTATTGCTGGTCAAAAGTTAATGATTCCAGATTTTGAACAAACCAAACCAATGTATGTTGCTCTCGCTGGTTCTTTTAGCAAGAAAAGTAATGCAGAAAAGCGAGTCGCTTTATTGAAAAAGAATGGGATTGAAGCAATTGTCGTTAAAAAAGTGATAAATGGTAAAACGTATTATCGTGTTCAGGCTGGAGCCTTTTCGAGTAAATCCAAAGCGGAGAAAATGGTCAAGAAGTTAAAGAATAACGGGATAAAAGATGCTTTCTTTTTAACTGAGAAGCCTCTTCATATTAATGGAATCACAGTAGGGGCATCTTACAATCAGCTAGTTCAAAAATTCGGGCAACCACTTAAAACAGAGGATGACAAGAATACCAGGTCTCTTTATTATAAAAATGAAGGTGCCGGAGTTCGTGTAACAATCAATCCAGCCAATAATTCCATTGAACAGTTGCAAGTGTACCCAGAATTTTTGAAAACAACTTCCATTCCAACTGAGAAAAATAAAATTCTCAATGCTTATGGAAACCCAAATGAAGTTAAAATAGTCAGCTGCTATGAAAGTGGCACATGTGAACAAATCATTTATCGATTTAATAAAAACCAATTAATCGTTCAGATTGATCGAGATGGAAAGACTGTTCAATATTTAGATTTACGAAAAACAAATTAATATAAATAATCCGAATTGCGTCGTTCATCCCCCCCTCCCTGAATCTGGATCCTTCAACTTAATACAATCAAAGATTATTAATGGATTCAGTTAAGCGAACTGAGTCCATTTCTATTTATTTTGCCTTGAAAAGACATGTCACCCATTCGTTACTTTGTTTCCTTTCCTCCAACAAGAATCCAGCCTTTTTAAATACATTCACTACTCGCTGAGCATTCCATTCAAGCATTCCTGACAATATAAATGTAGTGCCATGGCAATCTAAAAGTCCTTGGGCCTTAAGAATATCAATATTTTCCTGCGTTCCGATATTAAGAAAGATCCAATCATATTCTTTGTTGATTTGATTTTCATTCTGTATTAAGTCACTTTGAAACACATTCACCGGTTTCACATCATTTAATTGACATTGATACAGAATTTCCCGCTCAACCGGTTGAATGTCAAATGTATCGATAGAGTCTGCTCCCCTGAGGGCGGCAGCAACACTTAACACCCCTGACCCTGCTCCAATGTCAGCAACACAAAATCCTGTAAAATCATGATTTAATATAAAGTGCAAACAATCTCTTGTGGTTTCATGATAGCCTGTCCCAAAATTCCCTTGGGAGTCTAGTACAATCCGCCTTTCTTTGTCGTAATGATATCTTCTATCCGGTGTCGTGATGACCCAGCCATTCTCAAGGAAAATATCATCAAACGTTTGCTGGTAATTCAGCTCATTTACTTCCTTAACCAAAAGACTGGACTCATCAATGGCTAATAATTCTAATAACTGACCTCGTTCCTTTGCTTCGATATAATCGTTTATATAGATATTAAGTTCTGTTGTTTCATTCCTCTTCTCAACAAAGGCATAGCCGTTGGCATCTGTCACTACATCTAAAGGTACTTCATAAAAGGCTTGGTAATAACCTTTCTGGTATAAATGGGGTATGATTCTCTCGATCTTTTTTATTGGGAGTCTTACGGTAATTTCATACATCATTTCTTCTCCTAGCTGTTGGCCTCATCCATCTTGAGGTAGAGCCAACATTGATCATACTTTTTATCATTATCGCCAGTTGAACTGAAATGAAAACGACCTAAATGATAAAAAGTTGATCCCCACTTACTGCACTCTTCCCGTTTTTCATCAAAGGGGTATTTCTAGGACTCAATAACAGTTCACAATACTGTAACAACTTATTGCAAATCTCCATGTCCTTTTGACCCCTGGTTTCCTATATAGAGGGTAGAAAGGGTGGTACATTTTTATGAATTTGAAATCTGGCAGAATTGAAGGGTTTGAAGGATATTCTCAGTTTAAGAGTGTGAAGGAGTTTAATACGCATATAGAGATGTGGTTAGCTGTGAAGAAGCATGAGTTCTCGAAGGGCGAGCTCGTCGGATTAAAACGTCTGGTTCGTTTTTCTGCAAAGGTCCCTGGGGTTTGTAATGCAAAAATTGGAACGCTGCTAAAGGCGATTAATGAAGAGTATCATGGTAATGGAATCTCCCGCTCCACTTTTAAACGGATGATCATCAAAGCTAAGGATTTAGGAATCCTCACCATCTATGAAACCGAACGGAAAAATGGTTCACAGTCTAGCAACCTTTATAGCTTTAATAGTTTTCCACAACCTTTGGTTTATCCTCCTAATTTCACTTTGCAAGGTTTCGCCTTTAATTACAGCTATCGGCATTCCTCCTAATTGCACTAAGGAATCAATATATATAAATATCTATTTACGGTTTTCAGTAAAAAATGTAGTGTTAAAGAAAAAAACTTCCCCTCCTAAAAAAGGGAAAGTTGATGAAAATTATTTTTTTATATAATGAAGCATAGCAAGTTGACCTAATTTTTCTACTTTCGTTAATGTATATTTTACAGTAATAACGTCTCCATTATATAGGGAGATTCCTTTCCCTATAACAATAGGTGCAATGGCTAGTTGGAATTCATCAATTAAATTATCTTTGAAAAATTCCCGAGCTAAATTTCCTCCACCAATTAACCATATATCTTTACCAGGCTCTTGTTTTATTTTTTTAATGAAAGTTTTGACATCTTCATCAATAAATGAAGCGTATTCATCTGATCCACTAACAGATTTAGAAAATACATAATTTTTATAATCCCTATAAAGGTAGTCCATATCAAATCCACGAACGACATCATACGTTCCTTTTCCCATCACAACAGTATCAATTCTTTCTAGAAGTGAATGGTAGCCAGAATCTCCTTCTACTTCTGTTGATTCTAACCATTCTAATGTACCATCATCATTTGCAATATAGCCATCAATTGAAGTACCAATGTATAAAATAATGTTACGCTGTTTTTTCATATAAATCTCCATTCCTTTGATTCAGATGATATAGTTAGTATACCAATACATTACGGCAAAACATCTCACCATTGGAAAATGTACTTTTTTGATCAAACTATTCATTTAGCTATCTATTAGAGTTAGAGATTTTGATCAACGGTGGAATTTGCTGTTTTCTCTCCGTTCCAATCCAAACTAATCCAAGAACAATGACGACTCCACCAACTATCTGAGCTGCCCAAATAGGTTCATTAAAGAACAATGCCCCGGCCACTGTGGCTGAAGCTGGAACGAAATAACGGAAGAAATTCGCTTTTGCTGCACCAACTTGTTTCATCGATATATTCCAAATAACAATGGCAATGACAGTGCACATCAGGACATTGTAGGCAACGGCTCCCCATGTGACGATTGATAGATTGTCCCACTGGATCGTGCTCCATTTATCTACTGTAATTGGAAATAAAAATAGTGAACCGAAAAAAATAAACCAGGTGGTAACGCGAAGTGGAGAGTATTTTTCCATCAGCGGCATGGTGGCCAAATTAAATATGGCACCGATTAAACTAATGGATAGAGCAATGTAGTTTCCTATCATATACTCAGAACCGAGATCAAAACCATCCTTTCCGCCAAGGATGATCATTGTTACCCCTACTAAAGCGATTAATCCTCCCGTTGCTACTCTAGCCGTTATTTTTTCACGAATAAATAACGGTGCAAAAAGAGCAGCAAAAATTGGCCATGGAGCAACATTTAATAATGAAGCATTAGCAAGTGTTGTATACTTGATCGAGTACATAACCATGATTTCTAACGCAGTGATGCCTATTAAACCAATAAAGGCTAGTTTTAGCAAATCCTGTTTCTCCACTTTTACACTGCCTTCTTTCCACTTTAACATAAGGAATAATACAGGCAATGCTAGTCCAAATCTAAGAAATACAAACACCTCTGCGGGAAAGACTTCCATTGCCCACCGCGAAATCCCAAAATTGATTCCCCAAACAATGGATACAAAAATCAAGCCTAAATAATAATAACTTTTTGACGCCATGTTATCTCCTTCCAGACCAATGGGACGGTTCTTTTGGTCTCCTTGTTATCTAAAGTTGGAGCCATGAGAACCGTCCCTAGGAACTCGTCATCACTTCCAATTCCATTCATATGCCCAAATTGAGTACGAAAAGAACCGTTCAAAATATATTCTTTAAATTTTATCACCTAAAAAGGTGATACAGAAATTTGTATCACCTTCAATTAAAGCTTCAATAATACTATCTCTATCTTGAATGGAACAATATTTAATCAAGGAATAAAAGTTGCACCTATTTCATTTGTACTCTTATTGTTCAAAGAAGCATTTTCGTTTAATTGTTGATTAGTGGATCTGATATGTTCTTGATCTATAAATTTCGCTCTATTTTGAAATACTTTATCGAAGATTACACCAAACAGTACAAATGCTAATAAAATTCCCCAAAAAATGTAAGCGATGATTGACATAAAATAACCTCCTACACTAATTTATTTCAAAATTCAAATAATCTTAATTTTATTATATTGTAAAATACTTACTTTTACAAGATATGTTAAATAAAGCCGTGTTGATTCGATGAAAATTGGGGAGAACCACCATCAACACCTAACCAAAGTGAATATTAAGCTATAAATAGGTAAAGGTATATTTTCCTCATCTCCCCTTGCATAAAACTTACTGCAAGAATGATTTCGGTTTCTTCCAACGTATGACCGCAACACATAGGAGTAAAATGGGAATGAGCAGCTGAACTGTTAAGAAATAAAAAGGCACAGTTGTACCCATTCCTCGAATCATGTCCTCAAATGAAGGGATTGTCCAGGCTGAAAATAGAATAATTAAAAAACCAATTGGTAAAACAAATGGTTTATAGCTTGGCAATTTCAGCCATTGTGAAGTACCAAGAACGAGCATATAAAAAAAGGCGGACAGCTGAATGAAGCCGCCAAGAACCCACACAGCGATGATGATGGACTCAATATGTTCAAAAAAAGAACCGATACTAACAAATCTTGCAGCCTCAAACACCGGGAATTGTAGATTGATAATAATATCCCCAAATAAAAAAAGATTTCCAAGGTTAATAAGGACCATCGTCAAAACACTCGCCATGACTGAAAACATTCCCCATTTCATCACCTTTTGTTGATTCGTTAAAAACGGCAGCAGAAACGACATCAATGAAAATTGACTTAACCAGGCGTGTGGTGCCAGTGACCCTTTAATGGAGGGCATTACTCCATCTGCCATAACCGGTAGCATATTTTTCACATTCAAATCAGGAATAAGAAAGATATATATCAGTACATAGGAAGCTAAAACAATCGGCAAAAAAAGCAAAGCGCATCGTCCAATCGTTTGAATGCCCCCATGGACAGCAATGGCGCAAGATATAGCTATACTTCCGGTCACGAAAAGCATAGGTGTTTTATGCAAAAAAGCACTTTCGACAAACTCACCGTACTCTCTAAATGCAATGGCTGTATCATGTAAAAGAAAAAATAGGTAAAGGAACGCGATAATCTTTCCAATGGTCCGACCAAGTATAAGTTCACAATATTCGATTAGTGTTTTCCCTGGAAAAAACCTAGAGAGTATTACAATTATTACGACAATAAGAAAGCCGCTCAAAGAACCCCATATAGGAGACAGCCACAAATCACGCTTTGCATGCTGTGCTGTGACATATGGAATATAAAGAATGGCTGTTGTGGCAACTGTTGCATACATAATGAGGGCAAGCTCTAGACATGAAATTCTACCTTTTTCAATCATGTTTGTTCCTTCCTTTACTAACAGGAGTTTCTTTACCAAAACGGCTCAAATGACTTATAGATGAAATCAATCATTTGCCCAGGGCCCGGCATTTCTGGAAAAATCACAAGTAAAACAGCAAAGACCCAATTAACCATCATTATCGAAAAAAATGCCCTCTTTACCCTTTTTTCACTTCTCGCCAACCCCCGCCGCTGGATCAAAAAAATAAACACGAGTATAACAGTTACCACTAAGATTCCAACAACCTTCATCGCTCGGCACCTCGTTTAGGTTTTCCATCTGCTAAACCGGTTCTTTGGATATTTACCTTCGTTTCAAAAGAAACGGCTACCTCCGGAAAAATTTCATTCCATTGGTCTCTTTTTTGTTTCCATATTTGTGGATAATTTTTCTCGAATTCATCCGCAAAGCCGAAAATATCAGCTTTTAACTTTCTCTGTACTTCCGTAAAAACGAACCGTTCCCTTTGATCAATTTCATACTCAACCTTTTGCTCAGCTTTTTTTATGACGTTTGGATCGAATAAGTTGAATTTTGTCGTATTTTGAATGACTTCTAGCTCTGCGTTCGTTTTGATGTGCATGCTCCATTTGCCGTTTCTAATGGATGGAATCAATTCATTATGGCTCCTTAACAGATTTAAGGAAATGTACCCTGTTTCATCTTTAAAAGAAATCGTAAACACACCGGATTTAATCTCATTTCTTGGCCAAAGAATTCCCCTTGTTTCTTTATCACTTAATCTTCCTACCATTTTTCCATCCTTAAAAATCGCTGCTCCGTTAATGGTTGGAATGGCCTTTTTACTATCCATTTGTGATGGGGATAGGTTTTCAACCCATGGCAGTACGGCTGCATTGGATTCACTGGATAGCATTTGCAATAAATCCTTCACCGTTACTTTTACCCCAATATGTGTTTTGACTATTTTACGTAGTTGTTTTGAGGCGTCTTTTTCCAATTCCGGCATGGTCTTCAAAACAGTCTTTGCATTTCCTTTCGAAACAAAAACATCGGCACGTATCCGAGGTTCCGAGTGCCGCATCCAAAAATCAATTTGTTCGCTTATTCCTTTCTTGGCTAATTTATCTCCAATAAGGAGCACTTCATTTTGCCCCCAAAAAACCTTCCTTGTGAGTGCTTCCTGAAGCCGTGCCATCGCATCTGCAACGGTTTCTCCTTCAGCTGATCTCACAAAGGATTGGCCGCTGCTTTTTCCACCTGACATCTCAGATCCTTGTCCACTTTGCTGGGGGTGCGGAATAAAGATAAGGACTGAGAGTTCGATATTATTTTTCTTCCCTTTATCCATACCTGCAGCGAGAATAAGAGCTAAGTCATTTATTTCGGTTCGATCCCAACATCCTGTAAGGACTATCGAGGTTAGGCAAATCAGAAGGAATAAAGTGAAAGTCCTCTTTATAGCTCGAATCTTACACATCAACTTCCACCATCACCTTTGCTTGGACTGGGCCTTTGATTCTCGGCTTCACGTCTTAGGTTAGTAGTATCTTTTGAATAAAATTCTGGACGTGTATCCATGGCCCACCACGGGGCACGAACCAAGACATCCTTTAAATTACTAAGCTTTAGTATTGCTGCCGAATTGAGATAGGGTACACCAAAGGATTTAATCGTACACAGGTGCGCAACAATTGTGGTAATTCCAAGCATGACGCCCAATAGTCCCAACATTCCGGATAAAATCATGATCGGAAAACGGAGTAGTCGAATCGAGATGCCAGTCGCATATCTTGGCATTAGAAATGAGGCGATACCTGTAATGGCGACCACCATAACCATCGGTGGTGAAACCAAACCCGCCGCAGTCGCTGCTTGTCCGATGACAAGCGCACCGACAATACTAACAGCAGCTCCAACTTGTTTCGGTAATCTCACACCTGCTTCTCGCAGGGCCTCAAAAGTGATTTCCATCATAAACGCCTCAACCAAAGCTGGAAAGGGGATTTGTTCACGATTTTCAGCGATGGTTAAAAGCAGTGAGGTTGGAAGCATTTCTTGATGAAACGTTAAAATCGCCACGTACGCTGAGGGTGCAAGCAAAGCGATGAAAAAGAATATATAGCGCAGCCAACGGATAAACGTACTGATGTAAAATGGATTATAGTAATCTTCAGGTGCCTGTAATAAACTTGCAAACGTACAGGGAGCAATAAGGGTAATAGGAGTGCCGTCAATCAAAATAATAATACGACCTTCTAATAAACAGGACGCGGCGACATCCGGACGTTCTGTGTTTAATAGCTGCGGGAAAGGAGAAAATGGGCAATCTTGAATCATTTCCTCAATATATCCGCTTTCTAAAATTCCATCAATCTTAATTCGCTTTAGTCGATGAGTAACCTCATCGACTAAAGCGTTATCGGCTAATCCTTCGATATACGCCACGATAACTTGCGTTTCGGTGTAGCCCCCAATATTTATTTGTTTCATTTTTAATAATGGATGACGAATTTTCCTGCGTAATAGGGAGGTGTTAACTCGTATTGTTTCAATAAAACCTTCCCTGGGGCCGCGAATGACGGATTCCGCGTCAGGTTCCTTAATACTGCGTTTTTCCCACTTCGGCAGGCCAACCGAAATTCCCTTTGTTTGTTTTTCAATTAAAATGATTGGGTTGCCAATGGAAATCTGTTTGAAAATATCAGGAATCGTGTAGATTTCCTTAATATCTGATACCGATATTTCCTTTTTCGCTCGCTCAAATATAGGACCGTTTTCCGGGCTTTTCAGCTGGATAAGCGGCCTAAGCACGTGCTGGTCGACTTCTTCGATATTTGACAGGCCTTCTATGTAAAGAAGAACAGCATTGATCTCGCTGCCAATACTAAAGTCACGAAATACCACGTCTGAGCAATCTTTATAGGCAGATTTCAGTATGTCTATATTTTTATATAATCTTCGATTTAGAGGAATTTCCGGAAATGAATTCATCGATTCATTTAATTGTATATGTGGAGTATCCTCCCCTTTTTTCCTAAACCCCATATATTTCATCACTGAACCCCTTGATATGTGTTAAACATATTCTTTGTAAATTCTGTAAAAATAATGCTAATATATTCAAAGTAAATAAATCCTTACAGAAATTGTAAGATGACTAGGAGTAGTACTTTTTATTCATAAAAATTATCATTTTAGAACATAAAAAAACACCGCTGTTCATCCATTTAACGGTGTCTTTAATGTCCTATTAAATTTAAAGTTACGAAACTATCATGTTCTGAATTCTTTTTCTTCTTACTTTGTATTACTTCCATGAATTTGCCAATCATCACCGGTGCTCCCCATATCATTCAACTAAACTATTAATTTTTATTCATAACGCCTGGAGAAAAATATCCATTAGTATATCTGATTGTTTCGCCTCTTTCGGATGTAATTCGTTTAACAGAATCCTGTTGACTGTTTTTATGTTTCCATTGGTCATACGTTAATGGTCTATTTCTGTCATCGTTTAAATATTTGATAAAATCATTACCATAAATATACATTGTATCACCTCCACTCAAAAATGTATGCGCTTTCATCATTATAATACACCATAATGTTAAAAAAGTGTTGCCTTTAGACTTGGGTAATAGTCTCACCTCAAGAACTCCTATGAAAGAGTCCCTTATATTTCTGTCATTTGTTTACAGTAATATTGAATGATGCCAAATTAAAAAAACTCCTACCTCACCTTGAAAGGAAAGATAGGAGTTTTTTATAAAGGCTCTTTTCTCAAATGTAGTTCAGGAACAGTCTAGAGGACAAATGCCTCCTCATGCGTTTTTGAAGCAACAAAATAACACGATAGATCACAATCACAATCATTTTCCAAAAACAAAAAAATCCTCACAAACGTTGATGTAGCAACATTTAGGAGGATTCTACCTTTATTAAATCGGGCTCAATTTAATCTAAAGATACCGGTGTTCAGGGTTGAAAAAGTATTTAGTCCTGTGTTCTGTAACCATTTTGAGATTCAGTAAATTAGACAAGTCCCATGCCATAATAATTTTCCAAAGATACTAATTAATTGTATAAAATGATTATCCTTTTTGTCTCCAATAATCAATGCTACGCATGGTTTTAGGAGGGTTTTTACTAATTTCGCACCAGACAAATTTCTATTTAATAGTTATATTGTTATCAAATAAATATTATTTCTATCTCCGCATTTGTAATAAGCAAAAACTTCTAAACTAGCATTAAATAATAGAGTCAAGCATATATGCTTGAGACAATGAAAGGAGAGATGTTTAATGTGTGGTTCACATGGAACTGGTGGAGGTTGCTGTTGCTGTCCTCCAGCCCAAATTAGAGTTGAGAAAATTTGTGGGACTTTTCAAGCACCATTATTATTTTCAGTAACTAGCCTTACAGTTTGGCGAGCACCTGCAGTAGATAATGATTATTTTGAAGGGACCTTTCAAATTACTCTTCAACAAGGTAATGGAGTGACTGGTAATATAACCACTTCGGGTGTTGATGTACCTTTTCCTTTAACTTTATCTGGCGAATCAATTGCCGGCGCAGTTCGTAACCCTACTTCATTTACTATCAATGGAATAGACGATAGTGACATAGGAAAATGGTGTATTACTCTTTATAAGCGTGTTTTGGTTTAAAATTATATTTAGTCAATTCATAATTTTGAAAAGGAGAGAAATGATATGTGTAATTCAGGAAATGGAAATTGCTGTTGCTGTCCTCAAGCCCAAATCATAACTGAAGAAATTTGTGGAATTTTCGACGCAAGAAATAATTTATATTGGGCTGGTCCAGTTGATGATTATTTCCAAGGGACATTTGAAATTTCTGTTACAACTGGTATAGCACAAATTGCTGTATTCACACAAAACGGCTTTGTATTTTCTCCAGCTGTTAACGATGGAGACTCAACTTCTATCTCTGCAAACAATTTTCCTAGTTCCTTTTTCATTCTTTTTGGTGATGCAGGAACAATTGGAAGGTATTGTATTACTTTGTACAAACGCGTTTTGGTTTAGTTCAATACACTCCAAATAAAATTGAAAGGATGAAGAAAAAAATGCCAACTATTCAATTAAGAGAGATTTCCAAAGACGTCGTTAAACCATCTTTCTTACAGGGCGATTATCAATTCTTTGCAGACCTTACATTTCAGGTATCAAATGCTCGATATCAAAAAGTACACTTAGCTGCGGTGCTTATGATTGATCCCCCAGTTCAAAAGGTAACAAATGTCACTGTTTTAATCGTTAGAGGGACAAGCCCAACTGATGCTGTTGTTCATTCGCAAGAATTTGAACTCGAAAATCCAGAAGTAATTAATGTTCAGGCAACTGACTCAAGTATTATTGTTTTATCAAATCAACAATTGGTTTACACCGTTTTTGTAAAGTCAAGTGTTGACAGTACACTTTTAGGAGATTTTGGATTTTTCTTCGGAGTTGCACAAGCAGACGTACAAAAAGTATTCTCGAGTTATTCAGTGACAATTCTTAAAGAAAAATGAATACACATGTACAAATAATTTATCATTTAATTTTAATACTCAATGTATTCATTGTTATCCGTAAAAAATCAACCCATTCTTTTTATCGTATTAAATAGATTTTCTCTGTATTTAACTGAATGAAAAAACATTTTGTATACAAGCATGATCATGTCAGTCTCCTTGTTGCATTTGGGCTGTAAAGGGGCAAAACTATCCTATTTGGTAATCTTTTCACAAGAATTTGCTCTTGATCCACCTACTACAATTACCTCAGACTCTTATTTTAAAATCTTCTAATTTAAATTTTCTCATTCCTGCTCATAATTAATTAGATTGAATAGTATTATTAAAGTCTAATGTAGATGGGATTACGCTATTAGGTCCTGAATCCGCAGCGGAATTAGATACTAATAAATCTATTAAGCTTAGCGTTAAACTTTGTAAGTTGTTATTTACAGATGAGCTCCAGGAACTTACACGAGATACCATGTAAAAAACAGAGTGGACCACTCTGTTTTTTTATATGAATAGTAATAATCATAATCCGGATTTTCCGTTCATCCAACGCGTTCTTGCTCCTGGCCATCGTCTCTCATACCTCCACTGTGTATTAACAGGTGCGTAATATTAGAACTAATTCGTTGACGGTTTTTAGGACAACAAAAAAAGAGCCTCACCGTAGCAGGAAATCTTATAAACTTGATATGAAGAACATTCTCGTTTTTTTCGTAAGAATCAGATACCGGTGGTCGGGGTCGAGCCAGTTCTGTATTCACCTTCCCTAGGATAATTTAGTCTTCGGCGTCTTTAAACTAGATATGGGTTTGTTCCATCTCTTCCACTTTCATCCAACCCTCTTAAAATACCCCTCTATTGCTGGAAAACTCCTGAATTCCTTTCTCATGTCCCGAAACGAATTCACATCATTTCTTCTAGCGAGCTCGAAATCTAGCGAATATACGTGACAGTTCTATGGGATATGATGAAATGTTTTGGTATAGAATAGGATTGCTTCTTGCTTGCTGACTGCAAAGATAAAGACAAAAACCTTCTGGTTCATCTTCAATGAGTAGATGCCAACTTTTGAAAACCTAATACATTGATTTGAACCAATTCCTTTACTTTCTGATGGTCTGCTTGTTCTAAGTCTATTTTGGATATGTCGTCATCTAATTTAATTTTCTTCACTGCAAGTAAATGGTGGATGTAATGGTCCAATGAAGAATCTTCAAAACGTAAGCAATCCAGGTAAACATCTTTCACAAACATGCAATAACACCTCGCTATTAGATTTATTCGTCCTGGATTTTAGTCCTTTAAAGGACTTATGGAAGGTTATGCAAGGATAAGACCCTTTTCTTCTTGATCCTCAATTTAGCATTCTTTTCGGACCCCGCATTTTTGCACGGTTAAAGCCCCCTGTCGAAGCCATTAATCGGGAGGTTATAAGCTTTACAGGCATTTCTAGGGAAAAGACGAGTGGCAGGAAACCTGCCCAACCTGATATTTTTGCAAAATGAAGCATCACGTCAGTTTTTCCCATCGTTGGTCTTGCTGCAAAGATCGTCACTTCTCCATCCTGAAAGCCTCCCGTCACTTCGTCGAGCTTTTTAATGCCCGTTGTTGCACTTCTCAGTGTTATTTGATCCTCCCATGATGCCTCATAGATATCTGACAACGCCTGCTGTAAGGACTTGTGATCATTCATCTTTAATTGATTAATTTTATCTAATTCACCATTCGATATTTTGCCATCTTCAACCACTGTCCCTTCTTCTAATTAAATTCCTTTCATTTTCTATATAGATTTAAAAGAAGAAAACAGTCATATGGTTTTTTGTAAAAATGTTAAGATTTCATGACAAAATAATTCCCTGTTACCTATCACTTACCTGTTTAGTTATAAATGATATGATGTACTCTTTTACCAAAATAAAAACCATTAACAAACATTGATAAAACAACATTTGTGAATGATTTAAATTGGCTAAAATAATACCTCCTTCCATTCATAAACTGGAAGGAGGTATTATTTAAGAAGTCTTCTATATTAAAATTTTGGGTCTATTATGAAATGTAACCTAGCAACGCAAACTGCAAATTCTAAATAATATCAGATTTGATTTTCGTAGTACCTCAATTTGAAACAGCTCTGTCCTCTTTTTTCATGAATATTAACCCTATCCCGCAAATGAATAAAATAGCCCCAAAGGTAGTAATGAAGATGATCGGGGAGATTATTTTTACAAAGGAAAGCCCAACCATAATCACCCCAACTAGGAGATAGTGATTAATGGCGTGTAAACGATAGGCATTCTGCTCGATATGCCACGCGTGATGGTAACCTTGTAAGAATCCCAAAATAACCTGAAATAATAGAGCCATATAAGGAAGAACTTCAAATGAACTTCTTATATTCCCTACTAGTATATAAACACAACCCACCCCCAGGTAAATATAAGGGATATACGAATTGGCAGGCTTTTTTCCAGCTTGGAAAAGACGATATCCCATGGCAGCACTAAAAGAAAAAGAGGCAAAAAACCAGGTAAATAAGGTAAATGTCAGTGAGGCTTCTTTTAACCAAAGGATATAGTATGGAAAAATGACAACCTGACCGACCGATACAACCAAAGGGACATAGCGTTCACTCAAACTCTTCATCCGAGGCTCCTTTATTAAAAATAATATTCATAAAAGATGTTTTGAAAAACAACTTTTGGATCTCTTTTTAATTTTTCTTCATGAAACTTCTCCCACTTTGGATAACTCTTTCTAAATTGTTCTTTTGTTTGATAAGGATAATACGGGAGGTAATATACCCCACCGTGCTTGAGTGTCAAATCCGTCCATCCTTGAATAATTGCTTTCGCATTATTAATCTCTTTTTCTTTTAAGCCATGTTGGATTAAAATGACGAGTCCAAACATATCTTCTTTGGCATAATTCAAATAAGTGTAGTCGTCCTTTGCAGCATAACGAACAGTAATATTATGAATTTTAAAATCATCATTGTTATCATTAGCTGGGAGAAATCTTTTTAAATCACTAATATATTCTTCATACTGCTCCACTGGGATGAAGAACTCTTGCAGAACTTCTACCCGACCAGGTTTAGTAAATTCCATAAATACAGAATTCCCACGCATTGCGTTATTTCGAGTAATTTTGTCTCCGTCGAGTGACTTAATCAGCAGCTTTTGATTTTCCCAGAAAAGATCCTCTAACACCCCGCCTTGCCGGCCTATATCCAGTGCCAGTTTACCAATCCGGGCACCGCGCTCTTTTTTAAGCGGCGTTTGATGATCCTTTTTTCCCGTATTTAAGTAATCTATTACATACATTTCGTTCAAAAAGGAATTCGGAGCAACACTTACTCTTGCATAATGCATAGATGCATCATCATTTCTTAACAGTTTTTCAAAATAGGCTTCATACTCATTTGTTTTAAGTTCTTCTGTATGGATTATGTAAACGTCATTTTCCGTTAATTCTAAAGTGACATCTAAAATGACACCGAATAAGCCATAGCCGCCAAACACATACTTCATCCATTCCTCAGAGTCATTCCGAGTTACTGTTTTAATCTCCCCTGTCGGAGTCAAGATGGTCATTCCCCTGACTGTTCCAGCCATTGGGCCAGAGCGAATATCCCGCCCATGAGCATTAACAGAGAGTGATCCTCCTATGGTGAAAATCGATTGTGACTGTGTGACTTTTAAAGCTAGCCCATATGGTTGAATCGCTTCCTGAACATCTTCCCACGTAGCTCCACTTTCTACTTTTATTGTTTTATGCTGTTTATCTATTTCCAGGACTTTATTGAATGTCTTCATATCCAATACTACGCTATCCTTGTAATAGGTATGTCCGCCTTGGGAATGCTGCAGTCCAGCTATGGAAATATGATGGCCCTTTTCATTCGCTTCCTTCACCATTTTTTGTAATTCGGTCCGATCTCCTACTTTTACGATTCTTTCGATCCGTTCTGGAAGCAGACCTGCATAATCTGTTGTCAAATTGCTCTGTGAGAGGCCATATTTTCTTTTTTCGATAGGGATATTTAATGACACGAAGACAACAAAAATACATACTACAAATCCAAGAAACCATGGATTTTTATGTATTACCTGTTTATTGTTATTTATTAGTGATGGCTTCAACAAATCAACCCCAATAGTGTAATATTACACTAAATATAACAGGGTATTTCCATTCTATGCAATACAAATTTTTTTTAAAAAATAGCCAAGTTTCTCCCCACCTTTATAGTAACCGTAGGCAATTCAGGTTCGTAAGAGAATAAAAAAAGCCCTCAATTCACCAAGAGGACTGAGGACTTCTAAGAATCTGATCTTTATGCCTTTAATACACCAAATTGTGACGGCTTGTTTATTAAGGAGCAACGAATATCCTCACCCTCTTACACCGCTTGAGTATCACTAAAATAAAGCCTTAGTTAAGTTGTAGTTAATTTAGCATAAACGATAAAAAACAAGGTTATTTCCCCTATGACTATAATATTTGGTACTGAAAAAATCAGATTAATAATAAAAAAGAAAGCTAAGATCCCTAAAAATAATCCTAAATGATATATTTTCAATCTGTGGTGCTGATGTCTATATTGATGGAAAACAAAAGTAGTGGAGAAGAAATAAAGTAATACAGAGCCATAAACGAAATATTGGATAAATAAATAGTGGACCTCATGTAATAACAATAGTCTAATGGATGCTGCGATCATGCTCAACGACATTAAAATAAACAAATGACCGTATATAATGGTCTGGCCTGCAGTTTGGATCGACTTGTCTACTTTCTTTTCTACATTATCAAAATACTGCCACCACATCGCTATGATTAGGATAAAGGAAATAACCGCAAATCCGATTGAATTCCAATCTCCTTGTGTAGGTTGAATGACCGCAAGGGTGCTGATAAGAGACTCACCAAATAGAATAATAGTGAATAGACCAAATCGCTCCAGTAAATGTGCCGTATTAGTGGGCACTTTTACTAAATACCTTCTGCCAAACACTGGGACCATAATATCAATAAAAATACCAAAATATAATAAAACATATCGGACCCAAGTATCAAAAAACAGTGAACATAATGAAATAATGATTCCTATCCAAAAATACCTTCCCAAATATTGTGCTGCCTCTTTACGAAAACCCGTTTCTAAGCGCCGGACAACAAGATATTGGATTGCCGTTATGGCTCTCAATCCGATATAACCAATTAAAAAAGAAAGATAATATGTATCAAAATCAACCGATAAGCTTGATGTCATGACTAGGACAAAGAACATTTGTAGGATCAAAAATAGCCGTTGATGAAACAAATCTTGTCCAAACCTGTTCACAAACATGGTTTGCCCTACCCAAGCCCACCAGATTGGAATAAAAATCAACCCAAACTTTATTAAATACTCTGCATGTATATATCCGTCTTCAACATGAAGTAAAACATGGGTAGCAACCGAAACAGACGCCACGAATAATAAATCATAAAAAAGCTCTAACCATGTAACTTTCTTTTCTTGCACTTCTGTTTTCCTCCCTATTCATGAATTGTTTCACTTTGGACATTAGTTGATTACTCTTATTTAACGTGAAGGTTTTTTCTCAAAGATACTTAAGAAGTTATTTCTATAATAGAACAACATATACCCATAAACAATAACAAGTATAGTGGCTAATGGAAGTAAGGAATGATCGACGAAAAAATGAAGCAAGAAAATGTTGGCGATAAGAGAAGATTGTATGGCAAGTGCTAATGGGACAAAAAGAACAACGGGCTAGGCGCATATGAACCTTTTATTAAATTTTCTTAAGTGAGCATGAATATAGGACAAAAGCATATTAAATATTTTATTCTTATACAAATTTTTACAATTTTCCACTCCAAAATTTAGTAAAATAAATTTGTAAAAAAATAGACAATTAAATTCAAAAATTCAGGTGGCAATGCATCAGTTTTAATGTTGAAAGACATGGATTGATGGGTTACCAATCCGGAGGGGGATGTTTATGAGCACAGCAAATGCAAGAATGGAGGAAATGGATAAAAAATACGGGAACTCATTCAAACTGCTGTCAAATCCAAAATTTATTGCCATTAGTATTTTCATTGCAATTGTACTTATTATTGGGGCCATTAGCTATTTTCAGGCAACTCAATTTAATTCACATGTGATGATTAATAATGTTAAAGTCGGCGGGTTGAGTGCTGAACAAGCATTAAAAAAATTAAAAGCATCCCAATTAAAAAATTCCGTCTTTGTCGGGGAACAACAACTTTTAGATGAAAAAGATTCACGAATGGGATTTACAGATAAAGATCTGCCTCGTGTTAAGAAATTATTGAAAAGCCAGTGGACGTTTTTTCCATCCTCAAAGGAGAAAAAATATTCTTTGATTGCGGAAGATATGGATCAATATCGAAACCAAACGTTGCAAAAGCTGGTAGAAGAAAAACTAATTACCATGAATAAGAGTTTAAAAGAGCCCCAGGATGCACAGGCCCGTTTGGAACAAGGAAAAATTGCCTTCTCCCCTAGCGTGGATGGAGAACAATATGATGTCGATAGTCTATTAGAGGATTATCGGAAACAGATATATAGCAGCGAAATCCATTTGAATCCTGTATACATACAGCCAAATAGAGAGGACAGTCCGGTTGTAAAAAATCAAGAGAAAAAACTCCAGGAATTCCTTCAACAAACGGTGGATTATAAAGTACAAGATAAAGTATATTCTTTAAAAGCCAGCGAGCTGATTCAAAATGCCTCTTTGTCAAAAGACTTACAGGTTACGATCGAAGCAAATTCTATACAAAATAAGATTGCTGAAATTAACAATACCCAATCTACTTTAAATAAAGATTTCACCTTCAAAACCCATTCAGGTTCGGTCATATCGGTTAAAGGAAAAGGCTTTGGCTGGGCATTAAAAGTTGAAAATGAAGCGGGACGTGTTCAGGAAGCGTTTGAAAAAGGAGAAACCTCGATAGATGCTTCCAATCTTTATGGAAATGGTTGGGACTATGAGCAAATCGGATATGAAAGAACTACAAATAATGGCATTGGCGACACGTATGCGGAAGTATCGATTGCAGAACAGCGGATTTGGATTTATAAAGATGGAAAATTGGCCGTCACAACGAATGTAGTGACAGGTAAACGAAGTACAGGAGAAGATACACATCCAGGTGTTTGGTACATCCTATATAAAAAATCGCCATCCATCCTTCGGGGCACTGCAGTTGGGAAAGGAAGTTATGAACAGCCGGTAAATTACTGGGCTCCGTTTACGAATGATGGCCAAGGGTTCCACGATGCCGGCTGGCGGACAAATTGGGCAAGTAATGCCTATCAATCATCAGGTTCTGCCGGCTGTGTCAACGTCCCTCCCAGTGTGATGGCATCCATTTATAATAATCTCAGCCAATACGATCCGGTTGTGATTTATTAATATCCAACATAAAAAGAAACAGAAATCAATGGATTTCTGCTTCTTTTTTTACCATATCACACACACACTCATCATGGATAACAGATAATGAGGTGAAAAGGTTACCCCTCCCCTTCTATTTCATACCTCGGTCTCATGATAGCAGGTGGAGCTATCATTTTGTTTGTTGTTTCCGATAAACTCCTACCCGTAAAAAAATCAGACTCCTCTGCTGTTATAGTAGTAAAATAGAATTGCTTTTTCCTTTCGGCCGTACTCTACTGTACGGTCATTTTTACCTCCAGCTGCTGTCAGGGTAGGAAGAACACTATTATCCGCTACATACAAACCTTGAACACCATGTATTTGACCGTGACGATTTGTCGCTGAAGTTGCGGGGTCATCCTCCATTCTGCATGTGGAAGATTCATGCATAACTGCGCCAGGCGGTCTTAGAACTAAAGTAGACTCATCAAGAGTCACTTCCATAGCATCTGCAGATTGACTATTTCCTTGCGCAACTAAGTTAGCTGTTTGACGGTCTCTATCACTAAAAGAATATTGAACTTGTTGTAATGGTACACCGAATTCATTCTTTGCAGACGGATCAATCTACACTCTGTTCTCAGTTTTACAATCCACCTGGAGTCCTTACACTTAATGGTATGTCTTCATAATCTTCAGGATTTAATTGATTGACAGATCCATCTGCCACACCGTTAATAATGCCCATAAGACCTGTTTCAACCGTTTTTACAAGCTGGCCTCTCTGCTTTTGCCCGAAGTTTTGCGTTTGGCCGCTTACTTCAAAAAGGACTGTTCCACTTCCATTTAATGCAAATGATCCTAGAGCAGTGCCAGGCAGGTCAATAGTTTGATCATATAATGAAATATTTGTAAAGAGCGAATTTCCCTTTGCTTGTAAGGCATTATAGACTGCTAAATTCAATTGGCGTGAGAAGTCGTAATTGAAGTTATCCGCGTATGCAGCATATTTTTCACCGCCAGGACTGTTTGGATTGGTGACGAACTTTCCTGATATTGACATTGTCACCCGATCATCAGTTCCCTCTACATAAGGGAATCCTTGGTGGTGGAGATCCACGAATACATCCACCTTTCCGAATTGTCCCTTCAAGTCCTTGTACACATCTCTTACCGTTTGTGCTTCAGGCGTAATATACCAGCCATGTTTATTGGATGCTCCCGGGAAATCCTCTGCCTTCGGAACATAGTTTAGATCTGGGTTGAAATCACGGTTTACGTCAAAGCCAGGGTTCTTATCATAATTCCAGCTTCCTGGATAGGAATAATAGTTCCATGCAGGCTTGGCATTTGCAAGCTGAGGAAATTTAGCAACTACCTCCGCCCAATCCATATCATTCGCACGGCGGCTCAGCTCAGAACCATCCACGTTCATCATCGGAATGAAAACAATTGTAAGCTCGTCTAAGATTTTTTTCGCTTCTGGAGAATTACTGGATCCAAGATTTTGCAGAATGTTTAAGAGCGCAACCGTACCCGTTTTCTCATTTCCATGAATTTCACTCTGGATCAGCACAACCTTTTCGCCGTGGCCAACCGACACCTTATAAATTCCACGACCTTGATTCGTATACCCAGCTGTTTCAACACTTACTTTTCCTTGACTCGATTTTTGAATCTGCTCTAGCTTCTTACCGAGCTCCTCATAGTTGATGAAGCCTTCAATCGATAGATTTTCCCCCTGCTGCGGACTTGGCCCTGGATCAGCTGAACCCACTGTCGGCACTGCAAATAAAGATGCAGCCAAAGCCGTTGAACTTAACACTTTCCAAACCTTTTTCATTCTAATTCCCCCCACTTTTTTATGTAAATGCAATGAGAGAATTCTACAATTTTTCGCCGTTTCCTCTCGTTTTTTTGGAAATGAATAGATCAGACTAAGAAGCTGAAAAAGGAGGCGGGAATTATTACCTATATTTTTCCAATTATTCATAAATATACCTTCTTATGAACTATTTAGGGAGGCGAAGATTTTGAATTACCATTGTTAGGCTAATTTTATTATTCTTTTCTTCAGAGATGGATTAATATCGTCTAATATACTAAAACTTACAAAATGCTGATGCATAGCATTGTCTGTGAAACCTATCTATTTGAGAATAATAGAATGTCAAAACCTTCACAATCTCTTCTAAACTTTAACATAGATTACCAAATTTCTTTAAAGGTGTTGTGCAATAAAATGGCCCGATCACTGAACAAAAAAATCCTGCATTTCAAAACAGGATTTTTGATCAAATTTTTTTATAAATTACCGACCTTTTTTTAAAGCTACACATGGACTTTTGTTAACTATGCTTTTGCTGCTGTGATGATAATTTTAACAAGAGGAACAGAAATATTATTCAAGGAAATTAAATTCAACAAAGATTATATTAACCACAAGTGAACCTATATAGACATAATCCAAAAAGCTTGAGGATAAATTTCCCTCAAGCTTTTTAGCTGCTATTGGTAATTATAAATTACCGTTTCTAATCTTTAGGTTACAGGGAACTATACTTAGTTCTATCTGGTTCGGTTCGTGTCGTCGTCGTTGGCACGCTCACCGATCTTGTTGCCCACGGCACCACCAGCAACAGCACCTGCAGCGGTGCCAATGGGACCTAAAACTGAACCCGCGGCAGCACCAGCAACAGCACCAACCCCGGTTCCTACAGCTTCACCAGGGTCTCCACCATCACGATTACGTTTGTTGTTTTCAGTCATCCTTCTCACTCCCTCTTTTTTGATAGTCAGGAGGAAATGGGGTCGTTAACAAGGGGCCATCTTCATGTTATACACCAATGGTATATGACTTAGACCCGCGCAAAGCACAAGCTCAGGGAATACACGCGATTCCTAATAGTGACGCCTATAAAAAAGCAGTAACTATTTGGTACTAGTGTAAAGTGACAATAATGCTATTAAATTTAAAACCTCAAACAAGCATAACCCCGTTCTAAGTTAGGACGGGGTTATAAAAAACAGCTAATTTTTAATGTAAAAATACTTCACCACTTAAAAATAAAACAAGAGTCGTTAAATCTAAACGATGACTCTACTTCTTAACATCATGTTCGAGCATCCTTATTTGCGATTCTGTCATATTGCATTTTGAACAATTTAAATAAATGAGGAATATCCTGCTCTCCTTTGATCCGAAAACTTACCCATCCAGAGTTCGGAAGAACATGATGTGGTTCTGCTAGTTTTGCCTGAATGAGTTCATCTCTAACGGATTTAGGAAAAGGAAAGTCAGCAAGCTTCTCACCATGCAAATGACCTAATTCTTTATTTTTAAAGCGAAATTCCACTCCACCAAACCGATGCTCGTGCTCGCTAACACCTTCCCAGCTAAGAAGCTCCTGTCTTAACGAATCAAGTATCATCTTTCTCCTCACCTTTCTACATTTAAAATGATTATTAATAATAGATTTCTATATTGATATGGCTACCAACGAAAACAAATGTTAAATTGTTGTCATTTTAATCTCCTCCAAAAATGAGTAAGAGTGAAGCTAATTTAATCTAACTTCAGCCTTCAAACTGGATGCTTTTTCTCTCTGCTCTTCCAAACTTGAAATAGTACAATAACAGTATGCCTACATGCAATACCGCAAGAACGAGAAATATATTGCCGTAAATGATACCGTTTGGATAGATATTTGCCGGGTTCCAATTTTCATTGGAACCAAAATCCACCACCTTACCGTAAACCCCAGAAGCCATTCCCCCTGCAATGAAATTCAGCATGGATAAAAGTCCCATTCCCACTCCAGCCTGTTCCTTTGGCAAGGTCATGGAGACTGAATTCGACATCGCAATCATCATAAAGGTTTGCCCAACGTTACCGAAAATCAAAAAGATAGCAATGAATACGGGAGATATTCCCGTGAAGGTCGAAAGCAAAATAAAACAGGTCAATAACAATCCAGATGCAACAAAGTAGAGATACGAATTCCCTTTCAAGTCTGCCAGTTTACCACCTTTTCTCCCAAGAATTGCTGAGGCTGCTGCAGCAGGAACCATCGCAAAACTGATCCAACTAGATGACAGATGATGCACATGAGCTAAAAGCAATGGACTTAGAAAATAAAGGGAAAATCCAATTCCACTGATTAGAAAAGTTATGGCAAGTCTTAGAGTATAGTCCTTATTTGTAAAAAGCTTAGGTTTAATAAACGGCTCGGAAACCGAACGAATCCGTATGATGAACAGCGCTAAAGCGAGTAATCCGCCAATAGTAAACCACCAGGTACCAGTCGTAACGCTCAAAAGAAGCAAGGTTAATGCAGCAGCCAGAAAACCTCCGCCAACCCAGTCAAGTTTTCCGGGTTCCCCCTGTTCATCCCCCAAATTTTTACGATAAAAGGGCAATGTAATTAAAATCAAGAGAGGAATACAGAATAACCAGCGCCAATGCGCAAAGCTTACAATGAATGCAGAAATAACCGGACCAAGAGCGCTGCCGAGAGCCAAACCTACAAACGCTGTACCCATAGCTGAACCTCTCCGCTCAGGAGGAAAGTAGCGCAATGGAATCATCATAGCTGTTGCTGGGATAACAGCAGCTCCTACTGCCTGGATGCACCTTCCAACTAGCACCATTCCGAAAGTTTGGGATACAAGGCCAATCATTGAACCGACAGCAAATAATAACAATCCAAACGTTAGCAAATTTTTAAGCTTATATCGGTCTGCCAGCTTCCCGTATATGACCGTTCCTATTCCGTAAATCAAAGCGTACGATGAAGTGACCCAGCTTACTTGAGCAGTAGTAAGATCAAAAGCTTTACTAATTTCGGGAAGGTCGAAGTTGAACATCAATACGCTCATCGCTGATAGGACAAGTGTGAACATCAAAATGCTCATTAATTTCTTTCCAGTCTGTTGAAATTCTTCCTTTTCCATTTTCAATAACCACCCTTCAATTAAATACTTATTAAAAAAAAGTCTTAATGTCTGTCAGTATTAACTGTCACATTGTAAGCAGAATAACTAGGGAGTTTAAAGTCTAGTGAGTATTTGCACACTCTCCATGATAAGTGTCTCCAGAAGACACGTTAGGAAAATTATTATTGGACCAAGCCATTTTATAATAAGTGATGCACCATAACCTGCCATTCTTTGTTTTGCTCATAAAGTTTTTCAACCTGTTCTTGATGGAAAGCTTTTTCTGCGCTTATTTCACGTCTTTGGACCGTGATGGTTAAATAGAAAATATTAAGCATCATGGCTCCGTTCACCTCCCTCAATTTGATCATTTCTATTCAGTATTTAAATTCAAATTTTTTTAAATGAATAAATATCTTTTAGCTCGTAATTACATCTTACTGAATTAAATACATTTTCCCATCAATAATTTTATTGAATTCTTACTACAACTTTAGTTGTAGTAACTGTTCTTCAAACCAAAAAGCCGTTGCCTGACTGGAAACGGCTTTTGAGTCAACCTACTAAACTCATATTCTATCTATATAGTGTTTACAGCATTAAAGCTTGCTTAAGAGCATTTACTGCCTGATGGAAATCCGTATGCTTCGCCATTATTGGCAGAAGACTTAAGCGGACTTCCGCCAGCGCTCGTGATCACGGCAGGTTTTGGTCCGTTGCGTGATGAAGGTTTGTTACTCTATTTAGCGGGATTGGTGCTAGAACGCACAATGCCCATAACTACGTCACTCGTGTCATTTTTCTTTCAGATATTATTTATACTTCCAATGATGTTCTAATCACTTTGATATTTTTTGAATATATTTCACGAACCTCGAGTCTAGTAGCACCTAAAAAAAAGCTATCCTAATCAAAGAAAGGAAAAAAAGCTTATCGACATAGAGCCAATATGGCAATGTCTAAAAGCTTTTTTCCTTTATCAAACCTAAATCCTCGCTATTTTAAACAGGAATCAATCTCCTTATTTCACAAGAGTTTGAATTAAAACAGGGTCATGGTCGCTTGCACGGCCATGTTTCTCCATAAATCCTGAATTAATATGGATAATATCCACCTGCGTATTTGCCGCCATATTATTTGATACAAGAACATGGTCAAGCACCTGTGCATTTCCCTCATGGTTATAGGTATAACGCTCTTCTGCTGGAACCTTCTCAATCATATTTATTAATTCTTTTCCTTTTAATGTTAATAAAGGGTTAGAGAACTCGAAATCATTAAAATCCCCTAATAAAACAATATTCGCATCTTTTTTCTTTGACTGAATATCCTTTACAAAGCTATTGACGACATTTGCCATTTTAATTCTCTGCTCTTCACTATGAAATACAGGAGGCTGTACTTTTCCAAATAACGGATTGTCCCCACCCTTAGAGTTAAAATGGTTAGCAACTACAATAACGTCTTTCCCATTAAATTTGAACTGAGCTGCTAATGGTTTTCGACTTGAATGGAAGGCTGAATTGGTTGGGTCGATACGGCCAGGGTTTAGAGTCAGCCTATGGTTTTCAAAGCCGATTGCTTGTGTCGCAGTTCCTTTTGTGCCTTTCATAAGCGATACACGGTCTGGATTATACAGAAATCCTACACGGATATTTCCTCCAGGCTCCCCACCATCCGCTTTGTCTTCTGGTTCGATATCCGTATAGAGGTATTCGTGTCCACCTAGTGACTTAATTTTAGTTATCAATACTGCTGCACTCTTGCTTGCATCAGTCGTGCAGCTGTCTGTTGGTCCATCATTATCTTGTACCTCAATCAGGCCGATAATATCTGGCTGTTTCATGTTCTTTACAATAGCTTCTGCTAGTCTTGTGACTTTTGAGTCTTTGGATCGGGTTGAAAAATTTTCTACATTATAAGATGCAATAGTTATTTTTTTAGGATCAGGAATAATTGTCGTTATTTCCCTTTCATTTGAACCTTGTACAAGCTTAGGTAATTCCTCTTTTTTACTTAGTACTTTAAAGTTACTGTAGCTATGGCTAATAACTCCTTTTATCGGACCTTCAAAGCGATCGCCCATTTTAGTAACAAAGCTTTTGTCATTTATATTGATAGCGATTCTTTCGGGGTTAAAGTCATTTTCAGATATACGCAGACCCCCAGCCTTTGTATTTGTTTTCATTGTTCCAGGAATAACAACAATTTCACCGTGCTTCTGTGGCGCAACAATTTTTGCATTTTCTATTTGGACAAGCATCCCCTCTAAGCTCTCATAGAAGTCAATCCCATCTTCATCAGGATCAAAAACAGAGAAGCTGTCATTATCGATTACCTCTGTAGGCGGGATACGGTCTTTCCCGATAACAACTGGTAAGGGGAGCTTCTGGTTGCTTGTGGTAACTTGTATGGCGTTTGCATTAATTTTTGTTACAGGCAAATCGGTTTTAAGTTTATCCTCGTAGCCCTCTAATATACATTCCTTAACCTGGCCGCTGACTTTTACGACATCTCCAACCTTAACTCCATGAGGCATTTGATAAACTAATATACCTTCAGCTGTTTTATCATTTTTATCAGGCTTTAATTCCTGTATATAGAAGTTATTGTTATCTGCTACAAAGGTCACTAGCCCAACAATATTTGTTACATTTTGCCCTGCATATGGGGAGTAATGCCCCTCCCCCTGAATGTCATGAATGCTGATAACATCCTTTTCAATGGTGTAATGAAAAGAAGCTATCTCACTATTCTCTAGGCCCATTTTTACAGCGATGGATTTAATTTGTACTGCTTCTTTTATAATTATTGGACCGGTATATTTTGTACTTGATTCCGTTGGAGTACTGCCATCGGTTGTATAATAGATGATAATATCAGGGGTCTCAGTTGATAATGTCACTTCAGTCCCGGGTGCAACTGTTCCTGGAGCAGGAGAGGCTTTTATATCCTGAACCCTTTCCCTCGTTAAGGTTCCACTGTTATTAGCAGTGGTTTCTGTAATCGAAATAATTTGGGCCGCATTCGAAACGCTTGAATTAGATAAAGTAAAAAGACCAAAGTTCATTACCAGAATGAGTAACAAGCTAAATGTTTTTTTTCGTTGTTTTTCCATCTTCTTTTATCTCTCCTATACTATTTTTCATGTTAATCATTGCTTTTTGATTAATTATTAAGTATATGCCATTCTTTTATCTCACCTTAATCGTAGTTTACAATTCCCTATTAAATTTCTGTTTATCCTCTTCTCACTCTAGAATTTTTTCTTACCTAATTTTTTGGTGATAAAAAAGGGGTGGTTTGCCCGTCAAAAAAGCAAGAAAAACCCCTGACATTATGATTGTCAGAGGTTTCGAATGATTATATATAAAGGGTTTAAGAGCTTTAATGCATGCTCAATTTGTGCTTTTCAAAGGTAAGCAATGCTTCATTAATTTCATGGATGCTGTAGCTGCCTTCTTTAATAAAATATTCAATGATGACATCAAACTTGCTGCTGTGGGACAAAGTGTAACCACCAGCAGATAGCAATTCATTCGTTACATCCACGTTAAGCTTCAAGGAAATCGTAAAAGCGATCACGGTTTTCTTTTTAGGAGTATATCCCTCTTCATTACGGATCTTAGAAAACAAACGTCGATCGATAGTGGCCCGTTTGTATGTCTGAACATCTGTCATTCCCTTTTCGTCAATAAACCGGAGAAGTCTATCGGAAAACGATTCTTCTAAATCGTTGATCACTTCTATTAGTGATTGATTCAGAATGGGCTCGGCTTGTACAATATTATTCAGTACCTCATTTTCTTCTATGGATTTTCCAATCATCACGAGTGCTCCGCCATGTCATTCAATCAAACTATTTATTTTTATTTTGAACATTTGGAGAATAGTATCCTTCAGCATACCTAGTTGTTTCGACCCTTTCGGATGAAATCTGTTTATCGGAGCCCTGTGGACTGCTTTTATTTTTCCATTGGTCGTATGTTAATAGTCCAGTACTGTCATCGTTTAAATATTTGATATAATCTTTTCCATAAATATACATCTAAGGTTTCACCTCCATTGTATACTAACAATGTATGCGCTTACATTAATAAAAAACACCAAAATGTTATAACTGTGTAGCTTTTAGACATGAGCACTGGCCTCATCTGAAAAAAATATCAACTATCTTGCATTTAACTTGGAAACATAAAATTAGATTCGAAGGCCCTATGATCTTACTATAGATTAAAAGAAGTCCCAGGATTTGTTCCCTGGGACCTCTTTTAAATTGGTACCATAATTTTTTTACTTACTAAACAAACCTCTTACACCCTTATAAATTAAAACAAGTGAGAAGACTAGAACAGTAAGTAAGCCAAGAATATTAGTAAATGGTGAAATGCTTTCAAGAAATGAATCAGCTAAAGGAGCTTTAATAAGTGCAAAACCTGAAAAAATTGCAGCAAGGAATAAAAAAATTCGATTATCCATCTTTCCCCCTCCTTCCTACGTGATTGTTAGATTATATGTCATTCACATTACATATATGTCAATTATGTTAAAACTTAAATTTCGGGTTCCATCGAATGGGTCATTACTTTCACCTACTATTTAAAATGAAAAAGGGAAAATCACAAGTTTGATCATTAACAGAACACAAAAAAAGGTTCAATTCTGTTTATAAGAATTGAACCACTTTTTGATTTACTAACCAAAAGTTAAAATCAATATTTAATTAGCAACCAATTTAACAACTTAAATAGCATCATGACAATGGTTATTGTCACAGTAGTGTTTCAGAATTACGGGTTATTTCCGAACAGCTTGTAACCTTGATGGAGCAATTTCCCATGTTAAAGCAATTACCACATCAACTCATTCACGGCGATCTTAACGCATCCAACATTCTTGTCAATCCGAATGGGCTTGTGTCATCCTAAATAAAAGCCCCCTATTATTGAACAAGGGTAAGCCGGTATTCAAACAACGCATATAAAACAGCACCACCTCCTGGTACGATAAACGTATTAATAATAAAAAAAAGCGCCTTCTACTGAAGTAGAAAACACTTGTTATTATGGCATATTCTCGTGCTATAGTCCGATAAATCGTACAAAAGTACCGGTGGTCTGTGTTTAGCATATCTGTTTTATATGTTGGATAGTGTATCATTCAACAAGCTTATCCTCAATAAAATGCATCCGCTTCAGGACCTTTCCTTCCTTACTCTTATCATAAACATTGTACTCTTTTTGTGGTTCAGCATCTGACCAAATGATTGATGCAATGAGATCATGTTTATGATGTTCCATCCGATCCGTATTCATGTAACTTTCATCAGGCTGCCAGTCTCTTGGCAAATCGTCACTTTCCCTATAGAAGGACATATAAAAAAATCTATTTTTTCCTTCTATTACTTTCATTTCACCTTCAACTGGATGATTCTTAATGTATTTTTCAACTAATTCTTTCAAATCTTTTAAATCTTTTGGTGGATTCAGAATCATGTAATGCTTTCTAAGAGTCACCACTTCTTCATCCTTTTTACCAACGACCTGTTCTGTATTGGCAATTTCAAAAATCTTTGTATCCCCGCTTGATTCCTCATTCTTTGTACATCCAATTAAGTATAATACAATGAAGAATATACCAATAATCAAAACTAGAATTTTTAAATTAACTTTAATTGCTCAATTCCCCCTCGAATGGTATATCCATTTCCATTAAACTAACAAAAGGTTTATATTCTCCATCATAATCTTCATAATGCTGTAAGACAAACCAAGAACGAAATCCTGCTAAGTTGACATACATTTTCTCTACATCTGGCTGATCTAACCCAAAATGATCATATAAACGAACATGCATGACACCTTCAAAGTGATTGTTCTCTACTGAAAAATCTTTTACGGATATCGTATTCCCCCACGTATCATTTACCGTAATGGTAAGTCCGCCTATTCTATCACCCCAGCTGCTAAACGTCGGGTAAGAAGCATTATCCTGTATATTTTGATAAAATGTATTCGTTGCTTTTGTACTTTTATCAAACCGAAGTGCTCCCAAATTTCCTCCATTTTTCTTTAGCTCATCAACTAAAGCATTTTTGACATAGTCAACATAGGCTTTTGTTGTCTCATGCTCTCTAGCTTTTTTAGTTAAAGTCTGATTACTATACGGTGTACCAGTTCCCTCCTCAAAATGATCAATCATATCTAAAACAACATCTTCCATTTCCCCCGTAGAAAATAAGCTTGTGGACATGGTCTCGAACTCATCAAAGAGAATACCTGGGAAATATGATTCTAGTAATTGAAAATTGAACATCCAGCTAATGTCTGTCATTTCATCTCCTGTATAATCATTTGTTGTCATATCATTCGCTACATTTCCATTTTCATCATAGCCTTCTGGTCGATCTGATTGAAAAATGACTAAATTGGATAAATCAGAGTTCAACGGTCTTGAATCCTCATTATCAAAAATTCCATCTCCATCACTATCTTTTTGGTCAGGTAAACTGGTTGGAAAGAAACCTTCAAAATGAATCGTAATTCCAAAAAACTCAAACGTGAATGTTCTGAATGGACCCATTTCTTGCCCATCGGTTAATCCATCTCCGTCAGTATCTTTCATGCCAGGATTCGTGTAGATGATTCCGTATGGTGTTTTCATTCCTTCTATTTCATAAGTATCGGATAATCCATCCCCATCTGAATCTAGCTCTCCATCACCTGGATCATCTCTATTAACATCAAGCTTATTGGAGGAGCCCGTTTCCTTATTCCAAAGCTCCAGCCATTTTTTCTTATCAACAATCATATATTCACTAAGCTGAGTAGTTTCTATACTGATTGTATTCTTACTTGTATTTAACACAGAGGTAAGGCTTTCAAACATTTCCTTCTCATCATTATACCAAATGACGCCTAAATCTTGTTCCGATGTGTCCCCTAGCTGTGCTTCATCATAAGTAAAGATAATGCTTGCTTTATCAAATTCTGATTGAGTATTGATCCTTACAGGAGAACCAATGAGACCGTATAAATTAGCTGTTTTCATATTGCCTTTGTTTGTTGTAATTCTAGTAGTTTTATTAATATTATCCTTTGCACTAAAACTAACTTCTACACTAGTAATTTCTGATTTATCAGGCTGATTAAATGATTGATGAATAGATTGTTTATGGAGTTCTTGTGAATCCGTGGTCTCGTCATTATCACTGTCTGCAGCATTCGGATTTGTCTTTAAAGCAAATTCATCTCCATCACTTAATCCATCGCTATCTGTATCATCCTTATTAGGTAATGAATCAAACTGTTGTACTTCAAATCCGTCCGTTAAACTATCTTGGTCGGAATCTTTCTTCATCAAAGCTGTTTGATAAACCTGCTCATCTTTATTAATCAGGCCGTCTCCATCGCTATCTTCATCTGCGTCACTTATGCCATTTTGATCTGTATCATATTTTGTTGGTGAAATAGATGATTTAATCTCATATTCAATATTATCCTTTAATCCATCCCCATCTGTATCCATTTTAAATGGATTCATTCCTTCTTGGAATTCTATTCCATCTGTTATCGTGTCACCGTCCGTGTCAGAGGTAGATTCAAAGAATTCTGTGTTAAATGTATAGCCTGCTTTTTCAAGTCCGAATAACGCTTGTTTATATGCATTTTGATAGGACTTTGCTGCAGGGATACCTAGATCTTTTTCTAGAAACTCATTACCTTTTTCAGACATTTTCATAGCGTTATCCAAATGAGCGTTGATTTTATTTCCATTTTCATCCGATTGATCAGAGATATCCTTTAAGATGCCAATAGCATTTTTATTGACAATTTTATCCGATAAATAAAAATTAAAGAGTATATCTGCAAGTAATACTTCAGTTGGTTCATTAAAATCGTTATTTGATGCATAGCCCCATAGATATATTGTTAACTTATGTTTGATATTCAGGAGCAGATCACTTTTTGGAACAACCTCTTTTATATACTCCTCTTGAACTGCTTGTTCATATTGGTTAATCAATTGTTCAAACATTTCAAGTTCATTCATATCGGTTTGCTTAAAGTCTCCGGTCTTCTCAAATTCCACAGTCAGATTATCTAGTGTATTAGAATCTAACTTAGCATTCTTTTCTTTTATGACTGTTACGAAACGCTTTAATTCATTTATTGCTACCTTCTCATAGATTAATCCATCTCTAGTATCCTCATAGAATTCATATTCACTTAACCACTGTTTTACATTTTCCTCACTAGGAATCTTAGCATCGTTATTACCCTTGGCCACCACTGTTTGCCCAATTCCGCCGAAAACAATGGCAGAGCTCAAAAAAATATTCACCATACTTTTTACTTTATTTTTCAACATGAAAATCTCCTTTATTAAAATATTCATTTAAGCTATAAAAATATAACTGTATTGAGAGAAGCTGCATGCATTTACTATGGTGGATACATATAAAACTTATTTGGTTTAATGATCGAAGCATACGGTATAGTCGTTCCCATCCGAAGAAAAACTGTCAAAATCCTTGAGATTATGGCATTAAATCACCTCCCTCTATAAATAGTAATCTATCAACGGTTTTCCACGTTGGAGTGGTGTCAAAATAATATTTTTCGACACCTGATCAACAGTATTTTATAAATCTGTGAAACTATTACAGTAGCTATGTACGCTACTCCAACGCCATCGGATAAACTTGGTTTGTGGTGGGTGGATCAGTATGTGATGCACAATAGATCTCTGCGCAGCTTATGGTGACGTACCCTCCCATGTCTCTTTGCCTACATTCCTTAGTTCGGTCTAGTCATAAAGCAAAGGCTAGCGGTGCTCCAATAGCAACTCTAGGTAGGATGGTGAAAATAGCGCCAGCTTCTCTGTGTCATTCTATTGTCTTAGTGCTTATAAAAGTGGCGTTAAGCTGAATCGTCCATCTTTTATCAGACGAGCTATTCGGTCAAGTTTAATTGGCAGATGATCGTCTAGCTCCTTTGATCTTTTTTTTGTTCATAGGATTAACCGCAGCCAATAATTAACTATTTCTATTTTAATTTGTTTATTTTGTGATTATAAGGTAAAGATTTCCTATATTGTATATTTTTATATAAAGCTTCAGATTATCCTTTTCTATGAAAATTATCATAGAAAAAATGTATCCGCATTTAAAAAGGCACCTGTGTCACTAGTCGAATTTAGTCACCTCCGACAAGTATCAGGCACCTTTATTAATTGTAGTCATGTGTTTTATCACATGATAGACTATCTTCAAACACAATAGAATTCATAGTAAAGGAATGCAGCCCTATGATACAAGAAAATACAGACATTGATGAAATCCTCTCCCACTACTTTGCAACTGGCAGCTAGATTACTTGGGCTGGGCAAAGTGGCACAAGTAATACGACCCGATTTGTTCGTGTTCAAGATCAACAATTCGGTACAGACAAATAACTTCTTAGTCAAAATGAGGATTGTCACCCACAGTTGAAAAAATGTAGATCAAACTAAAAATATAATAAGGTTGCTCTTATAATCAATGACACCGTCCACCCGATTAAGTTCAAAAATATCGATGCTATTCCAAAACCAAAAGCCCATTGTACAAACCCCATTACTTTCTTATTTTCTGTATCTTCTAAATGATTACGCGAACAACATTTCCCTAAATACTCCAATTTATTTTTAATTATATTGAACATTCTATATAACGTAATAAAATATTTAAGTCATTTAATAAGGAGGTTGGTCTCATGCCTGAAAAAGTAAAAGTTTGTATTGATAAACTTTCTCCTGAATCCTATAAAGAAATAGCAGCAGTAAACAAATATTTATGGGAGCCAGGACAAACGATTCATGTTCGTTTCCTGGAAGGAATACCTGAAGTACAAGAAAAGGTTAAAAAATATGCAAAAAAATGGGAAGAATACGCAAACATTAAGTTTAAATTTGGTAATAAACCTGATGCTGAAATACGTATTTCTTTTGATGAGAATGACGGCAGTTGGTCTTATATTGGAACATATTGCAAGGAAATTGATATTGATAAAGCTACAATGAATTATGGATGGTTAGATCCAAATACTCCTGACACAGAATATTCAAGAGTTGTATTACATGAATTTGGGCATGCATTAGGATGTATCCATGAACATCAAAACCCTACCGCAAATATACCATGGGATAAAGAGGCTGTTTATAACTACTATATGGGACCTCCAAATAATTGGAGTAAAGAAGAAGTAGATAATAATCTTTTTGCTAGATACAGTACAGACATCACTAGCTTTACAGATTTTGATCCGACATCTATTATGCTTTATACTATTCCTAACAAGCATACAATTGGCGACTATGAGGTTGTTGGAGGTGTAATACTCTCCGAAAAGGACAAGGAATTTATTCAAAAAATGTATCCTCATTAGTAATAGAAAAAAACTGTCTACAATAACAAATAAATCTAAAATATATATTTACGTACTTTAAGGAGAGTAAACATGTCAATTATACGATTTGATGAGTTTAAAAACATGAATGGAGAGCTTGTAGATTTGCAGCAACAACAAGCATTAAAACGCTATATTGAACGCTCTGGCGAACGCGAACGAATTGCTGATGAATTACAAACTAAAAATCCTTTAGAAATAGCTACACCAGAGCGAGTTGCTTATCGAACGAAAATCATTAATCCACGTGATGGGCTGGCTTTTGAACGTCTCATTGGTAAGAACGATTTATTTCCTATCTCTTTTCTTGAGGCAGGGCTTAAAGCAGCTAAACCTATTTGTAGAATTGAGGTACGTGATAGCATAGGACGAATTCTCGGACACGGTACAGGTTTTCTTGTTTCATCCTCTTTATTATTGACAAATAATCATGTCTTAGAAAACGAAGATTCAGCTTTGTTTAGTGTTGCACAATTTAACTATGAATTGGATCTAGATCGAAAGGAACGTCCGATTAAAAGCTTCCGATTTAAGCCAAATTGTTTATTTATTACTAATCAGGAATTGGATTTTACACTAGTAGCGATAGAAGAAGTGTCAGCTGATGGAACAAAATCAAGTGATTTTGGATTTTTACCGCTTCTACCGCAGAGAGGGAAAGTTTTAGTTGGTGAATATGGATCAGTTATTCAACATCCATCAGGTGCACCAAAAGCTGTAGCCATTAGAGAAAACAAAATTACAGATATATTTGATGATTATATTCATTACTCTACAGATACCCAACCAGGATCATCTGGCTCTCCTGTGTTTAACGATGAATGGATGGTTGTTGCTCTCCATCATGCCGGAGTCCCAGACCCAAATGACAATACTATGTACATTTCTAACGAAGGTATTCGAATAAGTAGTATCCTAAAATTTATTATGGAGCAAAGCTCAAACTTAAGTGATAAGAAGAAAAATTTAATTAATGGCATCGTGAAGAATTTTGGAATTATTGATCCAAAATCCGAAGAATGGCGCGAAAGTTCAACTGGTTATGACACTAAATTTCTTGGGGATAACTATGAAGTTCCCCATCCGAAATTTCGATCCGACCTTAAACAAGACATAGTAACACTGAGTAACGGTAATTCCGTGTTAAATTATACACACTTTTCAATTGTTATGAGTAAGTCCCGTCGTCTTGCTTATTATACTGCAGTTAATATTGACGGAAACCAACTAGTGAGTATTGGTCGTGAAAACGAATGGCAGCTTGACCCACGCATTAGTAAGGAATATCAATGTGGTAAAGAACTTTACGATGATAATGATATTGATAAAGGACATCTGGTACGCAGAAGAGACCCTGTTTGGGGAGAAGTCGCAAATGAGGCAAATAAAGATACATTTTATTATACGAATGCCTCTCCTCAACATAAAGACTTAAATCAAAAAACATGGCTGGAGCTAGAAGATTACATTTTAAAAAACGCAGATAAATTTAATTTAAAAGTAACAGTGTTTACTGGTCCAGTATTTCGGGCTGACGATATAATATATCGAAATGTTCAAATACCTGCAGAATTTTGGAAGGTCGTTGTCATAGCTAAGAAAGACGGAAAATTATCTGCGACAGCATATTTGCAGACTCAAAAAAGTTTAATAAAGGATTTGGAATTTGAATATGGAAAATATAAAACATATCAAGTTCGAATTGCGACTATTGAAAGCTTAACGGGTCTTGACTTTGGAAACTTACGAAATTATGATCCAATTGAGCGAACCGAAATGACTAAAATAGGTCACGTTATTAATAATTTTGAAGATATAGTCTTCTAATGTAGAAAGAACTATTAACGTTATATTTGCGATGTCATTACAAAAAAAGGCTTGGTATTTAATCCGAGCCTTTTTGATTTTATTAATACTGATAACAATGCCGGAGGTTTTGCTACATCCAGACCAACGACTGGATTCGTTTTTAAATCTCCTCCTCCAACAAATAATTCAACTGTACCCCTAATCCTTCTTGCAGTGTCATAGCTTCGCTTGTTATACGAGATCTATGTCCAACCAGTCTCAAATATGTTTCTACAAGTAGAGGGCGAACTGTTTAGCTGTCGGTATCTAAGTCACACGGTGGCTTTAGATGAATAAAACTTTAAAAGCAGATTGATCGAGATGGTAAAACAGTTCAATATTTTGATTTGCGAAAAGCTAACTAATATG
>NZ_BAWM01000046.1:0-45462 GCF_000759675.1 Neobacillus niacini | reverse complement strand
TTATAAAAAAAAGCATGCCCGCCTCTAATACGGCGGGCATTTTTATAATTTAAGTTTGGGAATTAATTCCCAGTTAACATAATATTATTATGTTCTATTAAATAAAAACACAAAGATTTTACTTATTGTCTGATAGGTAATCACGATTTATGTTAATCCGTAAGGCTGCTATCTTGTGATATATGCAGTATTTGGTAAACAACTCCATTTACTTGTTCTGTTAAAATACTTAAATCGTCTAAAAAGTAAAAAACCTGATAATCCCACTTATCGGGATTATAAATAACCATATATTCTGTGTTTTCGATGATTTGGATTTCCTTTAGTATTTCATCCTTAGTGTAAATCAGACTCCCTTTTGGCTCTATTTGCTTTGTCTTTTGATACAGATATTTATACCGTTCGATGTTTGATGGCGGGTCTACTAGTGGAATTCCCACCTGGACTTGTTGCCATCCAAAAGAGTTCAGGATGTTGTCATAAAAGCCCTCAAACAAGAATTTGTTAAGGCCGTTGTGATTTTTCCAAAGATATAACGGGGAATAACTATTTTGCAAATTATTATTTACCCCTTTTTCTGTGATCAGATAAAGTTTGAATTTCAAATCATCAAATCCATCTGTTTTGTGGCCATTATTTACGACTCTTTCCTTGATTATGTTCATGTCATAATCACTTGGTAATATAATCTTGTATTGTGATGTAAACATTCTATCTCCCCTTTTCGATTAGACTGGTTATAAAATAGAAACATATTCTATGTATTTCTCTTCATTGTTCCATTACCTTCTTAATGATTCGCTTCTAAACAGAAAAATCCTTCTATCATTCTAACTAAGGCAAACACCCATTAAATCCCCATCCGGTCACAAAATTGGGCTTGTCCAGATGTTACGTTTGTTGCTATTTGCCAGACGTTAATTGGCCTTATATAGATTTAGATATTTATATGGCGGATTGATGATATATGCCACTCGAGCGTAACTTTCTATTAGCAATGTATATTCAGAAGGCAATGGAGAAAGATATATATTGTGTTTGTAGGTATGTTAAATTTATCTATATGGAGGAAAATGAATGAAAAAACGAATGTTGTTATTATGTATTTTAAGCATGGCTTTATTTTTCCCCTTTCAATTAATAACAAATGCTGAGGGCAATATCGAAGAAAAGGGAAAATTAACCAAAGGGCAGGAATTGGCTAGAATTCTGAGTAGTACAAATTGGCAAGGAACAAAGGTCTATGATAAGGACAATAATGACTTAACAAAGGAAAATGAAAACTTTATTGGTCTTGCAAAATATGATCATAAAACTGCGAGATATGAGTTTTTTGATAAAACGACAAAACAAAGTCGTGGCGATTATGGAACCTTTTTTATTACAAATGATGGGAAGATTAGAGTTTTAATCTCCGAATCGAAAGGATACCAAGCTTTAGTTGAAATCACTAAACTAACCGACAATATGTTTACCTATAAAAGAATGGGCAAAGATGCTAAAGGTAATGATGTAGAAGTGTTCGTTGTCCATATTCCTTATAATGAAACAGAACTTTCCTTTTCTACACCTGATAAGACTTTAAACACTTTTACAGGAAAAGTAGTTACTGATGTGGACGGAGACAAAATTTTATCTGGCACCTTATGGCAAGGGACAGTAGCACTGGATGAAAAAGGAAATGATGTCTCAAGCTATAATTCGAATTTTTTAGGTCTTGCAAGATATGATTTTAAAACAAATAAATATGAATTTTTTGATGCTAAAACAGGTCAAAGCCGTGGTGATTATGGATATTACCATGTTGTTCACGGTAATAAGATAAGAGCTCATGTTTCACAGGGAATGAATTATGGTGCAGTACTTGAGCTTACTGAGCTTAATGAAAATAAATTCACCTATAAAAGAAAAGGAAAAGATAAGGATGGAAATGAAATATTCATAACGGTTGAGCATGTACCATACAAAGGTAATTTCAAACTAAAATTCACTAAATAATAGAAGCTGCAGCTACATTAGCCGGGAACCAACATTGTGATATACAAACCAAAGAAAAAGAACACCAGACACATTATACGTATCTGATGTTCTTTTTCTTGTTTATAATCCATCTGAATTTATGGTTAGCATCGATGGGGACAAAATGAAACGATTTTATTTTTCTCCAAGGGACAAAACGACTTCCACTTAACAAGCCATCATCTTTTGGTTCTTCTCTTCTTCCTTTTCTTCTTCGGCATCAGAAACTAACCCTTTGGATGCATTTTTGAATTCTTTCAACGTAGGACCGAATGCACGTCCAATCTCCTGCAACTTCTTTGGCCCAAAAATGACTAAAGCAATGACGAGAATTAAAATTAATCCTGGTACTCCAATATTGGTTAATATATTTTTTCACCTCCTGAAATGTATTGGCTTCAGCTCCCGAAAACAGTAAGTTGAGGTATTTTCTTTAACGTTGCATTTCCACTCCTGTCCATGTTTTGTCACTTACACTTTAATGGATGAATGTAAAGCATAAACTTAGAGATTGTAAAATGTATGTTAATGGGGACAAAACTAGTAAATAAGTCTTATTTAGGTAAGGTTGTTAGGGGCAGTTAGGACTATCCGTTTGAAAAGGTTCCAAATCCCTGCAATGATACGAACGACCGCTTTTTGGATGCACATATTGTGCAATAAGAAAGGGAAGTAACTCACTTATAAGGCAAGTTACTTCCCTTTTTGTTTTCGTATGCTAGCAATTAACAATTCTATTAATCAGATATCGTGATGGTTTTCTCTGCTTTGACATCATTTGATTCTACCTCTAAGGTGATCACCCCTTTTTGCAATCCTGTGAGGTGTCCTGTAGCGGTATCAAACACTGCATGATAGTTATTCGATGCTTTTGCTTTTGTTAAACCTTCCCCTGTTCCGATAAAGACATTTTCACTTCCATTCCAATTGACGCTTGCTGGATATTGGAGTGGGAAGTTTAGATTTCCCGCTTGGTGTCCTGTTGCTTTGACTTCTGCTGTTTGACCGCTTGAGATAGATTCTAGCCCATCGATTGTAACCCCTTCAAGGAGAGGGTTTACTTTTGCTCGAATCCATTCTGTATCATGTACTGGGCTTTGCTCACTGGATTTATCTGGTCCATTCGCCTTTGACGGAATCGATGTTGGGTCGATGCCAAACATTGTCCAGGCATAGAAGCCACCGTCATTGGCCGGGCCATAAGGAGCTTTTCCAGCTGGTCCGAGAACCATGTAAGGAACACCATCTACTCGGTCAACATTGACTGTATGGGCATGTCCAGACAGATAAATGGCGCCTTTTCCACTTGAATCCTCTCTGAATTTTGTTAACCATGATTCAATTAATTCTGCTTCCTTTCGATCATTTAGCTGGCTATTTTGCGTTGAAAGTGGATCTCTTGTTGGATGGTGACCGAAGACAACGAGATTCTTAATAGCAGGGTCAGTCGCTGCTTTTTCTAACGTCTTTTTAAACTCTATTAATTGATCAAAATCTGAGGTGCGGAAGCTTCCTGTTGAAGAATCGAGAAGGGCAAATTGTGTACCTTTATGGGTGAAAAAGTATTTGTTTTCCTTAAAGGTATTCATAAAGTTATCTAGGTTTCCTGTGCCCATGATTTCATGGTTACCAGGGACGTAATAAATTGGGAACTTATCGCCAATCTCCTCCTCCAGTATTTGCTTTGCCAGCTCAAAGTCCTGAGGATAAGCGGTATCAACAAAATCGCCGCCAATTATTAAAAATTCAGGATTATTTTTAACGATCTGTCTTAAGCTTTCTCTCGCTAGACGAACTTGCTGGCTGTTTGGTGAGCTTGCAACAAATTGACTGTCAGCCATCACAGCGAACTTCCAGCGATCCTTCCCTATGTCCGCATTTTGCATGACAAGGGGGTCTGCTTTTTCCGGAACAGCTGGTACCTCAATAGACTGGCTGATTTTAACAGTCAAGTCATCATAGACAAGTTCATCTGTGTATTGCTTCGCTTTACTCGTCTCAATGGCGCCAATCGTTCGTAGCTCAAGTGGATATTTTACTCCTTGTGGAACAGGGATCTCGATTTTTTTCCATCCCGTCCATGTTACATATGGGCCATATAGGTAATGATAGCTTCCATCAGCACCTCGTGTAGTAAATGACATCCATTCGCCCTTGCCGTTTCCTTTCACCCATAAGCCAATTGATTGCGGCTCCCCTGGGAGGGTAATCGGTTGTATAGGATGAAGATTGGCTGTTCTAGTTCCGGTTGAATTTGTAAAGTCAAATGCCACTTTGATTCCGTTGTTTGTTCTTCCAGCTGCCGATGAAATGTTTCCGGAACCACGAGCAGAGGAAAAGCGCCAATCAGACAATGCTTCCATCTCTGAAACAGTCTCTGTTTTTAACCCGACTGTGACAGGAAGATAAGCCTTTTTATCGTTAACGGTTACTGTGACTAATGTCGAACCTTCGCTTGCCTTTGCCATAGCAGAAAACGTACCGTCTGCGTTCTTTTGCACATCAATAACGGATGGATCATAGTGTAAGCTTACGTCTTGAGGTTCAATTGGTGCAGTATAGCCATTTTTATCAAAGCCATTAATATGAAAGGTATCTGTTGTTCCTTCTGCTAACCCGAGCCTAGGAACACTCGGCTTGATTTGCTCAAGCTCAGCTAAAACCCTAATAGAAGCTGTGCCTTTTTTATTTTTCGCCTGTGCTTCTACCTTTGCAGCTCCAGGCTTTTCTGCTCGAAACATTCCATCCTTTTCAAATTTCCCAACATCACCAGGAAGAGTTCCCCAGCTTACATCTCCAGCATGAACAGGATCATATGCGTTATCGAACCCTGTTGCAGAAAAGTTTCTTGTTAATCCTGGGAATAGGCGATCGGAATGCTCTAATTTCGACTCAGTTGTCATATTGAAGCCTGAAAGAATGCCATTTCCTTTTGCAGTAAAAATGCCAATGCCATTCGGTACTGCCCGTTCTGTTCCATCTGATGGATTATTTTTAATCTCGGCTTGATCTCCACCAGGTGTACGGGCAACCAATGTTGTGGATCCACCACCATCTAGATTAAGAGCATGAGAGGAACCGAATTCCTTCATAAGCTCTCCCATTTCATAAAGAGTCATGCCACGGCTGCTTGTTTGTCTACCATCAACAACAACTAAATACATCTCTTTACCATCAGCTGAAAACCCAACAGCCGTCCGAGGTGCTGTTACGGTATTGTCAACGGATTGAACCACATCCTCTTTTACAAGAAGCGGATTACCGCCGATGGCAAATTGAAATGGCTGCACATTTGTTACCTTTGGAGCATACTCAATGGAAACCTCATCTCCTACCTTTAAGTGCCCCAAGGTGTTTGCACCTGCCTCACGGCCAATTAGAATCAATGCGTTTTCAGAAATCGATCGATTTGTAATGCTTGATCCAACTTCGACAACCTTCCCGTTTTCTACCATCACTTCTTGCACTAATTGGCTTCCATTTGCCACCCCAGTTCTAGAACCCGTTCCCCAGAGTGAAGTATAGGCACCAATCCCGTTTGCAGAAATCGAGCTCTGGTTTAAGGCTGAAAGCGAATGTTTGCTGCCATGAAAGGTTACGCTTCCATCCAAAAGAACAGAAGCTAGCTGCCCAATACCTTCTTTCGTAATACCAGCTGACTTCTCTCTTCCAGGCTGAGCCCCCTTCACAAGCTTGCCATTCTCAATTTCTGCACCAAGCGGAGCATTTGTATTATTAATATCAAAAAAGTCGCCATTCACACCAGCAATCGCCCCTTTACGATTAGCTGATTTTGATAATCCCTCCGCCTTTGCCACCACTCCTGGATGCAAAAGATCAGAAGTCACAGCCGGGTTACTTAAATCCACCTTCAGCATTTCACCATTGATCCAGCCGCGGGCATCAAAACGTTCAAATGTGGAAAATTCAACCCCAATACCAATCTGCTCTGAATGCCCTTTTGTAACAAGGGTGGTACCCCTTTCGCCTACAATGACTGTCTGAGGCTCATCCGTTTTAGATGATTGAGCCTGCCGCTCATCAAGGATTGAAGATGGGTCAAGATGTTTCGCTGCCGGCTCCGCCAATGCAGGGGTCACAGCACCAAAGACTAACGAGAGACCAAGAGACCAAATCAATAAAATCCGCAAATTCATCACAACACTCCTCCTAGTAACATATATTTATTTGGACACTATTAAACTAGCATGTAATTTTTAAGAGATTGTGTAGATTCGGTGTAAATTATGTAAATATATGGATTTATAGGAAAAACAGGGAAATGGACCTATATTTTCGGGAGGGTGTTTTCGTCTGATTTTGATAGTTTTTAAGTATTACACTAAATTTCCCCTCAAAAAAACCGATAGGAATAACTTATCGACAAAAACCTACTGTAGAATGTTGAGCGTATTACAAAAGAAAGAGATTAATTTGAAACCATGGTTGGTTTAATAGAAACGGTATCTGTTGATGATTATATAAATATTATCTAATTCTATAATGGAAAGTAGGTTTTATGTGTTTCGTTCGGTCTCCTTATGAATGTCGAGTAGAGTGTAGAAGACGTGCGGCGAGATTGGATCATCTATACTGAAAGAGAATGATTTCTTGATTTGCTAGATTTATATATGTCAAAGGAACTAGGTTAATTCTCTTATTTTTCTTTACTTTTTTTTATCATATGCCTAACAAGGAATTTACATTTTCCTTATATACTTACTAGAGTAATAGATTAATAAGGAGTGGAGAATTTGAAAAAGAATACGTTTGTTATAGCAACTTTGGCTGCCCTAATGGTATGTTCAGCGGCAAGTCAACTGTCAGTAAAACCTGCTTCAGCCGCTGAGAACCCTTCTTGGTCAGTTGCCTCGAAGAGCTTTGGTCCCAAAGAATTCGATCTGCAGGCACACCGCGGTGGACTCGGGCTAACTGTTGAGTCCACGATTGCATCATTTTCTCATGCCCTTGAACTGGGTGTGAGCACACTCGAGCTTGACGTGCAGATTACCGAAGATCATCAAGCAGTTATCACGCACGACCGTAAGATCTCCGGCGCCAAGTGTAAGGACACTGGCCCTGCGTTCGCTGGTGACCCCGAATATCCATACGTCGGTAAGTACATTAAGGACCTTACCCTAGCCCAAGTACATACACTGGACTGCGGTTCGCAGGTATTGCCGCAATATCCGGGGCAGACTCCTAGCCCTGGTGCACGGATGCCGTTGTTGAGTGAGGTTTTCGATCTCGTCAAGCTTTACAACGCTAATAAGGTGTGGATGAACATCGAGACAAAGGTAGAGGCAGGGGCACCGCATGAGACCGCTCCCCGTGAAGAGTTCGTGCAAATTGTTGCCCGCGAGGTACGCGAAGCAGGAATGCTCAACAGGGTATCAATCCAAAGTTTCGACTGGGGCGCGCTTATGCGTATGCGTGAAGTCGAGCCTCGGTTGCCAATCGTCGCACTGACGAACGGTCCGCAGTTCCTGCAGCCAGGTCAGGCGGGTGCGTCACCGTGGTTAGGTGGAATTGACATTGACGACTTTGGGGGAGACCTCGTGGCTGCGGCCCACTCGTTCGGAGCGGACGCCATCTCTCCTGTCCACGGTTTTCCTCAGAACGGAAAAATTACTGACGAGAACTACCAGCCTTACGTCACCAAAAGCATGGTTCAGGAAGCCCACAAGTATGGGATGAAGGTCATTCCATGGACAATTGATGATGAGCCTACCATGCACAAGCTTGTAGAAGACGGCGTCGACGGAATCATCACAGACTATCCGGACAGGCTGCGTACGGTCATGGGGCAGCATGGAATGGATCTGCCAAAAAGCTATACATCACGCTAATTGAATCCGAAAAGAACTCTGATACTTAAAGATCAGAGTTCTTTTTTTAAAGAGTCATATTCATATGCTCCCTTACCACTTAGATGCCACCACTCCCTCTTAAAATACCCCGCTATAGCTGGAAAACTCATGAATTCCTTCCTCATGTCCCGAAACGAAATCACGCCATTGCCTCTAGCAAGCTGGAAATCTAGCGAATATTCGTGACAGTTCAATGGGGTTTGACGAAATGTTTTGGTATAGAATTGGAATGCCTCTTGCTGGCTGGCGGCAAAGATAAAGACATAATCCTTCTGGTTCATCTTCAGTGAGTAGATCCGAGCCTTATAAAAACCCAATACATTGTATCGAATCATTTCTGCTACTTTCTGGTGATTTGCTTGATCAAAATTTAATTTGGGAAACTTTTAGCTATTCACGGGCCCTCATCTATCTACCTTATGAGTTACCGTTCTTTCTTCTTTTAGCTATTCTCGGGCTCTCATCTACCTTATGAGTGACCGCACTTCCTTCTTTTAACTATTCTCGGGCTCTCATCTACCCTATGAGTGACCGCTCTTTCTTCTTTTTGAAATTCACGGCCTATCATCTACCCTATGAGTGACCGTTCTTTCTTCTTTTAGCTATTCTCGGGCTCTCATCTACCCTATGAGTGACCGCACTTCTTTATTTTAACTATTCTCGGGCTCTCATCTACCCTATGAGTGACCGCACTTCCTTCTTTTTGAAATTCACGGCCTCTCATCTACCCTATGAGTGACCGCACTTCCTTCTTTTAACTATTCTCGGGCTCTCATCTACCCTATGAGTGACCGCACTTCCTTCTTTTAACTATTCTCGGGCTCTCATCTACCCTATGAGTGACCGCACTTCCTTCTTTTAACTATTCTCGGGCTCTCATCTACCCTATGAGTGACCGTACTTCCTTTTTTTAGCTATTTACGGGCTCTCATCTACCCTATGAGTGACCGCTCTTTCTTCTTTTTGAAATTCACGGGCTCTCATTTTCCAATTTTAAAACTTTCTACTTATCTAGTTAATTGTTTCAATTTCATTGGCTTTTACATTCTCTAATTAAGAAAACTTTTTAGTAAAATTCCATTAGGTACTTACTTCAGTATTTTCTTATAAAAATTCAATCTATCTTGTGCATTCTCTTTTATGATAATGTCTACACCACTGTCCACGAATGTTTCCACATTTTCTCCATTTATCACTTTCATGGCTGTTTCAACGCTTAAATATCCCATATCATAAGGGTTTTGGGCCATGGTACCAGGAATGGTTCCATCTGCAATTAACTTAAGCATTTCGGTAAGACCATCCGGCCCAATGACAGGTATCATGAGTCCTTGTTCCTCTAACTCCTTGACTACCGGTAACGCGATCCTGTCATGTGTAGTCACGACACCCTTAATATCAGGCTGGTCACGCATAAGCTTTGTTATCACACTTTGAATCGTTTTGGGATCATTTGGTATCCCTGTTTTTACATAGGCGATTTTGATACCTGCATTTTGCAACGAAATTTTTGCACCCTCGATCCGCTCCCTAAAAACGGAATTAGACAAATCTCCTCCGAGAATGGCAATCTTATTCCCTGGTTGTAGCTGTGAGGCTAAAAAGGCACCGGCTTTTTTACCTAAATCAAGATTATTGGTTCCGATATACGCTGTTTTGTTTTTCATTGGAATTTCGTTATTTACTAGCAAAATTGGAATATCCGTAAACGTTTCTATTGTTGGACCTACATATGAACTGATAGGTGCCGCAATGATAACATCAGGCTTTTCTTTGTACGTCTTCTTTAATAAATCTGCCTGTTCTTGCGTTGTAGATTCACTAGGAAAAATCACCTTTCCATCGATGTCAAAGTCTTTAAACCCTTTTTCTATTCCAGCTTTCATAATTTTCCAATATTCTGATTCTCCTTCTTTTAACACAACGACCACAGTCGGCTTTTTATCAGCTAGTGTTACGGATATAAAACCTAGAACAATAACAGAAATGACAGCACCAATTACCAAAATAATTTTCCAGTTCTTTAACACGACATCCTTCCCCCTCTCTTTAAGTGTTAAAGAATGGACCTAAGCGTTGGTTAAGCTGGGCATAAGCTGAAATCGAGCAGAGAAAGTGGTCCCTTCATCACCCGTATCAATTTCAATTTGAGCATCATGCCGTTTTGCTACACTGTAACATATGGCTAACCCCAAACCTGTTCCTGTTTCCTTTGTGGTAAAGAAAGGTGTCCCTAATTTTGATAATACCTCTGGGCTGATTCCATGGCCTTCATCTTTTATTTGCAGAACCACTGTCTGCTTGTCTTTATAGGTTTTAATCGTCAAATTCCCATTAGAAGTCATGGCATCCAATCCATTTAAGGCAATATTCAAGATGAGCTGGCGAATTTCTTTTTCGTCCAGGGAGATGTCAGGAAATTCTCCTAATTCAAGCTTAAGCTGTTTATTCGATCGTAACGCTTCCGCTTGAATCAGAGGAGATAAAGCTTCAATAATGGCGTTCAAGTTTTGCTTCTTTTTGACACTGATTTTATTTTTAGCTAGATTCAAAAATTCTGTGATAATAGAGTTTGCCCTGTTCAATTCCTCTAGCATTAAATCGATGATATTAGTAGATAAATTGTCGACTTTATTCCTTGATAATTGTAAAAATCCTTGAACTGTTGTCATCGGGTTTCTGATCTCATGGGCAATCCCTGCTGCCATCTCGCCGATTAAATTTAATCGGTCCAGCCGGTACATTTCATTCTCGAGATGTACCCTGTCCGTAATATCGGTCAAAACAAGCAGTATACATGGTTCGGAATGGATATCAATCAACTCAGTAGATATTAAACCTGATCGAACTTCCCCGTTTTTCGTCTCATACCTGATTTTCTTGTTTCTAATCTTTTTATTTAGATCAATATACATCTCCGTTGCTTCATTAATAAAATTCTTACTATTTATTTTCCGATGGATCAATTCATCACAGCTATAACCCATATATTTTGTCCAGCAGGCATTAACATCAATAAAAGTTAGATCCTTCTGTGATAAAATCGCCATTAAGCAAGGGCTGGATTCAAAGATAATTCGAAACCTCTCTTGGGAGCGAAACAAATGGTCGGCAATTTTTTTTCGTTCTTCAATTTCTATTTGCAGTTTCTCATTTGACTTGGTCAGCTCAAGCGTCCGCTCTTCGACGATATGTTCCAAATTATTAAATCTCTGTTTTTTAACTTCTTCTATTTGCTTTCTTTCTGTTACATCACGTATGGTACAAACAAAAATCTGTTCATCCTCAACGATGGTTGACGCGATTAACATATCCGCGTAGAAGCAGCTTTTATCCTTTCGACAAGCAACTACTTCAATAATCTTTCCTACCGATTGTCTAATCGTAGAAAGGAATGAAACAGATGAGTCAGATAACACTTCATCCTCCCATTTAGGAAAAAGCTTCAGAACGTGTTTTTCCACCAATTCCTTTGCCTGGTAGCCAAACATGCTCCTTGCGGCCGGATTCACGGAAAGAATCGAACCTTGATTATCAAACGTGACAATGGTATCGGTTATCGTTTCACTTATGGCTTTTGATAATGCCTCTGTCCGACGTAAATTTAGGGTGGTTCTATCCAACTTTTTGTTGACTTTATTCAGCTCAAGCAAATGTCCTAGATCCGTTTGAATGATATTTTCTTGATGATTTTGATGGATTTTGACAAACTGTTCAATTTTCTTTTTCAATGTTTCCGGCTGAAAGGGTTTAAAAATATAATCGATCGCACCTACGGAGTATCCTTGATGAACATGTTCCATATCTTGACTAATAGCTGTTATAAAAATAATAGGGATATTTTTTGTTTTTTCTCTCGCCTTTATTAGCTTGGCAGTATCAAAGCCATTAAGTCCCGGCATTTGAACATCTAGCAAAATCACTGCAAAATCATGTTGAAGCATGCATTTTAACGCTTCTTTTCCTGAATGGGCGCTAATGAGGTTGTAGTTTGGTGAAGTGAGCACTGCTTCTAATGCCAGAAGGTTTTCTGGATGATCATCCACCATTAAAATATTCACCTTTTGAGCAGGTGTATTATTTAACTTTACGATAGAGCCTTTCGGGTCCATCAAATTCTCCGTAACAGTCTTCATAACGTGTAAATTTAACCCCCTCTCTTATTCCTAAGCCAAGAAAACCTGAGGTGCTTAGGCTTTCATATATTAATTGATGAACATCATTTTGAAGGTTCTTATTAAAATAGATGAGAACATTTCGGCATATAATCATATCAAACTCGTTAAAAGAATGATCTGATACAACATTATGCTGGGCAAAAACCATATTTTTCTGAAGAAATGGGTGGAAACAAACCTTATCGTCAATGGCTTTATAATATTCAGAAAAGGCTTGCTTCCCTCCTGCCTCAATATAGTTTTTGGTATAGAGCTTCATCCCTTCTAGCGGAAAGGTACCCTGTTTTGCTTTTTCGAGAATACTCTTATTTAAATCGGTTGCATAGATTCTTGTTTTATCATAGATCCCTTCTTCATGCAGAAGTATCGCCATTGAATACACTTCCTCACCTGAAGAACATCCAACATGCCAAATTTTAATCGAAGGATAATCCTTTATTAAAGGGACCACCTTTGTCCGGATACTCTTAAAAAAGCTTGGATCCCGAAACATCTCGGTAACATTGATTGAAAAGTCGGAAAGTATACCGGCCATCACACCAGGTTCACGAAGGATTTTTTCCTGAAGAGCCGATATACTTGAAAGTCTCTCAATCTGAACGCGATGGTTAATCCTCCTTTTGATGAAAGGAAAGGCATAATTTCTAAAATCATACCCATAATATCGAAACACAGCCTCAAGTAATAACTCGATTTCAATTCTCTCAATGTCTTCGGCCTGAACTAGATTACGAGATTCATGTGATTTTACCTGTGCGATTTTTTACCCCTCCTTCGTGAACAGCCAAACTTGCATTAATGAGAACAACTGGTCCAAGTTAATCGGCTTACTAATATAATCGGTAGCTCCTGCCTCCAGACATTCTTCTCTGCTGTGTTTCATCGCCTTTGCTGTAAGGGCGATGATCGGGATTGTTTCAAAGATTCTTATCTTGCGAATATGTTGGATTGCCTCAAATCCATCCATCTCCGGCATCATAATATCCATTAAAATCAGGTCGGTATTAGGATGATCCTTTAAAACTTCCAACGCTTCCCTACCGTTTTCGGCAACCAAGATCTCCATATCATGATTTTCAAGCGCAATCGTTAAGGCATATACATTACGGATATCATCATCGACGATAAGAATTTTCTTGTTTTTCAGGATCGATTTCCCATGGTTGATCATTGGCTCTTCCTTTAAAACTTGGTCATTCGTGTTCACTAAATAGTTCGCTTCCAAACTGACCGCTGCTTCCGTTCGAGCCGTAGATATTTTTACTATTTTGTTATTCATTTGCACGTGTGGCAAATATAAGGTAAATGTACTTCCTTCTCCAATTTCACTTGAAACTTCTATAAACCCGCCTAATAAATGAGCAAGTTCCCGGCAGATCGATAGACCTAATCCCGTACCGCCATATTGCCGGCTTGTCGTACCGTCTGCTTGTCTGAAAGCATCAAAAATCGTCTCTTGTTTTTCTTTTTCGATGCCAATACCTGTATCAATGACGGAAAAAGCAAGCATCCGTTCGGCTTGATGTTCTTCCCCTATATTCTCCGTAATGTTTTTAATGACCTCGCGGATTTGTAATGAGACACTACCACTTTGCGTAAATTTAAACGCATTGGATAGAAGATTTTTTAGGATTTGCTGCAGTCGTTGTTCATCCGTAAAAAACGTCTTTGGCAATTCTCTTTCCATTTCGATCGAAAAATTAACATTCTTCTGATTTGCGATCGGAGAGAATTGACTATAGATAAAATCTCTCAACTTATTTAATTCTACTTCTTTTGATATCACATCTAGTTTACCAGACTCTACTTTGGCCAAATCTAAAACATCATTGATTAAATTCAATAAATCATTTCCGGAAGAGTAAATGGTTTTAATGTATTCCTGTTGCTTAGTGGTCAGATTCCCTTCTCCATTTTTAGAGAGGATTTGTGCTAGAATAAGCAAACTATTCAGAGGAGTTCTTAGTTCATGGGACATATTTGCTAGAAACTCAGATTTATATTTAGAACTAAGCAGCAACTGCTGTGCTTTCTCTTCAAGCGCCGCACTGACCTCCTGTATTTCAAAGTTCCTTTGTTTAGTCGCTTCATACTGTTCCTCTAGTTTTTCATTTGTCGTCCTTAACTCCTCTTGCTGCATCTGGAGCTCCTCTGATTGGGCTTGTAGTTCTTCTGTCAGGGCTTGTGATTCTTGCAATAATTGTTCTACCTTCATGTGGTTGATAATACTATTGATCTTAATACCTAAATTGTTATTCACTTCTTCAAGCAGCTTTATTTGTAATGGGGTTAAAGTCTCAAATGAGGCAATTTCAATCACCGCAAGTACTTGGTCTTCAAATAATACTGGTAAAATCATAATCGTTTTAGGAGATGCTTCTCCCAGACCTGAACCGATTTTTAGATAATCGTCGGGAACTTGGTTTAAATGGATGGGGCGCTTTAAAAGTGCACATTGCCCAATTAATCCCTCCCCTAAACGAAATTGCTTTCGTTCTTGCTCGAAAGCTTTAGAGGCAAAGGAAGACATTCTTGTTAAATACTGGTCACTTTTTTCAACTTCCTTTAAATAGATTACGCCGTAGCTCGCTCCTACCATAGGTACAAGCTTTGTGATTAGCATACTGGCTAGCATCTGCACATTTTCTACTACCGGATACAAGGTTGCAATTTCTGCAATTTTTGTATTCAGCCAGCTCAGATCTTCTGCTTCTTCTTTTAATTGTTTCTCGATTCTACTATGTTTCTCAAGTGCTTTGGCCATTTTATTAAAGGCCACAGCGATTTCACTCAGTTCCCCTTTTGAGGTAATCTCAATCCGCGGTAATGTATCAAAATCACTGGCCGTTGCTTGTTTCATCACGTCTGTTACTTTGTTAAGGTTGTTGCTGGTACTTTTTATGATCCATATGGCAAAACCTATACCGAAGATTAAGCCGATCACAAGGTATATATAAATATTTTCAACTGCCCAATTATAGGTATCTTTTGAACGTAACAGTTCATTCTTCATCCCTTGTTTTTGTAAGCCATAAAGGAGTTCTGCCATTTGAACCATTCTTTGACTGGATAGTTCAAATTCAGTCCAAAAAGTTGGTGTAAGTTCAGCCTTAGGATTGATTTTCCTTTCCGTCAACGCTTGCTGACCCATATTTCGATAAGATTCATGTAAAATTTTAAATTTACTAATGAGTTCCTGAGATTTTTCTTGGGTGTCCTTTTTCTCCAGTGACTTAATCGCAATTTGTAAATTTGAATTTGAATTTTCCCATGCATTCAACGAGTCTGAATGGATTGCCTCTCCACGATCATTCAACATGGTATTTAATTCTTTTGATATTGTTAAAGTCTCATCTTTAATCGTGGAAGCCATTTCGATTCTCTCGTTTAAATCAATAATCACGACGTTCATTTTAACTGTCGATTGTTCAAGCATGTTCATTAATATCATAACGATAATCGTAATGAACAAAAGTAATGATCCTATGCTCGTATAGAGCTTCGTTCGAAATCTCATAAAACCTCCTAATTTGCTAGTTTTTCAATGGATCATATTGTTAGATTCTTTAATTAGACTAACTAGTAAAAATTTTCCCATTTTTAATCATACTTTAAATTCCTTATTATCGTCTATATGATATTTTAGTAAGTTATAAAGTTATAATTGGAAAAATTAACCATCCTTTAGATCGGGCATACTTGCCTAAAAAAAACATACATTTTGTACCTGTTTGTTAAAATGAACAAACTACTAGATATACAGCCGATATTTTTATAAATGCGTATTGTGATAAATAAATAAACGTTCCTTACCAAATGTAAGAAACGTTGATATATATAACGCAGGACACCTGCATTTATGGCTCTCGCACTCCATAGGTGTGTCCTGCTGAAAGCAGTTAAAATTATTAAATTACTAGTTTTTCTTGCTATTGATTAAGGCTGCTCATTAAAAAAGGCAGATTGCTCGAACAGCAATCTGCCTTCTTTCTTACTTCTCGTTTTTCTTTAATACGTCAACAGTCGTTGCCTTACTACCATTGCCAGCAGCATCTGTGGCAGTCACGGTTAATAGATTCTTATGTTTTTGCTTGGGCGCAGATACCTTAAACTTACCGTGAGCATCTGCTACAACGGTACCTACCTCAACCTTACCCATCATTACTTTAACAGTTGCACCAGCTTCTGTTGTTCCAGTAACAAACGTATCATTATGAATGACATCATTTACTTTTGGTGCATCTGGTGGAGTTACGTCGATAACCTTCACTACTGTCTCTTTACTTACATTTCCTGCATCATCTGTTGCAGTAACTGCCAGCTCCGTTCCAGCTGCTTGCTTAGCTATTTCGATTACAAAGCTACCGTTCTCTAATGAAGTACTTGACCCAATCACGAGTTCATCAACAGATACCTCAATTGTTGCACCAGGTTCTGCTGTTCCAGTCACTTGTGTCGATTGGTCCGTTACTTCGTTTACAAAAGGAGCATCTGGAGCTACACTGTCGGACACTTGTTGGATGATTCTGCCTTCAACCACTGGTGAAACAGGATTGACTTTTTCTAAATAGGAAGTAAACACTTCAAAATCTACAATGTATAACTCCGCGAGACGTCCCTCGTCCTTCGCCGTTTTGAACATGGTGTATCCATCGCCACCGTCTGCAGTGAAGGCATTGGTCGCTACTCGATACATTTTATCCAGTTGAAGTTCTTCATAACCATCAGCCGTTAATGCCTCAACATGCCAGACGCGATCACCAACCGGTTGTGCTGAATCGTACTTGAACTTTAACCCTGATACCTGCATGAATGCACCTGCACCAGGTGCGCTCACACTGTGCTCTAAGGCTGCAAGAATTTCTTCTCCAGTTAGGTCAATAGTGACTAAGTTGTTACCGAATGGTAGAACCGTTAACACTTCTCCTAACGTGATATCTCCCTGATCTATGGATGCACGAATTCCGCCACCATTTTGCATCGCAATATACGTTGGAATAAACTCATTTGCTTTTGCTGCCATTCCGTCTGCAATTAAGTTTCCTAGATTGGTTTCCTTGCTGCGAACATCAGCACGTTCACCATTTAGCGCAACAGATGTACTTCCTACTACTTGTTTTTGTAGTTCTGTTAATGGAGCTTTGAATTCCTCTACCTTCGCTTTTGCTGCAGCATCCTCTGCATACTTACTTAAATCCTTTAATTCGCCCGTGTAATTCGCTATTACACCATTTTCGTCGAATGTTACATCAAGAACACCAAGGTATTTTAAATACTCATTGGCTTGAACGATTAATGTCGGCTCCTCTTTTTCTACAACAACTGGTGCATCTAGTTTTGTATGGGAGTGCCCGCCAACAATCACGTCAATTCCGTCTACCTTATCCGCTAAATCCAGATCTGGTTGATAGCCTAAGTGAGATAAAGCAATAATTTTGTCTACACCTTGCGCTTCAAGCATGTCAATTGTCTCATTGGCTTTTTCGATTGCATTTTCAAACACAATGTCATCTCCAGGATTCGCTAGGAAAACTGTATCCTCCGTTGTTAATCCTATGATCCCTACCTCTTCTCCATCCACTTCTTTAATAATGGCAGGGAAGATTTCTCCTTGTTCACTCGTTCCACCGATTGAGTTATTGAATAGTGGACCTAGTTCAGAATCCTTTGTCATGTTTACGTTGGAAGACACAATTGGGAACTGGGCCAGTTTGATGAAGTTCGCTAGGGTCTCTGAATCCTTATCAAACTCGTGATTTCCAAGAGTCATGGCATCAAAACCTAGTTGATTCATAAAATACAAGTCTGCTAAACCTAAATACTGTCTGAAATATAATGTTCCTGAGAACACATCCCCTGCATTTAATAACAGGCTATTTTCCTTCTGGGAACGCAATTCGTTCACAGCAGTTATCAACTTAGGGAATTGCTCAACATAAGCATGTGTATCGTTTGTATGAAGAAGTGACATGGTAAATGGTCCTTCTTCTACGGCTAAATCTAATTGAGCGACAAGTGCATCATGATCACTAGCACGTCCATGCTCTTCCATATATGGAGAGTTAAAGTTCACGATATCCAGTTTAGTTGCTTCAGCTAAGTTATTGGATACTAAAATATGATCCAATACTTGTGCATTTCCTTGATAGTTATATGTGTATCTTTCAGACGCAGGCAGCGTTTCAACTAAGTTCGTTAAGTCATCCCCTTTTAGTGCAGCAAGTGGTGAAGAAAACTCAAAATCGTTTAAATCACCTAGTACCACTACATTTGCGTCCTCGTTCTTTTCTTTTACGTCAGAAACAAAGTTATTAACGATTGTCGCAATTTGCATACGTTGTGCTTCACTTTCAAGGTACGGTGGCTGATTTTTTCCAAATAAAGGCTGATCTCCACCTTTGGAGTTGAAGTGATTATTAATGACAATGACCTCTTCGCCTTGGAAAGTAAACTCAGCTGCAAGCGGCTTACGGCTGCTGTTGAATGCAGCATTCCTTGGGTCTATGCGACCTGGGTTTAAAGTAAGCGAGCCATTTTCATAGGCAACAGCCGTTGTAGCATCTCCTTTCGGAGCCTCGTTTAGCGTCACACGATCAGGATTGTATAGATAACCTACACGGATGTTCCCACCAGGAACCCCACCATCCTTACCGTTCTCAGGAGCAATTTCTGTCCAAGCATACGCTGGCCCGCCAAAGCCTTTGATTGCATCACTTAATGCCTTGTAGTTTGCATCAGCTTTGACAACACCATTATTCGTTTCCCCACTTTCGTCAAGAACCTCAACTAGACCAATGATATCGGGAGATCCTAAGTTCTCGACCATTGATTTTGCCAGCTTATCGCGTTTGACGGTATCTGAAGCTACGAAGTTTTCGATATTGTAGCCTGCAATGGTTAGCTTGTCTTCTTCTTTTTGAATCGTCGTTATTTCATTCGTTCTTTCACGTTCTACTAGTTTAGGTAAATCAGCTGCTTTTGTTAGAATCTTAAAGTTGCTAAACGTATAGCTAACCACTCCTGTAACAGTTCCAGCAAAAGAGTCTCCCGCTTTCGTTACAAACTCGCGATCATCAAGCTGTAGAAGCATTTTCTCAGGATTTTGATTTTCTTTTGTTAGAAGAGGAGTTCCTTCTTTTGTATAGGCTTTTCCATCCACTTGCCCCGTAATGACAGGTACTTCTCCATATTTCTGAGGACCTGTTACGGTCAGATTTTCAATGGAAACCAGCATTCCTTCAAGACTTTCATAAAAATCAATGCCATCTTCTGCTGGATCAAATGCTGCAAATTGATCGTTATCGATGACAGAAGTTGGTGGAATTGCGTCCTTGCCGATTACGATTGGCGCCGGAAGCCCGTTTCCACTAGAAACCTTTGTAATCTTTCCTGATTGGGCATTAATTTCTGTCATAGCTAAATCGGTTTTGAGCTTCTCGGCATATCCATCTAGTACCCACTCTTTTACAAGTCCCGAAACGGTTACACTATCTCCCACTGCAACACCGTGAGTTGGTTTGTAAACGAGAAGACCTTCCGATGTATGAGAATTGTTGTCTGGATTAGGATCTTGGATGTAGAAATTACTGCTATCGACTACCTGAGTAACAACCCCTGGTACATCTACTACATTTTTATCTTTATAAGGTGAAGTATGTGATTGACCTTGAATGTCGCGAATTTTTAATCCTGTTTCACCTGTTACAGGAGGTTCAACTGGAGGTGGAGTTGTGCCATCAAATGAAATGGCCGTTGAAGATTTTATACCTGGTACTGAAAAATAAGCTTCAAGTGAACCAGTAACATAAACCTTTTTACCAACTATCGAAGGATTCGTTAGTAATCCAAAGGTTGGTCGGAAACTAGAAGGAATTTGAACGGGTAATATTTTCGTTGCGTCTCTTTCCGTTGGGCTATCTGCAATCCCAAAGTTAAGATCATCTTTAAATGGAGCCTCAAAATCAAATGTAGCTTTCCCACTACCTCCACTAGTTGTATAACCAACAATATACCCTGTAACAGTGGCTGTCCCCGTATTATTCGCAATTGCCTGCGCAACCGTAATAGCTTCAGCTGCTTGTGCCCGATATGGGAGAACCATACCAATCAACATGACAAACATGGTCGTTAGAGCAAATACTTGTTTTCTAAGCTTCTTCAAGAGTGTTCCTCCTCTAAATCTCTTTATAGTGAACCTCTATAAAAGTAGTACTTCCAAAAAATCTTCCAAATCTATAAAATTTATTCCTCCTTTCTTATGTAGGGAAGTACTACAAATATATTCCTAACTTACCATGTCTCCTTTTTATTTCGTTCTTTTTTAACGAAAGTTTTACTCACTCTATACAAAACTTTAATAATCTTTACGTAAGAAAATATCAAATTTCCAATTCTACACTACTATAATACTATTTATTAATTATTCTTTAATGAGAATAATTACCTATACCCATCCTACTACATTTAAGAAATTTGCTATAGAATCACCTTTGACACATAGTTTTAACTCACACAAAAGGTGGTACGATTTTTTAATTTGTTTTTGACATAGTTATTCCTCCTTAATTTTTATTCGACAAGAATGTGACCAAAATTCCTTTGTAAAGTAATTAGTTACATTTTAATTTACGATTTTCATTCTGTTTTATTTTCTTATGGTTTGCTGAATGCATCATGTGTAAATTACGTCTAAAATGAATCAAACATTACTTTATCCACCTTTTTCCAGCAAAACAACTATTGGTTATTTTCAGATATTTACAATGCCCCATACTTGCAAGAATAAACCGCTCACGTTATTATTTAAAGTTGGTAAAAACGTTTTTCGTGATCAAGTTTTTCTTTTTATATCTTTAGGGGGAAACGAAATGAATGTCATTGAGGTCCAAAATTTACGGAAAGAATTTAATTCATATTCAAGCCGGCCAGGTTTGGCTGGAGCTTTTCGAGATTTATTTACGAGAAATTATAAAGTCCATGCGGCTGTTGACAATATTTCCTTAACCGTTAAACAAGGGGAAATGGTTGGCTATATTGGAGAGAACGGTGCTGGTAAATCAACGACGATTAAAATGTTAACCGGAATTTTGACACCCACATCCGGTTCCATTATTGTAAATGGGATGAACCCCCATAAGCAGAGGGAAGAATTCGTACGAACCATTGGCGTGGTGTTCGGTCAGAGGTCACAGCTATGGTGGGATATTGCTGTTCAAGAGTCCTTCCGGTTATTAAAAAAAGTATACCGTGTATCCGATGAGGACTATAACCATCATATGGGCCATGTGATTGAAACATTAGAAATCGGTCCTTTATTAAATAAACCGGTACGAAAGCTTTCTCTTGGACAACGGATGCGCTGCGAATTAGCTGCCGCCCTTATACACAATCCTCCTCTCCTCTTTTTAGATGAGCCAACGATTGGACTAGATGTTTTAGTAAAATTAAAAATTCGTAAGTTTCTAAAGGAAATTAACGAGCAATATAAAACAACCATATTATTGACGACACATGACTTAACCGATATTGAAGCCCTTTGTGAACGAGTGGTGTTATTAGATGAAGGAAAAATTATCTATGACGGCAAGCTAAATCAGCTTCAAGCACATGCAGTTGAAGGAAAACAAATAGAATTTGAATTTTTATCAGAAATCCCTCGCACCAGCCTGCCTGGTAGCGATAATATTCAATGGGAACAAAAGGACGCAACCACCTGGCTCGGGTATATCAATGGGGATGAACAAATGGTATCCCAATTAATTAGTGATGTCGTACAAAGGAATCCGATTAAGAATGTTCGAATCAATGAGGTTTCTACTGAAGAGATTGTCCGGAAGATTTACGAAGAAGGATTGGCCCTCACATGAGTATGTATTTGGAAATGATCCGGGTTCGTTTTTTAATGATGCTAGCCTATCGGACAAACTATTATAGCGGGATTTTAATTTATAGCATCAATATTGGAGCATACTATTTTTTATGGTCTGCGATTTATGGAGGGAAAGAAGAGATTCAAGGTTTGTCAGTGGCTCAAATGACCACCTATGTAGCAGTAGCCTGGATGGCAAGAGCGTTTTATTATAACAATATTGATCGTGAAATTGCTGCTGAAATCAAAGACGGCAAAGTCGCCATTGAAATGATTCGTCCGTATAGTTATTTAGGGATGAAAACCATGCAGGCACTTGGGGAAGGAATCTTTCGCTTATTGTTTTTCTCCGTACCAGGCATGATCATAGTGGCTTTGACTTTTCCAGTCAGCTTTGATGCTAGTTTAACAACGTGGATGTTTTTCTTTGTCTCGCTCATTTTTAGTTTTATAGTGAATACGCATATCAATCTATTAACTGGAATGATGACGTTCTTTTTATTTAATAACACAGGGTTGATCCGAGCAAAACGTGTTGTGATCGATTTGTTCTCAGGTTTACTTCTCCCTATCTCTTTTTATCCAGACTGGGCTCAAGGGCTGATGTCATATTTGCCCTTTCAAGCGATCAGCTATGTTCCTAGTATGATTTTTACAGAAGGGTTTGTCGGTCAGGAGATTTATAACGCTTTGCTCCTACAGGCTTTCTGGGTTTTCATCCTACTGATTCCGATCCGTCTTACTTGGATACTAGCAAAAAAACACTTAATTGTACAAGGGGGCTGACCAATGTTTAATATATCATTGTTCTTCCAATACGCCTCTCAATATTTAAAAACAAGGCTCACTTATCGTGTCGATACGGCGATTGAAATCCTTTCTGATCTATTGTTTCAAGCTGTCAATTTAATTTTCATCTTAATTGTATTTCGCCATACATCCTTTTTAGGCGGCTGGAACCGTGATGAAATCATTTTTATTTATGGATTTTTCCTTGTTCCTTATGCATTATTTACGTCCTTTTTTAACATATGGGACTTTAATGATCGCTATATTGTTAAAGGGGAAATGGACCGAGTCTTAACACGCCCGGTTCACAGCCTTTTCCAGATTATAATGGAACGAATGGAGCTGGAATCTTTATTCGGTGTCATTACCGGCTTAGTGATTATGGGTTATGCCAGTGTGAACCAAGGCTTAACCTTTGCTTGGTATGACGTTCTGATCTTTATGCTCATGGTGATTGGCGGAGCTTTTATTTATGCCGGGATTTTTATTTCCATTGCAACGATTGGATTTTGGTCTGACAGCCGTACCGATATTATGCCTATGATGTATAATATCAGCAATTACGGCCGATACCCTGTAAATATTTACAACAAGGTTATTCAATTTGTGTTAACATGGATTTTACCTTTCGCCTTTGTCGGTGTGTATCCAGCATCCTATTTTTTAAATAAAGAAGAATGGTATGGCTACGCCTTTTTTACACCAGTCATGGGAATCCTTTTCTTCGGAGTTGCGATTCTTCTTTGGAATGTTGGAGTAAAGAAATATCGTGGGGCTGGGAATTAAAAAAAATTGAATTCAGGTTAAGTTAAAAATAAACAAGGAGCAAACTATATATGATTGTTTGCTCCTTTTAAATGATTTCTGACTAATTCTTTGTTTTGCACTTCATAATTCCATCTATTATTTTGACCTAAAAATTATCAAATACTAAGTTTTAATCTTTAAAATTCCGTAAGGCGCACCATTTAAGTCAATCATCAATAAATCTTTCCTTCTAGAACCAGCAACAAAGAAAATAGCTTCTGCGTCATATATTTTTTTCAGCAATTTCATTAGAGCTTGTCAATAAATTAATATGTTTTTATTGATCGGTCGTCTACCTCTTGAATAACAACCATATTTAATTTCCTATATTAACTTATGTTCAGCTACAATTTTACTCTTGTATTAATTTCCTTATTCTCAAAAAGTATACAAAAGAGAAGCACATAAAAATTAACACAATCATATTAAGAAGAAATTTGCTTCAACTATCCTTCCCCGTGAGTACAACAAGAAAAGACCGCCGCGGCGATCCCATCTTAAACTATTTATTTTCTACAGGTAGTTGACGATGAAGCACATGTTTTACTGCACCGATATACTCAGCAAGTACCCGCTGACTGATATTCGCTTGTGGTACAACTCCTTCAAATCCGTGATAAGCTCCTGGATACAAATGAAATTCAACATCTACGCCTGCTTGACATAGTTTTTGGATATAGATTAGTGTCTCATCACGAAATGGATCTAATTGTCCAACACATGTATACGTATATGGAAGCCCTGATAAATCTGTAGCTCGAGCAGGTGCAGCATACACAGGGACATTTTCTGTTCCATTTGCACCTTGTAAATACAATGACCAAGCTCTTTGGTTTAAATCATGATTCCAAACCATGTTACCTGTGATTTCAAGACTTGATGGTGTGTTATTCCGATCGTCAATCATTGGATACAACGGCATTTGGAAACAAAGCTCTGGACCTTTCCGATCTCTAGCAAGTAATGATAATGCAGCTGTTAATCCTCCCCCAGCACTAGCACCTGCCACTCCAATTCGGGAGGGATCTACACCTAAACCAACAGCATTTCCAGAGAACCATTCTAGTGCTGAATAACAATCCTCCAACCCTGCTGGATATGGATTTTCTGGGGCTAGTCTATAATCGACTGAGACAACTATACAATTTCCTTCTGTAACAAATCTTTGGCACAATAGATCATCCCCTTCAGGGACTCCGAATATATAACCACCTCCATGTATCCATAATAATCCAGGCAAGAGTTCATTTTTTTCCTTTGGTTCATAAATTCGTACCCGAACGGAAGGGTTATCTGTTGGACCTTGTATTATCCGATTGGTTATAGAAACAGATTCGTTAACAGGAATTTCAATAGATTGAGAGATTTGAACCATACCTTGTCTTGTTTCTTCAAGATGATCTAAATCAAGTGGTGGGAAAACTTCAAGAACTTCCCTTAATTCAGGATCAATTCTGTTTTTCACTGCCAACTCACCTCTGATAATATTTTTTTAACTCAAATTCAATGTATGCGTTTACATTAATTGGTATCTTTCATTTTTAGATAATTTATGCTGTTAAACCTCCATCTACAGTTACGATAGAGCCATTCATATAACTAGCCTCATCAGATGCGAGAAAACAAACAACATTGGCTATTTCTTCAGGAGATGCTGGTCTTCTTAGCGGCCCGTTCTGTACTGGATCGGACATTACCAAATCCTTTGTCATATTTGTCAGTACCCCTCCAGGACAAACGGCATTAATCCGAATCCCCTTTGGTCCGTACTCCGCAGCTGCCGTTTTAGTAAGACCCACTACACCATGTTTACTTGCTGAGTAGCCTCCTAAAAATGGCGTACTTTGAACTCCAGCTGTTGAAGCTGTGTTAATAATATCCCCTGATTGTTGTTCTTCCATGACCTTGATTACGTATTTAAGCCCAAGAAAAGCTCCTTTTAAATTTACTGCAATAATCCGGTCAAACGTCTCCTCACTATATTCTGCTAAAGGGGATAAAGTCCCCATAATTCCAGCATTATTAAAGAAAACATCTATTCTTCCATATCTTTCTTTTATGTTCGAAACATAATTCTTTACATCAGTACTACTAGATACATCTGCTTGGATAAAAATACCATTCCCCTCTTGTTCTTTAACAAGTCGAAGGGTTTCTTCTCCACCTTCCTCATCATAATCAACTAGAGCAACCAGCATACCCTTTTTCGAAAGATTTAAACTGGCTGCCCTACCTATACCACTTCCTGCTCCGGTAATGATTGCTACACGATTTGCTAAGCTCATGTCTCCACTCCATTCAATCAATCATCCAAAAACATTTAGATCTTTTGTTAATTATTGTATAAAAATGTTTGTAACAGACCATTATTGCAAGGTCATTCTACTCGAGAGAACAAAACCATCGTATCCCGAAGCTGAAACTTCATTACATTTTTGTTTGTAGTAGACAAAACCTCCTAGATAGATTAGAAAACTTCGTGGTTTCCCTTTAATATTCGCACCAGTGTACCAGGAATCCGTTTTTACATAAAGAGTCATTTCTGCTACTTCACGACAATGCCTGCTCCATTCTTCTTCTGCTTCTCTCGTAGGCTCCAAAGTATCCAGACTGTTTTGAGTGAGGTACTCGATACAATCTGCAATCCAATCAACATGCTGCTCAATGGCTGTAGGCATATTAACTAATACGGATGGACTTTCAGGACCAGTAATCATAAAAAAGTTTGGAAAACCAGCCGTCCCGAGTCCTAAATAAGTTCTAACCGCAGCTCCACCTTCCCATTTCTCTTTAAGAGTAACCCCGTCTCTACCTCGAATATCGATATTGAATAATGGACCAGTCATCCCGTCATAACCTGTTGCGAATAAAAGGATGTCCAGTTCATATTCCTCTGCCATTGTTCGAAGACCGTTTGGAGTGATTTCGACGATTGGATCATTTTTGACATCCACTAAAGTAACGTTTCCACGATTATAAGTCTCGTAATAACCTGTATCTAAAATTGGACGTTTTGTTCCAAAAAAGTAGTCTGGGAGTAACTTTTTTGCCGTCTCAGGGTTATTGACTATTTCTTTAATTTTTGCCCGAATAAAATCAGCAGCAGTTTTATTTGCCTCTTCGTTGGTAAATAAGTCATTATAGGTTGATGTAAAGGCAAATCCACCTTCTTGCCAAGCCTCTTCATAAACCTTCGACCGTTCTTCAGGAGATTCTTCAAGGGCAGATACATTTCGAATTTGAATCCCATTACCTGTTGGGGACCCGTGCATGATTCTTTTTATCTCTTCATAGTTTTCTTTCGTTTGTTGAATAAACGATGGGTCATAAAGGTAGTTTCTAGCTGGGATTGTATACTGAGGGGTCCGTTGAAATACAGTCAGATGTCCTGCTTCTTTTGCAATTTCAGGGATGGCCTGGACACCGCTTGAACCATTGCCAATTACCCCTACACGTTTGCCTCTGAAATCTACTTTTTCTTGTGGCCATTTTCCAGTATGGTACCAATCCCCTTTAAAGTTCTCTAATCCTTTGAAATTAGGAACATTGGTAGCAGAAAGACACCCTACTCCTGAAATGAAAAACTTTGCTGTCACACTTGTCCCGTCATTCATTTGAATCTTCCATCTACAACTTACCTCATCATAATGGGCAGCATTTATTCGGGTATCAAACTGAATGTCCTTACGAAGATTGAATTTATCAGCAACATAATTAAGATAACTTAGTATTTCTTTCTGTTCAGGATATTTAGATGTCCAATTCCATTCCTGGTAGAGCTCCTTCGAAAATGTGTAGTTATAATAAATGCTTTCTATGTCACATTTTGCTCCCGGGTATCGATTCCAGTACCAAACTCCACCTACACCATCACCAGCTTCAATCACGCGTGTGGAATAGCCCGCCTCTCTTAAGCGGTATAACATGTATAATCCAGAAAAACCTGCACCTATGACAACTGCATCAAAGTCTTTTACTTGATTTTCTATCATTTTTTCCTCCTTTTTAAAAATTTGTTTCACCTTATCTAACAGATCAACCTACCGCACTCAAAAATAAACATAATTTCTGGGTGGTAATTTAATCATAATTAAATTTCTGAATTTTTAGAATTCCCTATTTTTACACTCAAAATACCCTAAATAGTGGGTGATTATTTTTTTGTTTTTATACCTTATTCCCATATATATTTATAAAAGTTAGAATATTTCGTAAAACGAGTGTATAATTAGCTTAAAAAAGGGGATGTACTATGGTTTCAAACTATACCATCCAACAAGCACTCCAAAGACTAGAGTTAATAATAAGTCATGAGGAAAAGCTTTATAAAATGTTGGAAATCTATCTAGAACTTTTCCCTGCCAAAGATTCTTATTTAATACGATATTCTCCTCTTGGCTATCTGGGTGAAGGGGTCTTTTATCTTTCCGAAACTGAGGGTGTACATATAGGTGAAATTCGTGAAGATATACGTTCTTTTCCTATTATCTTCTCAGCAATAAGTGAAAAGAAGGCAAAATACTGTACGGGAATAGAATACCTTAAACAAGTCAGCATTAAATATACGATATCCTCTAATTTTAACTCATTGCTAGTTATTCCAATTTGCTACGATTCATTCGTGTTCGGTTATATTTGTAGTTCTGAGTTTGAGGAAAACACAACAATTGATGACAACCTTTTATCATCCTTTACCTATTTTGGAAAATTAGTTGGAAAATTGATAATTACACAAGAACATAATGTAGCAAGACTTTTAAGTAAAAGAGAATTAGAAGTAATGCGAAGAATCTCACTAGGAGAAAGTACCAAAGAAATGGCAAGTACAATGAAAATCAGCGAATTAACGATTAATCAGTATGTGAAAACTGCGATCAAAAAACTGGGAGCTACAAATCGTTCCCATGCGATCGGAGAATTATTCAGATTAGGATATATTTTATAGTTTTTGATGAGTTAATTCTTATAACTTAGTAGTTAGTTCAATGACGAGAATGGAATGATTAAGGTAGAAGCAGTAATTGATAATGGCTTAGTTATTGGCATATAAAAAAAACTAAACTCGCACATATTTGTGGCGAGTTTTCTCGTTTCCAACCATCTCTTGCTATGATATCAAAGCACACCATTTTTTAGGATAACCACTACATCTATACTTTATTGATAGAACATCAAAACCTCCTTGCATATACGTTACAACGTGTAAAGGGAATGACACCCCTTTTTCATATTCAATCCAAATATTCATTTCCTTATTTTTGGAAAAGTTATTTCCGTAAACGTATAGATAAACATCGCGGAATTCCCCAAGGTAATAATGGTCCATACGGTAAGAAATATGAAGAGGTGATTGATTAGCACTCATCTTCTTTGCCTAAAATAAGGAATGATAAGAAATGCTTCAATATGATAAAGTGAAAAATTAAATTATCCAAATCGCATTATTACCTACACGTGAGAAAAATCCAGTTTGCCCTGTATCAACGATTTTAATAAAATCAAATATTGCTATCCCGCCTTTTGGACCTTCTTCATGATCAGGGCTAGGAAAGTTCCAACGTAATCCAATAACGACCGTCCCTTTTGGAATGTGTGTTAATAAAGCTCCTGATTTAGGCCCCTGCAAAATAAACCAGTCATTCGTTGTAACATGATATCGTTTATTTTTCGTACGTTGCACTATATCAACTCGTTTCAAGGCTAAATTGGCAAATTCCAAATTTACTGGATCGTTCCCTTTCCGAATATATTGTTGCAACATTTTTAGTGCTTGTGTACTCGCAATTCTGCCTAAACTTTCAATCACCCCTTTTCTCAAACCATCACAGGAATGTTTTAGTAGTTTTGCAAGATAAGGAATGGCAGCATCTCCGATTGCTTCCCATTCGTAGGAAGCCCAGTAAAAAAGCTCTTGAAACGTATTTGCACTGCATGAGTCCTCTGTTTCTCCCGCTTTTTTCATCATTTCATAAAATTTTTCTGGATGATAATTCTGGGTGCCTACTAGTAGTTCCCTCCCAACTTGTTATGAAGAAGACAAGTGGTTAGAATCCATTAGTTTTTTTACAGTTGTATGAAAATAAGCTGCCAAGCATGCTAACGAATCCCCTGGTTGAACAACATAATAAGGCCATCCGCCTGTTAACGGTAACATTTCTCCATTTTCAGGGATGATTAATGGGAGGCCCAGCCTGATTCTATTGGGTTCACAAATAACATTTTGATTGATTATTCACTGTACAGAACTGCCAAATCTACTTGCAATTTGATATAAGGTATCATTTCTTTTTGTAGTATATAACATGGTTGCCTCCCACCTCATTTACCAAAAATTTTACTAAAACTATCAACCTAGTGTTTCAGTATGGCTCAATTATGAAAAGACAAATTTCCTAATATTTTTCTTTGAATACTTTATCATGTCTATTTATATCTTATTCATTCCTAAAATCTATACTATTAGGACGCCCTCTTTAATATCGTTGTTCTCTAAACTCTTCAACTTAAAGATTTTTTCCTATTATTATATATGGATGTATAATTAAAAGGTGATTGTCCGTATATAGATGGGTGATTATCTAATATGTAAAGCAAGATTTATGATGGTTTATGTAATTGTTGACCTATAATTATCCACTGTGGACTAAGAAATTTACCATACAGGCTGTTTTCTAGCATTTCCTATTTTTCCTTATAGAGGACGCCCCTTTTACGAACTCTCTCTTCATTTCATGCTTCCAACCCTGAATCTTTCCTGTCCAGTAAAATGAATATTCCAAATACCGAGAGAGTACTATCCTAGCTTTAGCCTTGCCATGTAATGTAGATATTTGCCCAATTGTATAGGGACAATTTACTAAAAAAGCTGACAACCGTATAATATCGGGGAAACTAAGAATTACAATGTGTTTCACAGTATTTTCCCCCCAACTAGGAGGAAGTAATGGGTTATTTCTTCAACTAATATCCTTTATAGATAGTTTTTACGGAGATAGAGGGAATTACGGCAATGCCGGGAGATTGTCTTTCTAGTAAGTGAAGAGAAATAAAGTATTCGGAAGCCTGAGAGATAGCATTTAATCATCTTTCAGGGAAGTTCTATGTGAAGTTAGTTTAGAACTAAATAACTAGTACTATCTTTCGGGAAAATTGATTCATTCCGAGTGAAAGGAGATCAACTAATGACAAACCCATTTCCAGCTCCCTATCCGACACTACTTGGAGCTGATCCATTTTTGCAGTCGTGCTTGGATCGGGCTGTTAATGAAGCGGCCGATGTATTACCGAGCATTAAACGAACAGCAATCTCATTCGTGACAATCAACGAAACCACACCTATGGACTTTAAGCATGCAGGAATAGAGTACGGCAAAAGCTTCTACACAGCAAGTCTCGTCAAAATGGGCGTTTTATATGCAGCATATGAGTTGCGTAAAAGCGCCAATCAAGTTGTTACTGACTCAGGTATAACTACACCGAACGATTTGTATGCACGGCTAAAATCGAACTTTGACGAAATCATAAAAAACAAGTTTCTTTCGATACTAAGGGAGGCGCAAATAGCATTAACCCCTGTGAACGAAAGAGATGCAAAGAAGACACCAATTTATGAGCAGATCTTCACAATGACCCCTAGTCATGAGGTCATATTCCGCCCACAGTTCCAAAAGCACCTCCAAGACATGATTATTAAAGGTCGTAATGAGGCAGCTGCGGCATGTATCCAGGCACTTAGTTACAGTTGGATTAACGGAACTTTGACCGCCGGAGGTTTCTTTTTCCCAGAGGGAAGGACTGGAATCTGGGTTGGAGGAACCTTTACCGGTTCCATGACCCCCATCCGTATACCTAGTGTGAATGATGTTGATGCGGCCCAAGCATCAACATGTTTTGATATGGCCAATCTTTATGCTCATATATTTCAACATACTCTTGTGGATTATAAAAGCATATCTGAAAATAATAATACTTATAGTAGATTAATGGAGATGTTGCTTATGGTCTCAGCGGCTGAGGGAGATAACGGATCTTGGTTGGATTTTAAGCGACACAAACCACTCTTTCCCGAAAGAAGATTCAGTGTGACGCACTCGAAAATTGGGTTTGGACAATTGAAGTCAAGGGATTGGGTCGCATCTGAAGGTGCAATCGTGCAACGCAAGATAGGCGAGTTTCACAAGGCAGATTTTATAGTAGTCTTTCAGAATAGCTTTAGTGATGACGATTCGATAAACGCGCTTCGCTCCATTGTCGATCGCACCATCGACCTTTATTTAGCAGGCCCTTAAGAGGGCTCATAATTCTGAATCTTTTAAACTATTTATTTATGTTCTTGGTTAATAGCTGCTTTTCCATTCACATTTATTTGAAGAACCACCTACTAAAAAGGGCTGGTTTGCCAGCTCTTTTTATCCTCATCCATAATCTCAAAAGTGCAGACCCAAAAAACTTTGTTTCCTTTATATTTGCTATGAAGGGCTTAGTCTTTACGACTTTTACAATTAATTTTATATTAAATATTGATGATTTTTATATCATCTAGTCCATATCTCCGCTAGCATGTTATTGTTTCAATTTGAATATCCCCCATTTACGGCGGCTCACTTACGCTTTTCTGCTTTCATCGAAAACATTAAACATCTGTTTTATCAAAATGGTGAGAATCGGTCCCGTCTGTTCTATTATTTTGCTTCGTTAAATCCATTCCTCCCGTTTATCACCGCTAACAAAATAGCTTTTCCTTCATATTTTGCTAGAGATAGCTCTTTTATAGGACTTCCTACATTGACGCTATCCTCAATCAACATGGCAAACGAATCAGCAGCAGATTGCGGATACACAATCTTAAACTTGCTATTTTGTACGATTCCAATAAAATTCTCTGCAATCTTAAATCTCCTTATCATAATATTTCTTAAACTAACTTGCTATTTCAACGCCCAAATGGGAAAAATGAGAATCCAAGAAAGTTGGACATTCATAGTGAATATTAATAAAGAAAACAGTTATTGAAGGTTGAACTTCGGCGTTTTTGCGGCCAATTCAGCCTATTCTGCTCTTTACACCTGACCTAAACATTAAGGACCTTCTAGTTGATTCGAAGCTATCTATGAATTATAGGAGAGGAGAGTTGCATGTGGTTAACACTGACCCAAACTATTGGTTTCTTCCGGTGGACATGGTGCCGAGGACTCCTCACTTTACTTCAGGAAACGAGGTCACTCCGCTCATTGATGGGGAGGCGTATATGTCACATCTAGCAGAACGCATTGCCGCTATGGAAAACGGTGACTATTTCCACCTGACAGGCTGGCGAGTGTCGCCAGATCAGCGTCTTGAACCGACTATGGCCGGCCCCCCTACATTCATGCAGCAAGTTATAGCACTCATCAACAAGGGAGTAAACGTTCGGGCCATGTTGTGGTACCACTTCGGCTCAGCCGTGCTAAAATGGACATTACCTGGTCAGATAATCGGAGTGGCCTACAAACATCCTGTGGAAAACATGGAGTTCGTTCAGAAAATCAATGCCATGAATAGCCCAAGGGCGGCTGCCATTCTCGATGATCGCCTTCCACGTTTAAAGATTGCCGCCCATCACCAGAAAACCATCATTCTTAGTTCAGCCAGTTTCGATTGGGCCTATGTGGGGGGGATTGATATTTGCGTCGATCGATGGGATACCCCTGAGCACTTCAGTCCGCCGCAGCGCCAAAAAGAGTTTATGGATGCTTGGCATGACGTACAGGTTGCATTAAGAGGCCCAGCCGTGGCGCAGGTTTGGAGCAATTTCCGACAGCGCTGGAACGATGATACAGCACCACATTTGATACCAGGTGTGCCTGGCGGTTCGAAGCCAGAGAGCATTGCGGAGCCGCCGCCGGCTAGTGTTTCAATAGGTAATCAACATGTACAGGTTTTACGAACCCTGGCTTGTAAGAGTGTCTATTCCTTTTTGCCTGGAGGGGAACAAACGGTGCGCCTGGCATACGAACGAGCTATTGATCGTGCCCAACATTTTATTTACATCGAAGACCAGTACTTCTGGCCATGCACGCTGACCGACAAATTGCGTCAAGCCGCCGATCGGGGCGTGAAGATTATCCTGGTGCTTACGCACAAGTACGATATACCAGCCATCTCCGTTGTCCACGAGAAAATGAGGGCTGAAGCTGTTAGCCGGATTCGTCAGAATAATCCTGGCAATGTTTTCGTCTATCATTTACAGCAGACTGGCCTTGAGAAGGACATCTACGTGCATGCCAAGCTGATGATTGTGGACGACTGTTATGCCGCAGTCGGTTCGGCGAACATCAATTTACGAAGCCACACCACAGATTCCGAGATGCACTTAGGTATTGTGGATTGGACTACCGTGCCAGGAACGATGAATGGTGTTAGCGTTCTGGTATGTAGTTTTGCAAAAGAGCTAAGGCTGAAACTTTGGAAGGGACACCTGGGCTTGACTAATACCAGCACAATCGAAGATCCTATACGCGGGCTCGACCAATGGCCTAATCAGGCAACTTCGAATCCTGCGGCTCCGAACCGACGCTTTCACGTCGTTGTTCATCATATCCATTCACCATCTATTGATAAAGTATCACTTCGTCGAGTCCTCCTTAAATTTCTCGAATTAAACTTCTTTCATGTTCCAGATATTGTTCCCTTACCATCCACGGATGTAATACCTGATGTGGTCCTAGAAGGATTACTCCCTGATCCGGAAGCGATCATACGAGATTATATTATGAATGTTGAAACCAAATGTTAGGAAGCATTCATATTTTAATTTCCATCCATAATTGAAATACGTTAATGAAACACAAAAGGGGGACCCAATACTAGTGAGTCAAGGGCACCCTCCTTTTGCTCTCTGTTTTAGCGAGGGTATATTTCATATCGTAGATGTGCACCAATATCACCGCTACTACACTCTTTACTAATCCAGTACTTATCAGCATCTTCTCCGTAAATTTCCACATCACATTTTTTAGTTCCCCAAAATGGGTTATCCCAGTAAATACGGATAGCCACGCCTAGTGCTGTATACCACATCCACCCTGCTGTTCCTCTTGTAGAGCTTGATCCAGCGCGCTCTGGGAACCAAATACCATCGCCGTTTTAGGTGGGATTTTGTCTTGAGGCTTAGCAGCCCAATCACCGTATACGTGCTGCTCGGAACTCTTTGTAAACGTAAGGTCGGTGTTGTTATCAATTTCAAGCACCACTGATCGTGGTTTATTAAATTCCTTAAGGGTGTTTTGGACCTTTTCTACGGCTGATCCAACAGAATCAATTGCAGTTATTATACCTGAAACAACAGCTCCTGCTGGTCGATTATTTGTATTATAGGAATCAATATAGGGTGCTTTAAGCTGGAAACCAAAGTGGTGGTATGGATTGGATGGCATTGCCGAGTATTGTGAAAGATTTGACAGCGGTTGGTTTGGAGGATAATACCGCCTATAAAATTCTTGCGTTTGCGTATGGTTTATCGAAAGGTCTCGTTTCATTTCTTTCTTCTTTTCTAAAAGATAATCCAATATATGTGTCCATTTTTTATTTTGTTTTCAACGGAGCCCCTCCCAACGGTATCCAGCAACTATCGTTCTTTCAATAAAAACCGGATAGTACCAAAAGTCGGTACCATCAGTTAATGTAATAAAGGTACGTCTGTTTAGACAGCAATCCATGGTCATACCCCCATTCATTCGTTCCCTCTAATTTATTCAATCCGACTATTTGAGTGAATTGGATATTTTTGGTCTTTCAAAATTCCTCGATGCATATTTTGATACTATTGTTTAAGAATATTGTTTTTTTATTTAAGCTAGCTGCTAGAATGACATGCTAATCCTTTTTTTCATTAAGAAGGGAGAGAAATTTGTGTCTGATAATAATCTATTTATCCGAGCTTCACGTAAAGAAGACTTCCTGGACCTAGTCTTTGAACTAGTAAACGTACACACTAAAGGATTTCCGCTCCGCCTTGTCCGGAGTAATGCATTTAAACCAGTACTATTAATTGTTCACTTTCCCCCACAGCATATTGTAGAAGAAGTCTTTAAAGAAAGTGAACCTTTTGTAAGTCCAATCAAAGCCATGCTTTCCGGACCAAGCCGCCTAGTGTTCGAGCTTCCAAACTATCAAGAAAGCTGGCCGCTCACGCTTGAAACTCTGCTTAACTGGAAGGATTACAAACCTGTTGTGCCAAAACTACCAGATTCCCCATTGCCAGATTCCCTACCTGACCCGAAGATTTTTGAAGGGAAGACTGCACTGGAAATCCCGACAGGGCTCTATCTTTCTCCTGTCGAATCTGGTGTCTGGTATAATATCATTCGACCTGAGGGACATGATGGGCGATTTGTGCTATGGCATACACAACTCGGAGATAAGAAAAAAGAAAACGAAAACTCTTACCGTGAAGGCGGCACTACACACATCATTACTAAGTCTAATCGCTCTATCCCATTCGAAGATAAAAATCCTTCCCTAACCGAGGATCATCTTAGGCAAATTGTACGCTTGACAACAGATTTTACATTGCCAAAATTTCCCGGAGGCATGAGTGAAGATGCTTGGAAGGATAAATTGAAGAGTCTTCATATTCCACTTAAATACATTCCGAGTCCCATAAATATAAGACGTCTGATGCTCTCTTCTGCAGGAGCATGGGCAAACTTTGAGGGTATATGGAATTACCCTACGGTTTTTGATATAACTCTTGGTTATCCATTATTTGACTTAGAAGGATGGCACCACATTATAACCCAAGGTAGAGACCAATTTGTTAAAACCGTTACTAAGGCCTTTCTATGTGATACGGGGCATGCAGTATCGATTATAACCATTACTGAACGGCGATTTGAACCTTATGTTATTCCAAACGGGCAAAACGTGAAAGGGGCGCATGCGGTCCTACGAAAATATTCATTCATTGAAGTCCGAGAGCCTGAGAAAAATTACGAAATTCTAGCACCAGCGTACCTCCACGACCGACGTGAAATGCCTTTTAAATGGATAAAAATCACCACTACTACAACTCCACACATTGAAAATGCAAGCCTAAGCGAATCTTTCTGGCCTAAAGTCAAGGTGCAAGATAGAGAGGAGTTCTTTCGCTTCAAAATGGTCGCAGAAGATTGGGATGGGAACATAGTTTCCTTTGAAAGACCTCTTAAGTGTATTCCAATCAATAAGAACAAGAGAATATCTTGGAAAAACGAAGTAATTGACTATAATAACACAACTTCGGATTTACGACGTGCGCAATTAAACCACCAGTCAATCGCCTATGCTAAAACCGAGAATGACAGTAAGGGTAAGACCACACTTGAAACAGACACAGTAACTTTTAATGCACAGCTTGTTGAAGGTGTAAAAGAAGATGTGTTAAATCAATTGGCTTACTATAACCCTAGGTTTCTTCCACAAATTGAGTCAGCAGGAGTCAACATTCCTGCCGCTGAACAGTTTACCGGCCGGAAATTTGAAACAAAATCTATCAACTATGAACGTGCTTATTTAGTTAATGGTTTTGATCGAGCAGCTAATAAAGGTGAAGTTTTTGTGAAGCTTGCTCAAAACCTGGATTTATCCTTACCTACAGAGAAGGCCGGCGGTCTCATTACACCCAATACATCTATTGAAGGGTTATCGCGGGCGCTCGGCCCTGTTGCTAAACTAGAAGATATAAAAATAGGCACGTTCGACCCCAGAAATATGTTTGCTGGTGCCAAATTCCTAGGGGGTATTGAACTAAAGGATATTCTAGATGTGGTAGCAAACTTTGATCCATTAAAAATCAAGGAATTGGAAAAAAATTTAACACCCGACCAACTAATCCAGAAACTGAATGATCCTAATTTCAAACTGGAAGCCCCTATGCTAACGAATCGCCGCCTGCCAAATAATGCAATCGAAACACGCTATTTATGGAAGCCGAAAATTAAAGACTTAAAACAAGGATTCTTTAGTTTTCTCACACTAAAAGGGGAAACAAATTTTCCGAACGATGCTCAGCTAAGCATCAATGTACAAATGGTTACGGCACCCAACGGCAGCCCTCCCACCTACATCATACTTGGTACCCTACGAGAGTTTGCTTTAGAATTTGCCAATGCATTGGTGCTTAGATTATCATCGTTACGGTTTACGGCTGAGAACGGGAAGAAAATGGATGTCAACGCGGAAAGGCTTGATCTCGTATTCAAGGGGCCGCTGCAGTTTGTTGAAACCCTTAAAAACATTATCCCGCCTAATGGCTTTTCCGACCCGCCATTCGTCAATGTAACAGCAACCGGCGTGACGGCAGGCTTCACGCTTGGGATTCCGTCTTTCGGTGTCGGTATTTTCAGCTTACAGAATATCAATCTTTCGGCATCGCTATCTCTCCCCTTTGTCGATCAGCCTGCCGGTGTAAGGTTTGCCGTCTCTGAACGTCAGAAGCCATTCAATGTCTCGGTAAGCGGTTTTGCTGGTGGAGGTTTCTTTGCTCTTGCACTCAATGCGAAGGGAATTGAAACGATTGAGGCATCGATCGAATTTGGCGGAAACATCAGCATTAATCTTGGAGTCGCCAGTGGCGGTGTGTATGTGATGGCCGGGATTTATTTCGGGATGACCGGGAACGAAGTAAAGCTAACAGGTTACCTGCGGTGTGGCGGCAATGTGAGTGTACTAGGTTTGGTTTCAGTGACTGTTGAATTCTACATGGGTCTCACTATCCGAGAGAAAGGAAATGGCAAAGTGGAAGTCTGGGGGCAGGCCTCTTTAACGGTTGGCGTTAAGATCGCCTTTTTTAGTAAAAGCGTGAGCCTCACGGTGGAGCGCAGATTCGCCGGAGCAGCAGGAGATCCTACTTTTGCCCAAATCATGGGACCTGACCACCCAGGCGGCTATCCCGTTGAATGGGAAAAATATTGCATGGCATTTGCCTAAACAGTTCATTTTTTTACGATAAAACTAACGATAAAGGAGTTTTGTATGGTCAATCAAAGGCTTCTTTGGATTGCTCTCCCAAATGGAATGACAATGGATGGTAACAACCGCTATTTGCGACTGTCAGCTTATGTAAATCCGCGTTTATATTCGGAACAAGAAACAACATTGGCATCTTTTCCAAATTTTCTTAATTGGGCATACCATATGCAGCCAGAACGGTCGACATTTTCAGTTGAGGTGCATGACGGAATACAGACGAAAGTGATCCCGGCACACAGAGTGAGCTCTCCTCCTAGTCAACCGCTATGGCAGTCCCTTTTCCGGCCGGATATTCCTGTTCACCCGCATGAATTTGATGACTATTCCAATCGGCCGATCGTGAGTTATCCGGTGAAAAAAGTATTGGAGTATACGAAGAGTTTTTATCAAAAGCTTATGAAAGAATCACGCTATGACCTGCCACCTATGATTCCTCCTAGAGGTTCAAATGGAGTCGGTGTGAGTATAGATCGATTTATCAATGAACTTGTTGAACTGCACAACCGCTTTCGTGCTCGTGGGATCAAAACGGAAAAGGACTTAAGCACCCTGTTGAATAATTCTCTTGAAGAAGCCAGAGTCACAGCCCGCAGACGCCGTATCTCAGGGAAGACTGGAGATGCCATTATACCTAAGTTTCCTTTTCTTCCGGAACCACCTGCAGGCCCAGTTGGTCCGCCAACTCCGCCGGGTCCAAACGGCCCACAGCCTCCGGCGGGTCCGCCGGCTCCGGAAGGTCCAATCGTACGACTTCCCGGCGACCCTCGTAATCAGGATGTTCAAGATGCGTATTACCGTACGATGCTCTATCACTATCGACCAGCCGATGCTCAGCCTGCTGCCATGCCTGAGGGCCCTGAAGCCAAAGCTCACTTTGAGAAAGAAATCGACTTTCATCAAATGCTCTCAGCCTTAGGTGATTATCCTGAGATTTTGCGCCGCTTAGGCCTGGTGATAGACTTTTATATTCCGGCTGATGCGATACCAAAAACAAATAACAATACCGGCACATTTAAAATGCGTATCGTGCCCAAATGGTTCTCTCAGTTCAATACTCAGCAAAATAACGGTCAGTCTTCTTTTCAAAACGGGCAATCTTCCGGGAATGGAGGTCAGTCTTCTTTTCAAAACCGTCCAACATCCTCGTCGGAAGATTATTGTCCATGGACGGCATATAATTATCAGGAGAAAAATGGTCTCACCCTATTTACGGCCCACTCTCAAACAAATGAACTTGACGGGGGAATCTGGATTCCAAAAAAAGAGGAGATTGAATTGGTTCAAGTCGATGTGGATGGTGCTGCACTCAAGACCTTGAACCTTGCCGCAACCGTTGCGGCTCAAAAGGCTAAAGGGATAAACGACAAACCCATTGATACAGAAGAAAAGGCGGGTGTCTCTCCTCTGCGTAACGGCGGTATCTCGGTTGTACGGAATAAGAATGCCAACAATTTAAACGATATTTTTAACCGCTCGAACAAATTGAATGGGATGCTAAATGCCGGTCCGCCTAAACTGGAAGATCCCCTCTATGCAGAAGATCTTTTACGCGGGTATCGACTAGATGTGATTGATCAATATCATAATCGAAATTCTTTGCACCGGCGTTTTGGTCAATATTACCTGTTGAATGTAGCAAATTACTTGGAGTTTATGGATGAGGGTTTTATTCAGCCTAGCGTCACTAGTACTCCTAATACGGGTCCCGTTAGCGAACTTTATATTCACGAGTCCCTTTTCACTTGGCAAGGCTGGAGTTTATCAGCACCCCGCCCCGGCAAAAGCATTAGCAGTACGGCTAGCGCGCCTAATCCTAGCCAACCTGATACCATGCCGCAGAAAGTGAATAACACAGCGATGACAAAGCTTGGACTAGAGACAAACTTTTCCGTCGTGCCTGGTACCTTGCCTCGTCTCAGGTTTGGAAATGAATATACATTCCGTGTCCGAACCGTTGATTTAGCAGGAAATGGACCAGCGATGGACGAATCACAAAAGATTGAAGCAGCATTAGGGCTTAATCAGACAGCGATCGGTACCCTTAAGTACCTCCGTTTTGATCCCGTCAATCCTCCGGAGCTTGTTCCGAGACAGCTATATAGTCCAAGTGGCAACCTGTATAATCCGGATACAACCGCCTATGCGGAAGGTGAATCATTAGAGAGGCTCGTGATTCGAAGCAACTATAACCAAACCGCAGAAGAATATGCGGCAGCCCGCCCTATCTATCTGCCTTTTAACGAGAGGCATGTTGCACCGCCGAAAGCCTCACTTCAACTGATAGAGGAGCATGGACTGCTCGATGAAGCCATTGATGCTAAGTATAGCGGCATGGCTCCGGCTCAGATTCGCCATGTCATCCAGAATGTCTATTACTTGGCTGCACGTGAGTCCGGATCGTTCAATGATGTATCATCACCGTCCGTTCGCTTTATTCGCACCAATTCTGATTCTTCTTCGACCGATGGCTATGCTGTTCATACCGAGGAGCAACTGATCCTTCCTTACTTGCCGGAACCATGGATTTCGGGGGTAATGTTTCAAGGGCTTCCCGGTGGTAATCCCGAAGATTTCTTTTTCGTAGAGGTAAAAGGAAAAACTTGGTATGAAGCAAAATCATTCCGCATTCGTATCGTTGAAGGCTCTAATGTACCTCTGTGGGATGAAAGAACCCGCGTTCTGACAATCTATCTGCCTAAGGCAAGTATCACAACCAATATTCGCGTCAGCTCTACATTTGGAGGAAATCTTCCAGATATGGGGCTTTTGCAGTGGGTGAAAGAAGACAAAGCCAATTGGACCAATGAGGAACTGGTGAAACTGGAAAAAGAAATCTATGCCGGCCGCAACTGGTTGTTCACCCCTTTTCGGGAGATTAGTCTTGTTCACGCTGTTCAGCAGCCGCTCGATTTTCCTTCACAGCCTTTACTGCAAATAAGACCACGTGAGAAGAATAGCACCGAAGCCTATCTTTATGGAAATTTCTATGTTCATATCCCCAGCACTTCCAAGGTGGATATTCTTGCCGAATGGTCAGAAAGAGTGGATGACCTAACAAAACCGGAACCAGACTTAGAACCCGTCCCCTTCCGTGATCATGTGATGGAATTACCAATTTGGCTGGACCACGGTAAAGAAGTAATTGTGAAAAGGAACCCGAATGCCTTACGTTTGGAACCTAATGAATCACGCTTGGTCTTCAACAGTTATGAAGCGAAAACGATCTATGAGACCTTGCTAAAAGAAGAACCAGCAACTCCGGAAATACAGGAACAAATCAATTTGGCAAGCAAAGTAGGGAAACATGGATTTGGCGATACGAAGTACAGGCGTGTCCGTTACAAAGTCAGGGCGACAACACGATTCCGTGAGTACTTCTCACCAAGCATGCCAAACGAGAGCCTTGTCCGCGACACTAAAGAGATTGAAATAGACATCCTTAGCACCGCTAGGCCTTCTAAGCCTTTAGTTAAATACGTCTTGCCTACTTTTTCTTGGCAGCAAATGAATGATAATGTTGGCAAAGTGACAAGTGTGCGAAAAGGAGGGGTTCGGATTTATCTTGACCGCACTTGGTGGTCTTCCGGAGACGGTGAGATGCTGGGGGTTGTGTTAGTTGAAAATAAAGTACCCAATCTAATGGAAGAAATTTACAGTTATTTGACTTTTTGGGGGCAAGACCCAATCCGTGAATCACCCGGACTTCCACTGCCGACCATAGCAGATTTTAAGAATTATAAAGGGGTTTATGATGCTCCTTTGTTTGAACTCCCAAATCAAGCTGTAAAGGTCGTTTGCTTCGACGTCGATTGGGATCGTGAACGCAAGATGAGGTATTGTGACCTAGAACTTGATACCGGCAATGCCTACTACCCATTTATCCGCCTAGCCCTTGTCCGATTCCAGCCAAAATCGTTGATCTTAACAAATCCAGTTCCTGAAGATTTACGCATCTCACCCGTAGTGCTTGCCGACATCGTTCAAACGTCACCGGATCGTTCTTTAACCGTAACACGGGATCCAAATCATCCCGGCGCCTACAATGTCTCCGTAAGCGGTGTAACTTATTCGAAAAAGAACCAAAACGTACCAATCAACACGGTAGAATCTGCTACGAGTTTGATGAATATCCAACTGCAACGACAACTGGCGGAGATGGTAGATGAGACCATCGGGTGGGAGGACGTGCCGAACTTTGATGAAATCGTGCTCCACCCAGGCCCCCCTGATGCAAATGGTGTGGTCATATGGGAAGGCCAAGTAGCTATTCCAGAGGAAAATCGAGGATATCCATTCCGACTGGTTGTTAAAGAAATGGATGTATTTTACGGTGCACAACCAACGGAAACTTATCAACGTATCGTCTATATGGATATCATTCACCTGTAAAAATTGCTTTTCGTATATGATTCAACCTAAGAAAAAATGAATATCATAATAGGTTTCTGTCACCACCTAATAAATTTATTAGGTGGTGACAGTCGTTCATTCGCCAAAATGAAGACAGTCCCCCACCCCAGTATTTTTAGCGGGAGACTGACCCCATAACCATAAAATAACATGTACGTACTGCTTCGATTTTTCTATCAAGTACCCTTGAAACAACTCAAAATACTATTTGCATTGTCCTCATTCCGTGAAATGTACCGTGCTACAGACTTATGCACTTGGCCTGCAGCTGCTCCTTCCACCGCTATTCTTTCTACTAATTTGTTCTTAGTATGCCGGACATTCTCTTCCCAGCGAAGAAGATTTTGTATCACTACGTCGTTCGGTACTAGAAACCCATTAGGGTTATTATTTGCAATATCTCTTCGAAGGGAGTGCATAATATTTCTAGCGATAGTAAGAATCTGTTCATCAGTCAAACCTTTCAGACCGCCGGAGATTTGACTAAGTGAGCCCCTTTGAAAGTACGTATCGTCAGTACCTGGATTCGTCAACTTTGTCAATGCACATTGAATACGTCTCATCCGTTCAGGATCTTCATTTATATGAAGTTGCACTAACGGAAGGAATCGAGCTAGATTAGGTGCATAGGTCAATGCATCTGTAAGGGGATCCATCTCAACCGCGGCATACTTTACTACAAAAAAGAGTTTGAAAACCTTGGGGGTTTCCTTCTCGCCAATCTATAATATCTGTGTTTGTCCTCTTCCTTTATAAATCGAACTATAGCCATTCACCAATTCCCCCTTATTATCCCATCATAATAAATTGCACTAATTAAATATTCAACGCCTTATTAAACTATCCTGCATACAGTACAAAAGAAAAAGCCACCATAATGGCAGCCTGATGTTAAAGTAATGCACCCGTTACTTTAAGTACAATACTTCACAAAGTAATGAATAGTTCTCATCAAAAATACTGTAACCATTCCTCTCTCACAGTTGAAGGTTTATGCCTTTCTTTATAACTAAACAAATTGTTGTTTTCGTTAAGGGATTCCTTTTATGTAAGTCACCAACTATTTTCCACAAGTTACCCTTCACTTTTATTCCACTTACTGGAATAATGCAGACTTGAAAGGAATTTCATCATACAATTTGATTAGAAAGTCAATGAGAGGAGGGAATTATAAGAACAGATATTGACAGACATCGAGAGCAGAAACGATTATACTTTTAGGTGAAAAGAGGTGTCTGAAATTTGAAACTTTTCCTTAATATTGACAAATCACTTAAAGAAACAAGAGTTACCATCGAAGGACCTGAGTTGGATGAACATATACAGGAATTAATTGACTTCATCTATGGTAGAGAGCAACAATTCCTGATTGGAAAAAAGGGAGAAATGCAACATATTCTTAAACCGGATGACATCCACTATTTTCATACTGAAAACGATCATATTATCGCCGTAACGGAAATAGATTCTTTTATTTTAAAAGAGAAGTTATATGAGCTCGAGGCCCTGCTCCCTTATAAAAAATTTATCCGCCTGTCTAAATCGGTTATCGCCAATTTAAATCAATTAAGCCGATTTGAAGCATCATTTAATGGTACACTCTGCGTTTACTTCAAATCAGGAAAGAAAGAATATGTGTCTCGCACCTATGTCCCTGCGATTAAAGAAGCTCTAAAATTGAACAGGAGGAAAGTAGAATGAAAACATTTATAATCCGCAGTTTTATTGGTATTTTCTTCGGATGCTTTATTGCGGTTTTATTCACCAATTTATATATCCTTTTCGGTGGCTTCGAAATGATAGATGGACCATTATTTTTGAAAAACTCCATCGGTTCCGCTCTTTGTGGCTGGTTTTTTACAGTCAGTCCCTTATACTTTGAAAACAGGAATTTGAAACTATCGCAGCAGACGATTCTCCATTTTTTAACCATCATAATCCTATACCTCATCTTGGCACTCACGATTGGCTGGATCCCATTTAATATTACCAACATTTTGTTAACACTCTTAATTTCCATTGTCGTCTATACGATCTTTTGGGTTGCATTTTATCTTTACTTCAAAAATCAAGCACGGAAATTAAATGATGATTTAAAGAAACTATGAGAATTGATGTTTATGAGGTACTGGGATCGCTTATACGCTTTATGGCGGATGAGATAAAGAATGAGAAGTTTATACAAAGTTTAATTGGTCATAAAAAGAATGAAACGACTCATCTATGCTCAGTTAAGCGGTAGCTTTAGAAGGAATTTTATAGAAATTATTGCTTACTATGTTTGTGCCTTGCTAGTTACAAGGTTAGTGGAAAAGAAGAAATGGATTCCAATAGAATATGGCTGTTGAATATCTGGTAAAGTTACACCCAAGATATTAGTGGAAATTGCAAATTCCATATCATAAAGTTGAAAAAGCATCAGTTATAAAGCCGATGCTTTTTTAAGTCATTCTTCAACTCCCTCAGTTTGATACGAATATCTCTTGAATGCTCACTTATTCGCAGGATTTCATAACCTCTATAAATAGAATGA
>NZ_BAWM01000047.1 GCF_000759675.1 Neobacillus niacini | reverse complement strand
GTAATCCTATTGGTCAGTTTTTTATTTGTTCTATCTTTTTTAAGCATTTATCCACTGATGGTTAATATGGTCACGTCCTTTAAGTACTTGTGTCTTAATAGTTTTAAAGTAGGTTTATACAAAATTCATTTATCGATTTTTTGTATGATTATTCTTAGTGCATGGACCATTCTTTCATTACGCTTTTCCTTTTTAATTTTCTTTTTCTTTTTCAGTGTTTCTGCTTATCTGATTTACTGGATTGCTGATCTTAAATTTAAAAACTTAATACCACAGAAAGAATCGGGAAATCGGTTCAATAATACGCCTGCATAAAAAAGACAGATGGGAGCCCATCTGTCTTTTTCTGTGAATCTATCTAATTTACTAAATATATTGACAATTAAAAATTGATTTGTTATTTTAATGTTATCGATAACAATCAAATTACCAGTTAGGAGGGATAGGTATCAAAATCATTGATTCACACCAACACTTTTGGAAGCTGGAGCGAGGAGATTACGACTGGCTTACAAAAGATATGGGTATTCTTTATCAAGATTTTCTTCCAGAAGATTTAAAACCTTCATTAGAAAAATACTCGATCTCAGGAACGGTCCTTGAACAAATCGGTGAACTCCAGAAGCCGAACTGGTCGGCGCTGGATCGGGATTAGTTCCAGGCTTTACGAAGGTGGGTGGAAAAAGTGGAAGATGGCTTGATTACGTTACGGTTCCGCCTCTAAAAGGTCCTGGGGGTGTTCAAGTTGCTCCAGTTGCTCAAAGTGTCAAAGGCGGCTTTTACCTGATCACGAAATCATGTAAACACCCGGAAGTTGCATTCCGCCTGGCCGACTTGTTATATAACACGGAGATGACCCTCACTTCCATTTATGGGGAGAAAGAAAAGCGATGGACTTGGGCGAATGAATCCGAAATCGGAGTTAACGGCAAAAAGGCAATATGGGAAGTCCTCCCTAACCCGAATGAGGCTGCCGTACAAAACGACAGCTGGAAGCAGCTTGCTCCGACATTGCGCACGAACGAGCTGCGACTCGGAACAGCCACGGATCCGACAAAACCGTCGCTTGAAATCGTTTTGTATAAAGAGACAATTGAAAATTACGAAAAATATAAGCAGGATGCGGCGTCGATCATTCCTGAACTTTATATGACGAACGAACAGGCATCCGAGCTTGCTGATTTGGAGAAAACGATCGGAGACTTTGTTAAAGAAATGATTGCCCGGTTTGTGACGGGAGACGCAAGTCTCGATAAAGATTGGGATTCTTATATCCAAACGTTAGACGGCATGAATTTGAAGCGCTATCTGGAAATCTATCAAAGAGCATACGACGCGAAGATGTCCAAAAAGCAATAAATTCCGGATGAGTAGTTATGCTGGCCACAGAACCGTTAATAAGGATTCTGGGGCCAGTCTCAGGGAGGGGAACGATATGAAAAGTTTATTATACAGCAAGCCTGCGTTGCACTGGACGGAGGCATTGCCGCTTGGCAACGGAAGAATAGGTGCTATGCATTTTGGAGGCGTGGGGGAGGAGCGTTTTCAGCTGAACGAAGATACGCTGTGGTCTGGTCCCCCAAGTCGATATAAGCCGCATGACGATCGGGAATCGCTGCAGAAAGTGAGGCAGCTGCTTCGCGAGCATAAATATGGCGAGGCAGACGAGGAAACGAAAAATATGTTCGGCCCTTATGCGCAAGTGTATATGCCTCTTGGGAACTTGGGAATACGCTTTATGCACGGCGAGGAAGGCCAGCGGTATAAACGGTCGCTGGACCTGGAACGCGCTCTTTCTTCGGTAACGTACACGATTGGCCCGGTCGAATATACGCGCGAGGCTTTTATTTCAAGCCCTCATCAGGTGCTCGCAATACGGCTGACAAGTTCCATTCCCATGCAGCTTAACTTCGAGGTAACCTTGGACAGTCTGCATAAATCCTATGCGCTGCAGGACGATCATGCATTGTGTTTGCAAGGGATTTGTCCCGAATACTGTGCACCGGGTTATTATGAGGAGGATTTGCAGCCGATTGTATACGGAGATTTCGGCAATACGAAATCGATTCATTTTGAGGGAAGATTGGGTGCTTCGATCGAAGATGGCCAAGTTGTATATCGGAATGGCAAGTTATGTGTTCAAGACGCTACGAAAGTTGTTCTTTACTTTGCGGCCGCGACGTCCTTCAACGGCTACGATCAATTGCCAGGCACCGATTTTGGCCTATTGGCCCGACATAATGAGTCAATACTTTCGAAAGCGATGGAAATTTCTTACGATCAATTGAAAGAGGAGCATATACGCGATTATCGGGAGCTGTTTGATCGAGTCGATTTTACTCTAGAGGATGGTGCCCTGGAGGACGAAATGCTTGATACCGATAAGCGGATGCAGAAATATGGTGCTAACGACCCAGCAATGGTTGCCTTGTTGTTTCATTTCGGACGCTACTTGCTGATCGCCTCTTCCCGGGAAGGGACTCAGCCGACCAACCTGCAGGGGATATGGAACGATATGGTGCGGCCGCCTTGGGGATGCAATTATACGCTGAATATTAATACGGAAATGAATTATTGGCCTGCGGAAGTGACGAATTTATCCGAATGCCACCGTCCGCTGCTGAAGGCGATTCAGGAGCTTTCGGTAAACGGCAGGAAAATGGTCAAGGAGCGGTATGGGCTAAATGGCTGGGCGGCGCATCACAATTCGGATTTATGGAGACATGCACAGCCTGTAGGCGCCGAGCGGCACGGAGATCCGGCCTGGGCATTCTGGCCGATGTCCGGGGTTTGGCTGTGCCGCCACTTATGGGAGCATTACGAGTACACGCAGGATAAACAATTTCTTGCAGAAGAAGCGTATCAAATTATGAAAGGCGCGGCTGAATTTTGCTTGGATTGGCTCGTGGAGGATGAAAGTGGATATCTGATTACATCGCCTTCGACATCGCCGGAGCACCATTTTTATTCGAATGACGGTCAGCTGGGAGCGGTTTCACAAGGTGCGACGATGGATCTCCAACTTATCGGCGACTTATTTGAGAATTGTTTGAACATGGTTGACATTCTTGGAGTTGAAGATGAATGGGTGAAGCATATGGCTGCAGCCAAGGCACGTCTTCATCCGATGCAAATAGGGAAATACGGCCAGCTGCAAGAATGGCTCATTGATTACGAGGATGAATATCAGGATCATCGTCATGTGTCACACCTTTACGGCGCGTATCCAGGAAATCAACTGACGGAGGATGTGATGCTGGATGCCGTCCGGCTAACGTTGATCAGACGCGGCGATGCCGGATCAGGCTGGAGTCTCGGGTGGAAGGTTTGTTTATGGGCTCGTTTGAAGGATGGGGAACGCGCTTTTCTGCTGCTTCGGCGTATTTTTAACGTCGTTACAGCATATGGGGGAAAAGGCAGCGGCATATCTCCTAATCTACTTGGTTCCCATCCTCCTTTTCAAATTGACGGAAATTTCGGCTATACGGCGGGCATTGCAGAGATGATTGTTCAATCCCACAGAGGGTATGTCGAATTATTGCCTGCAATTCCATCCGCTTGGCAGAGCGGGGCGCTATCCGGCGTTCGCGTCCGTGGAGGGTTTGAAATTTCTCTTACATGGGAGCGTATGCAAGTCAGTCAGCTTGACTTCGCTTGCCGTGTCGACAATACGTTTCGAATGAAATCCGATAAATCGGCAATTGTCCGTGAAGAAGGAAAGGAAGACCGGACCCTTGAACCGACCGAGGGTTATCTGTCCCTGAAAGTTTGCAAGGATCAAAAAGTCACACTCCAGTTTTAATAAGAATCCCCCTTGCCATATGCGAGGGCACTGAAAAAGTCCCTTTAAAGTAAAAAAGGTATAATACCTCATAATCTGAGGGAATTATACCTTTTTTGCTGTATAATTATAGAATCAATTTTAAACGGGTGGGTACTATGATTCAAAATCAACTATCAATGATTTTCAGTCCATTTATGGCTATTTATGATTTAGTTGTTCCAAAGGATAATCTGTTGCGTAAAATTAACGAACTAATCGACTTCTCTTTTGTTTTTGATGAGCTTAAAGATAAATATTGCCTTGATAACGGTCGAAATGCCACCGACCCTATTCGTATGTTCAAATATTTATTGTTGAAGTCTATCTATGACTTGTCTGATGTCGATGTGGTTGAGCGTTCGAAATATGACATGTCATTTAAGTATTTTCTAAATATTGCACCAGAAGAGGCAGTGATTGAATCAAGCTCTCTTACGAAGTTCCGAAAACTTCGGTTAAAAGATGTAAACCTATTGGACATGCTTATCAATAAAACCGTTGGGATTGCCATCGAAAAGGAAATCATAAAAACTAAATCCATTATTGTGGATGCCACTCATACAAAAGCTCGCTACAATCAGAAATCGCCTAGAGAAATTCTCATGGACCGTTCCAAAAAGCTGAGAAAAGCCGTTTATAAGATAGATGAATCTATGAAAGATAAGTTCCCAGCCAAAAACACAGTTGATGTTTTAGAAGATGAAATAGATTATTGCCAGAATCTCATTGATGTAATTAAAACGCAGATAACCTTGCCCAATATCCAAAGGTAATGGAACAGTTAAATCTTCTTAAAGAAGCAGTCGCCGATGATATCGAACATTTACAGATTTATGAAGATAAGGATGCAAAAGTAGGTCATAAAACTGCTGATTCATCATTTTTTGGATATAAAACGCACATTGCCATGAGTGCCTTTTAAAGAGGGATGTTATAAGGTAGGTGCTAAAAGTAAGACTTACTCAGTAACTATAAAATCACATGTACATACCGAACAGGAGAAATTTCAAGAAAGTGATTTTTTCATAGAAAATTCAAAAGAACGGTACAAAATAGAGGCTAAAAATAGCGAATTAAAACACAGACACGGGTACGATGTTGCAAAATCCTTGGGTTTAATTGGCATGGAATTGCAAGGTGCTATGGCGATATTTACAGTAAATTTGAAAAGAATATTGAAACTGATTGATTAAAAAACGGAATAATCCCGGGTTAAAATTAAAAAAAGACGACTTTTATTCTAAAGCATGGAATAAAAGTCGTCTTTTTTGATAAGCCAATTGTATAACTGTGAAAAACTCTTAGCTCTTCAGTGCCCTCGCCATATGCAATGGGTTGACAGGTTATTAAACGTAATGTATATTCTAATTAATCGGAATTCTTTGTACAAATCAGACAATTAAATTAAAACCAGCGGTGGTAATTCAATTTTTCAACTTGTACCTACAACCCGACAATATAAATGAAACTCATCTGTAAAAAAATGGAATTACACTAAAAAATAATTATTATTTTCTTTCTATTTTTGATGTCCTAGTAAAGAAAGATCAAGTTAATACTTAAAAGGAGATTTACTAGTGATTAGACTTAAAGATATTGCTGAATATGTTGGTGTTTCTATTTCTACAGTTTCTAGAGTGATTCAAAATGATCCAACCCGAGCTGTGAAACCGGAAACGAAAAGAAAGATCTGGGAAGCAGTAAAAGAGCTGGGGTACGTACCGAATCAGGATGCTAGAAATTTAGTAGCCAATCATCATCAAAAAAATAAAACAAGAACAATGAAAATTGGTTGGGTTGCCCAACCATATTTAGTTGAAAGAACTCCTTACTATTCAATTGTTTTCGCAGGGATTAGTGACCATATTATGAATGCTGGCTATACCTTAATAAATATATATAAAGAGGAACTTCAGAATGAAACTCAACTTCTTAAGTTTGTACATGAATCGGGTATAGAAGGGCTAATTCTGGATGATAAAATTGATGACAGCACTTTGGAGTACATTTTGCAATATATGCCTGTCGTCAGTATTGATATTCACTATACAGATAAAAATATATCCTTCATCGATTTTGATCGAGAAGCAGCTGGAAAAATGGCTGTAGAGCATTTAATTCAACAGGGACATAAAAAAATAGGTTTTCTTGGCGGAGGTATTGGTGAGAAATACGAAAATTTAGAAGGAGAAAAACGATTTATAGGCTATCAAAAAACGATGAGTGAAGCTGGACTTATTATCCTTCCTGAATGGGTCGCCAATACAAAGTGGTCTATGGAAGTTAGTTATGAATGCATGTCAAGGCTGTTAAAGGATTGTGCTCATAATCTGCCAACAGCTATGTTTTGTGCAAGTGACATGATGGCACTCGCTGCAATGAGGGCAGTAGTTGAAAATAAATTGAGAATTCCAGAAGATATTGCATTTGTAGGTTTAGATAATCTTGAGATGTCCAAATACTCATCACCACCACTTACAACAATCGACATTCCAAAATATGAAATAGGTGAGCTGGCAGCTAAAACGATAATTGATCGGGTTGAAGAGAAAACAAAGCTGGATGTTAAGATTTTTGTTCCTTTCCAATTGGTTATGCGTGAATCATCAAAGATTCAATGAACATGGGCTGTCCCTCTTGTCCCTTTTAGGAAAATCAAAGAAAATTTCGGTATGTTTTTTTTTGGAATTTTGGAGAACGTTTGGACGGTTTTGCAGAGAACAGATGGGGTGAATTTAAGGAGGTGGTCACGGTGGTGCAGATCCGAAAATATGCAACGAATTTGTCGAGCTAGTCTTAAACAATAAGCAGCCTTTAACAACACCATATGCAGGAAGAATGAGTGTCGCGGTAGGATGTGCAGCAACTGAGTAGGGGGATAATTGTGTTTGTAAGGAAAATTATACCTTATCTACATATTATTTTATTTAGAAGCTCTTAGGGCTGAAAATTTTAAAGAATTCTCAATTTTTGCGCAAGTAAATAAGAATTGCACATCGGTATTCTGCATTAATGCGCACTTATCTGAAGTTTTGCTTATTTTTGCTCCATAAGGTTGCAGCTATGATGAATGTACTGGTTTTCCAGCAAGAAACATTACGGGAATCCGCAAACATCTAGTAGAGCTTAAAAGAAAGCGCAAACATCTAGTAGAGCTTAAAAGAAAGAGAGGTGTCTTGGAATGCAATTGGCACAAATGGAGATCGGTTCCGGTACGGCTGGCGGCTTTCGTTCGCGTAAGGAGTTCTTCCGACCAAGGGGATCGAGGGCAGCGAATGGTTGGACCCTAAACAGTTCGGTCGTTTCAAAAAAAGGGGATGAGGTGAGCTCTTGTCGACGACTATCGAAAAAATAACTCAATCGACGACTATCGAAAAGATATCTAAAAAGTCATTTATTTCTAAGTTAAATTACGACTGGAAATATAACCGCCTTCTATTGCTGATGTCGATTCCGGGGTTAATCATGATTGCCTTGTTTGCTTATTACCCCATGGTCGGTATCGTAACTGCTTTTCAAAATTACAGTTTGTTTTTAGGAATTCGTGGCTCTGAATGGATTGGCTTTGATAACTTTATTCGTTTTTTTAATGATCCCAACTTTTTTAGAATTATAAAAAACACGTTTGTTCTTGGTTCTGTTAACTTGTTGTGGGCTTTTCCCGCACCCATTATTCTGGCTTTGTTGATTAACGAAGTGGTGCATCCCAAAATGAAGAGATTTGTTCAAACCGCTACGTATTTACCTTACTTTGTTTCGGTTGTTGTCATTGTGGGCATTATGAAAACCATTTTTGGCGATACTGGTATTGTAAATGGATTGTTAGCAAATTTCGGTGTTGACCCGATCCAATTTTTTAACGAATCCGGATACTTTAGAAGCTTGTATGTTGGCTCAGGTATTTGGCAGGAAATTGGTTATGCCAGCATACTCTACTTGGCGGCCATTACAGGGATTGACCCAGAAATGTATGAAGCGGCTAAGATGGATGGCTGTTCTAAGTTTAAACAGATTTTTTACATCACCCTTCCCGCACTCCGCCCAACCATCATTGTTTTGTTAATCTTAGCCATTGGTGGTATTATCAGCGTTGGGTTCGATAAAATTCTGTTAATGTATAGCCCTGCTACCTATGATGTTGCCGATGTTATTTCTACCTATGTTTACCGTAAAGGTATTATCGACCAAGATTATGGATTTTCAAGTGCTATTGGGTTGTTTAACAGTTTGGTTTCCATTGTTTTTGTATTTGGAGCAAACTATTTATCCAGAAAATTTTTAAAGGAAAGTTTATGGTGATGTCATGAAAAAGAATCCTAACAAAATCAAAGAACCAATGGGAGATCGCGTCTTTCTTTCCTTCGTGTACATCATTTTGGCTATTCTTGTACTAGTTATGCTCTATCCCTTTGTATACGTTGTGTCTGTATCTATTAGCGATCCCGCAGAAGTAATTGCGGGGAAAGTTACCTTTTTTCCAAAAGGTTTTGACCTAGGTGCATTCAAGACCATGATAGACCATCCTATTTTTTTTACTGCATATAAAAACACAATTGTGTATACTGCGCTGGGAACGTCTTTCACCTTGTTTTTCACAGCCATAACTGCATATCCACTTTCCAAGGATAAGTTTCAAATGCGTCCATTTTTCTCCAAGGTGTACCTTATAACCATGTTTTTTGGTGGCGGTATGATTCCAACCTATTTGGCTTATAAGTCCCTGCATATGTTAGACACCATTTGGGTTATGGTTCTTCCGGGGGCATTGTCCGCATTTAACATTATTCTCATGAGATCCTTCTTTAGGAATATACCGGAAAGCCTAAGTGAATCTGCTTACATTGATGGGGCCACGGATTTTCAAATATTAGTAAAAGTCATTTTGCCACTCTCTAAGCCAATCCTGGCAACCATCGGCTTATTTACAGCTGTTGGCATTTGGAATGGATATTTCAATGCGTTGCTTTACTTAAATGACATTGATAAATACCCTTTGCAGATGATTTTAAGAAATATTCTGGTATCTGCAAGCTTTAATCCAGCCGAAAAAGACGCTTATTCTCAATTAAATCACTCGGCAACGGAATCTTTAAAAATGGCATCCATTGTCATCACTACCCTTCCTATTATGTGTAGTTATCCTTTTATACAAAAGTACATTGTCAAGGGTATGATGATCGGCTCAATAAAAGGATAATTTATAAAATTTATTAATAAGCCAGTGGTAATATGTCAAGCACTAAAAAATAAAGAATTGGAAATTAAGTAGACTACTAATATACGAGGAGAGATTTATCATGAAAAGATTATTGATCTTATTTGTAGCTACCATGATGTTGTTAGTTACAGCGTGTAGCAAGGAACCTGCCAAAACAACAACGTCACAGAAATCAGACAAGAATGCCGCCGGACAAAAAATTAGCGAAAAGCCCATTGAAGTTTCTTGGTTTTTTAGTGCTAATACCCCATACACTGGCGACGAGGAAATTTTTAAGACCATTCAAAAGTACACAAATATTAAAATCAAACCCGTTAGCGTAGCTCGTGCAGACTATACACAAAAATTGAGTACCACGTTAGCATCTGGATCACTACCCGATTTGATTACGTTATCAAGTAGTGAAGCGGACCGTTATGGTCCACAAGGAGCATTCTTAGATTTAACGCCTTATATGGAAGCAGGGAAGCTTGATCATTACAAAGCGATGTTGGAAAAATATTCACCTGCCATGGATCTGACTCGTTCGCCTAACGGCAAATATTATGGCTTCCCAAGAATTTATGATGTGCCATATCGTGCCGACGAAGTTATGTTGGGTAGGACTGATATTTTTGCAAAAAACAATCTATCCACGAAGTTCGAAACGTTTGACGATTTATACAAGACCTTAGTTCAACTAAAGAAACTTTACCCAGATTCTTATCCCTATTTTGTAAGATGGGGCTCGGGTCACCTAATAGGCAACCAAGCTTACTATAGAGGAACGAGTAGCACTTTCTATCTTGACCCAGAAAAAGAAAAGTATCTATTCGGTCCAACAAGCCAAGCCTACAAGGATACGTTGGTTTACTTGAATAAATTGTATTCCGAAGGCTTATTAAATCCCAACTTTGCTACGATTTCAGATGAAGAATGGAATGAACTCTTAGCTACAAACAAAGGTTTTGTTACCATTGACTACCCGCAAGTTGGCGACGAGATTGTTCAACAAATGGGAAGCAAAATTCCACAGGGCTTTGAATTTACGGCTATGCTTCAACCAGCTTACAAGAATAATAGAGTTGGTACCCCTGTTTTAAGTGGGTATTTCCAAAGCTACAAAGTGATTTCAAATCAAACGAAATACAAAGATGAATTGGTTAATTTGCTGAATTGGATGTACAGCCCAGAAGGTATCGATGCCATGCAATTTGGTATCGAAGGCGAATCTTATCAAAAGAATTCCGATGGTACTGTGAAATTTTTAAAGGATTTTCAAACTCCTGCTACACCAAATGGTTCCATCACGAATGCGGGGCTAAATACCCAAGAGCTTTTCACCGTTGTAAATCAAACTGCTATTAATACTTTTGAGTTAAATGGTGCTGCCATGAAAAAATCGGTATCATTTTTGGAAGAAAACCAAGCATTTGGCAAGGCGGTCCTTGATGCAAAATTCAGCGATACGAATGCGAAAAAAGAATATACCGACCTCAAAACGGCTATTGATACCTATGTAGAGGAAGCTTCGGTAAATGTGATTATCGGTAAGAAAAGCATTGATACCTGGGATTCTGAAGTTATTCCACAGGTTAAAAAACTTGGCTCTGACCGAGCTCTGAAGCTAATCAATAAAGCCTATGACGAGACTTTTAAGAAATAATGGATATAACTTGAGTTGAACGAAGGAGCGTGATATTCTCACGCTTCTTGTTGTAATTGGAGGAAAGTATGTTTAGCAAACTGACCTGTATCCACTTTCCTCGATATTACGTTTTCGGTTTAGATAAAAATTGATGATTTCTAAAAATGGAGGTCTACGAACAATGAAAAGAAATGTTACAGAAACTGCAAATGGATGGATTTCCGACAATGGAAATAGCACCTATACGAATCCAATCATGTGGGGGGACTATCCGGATAATGATGTGATCAGAGTTGGCGATACATATTATATGTCTTCAACAAGTATGCATGTTTTTCCAGGCTGTCCTATTATGAGCTCCAAGGACTTGGTGAATTGGGAATATGAAAGTTATGCCGTTGAAAGAATGGAAGGCGACGAGTACGACCTTATCAACGGCGATGTTTATGATGAAGGTCCATGGGCAACGAGTCTAAGATATCATAACGAAAAGTTTTACCTCATGTTTAATATTAATCGAGATGCTGCATATGTAAGTATTGCAGATCAAGCAAGCGGGCCTTGGTCACTCTATAAACTAGAAGATGAACTTTATGATCCGGGCTTATTGTTCGACGATAACGGAAAAATATATGTAGTCCATGGACAAGGAGAACTGTATCTTAGCGAGTTAGAGATCGTGGATGAAGAAACAGGCCAATTATCGATCATATCTAAGCGAGAACCCGGCGCCAAAAGAAACGGCAAAAAGATCTATTCTTACCCATGTCCGGGTCATCGTTACAATGGGTATAACGAGGGAGCCCATGTATATAAAATAAATGGCACCTACTATATTCTAACTACGCCGATTTGGAAGCATGGTTCAAAAAAAGAAGTGGCGGTTCGAACCAAAGATTTAGCGAACGGGCCTTATGAAGTCGAGGATATTATGGCAAGCTTTATGAATTTCTGGGGGAATGGAATTCATCAAGGGGGGATTGTCGATGTTCCTCAGGAAGACGGTACCTTGGAATGGTGGGCAATCATATTCCAAGATCGATCTAAACTTGGAAGAGTACCGACCCTGCAGCCAGTTATATGGAAGAATGGCTGGCCATACATGGGGCTGGTAGATGGCGAAAAAGCTGTTGTTACATATAAAAAGCCTAATATACCGAATCTGGAGCATATTGAACCGAAGGCACTTCCATCTTCTGATGACTTTATCACGAATAAGTTAGGGTTACAGTGGCAATGGAATCACAATCCGGATAACAGTAAATGGAGTCTTGAAGAAAGACCAGGATATATTAGACTTAAGACTTCAAGTGTAACGGATAACTTAACCTATGCGCGAAATACGCTTACGCAGAGGGTAGTTGGCCCAGACTGTATTGGAACTGTTAAGTTAGATGTGAGCCATGTGGCCGATGGTGATACGACTGGTCTATGCTTAATGCAAAGAGATTTTACCTTTATTGGGATCAAAAATGAAGAGGGCCATAAATCTATCGTTATTAATGATAATACGACTGAACATGTATCCGTGAATTTGTCTGCAGGTATTAAGGACGTATGGTTAAGAGCAGAGACTCCAAGGCACGAATATAGAATGGAGTTTTCATATAGTTTAGACGGTATCCGTTTTACACAGCTTGGTGGAAGATACGATATGCATTACGGTACCTACGTCGGAATGAGATTTGGAATTTTTAACTATGCAACAATAAAGCTTGGCGGATATGTAGATGTAGATTCCTTTGAACTGACAACCTCAGAAAATCAAGGCAATCTATTTGGGATAAATAGAAGAATCGATGCTGCACGCTACGATGATCAAACGTTTGTTTCGGATAAGGAACTCCAAATAAACCCAAAAACAGAATGGATAAGCGATGATCCAAACCGTGAATATGATCTATGTATATCGAATCTAAAAGACGGAGATTGGTTGCAATATGATCAAGTCGATTTTGGTGCCGGCGATGCGGCATGGTTCAATGCAAGAGTAGCAAGTTCATTAACCGGAGGAACGATTGAGGTAAGAATTGATCACATGGATGGTGAATTAATAAGTACACTTCATATTCCCAATACGGGTGATATAAATAAGTATGTAAATATGAAGAGTGACCTTGCAAAACAAGTTACTGGAAAGCAAAAAGTATATCTTGTGTTTAATGGTGCAAGTCAAAATATGTGTAAACTTAACTGGATTATGTTTGGTTCGGGAGAATTTCCTCAGATACCTTCTGTTCCGGAAAATTTGACTATTGTGAGCAAAAGCGAGTCCATTCTAAATATAAAATGGGACAATTCACCAGGAGCACTGCATTACGACATTATGTTTGATGACAGAGTAATAAGTAATGTTACTAGTGAATTTTCGCAGTTAGGTCTAGTACCACGCTCTAGTCATACTGTAAAGGTAAGAGCTAGCAACTTTGCAGGGTATAGTGAATGGAGCAATGAAGTTAAAGTTGAATCCGCAATGTATATTTCCTAAAGTTAACCAGTAAAAGATTCAAATCTAAAATAGGAGTGAATTACAAATGGAAACTGTAAGAATTGGTATCATCGGTGCAGGACTTCGAAGCGGAATCGCGAAGTACTGGCACAATCCTGGCGGGAAATCGGTGGTTGTCGCAGCTGCCGATGTTTCACTGGAAAGATTGAAGACATTTCAAGAAAAAATTAATGAACATGCCTACATTACTACAGATTATAAAGAGCTTTTAGCCCGTAAGGATGTTGACGCAGTGGCTATTCTTTCGCCCGATTATTTGCATGAGGAGCATGCCATCGCAGCCCTTCAAGCAGGAAAGCATGTCTATTGTGAAAAGCCGTTAGCAATCACAGTAGAAGGCTGCGATCGGATTATCGAACAAGCAGAAAAATCAGGAAAACATTTAATGGTTGGTTTCAATATGCGATATATGAGCATGTATCAGACGATGAAAGAGATTATCGACTCGGGTGTGATTGGTGATATTAAAGCCGTTTGGGTAAGGCATTTTGTCGGATTAGGAGGCTATTACTACTATCATGACTGGCATGGAACCGCAAAAAACACTACTTCACTATTGCTGCAAAAGGGTTCCCATGATCTCGACGTCATCCATTGGATTACAGGAAAATATACAAAACGAGTTTCTGCTTTTGGGAGCCTAGACTATTACGGAGGGGATAAACCTAATCACTTAACCTGCCCAGCTTGTGAATTAAAAGATACATGCCCGGAAGCTAGTCTACATACGTTAACACAATGTGCTTTCCGTGAAGAAATCGATGTTGAGGATAATAATATGCTAATCATGGAGTTAGAAGGCGGTATTAAAGCATCGTACTTACAATGTCATTTTACGCCAGAGTATTCTAGGAACTATACCTTTATTGGGACAAAAGGCAGAGTTGAAAATGATGATGTAAATGATAAGGTATACGTCAAGACAAGAAAATCCAACTCCTGGAACGAATTTAGCGATATTACCTATGACATGAAAAAAGAACAGGGCAGTCATGGCGGCGCCGATCCGAAAATCACGAATGATTTTGTTAATCTCGTGTTGTACAATAAACAGCCTTTAACTTCACCAATTGCAGGAAGAATGAGCGTTGCAGTTGGCTGTGCAGCAACTGAATCCATCCGCTCCGGTGGAAAAGTGGTAGAAATCAGTCAAGATCCAAGCATAACGATTGTATAAATTTCTATCCTTAAGAAAAGGAGAATGATAGTTGGAAAGTAATAGAATGATGGGGAAAATCAATCATTTTGCTGAAAAGGTCATGAGAATCGCACAATTTCAAATACTCTGGGTAGTATAAAAGCAATTAATAGCATTGAAAAAAATTTTACATTTTTAAATGGGAAAATGGAGTAATACGTTTTGAAACAGAGAAAAATTAGAGAAGTATTAAACTTTAATACGGAATGGTTATTTCATAAAGGTGAGTTTGAGAGTGCTTTGAATTTAGAATGCGATGATAGAAATTGGGAACGAGTTGCTTTACCGCATACGGTTCAACTAGAACCTAAAGAATGGGTAGATTCACCAAGCTATCAGGGGATTAGTTTTTATCGCAGATATTTTACTTTAGCACCAAAATATATGGGAAAAAAAATATTTATACGTTTTCAAGGTGTCATGATTAATTCAGAGGTTTGGATGAATGGTCAACTTCTTTGTACACATCAAGGTGGGTATCTTCCATTTACTGTTGATATTACGAAATCTGTTGTATTTGGAGAAAACAATGTAATTTCGATTAAAGTGGATACCAATGATGATTGGCAAACACCGCCAGGAAAACCACAAAAAGAGTTGGATTTTGTTTATTTTGGTGGATTATACAGAAGTGTCGAAATGATAATAACGGAGAATGTATACATTACAGATGCAATTCATGCAAATAAAATTGCAGATGGTGGTGTATTTATAACGTACCCTGAAGTAGGAACTGACAAAGCAGTGGTTCGAGTTCAAAGTAATATTCAAAACGATTTTAAAATGATGAAAAATGTAAGCGTAGAAACAATGATTATAGACGAAGAAGAGAATAAAATTGTGGCATCTGAAGAAAGTGTACCAATAGAAATAGAAGCCAATTCAGATCATACCTTTATACAAAAGGTAAATGTGAACTTGCCTAAATTATGGAGTATGCGTAATCCAAACTTGTATACCCTTAACATCAAAGTAAAAACAGGTAATCAAGTTGTTGATGACTATCAAACTCGGATTGGAATTAGGAAAATTGAATTTACCACAGATAGAGGTTTCTTCATCAATGATGAGAAGGTTTTATTAAATGGAGTAAATTCCCATGAGGATTATCTATATGTAGGTAATGCTGTTTCGGATTCTATGCTATACCGCGACGTAAAAAAAATAAAAGAGGCTGGATTTAATTTTATTCGTACAGGTCACTACCCACATAATCAGGCATTCATGAATGCTTGTGATGAGCTAGGGATTGCGACGATTGTACCTACCCCTGGATGGCAGTATTATACGCCTAAAGGTGAGTTTTCCGAACGTTCTTTTCAAATGACACGAGAAATGATTAGACTATTTAGGAATAATCCTTCCGTTATTCTATGGGAGCCTATTTTAAATGAAACATGGTATCCTGAAGAATTTGCGAAGGAAGCCTATAAAATTGTTCATGAAGAGTTTCCTACAAATCAGGCGTTTGCCACTTCCGACTTTGGAGCCCCTTTTGGAGACCAATTTGATGTAGTTTATAAAGAAGCTTATAGCGAGACAAAGCCTTTAATTACTAGAGAATGGGGCGATGCTAATCATAATCTTCAGGATGGAGAACGTTCTGCGAGAAAACATGGGGAGAGCGGCCTTGCAAATTCTAGTTACCATCGTCAAAACTCTTTAAAGGGGAATAAGTGGAAAGATGCAAATGAAGAAGATGGTTATTGGGATTGGTCGGGTTTAAATGCAAATCCACGGATTTCTGGATATGCACTTTGGAGCTATAATGATTATAATCGAGGTTCTGAAAGAGAAATTTCTTATTCTGGTATCGTAGACCGTGATCGATATCCTAAGTTCAATTATTATTGGTTTCAAAGTCAGTGTCCCCCAGAAGAAAATAACGGACCGACACTATTTATAGCAAATTATTGGACTAAATCTTCACCAAAAGATGTACATGTATATACAAATACTGAAAAAGTTAATTTATATGTAAACGAAAAGCTTGTGGATACAAGAAGTCCTGAAAAGGTAGAATATATAGCTCATCCAATTATTATCTTTCCAGAAGTTCCTTGGGAGCCCGGGGTGTTAAAGGCAGAGGGTTTAATTAATGACAAAGTAGTAATATCGAATACGGTTACAACACCTAGTGAAGCAACTCATTTATGCGTGGAATTCCAAATAAATGAAATGGAGGATTTTATCGCTAATAGTTCTGATATGGTAATGGCCTATATAACCATAAGAGATAAATTTGGAAACATTGTGCCAACAGCAAATCAATCTATATCCTTACATTTATCAGGGCCTGGTATTCTGATTGGAAATGCAGAGGAACGGACGAAGGCCAATCCCGTTATGGCGGAAGCTGGAATAGCTCCTGCATTAATCCGTTCAACCTCAATGGCAGGTGAGATAACACTAACAGCTACATCACCTGGTTTAGAACAAGGGAGTGCTAGTATAACAAATGTTCCCTATCACGGGGAGTTTGTACCGAAAATTACTAGCGATGAAATGAATATAATCAAAAATAATCATTTAGCATTACCTTATTCTATAGTGGGAAGCAGTGAGGATGCTGATTACAATGTCAATAATCTAAACGATGGAAACCCAAAGAGTTGTTGGAAACCTTGTAAAATAGATCAGCAACCATCGTTATTGCTAGATTTAGGAGAAAGCCTCAATGTTACAGGTTCAAAGCTGATTTGGAATTCAGAGGGATATCCGAAAGAATATAAAATGGAAGTCAGTAATAATAAAAGAGACTGGATCACTTTGGTGAATCGGCTCGATGTAGATTCTAGCAATCTAATAATGTATGAATATTTCGCATCAAATGCAAGATATATACGAATTCATTTTTCAAGCCCATTTATGAATGCTGGAATTGTTGATTTGCAAATTTTTGGGGCGAAAAAGGTTCATACACTGTCTACACAAAATATCCAAAATGAAAATATAGCATGCAATAAAATAGCGTATGCAAGTAGTTTTTCAGAAGGAAATGAGCCACTTATGGCTATTAATCAAGATCTGAAAACGATGTGGCAGGCAAATAGTTTTGATACTCCACAGTGGCTTCTTATTGATCTTGAGGATGAAAACCTAGTTGCAGGTGCAAAAGTAATATGGGGGAAGGACAGTACGCATTATTCATATAAGATTCAGGTCTCTAAAAATGGGCATGATTGGATAGATGCTATTGACCAAACGACAACAGGATCTTATTATAAACCAATTAATTTTAGTAGTTCTTGTTCGGTTAGATATGTTAGATTCTGGATTTATGATCTTATGGCCGGTGGCGGCTCTGAAAAGGTAGCAATTAAAGAAGTCGAAGTTTATTGTAATTAAGACTCTGGCTTCAAAGAGCAATACTAGTCAAGCTTTATCTGAAAGCAAATTTAAAAACCTGAAAAAGCATAAAAAGGGAGAGAAGTCATTTGTCTAATTTAACGGTAAAAGGAAAAGATTTATATTTGAATGGAGAGCCATTTCAGCTTATTTCTGGAGCAATTCATTACTTTCGAATCGTTCCAGAGTACTGGGAGGATCGGTTGCTAAAGCTGAAAGCATGTGGCTTTAATTGTGTAGAGACATATGTGGCATGGAATTTGCACGAGCCGAAAGAAGGGGAATTTAACTTTTCAGGAATCGCAGATATTGAAGAATTCATTCGGATTGCTGAAAAAGTGGGCTTGTATGTCATCGTCCGCCCAAGTCCTTATATTTGTGCGGAGTGGGAGTTTGGCGGTTTGCCAGCTTGGCTGCTTGCTGATCGAAATATGCGCGTTCGTTCATACTATGAGCCATTTTTAGAAAAAGTGGATCGTTATTATGATGTATTGTTAGAAAAAATGCGTCCGCTGTTATCGACAAATGGCGGCCCGATAATTGCGATGCAAGTAGAAAATGAGTATGGAAGTTTTGGTAATGACAAGGCATATTTAAGGCATTTGCGAGACGGTATGATTTCACGTGGCATTGATGTGCTATTGTTCACATCAGATGGTCCATTAGATTTAATGCTAAAGGGTGGAACAGTCGAAAATGTTTTGGCAACCGTAAACTTTGGTTCGAGGCCAGAACAGGCTTTTGGAAAATTGCAGGAACATTTCCCGGATACCCCTAATATTGTTATGGAATATTGGAATGGATGGTTTGACCATTGGGGTGAGGAGCATCATAAACGGGATCCTCATGAAACAGCTAAAACCTTTTTAGAAATGATTGAACAAGGAAATTCAGTTAATTTTTACATGTTCCATGGAGGAACGAACTTTGGTTTCTATAATGGTGCGAATTATGACGGCAAGCTTTTACCTACGGTTACCAGCTATGACTATGACTGTCCAATCAGTGAGGCAGGAGAGATTACTCCAAAATTTTATGCTGTCAGAGAGGCGCTTGCTAAAATTCACGACATTGGTGAACTTGTATTGCCGGCACCGATACCGAAAATCAGTTATGGTTCCGTAAAAATGGAAGAATCTATTAGTCTATTCGATGTACTAGAAAATATTTCTCAGCCAATTCACCGTGCAAATCCGGAAACAATGGAGGAATTGGGTCAGAATTACGGATTTACATTGTATCAGACTTTTATTAATGGACCACATGAAAAAACTCCATTAACTATTAAGGATGTGAAAGATAGAGCACTTGTATTCGTTAATAGACAATATATCGGTTTAATTGATCAGTGGGACAACCATTCGCTTGATATTGAGATTCCTAAAGAAGGGGCCACTTTGGAAATCCTCGTTGAAAATATGGGGCGAGTGAATTATGGACCGGAGTTATATGATAAGAAGGGGATTACCCGTGGTGTTCGATTCCATTACCAGTTCCTATTTGATTGGACAATTTATACATTGCCTCTCGATAATATTGAACAACTTGTCTTTAAGAAAAACGCCGTTAAGCATAATGGTCACCCGACCTTCTACCGTGGAAAGTTTGATGTTGAGGAGATTGGGGATACGTTTGTTGAGTTGCCTGGCTGGAAAAAAGGGGTTGTATTCATTAATGGATTTAATCTTGGGAGATATTGGGAAATAGGCCCACAGGAGACCTTATACTTACCTGGTCCACTGTTGAAAAAAGGTGAAAATGAATTAATTGTCTTTGAACTCCATGAACATGAAAATGATAGCATTTCACTCATTAATGAACATAAATTAGGCTAAACAAGAAACACTAAGAAATCGATTATTCATGTCGATTTCTTAGTGTTATTTTTGTGGATAATCACAGGGTTACTGCTCTAGTCCGTCAGATAGATTACAATAAAAGGAAAATGGTTTATTTTTGCTGCTTTTCTTAGTTATCTTGATAGTAGAGGTTTCGTTTAATACTATGAATTAATCTTGATTTCCTCGTATAAGTCACTATTCAATAGTTACGTTAACAACTGTTTCGGTTTTGATTTTTTCCCAATCCCAATCTATTCCTATCCCAGGCGTTTGGGGTGGGTATGCAAAACCATCTTTAATTGTTACCTTTGATTTTGTAATGTCATCTAACTGCGGAATATATTCTAGCCATTTACTATTATTGATTGCACAGCATAATGAAACATGCAGCTCCATTAAGAAGTGCGGGCATACTATTTTGTTAAAACACTCTGTCATATGCGCAACTTTTAGCCAAGGTGTAATTCCACCAATTCTTGCCACATCCACTTGAATGATATCAGCTGCATTACTTTGTAAATACTCTTTAAAATGCTGCATTGAATAAATGGATTCACCAACCGCAACAGGTATAGTTGTAGATTGACATAATTCTCTATGAGACGATACATCATGTGCTAAGAACGGCTCCTCAATCCAGGTTAAAACTACCTTTTCTAGCAGATTGGCTCGCTGCTTTGCATCTGCTAATGTAAAGGCTTGATTACAGTCTGTCATAATCATATAGTCTGATCCTACAGCTTCTCGTAAAGCACTTAATCTCTGCACATCACGTTCAGCGTTTAGTGAGCCAATTTTAACCTTAGAACCACCAAAGCCCTGCGCTTTTACTGCTAATGCATCATAGACCAGCTCTTCCTGACTCAGATGCAACCAACCACCTTCAGTTGTATAGAGACAGATTTTCTCCTTTGAGCCACCAGCAGCTTTATATAATGGTAAATTCATAGTTTTGCACTTCAAGTCCCATAATGCAGTGTCAATTGCTGCTAGCGCTAATGAAGTAATTGCCCCTACAGACGTTGCGTGTGTAGACATCAATAAGTCATGCCATATACTTTCAATCATGGTAGCATCACGTCCAATGAGTTTCGGCAATAAGTGATCCTTTAGTAAGGCTACAATTGAAGAACCGCCTGTTCCAATTGTATATGTATAGCCTTCACCAAATTGACCGGATTCTGTGGTTAGACGCACAATTGGAGTTTCTTGATTTTCAAAGGATTGAATAGCATCTGTTCTTTTTACCTTTGGTTTTAATACAATCATAAAAAGTTCTGCTTTAACAATTTTCATTTTCACTCATTACCTCTTTTATATTATTTTTTATTCCGATATCGACTTATTCCTTCAGAAGCGTAATCAATCCATCATTATCGTTTTCTTCATAAATGGTTAACAGGTTGGAGATAGGTAATAGTTTGAACTGTTTTTTTAAACATTATGTTCTTAACTTCATTAAGTAATAAGGCAATAATAATTGGCGCAGGGAATGCAAAAATTAAGCCCCAAAAATTGATCAAAAAGGTATTAACTAAATTCCTGACAAAATATTAACTTTTAAAGAAACGTTCGAAATTTCAAATCCTACCCATGGACTCCCTGAAATCCCTTTAAATAAGCTATAATCTTTAAAGGCAATCAGCAATCCATACAGCGGCTTGTAGGCAAATATTAAATACCAAAGAATAAAAGGGATCAACATTAAGTACAGGTATTTATCTCTCCAGGATTTAGTTTAGTAGTATCAGTATGTCCAAGTTTAAGAGTTTACTTGCAGATATTTTGAAGTTTTTGCACCAGAACCATAAATTTTTCAAAAACTATCAAAGCTGATTTAAAATTTAAAGGAGCATTGTTAGTAGGCATTAGATTAGAAAGTGCTGGCTTTATGTGTATCCGCGCACCATCTGGATGAACGGCAAAATCTTATTAAAACATCTATGGAATCTTCTGTACGAAGATGGGATAATGCCTCAGCAACATACGCTCGAATATAACGGTCTTTGCTATTCAAAGCTCTCTCCAGCGACTGTACTACGATGTTCGCAGAGTCTTCCTTTCCAGTGCGTAACAGTGAAAGGGCTGCGGTGTATCCAATTTTGTTGATAATGTATGGTTGATTTATGTCATTTAATTCGCGCGATTTTGCAGAATTCGATGATTCCTCTAGTACTGATTCTTCCAAAGCTTTCACCAATTCGGGTACAATATGATCGGCAGGATGCACAATCATCCCAAGAGATTCGATAATATTACGACGGACCAATTGACTTTCATCTTTTAAAGATTTGATTAATGTAGGTACAGCTTCTCTTGCATGTGACCCAAGCATACCTAGAACGAATGCGGCTAAAGCTCTCTTTTTTTCTTCTTTGTGATGAAGCGTCTCGATGAGCCCTGGAATCACTATGCTACCTGCTCCCTGTAATCCGTAAGCTGCGCGTTTAGAGATCAAATTTGATCCTACTGCTAATTGGTCGAGAAGCTCTTGAGCTCCGAGTTGACCTATATGCCCTAGAGCATATGCGGCATTTAAAGCTACTCCTTCCACTGTATCGCTAAGCAAGCGACCGAGCTCCGAAGCAAGTGAAGCTCCCGCCTCACCCATCAAACCAATTTGATCTGCTGCACGTCCCCGAACAAAGGCGTCCTCTGCATTTAATTCAGCTTTAAGTTGCGATAAATCGGAATCATCTACCATCTTTATCCCTGTGCTTTTCGTTTTCTCGCTTCTCAGCCAATCCCATACGTCTTGCCAGAGGTTACTATGCACGAAAGGAACATCCTCTGGTACCACCATATCCTTACTCTTATGATTCCAACTCGGATATTCAGGTTCTTTGAGCCTCGCAAATTGGAACTTTAACATGTAACGATCAAATTTGGACACATTAAGAGATGCTTTATGCCAAAGGTCGAAGTGCACTAGTACCATCGTACCCGCCTTTCCCGTCGGAAGAAGCGTCTCTCCTTTATCTCCAAGAAACTTTTCGTAATATTGGGTACCCGGCATAATGGCGGTTGGTCCTAAATCTTCAGTAATATCATGCGTGTAATAGAAAATCATTGCCCACCATGGCCGGTGACTCCGCATGGACGACCAATATCCGTCTTTGTGCCATTGTCCACCGCCAGGAGTCTGATTCCCCGGCTGATTATAATGGCAATGCCTATGAGGATGCATGTAGTAATCCGGTCCCAGCACACTAGTTAACGCACCTTTTACAGTCGATGTTTCAAATAATTGTTGGATTTCTGGAACCCGAGGTAAAATATTATTTCCGGGGTTCCCCTCCTCATGCATAACGTAATAAATTTTATTCATAACATCTTGATGAAGCTGCTCCGGCAGGTCGTTCTGAAGCACAAGAAATCCTTTCGAAATGAACTCAATCATTTGTTCATCCGTCAACAAATATTCAGAATTTAGCAATGTAAACACTCTCCTTTTTGATATTTAGTGATGTTTTATGATCATTACTTTATCAAATCCATCGCATTATGTATTTACAGAAAAATCGAAAATTTGTACAATAGTCAGGTGAATTACAAAAATTGTCTTGGAGGTGAGTATTGTGGATATTTCTAGTTTTCATCCATATGTCTATTATGCGACCAAATATCATTTTTCCAAAGGACAGACCAGCTTTCCAAGGATCTGTTATGCTAGTTCAATTTATTTGATCAGCGAAGGCAAGGGAATTATCAATACTTGCGGACGGACACACAAATCTATCCCTGGATCCCTTGTCTATATTCCGGCAGGGCAGCCTCATGAATGGATTGCGGACGAACAAGATCCTATGGTTCATATTTGTTGTTATTTTGACTGGTGTTACACCAAACGCAAGCAAGTATTCGAGACCGCGAATACCATTTGCTATGATTTTTCACAACTACATACATCTCTAATTGGACCAAACTTTCCTTTTCCTATCCCAGAACATTCAAAAGTAGAAACTCTTCGGTTTTGGATAGAATTATTCGAAAGCTTTTATACATCTAACGAATATACAAATGAGCGGACCTTTATAAGGAGTATGAAGATTCAAAGTCATTTTCAGCTTTTTATCGAGTATTTTTTAAACTACGTCTTGAATGAAGAAAATATTCCAGACCCACGTATTTACAAACTACTTGGCCAAATAGAGCAGGATCTTATGCAAGACAGCTTGGAGCCGTTGGAAAATTACTGTAAAAAGCTACAGGTTAGTAGAGGATATTTTTTTGAACTGTTTAAAAAAGCAACGGGTCTATCTCCTATGCAATATATTAATCACTTTCGGATCAGCCGAGCGAAGGATGATTTACGGTTTACTAAATTAACCATTACAGAAATTGCAGAAAAAAATCACTTTTCATCCATTCATTATTTCTCAAGAATGTTTCGTAAACTAACTGGACAAACTCCTCGAGAATTCAGAGAGTCAGAACGTTCAGTATGAAAACCTCAAAAATGTGAAGCAACTGATTCTGGTGCAAAATTAAAATAAAAGAGAATAAAGCGTATATATTCCTAGTGGAATCATCTTTTATGCTGCAAGACCAAACAATTGATGGATGAAGGAGTATGAAGAGGTAGCACAAAAATAAACATATATAATAGAAGAAACTCGTCAAAAAAGGAGCACCTGCTGCTCGAACAGGTCGTAACCCACAAACTGGTGAAGAAATTCAGATTTCTGCTTCTAAAATTCCAGCTTTTAAACCAGGCAAGGAACTAAAAGAAGCTGTTAAATAAGTTTCTATAGTTCTTAAAGAATTGGCTCTAAGGAATGATCCCTAGAGCCTTTTTGTGTATTGAAATAGAGTGATATAAACGGAGGGAGGCATTATTGACATACGGCAATATTATTGAAGAAATCAGGTGGAATTAGAATACTTATCAAGATAGATTGTGAAAAATTTCGCTTAAACTAAAGGGAGGTTAGTTGAAGAGTGTTATTTAACTTTTGTTCAACAATCGGGCCATATTGTTGAATAACAAACTAAAGGATTTTTTAAATTTAAAAGAGAATTAACATTAGAAATAAAATAAGGGGTGTGTTTAAGAGGGATGTCTGATTATTATAAAAATCTTCGAGAAAAGGTAGGAAATGAATTAATATTTATGCCAAGTGTTGCAGGAATTGTTCGTAATGAAAGGGGAGAGATTTTATTTCAGAATAAAGGGAATGGAGAGATGTGGAGTCTTCCAGCTGGAGCAATTGAAGTTGGGGAAGCACCTGCAGAAGCAGTTGTTCCTGAAATCTGGGAAGAGACAGGACTCATTGTTATTCCTAAGAAATTATTAGGGGTATTTGGTGGTAAAGATTTTCGTTATGAATATCCAAATGGTCATAAAGTAGAATATAATGCCTATGTTTTTGATTGTGAAATCAAAAGTGGTGATCTAAACCCAAAAGATAGCGAAACTGCTGAATTACGTTATTTTAGTCCAGAGGATATGCCTGAATTAGCTGTACCATACCCAAAATCTTTATTCTTCCAAAAGGGAAATAGAGAAGTATATTTTCAGTGGAATGAACAGTGGTTGGATAATCTCTCCTAAATTAACAAAAATGGCTTGTTCGATTAAATGCCCTGAATTTTCCAGAATGGAGTTGCATATATGAAAAGGTTAGTGATTATTACAGTCGGAAAAACCCATAGTGGGAAAACTACATTTGCTAAAGCTTTAGAACTCCAGTTACACTATTCACTTGTAATTGACCAAGATAACCATGCTGAATTTATAAATACATATTACAAATCCTTACTGCCTAAAGAAGGACCTAATACTTTGAAATATGCTATCACTCAAACACTTGTTGATTATGCAGTTAATCAAACTAATTTTCATCTTATTCTTTGCAACTCAAATCGCAATCAAAAAGGTCGCTCAGATCTTCTTGAACAATTTCATAATAAAGGATTTATCAACATCCTAGTTAATTTTGATATTCCAGACCATGTTCTTCAGGCGAGAGTTGCAAAAAGTCAGCGTAGTACAACTATATTTAGAAGTACTTCTACTTTTAAGGAAGTGTTAGCAAGACAACAGTCTGAGTCTCATATAGGGGATGTAAAAGCACCAAAAGAAGGAGAAGCAGATCATTTGTTTTTAATAAAAGACAATGATGAAATTCAGTTTGTTACTCAAAAAATAGTCAATATTGCTCGAAATTTATAATAAGTTAGAAGTTTAATAACTTCTTTGTGTGTATTCTTTATTCAGTAAAATGACTTTTAAAGAGAATAGCCTTTCTTATTGAAGTAAGAAGCAGATTAGTCAATAAGGTGGTCAAACTATGTATGGAATAATAGCTATCTTTGATGAAAAGACGGAGCAGATAATAAAAGATATTTGGAAGGATTTAAAGGAACTTTCTATTTCCTATTATGCATATGAGGTGGAAAATAGAAAACCACATATTACTTTAGCCAGTTATAATAGTATAAACATAGCTGAGTATGTACAACAAATGGATGTTTTTTATAAAGATAAGCTAACTATTGACATCACTTTTAATTCAATCGGTTCATTTATGAATTCAGGGACATTGTTCTTCTCACCTACTGTTACTAAGGACTTGTTTGATCTTCATTTTAACCATCATAAAGAGTTCGAACAGTTTAATGATGATCCAAATTCATTATACTTACCTGATCGCTGGATACCACATTGCACAATTGCGAATAGGTTATCGCTTGAAGAATTATCTGAAGCATTTAATTACTGCTCCAAAAGAAATAAAACTTTGTTTGCTCAGATAAAAGAACTAGCTTTAATTGATGTATCTGATAAAAGTACAGCCCCAATTAATTTTTCAAAGGAATTGAAAAAATAAAGTGCTTTATTCAGCAATAGGGCGCAATTCTGCAGCAAGAATTGTGCTCTATCTTATATTAAGGACCCTTTTCTGGAGTATGGAAGGAAAATACATGGTGCGTCTTGAATTTGAAAGTTATGTAAGAAAAGGGAAGGGTTGTTAAAAGAGCAATACAAGAATTTGAGGTTATTAGGGACAAAAGAAAAAAAAATAAAAAAGGTGGTATGGTAAAATGTCTGGTCCTAAACACTCTCTTTCTGCTGGGGCAGTTGTCTTAAATGATGAAGGAAAAATCTTACTTATTAGAGGTCCTCGTAGGGGATGGGAATTTCCAGGTGGAATAATTGAGGTAGGGGAAACCATTCAAGATGGAGTTGTTAGAGAAGTCAAAGAAGAAACAGGGATAGATATAGAGATAACCAAGTTCTGTGGTATTTATCAAAATTTAAAATCAAGTGTTTGTGCGACTTGTTGGCAAGGAAAAGCAATAGGAGGAAAATTACAAACCAGTAGTGAAAGTTTAGAGGTGGGTTTCTTTTCCGTCGAAGAAGCCTTGCAAATGGTTAAATGGTCAAACTTTAGAGAAAGAATTATCAAAATATTAGATGAGGAAGAACATCCTTTTTGTATCTCGTTTTAACAAATCTTATTCAAGTAAAGGGGGCGTTGATCTAAGAGGTTACGCCTCTATTTGTTTAATTTGTAACAAGTGGCTGTTTTATGGAGAATTGATAGGGGTGAATTAATTGGGAGCAATAAATGACTCTTTATCAAGTAAAAGAGTTTTTCTGAGAGAAATGATGGAACATGATTGGATTGATGTTCATAAATACGCATCACAAGATATAGTTTGTCAATATCAACCTTGGGGACCTAATACAGAGGAAGATTCAAAAGGATTTGTTAATCAAGTGATTGAAGACGCAAACCAAGAACTAAGAACAAGGTTTGTTTTTGCAATCGTTTATAATGCTTATATGATTGGAGCTGGTGAGCTAAACATTAGGGACTTAACTAACAAGGTTGGAGAGATTGCCTATATTGTCAATCCGAGCTATTGGGGAATAGGGATAGCCACCGATGTTGCTATGTTATTGATTGATTTTGGTTTTGAAGAACTTAAACTTCATCGTATATATGCTACTTGTGATCCTAGAAACATTGGCTCATCAAAAGTTTTGGAAAAAGTCGGAATGACAAAAGAAGGAAGAATACGTGAAGATTTGTTAATAAAAGATGGTTGGCGGGACTCTTTGCTATATAGTCTTTTGGAACACGAATGGAAGAAAATTTAACGCGAATCTTCCTCCATATAAGGGCGCTATCCTGGAACAAGGATAAGCGTCATTTTCATTTTAGGTGCAGGATAATCTAATACCATAACGAATATTAAAAGCTTATCAGAGTTCTATTTAGGGGGAGTCTTACTGAAGATGAATGAACAAAGCATAAAAAATAAAAAGGCTTGGGAATATCGAGCATATGAATTTTGGAACAAAAGTAACGGTAATCCAAAGGATTTGGCTATTCATTTATTAGAAAACCCTAGAGCATGTCTTAAAAAGCACAAACAATACTTTGAAAATATTGTAGGAAAGAAGATTGCAAACATTTGCGGTTCAAATGGCAGAAAAGCAGTACCATTAGCATTATTAGGTGCTGAAGTAACAGTATTTGATATTTCAGCAGAAAACCAAAAATATGCCTTAGAATTAGCAGAATATGCAAATACCTCTATTAATTATATTGTCACTGATATTTATGATATTGACTTAAAAAAGTATAGAAGTCATTTTGACATGCTTTATTTAGAAGGTGGCATATTGCACTATTTTAATGATATTGATAAATTCATGTTTATTCTGTTTTCATTACTAAAAGATGGTGGGGAAATGATTCTAAGTGATTTTCATCCCTTAAGAAGATGTATAGTTAAAGGTCCTAATGCTGAAATCCAATATCAAATCCAACAAGGTTATTTTGACAAGGAATTACAAAATGGAGACTTAGCGTATAAGCATTTTTTTGATGAGCATGAACAAGAGGACTTTCCTGATGTGTCTATAAGATTATATACACTTAGTGAGATAATAAATTCTGTAATCACATCTGGTTTCAAATTAAAGAAATTTGATGAGCATCGTGGTTGGAACAATGAAAATATACCATGGGAATTTACTATTTTAGCTTTTAAATAGCTAAATCTGTTTTTAATTAAATTTAAGAATGGGGGTTAAGGTATGGCACCACCAAAACATATTGTATCAGCAGCAGCTATTTTATTAAATGACCATAACGAAATTTTGTTAATTAAAGAACCTCGAAGAGGATGGGAGATGCCTGGTGGACAAGTTGAAGAAGGTGAATCCTTAAAGGATGCAGCAGTTAGGGAAACAAAGGAAGAATGCGGATTAGATATTGAAGTTACAAAATTTTGTGGTGTTTTTCAAAATGTCAGTGATTCTATATGTAATACATTATTTTTAGGAAGACCAATCGGAGGAGAATTAACCACGATATCAGAAGCCTTGGAAGTCGGTTTCTTTCCTATTGAGAAAGCATTAGAAATGGTAACTTGGAAAAATTTCAAGCAAAGAATTGAGTATAGTTTAAATGAAAAATTCCAACCTTTTTATGTTGAATTTTAATAATATTCTGTACTCCAATTTTAGCTAATTAATATTTTACAAAACCAGCTGATAGAAGCTCCATTGTAGTGGTGAACTAGAGATAATTAAATAATTTACTGTATTGTAGGGATTAGATGCAATTATTTATTAGAAAAATGAGCGAGGATTTTGCTGTACAAATATTAAATTGGAAATACCAGACACCCTATGACTTTTATAACAATGAATTGAATTCTGATTCTATAAAGGAAATGTTAGAAAACCCCTATTACGTAGTGCTTGATCATAAAGATAGATTAGTTGGCTTTTTTTGCTTTGGAAACTCTGCAAAAGTACCTATTGGTGGTCAATTTGGTGCCTATACTGATGAACTAATTGATATAGGGATTGGAATGAAACCAGAATTAACAGGTCAAGGATTAGGTTTCACATTCTTCTCTTTTATTCTTCAATATATCCAAGATAATTTTAATGATATTTCAATTCGTTAACGGTAGTATATTTTCTCGAACAAGGCTCTCATAATATTTTGATAAATAATTCCATATTTGATGTTACTAAATATGATGTTGTATTATTTAAGCCCAATATATTTCACAAAAGCCACAGAACGCATGGTTGCGAAAGGACATGTATCTATTTTACAGAGCGTTTTTTGAGTTTATTTTTTACAGAACGTTCAGTCAACTCATTATTACGTTGTTTTAAAATGAGATTATCTCTCTTAACGAAGAGATCTTTCCAAAAGTAAAAAAACTCATGCTTTTATTAGAAAAAGAAAATCTAACTGACTCTAATAATCGTATTTTTATTTATTTGGCAGATATATTAACTATATTAAATGACAACATCAGTTCCCCAAGATCAGAGCCTATACCTTCAGCTTACGCGAACTTTGAACCTATATTATCCTATATAAATCAAAAATTTAATAAAATAAACAACATAGAAGAAATAGCAGAAACGTTTTACATTTCAAAATTTCATTTATGTCGTATCTTTAAAAAAGCTACCGGCCTTACGATCTCACAATACATAAATAATATTAAAATACAAAACGCCTGTAATATGCTAATAACTACCAATTTATCCATTTTAGAAGTAGGAACTGCCTGCGGTTTTAATTCGTCTATGTACTTCTGCAAAATCTTCAAACAAGCTATATCTGTAACACCAAGCGAATTTAGAAAAAATGCACATTAAATTTGTATTTCAAACAGTTACCATCGGTAGATGGGATTTAATTTTATTATTAATTTTTAATAGAAAAAAGCTGACTCTATAATAAAAGTCAGCTTTTTTGGACTAGACATCTTATAAGGTTAAGTAATTTCATTGACAGGATACAAATCAATAAAAGGCTGGGACTGCTTTTCTCGGTATTCTTTTGGTGTACATAATTTTATTTTTACAAAGTTGCGATTGAATGAACGTATGTTTTCGTAACCACAAAGATAAGCAATTTCAGTAATATTTTTTTCTGTATATCTTAGTAGATAACAAGCATAGTTTACCCTAGTTTCATTTAAAAAATCCGCAAAAGACATTCTAATATTATCATTAAAATACTTCGATAAATAATTGTAACTATATCCTAATGTACCAGCGATACTTTTTAAAGAAATAGATTCTGTAAAGTGTTCCTGAATAAAGGTTATTAACTTGTGGAGCAAATCTTGTTCTTGTTTTTTGCCTTTAATTATGCTGGTTTGCCCCATTAGCTCTGATAATAATAGATAGAGACTTGCTTTTTGTTCTAGGAGACTTGAGTTATCTTTGAAAAGTGTTCTAGAAATAAGTGTTTTTGCTTCCAAAGATAGGTTGAAAAATGGCTTTTCAAGTGAACTATTTTCTATCATCCTTTGAAATGTTGGAACATAGTCTGGAGAAAAAATACAAATTTGTGCTCGAGATTGTGATTTTGTAATAAAGGAATGAATTTCATACGGCAATATTAGTAAGAATTGTCCAGTTTTCAAATGAAAACATCTTTGACTAATAATGACTTCCATTTCCCCATCGTCAAGGAATAGTAATTCAAAACAACGGTGGAAATGGCTTGGAAAGTTTAAATTCATCGTATGAAAGTTTGAGATTAGATCAAAATGGTTGGATTCGTATATTAACATATTTAGAATATTCCTCAATATAGAGTAAATTTTGTCTAGGATTATATAAGTTTTTTCTTGTTGTGTCAAACGAATAAATGATAGATTTATCGATAATAGGAACAAATCGTGTCCAATGGCATGACCTGGGATTTGTTTTTTTATCTAATACTCCCTCTTGTTCTAATCATGATGAAATTCAAAAGGAGATAAGAGCTATGGAAAAACTTAGAATTGGAATGGTCGGCTATAAATTTATGGGTAAAGCACATAGTCATGCTTACCGGGATCTTTCCCTTTTTTTTTCAAATACGGTTCATCCTGAAATGAAGGTTATATGCGGCCGCGACCTAGACGGTGTGACAACTGCAGCCAAGCAATTTGGCTGGGAGGAATATACAACTGACTGGAAAAGCCTTTTAGAAAAAGACGATATTGATTTAATCGATATCAATGCCCCAAGTAACTTCCATAAAGAAATAACGATTGCTGCTGCACAAGCTGGCAAACATGTTTTTTGCGAAAAACCGTTAGCGCTTACATTGGAGGACTCCAGAGAAATGCTTAGTGTTGTTGAGGCTGCCGGGGTTAAGCATATGGTTGGGTTTAATTATCGTTTTGCCCCTGCAGTCATGCTAGCTAAAAAGCTTGTTGACGAAGGGAGTCTTGGGGATATCTATCATTTCCGTGCTTGGTTTTTACAGGATTGGCTTGTCGATCCAAACTTTCCTCGTGTATGGAGACTTGAGAAGGATATTGCCGGTTCAGGTTCTCATGGAGATCTCGGTGCACATCTTATCGATTTGGCGCACTATCTCATTGGGGATATTACTGAAGTCATTGGAATGAACGAAACCTTTATTAAAGCTAGACCAATTCCTTCGCATATGACTGGTCTATCAGCAAAAGGCAGCGATACGGATGAAAAAGGAGAAGTAACGGTCGATGATGCTACCTTATTTTTAGCTCGATTCGCTAACGGAGCTCTAGGAAGCTTTGAAGCTACTCGCTTTGCGGCTGGACACCGCTGTACAAATTCTTTTGAAATCAATGGTAGTAAAGGCAGTGTTATCTTTGACTTTGAACGGATGAATGAACTGCAAGTTTATTTCGTTGATGACAGAAACGATGTCCAAGGCTTCCGGCGCGTCTTAGCGACTGATCCTTCGCACGCATTTGCCGAAGCCTGGTGGCCGCCAGGACATACAATCGGTTATGAACATACCTTTATTCATGAAGTTGTTGAGCTGATGGAGTCTTTCCGGGAAAATCGACAGCAAGTTCCAAACTTCCGTGATGGCGTAAAGTGTCAGGAAGTTTTAGAAGCGGTTGATTTATCAATTGAAAAGCGCCAATGGATCCGAATTTCTGACGTTTAAATTTAAAAAATCTAAGGAGTGTTTCAGCGATGCAAAAAAAGGCATTAATCGTTTGGGGCGGATGGGACGGCCACCAGCCAGAACAGGTAGCAGAAATCTTTAAAGGGATTCTAGAGGAAGAAAACTTCCAAGTAGAGGTTTCCAATTCACTTGACTCATATGCGGACAAGGAAAAGTTAAAGCAATTGGATTTAATCGTTCCCCACTGGACAATGGGTGAAGTTGAAAGAAAGTATGTCTTAAATATCTCTGAAGCAGTTTCAGAAGGTGTTGGTTTAGCAGGGTGTCATGGTGGGATGTGTGATTCCTTCCGAAATAATGTGGACTGGCAATTTATGACCGGCGGTAATTGGGTTGCCCATCCTGGTAATGATGGTGTGGAATACATGGTCAACATCAAGCATACCTCAAGTCCAATATTAGAGGGTCTGTCTGATTTTAAAGTTGTAAGTGAGCAATATTACCTTCATTACGATCCTGCCGTTGAAGTGTTAGCTACTACTCGCTTCCCAGTTTTTCACGGACCACATGCTGCTAATAAAGCGGTTGATATGCCTGTTGTCTGGACCAAACGCTGGGGGCTGGGAAATGTGTTTTATAGTTCATTAGGCCATCAAGCTAATATCATCTCCATGCCCGAAGTCTCGCTGATTATGCGCCGCGGATTTCTATGGGCTGCTGAAGGAAAGCAACGCGCCAAAGAATTAGAGGTAGAAACTATTTATGGTAATATCCGAACCTACACTGGCATGGGAGACAGTCAATAGGCAAAGCGGAAGTCGCAGCTATTCGGTATTAATAAACGGGAGGTTCCATGATGAAACAACTCAAAATCGGTATCATTGGTTGTGGTAATATTAGTTCTATTTATATGGAAAATTGTCAGAAGTTCCCTCACCTCGAGCTAATTGCCTGTGCGGACTTAGATGTACAGCGAGCACAGTTACAAGCTGAAAAGTTCGGTGTTCCTAAGGCTTGTTCGGTAGAAGAGCTGCTTTCTGACCCAACGATAGAGCTAGTTATTAATTTAACTATTCCAAAAGCACACGCCTCTGTTTGCATCCAGGCACTTGAAGCAGGCAAGCATGTCTATACGGAAAAACCACTCGCTGTCACACGCGAGGAAGGAAAACAAATTTTAGAAACAGCTAAGAAGAACAATCTTCTTGTTGGAAGTGCACCTGACACCTTCTTAGGTGCAGGTATTCAAACGGCGATCCATTTAATTGAACAAGGTGAAATTGGTATACCGATTGGTGCATCTGCCTTCATGATTTGCCGCGGGCACGAACATTGGCATCCAGACCCAGCATTTTATTATGATACTGGCGGCGGACCAATGTTTGATATGGGACCTTATTACTTAACTGCCTTAGTGGCACTTTTAGGTCCGATTAAACGTATTTCTGGTTCCACTCGTATTAGTTATGATGAAAGGACAGTGCTTAGCACACCGAAAGCAGGTACTAAAATTAAAGTCTCCATCCCTACTCATATCTCAGGGGTGATTGATTTTGCATCTGGCGTAATTGGAAATATAACAACAAGCTTTGATGCCTTTGGCGGTACATCACTGCCCCCGATTGAAATTTATGGCAGTGAAGGAACTTTACTTGTTCCAGATCCAAATACGTTTGGCGGTCCTGCCCGAATAAGGAAACGTGACGAAATTGAATTTAGAGAGGTACCTCTAGATTATGGGTATTCTCAAAACTATAGAGGGCTAGGCGTTGCCGATATGGCAACAGCTATTCTCGAAGGAGGAAAATTTCGAGCAAATGGCCAATTAGCGTATCATGTTTTAGAAGCAATGCATGGCTTCCATGATTCCTCGGACAGCGGTAAACACTATATAATGGAAAGTACCTGTGAGCGCCCTGAAATTGTAGACAGCGCATACATAGTGTAATAAAATAACGAACCTCACAATTCACCAGATTGATCGATTTGTGTCTGAGAAAAAAAGAGCAATCGGGTGCTTGAACCCAAAGGGAAGAGCACATGGGGATGGGAACAAAATGCCATGATTACGATTGATCCTGCGACGCGGGAAATCATCTGGACTCCGGAGTTTTACGTCATGAAGTACTTTGCGCATGCAGTTCAGTCGGTTGCTGTGCGGATCGGGCTGCCGGGCAACTGGTCGTCGAACGCCGTAGCGTTCCTCAATCCGAATGGCCAAACCGTCATCGTCGCTGCGAATTCAACCATCAATCGTATTCTTTTACACTGGAACCTGAATCTTTCCATACGATCATCTTTGAAAAGCAAATATCAATTATAGATACAAATGTGATAATTTCATCCATTGTTGAACGACAGCAGGTGAAGTATGCTTGAAGTAAATAAATTTCAATAATCTCACATTGGAAAGGGGAATACCGGCATGATTACAACGAAGGAAAACCGCTTGTCGCCTATAAAGGATGAGCAATATAAACAATTTGAGAGAGACGGCTACCTCCTCATCAAAAAAGGCTGCAGCAGCGATCTGATCGATGCGTTCAATGGACACATCTACGATATTCGCAATCAATCCGAGGTACCGGCATGGGCAGCATGCGAGGAAAGTAAAAAATACTCTCTTCGCCTGTTCAACCCGCACAAACACGACAGCTTCTCCCGACAACTGATGAAGCTCCCGATCATCCGCGGCGTCCTTGCACAGTTGATGGGCAAAGAAGCGAACTGCGTGCAGAGTATGTATTTCTACAAAGAACCGGGATCGCCGGGACAAGCTGCTCATCAAGACTATTACTATATCAAAAATGATCCGATGACGATGATTGCTGCCTGGATCGCGATGGAAGAGAACATCGATATCGAGAACGGATGCTTATGGGTCATCCCAGGAACGCATAAGCTCGGGCTGCTCCCTCACGGCGCCGTCAAAAATCTGGAAGAGCACGAATCATGGACGGAAGAGACAGAAGGCACAGATCTATCCAAACAAATTCCTGTTGAAATGGAAAAGGGAGATATCCTGTTCTTCAGCGAACTGTTGATTCATTCTTCCAATAAGAACCGCAGCCAAAACCGCTGGCGCCGTTCCTATGTGTGTCACTACATCCGTGAGGATTCCTTTGTGACGCAGCGTGAGGATTTGAGAGTCAAATATCCGCTTTACTAGAGGAGGCAAGGATTATGGAGTGGAATCGGATAACAGACGGTACTGCAAACCCGCCGAGGCTTGAACTCCAGCAATCATGGTGGGCCATGGGTGGGTTAGGCGAGAATGGGAAAGAATGGACGCTTGAGCAGAAGTTTGAAAAGATCGCTGAAGCGGGGTTCAAAGGCATCTGCGGCTTTTTACCTGCTCAGGAAGAGATGGATAAGTGGCATCGGCTGCTCGATCACTATCGGTTGAGCTTTAGCACACTAGCGTTCCCCAGGAAGCTGGAGAATATGGTAGAATCAATCCGATTGGCTAAACAATTCGGCCGTGTGCAGTATATCAATACACAGGTTATGGAACCCTTCGTCATTGATCAGGAGGCCATCCGGTTACTGGAAGAATTGCTTCAGGTGTCAAAGGAAGCCGGCATCCCGAATTTCATTGAGACGCATCGCGGGACCATAACGCAGGATTTAATCCGCACGGCGAACTATGTAGAGGCTTTGCCGCAGCTGCAGTTGATGATCGACTTGTCTCACTACGTCGTAGCCGGCGAATTGAACGGCACATGCGCGAAGACAGAGGCTCTATTTGAACGGCTGCTGGCGCGCAGTGCGGGGATGCATGCCCGCGTATCCAACGGTGAGCAAGTGCAGATCGATATAGGCGAGAACGGCGAGCATCCAATGGTGTCCCACTTCGCCCGCTGGTGGCGGAAGGGGATGAAGAGCTGGCTGCGTCAAGCAAAGTCGGGGGATGTGTTCCCGTTCTGCACCGAGCTTGGGCCTCCAAAGTACTACGCGATTACACGACGGGATGGAAGCGGTCGCGAGATCGAAATCTCTGACCGTTGGCAGCAAGCTTTACTTTTCAAGCGAATGATTGAACAATTATGGCAGCAAGCTAATCTAGAAGAGTAAAGGAGGGATCAGCTATGTTGTCGGGTGAGCAGGTACCGTCATTTCATCAAATAGGTGCCGCACATGCCGGGACGGTTATTTATCCACCCGGCGGTTGCTGCGGCCCACGCATCCAACCGGACCTGCAGCTCGTATTGCTGCATACGGGCGAGATGAAAGTTGCCGTTGACGGCAAGTCCTACGCCATCAAGGCCGGCCATGCGATTCTGCTGGCTCCCGGCCATCATGAGATGTTCGTTTTCGCGGAAAAGCAGGAGACTTGGCACCGCTGGATCTCCGTTCATTGTGGGGAATGGCCTTCCTCGGCGAGCGGCGATTTGAAGGAGCTTCCGTACATCATGCCGATTCCCGAAGAAATCAACCGGATCACGGACTTGATGCTGATCCTGCAAGCCGAACATGCCGCTGAGAGTGAAGTTATGCGCAGCTTAGGGTATGCGGCCCTACAGCTGTGCAAGTCAAAGCTCAGCCTCAGCAAGCAGCAAGAGCTGCATCAGTCCGTGAAGCTGGCCAAGCAGGTCATCCATCAGAATTATGCGCAGGACCTCAATTTACAACAAATCGCAGACAGCTCCGGCGTTTCGCCGGAGCATTTGGTCCGTTTGTACCGTATGCACGAGAACACGACTCCGATTAAATATGTGTGGCATTACCGGGTTTTGAAGGCTGTTGAGCTACTGTCCCATACAGGGCTCACCATTGCGGAAATCGCTGAACGTTGCGGCTTTAAGACCACCTTTCATTTTGCGCGTCTGGTCAAGCGGCAAACGGGCTGTACGCCTTCCGAGATCCGGAGAACATGCTGGACAGGGGAGTAACTGTTGGGGGAATTGATATAAGAAAACAGGGCTGTCCTAACAGCCAAGTAATATGGCTATGTGACGGTCCGTTTGTTCATTGCGTTTTTTTGGTTTGTCTTGTTGACGGAATCCCCCCTTTTCAGTAAGATAAGCTCGATTCCTACATGATTCCATGAACGACAAGGAGGCCGTTATGCTCAGAGAACAGACTTTGGTGGTTCTGGTATTGGTAATCCAGCATATGATTTTGCAGGAATATTATCAAGTTACGGTGAGGATTTCTTCAACAAGTGTATAGATCTTTATCCAAATGGTGCAGAAATATCTAAGCGTGTTAAATTTTTTAAGAGTACCTTTGCTTTACAAGAGGCATTGCACGGTTTAGTAAATAACGATAATAGGGCATTTGAAAACGGTATAAAAAATTATCAATAAAAATTTCCAACTAATAGTATGGTTGTTCAAGAAAAGGGCACTTTAATTGAAGAAGCATCACAGAAATGGATATAAGAATGATTCAATTGAATATTTTAAGAGCGTGTTTTGATCAAACTTTTTTTCAAAACACGCTCTTTCTTTTTGTTCGTTTATCAAGGTTATTAGTATCAAATTGATCAAACATTATTCCAAAGCTACAACAGGGTTATGCGTGTTTGAGGTTTTAAAATTAAATAACTTTATTGTCATTCTACATGAGCAATGATGGATTGTTTCATCAGTCCATTTCCTTTTTTATAGAAGGAGGAAAGTTAACTAGAAGAGAAGTATTTTTTTACTAACAATAGATTCTTTGAATATAAGAAATGGTAAAATAATGTAGATATTAATTTAAAAAGGAAATTGTTATTTGGCTATCCGGACCCTTCTATGAAATGGATTTTACTTCAACTATTTGAAAAAAGTCGATGTTTATTGTCGTATCTAGTTCATTATTCGGTTTTTTTCTATTTATGTAAGAATAATAGAAAGAGAGTGGTAGAATCAGATGGAGAATCAGGCAGGAACATTTTTTGGGAAAAATCTTGCAAATGTACAATTGGATGTATCTATTGCGGCTTATACAAAAGTCCCCAAATCTTGGCGTGATGAAAATTATACAACTGATTTTAATAAGTTTTATTATATTATGGAAGGTGAAGGTTACGTCAAAGTGAATAACGAGACGTTTTATCCTAAAGCTGGTGAGCTTTATTTACTGCCTTCAGGCTCAGTTCAATCATATGGAACGATAAACGACAATACATTCGGAAAATATTGGTGCCATTTCACAGCTAAAATCGGTGATTTTCATTTGTTTCAGCTAATGAAGACGCCTGTTTTTATTCGGCCGGATGAATTTGAACTAGAAGAAAAATTCCAGCAGCTTATTACGAACATGCATAGTGATCGTCTTTCTAGCACCTTCCGTGTTCATTCAATCCTTCTCGAAATCATTGCCGTATTCATTGAGAATAGTCAAACCATTCATTTTAAAATGAATGCATCCCCTTCGTTTGATAAAATGGATGCCATTTTAACCTATATCGAAGAGCATTTGGATGGAAATTTGTCTGTAGAAGCTCTTGCACAAATAGCTAATTTCCATCCAAATTATTTTATTTCCGTTTTTAAAAATTTCACTTGCTTCTCGCCGATTCAATACATAAACCGCCGAAAAATTGAAAAAGCAAAAGAGTTACTTGCCGTTAGTGAACAAACTGTCTCGTCAATTTCTGATTCAGTAGGCATGGAGCTTTCCTATTTTTCTAGAGCCTTTAAAGAACTTACAGGACTTTCTCCAACTTCATTTCGTGAATTATCAGTAAAATCACGGATAAAGTGAGACTTCCATCAGTGGGGGGTCTCGAAGTACAGGTTGAACAAGTGCCGACTTTGCCACAGGACTTGACAAAGTTAGTCGGCCATCCTCCGATGATGGTTGTGCTGAGACTTATCACGCTTAAACCGCCACGGCCTTATGTCTCGCCTGACTTGGACAACAATCCCACGTCGGATCTTTACAGGCAGATACCCCCACTTATTTTCTTTGCTTCTCTTGAATCTTGAAGTGGGGGTTTTACTGTCTGTTAAGATGGGGGTAAATCCGAAGTAGGTTTATGGATAAAACGTATTTGCAGGTGTCGTAGTCGGACACCATCTGGAATTAAACAAAAACGTAATTAATGCTTTGTTTGCTTGTTCTGTTCCAATATAACGAAGAGCTTCTGCTGCATGAGCCCGCACATATCGGTTTTCATCCTGCAAGGCGATTTCCAATTGAGGAACGGCCAGGTCTGCTGATGCACCGATTCTGGATAACGAAAGGCCTGCCATAAAACGAACTTGTGCATCCTCGTCTTGTAAGCAACCGATCAATCCTTCGACAGCTTCATCAGCAGGACTCCCAATCATTCCAAGTGCCTCTGCAATCGATCTACGAACGATTACTGAAGCATTTTCTAATAATCCCTTTAAAGTAGGAACAGCTTCAGCAGCCAGATGTCTATGTTCACTAAGAGCAAAAATAGCGTGCATCACTGTCGAGGTTTTACTATGATCCAATGCTTGAATTAAACCTGGAATTGCCTCTTTCCCTGCAATCGATAACCCGTAAGCAGCAAGCCGCGACACATGGCTATTTTCATGATACAGAGCTGATAATAGGTTTTGGACACCATCTTTTCCACAGCATGCAAGCTCATAAACAGCATTCAATGCTACTGGTTCATATTCATCTGCTAGCGAACTTAGGTTATTTTCGATATTATTTAACGAGCATGTTGCAGTCGATGCCATGCTGCCAATTTTTCCTGATAACCAGTTCCAGGTTTCTTCCCACATCACGTCATGCTGAGCAAATAACGTGCTTGTCGATTCAGGAAGGCGCCATGCACTTTCAACATTGTTCCAGCTTGGCTTAGCCGGAGATTTTGTACGCATAAACTCAAACTTAAGCATAAATCTCGGGTTTCCAAGTGTATTTGGTGTGGCACGATGCCATATATCATAGTGAATTAAAGCAAATGTACCTGCTTCTCCACATGCTAATATCTCTTGAGCCAATTCATCAGACTCAAAGACGCGGGAGTCGTAATTTTGTGTACCAGGCAGGATCCCAGTAGGCCCCAATTCCGCTGGTGTATCCTGTGGAAAATACATAATCATTGCCCACCACGGATGATGGTTCCGCATGCGGTTATAGCCCCAATAGCTGTCCTTATGCCAATCTCCTGGCACTGATGAAGCATTATAATGACCATGTCGATGGGCATGCAGCATATAATCAGGTCCCAGGACACTTGTCAGTGCTCCCGTAATAACCGGATGTTCAAATACTCTTTGGAGCTCTGTTACTCTTGGTAATAAATTATTTCCAGGATTGCCCTCTTCCTCGTAAACTTTCAATAGCTGTTCATTTAACCTTTCATGGAATTCCTTGGGAAAATCGGTTTTCAAAACGAGAAAGCCATCTGTAATAAACCTTCTCATCTGCTCATCTGTTAATAAAAGCGGATTGTTTTCTCCAGCCATCCCCTTATTGCCTCCTTTTATCATTCATTGAAGCTTCACGATTATTATAAAAGAACCAAAATTGGAAAAACATAGAGAAAACTCATTTACATTTGCACAAAACTAAGGTGTTTTTCTGAAATTTGGGGGTATTTTCTTTTTCAACAAACGGGCCATATTCCTGAATATCAGAGGGAAATTTTTAGGTAGTAAAGCTACCTCTCTCCATTGATTAAAAATACATTTAATTATATATTTATAAATAACGAGGAGGGACATAACTTGGAGGTAAAATTTGCAGAAGTATCGGATGCACTGATTATACATGACATAATGATTAAGGCATTTATGGAATATAAAGACGAAGTACCAACTTCAAGCTCTTTGGAGGAGACTGTCCAGTCTGTCTTTATTGCCTTACAAAACGGTGAGCAAGGTTTAATTAGTTATATTGATAATCAGCCAGTTGGAATGGTTCGTTTTCAATTAAAAGAATAGGGTTTATATTTTTATAGACTATCGGTAATTCCGGAAAACAAGGTCTTGGTATTACCAAAAAAATATTATGGTCTTTAGAAGATTTTGCAATAAAAAAAGGCGTAACTAATATATTATGTAAAGTTCGTATGACATTGCCTAAAAATATAAAGTTATATAGTTCAATTGGGTATACAGCCGGTGTGGCAGAGATGATTATCCAATCACACAAAGGATATGTTGAATTATTACCAGCACTTCCTTCCACTTGGTTAAGAGGGTCATTAAAGGGCGTTCGTGTTCGAGGTGGCTTTGAGATAAGTATTTCATGGGACAAGATGCAGGTAAATCAAATGGAAGTAACATGTCATACTGAGAATATATTTGTTTTCCAATCAAACAAATCTGTTATGATTCGTGAAGAAGGAAAAGATGACAAAAGAGTAGACCCTGTTGACGGCTTTATTTCACTTAGGATGAGCAAAAACAAAAAGTTTCAGCTGCTATTTAATATGCTATAATATTAAGAAATTAGTATAATATTTATTTCAGTCTTCGATGTTATGGGGTGGTGGAAATTTTTAGTTTAGATAGCCGCTTGTATCAAGTATGCTTGTGGATGTATAACTTCATGTATTTAAATATCCTATT
>NZ_BAWM01000048.1 GCF_000759675.1 Neobacillus niacini | reverse complement strand
CGGTACAAGACTGCTGGCTAAGCATTATCTAGACGACTATTTCAAGTCGCATGTATTCCTTGAGCTTTCAAGGCGCAACCCTCATCAAACCGTACGTGAAGTTTTCCCTCATACGGCTTTCCGATGTTCTTCTTTCTTGTGCATTACGGTTAATTCCGTGCTAGTTTCACGATTAAATGGTTTACTTCCTCCTGAATAGTCTTTAAGTTACCATGTTTTCTTCTGGTGTTCTTTTTCTTGTTGTAAAAGAGTGTGAGCCTTTCGAGCACATACCAATCAATCTGATTTAGCCACTTATACGCAATTGGTGAAATCTTGTAATAGTTCTTAAAACCTTGCAGTTTTCTATTTAATCCCTTTACCAATTCTCTTATGTCTAAATATAATTTGGTTCTTGGCTCTGTATATGCCTTAATCTTTGCTCTCATCTTTATCATGGCATTCTTCTTCGGAATATGAGCCATAGCGTAAAAGGGTCTTCCCCCTTTATTATGTACTTCGAATTTACGATTGTGGAAACCTAGGAAATCAAACCCCTCTTTATTATCAAACAAGTGGACCAGTTTTGATTTGTCCCGATTAATAGTCAAGTCTAGCTTTTTCATAATAGCCTGTAATACTTGTATACTATCAATCGCTTGTTGTTTTGTTCTTGTTAATATTACAAGATCATCTGCATAACGAATTAGTTCTCCTAGGTGATGGAATTTCTTTAACCAAAGCTTGTCCAATGTATTTAGATAAATATTTGCTAGTAAAGGAGAAATCACTCCTCCTTGTGGTGTCCCCATTAGGGGATTTCTAACTTTACCTTCTTCCATTATCCCAGCACGTAACCATTTTCGAATTAACTTTAAAATTCTGCGGTCATTGATTTTCTGTTCTATTAATTTTAACAACTTTTCTTGGTTTATGTTGTCGAAATATCCTTGAATATCTACGTCCACTACCCATGAACTTCTTTTGCTTGCCTCTCTTATGCTAGCCATTGCTTGGTGTGCATTTCTTTTTGGGCGAAAACCAAAAGAGCATTCTTGAAAATCCGCTTCAAATATCGGTTCAATAACCATCTTTGTAGCCATTTGTACCACTCTGTCTTTTATAGTCGGAATCCCTAATGGTCTCTTCTTTCCATTCTCTTTTGGAATATACGTTCTTAATACAGGGCTTGGATTATATTTATTCTCTTTTAGCTGAGTATACAACTCATTTAAGAATTTTCTTTCCCCATAGCTAGTAACGATTTCTTCAATCGTTTGTCCGTCTACTCCTCCACTACCTTTCTTTCTTTTTACACGCTTCCAGGCTTGTAGTAATATATCAGGTCGATATACTTTATCATATAAAGCATGAAACTTACGTTTCGGATTCTCCTTGACACATAGGTATAGTGTTTTCCAAAGTTCTTGAGCTTTTACATCGGTGTAGTTAGCTAATTTCATAGCATTCACTTACTCTTACCTCCTTTAAACACATGAACAAAGTAGAGGTCCTTCCCTATATCATGTTGTGCTGTCATGATAATCATTGGTGTAGAGTCGAAGGAGGTCGGCAAAAGCCTTCCTCCGTCCGCTCAATCAAACGGATCGTACAGTTTTCCCGTAATCC
>NZ_BAWM01000049.1 GCF_000759675.1 Neobacillus niacini | reverse complement strand
CTCATCACCCTTATGAGTGACCGCTTCTGCTCTTTTTATAAGATTACGGGCTCTCATTACCCTTATGAGTGACCGCTTCTGCTCGTTTCTCATCGCCATCATTAGTTTTAATAAAAAGCCCCGAACATTTTTGGAGGGCACTGAAAAACTTACGTTTTTAGAAATGTAAGCATGGTCTAGACAAAAAAACGGCAATTTCTTGTTCGATTTTGAAC
>NZ_BAWM01000050.1 GCF_000759675.1 Neobacillus niacini | reverse complement strand
TATTTAAATAAGAGAGAAAAACTAAAATGGCGATTCTCGGTTTTACTTTGACTTCTTCTTACGATTATCTAGTTTTCAAGGAACAAGGCTACTGATTTCAATCACATCGTGATTATTCATCAGAGCACGGTTTTGAGAGAATTGTACTCTCAAAACTAAACAAACAAGTAACCATCAACGTTTTATCAGTCCACAAGGACTGCATTATCCTTAGAAAGGAGGTGATCCA
>NZ_BAWM01000051.1 GCF_000759675.1 Neobacillus niacini | reverse complement strand
TTCTTTTGCAGATAAATATCTAATAGACTCATTTTAAAATTCTCCTTTCCCTATAATAAATTATTTTTTACTAAAAAATTTTTTGCTTAATTATATTTTAGTATATGTGTAAAAAAATGTAAATTGTTATTTTATTTAATAATCAATGAATTTTATTTTTTCGTTGTATCACGTAAGTTTGTGAAAGTTTGCACTTAAACTAACGGGTGCTAGAGTTAAAGATTGGGATGGCTGCGGCGATCCCTTATTTTTATTGCACTAATGTTGCAGATTAGTTCAACAAGATAGCTAATAATAACTTCAATTAATATTATTGTTTTAGAAATTAATTAGTGGTTTTTTGTTAAATGAGCAGGCATCTTTTTGAGAGTGTAGAATATATTTGTGAAGTATTTAAGTGAGGAGGATGAATATGTTTCAAACATTAGATGGTTTCTTTAAATTATGGAAATTTGAAGCAGACGCTACTCAGAAAATCCTTAATCAACTTACTGATGAATCATTACCTCAAGAAGTAACACCTCAAAATTGGACGTTAGGTCGAATTGCTTGGCATACGGTAACTGCAATTGGCGTTGTGACATCTCGAACAGACCTTTCTTTTGATTCTCCTAATCAAGATTATCCAGTTCCAACTTCAGCAAAGTTCATCTCTGACAGCTATCAACAAGCAAGTAATGGTTTGGTTGAAGTAGTAAAAAATCAGTGGACTGACAACAGTCTTAGAGAAGTACAGGATATGTTTGGGCATAAAATGTCAAAGGGAGAGATTTTATCTTTTTTAATTCAACATCAAATTCACCATCGAGGACAAATGACAATTCTTATGCGTCAAGCAGGTTTAACAGTTCCTGGTCTTTATGGTCCATCAAAAGAGGAATGGGCTATTATAGGTATGGAAGCCCCTAAAATGTAATTACAATTATTGAGCGTTGAGTAATATAAACAAGCAGTACAAACAAGGCTTATTTGAAAAAAGGGATCGTAATTTAACGGTCTTTTGTATGAGTTTGTTAAAAAGTGTACTTAAGCTAACGGGTGCTTTACTTCAATAAGGAGTAGAGCTTTTTTTCTTTTGTTCCACTAACTGAGCAGGGCTTTGCAAGTAAATAAGGTTAATCAATTCCTTTTCTGATAGGCTCATAAGAGAGCACTATTCTTCGTTCATTTTTCTTTACTTTAGGTGGAAAAAACTTCTAAAATAAAGTTTGAACTACATAAATGACTGAATTTCAGGAGGATTTTTGATGTACATAGTGTCAAATTACTTAAATAAATTCAAATACTATATTTATGAGGATTTACGTTCAACAGGCTATCCGGATTGGTGCTCTGGTGATGGTTATGCTAAACGCTTTAAAACCATTGAGGAAGCTGAGGAATACGTAAGGAAAGGACATATATATCTTAAATATGATTCTCCTAATTTTACAATTGAAGAAGTTATAGTAAAGTCAGTAAAAAACTTTACTGTTGAACCAGAATGTATATAGGAGGAGCAGGCAATGTAGCCTTTTTGTTATTAAGCTAACAGGTGCAAGAGTTCAATATCGGAGCTATCATTGTGGCAGCTTTTCTTATTGTAACGGGGCAGCATTCCTGTAATGAGTGAAAATGAGGTTTGAACAAAAAAATAACCTCTTGGTAGAATGAGAGTGTCCTGAAGCAGGCCAGCGAAAAGGACAATACTCAAATACCAGGAGGCCTAAAATGAATTATAACCAAAATAAGAAGCTTGCTCAAATTACTTCTCAAACGCTAATTATAGGGGTGGACATCGCTAAATTCAAGCATGTGGCACGTGCCCAGGACTTTAGAGGAATGGAGTTCGGATCACCTTGTTATTTTGAAAACACAAAAGAGGGGTTCTCCCATTTTCTTAAGTGGATTTCTGAGTTGAAGAGAGAACAAGCCATGGATAAAGTGATAGTTGGGATGGAACCGACTGGCCATTATTGGTTCAACCTAGCTCATATTCTGAAAGAAAATGAGATTAAGTTTGTGGCAGTAAATCCCTTGCACGTTAAGAAAAGCAAGGAACTCGATGATAATTCACCAACTAAAAATGATGTAAAAGATGCCAGAGTAATTGCCCAGCTGGTCAAAGACGGAAGATACGCCGAACCTACTATACCGCAAGGAGTTTATGCCGAGCTCCGAGTAGCAAAGAAAATTCGCGATCTTCTAACGGATGACCTCCAAACGGTCCAAGGACAGGTTCACAACTGGATTGATCGGTACTTTCCAGAATTTCTAACAGTCTTTAAGAAGTGGGAAGGCAAGGCAGCATTACAATTCTTAAGGTTAAATGCCTTACCACATGAAATGATAAAATTCTCTGATCAAGAGCTGCTCATCCACCTAAGAAAAGCCGTTACCCGGAGTGTGGGGCTCAGTAAAATTAAAGAGTTAAAGCAAGCTGCCAGTAAGTCCATCGGACTTCGGCAAGGCTCTGATATGGCCAAATTGGAGCTGAAAACGCTACTTGATAAATATGAACTAATCCAGCTTAAATTTGAAGAATTGGATGCAAAAATAGATATATTACTTGAAGAAATACCTGGTGTTCCACAAATGTTGGCCATTAAAGGTGTCGGCAGGGATTCGGTTGCCGGTTTCTTTGCGGAGGTCGGCGACCTCAGTGATTATACTCATCCCAGACAAATTATTAAGCTAGCTGGGTTAAGTTTGAAAGAAAATACGTCCGGGAAGCACAAGGGAAAAACGACCATCACAAAGAGGGGACGTAAGAAATTGAGGGCCCTGTTGTTTAGGGTCTGTATGATTCTAGTTGCACAAAATTCAGCATTTAAAGCATTACACGCTTACTATACTCAACGACCTGATAATCCATTAAAGAAGATGCAGTCCCTTATTGCTTTATGTAATAAACTGATCCGTATTTTCTTTAGCATAGGTAAAAAGCAGTTTGATTTTAGTGAAGAAAAGATGTTAAAGGATATTCCTCATTTGTCAGCATCAAAGAAGGTAGAAATGGCAGCTTAATTCTCTTTTATATTAGATAAATTAGTAGTTGTGTGTTTTGTAGGACGGGTACATTTGAAGCACGGATTAGTCGGCAAAGCAACTAAATTACGGGCAGGACCCTGTGGGGCAGCATGGCTGACATCCACCTCATGGAAAGGTTGGACGAAGGAATTTGAGAGCGAAGACTCTGTGAGGCATGGGAGGGTTGACCTCCATGAGAAATGTGGACTTCCACCAGTGCGATCATATTTTTACTAATTTACCAATTTGTGTAAGTGATTGGGTAGTGGGTTATGAGTCTTTTTTCTTCTTAAGTCCAATTTTATCCTTTCGAGTGATATTTACCCACCTAAAAAGCAATTTCTAGTAAATAAACTACTATGAAAATCTAAGAAAAACGAAGAAATCGTGAGATTTCGCTTTCTTTATTGAGGGAGTTTAGTTCAATTAGCTAAGTTGTATTTTTTGTTGAATTCACTATTTGTTTAACTTTTAGAAGACATGCTCATAAATAGGTAACTAACGTATATTGTTGATAACTACCTTTTTAGGAGGGATGTGTTTTGTACTACTATAATGGTCCGTATTTGAACCACTTCATTAACGGTTATAACTTTGGTACGCAATATCATTATCCAACCATTGGAAGTCCAAACTTGTATAGAAATAATCGTCCTGCAACTAGGGTTAAATCTTTTTCCAAAGAGGAAGCAGCAGCAATCGCTTTACTATTAGGCATTGATTTTAATAAAAGCAAGTTTGATTTAGATGAGTTTTGGATGGGAGTAAATATAGAGCTTGAACATGGAAAAATATCCAGCCAAACTAATGTTACAGGCGATGATCCTATTATTACTGGGAAAATTGCCCTGGCTCACCTTAACGAGTTTCCTGATTACTACAAAAGATTAAAGGTACTTGAGGATGAAGCAAAAGCCTATTGGAACAAATGATTTAATTGGATAGCTTATATTTGTAAGCGGGTTTGTGAAAAATTGTACTTAAGCTAACGGGTGCAAGAGTTGAAGAACGGGGATTGCTGCGGCGATCCTTTTTTGGTTATTGAGCTCTAACGGTCAGTTTAGTGGAAGAAGGATTTTTATTATTAAATATAGAAAAGGATTAAGAAAATGGTTTTATATATAAGGTTTTTTGAGAGGATGACAGGATGATTAACTTTGCAGGAACACCCAAAATAGAAACTGACCGTTTAATCCTTAGAAAATTGGAACTTTCAGATGCCCAAAGCGTCTTTGACCATTGGCTTTCAGACGAACGTGTTACAGATAACCTAATTAAAGGTGCACATAAGACTGTTTCGGAAACAATTGAGTGGGTGACTAAGGTTGTAAGTGACTATGGAAGTAAAGAATTTTGTTACTGGGGTATAGAACTTAAAGCTAACAGTGAGCTAATTGGAGCAATTGACTTCTATAATTTTGATAATACAACTGAAAATTGCGAGGTAGGTTATTCAATTGGATACAAATGGTGGAATCAGGGATATGGGACTGAGGCGTTAAGAGCCGTCGTAGAATTTGGCTTTAGACATATGAATATTCATAAGATATCAGCAGCTCATAACCTCGATAATGGAGCTTCTGGGAAAATTATGAGTAAAGTTGGTATGCTACAAGAAGGAACGATTAGGCATATGATTCGTAATTCGAAGTATCAATACAAGGACTGTGCTGTTTATGGAATCCTCCAAGAAGATTATGATAAATACAATGTTGTTAGAACCCATACATCTATACATAAATTAGAATTGTAAAACTACATACAGCTTTATTGGTTCAACTAACGGGTGCTTGAATTCAAAAGGGTTGCATTAAGTAAATAGAAAAGCAACCAAAGATAGTAGATGTATAATTATTTGATTTGTTGAATAAATATTCATAATGTGTTAATATAATAATAGTTTAAATTCTTCTGAGTTTAGACCTCCTAAAATGGACTTAGCTTAGACCACTAAGTTCAACTTTGACCTTTGATTTTATAGATCAAAGGTATTTTTTTTTTTGATATTGTTGTAAATTGTCACTCATTCTACATAATTCTTGATTTAAATTGAAAATAGTTTTGTGAAATTTTGTACTTAAACTAACGAAGCAGATTTGTTGATACTAATGTGTTAGATGGTGACTTATCACCAATTTTAGACCATCCAACAATCCGAAGTGTAGGCTTTCTGAATAAGAGGCATTACAATATTACCGAAGATAAGATGGATGCTTTGTTAAAGGATAAAAATGGTGGAGAAGAATTACAAACTGTTATCAAGTATGGAAAATATGAGACTTTTAGATATATTTACTAACTAATTGTTATTGAACTAACGGGGTGCGAGAGTTTAAGATCACCAGCTGCTTTGGCGGCTTTTTTTCTTGTATCACTAACGAAGCAGGTTAGTTTAACAAGAAAATGATTTAATATTAAAGTTTTTCAACGCTTTGTTTTAATAAAGAATATGGATTTCAACAATATTTATATGGCACGTTTACTCTTAACAATCTTAAAAAATAAATAGTAGATGTTCCTAAAATGGGGGTTATAAAGATGATTTCAAAAGTATTAGGTTCTTTTCAAGTAAAGGGCAATCAACTCATTGTCAGTGATCCCTGCTATCCTATTGAATGTGCAACGGATGATGACTTATCTTGGATTTTGACCCCAGCTAAAAGTGGGGAATGGAAAGCTAGAATCTTTTATGAAGAAGATAAGACTGTCGCTAAATTAATGGCTTGTCATATAGAAGCCAAACAAGACCTTGAGTGGATAGAAATAGGTAAAGAGATTGCAGTTGATTCTGCACAAGCGGGAATTTTTGATGCATCAATTTACGGCAGAGATGAAATGATTACATATGAAGTACAAAACGTTTATGACATAGATATGGATGAAGAGGGACTCAAATATTATGTGGCTTGCTGTGATAAGGTGGCAACTGATGATCAAGGTGGAGTACTGATTGGAGGTACTGTTTCTATGTCTGGACTTGGGGACGGGTACTATCCAGTATCTGTACAATATAATGAAAAAGATGAAATTGTAGCTGTATTATTAGATTTTTACGGTGAAGATGAAGAATTATAATTACCCTTTATATTATGTTGCCTTTCATTGGTATAAGAAAGGTTATTCTTGTTCCACTAACGAAGCAGTTTAGTTGAACAAGAACTGAATAAATAAATAAAAACAGCCAGTTTGGCTGTTTTTTATAAAAAATCAAAATGCTTGCAATAAAAACCAAAAAATTAATCAGATTTATGGGATAATTATATTAATTCCAGTTTTTCTCTATAAATTGAAATGCAGGTTGTAAATTTGTTTTGTTAGCAATTGAAATGACAGCGGGAACCACAGAAGGGTCCGTTTTGGAGAAATTAGGGATCCGTGGATTTAACCGAAAAAAACGATTTCCTAGAAGCTGAGAACTGACCATGGATTCATAGTAACCGGATCCACTAGAGATAATCTGAAGAAATGGCAGTAAGGGTTCATTGGGCGATCGGTCCAAAAGAACTCCCCAATTTGGGGGGAGGTTCTTCATATTTTCAGGGCGTATGTTATCTGCACTCACCATCCCCCACCCCTTCGTATCTCTTCTTAATTGAGTCGGTTCTTCACCTGTTCCAATGGATAATACCGCAATTTGATCCAACGGCTGTTTGGCTTTCCCCACTGCAAACGCGATACTGGCTGTACTGGGGTTAGTTGCTACTGTATACCCATCCACGTAGTTTTGATAGGCTCTTTGCGTCGCGGGAGCACCACTGCTCCGTAGTATTACATCACTCGCTTTCTCATTAAAAAAGGGAGAGCCAGGAAAGTTGTGGAATAACACAGGAGTCCAACGATTCAGCTCCGGTGAGAATAAATGAAATGCAGGGACAACAATTCGTCTTCTTAAGTCTTTGAGGAGAAGTTCTGGTGGAAAAAATGTTTGTACTGCTTTAATGAAACTAGAATATGGTAATTGTTGGTTAAAAACAGGTCCACCTGGTCGGGAAACGCTGAATGCCGGCAAGATTTTATCCTTAAAAAACTGGAGTGTCTCCTCCGGCGATCTTCCACTTGCTAACGCAAGGGCAGTGAATGAACCGATTGAATTTCCCGAAAAAACATTGGTTCGACTAATTAATTTTGGGTTTTGAAGAGCCAGTCTGTTCAAAAGTTGTAAACTTAAAGCACCTAAGGTACCGCCTCCATCAAAGGACATGATCCGATATTTAGTCAAGGTTGATTTCTCCTTTCTAATCTGATCACAAGTATCATTCAGTATATGTTTATTTCGTGTCTTGTATGGGTATGAATACCTCTTTTACCTGAAATCCTTCAGGAGCCGGATTATGTAGGTAAACATCCTAGGAAAGACTCCATCAAGTATATAAAAAAAATACTACGACGAGGATAGAGGGGACTATGTTTGAGTGGCAGTACGGGCAAGCCAAACGGGAATTTATTATGCACGTACTTTGTTTGTAATGGGTGATGAGAAAGTCAGAAAGTACAACCCCAAAAAAGCTTGAAGGAAAATTAAAAAGCCATAGCGGTGGGCTACAGCTGCCTATTCCGTCCTCAAACAGGTTATTTTGTAACCTTGTGCACAAAAGGTTATTGATTATTATTATTATTATTATTAAATATCGTGCGATCCTTCAAGATGGAGGTCGCTTTTTCCAACAACAGGATTGTGAAGAATTACACTTCAACTAAAGGGTTGCAATAGTTTAAGATCTAGCTGTCATTATGGCAGCTTTTTTTACGCACAACTGTGAAGGATAGTGAAAAGTTGCAAAGTTTTAAAAACCTCATTTACACTTCGCGTAAATCCGTCTTAATAGGGCAAAATATGTTACGGTTCTGGAAAGCACTTGCCTATTTTTAATAAGGAGTGAGATGAGTGGCTGATAAAAACGAACGCAATAGTGTCGATAATGATGCTAGTGAAGCGGTAGGAACTGGTGTCGGTACTGCCGCAGGTGCTGCTTTGGGTTCTGTTCTTGGTCCAATTGGTACCGTTGCAGGAGGAGCGATGGGTAACAAGGTAGGCGAAGCTGCGGATAAGACTAATGACAGTAGTGCAAACCAAGAAGATTAGTCTTTAACAAAAGAGGTACTGAATGCATTGGATTCCCCAAAAGGGAGTCCTTTTATTTTTATTAAGTTATTCAGCTTTTTTAGGTAAATTTTCAGTAAGATTGTGAATCAATACACTTAAAGTAACGGATGCGATACTTAAAAAACATTTTTAAAAATGAAAAGGCGATGTGGTTTGAAATGGGGATAAAAGATGCGGTGTTTCTTTCTGTTATATTAGTATCAGTGATGTTTATAATTATTGATTCAACTGTACCAGAAGGTAATCTTCGTTCTATTTTAAATGGATTATCAGTAGGTATTACAGTATTAGTTGTAAATCTTATTGCTAAAAAGAGACGGTAACATTAGATTTTGTTGTGCAACTAACGGGTGCAAGAGTTTAACACCCCGCTACCATTTAGATGGTTTTTTATTAGAAAAGAGTTAAACGAAGCAAGACTCTTTAGAAGTGTTGCTTTTGTACATATTTGAGCCATTGGTTAAAAATATTTTCTATACAATTCTTGTCTAAGACTACCACTTAATTGGGCATAAATTTTTGCAGTTTCGCTCTTCTGGTGACCAAGTAGACTTTGGATAACATCAAGAGGTGCTCCATTATTCAACAAATGTGTTGCATAGCTATGTCTTAGTGGTGTGGATGAATTACTTTACTAATATCTGCCCTATCAGAAATCCGCTTAACAATGTATCTCATTTGAGCAATGCTCATTCTATGTGGTTTACGTTCTGTAACAAAAATGGCTGGATCATTATCCTGACGATTATCTAAGTACCGTTTAAGCCAAATTTCACAACGAATATTAAAATATACTTCTCTTTCTTTATCACCTTTGCCTAGAACAATCGCTGATCGGTTTGACCAATTGATCCTGTTCTTATCTAGCGAAACAATTTCACCTATTCTACAACCTGTTGAAAACATAAATTCGAATAATGCCTTTTCCATAGGAGTGTCACAAGCTTCCCTTAAGTATTCGATTTCTCTTTCCGATAAAAATTTTGGGATTCGTTTTCCTACTTTAGGTTCTTTTAATTTAGCAGCCGGATTCTTTAAAATATGTCCTTCCTCGTGTGACCAACGGAAAAGTGACTTTATAAAACGTATACGGTGAGCTAAGCTGGATGGCTTTAGATTTTCACTTGACTTTGCCAAGTATTCTTTTAATTTGATAGTAGTAATGGTTTCGAGTTTTACATCCTCAAAATACCGTATCACCAACAACGCTTGAAGTTTATAGGCCTTTAAAGTTTGTTGGGAGAACCCTTCAATTCGTTTATCAGATTCATAAATTTCCCAGGCTTTTGATAATAGCAAAATACATCTCTCCCTAAAGATTCTATTTTTAGAGGAATTATTGACCTGATTATTAAATTTGATACAGTACTGCAATCTTCAACTATCGAAGCAGGTTAGTTTAACAAAAATAATGAAACCTTTCTTGTAGAACATGTAAATTTCATTGACAAAGGATTAACCAAGTGATAAATTAACTGACGAACGGTCGGAAGGATGATAATATGACTTCAAATCAAATTAAAGAAGTTGCACTTATTCATTTTGCTAAACACGGATATGAAGGGACATCAATGGCACTGATTGCTGAGGATGTAGGGATAAAAAAACAATCAATTTATACTCATTTTAAAGGAAAGGATGACCTATTTCTTCAGGTATGTAGAGATGTTTTCTCAGAACAAATAAGGTTTATTATGGAATTTGTTGAATGTAATAAAACCAAAAAGTTAGAAGAATTGTTATATGAATTACTATTAAAGTATAAAGAACGTTATGATAGGGACGATTCAACAAAGTTTTGGCTACGAATCTCTTTTTTTCCACCAAACCATCTTTCTGAACAAATAATTAAACTTGTCTATGAAACGTTAGACCATATAGAGGATATAATCTTTCCTATCATTGAAAAAGCAATGAATGAGGGGGAAATTAGCTCTGAGGTTGGACCTAAGCGAGCTACGGCTGCTTACATGGGAGTTCTAGATGGAATATTTGTAGAAATGATATACGGAGGTACCAACCGATTAAATAAAAGAATAGAGTCATCTTGGTATCTTTATTGGCGGGGTTTATCAATTGGTTAATGTGACTTAATGGAGGGAAACATGAATCATAACTGGACACTTGTAATTATCGCTGGTTTTATAGAAGTATTGTGGGCAATTGGTTTAAAGTATTCTAACAACTGGATTTCGTGGGTAGGTGTTGCTTTACTTATATACTTATCATTCTTCATTTTGCTGAAGGCTACAAAAAAATTACCAGTGGCTACGGTTTATGCTGTTTTCACAGGAATAGGCACAGCGGGGACCGTTGTGGTAGAAATGATTTTTTTCAAAGAGGTTTTTAGTTGGTCAAAAATATTTTTTATTCTTCTACTTTTAGTGGGTGTATTGGGCTTAAAACTCGTTACAACAGAACCTGCCAAGAACGAAGGGGGAGTATAAATGGCATGGATTTATCTTATTTTAGCTGGTTCGTCTGAAGTACTTGGAGTCATCGGAATGAACAAAGTAGCAAAATACAAAAATTTACAAGCATATGCTACCTTGTTCAGTGCATTTATCTTTAGTTTTATTTTTCTTACAATAGCCATGCGAACCCTTCCTAGCGGTCTTTCATATGCAGTTTGGACAGGGATTGGGACCGTAGGGGGTACTTTGGTTGGAATGTTATTCTATGGAGAGCCTCGAGATTGGAAACGAATATTATTTATAGGAATCATTTTAATAGCAGTAATTGGCTTAAAATCAACATCATAAATAAGGTTAAAGAATGGCTACCGTATCAGGTGGCTTCTTTTTTATTCAACAAACGGGTGCATTAGTGACAGAATAAGGATCTCTAATGGCGGACTATTTTTGCAGCTAAAGGGCAGGTTAGAAGAGAAAAAACATTATGGAAATATTATCAAATTTTTGCTTGTATGATATGCTTCTCATATAAAGTTTTACGCCGTAGTAATATTGCGGTAGCTGTTCTAGGAGGAGATAACTTTGAATAGAATCAACTTGATTTTAAACGTGCTAGATTCAACGTTCGACAAGGAGAGCTGGTATGCACCGCTCAAAGATGCAATTAAAGGAATCACGGCAGAACAAGCTACCTGGAGACCAACTGGTGAGGCAACCAAAACTATTTGGGAAAACGTTAATCATCTCATTTATTACAAAGAGAGACTTGTAGCAAAAATGGATGGTCGTGAATGGACAAATATTGACGGTAATGAAACCTTCTATCTCACCGAACAATCTAATGAAGATAAGGAATGGAAGAAAGTCGTTGAACGTGCCGAAAACGCTCATCACTGTTTAAGACAGATGCTAATCAATACTTCAGTTGAAGAGCTTGACAAAGATTCCTTGGAAGGGAAACTACTGGACATAATGCTTCACGACGCATACCATACGGGTCAAATTATTCAAATCAGAAAAATACAAGGTTCCTGGCCATCCCATCGTTAATCGAGAGAAATAGCATCTGTTATGTGCTTACACTATTGAATTTTTAATCACATTTAAAATTTTCTCTAAAGGCAGCTTAAAGCTGTCTTTTTTTATGTTGAGGTATTAGGACATAACCTTCAAGAAGTTTTAATTAGATTGTTACTGTTTCTTACTGCATTTAAAGGACAATTTGAAATTAAGAAGTAAGACAACTTACTAGAAGAACATATGCAAAAAAGAATTGATATGTTACTCAACTAACGAAGCATGTTAGTGGAATAAGGGATATAATTAGCATAGCTGCACTCGTAGACACTTGATAAAGGAGAAATCCCATCTTATGTTTGGTTTCTTAAATAAAGCCAAATTAAAAAAAGACGATTTAAAAGGCATTGCACAATTAATGTATCAGGATGTTTCGGATGATTCGTGGGATAAAGAGAACCTTACTAAAAGAAATTTAGACTTCACTATTGAAAGCGTTCGTAGTATTGATATGTACACAAAAAGATTAATGAATACGGAGTTTGGTGCTGAACTTTTAAATAAGCATTTTGATAATTTAGTGATTCGTATAGGTGCATATATTGGTGAAGTTATCAAAAGTAATATTAGACAAGACTTTTACTGGTATGAGTCTGAATCTGTATACAATTATTCTCCCGATTTTGATGGAGCGTATAGTAGTACCAAAACACAAAGTGTTCTTTATTCTAAAAAGAGAGATATAGTGATATTACCTTTGAATGTGGTATCGCAATTTTTGAAAGGGAACTCCCCATACAGTAATTTTCTTACTTATGTAGAAGAAACGATTGAGCAAAATTCTTAATAATTTCTTTCATTGCAATAATTTAAAAATGACCCGCAACTAACGGGTGCAAGAGTTCAAGATCCAAGCTGCCAGAAATGGTAGCTTTCTTCTTGAACTAAAGGAGCAGGTTAGTGAAATAGGATTTCCGATTAAAGGAGAATAGTGCTGATTCAAAAAAATATATTCTTATAAGTTATTGCAAGGGTGTAGTATCCTTGTTCAGATTTAATTTGTAATTGATACAAAATTAGGAGGTATTTATGTGATAAAAAAGATAGATTATACGATACAGCCACCTGAAAATTTTGAGGAATTATTGAATTTATATGAATCGTTAGGATGGAATTCACTTAAATTAACCGTTAATGATTTAGAACGAATGTGTAAACAGAGCTGGTATGCAGTATATGCTTTTAATGAACAAAAATTAGTAGGAATGGGACGTGTTATTTCTGATGGTGTCATTACGGCAATTATATGTGGAGTATGTGTCCTGCCTAGCTATCAGTCCCAAGGAATTGGTAAAGAAATATTGAACCGAATAATCGATCATTGTGAGCAAAATAAAGTAATTCCTCAACTTATGTGTATAGAAGGTTTGGAGTCCTATTATAAAGATTTAGGTTTTAAGAAATTTTCCGTTGGAATGACAAAAAATATAAATCGGTAATATTCTTTTGCTATTTATGTTTGCTAAGTAACTTAATTTTGGAAACATGATTGTGATGCAATGTACTTAAACTAACGAGTGCAATAGTTAAAGATGGAAATCGCTGCGGCGATCTTTTTGCTTGTTGAACCAACAGGGCAGTTTAGTTGAATAGTATATGGGTTGTATAATTTCGACAGAGTGGTGAATTGATAACAATGGTTTTGAAAGAAAAGTCCACTTTTTCGGTTGGATGCCGCATATGTCATCTAAATTCTAGAAATCAAGACAAATACCCAAGAACTTTTACCCAAAACGCATATGCTCTAATGTAAAATGAAATGAGGAGGATGAATGTTTGTATGAATTATGCCTATAATGAGAGGATTGGCTTAGGTGGACCAGGTTCAGGCTTTGGTTTTGCACCAGGACTTGGTTTTGGAGCTCCAGGCTTTGTTGGCTATCCGTACCACCACCATCACCACCACTACCCATACCCATACCACCACTATCCCTACCACCACCACCATCACCACCACTACCCATACCCTTATTAAGATTTGCAGATAAAACCGTCTATAAAATAATGAAAAGAAATTTCTGTGAAACAGGCTTGTTTCTACAATAGTAGAAACGCCTGTTTCTTTTAGAAACGGTTGAGGTTTGTATTTTTATGGCTGGAGGTTACTGCATATAATTCCCTCTTTATTTCTATCATAACCTTAGCTGAGATATGCTCCTCAGAAAATAATAAATAATGCTGGGTACGATTTAAAATAAGACATTGTCTAATTGGACATAGCAGATTGTGAAATATTGTACTTAAACTATCGGGTGCTTTACTTTAACAGGTGCTGTTTTTGGTGGTGGTAAACCATATGTACAAGGTGATAAAGCCGAGTGAACAAGTGCTGATAAAGTAAAAAAAGTTTCCCCAAAAATAGGGCTTAACC
>NZ_BAWM01000052.1 GCF_000759675.1 Neobacillus niacini | reverse complement strand
GTATTGATTGATCGATTTTAACCTTGTGCCCTTGATAAGCAGAGGCTTTTGCCCCGTGTTATCAACAATAGTTGCCAGGTTATCAACACCTAAATCAATACCCATTACTCGTTTTGGCTCAAATATCAAATCATTGACAAGCTTATCAGACCTTATGATTTCCTTTTGTTGTTCACCTTTAAAAACCACTTCTACTACATAGCGACCATAGGACGGGACAATTCGAACCTGTTGCAGTTTTCCTTCGGATTGAGCCACCTTTCCCAAGTTTAACTGTAGATGGGTTCCAGGTAATTTAAGAACATTTCCTTCTTTGATCGTTGTTATTTGATTGGTTAAA
>NZ_BAWM01000053.1 GCF_000759675.1 Neobacillus niacini | reverse complement strand
CTACTATTGCTGCATCTAAGTTTTTTAATCTTTTTAAATCTTGAATCCAGTTTAATAGTTTAACAAATCCCTCTTCATTATTTTCAAAAGTAATAGGGTCTCCGACTACAATTCCACGGAAGTTAACTGCTCTGGCAACGTGTAGTTGTTGAGCGATATCCACACCAACAATAAGATGTGTATCGGAAATTCTTTCTA
>NZ_BAWM01000054.1 GCF_000759675.1 Neobacillus niacini | reverse complement strand
TAATAGTGCAAGCACGGTTCTGGGAGGGGGTGGAGTACAATCTACCGTAAGGTAGAAAGGCTCCATTCTACTCGACTAGTTTAATAAAGGAAAACTAACAAAATGAGGGTGTAAAAGTATAAAATGAGATTAAATAAAGGTTGAGGGGATGAAATTAGTTGTTTGAAACAGAAAGATGTTTTATTAATACCTTCAAAAAGACAGATTTTGTTGATGTGAAAAAATTATTTGTAAATCCAGAAGTAAGAAAATTCCTCGGTGGCATCCGCCAGGAAGATGCAATACAAGTATTATTAGACGAAATGCTTAATACAAGTGATAATTCCTTTTATTGGGCTGTAAGAGAAAAACACACAGATACTTTTATTGGTTTAGTTTCTCTTGACCCCCATCACGAAGGCATTTACCTTGAAATTTCATATCAATTATTACCGAATTGGTGGGGAAAAGGTTATGCAACAGAAGTAGTCCAAAGCATAATTAATTATGCTTTAAACGAATTAAATCTTACAAAAGTAGTAGCTGAAACTCAAACTGCAAATAAGACCTCTTGTAAGCTTTTAGAAAGATTAGGTATGGAATTAGAACGGACATTTATCAGATTTGGAGCCGAGCAAGCCATTTATTCTATCATCAAATCAACTAAATAAGCCATCTTGAACTAATGGGTGCAAGAGTTCAACAAGGGGCTGCGGTGGCGGCTCTTTTTCTTATTCCGCTAACGGGCAGTTTAGTGATATAAAAAATATTGAAACGTTGTGTTTAATCGACCGTATATCTTATAAAGTAAAAGAAAGTAAAATTTATTCTGGTTGATTAGTTAACATCCTTTATAGAAGTAAAAAGGAGAGATAGTTAGGTTGGGAACTATAGTTGGTATTTTAATCGTATTGGCATTAATAGCTGTATCTTTATCGATAGGTACTTGGGGGATAATGTCAGTGATTAAACTTAAGAATAAAAAATAAATTAAGCTTTGTGCATCAATGTACTAAAACTATAGGGTTCAAGAGTTGAAGATCTAGCTGCCAAAAATTCTTGGTGGCTTTTTCTTATTCAGCTAAATTAAGCAGTTTAGTGTAACACGATTTTGTTTAGCTTACGATTTAAATAGCTGAGAAGGAGTATTGACATTAAATGTGTTGTTTGTGTGATGTTTCTACTTTAGTTCTTTTGGTATATGAAAATTTGATTAATCCGAGGCTTAAAAATAACATACTGATAGCCCAAAGAATTCCTGCGATACCAAGACGCAAAGATATTTCTTCAGATGCCATTGGATGATTTACATCAAAACTGATTGCATTTAAGGCTTGGCTAACTGACCAACTAAAAAATATTAAATACCCAATCATCAATCCATAAGCTGTTCTAAATGATTTACGCTTTTTCGAAAATAACAATAGTAACACAACAATGAAAGTTATACCCATTATGATTGAAAAACCGCCTATTAACATACCCATTGTTTCCTGTTCCATTGGCATATCTTTTCATTCCCATAAAAGCATCTTTAATGCTTATTTTAACATAAAATACCAATTCCTTTTCCGATTAGGGTTATTGAATAAAGATTATTTAGTATGTCGAATTAGCATCAATTTTAACGTAAATTCAGTACATTGTCTGTTGTTTAGCAGACTCTTTCTAATTACAATGCTATTTGTAGTACGATTTATGGCGATTAATACTATAAAACATTGATATGTCAACGATTAAAAGGAGTCCAATTCATATGCGAATTGAACTCCTTTTTGCATTACTTTTTTCAATTTTGTACTCAACAACAGAACCCGATACTGAAAAGGATAGCTTTTGATCAATTTTGAATATATCAACAAAATTATTCATGAATCAGTCCTTTAAATGATTTAACTTGATTTCATAACCGAATAGTTGTGGATGTTCCATAGGTTTCCATCCATCTCTCAAACCGGTTAAACCCTGATACAAAGATCCTCCGATAAGATTTTCAAGCCATCCGGCACATTCTTTTATTGTTTTGAAATCGTATAAATGGATTCCGTTTTTGTAAAGTGAATATTTTTTCATTCTCTTCTCACATTCACAAAAACTAATGTCATAACCGCAACCCTCACACTCGATCCAATCCAACTCATCACCAAACTCGTTATCTATTTTAATTGATATCTCCTCCTATGTTCATTATTAGACACATTATAGCATTGATCTCAGGGATAAATTATAAAGATTGTGAAGATTTGTACTTAAACTAACGAAGCAGGTGTGCGGCCGAGCCTAGGTCGTATCATATAGCGGGTGGAATTCCCGTCGAGTAAGAACTAGCCATTCGC
>NZ_BAWM01000055.1 GCF_000759675.1 Neobacillus niacini | reverse complement strand
CAATCATGACAACAGGATTAGAGAGAATAGCAGTAAAAGCTCAACAAGATACAAAACTACAATTTACGTCATTAGCACATCACATTACAACAGAATTGATTTGGACTAGCTTAAACCATATGCCAAAGAACACCTCTCCTGGAATTGATGGAACTACAAGGGATATGGCAATAGCGCAGTTTGGAAATTGGGTTGAAGATATGATGAATTCAATCCACAGACAAAGCTATAAACCTCCAGCTGTTAGAAGGGTTTGGATACCAAAACCAGGGAAAGTTGAGAAACGTCCAATCGGAGTACCTTCTGTAGCAGACAGAGCTCTACAAAGAAGTACCTCAACGGTACTTACATCAATTTATGAACAAGACTTTCTCAATTGTTCATTCGGTGGTAGACCAAATAGGGGGGCACATAATGCCTTAGCTACGCTTAATGAAACGATTTCAGGAAAGAAAGTTAGCTGGGTACTGGAGGCTGACCTAAAGAACTTCTTTGGAACCTTAGACCATGATTGGGTAATTAAATTCGTTCAGCATAGAGTTGGCGACCCTAGAATTATAAGTCTAATTAAAAGATGGTTAAAAGCAGGTGTGATGGAAGGAAATGAAGTACAAATCAGCGAGACAGGAACACCACAAGGTGGGTCAATAAGTGTACTGTTAAGTAACATTTATCTTCACTATGTATTGGATTTATGGTTTGAAAAAGCGATAAAACCA
>NZ_BAWM01000056.1 GCF_000759675.1 Neobacillus niacini | reverse complement strand
TGTTGAATAAACTACAGATGGTTTCGTTGTAAGAAAGGGTGTATCTGTTGATCCAGGGGGTTGACTACCTTTTGAAACTAATCTAACCTCAATTGCTTCCAATTGTTTGGATAGGCCCTCTGTACCTGCTGATTCACTATTTTTTGCCCAACCTAGCCAACCAATTGTTGCGGAGTGAACTCGATAATATACATCATAATATTCTGCTATTTGACCAGTTAAGTTCAACTGAATCGCTTCAACTTGTTTATTTTCCCCTGTTGTTCCGCTCACTTCTCCATTAGAAACACTAGGTAACCAACCATCGTTTTGAACATGTGTCTTATATGAAATCCCTCCTGTTAAGGAAGTATTTCCTAATGCGATCTTTATGGCTTCTAAGCGTAGTCCTTGACCTTCGGTTCCGCTCATTTCCCCGTTTGTTACAGAATTTAACCAACCGTGATTCTCAACATATGTTGAATAAACTATAGATGGTTCCGTTGTAAGAAAGGGTGTATCTGTTGATCCAGGAGGTTGACTACCTTTTGAAACTAATCTAACTTCAATTGCCTCCAATTGTTTGGATAGGCCCTCTGTACCTGCTGATTCACCATTTTTTGCCCAACCTAGCCAACCAAAAGTTTCGGAGTGAACTCGATAATAAACATCGTACTGGTTAGCCATTTCTCCTGTTAATTTCATTTGAATAGCTTCGGCTTGTTTTATTTGCCCAGTTGTCCCACTAATTTGACCATCAGACACATTATCCATCCAACCTAATTCTTGGACATGTGTCTTGTATGAAATACCACCTGAAACTGGAGCATTTTTCAACCAAATCCGGACTGCCTCTACGTGTAATGCATTTCCAACCGTTCCACTTAATGCCCCATCAGATACTTCCTGTAACCAACCAATATTTTGGACGTGAGTCGTATAATAAATGGAGGGAGGTGGAGCGGACACTTGTGCAGATGTTGTCACCCGTGCAGATGTAGACTCTTGTAATATACTATTTTTTTCTAATGGTAAATTCGCTTGTTCTATACTAGTACTTAGAAGTTCCACATCTCCAGATTTAATAATACCTTCTCGATTTCCTACTGTAATAGAATAATATTCATTATCCATTTTCGTTATCGAGTAATGTACTTCTGGAGCAATTTTTAGGATAGGAGTTGTAAAAGTACTATCCGCATACACTTCTGTTGGATTGTGAGTAAAAAATTTCTCCGAGGTAACTCCTATTTCAGTTCCAACTACAGTAAATGTAATGTTTTCAGGAGCGACAATTTTTGTCGATTTCTCTTGAATATATGCCAAATCTCCATCCCACTGAAAGTAAACTTTTCCATCCTGTATAGTTTCGACACTTAATTGAGTAGCAGGATTAAACTCTCCAACTATTTTTTGATCTTTATCGAATATGTCCGCCCTTTCGATTGTTTCGACATATTCAGTATAAATGTCATCTGAAATATTCACCTGTGAGAATGCTAAATTAGGAGAATAAAAAGATGATATTATCAGACAAAAAAGAACAAAAATTATGAACTTTTTTATAAACACAATAATGTTTCCCTCCTTCTACATTATTATATATGTATTTTTAAGTAGTTGTCTAAAAAAAATGTTGAAAAATGTTTAACTTAAACTATCTTTAACAATTAATTACTTACATTAAACTTTCTTTTTGATTTCCAGTTTTTTGTGCATTTCTAGAAAGAACGAAAAATGCCCTCAAAAGTCTTTATTAATTACTTTTGAGGGCAGCCCTTTTTTATTATCTATTATCTTATTTATATACAGGTATTTCTAAGAAAACAGTATATGGTTGTATTTTATATACTTCATACATGGTGTTAACTTGTTTTGCTGCCCAGCCAATATCAGACGCATATTGATGTGCAGCAAATCGTTGAGTAGCCATTACTTCCGGGTTCCAACGCATTTCATAGATTGTATTTTGGACAACTTTATATTTGTTATTCCCATTCGTATAACCATCATCAATAAAGGCAGCTCCGCCAACAATTGCATCATATGGAGTGAACCAACCTTTTTCATAGGCTGTTTTAGCTCCACATTCAATTGGACATGAATCCAATGCGCCTACACCATACATGTTATAAACAATTTTACCATTATACAGTATCCCTTTTGCAAGTTCGGATTTCCCATGCCCTGTTTCTAATAATGTGTGTGCCATTAAATATACTTCATTTATTCCATATTTATTTCCGGCATCAATGAATGCCTGCCCTTGGCCTGCTAATATTCCTTTACCAACAAGGTATTGATTTAAAGCCTCTTTTGAGACACCACTAGTTTTTGTAAGGTCCATGAATTGAAATCTTTGAATCTCATCATTTACGAAATTAGTTGGGTCCAAATAAGATAGGACATCTGAGGATGTTGCATTACGCCAATCTCCCCAGTTTACTCGATACCAGCCACTATTATCTTCCTCTAAAATAGTTAAAAGAGTATCTTTTGTTACTTTACTGTAAATATGACTACCTTCGCTCTTTTCGGATCTAATATTAAGTGTATCAGCTGTTACTTGACCAAGTCTGGAAACAAAAGTACTATGCACGTATAAAACTTTTCCATTGTATTCAATTTTATACCATCTTGTACTACCTGAGAAAATATCCCCTATAACATTATTATCCAGGACTTTGAATTGTGTTCCGAATCCAACGTTTGAATCCACGTTAGTATTATTATCCAAGTCAGGAGAAGTTCTAAGATTTACACTACTCCCACTTATCGAAGCAGTATCCAACAACTTAATGTATTGACTGCTAACATAAGCTGGAGCATTTTTATATTTATCAGTCTGTGGAATAACCTTCATTTGCATATTTAAGGCATCATTTAACGTGATGTTATAGTAATTGGTTAAATCAGACTGAATAAATGGGTTTTTTGTAGAACCTGGTGCAGCTCCACCTTTTGCCACTAGAACAATCTCAATTGCTTCTAATCGCTTGGAAAGTCCTTTTGTACCAGCAGGTTCCCCGTTTTTAGCCCAATCCAGCCAACCGTAGGTTTCAGCATGAACACGATAATAAATATCGTAATGTTGTGCCATTTCACCTGTGAGATTGATTTTAATTGCCTCTAAACGTTTGCTTTGACCAGAAGTTCCAGATAATGCTCCATTTGATACTTCATTTAACCATCCATAGTCTTGCACATGGGTTGAGTACGTAACATCTCCAGGGTAAGCATTATTTAATGAAATCTTTATAGCTTCCATTCTTTTTGATTGTCCTTGTGTTCCTGACATTTTACCATCAGATACACTTGGTAACCAACCGTAATCTTGAACATGAGAAGAATAGACAACAGATGGATTAATAATGAATGGGTTATTTGTAGAACCTGGAGCAGCGCCACCTTTCGCCACTAGAACAATCTCTATGGCTTCTAATCGCTTGGCAAACCCTTGTGTACCAGCATAATCCCCATTTTTTGCCCAATCTAGCCAGCCATAGTTTTCTGCGTAGACACGATAATATACATCGTAGTGTTCAGCTATACTTCCAGTTAAGTTCATTTGTATAGCTTCCACCTGTTTATTTTTCCCTGTTGTCCCGCTAGTTTCTCCATTTGAAACATAATCTAACCATCCATAGTCTTGCACATGTGTCCGGTATGAGATGCTACCTGTAAATGGAGAATTTTTTAATGAAATTCGTATAGCTTCGAGGCGTAATGATTTACCTTCTGCTCCACTCATTTCCCCGTTTGTTACAGAATTTAACCAACCGTGATTCTCAACATATGTTGAATAAACTACAGATGGTTTCGTTGTAAGAAAGGGTGTATCTGTTGATCCAGGGGGTTGACTACCTTTTGAAACTAATCT
>NZ_BAWM01000057.1 GCF_000759675.1 Neobacillus niacini | reverse complement strand
GATAAAGTCCATATAATTGTGTAAAAAGAAAGAGTCATTTTAATCACTCTTGGCAACACTGTTTTCAGCGACGATAAACAATGAAAAGAGGAATTAAAATGACTCACTTACAGTTTAACCTGGATTTAGACCTTTTAAAAGAATCCGTCATCAATTCTAATCTGGATATGGTGATTAAATCAGCGATTGTCTTAGTTCTTAATGAAGTCATGGAAAAAGAGAGGAATGATTATTTACAGGCGGCTGCTTATGAACGATCTCCAGATCGCCGAGACTACCGAAATGGCTACTATGAACGTGAATTGATTCTAGGTATTGGCAAACTAAAGCTAAAGGTACCCCGGACCAGAAATGGTGAGTTTTCCACCTCACTCTTTGACAAGTACGCCCGTTGTGACCAAGCCCTGGTCCTCGCCATGCTGGAAATGGTTATTAACGGCGTTTCAACCCGGAAGGTCACGCATATTGTCGAGCAGCTCTGTGGGGAAAATATTTCGAAGTCGTTTGTATCTTCTCTTACCCAAAAGCTTGACCCCATTATTAATGATTGGTCTAAACGCCCTTTGAATGTCATGTATTATCCTTATGTTTTTGTGGATGCCATGTATATAAAGGTCCGGGAACACAATCGGGTTGTTTCGAAAGCCGTGTACATCGCTACTGCCATTACCGAGAAGAATACACGTGAAATCCTTGGGCTTAGTGTGGATCATGCGGAGGATTTCGAGAGTTGGAGCCGTTTCTTCCAACAGCTTAAATCCCGTGGGCTTCAATCTCCCAAACTGGTTATCTCAGATGCTCATCTAGGGCTCCAAAAAGCGATACAGCGCGATTTTATCGGTACTACATGGCAAAGGTGCATGGTACATTTTAAACGCAATATAATAGAGAAACTCTCCAAGAAAGATTCCGTAGAGATACGCACAATGATTAAACGTGTCTTTGAAGCTGTTACGATGGAGGATGTCCGCAGATTTAAGAATGAATTAATGAACCAGTTTGGGGATGAAGCTAAATATGCCAAAGCCTTGGCAACTTTAGATGAAGGCTTCGAAGATGCCATTCAATACCTAAACTTTCCTGAGAAGCTACACCCTCACATACGAAGCACAAATTCACTTGAACGCTTAAACCAGGAAGTCCGTAGAAGGGAGAAAGTGATACGTATCTTCCCCAATACTCAATCTGCCTTTCGATTGATAGGTGCTGTTCTCATGCAATATCAGGAGGTCTACTCCAAGAGAAAGACCTTACTTAATAACTAATAAAACTTTTAATTTTCGACTCACTTCCATCATGGAATGATCACATATCCAGGGAGGGCTGTCAAAGTGAAAAGCCTTTGACAGCCCTCCCCGGATATGTAGATAAAAAACCATGGAAGTTTCGTCAAAAAAAATGAAAGGGTATGGATAGAGAATCATCAAAGAAAAAGTTGAAAACAATTGCTTTTGATTTTACACAATAATCAGGACTTGACT
>NZ_BAWM01000058.1 GCF_000759675.1 Neobacillus niacini | reverse complement strand
AATTGTTTGTTGACGTTCTTGTTTGTTTAGTTTTCAAAGAACAATTTTAATAGAGACAAAAACCATCATACCATGCAGCTTCATTAGTGTCAACATAAAATGCTATTAAACATTTTACATTGAATGCCTTCACGAAGTAGCTTTTCAATAATAACACCGTTGGTGTATTAATGCAATATAAAGTTTTTCTCTTTTTCTCTAATCAAGAGAATTAAAAGACTAAAAGTCTTTCGCCTGGCAACGTCCTACTCTCACAGGGACAAAGTCCCAACTACCATCGGCGCTGAG
>NZ_BAWM01000059.1 GCF_000759675.1 Neobacillus niacini | reverse complement strand
AGTCGAGTAGAAGAGAACCTCTCTACCTTACGGTAGATTGTGTTCTCCCCCCTCCCAGAACCGTGCTTGCGCAATTAACGCACACGGCTCCTCCTAGTTACCATTCACAAAATATAGCTTATCTTCTAGGATCTGATTTGCTATTTCTGCTATCCTTACTAGTCTTGTTTCCATTTATTATTCCTACCTCTGTGTGTAGTAAATGTGCCCCTAGTAAGGGTGATAACTGGTAGCTAGCCTTTCCTCCATCGGCATTACCCAATTTCATTGGTGTAGAGTCGAAGGAGGTCGGCAAAAGCCTTCCTCCGTCCGCTCAATCAAACGGATCGTACAGTTTTCCCGTAATC
>NZ_BAWM01000060.1 GCF_000759675.1 Neobacillus niacini | reverse complement strand
TTTTATTGGCCAATGTCTGATAGTACGAAGTACTTCTTGAATTTTGTTTAAGCTTCGTTTAAATCTGGTCTTTTCGGTTTTCCTTCCTACCATGAAATTGCCCTTGCGGTTCCTTGTACAATAGTGTGTAAAACCTAGGAAATATATCGTTTCTAACTTCTTCCCTTTTTGATGGGCATGTTTACTGGCAAACCGTCCAAATTCCACTAATCTAGTCTTACTAGGCTCTAGTTCTAGTGAGAATTTCCTTAGTCTTTTCATAAGTACGTTCCCGAATCTTATCGCATCCGAACGATATTGAAAACACACTACAAAATCATCGATATATCTTATTAGATATGACTCACCTTTAAGTCTTAGTTTTATCGCTTTTTCAAACCATAAATCCAATACATAGTGAAGATAAATGTTACTTAACAGTACACTTATTGACCCACCTTG
>NZ_BAWM01000061.1 GCF_000759675.1 Neobacillus niacini | reverse complement strand
TGCGTATCTCACTATATATGCTTGTCCTTTGCACTGTTTTCTGACTCTTTTCTCAAACCAAAGGTCGAGGACATAATGCAGATAAACATTGGCTAATATCGGAGATATTACTCCACCTTGCGGTGTCCCAGTATCTGTTTTGTACTTCTTACCTTCCTCCATATATCCACCTTTTAGAAACCTACCAATTATTCTTAGTAAGTTAGGGTCAGCTATTCGCAGTGTTAAGAACTCCATCATCCATAAGTGGTCAACGTTGTCAAAGAAACCTTTAATATCTACATCCACTACATAATTT
>NZ_BAWM01000062.1 GCF_000759675.1 Neobacillus niacini | reverse complement strand
GTATTGATTGATCGATTTTAACCTTGTGCCCTTGATAAGCAGAGGCTTTTGCCCCGTGTTATCAACAATAGTTGCCAGGTTATCTACTCCTAAATCAATACCCATTACTCGTTTTGGCTCAAATATCAAATCATTGACATGCTTATCAGACCTTTTGATTTCCTTTTGTTGTTCACCTTTAAAAACCAATTCTACTACATAGCGACCATAGGACGGGACAATTCGAACCTGTTGCAGTTTTCCTTCGGATTGAGCAACCTTTCCCAAGTTTAACTGTAGATGGGTTCCAGGTAATTTAAGAACATTTCCTTCTTTGATCGTTGTTATTTGATTGGTTAAA
>NZ_BAWM01000063.1 GCF_000759675.1 Neobacillus niacini | reverse complement strand
AATGTACATCTCCACGCCGCCCCTGGAGGCTTTCCCTCCCATGTCTCAACGGGTCAATTGCCCTCTCATTCCTTCGTCATGCCTTTCCAAGGGGTGGAGGCCAGTTATGCTAAACTGACGGGTCACAGTGCCCTTTTGTTCAATAAACCTGGTACTCCGTACATATTTGAAATCCTACGAATAAGTCAACATTCAAAATTAAAGATAACTATTTAAGATACTTTTTATTCCTATGCTGCTAAAGGAATTAACGCTTGGATTTTATTGGGACAGTAAGACTCATTTCTTCGTGCTATTCCTACAAAAATCCTTGCTAGTTTACCTATCAGTTTCATGATTGATTTCATTTTCTT
>NZ_BAWM01000064.1 GCF_000759675.1 Neobacillus niacini | reverse complement strand
CATTAATAGTGCAAGCACGGTTCTGGGAGGGGGTGGAGTACAATCTACCGTAAGGTAGAAAGGCTCCATTCTACTCGACTAGCACAAGAAGACAGATAAAAACAAGGAGGGGAATTTGTGGGAAAAAGATATAACTTATGGTCTTTTTATTTAATACTTGTTTGCTTAGGATTAGTAGCCTACTCATTGTATTCTAATATTAGCAATACTTGGCTGATTGCTCCGCCAAACTACATTCTTCTTTTGATTAGTGCAATATCTTTTATCTTTGGAATTAAAGGGTTTAAAGATAATAGGAATTGGCAGGCAAAAACAAGAAGTTGGTTGACTGTAATTTTATCATTTCTATTGTCTATTGCTCTCTTTCTAGTAATTTTGTTATCCTTATTTGCTTCTTTATTGGGAGCGAATGAGCACATTGAAACTGTACACTCTCCTGATGGTAACTATACAATTGATTTTTATCGTTATGACGCAGGGGCAGCAGGTTCATTTGGAGTGAGGGGAGAATTAAAAGGACCACTGTGGTTTAAAAAAAGAATTTATTATCAAGACACAGTAGAACAGGTTGAAGTGGAATGGGACAATAACAGCACAGTATCGATTAACAATCATATCTTAAATTTGAAAAAAGGAGACACATACGGATATTAGTTTCTCTATTAGAAAAGTGATTAGTATGTGAAACTTTCAACTTAAAGTAACGGGGGCAAGAGTTCAAGAATGGAGCGGTCATAATTGGCGGCTTTTCTTTTTGTGCTAACGGAGCAGGATAGTTCAATAAATATTCACAAATTAACTGGAATCTAATGGTAAAATAAATACAAGAATTATCTTGGGGGCGATTATATGATATTAAATATCTTCGTATCGTTGTTAATATTAGCTTTACTTGTTGGCTTTGGATTCTTATTCTTTAAGCTGGTTAAGGTATTGAAAAAATAATGTAATGGTGCAACTATTCAATATAGGAGTTGCTTATTATACTACGGGTGCAAGAATGAAGTAATAGCTGCCTATGCCTGGGGCAGCTTTTATTATTGAACTAAAGAAGCAGGATAGTACAATAAGGCAGGAATTTTGGAGGGGTTGTCGAATTACGTTTTTATATGATATTGGATAGGGTGATTGAAACGTGCTAAAGTCCTCAAACTTGAAGAAAGAAGGTTTTCGCATTTTAGTTTTACTTATCATTTGTTTTGCATATGCATACCAAAAGCCAATATTGGCAACTGGAAAAGCCACAGATTATGCAGCTTTGTGTTTGCAACTACCACCAAAAAGATTGGGAATAGAAGCCGTGGATATTAATTGGGATGACATTAAACCTGAGAAATTTTCCATTGATAAAAAGAGTGGTTTTTTTAATCAAATCACTAATCAACGTGAGTTGAGTGTAACGCTGAAAACTAAAAATGGCGAAGAACTAACCGTTAGGATGGACGCGTATAATGGAAGGTGCCTTGAAGTGACTGGTCCATTAAATTAACAGGAAGTCCTGCGTCTTATTGAACTAACGGGTGCAAGAGTTTAAGATCCAGCTGCCAAACATTCTTGGTGGCTTTTTGTTATTCAGCTTACGAGCAGGTTAGTTTAACAAGGTATAAAGAGATTGGGTTTAATCCTAAAAGGTTCCGTTATGGGAGAGAAAATTATGTTTTACTCACTGACTAGCAACCTAATTGGCTTTAGTCTTTACAAAATAAAAAACAATAAAAAGAGCATTGGTTTGCAAAACCGACACTCTTTTTTGATGTTTCATTTATATCGGTTATTGTTTAAGGCGTTTGTTTGTCCTTGCTTATTTCTTGCGAATGATGCCGCAATTGCTATAATCCCGAACCCTATTATCTTAATAGTTATATTGCCTAAATAGCTTATATCCTCAATTGTTGTTGCCGTTAAAATAGAACCGATAAGAATAAATGGAATTGCAATTAGCAACCTCAATTTTTCAATCCTCCCCTCTAAAAAAGTAGGTTTATGATTAAATCCGCTCGCGTTTTGTAAGTTTCAGCTTATTGAATAGTATTATTAATTTGGAATATTTTGTTAGCTTAAGTTTATCATAGGACGTGTCGGTAGAGAACCTTGAATGTTTAAGTTCTTTTCCCTAATATCTAATTGTTTGTATTAGCACGGAACTCTAAAGTGCTTTTAGTTTGATGAAGAATACATATTAGAAACTGGTGTGGTGTCACTGTACAAGCAACAGTATGAAGCATAGATGAGAAAATAATTTTAATTAAAATGCGGCGGTCATACTTTTTCACTGAACCCCTTGTTTTTTTTAGGCTTGTGTTGAACTAACGAAGCAGGTGTGCGGCCGAGCCTAGGTCGTATCATATAACGGGTGGGATTCCCGTCGAGTAAGAACTAGCCATTCGCTCGTAGCGAGTCTTGGAGGGCTAAAGGTAACTTTAGTCTTTAAGCGTAGACAGTTAGGTGGCGGGCCGAAAGCCAATTGGTTGAAGGGATTGAGCTCCATAATGTTAGTAAAACGAGAGGGCTGATGCTTTACCTGCAGCAGAAAGCTACATTTTATCCTTCGTTTAGGGCAAGATGGATAAAACCTCTCTGGAGTCAGAGACCTTGGCACGTTACACATCGATATGATACGGCAACTCGGGAGACCCTACCGGTCTTTTCTTGTAAGAAGAGTATGGTGTACAAGCGATAAAAAGCAAGGAGACCAAATGCTGTGTAGGGAGTCGGATAGCAGCGTAGTACCAATGAAGTTGGGTAATGCCGATGGAGGAAAGGCTAGCTACCAGTTATCGCCCTTACTAGGGAAACATTTACTACACTCAGAGGTAGGGATAAGTGGAAGCAAAACTACTAAGGATAGCAGAAGTAGTAAAATCTCAATCTAAGAGATTAGCTACATTTTGTGAATGGTAACTAGGAGGAGCCGTGTGCATTAATAGTGCAAGCACGGTTCTGTGAGGGTTGCGCCTTGAAAGCTCAAGGAATACATGCGACTTGAAATAGTCGTCTAGATAATGCTTAGCCAGCAGTCTTGTACCG
>NZ_BAWM01000065.1 GCF_000759675.1 Neobacillus niacini | reverse complement strand
GAGGTAACCAATAGGGGTTATAGGTGACCAGGATAGCAAGGAAAGATGGAAAAGAGGTAACCAATAGGGGTTATAGGTGACCAGAACAGCAAGAAAGATGGAAAAGTGGTAACCAATGGAGGTTATAGGTGACCAGAACAGCAAGGGAAATAGAAAAAGTGGTCACCAATGGAGACCACTGGTGACTGGAACTATGAAATGTGTTTTTTTCTGTAAAAAAACCAGCATTGGTTTAACAGCTTGATTTGGTATCGGTCCTTCTCGTAGAAAGCTCTTTTCATTTGGTTTTGAAACCAAGTCGGCATAGTTAACCCTCCCGAAAAGTAGATCATTATAGGTATATACAATATATGCTATAATAGGTTGTCACGTTCGCTTTTATGTAAGGAGGTATAGGAAATGGAGGATAAAGAACTACAAAAATTAGTTGAAAAGGTCTCGATTGAATCTTTTGGTAAGCCTTTTAGACATAAAGCCTCCTTTAATAGCAGGCTGCGTTCAACGGGGGGAAGATATCTACTTGGGACTCACGATATCGATATTAATAAAAAATACTTAGACCAGCTGGGCTTAAACGAACTAATCGGGATTATTAAACATGAACTCTGCCATTACCATCTCCATTTAGAAGGTAAAGGATATCAGCACCGTGATCCAGATTTTAAAATGTTATTAAAAAAAGTAGGCGCACCGAGATTTTGTAGTCCGCTACTAGACAAATCTAAGAAACGCATCTCCAATAAAATCCACCTTTATGAATGTACAAAATGCCATCAGCAATATAAAAGAAAACGAAGCATTAATACAAGTCGATATGTGTGTGGAAAGTGTAGAGGTAAGCTTATAAAGGTAAAAGAGTTACATGAGGAATAAGGAAATATCTTGCAACTTATTTTATCGAAAAATCGTATTGACTTTATAATACAACGTCATTATAATGTAAAGAGTCGACAAGGTCATTGTCCTTGTTTGGTAACTTATTTAATAATTAAGTTAATATTATTCCGCAGTAGCTCAGTGGTAGAGCTATCGGCTGTTAACCGATCGGTCGTAGGTTCGAGTCCTACCTGCGGAGCCATTT
>NZ_BAWM01000066.1:14386-52173 GCF_000759675.1 Neobacillus niacini | reverse complement strand
CGGTAGCAGAGGGTCACACGGTAGCAGAGGGTCACGCGGTAGCAGAGGGTCACACGGAAGTTTTGGGTCACACGGGAGTTTTGGTTCACACGGGAGTCACGGAAGTTAAAGCAGGATTGGTACGAATACCATAATGGAAACCAATTTAAACCGATACTCGTTGAGTATCGGTTTTGATTTTTTCTAGGTAATTAGTAGGGCATAAAACTATTTTATGGGAGGCAGGCAATAGTTTATTACCTAAATAATAGGCGTAAATCCAACCATTATTTTAAGAAAATTTCTAGATACCTGCTGATTTACATAAATTCAAGATATTCGTTTAGTTCAAGCCTCACATGACCTACGTATGATAAAAGAAAGGACAAGAGGAGACGAAAAAATAAAAAAATAAAAATATAAAAACTAAATAGTTGTTGAGTGAAAGGAGAGAAATAAAATAATATGTATCATCAATCGACGGTGATCATTACAATAATTGCTTTTTTACTGACAATGCTGATGATATTTATCCGTCCGAAAAACATGAATGAAGCCATTCCAGCTACCATCGGGGCAGCAGTGGTTTTACTAAGCGGCAGTGTGTCAATAGTGGATTTACTTGATATTAGTTCTAAAGTAACTGGAGCTGCCATTACCATCATCGCAACAATTGTAATGGCAATCGTACTTGAAAGTTTTGGCTTTTTTAAATGGACAGCTGCACTGATGTTAAAGGTATCAAAGGGTTCTGGAATAAGATTGTTTTGGTATACATTACTACTTTGCTTTTTAATGACACTTTTCTTTAATAATGATGGCAGCATATTAATAACCACCCCAATTTTAATTCTAATACTTAAACATCTGGGACTAAAAAAACGACAAATGGTCCCTTATCTTTTAAGCGGCGCCTTAATTGCAACAGCGTCAAGTGCACCAATAGGCGTTAGTAATATTGTAAATTTAATTGCTTTAAAAATTATAGGGATGGATCTATATCTTCATACTGCTATGATGTTTGTCCCAGGAACACTAGGTTTATTATTCCTTTCCTTTTTATTATATCTTGTCTTTAGAAAGGAACTTCCCAAAGAGCTTCGTTACCATTCCTACTCAATCCCGCTGCATCAAAATAACCGTTATCACCCGTTAAAGAAAAATTCTGAAGATATTTTTGACAAACATAAAAAGCTCATGATTCAAATGCTTATATTTGTTTTTATCATGCGGATTAGTCTATTCGCAGCTTCATTTATAGGAATATCTGTTTCATTAGTGGCTGTAGTTGGGTCTATTATCCTTTTAATTTGGAGATGGGTTCGTATTGGAGTAAGTCCAAAGGATATGCTATTTAAAACCCCATGGCACATATTAATCTTCGCATTTAATATGTACATCATCATTTATGGTCTTCATAATATTGGATTAACCAGCTTTTTGGTCGAACAATTAAGTTCTATGGTCCAAGGCAGCCTGTTACATGCAAGTATTACAATGGGAGTATTAACAGGGATATTATCTAACCTTTTTAACAACCATCCTGCATTAATGGTTGCGACGATAACGCTTACAGAGATGGGATTAGAGCCTCTTACACTAAAAACAGTATACCTTGCCAATATTATTGGAAGTGATATAGGTTCGTTATTACTTCCAATCGGAACATTAGCAACATTAATTTGGATGCATATCCTTAAGGCAAACAAAATTACTATCTCATGGATGGATTATTTACGAGTCACAATTATCGTCATTCCACCAGTATTGATTTTTACACTTTTCAGCTTGTATTTATGGCTGTTACTCGTATATGTTTAATCAATTCCATGAAAACCCAGTTATCCTTGTTTTACATTTATCTCTACCTGATTGAGAGGGAATAGGGAGTTTAGAGCTAATATTAAAAATGGAAAATATTTCTTTTAAAAGAACATTCTGTCAGGTAAAATACATGATGGAGTGTTTTTTATTTTTGATGTAAAGGGGAAATTTTTTTGCTTGAAGTTATGAGTCTAACAAAAAGATTTGGAGACAAAACTGCAGTTGAACAGCTATCATTCTCCGTTTCTTCTGGAGAAGTGTTTGGACTACTTGGAAGAAACGGTGCAGGAAAGACAACCACGATTAAAATGATGCTTGGGCTGGTTATTCAAGATGAAGGCAGTGTAATGTGGAAGAATCAAAATGGATTAAAGGGTGCCTCGATCGGTTATTTACCTGAGGAGAGGGGCTTATATCCTAAAGCGAAAGTCGTTGATCAGCTCTCCTATTTTGGTAGATTAGAAGGTATGGACAAGTCCTATATTAATAGAAGTGTCGACTATTGGCTCGATCGCTTTGAAATTGCCATGTATAGAAATAAGATGGCTGGTGATCTCTCAAAAGGGAATCAACAAAAGGTCCAATTGGTTGCTACATTATTACATAATCCAGACCTTATTATACTCGATGAGCCATTTAGCGGGCTGGACCCCGTTAATACCAATCTCTTGACTGAGGTAATTATGGAAGAAAAGAAAAAGGGAAAAGTGATTATTATGTCCAGTCATCAAATGGAACAGGTGGAGAAATTTTGTAAAGAAGTGGTTCTTATGAAGGATGGGCAAGCATTGTTAGCAGGCGATTTAGAAGCTATTAAGAACTCTTATGGATTAATGTATTTGTCTCTTTATGGTGATGTGGAGAAATTAAAAACATTTTGCCAAAATCACCATTACGCATATGAAAAGGACGAGAAACGAATCATCATTCCTTTAAAGAAAAAACAAGAACCTCATACTGTTTTAACACAATTAAAAAATGAGGACATTGCTATCAGCGAGATCACCTATCTACAGCCTACCCTTCATCAAATTTTCGTAGAAAAGGTGGGGTCGTGATATGAATGCATTATGGACAGCGTATCTCTTTCACATTCGAGAACAAATTCGCACAAAGGGATTTCGAATAACTTCAATTGTTATTTCTCTTTTAATCCTTGGATATTTTGCCTATAACCATTTTTCCTCAAATGAAGAAAAGGTTCTAGTATCGGTCATCAATACCAGTTCTTATAGCATTGATGAAAAAGTTTTGAAAGAAAACATTGATGGGTTAAATCTAACTATCAAGGAATTAAAGGATGAAGAGGAGGAACAAGAAAAAATTAAAGACCAAGATCTTGATCATTTAGTCGTGATCGAAGAAAAGGATTCTATTCCTGTCTTAAACTATTATTATCATCGATCACCAGATCCTACTGTTCTATTTTCCTTTACAACACAGCTGCAACAGCAATATTTGGCGAAAGTTTCCACTGAACAAGCCCTCTCACAGGAAGTTGTTAGTCAATTATTTCAAAGCATTCCAGTAGAAGAAACGATGCTGGCAGAGAACAACGGAAGTCTTGGGATTGTTTATGTTTTTATTTTCCTTATGTACACCTTTATCTTGATGTTTGGTCAAGGTGTTGCAATGAGTATTACAGGTGAGAAATCTACTAGGGTAATGGAAGTCATGATCACGAAAATTAAACCGATTTACATGCTGTTTGCTAAAATACTATCAAGCTTAACAGCCGGCCTAATCCAAGTTTCAGTTTTCTTCCTTTCCGGCTACCTTGCATATCTCATTGGATGGATTAATACAGACCAATTTAATATCGTCGGTTTTGATTTTGATCTTTCGCAAATTAATGCTGGTCTAATCATTGGTTTTGTTTTTTTCTTTGCCTGCGGTTATCTCGTTTACGCCCTTTGTTTTGCGGCACTTGGTTCATTGATCTCAAGAACAGAAGATTTGGGCAGTGTTATGGGACCTGTAATGGTACTTGTGGTTGGCGCTTTAATGGTTGGAATCAAAACCATGATGGATCCAACAGGAGGACTAGTGAGCTTTTCAACCTACTTCCCGTTCTTTTCACCGATTGTGGCATATTCGAAATTCGTAATGGGGGAAATCTCTACTCTTGAATTACTGATTAGTGGCGCTGTTTTGATTATCTCAATTGGATTGATAGCATATGCTGCTTCTAGAATTTATGTAAAAGGTGTTATGGTATATGGAGAAAAATTCAAATGGTCTCATCTGAGTGTGATGTTAAAAAAATAGGCACATACAAAAGAGTCAACAGGGTATAGTAAGAGGTCCTGTTGGCTCTTATTTTTGAAGGGGGACTTTGACAACCTGATTAAAAAGTGGATAAAGCAAATATCCAATAAAAAATCCAAGTACTGATTATACATAGTCAACGAAAGGGCATTTTCAATTTTTAAACTTTTAATTAATCAAATTTTCCAATAAAAAACTTGAACTATTCGATTCTTCCCTGAATATATTTTATCAAAGGTGAAAAAGGTGGGTTGTTGATGAGTATCCTTGTCAATCATTTGTCAGAACCGCGCCGTAGAATCATTGGCCTAATAAAAAATAATGGATCATCGACGATTAGTGAGTTGGCAGGAAGCTTGGATATTAGTGGCGAAGCCGTACGTCAACACCTCGTACAATTAGAAAAAGAAGGGTGGGTTTCTCGCTTTTCGGAGAATAATGGTGTTGGCCGTCCTATTTTGCAGTACCGATTAACTACAGCTGGGGAACATCTATTCAAAAAAAATTATGATCAATTAACGATTGAAGTTTTAGATACGTTGACTAATTCTTTCGGGGAAGATGTTCTAAAAAACTTGTTATCTGCAATGATTGAGGAAAGAATTCGTCACTGGGAACCGAAATTAAATGGATTAAGTACAATCGAACGCCTTGACGAATTAAAGGACTTTTATAAGAAAGATGATCCTTTTATGGAAGTAGAAAATAAAGATCATGTATATTCCCTAATAGAGCGTAACTGTCCTTACCATAATGTAGCAATAAAAAGACCTATTCTATGTAGTGTAAGCGTTTCTGTTTTAACTCATTTATTAGGGTGTTCTGTAAAGAGAGAGAAACGACTTCAGAATGGTGATGGATGTTGTGCTTTTCGGGTTCTTTTGGAGGAACCAATTAAGGAAAACACATCACGTATCATCATAGAGGATGAGTCCTAAAAATCAAAAAGGGATGATGTGATCATGACAAGTGAGCAGTTGCTTAATTTATGTAAAAAATTCCCACATTTACTTAACCAACAAACAGTTGAGGTAAATGGTAACTTAGACAATGTTACTCGTTTTGCTGAAGCAATCAAACAATTAATTACACTTTGTGGGGATGACCCAGAACGTGAAGGGTTACAGGACACTCCATATAGAGTGCTTAAAGCATTCCTTGAGTACACAGAAGGGTATCATGAAGACCCTAAGATTCACTTAGAAAAAACATTTGATATTCATCATAAGGGACTTATTTTAATAAGAGATATCGAATTTTATTCCTTATGCGAACATCATTTTTCTCCTTTCTTTGGAGCAGCGCATATTGGCTATATCCCAAAGAAGAAAATAACCGGTCTTTCCAAAATGGGACGGTTGGTGGAGGGCTATGCCAAAAGATTCCAGGTTCAAGAGCGGCTGACCACACAGATAGCGGAAGCCATTGAAGAAGTATTAGAGCCAGAAGGAACTATTGTTGTGGTAGAAGCGAAGCATATGTGTATGTGCAGCAGAGGAATTAAGAAGGCAAACACTGTTACCACAACATCTAGTCTTCTTGGAATCTATGAAAATCGACCAGATCTTCGGGCTGAATTTTATTCACTAATAAAAAACAAAAGGGAGTAAGGATATATGGATAATAAGATTATTATTTCCGATAATGGTCCATTGGAAGTAAATGGTGATTTCCATTTATATGATTCAGAAGGTAATGAATATACGAAAAAAGGAAAAGTTTATCTTTGCAGGTGTGGACTATCCAATAAGAAACCATTTTGTGATGGATCACATAAAAGAGGTGGATTTGTAAGCAGTCCAAGAGTTTCAGGATAATGATTTATATAGGGATAAAGAATGACATCCGTGTGATGTCATTCTTTTTTTGTCAATAGAATTTAAATCTAGAGCCTTTTTTTTATAAAACTGACGAAGTAATGGTTTGTCTTTAACGTTTACTTCCTTATTTAAATACTATAGTAATAAAAGGCAGGTGAGTAAAATGTACTTGGTCGGCTTTTATTCGCCAAAGGCGAAATCAGGTGTTACGGAATTATCTTTATCTATTTATCATTGGCTTAAAATGAATACCGATTTATCTGCTGCGTTTATTTCGTATGGGACATTAGAAAAAGAAGGTCTTTCTGAAGAGGTTATCCATGATTTTTCAAAATTGACACTAACGGAACAAAAACGGATCGTAAAAAAAATGAAAAAAGAATTCGATATTATTATCTATGATGCATCGAGCCAGCTTTCTGAAGGAGTATTAAGACTTTTACCTATAGTGGACAGATTATTTGTTGTCGGTGAAGAAAATACAGATTTTGCTGTCAAACTCCATCAAATTATCCAATTTAACAAAATATTTGATAAAAGCGTTAAGAATTTCATTCAGCACCTAAAAGGGAATGAAACCTTTATTATCCGTGAAAATAAGGAAGGTCGTGTAATTGGCTTTAATTATACAAAAAAAGAAACAAATGATATTGGACAAATGGTTTATAGAGATTATGTGACGAGGTATTTGGAAGCAAAATTCATTGAAAAAAATGAAAAAATCTATAAAAAGATTAAACAAATCCCAAAAGAGACTTTGTTTCGAGGCTTATATGAGCTTGGAATTGATTTTGAGAAAGCATTGCTTTTTCATGAATATGTTCTTTTACGGGAAGCATTAGGGCAAAATTATCATGAAGCACTCGAAAATCTTTTCCCGCTATTAATAAATTCATCGTTTGAAGAAATCCTAGAAAAATTTCAAAACGAAATCAAATTTATCGCAAAACTAAAATTATCTTAAAAAGTCAGGAACTAATTTCCTGGCTTTTTCTATTTACAGTAATAAGTATTGATGATTAGTACTTAACAAATTTGCCAATTACGGTATAATATTATCTGGTATAACCTATCATTTTAGAAAATGGTTGAAGATGCAATCTATTTCTATTACTATTTTTATGTAGAGCCAAAGTTGAAAGTGAGTGGACAGTATGGGTCGTAAATGGAACAATATTAAAGAAAAGAAAGCCTCAAAGGATGCAAATACGAGTCGTATTTATGCAAAATTTGGAGTTGAAATTTATGTTGCAGCGAGAAGGGGTGAACCTAACCCTGAATCGAATCAGGCATTAAAATTTGTTTTAGAACGTGCTAAAACCTATAATGTACCTAGACACATTATTGACCGTGCAATAGACAAAGCAAAAGGCGGATCAGAAGAAAGCTATTCTGAACTTCGTTATGAAGGCTTTGGACCTAATGGGTCAATGGTCATCGTGGATGCCTTAACAAATAACGTGAACCGTACAGCATCTGACGTTCGTGCCGCATTTGGTAAGAATGGCGGAAACATGGGTGTCAGTGGATCTGTCGCCTATATGTTCGACGCAACAGCTGTTATTGGACTTGAAGGTAAAACAGCTGATGAAGTTCTAGAAATCTTGATGGAATCCGATGTAGATGTACGTGACATTCTTGAAGAAGATGAATCGGTTATCGTATATGCTGAGCCTGATCAGTTCCATGCCGTACAAGAAGCATTTAAGAATGCGGGAATCACTGAATTTTCAGTTGCCGAACTTACTATGCTTGCACAAAATGAAGTGACACTTCCAGAGGATGCTCAAGCAAAATTCGAAAAAATGATTGACGTATTGGAAGATCTTGAAGATGTTCAACGAATATATCACAATGTTGATTTAGGTGAATAGGACTTGAAGAAGACCTTTGTTTTCACAAAGGTCTTTTCCTTTTAGTTGATTCGAAAGGAAGGATTTTAAAATGGCAAGTACAATAAAAATTCAACAGCCCAAAATTCCAGATGGTTTAACAACTTCAATATTTGAACCGATGGAAGAGCCTTATTATGAAATGTGTATCATAAATGATTGTACAATTAAGAGTGAAGAAATACATAGAATACGCTTTGAACAAGTAATTTTTAAAAATGTCACTTTTATAGATGTTTCTTTTAGGAGCATCGAATTAACAGACGTTATTTTTGATCACTGTGATTTATCTAATACGGATTTTAGAGATGGCAGCATTCATCGAGTTGAATTTATAGAATCTAAAATACTTGGTCTTAATCTTTCAGACGCTTCACTTGGAAATGTTTTATTTCAAAATTGTAATGCCAATTTGATTTCATTTGGATATTCCAAACTAAAGCAGGTACACTTTAATTCATGTTCACTTCGCAATGCAGACTATTATGAATCCAAATTTAATAAGGTGGCATTTAAAGACTGTGATGTAAATGAAGCAAATTTTGAACAAACCCCTTTGAAAGGGATTGATTTAAGCACCTGTACCTTTGATCGAATAAATGTTTCCATGAAAGATCTAGCTGGCTGTGTAGTTACTGCCGATCAAGCCTTAGGATTTGCACGATTATTAGGATTGATAATAAAATAACACTTATAGGGAGCAGTCTCATCGGATTGCTCCTTCTTAAGGTCTAACTTAGCTCAAAAATAATGTAAACACTACCAGCTAAGATTGGCATGAAATAAAAACAAAATCGACACACTAAATAAAAAAAGGGGATAATTATATGAAGCAAGCTCTTGACTCTAAAGTGCTTTCAGTACTAGAAGATAAAATCCAATTAATAAAAACAGAAGGAGGTGCTATTTATTTAGTCGGACCGATTAAGCTTCCTGTTAATTTATATGGTGAAACTGTGGAGTTCAAATGGTACTGCTGGTTAAATTGTAAAGAGGTTACAGAGGATTTTGAAAGGATTATTGATAAATTATCTTCTGCTAACTTAGCTGAATTTCAGCAATCAAGTGTCTTAGTTTATGGGGACTTTGAGTATGCTGAGGATGCCATTATTCGTATGCATTCCATTTGTCATACTGGTGATATTTTTGGAAGTAAAAGATGTGATTGCGGGTATCAGCTTAAAAAATCAATGAAGATGATCCAGGAACATGGAACAGGTGCATTGTTCTATTTAGCTAATCATGAAGGAAGAGGAATTGGCTTATTCAGTAAAGCAATGGCCTACGTTCTTCAAGAAAACGGATATGATACGGTTGAAGCAAATGAAGGTCTAGGGTTCGTAGATGACTCTAGAAACTACAGTGATGCTATTCAAGTTTTAAAGGCTATTCGTCAAAAACCAGTAACCTTAATGACCAACAATCCGAAAAAATTAAATGCCTTAAAAGAAGCAGGGTTAGAGGTTTCAGGCAGACAGCCATTATGGGGAGATGTATCAGAGTTTAATGAGAAGTATTTACAAACAAAGATTAAAAAGTCTGGTCATCTAGAAGAAGAGGATGAAGGGACTTGTCCAAATGACTAATCACGAATTTTATATGGATTTAGCCTTACAAAATGCAAAGGCGATGAAAGGTCAGACTGACCCAAATCCCTTGGTCGGTTCGGTAATTGTCAATGATAACCGAGTTGTGGGAATCGGTACTCACTTGAAGGCAGGCGAGCCTCATGCTGAAATTCATGCGATTCGAATGGCTGGTGAAAAAGCAAAAGGCGGGACCATTTATGTGACGCTCGAACCGTGTTCACACCATGGAAGGACTGGTCCTTGTGCTGTAGCAATTGTCGAGGCAGGTATTAAAAAGGTTGTAATTGCAACACTTGACCCAAATCCAGTTGTATCAGGAAATGGTGTAAAAATCCTAGAGGATGCGGGTATTGAAGTTATTATTGGCGTACGTCAAGAAGAGTCACAAAGAATGAACGAAGTGTTTAATAAGTTCATTGTTGAGAAAACACCTTTTGTTACAATGAAAGCAGGAATCACCTTAGATGGGAAAATTGCGACACATTCTTTTGATAGTAAGTGGATTACTTCTGAAGAAGCACGAAGAGATGTTCATTATCTTAGAAATGAAAATATGGGCATTCTAGTTGGGGTGAACACAGTCATAAAGGATGATCCTGAGCTTACTACACGTATACCAAACGGACGTAATCCTATCCGAATCATTTTGGATTCTACTTTAAGAATCCCATTAGAATCTAAGGTCATAACAGATAAGCTGGCTGAAACTTGGATATTTACCAGCGAAAACTTTGACAAAGATAAGCGAAAAACACTAGAGGACACTGGGGTTACTGTTATTCCAACTACCGGAACAAAACACGTTAACCCAGCTGAAGTTCTTCAAATATTAGGCGAAAAATTAGTTTCTTCTGTTTTAATTGAAGGAGGAGGTACCATCAACTGGTCCTTCCTAGAGAATAAATTAATTAATAAAGTAGTCTTGTATGTTGCTCCAAAAATAATTGGCGGTCACAATGCTCCGTCCTTCTTAGCTGGTGCAGGAATGGATAAAATGAAAGACGCCGTTCAATTATCAAATCTATCTCTGCAACAAATTGGCAGTGATTATAAATTTACTGGATATCCGATCTACTCACACAAGGGGCTTTGATATGAAATTTGGTTTTGATATTGATGATACTTTAATCAACTTGAGAGAACATGCATTTACGATTTACAATAAAAAGCTAAACAAAAACGTACCATCCGAAGTATTCCACGAGTTAAAAAGGGTTGAAATACATGAGCCCTTTGGGCTATCTGATGAAGAGGGAAGTAAAATGTGGAAAACTTCTTTAGAAGAGATTTATTATACTGATTGTCCTCCTTTTCCAAATGCGGTTGAAACCTTACAGGAACTAGTTGAAAAAGGGCACGAAATTTATTACATAACCGCAAGACCAAAAGAACATGGAGAACGGACAAAAAAATGGATGAAAGAACAGGGCTTCCCTGTTCGGGATGACCGTTTTTTCTATGGAATGCTAGATCACGAAAAGGTTGAAATTATCAAAGAATTAAAGCTAGACTATTACTTTGATGATAAAGCTGAAGTTTTAGATACACTTACTCACGATTCCTTAAAAGTGTTTGTAAGAGACCAATCATATAATCGACATTTAGAATATCCCCGGATATTAAATTGGACGGACCTAAATGAAATATTAAATAAAGAGCTTGAGTAGAGAAAAACAGGAGGGTAAATGGATCCTTCTGTTTTTTGTTTTTACAGTTAAAGTAGAAAAAGATGAAAGGAACGTAAAACATCAGAAACGTTAGTTGTTTGCGTTTAAATTCAATTATGGCATTAAAGTTCAATTAAAGGGTCTTAATAAAGAGAGTAGTAAATTGATAGAAAAGCTGGCAATTCATAATAAACCAGGCGGTCTTGAAAAGGCTGTCGGTCATTAATATATTTGATCACACGCTGATGATAAATGGATCAGCGTGTTTTTATATACACAAATATTTCATATTTTTCAATTATTACATCGATTCGATTCGACATAAACAGCTTGTATATTGTATCTGTTTATTTCGATATTTTGTTTATTTTTGAAGGTAATAAGGATTTACGTCGAATATGCATTTTAAGAGTCGCAAATTATTGATATTTTACATTAGAAATGGGTGCTACAATGAGGACAAATAATTATTACATAACGGAATTTATCTTTGAAAAAGGAGGTACCCATGACAAAAAAACAATGCATTGCGATGTTGTTAGCAGGTGGGAAAGGAACACGACTTAAGGAATTAACTCGAAATTTAGCAAAGCCAGCTGTCCCGTTTGGAGGTAAATACCGAATTATTGATTTTGCATTAAGTAATTGTAAAAACTCTAGTATTGATACGGTTGGAATCCTAACTCAATATAAACAAGAAACTCTTCAGAATTATATAGAGGATGGAGAAAAATGGGGCCTGAATCGAAAAATTGGGGGAGTAGCTATTCTTCAGCCGAATGAAAGTGAAAATGAAGAAAAGAGCTACGAGGGTACCGCGCATGCTGTCTATGAAAATCTCAGCTATATAGAAAGTCAAAATCCTGAATATGTACTCATTCTCTCTGGTGACCACATTTATAAAATGGATTACAGTCATATGGTCAATGAGCATAAACAGTCTGGAGCTGACGCAACCATTTCAGTCATTCAAGTCCCATGGAGTGAAGCGAGCAGTTTTGGAATTTTGAATATTGATCCAGTGACAAAGCAGATTATCAAGTTTGAGGAAAAGCCAAAACATCCAAAGTCTAATCTTGCTTCAATGGGAATTTACTTATTTAATTGGCCAATATTAAGGAAATTTCTAGAAAAAGAAGAAAACAATCCATTTTCCTCAAAAGATTTTGGCAAGGATGTTATTCCAGCTATGATTCAGGATAACTGCCACCTACATGCATATCACTTTAATGGTTATTGGAAGGATGTTGGGACCGTCCAAAGATTTTGGGAAGCACATATGGATCTCCTTTCGGTAAACACTAATCCGATATTAAAAAATGAAGAGTAGATTATTTACACGAACGGAATGAGCCATCCACCAATGTATTTGGATGGAAAAGCCTCCTTACACCAATCCATCATAAGTGAAGGCTGCAAGGTTTATGGGGAGGTTAAAAATTCTGTGCTGTTCTATGGTGTGATAGTAGGAAAAGGGGCAATCATTAAGGATTCCGTTATTTTACCTAACACCATAATAGGTGAAAATGCTGAAATTTACCGCTCAGTCGTTGGAAGCGGTAGTGTCATAGCTACCAATGCTAAAGTAGGTGATTCAACACCGTTTAGTGAAATAACTTTAATTGGTGATAACCAAAACATTCAACCCTTGGTTTATAGATAATATTTAATGCGAAATCTACGTGGGTTTCGCTTTTTTTTTAAAAAAGAGTATTTTTGATATATCTAAACACCTCGTTCCTATATCTCCACAAAGTTTTAATATATCTACACATATATGAGATTTATCTACAAACCTTACTGGATATCTATACAAATTCTAAAGATATCTACAAATTACTTTCAAAAAAGAATATTGACTAGAATCGATATTTGTATTATCATTATCTCACATTCAAGATATTAAAATTCAAAATATCTTAGGAGGTGATTAAATGGATAACAAATGCACTAATCAGCCATTTTTGTTAATGATGCAAACTTCAAAAGCTATTCAGGATCGAATAAGAGATGAAATGACTAAATACAATTTGAGTGTAACCGAATTTTCAGTGTTAGAGGTACTTTACTTACAAGGAAAACAAAACATTCAACAGATAGGGAGTCGGATACTAATATCGAGTGGTTCGATGACATATGTTATCGATAAATTAGAAAAAAGAGGTTTGTTAAGTCGAAATGATTGTCCAGAGGATCGCCGAATCATACATGTGACCTTAACTGATGATGGAACCCACTTAATGAAGGATATCATGCCTAAACATCAAAAATTGATTGATCATATTTTTAATTCATTGAGTGGTGATGAGACAGAAACAATCGAAAAACTTTTGAAAAAAGTTAAGAGTAGAGTAGAGGAATAATTTTTTTAACAAATATCTCGGATTAAAGATTCTTAAGTTAAAACAATGGATATGGGGTCACTCCAGTACAGGACAGAAACTATTTTAATGCCATTTACTTTAGAGAGCATGGAGAAAATCTATTTGAAATTGCTACCGACCCTCCAGGATTTTCGCATGATGAAACACAAGAGACAATGGGAGAAAAATTAACGCTGCCAGAACAATATGAGCCGCATAGAGGACAAATTGAACAAGGTTTGCTACCATTTAAAGTAAGAGAATTAGACTAATAAGGAGTGATTTCTTTTGCTTTCAATCGATACTTCTGAAAATTCAGAGCGGGAAAATTATAAATTTTTAATTGGTAGTATTATTCCTAGACCTATTGCATTTGTTACAACGATGTCTGAAGAGGGGATAATAAATGGTGCGCCTTTCAGTTATTTTAATATTGTTTCATCCAATCCCCCAATGATTTCTTTGTCAATACAGCGAGCGGCTGGAAGGCAAAAGGATACAGCAAGAAACATTATCGAGTTAAAAGAATTCGTCGTTCATATTGTTGATGAAAACAATGTCGAAAAAATAAATCAAACTGCAGCAAGTTTACCGCCTAATGAAAGTGAAATAGAATTAGCCAATCTAACGCCAGTAGATAGCGTAAAAATTTCAGTACCGGGTATTAAGGAAGCAAAAATTCGAATGGAGTGTAAGTTAGAACATTCGTTAGAACTTGGCGGACAGGATTCTCCAGGATGTGATTTAATCATCGGGAAAGTAGTTCAATTTCATATTGAGGAAGGTATTTACGAAAAAGGCAGAATTGATCCGATGGGATTAGGAGCTGTAAGCAGATTGGCAGGTACGAATTATGCAAAAATTGGTGAAATTTTTTCGATGGAACGACCTAAATGATTCTGGAGGTATAGTCAAATGAAACACATATTTAATAAGGGAAAAGATTTAACAAAACCAACTTTTCTAATGCTTCATGGTACAGGTGGAAATGAATTAGACCTTCTGCCATTAGCTGGAATGATTGATGATGAAGCATCTGTATTAAGTGTCCGTGGAAATGTGTTAGAAAATGGTATGCCTCGTTTCTTTCGAAGATTAGCGGAAGGGGTGTTTGATGAAGAAGACCTGATTTTCCGAACTACGGAATTAAACGAATTTCTTGATGATGCAGCCGTGAAATATGATTTCGACCGTGATAATATCATCGCAATCGGCTACTCAAACGGTGCTAACATAGCAGCGAGTTTACTATTCCACTATCAAAATGCATTAAAGGGTGCGATTCTACATCATCCAATGGTACCTAGAAGAATAGATCTTCCAGATTTAACTGGAAAACATGTTTTTATCGCTGCAGGAACGAACGATCCCATTTGTTCACCATTAGAATCAGCTGAATTACAATCTTTATTAGAGAATGCAAATGCAAATGTTGTCCTCCATTGGGAGCATAGAGGTCATCAATTGACCAAACAAGAAGTAGATGCTGCCGCAGAATGGTATCAAAAATTATAAAAAAAAAAATCTAATCAAATCGATTAGCTTTTTTTTTTTCCTTAAGAAATGTTTGGAATTAATTCGTTAAAATCGCCTTTTCCCATGGGTACCAATAATAGGTGGATTCGTCAAATTGTACTTCATATTTGTAAGCTATTGGTTCGTCTGTTTACAAAAAAATTTGAAAATAGTCTGGGTCACCTTTTTCCGTATTTGGTAGGATTAAAGTATAGATGATGTATTTTAAACAACAGCAAGCCACAATCTAGTTGATTGTGGCTTGCTGTTGTTTATTTTAGTTTTTTATATTCATCCTTAATTTCTTCTACTGTTTTATCAATTTGCTCTCCCCAGTGATCATTTACCGTTTTAAAAACGACTTTCCCATCCTGGTCAATCATTCCGTAGCCTCTATAAGCTACATCACCATTTTTCATGCCCATGAAATCAATCATTTCCAAATCAGGATCAGAAACGAAGGATAGACTTTGACCATAAATACCTTCTAGTTCTTTGTATAATTGAAGCTGTTCTTCGGGTAAATCTTTGCTAATTACGTACATTTCTACATCCAAGCCATCTAATTTTCCAATATTTTCATGCAACTGAACTAGTTGCTGGTGGCAAAGTCCTCAGGTGTAGGAAGTAATGAAAAAGAATACTGTTGGTTTTTCTAATGGAAACGTTACTTCTTTTTGATCCTGGTTATGAAGTGTGATTGGCTCGCTAAGTGTCTTTTGTCCGCATGCTGCTAAAACTAGAATCGAAATCAGGAAAAAGACTATTACTTTAGGTTTCATATTTTACTCCTTACTATTTGAATATATATTTAATACCTTAATTGTAGTGTAGATTATTATAACTTTCCAATAATTGCTCTTAATAGGTCGTTTTTATAAAATGTAGCTCCAATCTTAAAATTTAAAAAACCAGATTGGATATCCAATCTGGTTTTTTCATTCCTTATTTTTTCTCTGAAAGCCATGAAGCAACAGCATCTGCATCTTCACCTTTAAGAACTCCTGCAGGCATACCGCCTTTTCCGTTTTCAATAATTCCTAAAATTTCATCTTTGGAGTATTTAGCGCCAATCTTATCTAGATCTGGAGCTCCACCACTTTTTAAATCTCCACCATGACATGAGGCACAGCTTTGCTGAAATAGTTCATCACCAGCACCAGCCTCCGCTGTCTCTTCAGTAGTCTGTTTTTCAGTAGGTGTTGTATCTTGTTCAGTTTCGTCATCACCGCCTCCACAAGCTGTCAGAAAGCCTAGAAAGGCAACACAAACTATACCATAGAGCAGTTTTTTCATTTATCTCACCTCCATATAATACTAGGTTTTCTAATATTGCTTATGAATATTCTTCCACTTCTCCAAAATTAGAATCAGGATATTTTTACAGTACCTTTACACTATAAGTCTTGAATACAATCAATACTTGTTTTACTATATAAGCAAATAGTTATATATCAATTTAAGAGAGGTGCAAATCGTGTTGCAAGCAAAAGTTGAATTGGAAAAGGCTGCTAATGTTTTAAAATTATTAGGTGATAAAACACGGTTAACGATTGCTGGTATTTTAAAACAACGTGAATGTTGTGTCTGTGAATTTCTTGAAGTGTTTGAAATGAGTCAGCCATCCATCAGCCAGCATCTTCGCAAATTAAAAGATGCAGGCATGGTTAAGGAAGAGCGGAGGGGTCAATGGATTTTCTATTCATTGAATCATCAGAGTGACTATTATGGATTGATAGAAGATATTTTGGAACATATACCAGATCAGACAGATAAAATTAAAATGATTGAAAAAGTGAATCCGACACTTCAATGCGGATGTTAGATTTATTTTATATTGGGAGTGGAAAAATGAGTAAAACAGAGAAGAAACGTCTATCATTCTTGGATCGATACTTAACGCTTTGGATATTTCTTGCAATGGCAGTAGGTATTGGATTAGGATTCATATTTCCTGAGTTTGTCGAAGGAATGAACAGCTTGCAAGTGGGGACTACATCAATCCCACTCGCTATTGGTTTAATTTTAATGATGTACCCTCCACTAGCAAAGGTACGTTATGAGGAAATTGGGCGAGTTTTTAAAGATGTAAAGGTGTTGGTACTATCACTTGTTCAAAACTGGATCATCGGGCCAATTCTAATGTTTTTATTAGCAATCATCTTTCTACCTGATAAACCCGAATATATGATTGGTCTTATCATGATTGGCTTAGCTCGTTGTATTGCGATGGTAATCGTTTGGAATGACCTTGCAAAAGGTGATACAGAGTATGCAGCAGGATTAGTCGCATTTAACTCTATTTTCCAAATGTTATTCTTTTCCGTTTATGCCTATGTGTTTGTTACCGTTATTCCACAATGGGTCGGGCTTGAAGGAGCGGTTGTAAACATAACCATGCTGGAAGTTGCAAAATCAGTTTTCATTTATTTAGGTATTCCTTTTATTGCGGGAATGATCACACGGTTTGCGCTTGTAAAAGCAAAAGGCAGACAATGGTATGAGAAAGTTTTTATTCCAAAGATTAGTCCTATTACATTAGTTGCTCTACTATTTACAATTATCATTATGTTCTCTTTAAAAGGAGATACAATTGTAGCATTGCCTTTAGACGTGGTACGGATTGCTATTCCCTTGTTAATTTATTTTATTCTTATGTTCTTTGTATCATTTTACATGGGAAAGAAAATTGGAGCGAATTACCCTGTAACTACAACCCTTGCATTTACAGCTGGAAGTAATAACTTTGAATTAGCGATTGCTGTAGCTGTTGGTGTTTTTGGAATCCATTCTGGTGCAGCCTTTGCGGCAGTAATTGGTCCACTTGTAGAAGTGCCAGTCATGATAGCGTTAGTAAACGTGGCATTATGGTTTAAACGAAAGTATTTTAAAGATCAAGCAGCCTAAAACAAATAATAAAGGTGGAATACAACATGGAAAACAAAAAGTTACTTTACTTCTTATGTACAGGAAATTCTTGCAGAAGCCAAATGGCAGAGGGATGGGCAAAAAAATATTTAGGTGATGAGTGGGAAGTACGCAGTGCTGGAATTGAAGCACATGGTTTAAATCCAAATGCTGTAAAAGCTATGAAGGAAGCCGGAATTGATATTTCCAATCATACTTCTGATATTATCGATCCAGAGTATTTAAACAATGCTGATTTAGTTGTAACTCTTTGTGGAGACGCTGCAGATAAGTGTCCAATCACACCACCAAAGGTAACGCGAGTTCATTGGGGGTTTGATGACCCAGCTAAAGCTCAAGGAACAGACGAAGAAAAATGGGCATTCTTCCAACGGGTCCGTGATGAAATCGGAGATCGTATTAAAACTTTTGCTGAAATTGGCAAGTAAAAAAGTATATTGTCTGACTTTATTCCAAATAAATGACTTTTATATTCATAGAATAATACTTGTTTATTTCCAAAATGAAAATAAACAAGTAAGAAAAGTAAGTGAATTTTTTGAAAGGGGATGGAGTTAGATAAAAAATCACGCCAATTGAAAGGAGTATTTGAAATGGTTATACAGCCTAATATGTCACCTAAAGCTATAGTTGAAATTTGGGAAGTCACTGCTACCATTTTTAGTAAACATAATGTACCACTAACTGAAAGACCAATGGAAACATTTATAGCAGCAGAAAGTCTCGCTAACCTTTTAATTGAATTAAATAATATTGTTGGGAGCACAACTACTACTTGTATAGAAGGCGGCTGACAAATGCCATCAAAGGAGTAGGTTACTTCTTTATTATTCATGCAAATGAAGAACATGTAACTCAAGGTGAAGAGAAGGTGGCTCATCGTCTTAATACGGTGGCCACCATTAATTTGAAGTTTTTATTTTTCTTTATCCTGATTATCATCCATTATTCCTTTTGTTGACTGCTTAAATTCTCTAAGTGTCGTTCCCACTGCACGACCGAGCTCTGGGAGCTTTTTCGGTCCAAAAACAATTAAAGCAATAACAAAAATTATTATCCCACCACTTAGTCCTATATTGCCCATTTCAACCACCCTTTAAAATTTTACAAAGAAAGCTGTAAAATACATGATTAATATTCCAATTGTAAAGCCCGCAAAATTCATCCACGATACAAAAGGTTTATTATTCTTTTTATGATCTTCCATTAGCATTTTGGAAATAACGAAAATTACCTGCAATATGGCACCTGCACCAATACCTAAAAATACTGCACCCCAAATTGGTGAAAAGATAAACCCTCCGAACCAAGTTCCCAAAATAGCAGGTGCACCTGCAATCGTACCTAATAATACAAATTGGCTAAACTTTGGCTTAGTTTTTAATAATGGAGCAGCAATCCCTATTCCCTCAGTGATATTATGCAGGGTGAAACCAATGATTAAAAACGTACCCAATGCAGCTTCCCCGAGTGCAAAAGATGAACCAATTGCTAAACCTTCACCAAAATTATGAAGCCCAATTCCTGTTGCCATCAATAAGGCAATTCCTAGTGGTGAATAACCATTTCTTTTTTGTCTTTGTTGTTGGTATTGATCAAAACCAATTAACAGAAGAAAAGTAAGAACAGTACTAATAATTACCACCATGTTTCCTTGGAAGACAGATGGTGCTTCAGCTCCAATTTCAAATCCATCAATTAACGTCCCAAAAAATAAGAATAATAGGAGACCAACTGTAAGAGCAAGAATGGCATTAATCCAGGTTTTTTTCAAACGCTTCATAAATGGATACCACAATAATCCTAAAGTAATCGGAACAATCCCTACATAGAACCCAATAAATCCGTAATTCAATACATTATCCCAAGAAAATTCGGGAGTTAAAGTTGCTGCATCAATGACTGCTTCCGTTATGATTCCATTTTCAGATATTAATAGAACCGTATGGGGATCACCTTCGACCCATGGATAATTAATCGTTACTTTTCCATCCTCAAATCGTTTAAGTGTGGTATTTGGAGTCATAGAAAAATTCCATATAGAATCATCAACAATTACTTGGGATATAGTCAATGTTTCAGGGCCTGTATTACTGACATCTAGCTCAAATCCTGATGGTTTGATTTTAATTTGTTCAATATTTAGCACTTCAATTGGAGCAGCAGGATCTCGTTCTACTCCAGATCCATTTTTAAAGACCCATCCCAAAACAAGCAGTAACAGAACAAAAGGAATAAGACCCGTAATCAACCATTTTAAATTCATGATTTTCATTCCTTTCTATTCAACCTCAAAGAATCCCATCCAGCCAAGCTCAGCAAATTCGCTAACATGAGCATGAAACATATACTTTCCCTTGTATGGAAAACGAACCTCAAGAATCCCACGTTCTCCTTGGCATTGCATGATGGTATCTGTAAATTGAATGGGGTTGTCATTTCTACCTGTTGGAATATACGTAAAATAGTTGGCATGTAAATGAAATGAGTTTAATAAGTCAAATTCAGTTAAATTACTCAAATAGATACGGACAAGCTCATCCTTCTTGATTTTAATGGGATGATTCATAAAGGCAAAGGCGTACCCATTCACTGTATAAAATTCGTTTGCACCATCTAAATCTAAGTCATATGCATTCATGACCATATTTAATTCTTTGGCTGGCTCCCTTGGTGTTTTTGGATCAATTATGAAATTACCATACAATCCTTTATGAATATGTCGGCGTAAAGGTAAAACATGGCAATGATAAATTTGTAAGCCATATGGCTTTGCTTCAAATTCATAGGTAAATGATTTACCCGGAGCGATAGGTGCTATTCCATCCATCTCAGGTGGGTGAATACCATGAAAATGTATTGAGTGTGGATGACTTCCTTGGTTAATAAAATGGAACCGTAGTAAATCCCCTTCGGTACAACGAAAGGTTGGTCCTGGAATCGTTCCATTGTAGGTCCATCCTGGATACTTAATTCCTTTTGCAATTTCTATTTCCTTATCAATTGCAACAACTTTGTATTCTCGTAGATTCCGACCATCTAAAAGTTTAGTCACTTTTCCATAATCAAATTCCGTTAAGAGGCGTTCAGCCATTTTATAACCTACTGTTTTTTCAGTTTCATGCATAGTGGTGTGATTTACAGAATGATTATTGTGACTTGATTTATGGTTCTCTGCATGAGCCACATTTGAAAATGGTGCAACTTTATTTAAATAAATGCTTCCTGCTATACCTAGTGCTCCAGTAGTTCCTATTTTTAAAATATCCCGCCGAGAAATTTTATTGTCTGACATGCTTTTACCTCCCTCTAAAAAGTTTCCTTAGCACAACTTTATTTATCTTAGTCAATACTCTATGTTATGGACATGGTTTTTGTCAATTACAAATTGAGAAATTTTTATTAAAACATTCAAATAATTGTTTGACTATCGAATTAATATTTCATACACTAATAGTCAAATGATTGTTTGAATGAGGAGGGGTAATCTTTTGAAGCACGATGATGTATGTGAAGTAACCTGTGTGGATGATATAAAGGTTAAACGTGTAAAAGAAACCATTTCACAGAAAAATACAATGGCTGTCTCACAAATATTTAAAGCCCTGTCTGATGACACTAGGATTAAGATTGCTTACGCATTAAGCGAGGAAGATGAATTGTGTGTATGTGATGTAGCTAATATTGTAGGGAGTACAACAGCTACTGCATCCCATCATTTACGACTTCTTCGGAATTTAGGTTTAGCTAAATATCGTAAAGAAGGCAAATTAGTGTTTTATTCATTAGATGATGATCATGTAAGGCAACTGATTCAAATCGCCTTTACTCACCAACTGGAGGGGAAAGCTCATGAGTAATGCTTTAGAAAAAGCAAATGAAAAAACGGTTTACCGTGTTCAAGGATTCACCTGAGCAGGCTGTGCTACTAAGTTCGAAAAGAACGTAAAACACCTGGATGGTGTTTCTGATGCAAGTGTAAACTTTGGTGCTGCAAAACTTACGGTTTATGGTGGAACCACAATTGAAGAGCTTGAAAAGGCAGGAGCTTTCGAAAATATTAAAGTTATTCCTGAAAAGCAACGATTTGAAGAGAAAAAGGAACCATTTTTACAAAAACACTCAACCGTTATCGCTTCATTAGTTTTCTTGCTCATCGGATGGTTATCAGGACAAATAAACGGCGAAGAGAGCTTATCTTCGATTTTAGCGTATGGAGCTTCTATATTAGTTGGTGGTTATCGACTTTTTACTACAGGGTTGAAGAACTTATTCCGTCTAGAGTTTGACATGAGAACTTTGATGACGATAGCTGTTATCGGAGCAGCAATAATTGGTGAGTGGGGTGAAGGAGCAACGGTTGTCATCCTGTTTGCTATTAGTGAGGCTCTAGAATCCTACTCGATGGATAAAGCTAGACAATCTATTCGTTCCTTAATGGATATTGCCCCTAAAGAAGCCTTAATACGCCGGGGAAATCAAGAGTTTACAGTAGATGTGGACGATATACTAATTGGCGATATATTAATCGTAAAACCTGGACAAAAAATTGCAATGGACGGAATCGTCATAAAAGGATTATCATCTGTGAATCAAGCTGCGATTACAGGTGAATCTGTACCAGTTTCGAAAACAATTGATGATGAAGTATTTGCTGGAACACTTAATGAAGAAGGACTTCTTGAAGTCAAAGTTACCAAACATGTGGACGATACGACTATTGCAAAAATTATTCACCTTGTAGAGGAGGCTCAAGCTGAAAGAGCCCCATCTCAGGCATTTGTTGATAAATTTGCAAAGTATTATACTCCAATTATCATGCTTCTAGCATTGGGTGTAGCTGTGGTACCACCTCTGTTCTTTGGAGGAGATTGGGACAAATGGATCTATCAAGGTTTGGCAGCTTTAGTGGTTGGCTGTCCATGTGCTCTAGTTATATCAACCCCCGTTGCAATAGTAACAGCAATAGGAAATGCTGCTCGAAATGGTGTTCTAATTAAAGGTGGAATTCATTTAGAGGAAATGGGAGCAATTAAAGCCATTGCCTTTGATAAAACAGGAACCTTAACGCACGGTGTTCCAGTCGTTACAGATTACATTCCACAACAAGGTACAGAATCTAATGAATTTCTTACAATTATTGCTGCTTTAGAAAATGGTTCTCAGCATCCGTTGGCATCAGCAATTATGAAAAAAGCAAAGCAGGACAATTTACCTTATAAAGAACTTACAATTGAAGACTTCTCTTCGATTACAGGTAAAGGACTAAAAGGTAAAGTCAACGATAAAATGTATTATGTAGGCAGTCCTAATTTATTCGATGAAATTTTAACAAATGGAATTCCATACAACTTAAAAACAACTATCTCAGAACTTCAAAATATGGGAAAGACTGTAATGGCTGCGGGGACTGAAACAGAAATATTGGGACTACTTGCGGTTGCTGATGAAGTAAGAAGGGATAGTAAATCGGTCATACAGAAACTTCACTCGCTAGGTATTCAAGAAACCATTATGTTAACGGGTGATAATTCAGGCACTGCAATTGCAATTGGAAATCAGGTAGGGGTATCTGACATAAAGGCAGAACTGTTGCCTCAAGATAAATTAACTTCTATTAAAGAACTAAGAAGTAAATATGACCGTGTTGCAATGGTAGGTGACGGTGTGAATGATGCACCAGCATTAGCTGCATCCACTGTCGGTATTGCGATGGGAGGAGCTGGAACAGATACAGCTCTTGAAACAGCAGATATAGCTTTGATGGCGGATGACTTAAGTAAACTTCCATTTACGTTAAACCTTAGTAGAAAAGCCTTAAACATTATCAAGCAAAACATTACATTTTCATTAGGGATTAAACTCGTGGCATTATTATTAGTCATTCCGGGTTGGCTGACTCTCTGGATTGCAATATTTGCTGATATGGGTGCTACTCTTATTGTCACACTAAATGGCTTAAGACTTCTCAAGATAAAAGACAAATAATAAAGGGCTTCCCAAATTTTTGGGAAGCCTTTTGTCAATTTATAAAAGGGGGGCGAAAATGGTTTATGACGTTCTGGTTATTGGTGCAGGTGGCGTTACTCCAAGGTATAGGAACAGAGGCAAAGTATTTAGTTGATAAATTAATATGAACTATAAGGTGTTTCAATTCTACGTTGAAGTCATGGGAAACTAAGACAAGAATATAATGTACAAACGTATTGTTGGAGGCATATATGATAGAGGCAATTGAAGCCAGTTTATATATATTTATTATTATATTTTTAGGTACGGTTTTTGGTGGAGTCGCTGTTACGGTAATTATTAAAGTGTTTCATAAAGATACCTTTTACCTTAATGTATTTTGCGGAGGCATTTTAGCAGGAATATTAGGATTTGATTTAATTCCAGAATTAATGATACATTACCGACCAGTAGGAATAATAGCTGGAATATCTTTAGGAATTATTTTTATGCTTCTTATGGATAGATTTTTACATAACTCAAGTCATGCCCAAAATGAACATCCTGAAACGATGATGTTGTTATTTCTTGCATTACTTTTTCATAGTATCCCATCAGGTATAGCTTTAGGCATAAACTTTCAGGGTAATCATTTTCAAAATGCTGTATTATTAGGGGCAATACTGATTCATCATATCCCAGAAGGAATGGTCATGATGGTTTCCGTTATTTATTCTAAAATGAAGTTAAAAACTTTTTTTATACTATGTCTTGTACTATCGCTTGCAGTTGGGGTAACTACTTTCCTTGGAATTATATTAGACTTCCAGTCTATTAAACTCCGCACAATGTTTATGGGAATTGCCGTTGGAACGTTGGGGTATGTTACTTTTTATGAATTATTGTGGAAGGGCTTAAAAAAACATTTAAGCTTGAAGATAATTTTTGCTGCAATTTTAGGATTAGTCTTCATAAGGTTTTTACTATCAATTACTTCTTATTTTCATTGATATCAAAACGCGAATAGGTCAGCCAAAAATATTTGGATGACCTATTTTCGGTATATTTCAAAAATGTAAATATCGAAAATGGTATTACCTAACAGTAAACATCCAGGTTACTCCAAATTTATCCTTCAAAGAACCATGGAGCTTAGAAAAGAATGTTGGTTGAAGGTCATTATGTACATTTCCACCATCTTTAAGTATGTTCCATGCGTTTATAGCATGTTCCTCAGAGTTAAGCTCCACACTGATACACACTTTCCCAGCATCTTGTAAATCTTGTTGATAATCAGAACCCATAATATATCCTGTTTCTGTTATTTTCAATTCCGCATGTAAAACAAGGTTTTTATCACTTTCAGCAACAGGGAAATCAGGATTTGGAGGCATATCTCCATATTTTTGAATCGCAATGATTTCTCCATCAAAAGCTTTTTGATACCATTTAAAGGCCTCATCGCATTCTCTGTTAAACAATAAGTAAGGTTTAATCATTTTCTTTCTGTCTCCTTTAACAAATAGTATAGTTTTACCTTTTGCTCCAATTATTATTGCTCTAAATTAATGGAGTTTACACATTGGAGATAAATTTATTATATACGAACATTAGTTCTGTTTCAATATTAATCTTCATTATCTTAATAAAATGCAGTTATAAACATGTTTCAGTCTGCACACCTTATAAGAAAAGAGGGTGCATTATATTGGAAGTGAATTGTGGGCTTTATTTTTTTATACAGTTTTTATGATCATCATTGCGATTCGTGAGGTTCGCCGACCGGATGAGGCTTTAAGTCGGCTTACAATTAGCTTGATATTGACCGTAATCGGCTTTGTGTTATATCTTATTACATCATCGTACCCCAAGTACACTAATCGTCGTAAAAGGCTGGAATATACTCAATACGAATTAGAAACTTTGCCTGATTCCTTTAGTAGTCCATCTCAGGTTATCGCACAATCATTATTATTGCGCTAAAGACAGCAGTGGGGCGTGGTGGAAGAGTTAGATTGCTGGTACCTCGAAAGATTTAGTCAGCGATCTCGTTCACAGCGGTTAATGGAGCAAAGTGCCCGAATGTTTTTCCAAAGTGCTAATAACATTTTCAAATTGAGAAAAAAGAAAAGCTGTCGAAAATAGTTCGACAGCTTTCTTAAGGTTCAATTTTAGTGCTTTCATCCCAATATCGGACACTTTCTGTCTTAGATGTAGGATCTCTTTTAACCACTTTACCATTTTCATCATAGTAAACTTCATATTCCTGATAGATTTCTACATAATAACCGTCCATTCTTTGAACACTATCGAGCCTAGTCTCCAAAACTGGCACATCTGTTGGCGGTTCTACGTCTACTGGCTGTGCCACGGCTGGTTCACTGATTGTCGAGTATGAATAGCCACTATGGATAAATGAGTACGGCGAATCAAGATAGGCTACAAGAGCAACAATGATACACAGGATTAAAAACGTCGTAAAATGAGAGAATATTTTCATTCAGCTCGACTCCTTTTAACAAGTACATCCTCGTAACCTATCTTATGCATGTCCATTTGACATATGCTAGTTTGTTTTTAAGGCTAATACTTTTGACCGATAAAATTGATACAGTACTAAGGCTATAACTGAGATAATTGCTCCAGATATATAAGGTAATCCGATTGAAAGAGAGAATAACCATCCTCCAAGAGGAGGACCAACAATTCTTCCTAATGAGTCAAAGGATGAAAGCAGTCCAGTTGCACTTCCATGACCAGCATCTGTTGTTTTCGTCAGCAGGGAAGAAACACTAGGACGAATAAAGCCGTTTCCAATACCAAATATTGATAAAAATATAGCCGCAGTTGTAAAACTGTCAACAAGCAGGATTAAACTGAAACCAATCGCAGATACAATGATTCCGCCTTGAATAACCGTACCTTCACCGAATTTCTTTGTTAATCTGCCAACCATACCTCCCTGTACGATTGCTCCAGCAAAACCCATAATCATAAATATATAACCTAACTGAATGGCCCCTAATCCTGCTTTTTGGGCAGCAAAATAGGCAAACGTCGCTTCTAATCCAGATAGTGAGAGGGAGATTAACAGCTGTAATAAAAACAATACCGATGCAGGACCAGAAAATGCCTTCCAGCGCGATTGCTTGTTGCTTTCGTTCTCTGCTTCAGTATTTTTTTGTAAGGATTCTTTCAAAAAGAAGAAAATGATGACTAAAGTTATTAATGAAGATGCTCCAGCTAAATAAAAAGGCATGCTCATGCTTGATTTTGAAAATATGCCGCCAATGGCAGGTCCAAATACAAAGCCTAGGCCAACTGCGGCTCCTACAATCCCCATTCCTTTCCCACGATTTTCTGGTGTTGTAATATCAGCTACATAGGCCATTGCTGTTGGCATATTAGCAGAAGATAGTAGTCCGCCAATGATACGCGCTGCAAATAACATCCAAAGCTCTGTAGCCATCGCTTGCATGAAGAAGGATAACGATAATCCAGCAATTCCGATCATCATTATCGGCTTACGCCCAATCCGATCTGATAATCTACCCCAAAATGGTGCGAAGATGAGCTGCATCAATGAATAAACAGCCATTAATAATCCTAATTGAGTAGGGGAGGCACCCATTTTTTCTGCGTAAAATGGCAAAACAGGAATAATGATACCGAAGCCTATCATTACTAGGAACATTACTAAAAATAAAATAGGTAAAGCTCTTTTTGTTTCCAAATAACTCCAACTCCTAAATGATCTGAACAGTTCAAATCCTTATGTAAAATTTGATACAAATTTTTGACTGCTATGATTAGGATAATAGAAAACATGAATCTAATACAAGCATTTCAATTTTTTATTTAATATAAATTCGAAAAAGTACGTATAGTACCAATTCAACCCGCTATTATTAAGATAGCACTTGACTATCATATGCTAGCGAATATATAGCAAGTGAATGGATATAAAAAAAGCACAAGCCATAAGGGACATGTGCTCGTTATTTAACAGCTTTCCGAGTTGATTCCGATGCAAAGTCAGCAATGACGACAAGAATCATATAACAAAGTAACAACAAGGTGATTTGTGTATAGTTAAAATAACTCATTGCAAGCTTAAAGTCCATTCCAAGACCACCTGCTCCAACAAACCCTACTACAATGGTCGTCCTCATGATAACTTCCCATCTATATAGAATATAGGTGAGAAAACGCGGGAGAACGATTGGAAGAATTCCATAAAATAAGATTTCAATTTTTGAAGCACCTGCAGTTGCTAAGTTTCGGATTGGTCTTGGATCCATATCCTCTACCACCTCTGCCCATAGCTTACCGAGAATACCAAAGTTATGAAGGGCGAGGGCTATTGCGCCAGGTAAGATGCCAGGTTTAAAAATAAAAATGATCATCATTGCCCAGACCAACTCTGGAACGGACCGTGAAAAAATATACAGAAGGCGGATAAAGCCATAGAGAATCCAATTATACCATTTCCTTTTTAGTGTAAGACTTCCATTGGCTATGTTTCTGGCAGCCGGAATCACGGTAATAATGGCCACAATCGTCGAAAATCCAATTGCCATAATACTCATTTCTAGTGTCTCAATCGTCAGCTTCAACGCTATAGCCCAGCTTTCTCCATTAAGAAATGCTGGGTTCTCTTGATCGATCCCAAGGAGTCCACCAAAAAACTTTTTAGCATATTGCAGATTCTTTTCTGATAAAAGCTCATACATACGAGCATTTTCACCAATGGTAATATACAGCCAGGAACCTGCTATTAATAGCAGCGCAAATAAGACAGATAGCCAGCCAGATCTAATGCCTTTGTTTCGTTTATGATCGGTTAACCCTTTGCGAACAAAGTTGCTCCAAACATCAACAAATATTACTAAAGCAATTAAGAAAAAGACAAATGTCCATACAGATTCATACTTCAAATCAGCAAGTGCTAATTGAATTTGAAAACCAAGTCCGCCAAGTCCAACAAAGCTCATAATGGCTGAGGAACGAATGGCGCACTCAAAGCGGTACATCGTATAACTTATAAAATCAGCCCAAACCAATGGAAGGTAACCATAGAGCAAGGTTTGAAGCCGACTGGAACCAACTGCTTTTAAGGCGAGGATAGGCTGCACCGGTACGTCATTTAACATATCTGCAAAAATACGCCCTAGTATTCCGCCGTAAGGAATCGCAAGTGCTAGGATAGCGGCATATGGGGATAGTCCAACAGCTGCCACAAACAGCCATGCCCAGATTAATTCATGAATTGAACGAGTAAAACCTAAGATACCTCGAAAAAATACTTTAGAAATAATGCGTGAAAATTTGCTTGAAGTTAACGTTCCAGATGCAAGGACACCAACAATAAAAGCATATATAATGGCGAGTGACATCCCCGCAACAGCGTACGCAAGTGTAATCCAAGCAGATTCTAATCCGATTAATAATATACTTGGTTCCAAATTTGGCTGGATTAACCCTTCAAATATTTGCAGCATTGTAGGGATCCCGCCTGCATGGAAAAGCTCTGAGTTCCATTGAATGGATGTAAGGCTCCATACGAAAACTGCCAGCAAAAGTAAAGTAAGGATAAATCTTTTATGCAATTGAATGGAGGGGATCAGCTTCATCATCTTAATCCTGATCCTTTAGTTGATAAAGCTCTTTTAATAGCTCATCACTTACTTGTTCTGTTGGCAAATCAAAAAATATTTCTCCATTTTTGAGAGAAATGATTCTTTTAAAGTACTTCCTTGCGTATTCCACTGAATGGAGACTGGCGATTAACGTTTGATTTTCCTCTGAGACAATTTTTGTCAACATCTCAAGTACATCGTCTGCCCGTGCAGGGTCGAGAGAGGCAACTGGTTCATCTGCGAGGATGATTGCTGGATTCTGTACCATTAATCTCGCCATTGCGACACGCTGTTGTTCACCGCCTGACAATGTAGCCGTTATTTCATAAGGTTTATCTGCCAGCCCAACTCTTTCAAGCGCTATAAGGGCAACTTCTTTTTCTTGCGGTACTAGTAGTGAAAATAGTGATTTGATTAATCCCCATTCTGATAATTTTCCAGCCAGGACATTATGAATAACAGCAAGAGGACCGATTAAATCGAACTGCTGGCGAATGACGCCAATTTTTTTCGCAAACCGCTTACCTCGTTTATATTCGGCAAGAGGCACATTGTCAATTAGGAGCACGCCACTTTGAAGAGGGACAAGGCCGGCAATGGAATTCAATAGGGTTGTTTTCCCAGCTCCGCTTGGACCAATTAAGGCTACTAGCTCTCCTTGCTTTATAGAAAAAGAAAGGGAAGATAAGGCTATCTTCCGCTCAAAATGTTTTGATATATTTTTTGCTTCAATCATCGTATTTGATGACATGTAACAACACCTACTACTTAATAATCTCTAATTCTTTTGCAACTTCTTCAATTTTTTCATAGTTTTCATTTTTTGTTTCAATAAACTTGTCCGTTTGGAATAAATCAGCTATCTCAGTTGAGTCGCCTGGCATAGAAAGTAGTGATTCTTTTACTTTTTGCTTAGTGTCTTTTCCGAATACTTCTTCAACATTGCTATTGATTGTCCAGTTATAGTCATAATAATCTGGAGTAGTATAGAAAACTTTCACTTTGTTTGTGTCTACTTTGCCTTCTTTTACAGCCGCTTCCCAAACGGAAATGTTTAACGCACCAGCTTGGAAGGACCCAGATTCGATTAATTTGTAAGTTGTATCGTGAGAGCCTGAGAAGTTAGGTTTTCCGTTAAAGTCAGTATTAGCATCAATGCCTTCTTCAGATAAGAAATATCGTGGCATTAAATGACCTGATGTAGAGCTTTCACTACCAAATGTAAATGATTTTCCTTTTAAATCAGCTAATTTATTAATACCTGATCCTTCTTGAGTAATAAATACTGATTTGAACTCTGCGTCACGTGGACGCTGTACGATAGATTCTGCATCAGGTACAAGGTTTCGTGCTTGGACACTTGTTAAACCGCCAAACCATGCTAAATGAATTTCACCTCGTTGGAATCCTGTAACTAATGCTGCATAATCAACAGAAGGGACAAATTCAACCTTCATGCCTGTTTCTTCGCTTAAGTGCTTAGCAACTGCATCCATTCCTGTTTGAAGGAAAGCAGCATTTTGATCGGGAATTGCACCGATTTTAAATACTTCCTCGGTTTTTGTATCTTCTTTTCCTTCATTACCTTTATTTGCTTTATCTTCAGATTGCCCACAAGCTGCTAACGAAAAAACAAGCATAAATAGAATAATAGCCGATGACCATTTTTTCATAAAATTTTTCACCTCATAGATTTTGTAGTTTAACACAGTAGTTATATCCTCGTTTTGATTATAGAGAATGCACTATCCTTATTAAATTCATTTTATCTATATAATAAACAGAAATACATCGACAATATCGATAGGAAAATAAAGGATATATTTGGTGAACCACTGGTATTAAAGAGTTTCTTTTACTTTTAAAAAAATGGAGAAGCATTACGAACGATTAATCAACTGTGGCGATTCTCTGAAACAAGCAAAAATCCCTCCTATACGAGATAGGAGGGAGGCTGGTAATTATACTGTTTGTTGTTGTGACCATTCTTCGACATTCCAAACTTTTGTTACCCAATCCTCGTAAAAATCAGGTTCATGGCATACTAGAACTACGGTACCTTTGTACTCTTTTAAGGCACGTTTCAGTTCTTCTTTGGCGACCACATCCAGATGGTTTGTCGGCTCATCGAATAATATCCAGTTACTTTCATTCATCATGAGCTTACAAAGGCGAACCTTTGCTTGCTCACCACCACTGAGCTGATTCATTGGACGAGAAATATGCTCGTTCTTTAGACCACAGCGTGCTAGTGCAGCTCGGACTTGGTGTTGATCCATAGAAGGGAAGGCGTTCCATACATCATCAATTGGCGTCATATTTTCTGCTTTTACCTCTTGCTCAAAGTAAGAAGGGAAGAGGAAATCGCCGCGATCAACCTTACCATTTATAGGGTCGATTTTTCCAAGCATCGTTTTTAGAAGGGTTGATTTTCCTACTCCGTTACAACCGATAATCGCCACTTTTTCACCGCGTTCGAGTGTCATACTCATTTTCGGCAATAATGGTTGAGTGTAGCCGATTTCTAAATCCGTCGCTTCAAATACATAACGGCTGCTGCTGCGTGATTCTTTGAAACCAAAGGTTGGTTTTACCGCAGTTTCAGGACGGTCAATTCTTTCTAAGCGATCAAGCTGCTTTTGACGGCTTTTCGCCCGACCTGTAGTGGAATAGCGCGCTTTGTTCTTCGCAATAAAATCTTCTTGTTTTTTGATGAACTCCATCTGTTTTTCATACGCATTAATATGCTGATTTTTATTAATTTCAGCAAGCTCAAGGAATTTCTCATAGCTTGCTGTATAACGTGTTAGCTTAGAAAATTCTAATTGAAAAATAACATTGGATACTGGATTCATGAATTCCGTATCATGGGAGATTAAGATAAAGGCATATGGGTATTCTTTTAGATAAGAAGTTAACCAGCGAATATGCTCAACATCCAAATAGTTTGTAGGCTCATCGAGTAAAAGGACCTTTGGCTGCTCAAGTAAAAGCTTCGCTAAAAGTACTTTTGTACGCTGTCCACCACTAAGTGCAGCTACATCACGGTCTAAACCGATCGCATCCAAACCTAATCCGCGTGCCGCTTCTTCAATTTTTATATCAAGAGAATAGAATCCACCTGCATCTAAGGCATCTTGGATTTCACCCATTTTTTCTAAAAGAACTTCAAGCTCTTCAGGAGTTGCTTCGCCCATTTGAGCGATTACTTCATTTAATTCCTTTTCTTTTTCAAACAATGGAAGGAAGGCATCGCGAAGCACATCACGCATGGTTCTTCCTGAGGTAAGAACAGTATGCTGATCTAAATAACCGTAATGAACACTAGGTGTCCATTCGACACGGCCGCTATCGTGAATTAATTGTCCGGTAATAATATTCATCAACGTAGATTTACCGACGCCGTTCGCACCGACAAGCCCAACGTGATCTTCCGCTAATAATCGAAAGGAAACGTCTTTAAATAAAGTACGGTCTCCGAATGTATGAGATAAATTTTCAACAGTTAATAAGGCCATTTTTTCGTTATCCTCGCTTTGTACAAGAATCAATACATTACTACATCATACTAAATTTCCAAGGATTCGACTAGATTTTTAACAAGAAAAACACTGTAAATATATTGGAAATTAATATCAAGTTGAGAGATAAAGGAATTTGATGGTATTATTAGAATAATAAGTGTTATACAAATATGAGGTGAAGTGTATGAAGATAAAAGGTTTTGGCGGTGTATTTTGGAGAACAAAGAATATCAATGATTTAAAAAAGTGGTACAGTGAAGTATTAGGAATTTCGATGGAAAATGAATGGAATGGTACCATCATTCAAACTGATAAAGGAAATGAAACGATCTTTTCTTTTTTTAACGAAGATAGTGATTATTTTCCAACAGAGCAACCTGTTATGTTAAATTTTCAGGTTGAAAATATGGAGCAATGTTTATTACACCTAGAAAAACTAGGCATTCCTTTACTGAAGGAAACAGAAAAGAGTGAGTTTGGGATCTTTAATTGGATTGCCGACCCAGATGGCAGATGGATTGAGCTTTGGGAAAAATAAAATATGATACGTAGAACGAAATAGGCCCAGAAATGATTCTGGGTCTTTAAGTATTACTATTAATAGAGAAATCTCCACAAATAGAAGGTTGCGTAAGATTCCCAATTTGTCCAGTTTATTGCTAGTTTCATGATTTCGTCTTTGGTAGGTTTCATTTCTTTATCTAGTCGATATTTAATTGCATTGTGAAGCCCAACATCATCAATAGGAAAGGCACAAGGGTATCTCAAACAACGCATTAACACATAATTTGCGGTCCAAGGACCAATACCTCGTATATTGACTAACATTTTCTCGGCTTGCTTATGACTTCCTACATTTAATAACAGATCTTTTGTTAATTTACCTTCAACCATTAGTTGTGCTACCCCAATGAGATATTCGGATTTCTTTTTAGTCATCCGTAAGCTTTCCAATTCCGGAGCGGAAAGTGACGCTATATCCTGGGGTGAAGGGAAGACCCAATAGGTAACACCGTCATGGACCACACTTCGACCGAATTTTTCAACTAGACGTCTTTTTAAGGTGTAGGCAAATGATAGGTTAATTTGCTGCCCCAAGATGCCCCAGCAAAGTGCTTCAAATAAATCAGGGATTCCAATAATCCTTAGTCCATTAAAGGAATCAACTGCTGGACCAAGCAGTGGATCCGCCTTTGCCATGGTATAAAAGGGACGTAAATCTCTGTCTAAATCAAACCACTCTCTGACATAACAGGCAACTTCAGCACGGATGGTTTTACTAGTTGGCTTTCTCTCTCCCAAAAATCGTATGATTAAATAGTTTTCATCTACAGAACTAACTTCAATAATTAGTGTTTCTTCTCCAATTGGAATGGCCTTGTAAACACGATTATTATGGATCTGGAAAAGGCACTCGTTACTATTCCTCACAAGATAATTTACATTTTCATTAAAGTTGAATTCTTTCGGTAAAAACAGTTTTAATTCATCGTCGTTATCTTCCCATGTTTGGATAACCATTAAAAACCTCCACTTTCAAAGTCTTATTAAAGTTATATCACTTTGTACTTTCAAAATCTTGCTTTTTCATTCTGTTAGCCTTAAATATAGTTCCATAAATAGGTATACTGTAAGAGAGGTGAACCTGATGAACATATTAAGGGATTCAAACATTCAATTAACAGAAGAGAAATGGCAGGCAATTCTAGATAACGATTCTACATTTAATGACCATTTTTTCTACGCTGTTAAGACTACAGGTATTTTTTGCAGACCATCCTGTAAATCTAGGCTACCTAAAAAAGAAAATGTCCTTATTTTTAGGGATGCACGTCAAGCTTTATCGGCAAATTTTCGTCCATGTAAACGGTGTAAGCCAACGGGGGAACGCCTACCTGACGAGGTATGGATCAGTCAAATTACAGAATATATTGATTCGAATTTTCAAGAAAAACTTACTCTCCAGACACTTGCAGATGTTTGTCACGGTAGCCCATATCATTTACAGCGTACTTTTAAGCGGGTAAGAGGGATATCGCCTAATGAATATATCGAGCATACTCGAATCAATAAAGCTATTGAGCTTTTAATCCATACTAACACCTCAATAGCGACTATTGGATTAGCAGTTGGGATGAAAAATACCGCTTATTTTGTCACTCTTTTTAAAAAGAAAATTGGGTTTACACCTAATGAATATCGAATTCTACATAACGATGGAGGGCTTTAAGATGAAACCTATACTATATTGGACACAGTTGGTTTATGAAAATTGGAAACTATATATGGCAGCAACTTCTAAGGGTCTCTGTTACGTTGGTTCGCAGGATAAGCCTTTTGAGGAATTGGAGGTTTGGGTTAACAAACATTATCCTGGAAGTCAATTGGTTCAGGATGATAATGTGATGCAGCCATATGTTGCTGAGTTTAAAGAATTTTTTCAAGGTGGACGAAATTCTTTTACCATTCCCCAAGAATTAAAGGGAACAAATTTTCAGACAGAGGTATGGAATGCACTGTGTAAAATTCCTTACGGTGAAACGTGGACATATTCAGATATTGCCAATGCGATTCAAAGGCCATCAGCAGTCCGTGCCGTTGGTACTGCAATTGGGGCAAATCCTGTCCTTTTAACCGTACCGTGTCATCGAGTTATTGGAAAAAACGGTAAACTTACTGGTTTTCGGGGTGGATTGGCAATGAAGGCTGAGCTTTTAAAAATAGAAAAGGAATACAGTTATCTCCTATATAAAAAGTGAGATTCTCTATAAACAAAAAGCGGAATAGAAAAAGAGGAAAAAGGCATGATATTCTTGGACATACTAATTAATATGAACTAAGAAAATGAGGTGCTTATTTCATGGAACAAATCCAAGAAGTCAGATTTTGTGAAAACTGCAGCAGAGAAACCGTACATATGGTAAGAGAAGACCCATTAGAAATTGAGTATATTTGTAAGGAATGCAACGATCATCAAGAATTGTTTAAATCGTTTTTTTAATATCATAAATAGGGGCTTATTCAAAGACCCTATCAGTCGAGATACCAGGTTCTACGGTCATTCTAAAATTCTTAGAGTGACCATAGAACCTGGTTTTTTCATGATTCGGTCACTCTAAAGCGCTTTGAGTGACCCTTAGACCCGTTTTTTTCATGATTCGGTCACTATAGAGCAGTTTGAGTGACCGTTGTACCTGATTTTTTCATAAGGCGGTCACTATAGAGCGGTTTGAGTGACCGTTAGACCTGTTTTTTTCAAGAGACGGTAACTATAGAGCAATTTGAGTGACCATTAGAGCTGTTTTTCTCATGAGACGGTCACTAAAGAATAATTCCCCATAAAACCGGATTTAGTTCGAACTCTTTCAGAAGTATTTTTTATCATGAACCCTAAATCGACCGGTACATAACATAATAGTAACACCAAGGAGGGGGTTACTTTGGTCACGAATCATAATAATGTTTCAATCGGTACCATTTCTGGCGGAATTGTTAACTTTGGCGGTGCTGTTTACATTTCACCCGTCTCCATTACCAAAACCATCAGCGGCTCTGGCGAAAGCAGCACAAGTCCCGATCCTGGAATGGATTCGGAAAATGAGCCATTTATGAAATTCTCTAAGCGATGCTAATGTAAGCATTGCTTTATTTTTTTGTAGAAAAATGCAGTGGTATAAAGAGGTCTAATTGGTAAATAGCTAATGTCTTTAAACGATAGAGGGTGTTGAAATTGTTCTTTAAAAAGAAGCTGTTTTCACCTAAAGGGGAATTCCACCTAAAAACCAGGTCCTATTCCAGAAACAAGAGAAAAAATGTCCGCTGAATTTTAAAAAAGATTGTAGCACAGTGCATTTATAAACTATCAGGGACTTTAATCAAAAATTCCTTATTAATTATAGAAATCATTTAATAATATTGATCTTCCGCAATAGGGCGCGTTTATTTAGGAACGCGTCTTTTTTAATTAAAGGGCCATTTATTTGAAGATCTCATCAGATAAGTAATAATATTTAAAGGAATAATTCATTCTGATAAAGAATATTAAAAAGTGTGATGGTAAGGAGGCGATTGTATGGTTAATCATGTAGAAAATCTATATAACTATCATGTATGGGCAAATCAACGGATTATTGATCATCTTAAGACACTTTCTTCTGAGAAATATCAAAAGGAAATGAAAAGTGTCTTTTCTTCTGTTTCAAAGGTTTTGTCACATATCTATTTAGTGGACTATGGATGGCTTAATATCCTCGAAGGTCAGAATATGAACGAAGCAATGCAATATTCATTACAACTTCAAGAAAAGATAGAGAAACTGCCCATTGAAGTCTTAGAAATGGAATTCCACACTTTATCAACTCGGTTTAAATCCTTTTTGAAAAGTCAGGAGGATATAGAAAAGAGAATTATGCTGGATAATCCATGGGCAAGTTTAAGAGAAACAAGTCTATCTGAAATGATCTTACATGTTGTGAATCATGGAACCTATCATAGAGGGAATATTTCAGCTATGTTGCATCAATTGGGTGATTCTTCAGTTATGACTGATTATGCTTTTTATTGGTATTCTGATAATGTGATTCATCAATGATCTGACTCATCTATGATATTTAACATTACCAGCTAGAATAAGTTAATTGCTTTTACAATACCCCATAAGGGAGGAGAGGAATTTATGGTCAAAAAACTGATCGTCGGCGACGCAACGCATGAACTGGCCACTACGCGCCGTATTCTGGAACGCTTGCCCGAGGAGCATATGTCGTGGAAGCCGCACGAGAAATCGATGACGCTCGGCGGGCTGGCCACGCACCTGATCAACCTGCTAAA
>NZ_BAWM01000066.1:0-14376 GCF_000759675.1 Neobacillus niacini | reverse complement strand
CGTTAATTGCGCAAGCACGGTTCTGGGAGGGGGGAGAACACAATCTACCGTAAGGTAGAGAGGTTCTCTTCTACTCGACTACTTGAAGAAGGAATCCAGTCAAGGTACGTTGAATTAAATACAATTCATATTTTACGAGGTGGAACTGGTGGGAAGAAACCGATATGTAGGTAGCTGGACTGAATCAATTTTTATTGAAATTGATTGGTCGTTTAGTAAGGAAAACCTTGTTGATTTGTTAAAGAGTGTGGTAAATAAAACAAATCATTATACTCATCAACAGATTTGTAATTGGTGTGATAAGCATTATATGAATTATATGAATGAGGATGGACTAGATGATGAAAAGCTATACGGCATATTAGAGGATATTTCTGCACAGTGGGATTTATATTTAGCTAACACGTTCTCGCTTAAAGAACTACAAAAGTTGGATTTTTCTAAAGTAAAACTGCCCATTGAATGGTTCGAGGAATGGTTAAATGAATTAACTTAACAACTTTTTAATTTAAAGTTTGTGAAGTATTGTACTTAAGCTAACGGGTGCATCAGTTGAAATTCCTATGAGTTACAATTACGACTCATTTGTCTCTTTGAACACTCATTTTAAAATATCACCTGAGGTCTCTCAATGAAAAGACCTCAGCTTGTTGGATTTGCTTATTGAATCTTCTTAATGGCTGGTGGGATATACGTTTGATCTATGAAAGATTTATCAGGGAAATAATTACGTGAGAAAATGTTAAAGTCTTCACCATCGGGAACTGGAAGCCAATTTTCGTTAGAGCCTGCAGGTTTATCACTTTGTAAGTAAATTGTCAAAGAACCATCCTTATTATACTTTAAATTAGCATCATTACTACGAACAGCATATTTATTTATTGGATTAGCTATAAGATCATATTTAGAATCGTAAGCAGTGAATGACCAGAAAGCATTAGTTTTTGGTACTTGTTCTTTTGTAAAATTCAGAATATATTTATTTGAACCGTTTAAAGAATTTCCTTTATCATCAACAAATACACGTAATTTTACACATTCTTCAACATAGTTTTCTATTGCCCCTGCCAAAGACTGTGTAGCTGCTCGACCGATAAAATCTCCTGTTTCAGCCATCCTTCCCCAGTTTGATGGGTTATATTTCCATCCGTTTTCCACTTTGTTATAATCATAAATTGAACCAACGTCTACAGCAGCTTTTTTAAGCATTTCCATACCGTCAACCATAGCACGGGAAAGCCCCTTTTTAGTATCTGCATCTAAGTTGTCATAGCTTTTTTTAGAAAAAGGACCGATACCAACTTGACCGAACTGTTTCATTAAAGCAAGGTCTCTTTCTGGGTAGCCAGCTTTTTCAAGCCACCAATTCATTATTTTGATTGTTCCGGCTGTATCAGTAGGAGGAACGGGTGGAAGAGCCGTACCCTCACTACCATAAGTCTTGAATTCTTCTGGGTTCTTTTTGCCCCATTCGCTTACAGGGTATACTTTTAATTTTTTTTGAAGGCTTTGTGCCTTATTTAAATCTTCAGTAGCATTAGATGTGTAAATACGGGCTGCAGCAGTCATCCAATTTGTTGGGCATTCCAGAACTTTATCAATGGCATTAGGTACTGTTCCTTTCCAACCAGGAGGAGTAATTAAATATGCAGCAGCTATATTTTTCGTAGTCCGAGTTCCCATATAACCGAAACAATCGGAATATGCTTCAGTAAACTCAATAGAATAGTATCTATTTTCCGGGTTATCTGGAATTGTAAACACAACCGGACCTTTTGATAAATCACAATAAGAAAAAGAGTAAATAGTATCAACATTTATAGATGCACCAACTTTTGGCTCAGGACCTGCCAAGTTTGGTAGATGGTAATAACCGCCAAGTTTATACTTACCAACATATATTGAGTTGTTTCTTTTTAACAAAGGATAACAGTAAACAAGTGCTTGTTGCCCCATTAGATAAGCATAGTCTTCACGCCAACTGGTTGTTGATATTTTAGCAGGAGCGATAGTAGAGGCATTAGCCGGTTTATTTGTAGTTTCTACTGATACAGTTGCAGAGTTTATGTGTTTTAACACTTTTGTCATTTATACTTCCTCCTGATAATTGCATAGTCTGTTCTTAATTTCATTACTCCAATTGTTAGTACAAATAATTTTTTTCATATTTACCCCCTTTTTTAAAAACCAAATAAATCATAACATTGTTTATATTGTAATTAATATAATATTAGTAATCTTCTGATTAGTGATTTATAAAGGTACGTTTTGTATAAGTTAATAGCTTTGGTTCAGACTTGCTTAATAGATATATTTAATTCAAAAAAAGATAAATCTATTTTTTAAATTGGTCCTCCTTGAAACTTATTAAATATATCATTACAAGGATGACTCATTAAAATAAAGAGAGAGTTATTCAATTCTAATGAACTCCTTCTTAATGTTGTGCGATTAAATTTACCAAACGTACCTTTAAATATCTGGACTTATTAAAATAATAACAAGGATTTATTATCTAAATGAAAGATTGTTAATATAAGGGAACTTAAAAAGACTAGTAGAGTGGGCACTAGTTTACTTAAGTAAAAAAAATTTTTTAAAAGGAAGTGAGAAGTTTATTGACAATTTAAGTACAACTTTCAAATCCTCTAATTGATTTTGACTGGATTATTTGTCGAATCGTTAGTGGACTTCTTATTAACCTGGCAGGTACCAAAAAAGGTACTTGGCTACCATTATGCATTATTTTATATTTCAGGATTAATGCTTATTTCATGATTACTATTTGTTTTATTTTGCATACCAGATAAGACAGTTGCTAAAACAGCTCAGTCGACTGATGATGTCATTTCGATATAATTTGAAAATTTGATAAAAAAGGTGTGTTGTAGTGGGAATGATAAAAAATCAATTAAGAGATATTAATGAATCTGTAACAAAGATTGGACAAAAAGGTGAAGTAGCCAATTCAAAGCTCATCGACCATTCGAAAAAATTTGAAAAGCGAACAATTAAGATTACGGATGGCGTTTATCAAGTGATGGGAGTGGGCCTTGCGAATACAACCATGATCGAAGGCAAAACAGGGATGATCATTATTGATACAGGTGATGGAATTGAAGAGGCTGAAGAACACCTGGAAATGTTTAGGGAAATTACAGATAAGCCAATTTCTGCGATTATTTATACACACAGGCATTATGTAATGGGGACAAGAGCTTATGTGGATGAAGGTCAGGAAGATTTCATTGAAATTTGGGGACATGAGCGAATCGATTACAATATTTCATCATTTAAAGCGGAACTTATGATGACAACTCTTAAAAAAGGGTATATCCAATTAGGAGTTTTTCTTCCTCCAAAAGGACCGGATGCTTATCCAAACTTAGCGCTAGGTTCCTATTTTATCGATTTTGAAAAAGGGAGAACAATAGGATATGTAAAACCGAATCGTACTGTTTCACAGAATTTTGAAACTGTAATTGACGGTATTAATATTGAGTTTATACCCTCCATTACGGATTCAGATGATGGCCTGACTATCTGGTTACCTGATAAAGGTGTCGCTGTAAACAATGTTATTTGGGGAGTATTTCCAAATATCGGAGCATTAAGAGGTGATGTACGGGATCCAAAACACTGGATTAATAGTATTAAGGATCTGCGCACATTAAAACCAACCTATCTTCTAGGAGTACATGGATGTCCGATTTCAGGATCAAAAGAATGCGAAAAAGCAATAGAAGAATACCATGATGGAATGCAATTTCTATACGATCAAACTGTTCGTGGAATCAATCTAGGACTATCTCAAGATGAGCTTGTTGACTTTGTGAAATTGCCTTCACACTTAGAGGAAAGTCCAATATTACAAACATTTTATGGTGAAGTAGCTAACTTTGTAAAAGGAACCTATGCTTACCTAATGGGCTGGTATGGGACTGATACAGCAACAATTCATCCTGTTTCGAAAAAAGTTGAAGCTGAAAAAATCATTAAAGGATTTGGTGGAATTGAAAAAGTAGTGGAAGAAGCTCAAAAAGCATATGACGGAAAAGAGTATGCATGGACTGCACAATTAATTACTTATGTATTAAAGGTAGAACCAAATTATAAATTGGCTCGCCAAATAAAAGCAGGTGCTCTAAGAAAGCTTGCAGAAGCTACCCTTTCAGTTCTCACTAGAAACTTTTATCTAACTCAAGTCCTGGAACTTGAAGGAAAAATTAGTCCGAATGCAAAAGCCGTTACTTCTGGAACTCTATTAAGCAGTTTTAATCTAGTATCTTCTCTAAATTATCTTAGAGTAAAATTAGATCCAGTAAAGAGTGAAAATGTTAAACAAGTAATGAATATTATCTTATCAGATTCGAGCGAAGAATTAAGTTTGCAGGTTCGAAAAGGATTGGCAGAAGTAGTAAATGTAAATACAGACGCCATCAATCCTGATATTACCATTCAATTAACACGTGAATATTTTGCTAAATTACTAACGGGTGAAATAGCACTTGAGAATGTATTATCAAATCACAATATGCAGGTTATCAAAGGTAATAAAGAAGAAGTAACAAACTTCTTTGCTATGTTTGATCACATTATCATCGACAATAACTAGAGGTGGTATTATATTGAGATACGTTTTAGAAGGAAAAAAGATGCATATTAATGGTCTCGATTTTCATGTAGTGGATGAAGGGAATGGCCCAGTTGTACTGATGCTTCACGGATTTCCTGACTCTTCCTACCTGTGGAGAAATCAAATTCAACCGTTGGTTAGGGCCGGATATAGGGTAATTGCTCCTGACCTACGAGGATTTGGCGAATCAGATAAGCCTCAAGAAGTAGAATCCTATAAAATGCAGTTCCTTGCTAGTGATGTTATCTGGATTTTAAAAGAGTTGCAAGTTGAAAGTGTGTATTTAGTTGCTCATGATTGGGGGGCAGGGTTAGCCTGGACAATTGCTGCTCTTTATCCAGATTTAATTAAAAAGTTTGTACCCGTTTCAGTGGGGCATCCAAATGTCAATACAAATATACAAATCGAACAATGTGAAAAGTCATGGTATGTATTTATGTTTCAGGCGCAACATGATGCAGAGGAATTTCTTACCAGAAATGATTGGCAAGTTTTCCGACAATGGAATCGAATGCATAATGAACAAGAGAAATGGATAAGTGAATTATCACGACCAGGAGCCTTAACAGCTGGTCTAAATTGGTACCGAGCTAATTCTTCCATGAAAACATTTTTAAAAGAGATTGTTCTTCCAAAGGTGAAAGCACCTACACTAGGAATTTGGAGTAGCTTTGACGACTTTTTAACAGAACCTCCAATGATTAAATCTAGAGACTATGTTGAAGGGCCATGGAATTACGTGAGATTGGATTGCAGCCATTGGGTTCCACTTGATCAACCAGATGTATTAAATAAGCTTTTACTCGATTTCTTTAAAGATTAATAGAAAAAAAAGTTGATCCTATATTCTTTGGATCAATTTTTTTTTATCTCTAAAATCAATAATTCGAATTATGGCACACCATTAGTATTTTATAAACCTATATTTCATTTTTACTAATATTAAAACGTAAGATATATATTTATGATGAATATAAGCAATGTAAATAGTTTGAATATTAACAATATTTTTCAAGGGAATGAAAAGGGGTGATAAAATGGATTATATTAGAAAATGGTAATCAAGTAACTGTTGGCGCTTTCAAGGGTTGGAACACTGTTAAACAAGTTTTCTTTTATCTCTCACCATTAATTTAGAGGGGTTATTCGAACACATTGGATATACAAATTTATACACCTTGTTCAAGGAATCTAACAACGAGCTGCCTCAATTGCAAATTAATAGTTGAGAAGACGTTGCAATTCTCCAGTATACAGGGGGGAACGACTGGCACACCAAAAGGAGTTATGATAACCCATTACAATTCACAGCTACCATTTATCTCCTTATGTCACAGACAATGGGGCTCTTAACCGCCCAGGTGAACGTTTACTGGATATATCTCCAATGTTTCACGGAGCTGGTCTGACATTAATGTTGTCCTCCATTTCATTTCATACGCATCCACCAATATTCCGATTAAACAATTCCGCATCCAAGATACACTTGCCATGATCAGAAAATATCGTCCAACCCAAATTTCGACTCGCCTACAGTCTTTATTGCATTGCTAAATCATCCCGATTTTCAGGACGATGCCTTAAGTGCTTTGAAAGTTAGCAGAACAGGTTCGGCGCCAATTCCTCTAGAAAAACTACAAGCTTTCGAACAAAAATCAGCCGTAAGTATTTCAGAAGCCTATGGATTAACAGAATCGAACTCCATTACTGTTCGTACATTTATGAAAGGTGATAGGAAAAAAGGGAGTGTGGGAATACCTGTCCCAAACTCGGATCTCAAAATCGTTGATTTAGAAACGGGTTTGAAAGAAATGCCAATTGGTGAATCCGGTGAGATCCTTTTAAAGGGTCCACAGTTCATGATAGAGATTAGAAGTGAAGGATTTTTATAGTGAATTTACTAGAAAATCAAGTAGCGATTGTAACTGGATCAGGATCTGGTATTGGAAAAACAACTGCTTTGATGTTTGCCGAACATGGTGCACGTGTAATGGGAGCAGATCTAGATGAAAAATTGGCAGCTGAAACAGTAGCGGAAATTAAGGCCATGGGAAGCGAAGCAGTCTCCATCTGTGGAAATCTTTTAGATCCTGAATTTCCGAAGCAAAAAGTAGAGGCAACGATTTCTGCCTTTGGTAAACTAGAGCTCCTTGTGAATAACGCTGGTTAATGCTTAGATGGTTTCATTCATAAGATGACAGACGAACAGTTCCAAGAAATATTGAATATTTATCTAGTTGCCCATGTTCCGTCTCATTCGTGCAGCATCTCCCTATATGCGTGACGCTGCAAAGAATGAGATTGATCAAGGAATCGTTCATCATCAGAAAATTATTAACGTTTCCTCGACTTCAGGTCAAAGAGGAAATATGGGTCAAGTAAACTACTCTTCAGCTAAAGCGGGTGTAATTGGTTTAACAAAGGTTGTGGCGAAGGAATGGGGACAATTTAATATTAACAGTAATGCAGTCGCATTTAGTTTCATTGATACACGTCTTACTCGTCCAAAAGAAGAAGGTACCTTAATTAACGGAGAAGTAGCAGGGATCTTCGAAATAGTACGTAATATGTTAATTAACAATATTCCAAAGACGGATCGGTAATGTAAAGGAAGCTGCTGCAGGTATTTTACTCCTAGCACTTTTCCAATTATGTAAATGGACAAGTGCTAGGAGTAAATGGAGGTTCCTTAACTTAATTTGCCTCTTTGTAAGGTCAAGTCGATTCAGATTCAATTTAAACCTTTGTAATAAATAAATTTGCAGTGAATTCTATAATCAAAGCAATCTACTCAAAAGTGATTTGGAGGGGTACGCATTGTCAAACACCACTAATTCATCTAAACCAGTAAACTATGATTTGTTAAAGAGAGAAAGAGCCTATCTTACGCCAGAACATGAGATGTTTCGCAAATCTCTACAAAAATTCCTCGAAAAAGAGGCAGTTCCTTACATTGAAAAATGGGAGGAAGAAATGTTCACTCCACGAGAATTTTATGAAAAAATGGGTGCACAGGGCTTTCTTTGTCCACAAGTTAAATCGGAATATGGTGGACTTGAACTCGATTTTGGTTTTAATGTGGTCTTAGCTGAAGAGTTATTCCGAGTTGGAGTAGGTACTTTAGCGAGCACAAGCAGTTCAATTATTGTCCCTTATTTAGAAGAATATGGAACAGAAGAACAAAAGAAAAAGTATTTGCCAAAATGTGTAAGTGGAGAAATCACCACTGCTATTGCTATGACAGAACCTGGAATTGGTTCTGACTTGGCCAGCATGAGCACAACAGCCGTTAGAGAGAGTGACCACTATATCATAAATGGACAGAAAACCTTTATTTCTAATGGAATCAATGCAGGGTTGTTCTTCGTAGCTGTTAAGACAGATCCAAAAGCGAAACCAGCTCGGAAAGGGGTCAGCATCATTTTAGTTGATGAAAATACACCAGGATTTTCACGTGGACGTAAATTGAAAAAACTAGGTGAGCATTCTAAAGATGTCGCTGAACTAATTTTTGAGGACGTACATGTTTCTGTATCCAATCTGCTTGGAGCTGAAGGACAAGGATTTTACTATCTGATGGATAGGCTACAACAAGAACGTCTTTTAATCGCTATCAATTCTTTAGCCGTATCTGAAGTAATGCTTAAGTCAACTATAAGTTATGTAAAAGAGAGACACGCATTTGGAAAGCCTATTAGTTCATTTCAAAACACTCAATTTGAAATTGCTGAAATGGCAACTGAATTGTCATTGGCACAAACATTCCTAGATCATCTAACAAGCAAACATATAAAAGGTGAAAATATCGTTACACAGATTTCAATGGCTAAATGGTACGTAGCCGAGATGGCAAGACGGATGTCTGCTCGTTGCTTACAGCTTCATGGTGGATACGGTTTTATGGAAGAATATCCGATTGCCCGTCGCTATCGAGACGTGGCGGTCATGCCAATATATGGTGGAACAACGGAAATTATGAAAAATATTATTGCAAAAAATCTTGGCTTGTAATTTTTTAATAGAGAAGAAGAAACAAAAAGAATTAACTAAGACCATATAAAAGTCAATTAAAGGAGGAAGCATATGAGATTTCAAGGTAAAGTTGCCATTGTTACCGGTTCTGGAAAAGGCATTGGTAAGTCGATAGTTAAAAAGCTAAGTCAGGAAGGCGCATTAGTTACAGTTACGGATATGAATAAGGAAACATGTGAAGAAACTGCTAAGGAAGTAATTCAAGGTGGTGGAAAGGCAATTGCAATAGTAGGAGATATTTCAAAAGCCGAGGATGCAAGAAGTATTGTTGAAAAAACAATCGAATCTTATGGTAGAATTGACATTCTTGTTAATAATGCAGGGATTATTAAAGATTCTAGAATCACTGAAATGGAAGAAGATGATTGGGATAAAGTTGTTGATGTTTGTCTAAAAGGTGCATTTCTTTGTTCCAAATATACCGCTCCTTATATGATTGAACAGAACTATGGAAAAATTGTTAATATCGCTTCACGATCCTATTTAGGAAATCCAGGTCAAGCAAACTATTCTTCTGCTAAGGCAGGAATTGTTGGTTTAACCCGATCTCTATCCAAGGAATTAGGTAAAAATTATATAAATGTCAATGCAGTCGCACCTGGACTGACTGAAACTGATGCGATAAGAAACCATCCTAAATATGAAAAAATTAAAGAAATTCAAAAGAAAGATACACCTATTCCACGAATTGGACTACCAGAAGATGTTGCAAATGCAGTTTTGTTTTTTGCATCAGATGATTCCTCCTATATTTCTGGAGATATTTTACATGTTACTGGAGGGAGATTTGGCTGATTTCGTTGAGCAGTCGAGTATTCTAAAAACAAATTTTAAACGTAAAGTGGTAAACCAAAGGGGGAAGTAATACAAGAAGGAATAACTCCTATGATGATTTTAAGAATAATTTTAAAACAAACTATAAACACTTCTTCATTATGAATCTAATTTATTCACAAGAAAAGTAAATCACTAGTTAAGTAGGATTTAATTATGATTTCAAACCTTTCCGAAAATGAAGGAGGACATTATGAAAGATTATAATGATAAAATTCAAACGGTATTTCAGTTGCAAAAACAACATCAGCATATCGTAAAACAGACAAGTACTGCAGTACGTATTGAAAAATTACAAAAATTAAAAGCAGCAATCCTTAGAGAGACTCCTGCTATTATAGAAGCACTTCAAGTTGATTTTGCGAAGCCTTCTTTTGAAGCAATTACGACTGAAGTTATGACTGTCATCAGTGAAATCGACCTGTTTATTGAAAACCTAGAGAAGTGGATGGAACCTGTAGAGGTACCTTCCCGCAATAAAGGTGAAACAGCAAAAATCGTCTATGAACCGAAGGGCCAATGCCTTATTTTCTCTGCATGGAATTTTCCTATCATGCTGTTATTTTATCCATTAATTCCTGCTATTGGAGCTGGAAATGTTTGTATCTTAAAACCTTCTGAAATGGCACCTGCTAGTAGTAGAATTGCAGTTAAAATTGTACGGGAATTATTCGACGAATCAGAGGTCGCAATCTTTGAAGGCGGGGTTGAAGTTGCGAATGCTTTACTCGACCTTCCTTTTAATCATATTCTTTTTACAGGAAGTACCCAGGTTGGAAAAGTTGTTATGCAGGCTGCTGCAAAACATCTTGCATCCGTAACACTTGAATTAGGTGGAAAATGCCCTGTTATCATTGATGAACATGTAGATTTAGAGAAAATTGTGCCAAGAATTGCATTTGGTAAATTCGCAAATGCTGGACAAATTTGCTTAGCTCCAGATCATGTGTATATAAAAGAAGAACAGCTTGAAGAATTTGTTCGCTATGTACAGGAATTCATACAACGTAGCTACTTTGAAAACGGAGAACTTAACCAAGCTGACTTAGCTAAAATTGTAAATGATCGTAACGCTAGTCGATTACAAGGATTGCTAGATGATGCTGTTATTAGAGGCGCAAACATTCGATGTGGTGGAATCGTAGATGGACGTACTTTCTACCCAACTGTCCTAACAGATGTACAAAATGACGCTAAGATTATGCAAGAAGAAATTTTTGGCCCAATCATGCCAGTACTTACCTATACAGATTTGAATGATGTGATCCAACAAATTAATGCAAGACCAAAACCCTTAGCACTCTATGTCTTTAGTGATAATACCGATGTAGTGGACACCGTACTTTCAAGAACAACTTCTGGTGGTGTAACGGTGAATGATACGATGCTCCATATGTCAGAACCAAATCTTCCATTCGGTGGAGTAAATGAAAGCGGGATTGGGAGATATACAGGGATTTTTGGTTTTAAGGAATTTTCACATGAACGAGGTGTCCTATATAAAGCACCAGTAGGTACAAATCCGATGGAATCTTTTGCTCACGCACCTTATAAAGGGAAGTTCGAAAAACTCGTAAAAAAAATAAAATAATTTTTTATGAAATCAATACAATTTAAGGAGATGAGGTATAATGAAAGCTGCCGTTCTGGAAGCGTTTAACCAGCCTTTAGTTGTGAAAGAAGTAGAAGATCCAAACCTATCGCCCAATGGTGTTATTTTAAAATTGGAAACAACTGGTATTTGTAGAAGTGACTTGCACGGTTTGAATGGACATATGCCCGTAATTCAATCTTTCCCTCATATTTTAGGTCACGAGATGAGTGGGATAGTAGAAGAAGTTGGGAAAAATATTCGAAATTTTAAAAAAGGCGACCGAGTATTAGTACCGTTTAATCATGGCGACGGAGTTTGCCCCCATTGTGTTGCTGGACATCATAATGTTTGTGATAATCTAAAATTAATTGGGTTCCACTTTAATGGGGGATTCGCTTCCCACATTCACATTCCAAATGCTGAACGAAATCTCATTCATTTACCAGAAAGTGTTGGGTTTTTAGATGCAACTGCTATGGGCTGCCGCTTTATGACGGCTTATCATGCAGTTATTACACAAGGAAAAATTCGACCAGGAGAATGGGTGGCAGTATATGGAACAGGCGGTGTTGGACTATCTGCTATTCAAATTGCATCTGCTGCGGGTGCCAATGTAATCGCCATTGATATCGCTGATGACAAACTACAATTTGCTAAACAAATGGGAGCTGTCCATGTTATAAATAGTAAAAATGAAAAGGCACCCAAATCTATACGCGAAATAACAAAAGGTGGTGCCAATCTATCCATTGATGCACTTGGTATCCAAGAAACATGTATGAATTCTATTTTAAGTCTTGCAAAACGCGGAAGACATGTTCAAATAGGAGTGAGTTCTGCACCAAACGGGGTCTTCCAACTGCCTATTAACTTTATCATTTCCACTGAGGTACAAATCATTGGATCTGTTGGAATGCCTGTACCAGAATATAATAATATGCTTCAAATGGTTGAAAATGGTAGATTGTCACCTGGAAAGCTTGTAACCAAAACTATCGAACTAGATGATATTAACACAGCTTTTGAAGCTATGAATAATTATGCAGGGATTGGGGTTACAGTAATTAATAAATATTAATCAAAAACAAAAACTAATCATTTTAAACTTAACAACTACAAAATTAAAAGCCAGTTCTTAGCTAAATTATACTGAGAAACAGTTTTTTTTTATTCTGAAAAAGCGCTCTCTACTAAAAACTATTGGCTAGAACAAACAGTTCTTTTAAAAATTTCTGCCTTTTCCGCGTATTTTCATTCCAAAAACATTAAACAAAATTTAGATTGGTTTTAAATTTAAATTATGATTTATCCTCTTTATATGTGACCATTTATATTTTATAAACGTACATTTCAATTCTTGAACTATTAAAGATCATTATAATAAATTATTTTAACCTTTAACTATTATAATAATTTTGAAATTTTTGAAGAAATAAAAGTTACTAGACCTTCAAGTCCATCAGACTACCCAGGATTATAGATTAGATTAGAAAAGTAAACCAATTGAATCGAGGAGGAAAAAATGAACGTCAAAGATTTATATAACTTAAATGGAAAAACAGCCATTGTTACAGGAGGAGGCCGTGGACTAGGTGAGCAAGTCGCCTACGCATTTGCCGAAGCTGGAACCAATGTTGTCGTTTGTTCTAGAAATATCGAAGCATGCCAAGAAGTAAGTGATCGATTGGAAAAGCTTGGTGTGAGATCTCTTGCACTTCCATGCGATGTTGTAAACCCTGATGAAATCCATTTTGTTGTTCAAAAGACAATCGATGAATTCAAGACGATTGACATTTTAGTTAATAATAGTGGTGCTACTTGGGGTGCACCGGCTCTAGAACTAAACGTTGATAAATGGGACCATGTGATGGATGTCAATGTTAAAGGTGTTTTTCTATTCTCCCAAGCCGTAGGAAAAATCATGATAAAACAGGGTTCTGGAAAAATTATTAATATTGCATCCATTACTGGTTTTGGAGGTCAAAATCCAAAGATTGTTGATGCTATAGGTTACACAACGAGTAAAGGAGCAGTGATCAATTTTACCAAGGATTTAGCTGTAAAACTTGCACCGTACAATGTTCATGTGAATGCGATTGCTCCAGGATTCTTCTTAACAAAAATGACAAAAAATCATTTGCAATATGTAGATAAAGAAATCATTGAGAGGACACCAGCTAGGCGATTAGGAACTAATTTTGATTTAAAAGGACCTGCATTATTCTTAGCATCTAAAGCTTCCGATTTTATTATAGGACAAGTATTGGTAGTAGATGGTGGTATACAAGCATCAGTTATTTAATCACGATTTAAAAAAAGCCTTATAGATTATCTAAAGACTAAAACCTCAGAGTTAATCTTACAACCATTCGATAAAAATCGATGACGCTCGGCGGGCTGGCCACGCACCTGATCAACCTGCTAATCTGGCAAGTCGCGATTTTTCAGTACCCGGAGTTCGATCTTTCGACCGTGCCGCTGAGGCGCGAGCCTTTGGAAAAACGCGCTGAAGTTCTGGAGGAGTTCGACGCAAATGTCGGCAAGTTGGAAAAGCTGCTCGCCGAATGCGAAGAGAAAACGCTCGGCGAGGAATGGACGCTGCGCCACGGCGACCATATCATCCTCCAAGAACCGCGGGCGATCGCGCTCCGTACCTTCGGATTAAGCCACATGGTTCATCACCGGGCGCAGCTCGGGGTATATTTGCGGCTTCTCGATATTCCGGTGCCGGGCATCTACGGCCCCTCGGCCGACGAGGATTACAATCCTTGACCACTAACAATTGAGGATTTTTAATTGAACAATACCAGTTAATATCAGCTTTTTGTTTATTCAAGAAAAGGGCGCTATTGTTGAATAAAGCATATTGAGGTACTGGGACAGAATAGTTCAGTAATTTACCCACCTGAATATAAATATAAAAAGGTATATAGGATTTTTCTCACGAATTAACTGCCTAATACTAGTGTAAGTTGAGATGCGGTTCCAATGAACAAATATTTAAGTTGAAAGGAGATTTTTATTTGTGACACAAACATCAAGAACTATTCCTGGAGCTGCAGTACGCGGAACGGCATCTGGCGTATTTTTCATGGCGTTTTTCGGTACTCTGTGGGCGTACACAGGAATTATGGGATTGCAAGGCTGGGGTGTTCCATTATTGTTAGCTGTTGCTGTTACTATAGGTATAGCGCTATTCATTGGCGGTTTTTCATTAATACGTGCATCGCGAGAATTAACGAATCAGGTTTCAAAAACAGATTTAATGCGTGGGAAGCGT
>NZ_BAWM01000067.1 GCF_000759675.1 Neobacillus niacini | reverse complement strand
TACTATGAATTTTAAAATGCAAGACAAACAAAATCAACTAATAGAAAGAATTTCCGATACACATCTAATTGTAGGTGTAGATATAGCCCAACAATTACACGTTGCTAGAGCTGTTAACTTTCGTGGAATTGTAGTTGGAGATCCTCTTACATTTGAAAATAATGAAGAGGGATTCGTTAAACTATTAAACTGGATTCAAGATTTAAAAAGATTAAAAAACTTAGATGCAGCAATAGTA
>NZ_BAWM01000068.1 GCF_000759675.1 Neobacillus niacini | reverse complement strand
GGGGGGTGCGACAAGAAGCAACTTCTTCCGCACAAAGTCAGTGTCTCTTCGAGACTATCCTGTTGCATAGGATATTCCCTTCCGAAACTGCATTATGAGTAATTATAATGTGGGTTGCATGAGGAGAAGCCAAACCAAAAGCTCAGTGCCTGAGCAGATGGAGGCTAGGGAAAGAGTAGTATGGTTAACGATAAGTGAATCTTTATAAGCATCGTCATCGCAGTCGTTAGATAGGGCACAGTTATACTAACGTTTTATAGGTAGGGAAAGTATCTTCCCTCTAATACTTTCAATGCAACCCACAGACCTATCGGTGTATTGGAGGAACCTAACCTACTCACATCTGACAGAAGTTGAACTTGTTAAGTCCAATTGGGGTCCTAAACCTAGGTAAGCCAAGCGTAAGCGAAGCCCAATTCCCCAAGGGGATATAGGAGATTGGAAAAAGCAAATGCCACCATGTCGAAAGGCAACAGGAATCGGAAATAACTGGGTGGATAATGTCCTATGACAAAACCCGAAAGGGTGCTGAATTCCAATTGGTGTGCAACATGGGATAAAGCGTTGAAGAAGAATTCCAAAGGGTGGTAACAGACGATGCACACTTCTATAAAGAAGTCCGCATTACCAGACATTACTGATTGGGACCGTATTAACTGGTTAAACATTAGTCAGTATGTAGAGAAATTCCAACAACGAATATACCATGCCGAACGTTTTGGGAAAATCCGCAAAGTAAGGGACTTACAAAGGCTACTTATGAAGAGCCAAGCCGCATTATTGCTCTCAATACGTAGAGTTACCCAAATTAACAAAGGGAAACGGACTGCAGGGGTTGATGGATATAAAGCCTTGACTCCTTTTGAGAGAGTAGAACTCTACAATAAAATGAAAGATTTGAACATCAATTGTCATAGACCGAAACCAACTTATCGGACATATATCGAAAAAAAGAACGGTAAACTTAGACCTCTTGGAATACCAACCATGAAAGATAGAATCTATCAAAACATTGCTAGAATAGCACTTGAACCACAGTGGGAAGCCAAATTTGAACCAACCTCATATGGGTTCAGACCAAAAAGGAATTGTCACGACGCAATCGAAAGAATCTTCAATACTATCGGAAACAAAAAGAAATGGATTTTTGAAGGTGACTTCAAAGGCTGTTTCGACAATCTAAATCATGGCTATATTCTTGAACAAATAAAGGGATTCCCAGCCTTTAACATGGTAGAAAAGTGGTTAAAAGCAGGTTTTGTGGACAACAAGGTATTTCATGTATCAGAAAATGGAACCCCCCAAGGGGGGATCATCTCACCACTTCTAGCTAATATTGCACTACATGGTTTAGAAAGTCTGCTCAATATTAGTTATAAAGAAGAAAAGAGAAAGGCTAAGGTATCTTTTGCTAATCAGACTAAGTATGCAGTGGCAAAATATGCAGATGACTTCGTCATCATGTGCGAATCTGAGGAAGAGGCTAACGATTTATATAACAAGCTAAAGCCTTATCTAACGATTAGAGGTTTAGAGTTAGCATTTGAAAAGACAAAAGTAACTCATATCGAAAATGGGTTTGATTTTTTAGGTTTTAATATAAGAAAATACAAAACTCACAATGGGAGCAAAGTCCTTATCAAACCTTCCAAGGATAGCATCAAGGCTGCTAAAAAGAAGATAACCGATAAAACGAGACAGTTCTATGGAAAAAACGTGCAAGTACTTGTCAGCACACTTAATCCTATTATTATAGGTACGGCAAATTACTGGAGTCCAAGTGTCGCCAAAGAAGTCTTTTCCGAAATGGATTCTCACATTTGGAAAACCCAATATAAGTTTCTAAAGAGACTTCACACTAAAAAGAGTGGAAGATGGATTAGTCAGAAGTACTATAAACCAGACAAAACTGGTCAAAGTAAGAGTAAGTGGATATTAACTGACCCTATAACCAATAACCAACTCAAAAGGATGTCATGGACTCCGATTGTAAGGCACGTACAAATCAAATACGATTACAGCCCTTATAACAAAAACCTAAAAGGATACTTTGAGAAACGTGATATTAAAGAGTTCGATAAAAATAATGTGGCATATAGGCAGAAGTTAGCTAAGAAGCAAAAATACAAATGTCCTTTATGTAGCTATTCAATTACAGATGGTTCTGAAGGATTAGAAACACATCACAAAATCCCTAGAGTTAAAGGCGGAAGTAATGAATATAAAAATTTAGAATTAGTTCACATTTCTTGTCACCTGGAATACCACAAGGTATTCCCAGCAAAGGGAGAAACTCCAAATGACATTCAACTTAGAAGTGGCAAGAAATATATCAAAGCCAAAAAACTATCAGGACTAATCTAACCCAGACTAGGATAAAGGCATGCTTGAGCCGTATGTTAGGAAACTAACACGTACGGTTCTTAGGGGGGACGGTGACTGAGAGGTCGCCCTCCTACCCGACAAAAGGGAGCGATAACTTCAAACCCTTACCTATCTGTATGAA
>NZ_BAWM01000069.1:13768-29517 GCF_000759675.1 Neobacillus niacini | reverse complement strand
CTCGCTACGAGTGAATGGCTAGTTCTTTCTCGACGGGAATCCCACCCGCTATATGATACGACCTATGCTCGGCCGCACAACTGCAACGTTAGTAGAACAAGAAAAAGAGCCGCAGATACGATTCCTTGTTAAACTCAAGCCTCATGAGTTGTTGAAATTATTATCTTATAACTCTTCTTCATCATCTATGGTACGACTTAAGAAGAAATCACTAAAAGTATCCCAATAGTCTGGAGATGAAACAAACGAATGATTATGTATTCTCTGTACGTCATTACTATCACACCATAATACAGACGGCTTTTTTTCTATGTCCATTAAAATCAGGCTTGCTGGTGGCTCAGCCAAAACAATAAAATTTAAGGGTAAATTTATTGCATCCCTTAGACTTAAGGTTTCATCAATAATATTAGGACTATTCCCGTCGAATGCAAAAATACTTATGTTACCAATTAGCTCTCCACTATAAAAAGAACATATTTGTTTAAAATCATTAGGAAGTTTTATTTCTAAAGATGTCTCTATGACATTGATTTGTTTATCATTAAGTCCCTCAAGTGAATACAGATTTTCATAACGTTCCATTAACTCTCTAATTTTCATTCAAAAATAATACCTCCTAGAAGTTACAAATGATTAATATCATTCATAATTCGTTGTATTTGCTACTAATTCCTTCTGGAAGTAAACTGACAGTTAACACAACAAACAAAAAAAGACCGCCGCAGTGATCTTCATCTTTAACTATTGCACCCGTTACTTTAAGTAAATTTCTTCACAAACTAATCTGCCACATTACTTCAATAAGGAAGATGCATCTCCATTTATAGTATCAACGCACCGGCGCCCCATCCAAGAAGCACAGAAAAATGTGAAAAAACATCTTCTATTAAAAAATACCCTTCAGACCTTGCTATCTGAAGGGATTTCTTGGGTTTCTCCTATTATTATTATAAAATCTAGATTAACATTTAACATAGCCATAAAAAATCACTTCCCCAAGTCGACTGTAATAAACATCATATCTTGTCCACTTTATTACAATCTACCTGAAGAGGATAACATAAAGTCGAACTCAGACATCATCTTGGACGGAAAAATATAACAGCATTTTCCGCCTGAGCGTTTACAAATCCATTCCTAACCATACATAATACAACAGGAGCTATAGGAGCACCTACCCGTAGTAGATGTTTACACGGGGATGCGCTTCCGAGTACTTCTACTTTTGCAATATTCTCAAAATTCTCTTCATCTCTAACTATAATAACTACATCTGGCAGTCTATTACTCATACGACCACCTCCTTTTGATGTCATAAATTAAATTATTCAGTTGTACATGTAGTTGTCACGGCTTTTTTATTAATAAATATCAAGCGATATTATCATTTTAGAGCAAATGAGAGTCGCTAAGCTCTTATCGAATAAGCTACACCGCGAGGCTGCTATGGTGAATTAATCGGCAGCTTCGTTCCGCTAACGGGGAACGTTCAAACAACCGCCCTATCTAAAAACTGGTTTTTCTGGGTCTATTTTTGTATGCCTTTTTTCAGTTTTTATTTTCATGGGAGTTGAAGATGAACGTTATGTTCTACTTAAACAAGTGATCAATTCTTTTGCGATCATAATCTAATATCCAATCGTTAAATTCTTCATAAAGATAACGAATATCCTCTTTATCGGCTGCTAAAATATCGCAGCCACGATCATCATATAAGTGAAAAATTATTTTTTTAGTTAGATTAACAAAATAAATTTCATATCCACTTTCTTGATTATTTTTCAAGATAGTAGATGAATGTGCAAAGTCCTCATAACAAATGGCTTTTAATAGTGGGGCATACCTAATAGTGTCTTTTTTACACTGAAGGATAAATCTATGAATAACCATCTGATCTACTTCATCTTCGAAGAATCTAACAAAAAGTTGATGGTGTAATTTGTATAATAGATCTTTATCTTTTAAATACTTCTTATACACATTTAAAGGTTTCCTCTGCAGAAAGTGATTGTTCCTTGTAGTTAGCACATCGGTAACCAGCAGAATTTCATCTCTCTCATCAAACACCTTTTTAAACAAAGTAATGGAACGTTGAAAAGTTTGTTTCAAATTTTCTATTGCATAGTGTGGTATTATCGGATTTGAAATTTCAAACCTAATACTATTACTCCAAGAATAAAATAGAGGTGGTTCTAAAATTAGACCCTCAAAATTCTGATTTAAAAATGAATATAAATTTTTAATCATTTTTCCTCCAACCAGATTTATTTACAATAACCGTAAAATAACTTTTTCTAGAAAAGCACCCATTAAGTGAAGAATGGGTAATAGATTATTAAAAGAACTCCTAATAGAATAAGACCAAAGATAATGATTAAACCACTTGTATCTAGTAAGACACCTAATAATACCCAAAATAAATAGAGAATTTTATACTTTGTACTTTCACCCTTATTATTTTTGTAGGCATCTTTAATTAGCCACCCTAAAATGCTACATCCAACAACAACCAATATTATGCTTAATAGTCATTATTTTCATAAATTTCCCCTCGGTTATTAAATAATTTTTTTAATATCTTATTTAACTATTCTGCCCATTAGTCGAATAATAAAAAAGACCGCCGCAGCGATCATCTTCTTTAACTCTTGCACCTGTTAGTTTAATACGAACCTACAAAATACCAATTTTCATCTAACTTTTCTATTTGTTTAAAATCTCCATCAAAATCACTTTGACTTGGCTTTTTATCATTAGGTGAATACACGAACCCAGAGAAATTATCTAATATTCCACGGTAAGTGAAAAATAAAATTAAGTTACCGTTTTTTTCAATAACGATTTCCCCACCACCTTTAGATAGTTGGTCGTATTTTTTAGGTAAATGGATAAGTAATGAATCGTATGAAACATTCGGTTTAAGAGTACCTTGTTCCACCATTTCCACCACTTCTTCTCTTTCTGATTTATTCATTTTGAAGTCCAAATTTAACATAACTTGAGTGAAAGGAAAGAACAGCCATAATATGGTGGTTAATAACTGGATAGTAAACGGCTTCCAATCCTTATTTTTAAATAAATTGAGAATTGTCTTTACTGTAATGACAATAAAAAATCCAAATACCACTAACCAAATAGGTAGCATTAAAAATTCTGTTATTATTTCAATCAAGTTCCATTGAAAAAAAGCAATTAAAATAACCAATATGCTACTTGCTAACGACAAGAAGAAAAGTCGATTATGTTTCAAGTTTTTCACTCTCTCAAAGTATAGTTTTGCTTCAATGTATAGATAAAATCATAAGAATACCAATAGTGTTATTTGTCAAACCTTCTTCAAGTAACCTGCTTCGTTAGCTGAATAATAAAAAAGGACCGCCGCAGCAACCCTAGTTCTTCAACTCTTGCACCCGTTAGTTGAACAAGTCTTTAGCTTCCAGGCTTATTCTTTATAACTTTAATAATAAAAATAATAGCTAAAATACCCAATATTAGATAAACAAAAATGCCTTGTTGTCCATAAAAAAATCCATAAAAAGAACTTTTTACTTCATATTTCCCATCTCTATCAGCCTTTAAATACCGACCATCTGATTCTTCAATAGCTAATGATTCTTCTGTACTAATACCTTTGATCGAATAATACTTAGTCCCTTTTTTAAAGGCATTAGAGAAATTTCCAGGATAAGATTTCATATCTGAATACATAGTAACGTGACCTATCTCAGTATCAATTTCTGTTACATACTCATCGCTTACTACATAAATATAATCTTCCCAAACTACAAATGGATAAGCCCAAGAAGTTGCTAGTGACTTAGTTGAAAAAATAAAAGAACTAAAAAAAAGCAATAACATTACTAAAGAAAATAAATGCTGATTTATCTTCATAAAATTCCCTCTTATCGGAAACTGACGTATTATTTGTTGTCTTAGTTTATTATTCTTTCTTGTTCAACTCCCTCAGTTTGATACGAATATCTCTCGAATGCTCACTTATTCGCAGGATTTCATAACACTTGTTTTTGTATTTACGGGTAATTGAAATGAGTTCAGATCAATTTGGCTTCGTGAAGGCATAGTTAAATAAAGGATTCAGCCACCACTCCATATTTTACCATATAATGTACATCTCCACGCGTCCCTGGAGGCTTTCCCTCCCATGTCTCAACGGGTCAGTTGCCCTCTCATTCCTTCGTCATGCCTATCCAAGGGGTTGATGGCCAGTTATGCTAACCTGATGGGTAGCTTCTCAAATGATTCTGATGATGGGCGAATAATGGAGTAATAACCGTTTTTGACCATATCCGCGATAACGAGTGCATCTTTTTTATCACTCTTAGATTGAGTATTATCACGATTTTCTTTATTCCTTTTTACTTAGTGGGGATTGACTGTTACTACCTCAATGTTTTGGTAATATTACCATTTTGATAGGTTTAGCCAGTAATGGCCTGTAGACTCCATACCTACTATTGCTGCATCTAATTTCTTTAGTCTTTTTAACTCTTGGATCCAATTTAATAGTTTAATAAACCCTTCTTCATTATTTTCAAAAGAAAGAGAATCTCCAACTACAATTCCACGGAAGTTAACTGCTCTTGCGACGCGTAGTTGTTGAGCGATATCCACACCAACGATAAGATGTGTATCGGAAATTCTTTCTATTAGTTGATTTTGTTTGTCTTGCATTTTAAAATTCATAGTAGGGCTTCCTCCTTAAGAGTCTGAGTTAGAGTGGTGTCTATACTCATATCTTACTGAGGGGCTTTATTTTTTTCAAACCTGATATTTAACGATCTACAGGAATGCTAACCTGCTTCTTTAGTTAAACAAAAAAAGCCGCCATTGGCAGCTAGATTTCAAGTAAAGGAAGCTATCCAAAATCTATACTTCAAGTGGAAGTTCCATTCAATCCTTTTAATCCAAGGATCCAGTATTTAATTTGCCCATTGTTTCAGAACTTGTTCTTGTGCTATACGATAAACTTCTTCTTCTGTTTGGTTTTTGGTAGCTATTACGTTGGTTTGATAGACTTTACCTTTATGTGTTACATAGATTGTATACTTGTACATTTTGTTCTATCTCCTTTATTTAATTCTAACTTTTTGGTTCATTCCACTTCTCTAATAAATCCAATTTCATTTTGTTATTCCTACAAATGTTTTTTAACTTTTTTATATTTTACAAATAAAATGAAATTGATTAAAGCTAAATAAAAGGTCAAGATTTGACAAATTCTCTACTTAACAAAAATTTATATACTCACTAGCAATGGTAATGACTGGAAAAGTCAATAAAATCAACAAACTTTGTATGATTCCAATCTCTTATGTATTTTGTTACACTTCCTAGAATGCAGAAAAATGTCGAAATATAAAAACAAAAAAAGGCTGGCTCCTTATACCGATCTTAAATTACCTTTTTGTATTAATCTTTGAAACTAAATAGCCCCAAAGTAAAAAAAAACACCTTAGATAAGATGAATTTCTTACATATTTATTAAACTAACGCACCCGTTAGTTTAAGTGTAATCCTTCACAATCTCTTCTACACCTTAATATAACTCCAATCACTAATAAGTGTTGTTCCAGAATCCAGTACAATACAAATAGACGCCTCCTTATTCAAGAAAAGCGCCCTATTCTGGAATTACTCAGGTCGTTGAAACATGTTCACACCTTATTACATTAGCACTCTTTTATTGAAGAATTTTTATAAAAATATAAGACCTCCAGACGAGTTATCATGAAGTTTGGGGCATAAATAGGTAAAGTCCATAATCTTGCATCACGGAGGTGTGTCCCATTTGCCGTAACATGGTAGCTATATTGCCACGGTGATATGATCCGTGAGTAACAACGTGTAGTACCGATTCAGAAACAGAAGTTTCAAGCTCCCCAGCATATGGGTTATCAACCACTATTACCTTTTCAATATTTTCTTGGTTGTTCAGAAGTTCTTTGTAACGTTCAGATAATCCTAAAAAGATCTTTCTCATTTCTTCAATACTTTTCGTTTCGATCTGTTCTCTTAATTGATTCGTGGTTGCGATTGCTTCATTCATACTTTTACCTGAGATAATGTCAAACCATGCATAATCAGTGAGATAAATGTGGGACATCACCTTTGATATCGAAGAAAAGCCAGTCTGAATTTCCTTATGATAAATGTCTTGCGGAAATTCTTTTAAACGATCAATAATAACTCCATTTGCCCATATGTGGTAGTCGTACATTTTTAATGCGGGATGCGTCATTTTAAATTTCCTCCTTTTTTTCATTATCTTGAATTTTCCAATTGATTCTTAATTATAAATAACTTACTTACAAATTCTGGAGGTAAATATAATTATTCTGTTTTAATTACAAAAATCCTTCTACAACTTAACTGCAGTTAGCTCATAATCCTTATTTCATTAAATGGCCCGATTGTTGAACACAAGTTAAACACTACTCTTCAAAAAAACTGCTTACGTTAGCACAAAAAGAAAAGACCGCCGCAGCGGTCCCTTATTTAACTCTTGCACCCGTTACTTTAAGTACATTTCTTCACATTCTCAAGTAACATGAACAATTGGGAGATTTTGCTCCCACATAAAAAAGACCGTATAAATAACGGTCATGTGTATTTAATCTGTTAAAGTTTATTTTGAATTTAACGAGATTTTCTGATTAACTATCTATTGTCTTAATATGTGAAATCACCCTACTATTGAAGTGGAACAATGGAAGAAAAAAATATCTATCTTAACCATGCTTATTATTCTTTTTCTCTTCCTTTTTTCCTCGCTTCTCTTCCTCTTTTTTCAGTTTTTCTGCCTCTTTTTTAACTTTCTCTTCCTCTTTATTTCCGCCATTATTAGGAGGAATGATGACATCGTTCTTTGGTGGAACTTCTGCAGAATCAATTCCTTTTATATAAAGTTCATTATTCACACTGTAGACACTTTCTGGCTGCTGGAAATTGGCTGTGTCCATTCCAAAAGCTTCCATCATGGCTTTAAACATTAACTGCGAGATTTTCGTTGTATTTCCACTCATATAGGTACCCGGTCCGTTTTGAGCGTAACCCGTCCAGACGGACATGGTGTATTGTGGCGTATATCCTGCGAACCAGCTATCATTTGTAGCTTCGCCAGGGTATCCATATTTAGCTCGGGTTTTTTCATCAAAATTGGTTGTTCCTGTTTTCCCGGCAACATCCAGACTAGGAACATTTGCTGTTGTTCCTGTCCCAGCATCTACGACTGTGCGTAACATATCAGTTACCATATAGGCAGTGTAATCCTGCATAACACGTTTTGATTCCCCCGCAAATTGAACCTCTGTACCATCCGCCAAAACAACCTTTTGGACGAAATGCGGTTTATTGTATAGACCACTGTTTCCAAAGGAACTGTAGGCCCCTGCCATGTCTAAAGGACTAACGGTATTGCTGCCGATCGAGTAGGATTCATATACTTCATTACTTTTAAACGTAATCCCCAGTGATTCTGCAAAACTCTTAGCCTTATCCATCCCAACCTCTCTCATGGCGAACAGCGCCGGGATATTGTATGAATTTTGCAGTGCCGTCCGCATCGTCAGCATTCCATGATACTGATGATCCCAGTTGGAAATGGGCTGACCCGTTGAATAGGTGGTCTTCTGGTCATTGATCAAATGAGCAGTGGACCATTTTAAGTTTTCAATTGCTGGCCCATAATCAAAAATCGGCTTGAAGGATGATCCAGGTTGACGTTTAATATCGACGGCAAAGTTGTGACCTAAAAATTGAGCTTTATAGTCATTTCGGCCACTCCCGATTGCCCTGACTTCACCCGTTTTGGTATCTAAAAAAACGAAGGCTCCCTGAAAATTCGCATCCGGATAGGCAATGATTTCACTGGTATTCATCATTTTGTCTGCAAAATCCTGTGCTTTTGGATCCAAGGTTGTATAAATCGACAATCCGTCCTTACTGATGTCCGCATCCTTTAGTTTTCCCTTTACCTCTTTCACGGCTGCATCCAAAAAGGCTTCATAAGGCATACTTTGCTGCGTGTCTCTTGCTACAAGTCCCTCTGTGACAAGAACTTTTTCTGCTTCCTTCATTTGTTTTTCCGTGATATAGCCATCTCGAAGCATTGAGCTTAAGACAATGTGACGGCGCTTCGTGGCTGCTTCTTGGTTTTCCGGTATGGTAGGATCATAATTATTCGGACTCTGTGTCAGTCCAGCGATCAGCGCTGCCTGTGCCAGCGTCATGTTTTTCAAATCATTGGACTCAATACCATAGTAATTCTTCGCTGCGGCAGCCACTCCATAAGAGCGGTTTCCAAGGTAGATTTTGTTTAAGTACATCATTAAAATATCCTGCTTGGAATATTCATTTTCCAACTTATACGCTAAGTCCCATTCTTGCACTTTACGTTTCACTGTTTTCTCTGGAGACAAAAAAGAATTTTTAATGACTTGCTGTGTAATCGTACTGCCTCCCTGAGATCCGAAATCCCCTGTTACGTTCAAGAATATCGCCTTGGCTGTCCTTTTAAGGTCGATCCCATGATGTTCATAAAAATGAGAATCCTCGGTAGCAATAAAGGCCTGCTCCAAAAATTTGGGCACTTGATCGTACGTAATTTTTGTCCGTTTTTCCTTCCCGTATTCATAAAGGAAGTTTCCGTCTTTATCATAAAATTTAGTAGAAAGCGGATCCACTAGCTTAGAAGAATCTAAAGCAGGTGTCCCCTTAATCATTGAAGCGAACGTAATGGCAACTGATCCTGTCGAAACAAGACCGAGCACCAAACAGACAATGACCAGTTTTTTTAACAAAGATCCTTTTTTTAGTATTCCAATACTTCTTTGTTTGTTTTTACTTTTTTTTTCAGCTTGTTTTCGTTCCTCACGAGATTGATACGTTTCTTCTGACATTCATCTTCTCTCCCATGTAAAGTAAATCAAAGTTAATATAAAATTAAAAAGCCTTTTCTATAATTATAGTTTAATGAGATTAATATTCGGATCATCGTTTTCATGAACTCCTATATAACGGATTGAAGAACGATTAATCCAATATTCCCCTTGGTCACCTTTAGCAAGAAAGTATTTGCGTTGTTCAATCTTTTTTACTATTTCTTGTATAACTTGTTCCTTACTAACAACAGCCTCTTTCAGTATTCTTTCTCGTTTAATATCATCCTCTAAGGTATAACAAACCACAATTTCCTTTATACTAACTCCCCTATTCATAACTCACAAAGTTGATATCAACCTCTAAAAATCTGCAGTAGGCTGTTAAATTACATGAGCCTAATTAAATAGGTTCGTAAGAAACCTTAAATATATGGGGGATTCGGGGTTACTTTCTACTTCATCTTAAGCCAAAAATTAAAAAGAGCTGCCGAAGCAACTCCTTTATTGAAGTAAAGGTCCCGTTATTTGAAGAAAATTTTCAAGAAGCTCTTTGTTTCGTACTGTTTCGGTCAATTGTCTTAATTTTTTTAATGAAATAATAATGTTTGTAGAGGGCCAGCAATACCAACAGGATTTTCACTAAAAGGATGTCCACATAAAATACAGAAATTACGATGAAGAAATCGGCAACTAAATTGATTCTGATTTTCTCTTTTAGAGTCATACCTTTTTTTTGTAGGAATGATTCAACGTATTTTTCATATAATGAGGTGCGTTTGAACCAGTTTTCAATCGACTTGGAACTTTTCGCAAAGCAAAAAGCAGCAAATAAGTAAAACGGACCGCCCGGTAGAACTGGTAACACAGTCCCTGCAACTCCAATCACAAGAGATATGGATCCAAGAAGCAAAAATAGGATACTTTTTACTTTTTTAATTGTAATCACCTTTTTATTTATATTCTAATCCCTGATAACGTAAAGAGGAAGTCCAATTGATTCAATATCACTGATTAGTATCTTACCATTTTCTTCTTGAACCTGCTTCGTTAGCACAACAAAAATGCCACCTTTATTGGCAGCACGTTCTTCAATTTCTAATTGGCCCCTTAAAATTGCAAGCAAAACCAGAATGTTTAGGGAGTTAATATTATCTGTAATGTTCTTTGGTTATCCCAAAATCTTTATTCTTACCAAGCTTATACCTTTTATGAATGAAAATTACTTTGCCTTCCGGATCGTTCTCATTTATAAATTGATTTACTAAATCATCACTTTTGCCTCCATAATACACGTAATAAAGATACTGGCACCCAGACGAAAGAAGTTTTTCCATTGTTTTAGGCTTTAATGCTGATTCATTCTCTATAGCAACGATTGGAACTTTATCCTTCAGCCAAACAACATCAATAAGGCCTTTCTTGTCGGGGAAATTGATTATTTCTAAAACTCTATATTCCATCTCGCCTTTAAGGGAAAATCGATTGGCCAAGGTACAATAATCTCTTTGAAGGACTGTATGAAGATGGTTTCTGGTCTTTGGTTCAATCTTGTTATAAACTTGGTCTAAAACTTTTTCTAAAGTAAATTTTAAAACGTATGCATCCATCTTATTTATTATTTCCCTCCGTTCAAATAACTCTTCTTAGCCTAAGCCACATAAACTATCTATACTATTCTTTCTTTAATCGTCAAATCCTTCTTCAACAAACCTGCATCGTTAGCTGAACAAGCAAAAAGACCGCCGCAGCGATCTCATCTTTAACTATTGCACCCGTTAGCACAATAACTTTAAAAAAACCAACTAATCTTCTTATGTGAAGGTAGCTGGGTTTTTAAAACTTGGATGTGCAAAATAACACTTAAAACGTACGCAAATTATCGGTCAAAGTGACAACCCGGAACCTACGTTAGTCGCCACTCGGCGGGATGGAAGAAACTACTCCGTTACAGCATAGTTTACACGGCCCAGCTCCGGAGCGCTAATAGTGTCCTGTTGGGACATCCAGTCCTGGAAGGCCCAGTGATCCATGTCGCTGCGAACAGGATCGGTGCCGGACTTCAACGCCGTGAAGCCGTCCATGCCCAGCGCAATTCGGGACGGAACGGCCACGCGATACGTGACGTTGTCTTTGACGTCCTTACCGTTGACCTTCAGATCCGTAACTCGAACACCGTGCAATAGCCATGGATCCAGCTGCAGGTTCACGTTGCCGGAAACCGACAACGGAACATAGGTCTCCTTAGAGTTCTGGTCCAGTTGCCACTGCTGCTCAAAGAGCTCGCGAAGCTGGTTGCCCTTGACCGAAATGGTCACGATCGACGACGCCGATCCCTGAACCGTCCAGCTCTCACCAAACAGGATGATTCCGTTGCTGTCGCTGGGATTCGATCCGGCTTTGTAGATGAGCGGATTGCGGACCTGGCGCGGGTGAGTAATCGCTAGATCAACAGTGCCGTTCTTCGGCTCGAGTCCCTGAGCAATATCCAGGTAGGCGTCGGCAACCAAGTTCCCGATCTCAGACTCTCCGTCGGCATCCTTGGTGGCCGTGACGTCTTCCGCAAGCGTTCCGAGGGGCTGAGCCCAACGTGCGCTGGCCACCGCATTCCAGTGGTCGACCATTTTCGCCACGGTCGGGTCAGCCGGAACGTCGCGAGTCACCGGAATGTTCTCTGCCGTAATGCTCGCGCGATCAATGTCGGCGTTGGCCGGGTCGATCTGAAAACGGATATCGCCGAAGGTCCGGCCATGATGGCCGGGAGTGATGACCGGTCGCGGGCTGCCGTCAGGATCTTGCACAACACAGGTTGCCGCGGAGTGCCAGTGCCCTCCCACCACCACGTCAATAGCCGGGGACGCCTGCGAGGCAAGACGGTTGAGCGGACCGCCGCTCACAGCGCACTCGTTGTACGTGCCGGAATTCCAGTCTCCCTCATGGGCGAGCACAACAATGGCCTCAACGCCCTGCCTCTGAAGGTCATCAGCCGCCCGGTTGACGGCCGGTAGCATGCTTCCTACCACCATCTGGTCAACCTGATAGGAAGAGAAAATCCGTTCCGAGTCCGGTGCGGTCACGCCGATGAAACCAACCTTGGACCGAGTTCCGTCTGCACCCGTGACCTCTTGGACGTACGTGGAGGGCAGCATGGATGCTGGGTTCTTTTGCGAGCCATTTGCCGGGTAAATGTTGCTGGAAATCACGGGGAAATCCATTCCCGCGAACGCTTCGCCACTAGAGGTCTCGAAGCACGAGTCCACGCCAACCTCACCGAAGCATTCGCCCTCCATCATGTGAGACGTCAAAAAGTCCAATGAGATGTCCAGTTCGTGGTTTCCCGCGGAGGAAACATCAATGTCGAGGTAGTTCAGGAACTCCACGGTGGGCTCGTCGCGGGAGAACATGGTCTGCCATGGCCAGCCGGAGAAATTGTCGCCATTGGAGACGCGGATGGAGTTTTGTTGCCCTTCGGCAGCTTTGTTGAGTTGGGTGGACAGGTATGCGGCACCGCCCACGGTGAGGGTTTGGCCGTCTTGAGTCTTCAGAGCGGCGTCCGCACCGGTGGTCGGCGCGAGGTAACCATGGAAATCCGTGATGGCGAGAAGCTGAACGTCAATAGGTTCGGCTTCAAAGATCGTCAGTGACTCATCCTTTTTCGAAGATTGCGCCGTATGCTCATCAAGGACGGAGGATGGATCCAGACTTTTTGGTACAGATTCAGCTAATGCCGGAGACACCATACTTAGTATTAGTGAAGTAATTAGAGACAAAGACAGTAAAAATTTAGATTTCATCCACAAAACTCCTCAAAAAATAATTTTATCACTATTATCCTAGCAATTCTTTGTTAAGGGAACGTGTGGATTTTGTGTAAAATTTGTAAATAAATGTATTATTATGAAAAATGAGTAAATATACCCACTATTGTATCGGATTAAATTCATAAATATATGACAAAGTAAATAAGAAAAGCGCAAGCGCATTGCATAGCCCCGACAAGCTTAAGACATGCCTCGCAGGACGGTCCTGCCCTCCGGAGGGGGATGGCTTAAGGTCTCGAGAGGCTAGGCGCTGGAGCTGGACAGTTATCTAAGTACAGAAATTATACTAAATTATTTAATAAGAAAAAGGATTGCCGCCACAACCCTTCTTGAACTCAAGCACCCGTTAGTGGAACAAGAAAAAGAGCCGCAGCTACGACTCTTTCTTAAACTCAAGCACCCGTTAGCTTAATAAGAAAAATTTACTATTCCTCCACTAACTGATAAAAATAGGGTCCGCAATATTCTTCATGAGTACAAACATATGTCCATATAAAATTTGAATCAACTATATAAACATCATCTATATAACCTTCAAATTCCTTTACAATATCTTCTACCTTTAAACTTCTGGCATTTTCAAGCATTAATGAATTTTCTTGGTCCTGGTAAAAAATATAGCACCCATCTTTTTTAACCTTATTAAAGGCATCCCTTGCTTTTTGTCCTTCTAAACAGGAAATCTTATTAAAGCTAAATACATGCCATAAGTGTTGATAAAAATTGATTTTGTTTTTTTGGGATTTACTAAGATTCTTTGCAAATGCCTCTTCCCATTGTTTTTTAAGCTCTTCATTTTTTCTCTTCAATTCTTTAACGAGGACACCCTTAGACGTTAACACCTCTATCTGTTCCATTTTTATCCCTCAATCCCGTTTTTACTTATCAAGAGGTTTCCCCATTAAATACAACAAAATAAACGAATTCTTATTGAACTAACCTGCCCCGTTAGCTCAATAACAAAAAAGAATCGCCGCTGAAATCCCTGTTCTTGAACTATTGCACCCGTTAGTTGAACAAGATTTTGACAGTGCATAAGTCTTATCTTTCAGACTTCTTTTTAAAAACAAAGAAAATCAATAAACAAATGACCAAATATATTAATGCTTGACCAGTTAAATCTTCACTAAGAAAATTGTGAATGCCATTGGCACGAAGTATGGAACGAATAACAACGGAAAGAATTGCAGCGATAAATATAGAAATAAAGACTCTTTTGCCCATAAAATTTCACTCACTTTTTGGTATTTTATCTTAAATATTTTAATACATAGGTCGTAAATGGTATTCAAATTCCTCCACCTAGATGACCAATAACAATCCAACTTAATAAATATTATACCATTCCTTCTTCAGCTAAACTGCCCCGTTAGCACAATAAGAAAAAGGCTGCCGCAGCAACCTGATCTTAAAGTAAAGCACCCGTTACTTTAAGTACAATTCTTCACAAACTTCCCCTTTGCTAAAAAAAAGAGACTATTCCAATATTGAAAAGTCCCCAATTTATATTATAAATGCATTACAAGCTCAAGACCTGTTGGTCTGCCTTTGAATGGAGTTTGATATTCTTTAAAGTTCAAATCCAATCCAGAAATATTGTCTGGTAACGGAGGAGACACAATAAAGTTATAACTAATGTGTCCATCAGTTCCTCCACCACCAGTTACTCTACAATCATATCCTTCCCCTAACCATAACTCCCAAAAACTATGCCGATGAAACCTTTCCCTATTTGGATCCATTTCAGGTTCCCAATCAATATTAAAATTAACAACACTTGCATTTCCGTATTGCCTAATAAATGTTACGGAATACAAACACTTGTCTTTTTCTACAGACTTTAAGACTGGTATATACTTTTGAAAATCTATTGGTTCAACCTGCGGTCGGAAATGGTCATCATTTTCTAATACACCGAATAAAGACCTTAGCAAGTCCTCATAAAGATTAAACTTTTCTGCCCACTTTGAAATATCTTCAAGCGGTGGAAAACCTGGGTTATTATTTGAGATTTCCTTTCTTTGTTTTAGCAAAGAACATATTTGTTCATCGATTGGGATTAGACGTTCATCATAATGCTCCGTCGGTTGGTCAAAATGCATTCGTTTCATTACATCACCACCTCAAACTTATTAAAAATGTTTAGTATAATATTAACAAAATTTGGTATTTGAAGGAATCTTTTTTATTCAACTATCCTGACCCGTTAGCCCTACAACCCTAAAATCTTAACAGTAATAATGAGGAACAATAAAATAATATTTAGCCAGACAAAAAATTTAATCATAACCTCAGCCCAAAACTTTCTACGCAAACCAAAATAAAGGATAACACAAAAAAATAAAAGGCTAATAACTATGCCAACTCCAGAAACTTTTTCAATTCCCAAATCAAAAACGTCAATGAATGTATGTATTAAAACAGAGATAACAAATAAAAAAATGTAAATCTTAAATTTTTTTTCTTTTCTCTCGAACTCATCTTTAAATTCATACATTTTTCTTACCTCAACTTTTCTTCCTTTTCCTTAAGTTTAACAAATATGGTTCTTCAACTAAACTGCTTCGTTAGTGGAACAAGAAAAAAGCTGCCTCAGCAGCCCTGTTCTTAAACTCTTGCACCCGTTACTTTAAGTACAATACTTCACAAAGTAATGAATAATTCTCATCAAAAATACTGTAATCATTCCTCTCTCACAGTTGAAGGTTTTATGCCTTTCTTTATAACTAAACAAATTGATGTTTTCGTTACCGGACCATAAGATACCTTTTATGTAAGTCACCAACTATTTCCCACAAGTTACCCTTCAATTTTATTCCACTTACTGGAATAATGCAGACTTGAAAGGAATTTCATCATACAATTTGATTAGAAAGTCAATGAGAGGAGGGAATTATAAGTACAGATATTGACAGACATCGAGAGCAGAAACGATTATACTTTTAGGTGAAAAGAGGTGTCAGAAATTTGAAACTTTTCCTTAATATTGACAAAGCATTTAAAGAAACAAAAGTTACCATAGAAGGAA
>NZ_BAWM01000069.1:0-13583 GCF_000759675.1 Neobacillus niacini | reverse complement strand
AAAACGATCATATTATCGCCGTAACGGAAATAGATTCTTTTATTTTAAAAGAGAAGTTATATGAGCTCGAGGCCCTGCTCCCTTCTAAAAAATTTATCCGCCTGTCTAAATCGGTTATCGCCAATTTAAATCAATTAAGCCGATTTGAAGCATCATTCAATGGTACACTCTGCGTTTACTTCAAATCAGGAAAGAAAGAATATGTGTCTCGTAACTATGTCCCTGCGATTAAAGAAGCTCTAAAATTGAACAGGAGGAAAGTAGAATGAAAACATTTATAATCCGTAGTTTTATCGGTATTTTCTTCGGATGCTTTATTGCGGTTTTAGTCACCAATTTATATATCCATTTCGGTGGCTTCAAAATGATAGATGGACCATTATTTTTGAAAAACTCCATCGGCTCCGCTCTTTGTGGCTGGTTGTTTACAGTCAGTCCCTTATACTTTGAAAACAGGAATTTGAAACTATCCCAGCAGACGATTCTCCATTTTTTAACCATCATAATCCTATACCTCATCTTGGCACTCACGATTGGCTGGATTCCATTTAATATTACCAGCATTTTGTTAACACTCTTAATTTCCATTGTCGTCTATACGATCTATTGGGTTGCATTTTATCTTTACTTCAAAAATCAAGCACGGAAATTAAATCATGATTTAAAGAAACTAGATGGCTGTTGAATATCTGGTATAGTTACACCCAAAATATTAGTGGAAATTGCAAATTCCATATCAAAAAGTTGAAAAAGCATCAGTTATAAAGCCGATGCTTTTTTTAAGTCATTCTTCAATTAACCTGCCCCGTTAGTCGAACAAGGAAAAGGGCGATGCCTAGTTAAAGCATCGCACCCAGTATGTTTTAAGAACAATTAATTTTTCTTTTCATTTTTTTGCAAAATAGAGATAATTTGTTTATTTTGTTCAACTTGAATATCACTATTTATTTTGATTTGGCGGACCCACCTTAAAACAAATGCTAGTATTAATAACGGTAAAAGAGTAAATAATGCAGGAATTACTTCATTCATTCAATTTTCCCCCATCTGTTATTTCCTTTATTTTACCATATATCAGTTGACAGTTTCCTTTGAAGAAAGGATAAAATTGTTAATTCTTCTTCAACTAATCTGCCAGTTAGTGCAATAAGAAAAAGCCACCATTACGGCAGCCGGATTTTCAAGTCTTGCACCTGTGAGCTTAATACGAATTTGTACTTACCGAATAAAATGTTCTTTAAAAATCTGTTTAAAATAAGGCTTAAAATCAATTTCAATCATTTGTTGAGTGTCCTCATTAACAACTGTTAATAGCACCCTTGAATGGTCTTTCTTATCTGCTGTAATTTCAAATTTATCAACCCGTTTCAGGTCCAAAAGTGATAACAATCTATTTGAAGCCCGCTGAGTTACTTGTATTTTGACTTCACCATAAGAGGGAGAAAGAGTAACAATAAAGTCTTCCTCTCCATTACAAAATCGGTATGTTGCTTTATTATAATAAAATGGCAAGTCTTGCGCAGTGTTATCTAATAACGTTGGTTCACATTCGAATAACGAAAGAAAGTCGTTTTCTTCTGGAAATATAGCCATTTTCCCATCACCTTTTTTATGACTATTTTAACAGTTTCTTGTTCAACTATCCTGCTCCGTTACTTGAACAAGAAAAATGCCTTGCCCCTTCTTGAAGCAAAGCTCCCATTAAAAAATGGCTTATGATTACTCTTATTTAAGTGTTTAAGGACTTTTGTGTAAATATACCAATAATAATGATAATAATCCCGTTAATAGCAAATAAAAAACTATAAGATACCATTAATATTCCAGTTCCAAATCCACCAGGGTCAAAAGGACTAACACTAACACCTGTAACAAAAAAAACTAAAGGCGTTAAAAGTAAAATAATTAATCCAGCCCAAATTCTCTTTTTTCTATTTTTACCAGAAACTTTAAAAGCAATAAAGTTTGTAATTCCTAATACAAGAAGGATTATTAAAAGAAATATAATCTCTATTTAAACCACCCCTTTTTCTGAATTTTAACATATTATTACAACTTACTTATAGATTTTTATTGAAGTAACCTGCACCAATGGGTGAAAAAGCAACAGTCTATTCTACTATCGCCCCCTTTAGTTCAATAAAAATATTATTCTACTCAATGCTTACAGTAAACTTTTTATGTTGACTCTATTACAACTTCCCCTTCGTGTGAAGGTACTTCAAATCCCTTTAGGTAAGAAATTAACGTATTTTCGGTGATTGGAAAGGCTGCATTTGCATCAAATCTTTTACTCCGTTCATTCAACCGTTGGCGAATAACTTCAGACTAACTTTCAAATAAATAAGTTTCCACTCACCACCAGCTTCTTCAATCAGTTGTTTGTATTCAACTCGTTTAGCTTTTTGCCAAAAACTAAAATCAATAACAACCTTTCGTTTATCCTGAATAAGACTTACCAATTGATTACGAAGTCTTCTTTCTGCTTCAATTTGATAATCGCTATATTTCTCAACAGGATAATCTATTCCATAACGTCCATTAACCTTCCAGATTTCTTCATCAATCGAAAGACGAACAAACCCTTCTTTTTCCAACTGTTGTGCATATGTAGTCTTCCCTGAACCTGCGATACCACACATCATTATAATTAATGGATTTGAAGTTTTTTGGTTTATTATTTCCCTTAATTTTTCTCTCATCCTAAACACCCTTTATGAATTTCTAAATTTCTAGTATTGAAACATATTGCTTATTAAATTAACCTGCTGCGTTATTTGAATAAGAAAAAAAGCGATCTCCATTATTGAAGAATCGCCCCTGTTAGTTGAAGAAGAAATGGTGTCCTAATTCACACAAGGATGCCAATGGAAAATTGCAGTAAAAAAACTATCAACAAATTCGTAGAATTATGAACAGCTTGTCCATCTCTTGAATACTATATAGTAGACGCGAAGGAAGCACCTTCGGTCAAATTAACTGACTAAGCAATAGTCAGTCCTTTTTTATTCAACTAAACTCACTCGATAGCACAAGAAGAAAAGGGGCTGCCGAAGCAGTCCTCATCTTTAACTCTTGCACCCTTTAGTTTAAGTGCGTTTATTCACAAACATATCCTTTTTACAGTTCTTTATTACAGAAATGCTGTCTTGTTTGTAAAAAAATGACTGCTCTTATTTGCAATCGCCCTCGTTAGCTCTATTTTGACTAACTACTTCACCAAATGTTCCCTATTAAGCGAATTATCATTCTTGGTATAAACATTAAGAGGTTCCAAACCACTTCAAATATAAACTCAATTAGGGTATCTTTAAAAAAGCCGTCTCTATTTCTTTTTTTATTTTTCATCTTCTAACTCCCAATTAATCAATCGTTGTTTAACTATTCTGACTCGGAATAACAAATTCAATCCTTTAAATAAATTCTACTTTTATTTTCTATTTCCTTCCTTAGCTAATCTGCTTCGTTAGTTGAACAAGAAAAAGGATCGCCACAGCAACCCTTTTGTTAAACTCAAGCACCCCGTTAGTTTAAGTGCAACGTTTCACAATTTTCAATAAAAAAGAGAGTTGCCAAACAACTCCACAGATAAGTACCAAATCCCTCGTACAATATACAATTTTACCGCTACGTACTTTTTTAAAGTAGTAATGATAAAATTTAAAAAATTGTACAAGGCAGTCTCGAGCGAGACTGCCTTTCGTTTACATAATATTTTCAGAAGTGAAATGAGCTTACACATCCAAGCAGTTGATGATAGCTAATATTTGATGATCTGTCCATTTTCCATTTATCTTTAGATTTTCTTTAGCTATACCTTCTTTTTTAAACCCTACTTTTTCTAATACACGAATAGATGCTATATTGTCAGGCATAGCTCCTGCTTCAATTCTATGCAGTTTTAATTCTCTAAAAGCAAAGTCTACAACAAGTTGAAGAGCTTCTGTTGTATAGCCCTTTGCATTATACTCCTTATCTAAAGTAAATCCCGTATAACAGCTTTGGAGGTCTCCCCTAGCAATTTGAGTTAAGGAAATGTCTCCGATAAGTTTATCAGTTGCTTTTAAAAAGATTCCAAAAGCATATAAATGCCCTTCATCTTTCTTTGTTAATGCCTTTTCAATGCGTATTTTTTGATGTTCTTCTGTATAAAAGGCTTCTGGTAGTAATGGGCTAACTCGCTGAAAAAATTCTCGATTTCTAGTATGTAAGTTTGCTAACTCGCTGGCGTCAGAAGTTTTGTAAAGTCGAAGATAAATTTGTTCCCCTACTAGCTTCATAAAACCCCTCCAATATCTTTTTACTACCATTATATTCTAATTAGGCAAAAGTAATGTAAATTTTTATTGCACTAAACTACTTCGTTAGTTAAATAACCCTACTCATAATATCCTTTTTCAAATGCAAGAACACCCTCTACATTTTGCAAATCAGACGAATATATACTGATACCATACTTAAACGAAATAAGTCCCGTCTCATCTTCTTCCAATGAACTATCCAACTCTCTAAAAAGCCTACTTAACTCCTCCTAAGAGGTCTCGAGCAATGACCTTCCTTGAAATGTGACCACTGCTGTGTCGAAAAACTCGACTGCTTCACATTCACCGTTTTCTTTATAATACATATGGCAAAATGGGTAAGCAACTGTCAATACATTACTCATTGGCGATTTTTTATATTTTTGTGGTTCTAATTGTAGAGTTTCTTGAACTTGTTTCTCGTTCATACCAAATTTAATCATTCCTGCACCAATGTCAGTAAATACTTAAGACCTTAATCTTTATCATAAAAGCAACAAAGCCTGAGAAAAGAGCCTTTTATTTTGAATTAACCTACGGAACACATATACCAAAAATTCATAATAATCCAATTTAATACTATTTGCTATATTTAGGAAGAAGAGGGTGAGTCGAATGTAATGGTATCCGTTGCCTGTCACTTATGTCACTGGAGATATAGGAAAAGTGGCTTTAGTTCCTACTTCTGAAAAAGAAGTCCATTCATTGTTATCAAGATAATAACCTCTTTCATCTCAGTTTTTTGGGTTATATTTTGTTATCCTCCAAGAATACAAGTAGATTCACACCTACTTTTTTATTTTTATTATAAGGGTGTGGTGTTGATTTGAGAAATTCCGTCTTCATACAGATAGGTGTGATTTGAATTACCACTCCCCTTGTCCAAAGGGAGAGTGAAAGGGGTGTTTCTTCTTCATAAAATCACAGTATTATTAATTGTTGTGCAGCTGTGTCTCGCACTTTCCCCCTATGTTCAGACATCCGCTCCAAGACAAAAAAGGGGATAACTTTATCTGAGTCATCCCCATTCTGCACTTATTCATAACAACCCCTTGTTCTACTCAAGCACCCCGTTAGTTGAAAAAGAGTGATAAAGTCACTGGTACACCTATTAGAATGCTTGATATTAAAATAATCCATAAAATAATATTTAATGGATTTCTCAATCCCATTACTTCTTGCCATTTTTCTTTATAAGCATTGTCATTTACTTGGTATCTTTTTAATTGAAAATAAAGATAAATATTAAGCATAAGGGAAATTATCAAAGCAGTAATTATAAATATATTCATTGTATTAATCCCCTATCTTTATCAAATTACCATTATTTTCCATAAATGCGTTTCCTAAGTAAATAAAGTTTCAATTCTAATGAATTTTTATTAAACTCCCTCAGTTTGATACGAATATCTCTTGAATGCTCACTTATTCGCGGGATTTCATAACTCTTATAAATAGAATGACTGGTAATTGGAATAAATTCAGATCATTTGTCGGAGCTCTGGAAAGACAACATCTACCCATCGATTTATTTGATTAATAGACATTACGAGACGTTTTACAATCACATCATGATTAGACTTTAGAACTCTAAGTTTCTCAAATGATTCTGATGATGGGCGAATAAAGGAATAGTAGTCATTTTTGACCATATCCGCGATAACGAGTGCATCTTTTTTATCACTCTTAGATTGGGTATTATCACGATTCTCTTTATTTCTTTTTACTAAGTGGGGATTGACTGTTACTACCTCAATGTTTTGGTTATATAACCATTTTGATAGGTTTAGCCAGTAATGGCCTGTAGGCTCCATACCTACTATTGCTGCATCTAAGTTTTTTAATCTTTTTAAATCTTGAATCCAGTTTAATAGTTTAACAAATCCCTCTTCATTATTTTCAAAAGTAATAGGGTCTCCGACTACAATTCCACGGAAGTTAACTGCTCTGGCAACGTGTAGTTGTTGAGCGATATCCACACCAACAATAAGATGTGTATCGGAAATTCTTTCTAATAGTTTATTTTGTTTATCTTGCATTTTAAAATTCATAGTAGGGCTTCCTCTTTAAGACTCTGAGTTAGATTGGACTCTATACTCGTATCTTACTGAGGGGCTCTATTTTTTTCAAACCTGATATTTAACGATCTACGGGAATGCTAACCTGCTTCGTTAGTTGAACAAGGACCTTCTTTTTTATTGCTTATTATCTTCGTTATACGCATTACACAAAAGGTATTGATTAGAGACGGATTGAATATTTTACAATATATGGAATAACATAATACCTAAGAGCAAGGTTAGCCCTCCACATTCATTGGGATTTCATCAATGCCTTGCTCCCTTTTTTTAGCTACAAGGCTAATGCCCAAGAATTACTTGCGATTTTCCATAGAATAAAGAGTCATATGTTAATTGCCAACCAGTTATGAATTTTGAAGGAATCAAAATATTGATTAAAAACATTAACTTCCACATCAAAAAAATTAGTCTTTTCTCTTGGTTCTTTAAATTCTAAAATCGTACCTCCATAACTTTTTATAAGATTGAAACATATCTGTTTAAACTGTTTACCATCAATCATTGGAGGTTCATTATGATTTTCATAAAATCCAGTTATTCCATTAGGAAGTTTCATATTACCACCACCTTCATTGAATTCAATTAATTATATTCCCTTTTCTTCTTCAACTATCCTGCTTACGTTAGTTGAAGAAGGAATGTCCTTTTTGCCAGCTCTCCTTTATAGCTATCGAGATTCTTATGCTGGATACATGAAAAATAAAAAAGCCACCAATTATGGCAGCTTGATCTTAAATTAAAGCACCCGTTTGTTTAATAAGATAATAATCGTTATCATTACTTGTACTTCATTGAATAAATAAATTCTGTAATTGGAACCGTAAGAAAGGTAAGACCTACCACTATAACAAGTGGATAATTATCAATATTATTAAAATTGCCAGTTCCTTCAGAAATAAATAGTATTAAACCAGCGAGAATCATTAGTACATAATAACCTATTTTGGCGCTTTGAGTTTCAATATGTCTTCCTAATTCATCTTTCTCGCCACCACCTTCATGATGACCCCAATTCAACCAATTAAAAAAATAAGTTAAAGCAAGAAAACTAAAGAATATAGAACCTGCATCAATAGTTTCAAATCTTATCCATTTGTAAAAGGAAAATCCTGCGATTGATAAGAAAACAATAAAGGCTAAAACTGCGATTATTTTTTTGGTTTTATCCATTCTATATTTCTCCCTTCTCTGATATAAATAAATCCTCCATGGTCACTCCTAAAGTCCTTGAAATATCAAATGCTAACTGCAAACTTGGGTCATATTTATTGTTTTCAATAGCATTAATCGTTTGCCTACTCACATTACATTTTTCTGCTAATTTCCCTTGTGAAAGACCATTTCTTTCTCTGTATTCCTTCATTCTATTATTCATTCACTGAGCCACCTTTTGATTTTTAAGGTGTAAAACATCTTTTACACCTTTATTATAATAAAAGACATATAGGGTGTCAAATATCTTTTACACCTTATATGTCCTTGATGTGTTTTTTCTTTCTTATCTTAATACTCCGCTTTAATTTCCTCCTAAAAAAATTTTTAGCATAGAAATTGCGTTCTAATTAATAAAAAGATAGGAGTGAAATAGAAATGAGAAATATTTGGAATCTTAGGGGGCTGCTCCTCAGTCTCGGAATCACCTTTTATTCAGCATCGTTTTAACAGGTACAATTTATGCCAATACATTGGACGATATTATTCAAGAAACCTGGGAAGAACCTAATGAAAGTGATATTCCGGACAATGTTCAAGAAGATATGATTCGATATGGAAAAGAGTTAATTGTTAATAATCCCAAATATGATGGCCCGAATAGTTCCAAACCCTATGCTGGAAATAAGCTTTCTTGCTCCAGTTGCCATTTAGACGCTGCGACACAGCCAAATGCAGTTCCGTTGTATGTATTTTCGTTTGAATATGCTGACCCGAGGAAATACAGTGCTAGAAGCGGCCAGCTTACAACTGTTGAAAAGAGAATAAACGGTTGTTTTCTACGAAGTTTAGATGGAATAGCAATGCCCGAAGACAGCTATGATTTAACCCCTTTTACCTCCTGCCATGAAATTCCGTCCGCCGGCCTTAAAGACAGCTCCGATCTTCAGCTAATGCACCCGTTAGTATTAACAACAAAAGCTACCAAAAAGGCAGCTCATTGTAAAATAGCTTTTTTATGAAGTTTTAATTGAACTCTTTTTGGTATAGTCTGATAGCACTTATTGCACCTACAAGGAATACAATCGCTTGGAATAATAATAAGAACTGGCGAAAATATTGGATATCACTGTCAACTAATGAAATAAACAAACCAGTCATAATCAATTGGGTAGTAAACATACTAGAAATGATTTTTAAATAAATGGCATTCGTTCTTTCGTCTGGTTTACCAAACTTCTTTCCCACAAAAAATAGAACCAGCAAAGAACCAATATAAATAAACATCATAATTCCTACAAAAATATTAAAATTTACTACGTTTTCAAGCATCCATCTGTCTAATACATCAATCATTGTTATCTTCCTTTCCTACATATGAGAATATTTCATTAATATCTACTTCAAAAAAATTTGCAATTCTATAGGCTAACACTAAAGATGGTGAGTAGTTATTCTTTTCCATAACAAAAATAGTTTGTTTGGAAACTCCAACAGCTTCTGCCAAATCCTTTTGAGACATCCTCTTTAACACTCTAAACTCATATACCTTGTTTACGATTGAATCACCAAAGCTCTCTTTCACAAGACCGCCTCCCTATATTTAACATAATAAAATAAAACTACCAAAAAGTAAAGTTTAATTATACATTTTATAATAAATATTTTATAAAATTATGGTTTGTGTTTAGATTTTATAACTAACACTTACTTTCTTATCAAAAAAAAGAAGCATTAAACCTTTGTTTAATACTCCTTGCTTTGCTAATTTAACCGCAACCTAAACTCATCCTTCTGGATTACCTCCCTCGATTGTTGAAAAAACTATTTAGTTATGTGATTTAATTCCTCTGTTCTTTATCCCGAGAGAATAAGCAGAAACTAATTGAAATATCGTAGCTAATCCCACTCCAATTATCATTGAATAATCAAAATAATTTTTAAGTGCCATACCACCAGAAATAGATGCCGATAGTTTAAGTGTAATACTTCACAATTTCCTCCAGAATAAATAAACATGGAGATAAAAATATCACAGGAAGTTGTATTACTCCTTAATGTCACCAATAGTTTAAATAGATAATTTCCCAATTAATAAAGGGTCCCTCTATTACTTAATCAAGAACGTCTCCCCTTTTTCATCAAATGCATGCTTAAAATCATATGCAAAAGGAGTGGGACCATGCTGAATATAATAGTTGTATCTCTTGAATGCCTCCTCCCATGAGACATCCTTAACCTTTTCTGTCCACCAAACTACATAAGAAAGGTGTTTCTCTGGATATGGCTCGATCCATCTGCTTCTATCTCGTAATGCTTGCATATGCTGTCCTGAATAGGTAAAGCGATATAAGGATTGAAGGCTTCTCCATACTGTTAGTGTAAGAATAGGAGAACCATTTCCCTTTACGGCTTCTGCAGGGAAAAAGACTCCTTCAGGTGAAAACGCCTCTATAAGTCCTGATTTAGCTGCCTGACGATATACTTCATTTCCCACTTGAAAAAATTCACGAGAGGCAGGGTGGTCATAGGGGTGGTTTAGCCTACCAACAGTATAGATTGAAACTAATGCCATAAACAGCCCTCCATCTATAGTCTTTTCCTAAGATATATTCAAGTAAAAATGTGAAAATTCCTTCTTTAGCTAACCTGACCCGTTAGTGAAACAAAAAAAAAGTCGCTGGAGCGACCCCTTGTTGAACATAAGCACCAGTTAATAGAAGAGTGATTTTGGTTAGTATATTGTAAGTAATTCTCATAGATAATTAGTACTAGCTAGATTTTAATTTTAATTGTCAGGATTGGTACCGATAACGACGGTTGCGTCTAATTCATAGTCTCTTGCTACTTTGGTGATAAGCCCATTACTACAAAAAATTTCAACTGTTTGGGATGCTTGCCGTTCGCTCGTTTCTACCAAAAGATGCCCTCCAGGAGCTAGCCATAGAGGTGCTTCTTTCGCCACTCTACGTTGAAGGTCAAGTCCTTCAATTCCTCCGTCAAGGGCTATCATAGGTTCATACAAGCGTGCCTCCCGTGGAAGGAGCTTGATCGCATTGGTAGGTACATAAGGAGTATTAGCAACCACGATATTCACGCTGCCTTTAAGGGATGGCGGTAAAGCTGTATACAAGTCCCCTTCAAACACGCGACCCCTGTAAGTAGCTATGTTGCGGCCGGCACAGCGTACTGCGGCAGGATCGATATCAACAGAGTACAAATCTACTCGTTCCAAAGTTGCTGCTAAAGATGCTCCCACAGCTCCTGACCCGCAACACAGATCAACAACGATATCCCCTATACAAGTAAGGTTTTCTGCTTGATGGACAAGAAACTCGGAACGTCTGCGAGGTACGAAGACACCAGGATCTAACTCTATCCTCAATCCACAGAATTCTGTGTACCCAATGACGTATTCCATAGGCATACCTCCGGATCGGATTTCGACCATTTTTTTTAACTCCTCTAAGGTCCTAGCTTCAAAAATAAGTAATCGAGCCTCCTCTTCAGCGAAAACACAACCGGAGGCTCGGAGCATATTTATAATACTTTTTTCAGTTTGGTCATTCATATAAAACTTGATTTGCTCTCTTATAAATACCACCCAATCTCAATGGTTGATATTAGGTAATTCGTGAAAAACTTGAAAAATCCTTCTTAAACTTTCCTGCACCGTTACTTGAATAAGAAAAGCTATCCTTCGTTAATGAAGCATCGCACCCATTAAAGAATGTTTTGTATAAATTGGTAAATGTTCTTTACAAAACAAGCTCATTTAAAAATCGTGCTTTATTAAGTGAACGTATAATTATGTAAAAATTCTTAGATTTATTGTAGGGAAATATCCTTAATTTCTCTAAAAGTAGATAATTCCTTGGTTAAGGTATCCCTCATTTTCACTCCACATTTCTCACTGCATAAAGCAAATATACCATCAGTTCCTTGCAATTTTGCTTTAGATTCTCTTGCTGTTACAATCATTGGTACACTTGTATTGCGAGAATGAAGTCCTATTTGTATAATCATTCCTTCACTTTCCGAGTATTCTATCCCTTCTGCAAACTTAACACTTAACCCAAATACTGGCTTTTCATCCCTAATTTTTTTCATACACCACGCACATCTCAACATATGATCACCTTTCATAATAAAAGTTGTAATAAATCCCGTCTACCTAATATATAGGTAAAGACGGATGAGTATCGCTCTATAAATATTTTAACAGAAATAGGCTACGACTCAGAAATGGCGAACTAGTTTTTGAAGAATCGCACCCGTTACTTTAAGTGTATCTCTTCACAAGCCCAATAGAATTAGATTCTGACCTACATAGATACATTTAATAGAAAATTTATCACAAGGCGATATGCAGCAAATAAAATTAAGATACTTGCTGAAATCCACATAATCATTTTATTTACTACATTTCTTTCTCTTATTGTAAGAACAAAATACCCCTAAATATTAAATAACAGAGCTACTTGGCCGGCTTCAGGACACTCTCATTCTACCAAGAGGTTATTTTTTTGTTCAAACCTCATTTTCACTCATTACAGGAATGCTGCCCTGTTAATTCAACAAGAAAAAATGACCGCCGCGGCGATCATCATCCTTAACAAAAGCACCCGTTAGCACAACAAGAAAAATTGTTAATCTAAATATTCACTTCCAAGGTTAGGATTTAGGTACCTAGCCATTCCTGTTTTAACCCTCTTTAATCCAAGTTTCTTATAAAAGTCCTCATTTCCAGTTGTAGAGATTAAATGGACGCACGAAACATTATTTAGTTTATCAAGTAAATACTTCATAATTTGTTTCGCTATCCCTTGTTTTTGAAATTCTGGATGGACTATAACGTCATAAATTGCAGCATTAAAAACACCATCTGTCATCGCCCTACCAAATCCAATAAGCCGACCATTTACTGTAACCAAAGCTATGACATTACTTGCTTCATAAACTTGCTTTATAATCTCTTTTGTATGCTTTGTCCAACCGACAGAAGCATATATTTCTTTCATTTCATCAAGATTTTCCATAGAAAAATCGCTATGTATTTTTAAATCCAGACTACCCCTCCCTACAGTACTATTAGTATTAATACATTTTTGTTTCCTGCACCTTCTTAAACTATCCTGCCAGTTAGCACAATAAGAAAGGATACCTCAATGGCAGCTGCGATCTTTCATCCAAGTACTCCGTTTGATTAAGAACAAATTGTGATTTACTTGACTAGACTTCCCATCAAAAGTTTCGTTAACTCTTCAACACTTTTGACAATATATGTAGGGTTAGAATGATTTAATTCATCAAATGATCCATACCCATAAGTTACTCCAATAGAGTCTATACCATTATTATTTGCACCAATAATATCGTGTTTCCTGTCACCAATCATAATAAAGTTATCTAGCTTATACTCATTGTATTTATCTAGTATGTATTGAATAATTTCAGTTTTTGATGTTCTTGTTCCATCAAGATTACTTCCGACAACAAGGTCAAAGTACTGGTCAATATTAAAATACTTTAGTATTTTCTCAGAAAATACAGTGGGCTTTGAAGTTGCAACAACTAAAGAAAATTGTTGTTCTTTTAACGATTTTAATAGTAATGAAATATTTGAATATAACTCATTCTCAAACATTCCCTTCTCCTTAAACCTTTCCCTATAAAAATCAATTGATTTTTGTGTGTTTTCCTCATCAAAGTTGTAATGTTCAGCAAATGAAACTTGTAGTGGTGAACCAATAAAACATTCAAGTTTATCAATATCTGGTTCAACAATGTCCATTTTTTGTAATGCATATTGAACCGATTTAGTTATACCTACTTTAGGATCTGAAAGTGTTCCGTCTAAATCAAATAAAATTACCTTGTATTTGTCCATATTTAATTCCTTTCTAGTATCTAATGCTTACCTAATTTTATCATAGGAATTTCAAAAAAAATCAAACTCTTCATCAACTAGTCGAGTAGAATGGAGCCTTTCTACCTTACGGTAGATTGTACTCCACCCCCTCCCAGAACCGTGCTTGCACTATTAATG
>NZ_BAWM01000070.1 GCF_000759675.1 Neobacillus niacini | reverse complement strand
TAGTTTTATCGCTTTTTCAAACCATAAATCCAATACATAGTGAAGATAAATGTTACTTAACAGTACACTTATTGACCCACCTTGCGGTGTTCCTGTCTCGCTGATTTGTACTTCATTTCCTTCCATCACACCTGCTTTTAACCATCTTTTAATTAGACTTATAATTCTAGGGTCGCCAACTCTATGCTGAACGAATTTAATTACCCAATCATGGTCTAAGGTTCCAAAGAAGTTCTTTAGGTCAGCCTCCAGTACCCAGCTAACTTTCTTTCCTGAAATCGTTTCATTAAGCGTAGCTAAGACATTATGTGCTCCCCTATTTGGTCTACCACCGAATGAACAATTGAGAAAGTCTTGTTCATAAATTGATGAAAGTACCGTTGAGGTACTTCTTTGTAGAGCTCTGTCTGCTACAATATTTGATGTTGTTCCAACTACAAGAAAAGGAATTTCTTCTTCATAATGAAATAATACTTTTCCACCAAAATAGATGTCATAAAGTTCAGGTAATTCCTCTTTCATTGCTACTTCCATGATAACAATTCGGCTCATTCAACCACTCCTTTTATCTTAACTATGAGGCTTAAGATCAAGTGGCTGGAAGAATTATGAACTTAATTTGAATTTTTTTACAACTGCTATATTCACTGGGGTCAATTCCATTTATCTCCTAATTTCAGTTATTCATTTTCGTAGTATCATTATATGAGGTGAAATTATGTTTATTAGCCCAATGTTACTCCATAAAACGGATAAACCATTCGATCATGATGATTATGTTTCAGAACTGAAATTATCAATACCTAAATTTAAAAAAAGCAAAAAACATAGGCTGTTTAACATATTATACATGACTAATATGTAAACAACCTATTTATTAGGAATACTCCTCAACAATCGCGCCCTGTTCTTGAGTAAGATTATGATTGTATGGACATATGAAATTAACTATTAGAAAATTGCCTCAAGTGTTTTAGATAAAGCCTATGTTAAATAACTCTGTTGATATTTGATTAAGACGAACGATCGTTCTATAATATGGAATAATCATTTTATTTCGGGACGATACCTAGCAATCTTCTACCCATTAACCATATTGCCAAACCAGTTCCCCACAAGATTAGGGCTGAGCCCAATCCTACTACAGACATAAATGCATTTATCTGATGTTCCCCCATCGTGACCTTCGCAGGCACAAACAGCAATGTAATAATAGCTAGTAAACAAAGGAGTGAGCCTGTAAAATAATAGAGTCTGACTTGGAAAAGAGGGGCCAATGGGAAAAAA
>NZ_BAWM01000071.1 GCF_000759675.1 Neobacillus niacini | reverse complement strand
CGATGAAGGACGGGACTAACACCGATATGCTTCGGGGAGCTGTAAGTAAGCTTTGATCCGGAGATTTCCGAATGGGGGAACCCATTGCTCGTAATGGAGCAATATCTTTACCTGAATACATAGGGTATTGAAGGCAGACCCGGGGAACTGAAACATCTAAGTACCCGGAGGAAGAGAAAGCAAACG
>NZ_BAWM01000072.1 GCF_000759675.1 Neobacillus niacini | reverse complement strand
TGTTTCTAAGTAAAAACCAATTACACTTTTCTTAAAAATACAAAAAAGCCCTTGTAGGGCTTTTTTGTATTTGAGAATTCCTATAAAGGTGTATGTGCAATGGAGGTTAAGCGGCTATGGCGCTTCGGCTACACTATCATATGCATCCGTTCATGTGAATTCCCAATAGGTTAAGCCCTATTTTTGGGGAAACTTTTTTTACTTTATCAGCACTTGTTCACTCGGCTTTATCACCTTGTACATATGGTTTACTACCACCAAAACCAGCATCTGTTAAAGTAAAGCACCCGTTAGCTTAATTACAGACTTCCCCTCCAGGCAATGTAAATACATCAAATCCATCGTCCCCTTGTAGTGACCAATCCTCTGGGGAAGTCGAAATTGATTATCAATTTTTAATTCCGGCCTTCTAGGACCCTTTCCTCTAATTCTGCCTGTTTGTTTTTGGCCATTAATAACTGTTTAATTTTGTGAAAGCTGAAGAGCAATTCGGATATTTTTATTCCCAAAATCTACCTAAATAGGAAAATTGGGGGATAACAAATTCAGTAATTAATCACTATGTACATGCCCCCATTTTAATTGTAATATTCTCCTTGTGGTGAATTTTTCGAATATTATTACAATTATATTAAATGGAGGTTATAAAATGAAAAAGAAAGTCATTGCGTTATCTTTATCTGGTTTAATGGTAGTCGGAGGATTTGTAAGCGCTCCTAATTCTGTTGGGGCAGTCGGTGAAGGGCCTAATTATGGCGGAAATGAGTCGATTCAGACTTCTATCCTACATACATACAATGAACTAGTTGAATTTCTTAAAACCCAAGATGCAAAACAAAATGATATGGAACTAGAAGTGATTGGTCAAACTGTAAAAGGCCGTGATATTTACCTCGCGAAATATATTTCTAACCCTAGCAATCCTACCATCCTCTTTTTAACCCAACAACACGGTAATGAACAACTGACGACGGAAGGCGCTCTAGAATTTATAAAACACTTAGGCACGAACAAAATGAAAGGTGTTCTTGATCATGTAAACATCCTTATCGTACCAATGTTAAATGCTGACGGAGCAATGGGTGATGTCAACTTTTCCCTTGATGACTATGTCGCTGACGGCGGAAGGCATTTGACTCGCTATAATGCTGTTGGCGCAGATTTAAACCGTGACCATGTTGCCAAAATACATCCAGAAACTCAAGCATTGCACAATAATGTGTTAAAAAAGTACAAAATAAATTATATGATTGATCTACATCATCAAGGAACTCAAAGTGAAATAGACGGGAAATATGTATCAGGGTCCATCCTATATCCGACAAACCGGAATATAAAGCCGGAAGTCCTAGAACGTTCAAAAAAATTAGGAGCTGTCGTGTTCAATGCTATTAACTCTAAGGGATGGGGGAATATTGGAAAATACAATGGCGGTTCAGAGGAAACAATTGGCCGTAATGGTGCCGCAGTTCAATATGATATTTCAACACTTCTTTTTGAAATGCGCGGCATGTCTGATCACAACTATGAGTCTTACGCGCTTGGACAAAAAAGCAATGGTTATTTGATTAAGCAAACGATAACCACCCTTGATGCAGCAACTAGAGCCATCGCTAATGGTTCAATTGAAAATGTGGATACAAGTTTTTGGAATACCCTTCCAACCCAAACCACTCGGCCTTCTGGAGAAGAAACAGAATAACTCCTTATATCAGCGATGATAGTCAATGTTCATTAGGAAAAAGTAATATTTTTCTTCGTTTTCTAACTTGTCCACGGTGCCTGACACCCAGCGTGTTAAAGATTTAACGCAAAGGGTCAGGCATCAATGTTCAGTTCATTTCTCCACTCACATCTAAGGGAAAAAAATTATCAAATGACGGCAGTGCAATTGATGCATGTGACTGTTCCGTGTAAAGCTATGGCTCCTGAAAATCCGCTTCTAAGGACAATAATTCCACAATAAAATTTGTATTCCTTCTTCATACAGATAGGTAAGGGTTTGAAGTTATCGCTCCCTTTTGTCGGGTAGGAGGGCGACCTCTCAGTCACCGTCCCCCCTAAG
>NZ_BAWM01000073.1 GCF_000759675.1 Neobacillus niacini | reverse complement strand
CGGAAGGGAATATCCTATGCAACAGGATAGTCTCGAAGAGACACTGACTTTGTGCGGAAGAAGTTGCTTCTTGTCGCACCCCCCGTTCACACCGTACATGAGACTTTCACCTCATACGGCGTTCCAACTAATCCAATTCGATTTAAACATCAACACTTCAGAAATCGTAGCCCCTTCCGTGTCTCAATTCTTTCGTTTTAATAAGTCGGTGCCTCCCGTAGGAGGTGAACCTCTATTAGTCTCACAAGAACCTTATTAACCGATAAGGATTTGACTTGCATGATTAAATGATTCTTCATTAGTCTAGTAGCTATCCCTCCAGGCTGATTAGACCTTTCATTGGTACTGTGCCACCACTTTCACTGACATAAAGACAAGTTATACAATAACTAATGTCATTATTGCTTTCCTTGCCAACGCTTCTTCGGGAGTAAGCCCTCCACGTTATCAGCTTACAACGTTGAATTATATCTATTATAGAATGAACTTAGGTGCTTCCTTTAAGCCTGTTAGCATTCATACGCCTGTAACGTATCATGGATTTTCATATTAGTTAGTCTTACTCATCCACATCTAACCTCACAATTTGGTGATATACACATTTCTATGTATCGCAGGTATAGACCCGTACATTCGGAAGTTCGTCAGCTTAACCTGTTACGGTAAATTCTCACGCCTTTTCGCCGAGCTTATAACACTTTCATTCTTACTAACCCCAGTGCTATTCGACTAAGAGAGAACCCTTCAGGGCGTTACCCCATCATTTGATTCTTCGACATAATCCTTCAGTTCCGACAGGAACTGTCTAGCCTTTACCTGAGTAATGTGACCATTCTCAATTTAAGCTAGAAACATTTCGCACAATTAACCTGCTCCGTTAGTTCAAGAAGAAAAAGCTGCCTTAATGACAGCTCTGAACTTCAACTCTAGCACCCTTTAGCTGAATAAGGTAAATGCGACAAATAGCCATTGAGCTTCACACCTTATACTAGAAGAAAAATAAACTTGACCATTTATTCTCTCTTCTCGTAGTAGTGGATAGGGCGGATTTCAATCCTCCAGTCAAACTGCTCACCTGCCTCCAATTGTGTGGTTGGATGTAAGGAGGCCACCCTAATTGCTTCCTTAATGTCAAGTGCCTCTATGATGAACACACTGCCTATCATCTCATTAGTTTTGGCAAAAGGACCTTCAGTAACCTCAACTTTCCCGTTCATCCTCTTCAAGCATTTTACTTCCAAGTCAACACCAACATCCATAATTACTTGACCGCTTTTGTAAAGTTCCTTTAGGTGGGGCTGACATTCGCTCAGGACATTTTCGATCTCCGCCTTGGGGCTGGCATCCATTTTCTCTGGGTTGAAGTAACCCAAACACAAGTATTTCATTTTAACGTCTCCTTTTTATGAAAGCAGTTTTTGATTCCAATGGTATTTTTTACTATTAAGTAAAATTCGACTAGTCTTTATAAAATCCTTCTTCAACCTGCTTCGTTAGTGCAATAAGAAAAGCTGCCAAAATGACAGCTTTATCTGCAACTCTTGCACCCGATAGTTTAAGAAGAAATCTTTAACGTTGGAGATCTAAATCATTTAAAGTCCCATTCAATATTTATCTGATTTTCTCCGCCAACTCTAAAATAATTCCCTCTGGACCACGAACGTAGCATAACTTATAACTTTCTTCATATTGCTGTATCTCACTAAAGATTTCCGTTCCCTTCTTTTTCAATTTTGCAACAATAGCTTCAATATCTTCAACAGCAAAGCAAATATGTCGGATACCCAGCGTATTTGCAAAAGGTTGCTGAATATCATTTTCATCTGACGGCGTATAAAATTTGACTAGCTCTATCCATGCCTGACCATCTGGCATCCCCAAACCTACACATGCCGTTTTAACATCATTAAGCCCAACTATTCTGTCCAACTGTTCTCCATCCAATTCCCATTCGGCTTGCACTTCAAGTCCTAAATCAAGAAAAAACGCTTTAGCCTCTGAAAGGTCATTTACGTTTATACTCACATGATCTATTCTATTGATCTTCATATCTCATACCTCCTATGTTCCTGTTATTTTCAATACCTGTATTGGTGTAAGGTTTGTTTGAAATTATAATTCGCTTAAAACAGAAAATATCCTTCTTCAACAAACCTGCCACGTTAGCACAATAACACAAAGGATCGCCGCAGCAACCCCATTCTTCAACTTTTGCCCGCGTGTGTAAGTACATCTTTCACATTTAATCTAACTCAAACTTAAAACTTGCAACTTTAGCTTTTCAAATACGTTACAAGAAGTCCTTTTTCGGTGGGCACATGAAACTGGTCATATTTTATAGAATCCAGTTGCAACAATATATTATATCTTCTAATTTGAATACCCTCTTTTTACTTTAGTAATGAAAAAAGCCAAAACTATGCAACTCTGTATAAAAAGCTGCATAATATCGGCTCTAAGGGTTTTATACGTTATAGAAGACTAGCTTTTCGTTACATTAACAGAGCCTTTCTAATTAAAAATTATAGGAAAAGTAAATGTAACGAAAGCTGCCCAAAGTCCGTAGACCGGCAAATACTTAGTAACGGCATCTTGGATAGTTGAAGGTCCGGATTTGTTTTGTAGAAATCGCATATAGGAGAGCATGATCCAAATTAGATTTGCCCAGATAAGTATGTTTACTCCTAAAACAGCAAGTCTATTAGGCGTAATCCCATAAGAAGAAAGCCTGAACACGATGGCTGACAAAGCCACACTGTCAATGATAAGCGCAAGAACAATTAAGGCAAAATTTATATAATCTGAAATGTTCTTCTTCTCGTCTGAGTCGCTCTCGGTAATGGAAAATATGGTAACGGCCAATACACCAAGGAGTATTCCGTTGAAGGCTATCAGGAAATTGCGATCCAAGAATGGATTTTTTCCGACCCATATAACCGTTATAAGATAGACCACCAATGTGACAAGGACAAGAGGACTAAAAATTTTAGCTATATATGGTGTAATATTCTTAGCAAGTTTAAGATTCATTGATACCAGGTATGCAGCCACAATAGCGAGAGCGGCAGCACCAAATAAAACGACATTGCTAAAATAGAAGTCTTCTATATCCAAGCCAACAAAGCTAAATAACTGCATGGTTAATGCCGCTAGTACCATTCCGCTAACTGCCATGCTGGCGTAGAGAATACAATATTCCAAATTAAATTTAATATAGGCTAATCTTGTACTGCCTTTTGAATATTCATTTCCTGTAAATGAAAGCCCCACCAATACCCATAAGAATATGGGAAGGTGTAAATAAGCAAGGATAATACTGTCTTTATAATTTAATGGCAGGATATTAAGATAAAACCCGGAAATTAGGAACAACGCGGCAAGGGTATAAATAACACTTTTTTTCGGAGTATTATTGTAAACAAAATAGGCAGCAATAAAGGGAATTATACCAAAAGCCAGGTTAATTGGAGCAATTGCTTCCTGTTCGACAAAATGGAAAATGATCCTGGTGCTTATCCCGGCCAGAATGGCTAAAATGCCCATGAATAAGAAACCTTTTTGAAGGAAGGAAGATTTTTCTGTAATTGCCGTCTCCTTGAAATGCAATCTTTCATACCAAACACCAAGAACCTGAGAATCAAGATTTTGTTCCCATGCGGTTGAGAATGACTTTTTAAAAGCTTTCGGGTCTTTTCTATACATTCTCTCCAGCTCATGAGGGTTAGCAATATTTTCAATAATCAAATTGTTAATGTCCATAGTTATACCTCCCCTAATAATTTTTATAATAAGTTTTCTCCACAATGTTTAACTGTCTTCGTCACTTTTGTATTCTAAAATATCTCCAGGCTGACATTCTAAAGCCTTACAAATTGCCTCTAATGTGGATAATCGAATCGCTTTTGCCTTTCCATTTTTCAATATAGAAAGGTTCGCCATTGTTATTCCAACCTTCTCCGAAAGTTCTGTTACGCTCATTTTTCTTTTTGCTAACATCACATCAATATTAATTATAATTGCCATTGTTATTCACCTCAAACCGTTAAATCATTTTCTGATTTGATATCAATTGCTTCTTGTAAAAGTTTTTGGAGAACAGCCGCAAAGACTGCGATAACCATCGAAGCAAAAGGAACAACCAATCCAACAAAGATAACTCCTGGTGCGTCGTCTACTTCCGCAAAGATATAGAAGAGCGGCCAAACTAGCACATGCAAAATACTGATTGTGATGGCACAGTATTTGATTTTCTTTAAAGCTTTTACAGATAAATCGGAGAAAGCTTTATTTTTGTCAATATAGCGTAAGAGTTTGAAAGCCTGATACAAAGCAAAGTAAAAAGGTATCGCCGATGCATCAAAAGCGATGAAAACGAGATATTTTATAAAAGCAAACTCTGGAAGCAATTTTGCTGCAAGATTCGCCATCTCAGGCACCAAAAAGATGCACAGAGCAAGAACTGGGATTCCTAAAAGAATAACAGATATTTTTAAAAACAATGTTGTTACTTTTCCCATAAAAAGCACCTCACATATTTATTCTGATTTTGATTTTAATATAAATTTTATCGTTTTTCAATAAATTTTTATTAATTTGAACAATATTTTTATTGTAGGTTTTTGTTTTAAGCAAAAATAAAAAGCATTTCTCATTCAAAGAAATGCTCTATAACTTTAAACCATTAAATTTATAACTTGTACAGCTAACCTGCCACGTTAGTCGAATAAGAAAAGGCTGCATTTTTAGCAGCCAGATCTTTAAGGAAAGCACCCTTAAGTTTAAGTAAAATCTTTCACAAACTAATTCTTTAACCAGGTAAGTAACCTTACAATTTGAAACGGTTCACTCCAAACGATAATGAAACTTAAAAAAAATAATGCAACAACTGCTAAAAACTTTGCAAATCCTTTTTCCCTTCTAAATAAGCCTCCGAAACAAAATAAAGAGCCAACGATTAATAAACCAAATCCAAATGCCATAAGAGGTTCAAACAATTCTGGAAAAACATAAGAGGATGAAAATAACAGAACACCCATTACTGCAAATATGAAAGACCATATACTAAAACTTTTCATTAAAGCCCCCCTATTATTTACTTATTTTACCAAATACATTATTGATTGAGAATATATTAGATTATATTTTAGTTTTATTAACTCCCAATCTAACCTGCTTCGTTAGTGGAACAAGAAAAAAGGTTGCCGCAGCAACCCCAATCATCAACTCTTGCACCCGTTAGCCATCCATGCAGCGCAAAATCAGCGCTGCACCACAGAGAATGAAAATGGATCTGGCAGTCCATACTGTTTTAATGCTGGCGACGAAGGTCTTTAAACTATGGTGCCATTGAGCCCATCCGTTAGTCTGACTCCAACTACCACGGTGTACCACCGACTGTCGCACCCTTTAGGGGTAGCACTCATGGGAGATTAATCCTTTTTCTGGTTGTTGCGCCAGCTTTACCTGATTTCACTTTTAGTAGAAAGGTTCCACAACTCGATTTACCAGCCAATCTTATATACGATCCTTCTAGAGGCTCAGCCTTTTTTTAAAACTGGTTTTTCTGGGTCTATTTTTGTATGCCCTTTTTCAGTTTTTATTTTCATGGGAGTGCAATAAAATTATTTCTCTAACATTTCAATCAATTTATCATTTCCTACCTGCCTTGCGAAGTCTAATGGTGACCTACCTGCATTATTCTTTGTTGTTTTATCTGGATTGTACTGCATAAAAAGTTCTACCAAATCGTAATACCTACTTTACAGTTAAAAACTGCTGTCCATAATTCATTGTTACCATATTTGTTTCTAATGTTTATATCTCCTCCTCGTTTAAGAATTTCTCTTGCTACATCCAAATTAGGGTGTTCACAGATTGAGTGTAACGCAGTATGACCATCTTCATCTGTCATATTTACATCGATACCATTATTTATTAGGAATAACGATATATCAAAATTTTCACCAGCAATAGAATATTGTAATAAATCTGTCCCGAATTCACTTTTTCTATTGATTTCTTCTAAAACAAATTTATTCTTAAATGATTCTAAATCTCCAAATCCCGCCAAAGTAAAAACATCTGCTTTATCAGTAGGCATTCGTCTTTTCTTCCTCTCATAACAATATAAATAATATTTCTCTACATTCATACTCGTTTCCTTCTTTAACTAAACTGCCCATTAACACAACAAGAAAAAGGGATCGCCGCAACGGTCCCTTCTTTAACTCTTGCACCCGTTAGATTAAGTACATTACTTCACATACTTGTTAATAAATAAGAAAATGACGAACTTCATCTCATAGAATCGAATTATTATGTTTAAAAAAAGTTTAAAATTGATTTAGATACTTTGTTATACCGTTAAAAGTATTTTCTTTTTCAGTTACAATCTTAAATCCATTTTTAACAACAGTTTTTGTTCCTTCATCTAATGGCTCACTAACCCATTGGTCTGTAACAACTCCATATTCAACCTCGAATCCATTGTCATAGAAAACTCGTAACGATGTCAAAATTCCCCATTCTTCAAGTGAACAACTCTTAATACCACTGTAATGAAAGTCGGATTTAATAATACTTAAAGTAAAGTCTTTATTTGTTGAAATAATAACTAAATCGACATCAGATTTCGAATTATAGTCACCTCTGGCATATGAGCCAACAACTGCAACGCCTTTTATATCGTTTTGATGTTCTGACCACTCCTTAAATTCGTTAAAAAGTAAGTCTGCTTTATCCATTTTTTAGTCCCTCCATTTCAAACTTATGAAGATACAAATTCGCTTTGTTTAGAAGATAATCCTTTTTTCACAAGTCGAGTAGAAGAGAACCTCTCTACCTTACGGTAGATTGTGTTCTCCCCCCTCCCAGAACCGTGCTTGCGCAATTAACGCACA
>NZ_BAWM01000074.1 GCF_000759675.1 Neobacillus niacini | reverse complement strand
CCCAACTACCATCGGCGCTGAGAAGCTTAACTTCCGTGTTCGGTATGGGAACGGGTGTGACCTTCTCGCCATTATTACCAGACTTTTTTAGAGGTTTCATTCCCTCAAAACTAGATAACCAGAAGAAGTTGTAAAACGAGTTCGCTTTAAAAATTGGTTAAGTCCTCGAACGATTAGTATCAGTCAGCTCCACACGTTACCGC
>NZ_BAWM01000075.1:2112-5541 GCF_000759675.1 Neobacillus niacini | reverse complement strand
AGTTATGCTAACCTGATGGGTCACAGTGCCCTTTTGTTGAATAAACCTGGTACTCCGTACATATTTGAAATCCTACGAATAAGACAACATTCAAAATTAAAGTCAATTTTTTAATGGGTCTATTTATAAACGAATGTTTTATTCCTAAGCAGCTAAAGGAATCAATTCTTGTATTTTATTAGGACAGTAAGACTCGTTTCGTCGTGCTATTCCTACAAAAATCCTTGCTAGTTTACCGACCAGTTTCATGATTAATTTCATTTTCTTTATCTTTTTAACCTTCACATTATGGGAATGTAGGGCTTTAAATTCAGGGTTATTCATCACAAGGCTCATAGTTGCTAAGTAGAGGAAGCGTCGTAGTCTTGACCTTCCACGCTTTGAAATCACAATCTGACCTTTCCATTTGCCTGAACTTGCTTCAGCTAGATGTAATCCCGCATGTCGTAATAGAGAGTTTCCGTGAGAGAATCCACTTAGATCTCCTGACTCACCGAGTATCCCAGCTAATGAAATTTCACTTATTCCTTTAATCATAAGTAGCTTTTTTGCAAATGGTATTTGGTTGAGAACTTCTTTAACTTGTTGTTCAACTCTTTCGAGTTGTTTTACAGCGAGGTCATATTCTTCCAATAATTGTTCTAGATGGAATTTATAAGCATCAAGTGCTTGTCCAGTTCCAATTGAAGATTTTGCTAGATTGATCAGTAATTGAGCTTTTTTAGGTCCTGGTTGTCTTTTCATTAATGACTTCCATCCCCTCATGACATCTAGTGGCTCCATTAAAGATATTTCATCTGGAGTTGGAAACAAACGAAGGGTTGCGATGGCCCCTTTGCACGAAACATCTTTAAACACTTGTCTCAGCTCTGGAAAGACAACATCTACCCATCGATTTATTTGATTAATAGACATAACGAGACGTTTTACAATCACATCACGATTAGACATTAACACTCTAAGCTTCTCAAATGATTCTGATGATGGGCGTATAAAGGAGTAATAACCGTTTTTGACCATATCCGCGATAACGAGTGCATCTTTTTTATCACTCTTAGATTGAGTATTATCACGATTTTCTTTATTCCTTTTTACTAAGTGGGGATTGACTGTTACTACCTCAATGTTTTGGTTATATAACCATTTTGATAGGTTAATCCAGTAATGGCCTGTAGGCTCCATATCTACTATTGCTGCATCTAAGTTTTTTAATCTTTTTAAATCTTGAATCCAGTTTAATAGTTTAACAAATCCCTCTTCATTATTTTCAAAAGTAATAGGGTCTCCGACTACAATTCCACGGAAGTTAACTGCTCTGGCAACGTGTAGTTGTTGAGCGATATCCACACCAACAATAAGATGTGTATCGGAAATTCTTTCTATTAGTTGATTTTGTTTGTCTTGCATTTTAAAATTCATAGTAGGGTTCCTCCTAAAGTTGTGAGTTAGAGTGGTGTCTATACTCATATCTTACTGAGGAGCCCTATTTTTTTCAAAGTCGAAAAATAGCGATCTACAGGAATGCTAACCTGCCCCGTTAGCTCAATAACAAAATAGGACCGCCACAGCGATCCCGTTCTTTAACTCTTGCACCCGTCAGTTGAATAAGAAATGGAGGAACTCAATTAAATTAAGTTCCTCCGTTACAATGAATATTTACAATTTAATCTATTTCGGCTTACACTCAAATGAATAATTACTTGAGAGATTATTATGGATTTCTAATATGACTTCTCCACCATTTTCATAACAGCCAGTGATGAGTAAATTTATTTCTTTAGTATTGAAATAACTATAGGCATGCGTTATAAAAGACACTCCAAATAAAGCGATAACGAAAAGCCATAAAACGCCTTTTAAATCCTTTTTTAAGGCTATGTTATACTCTAATGTTGATTTGTGACCATAAGAAAACCGCCTTTGTGAAAAGGCGGTTAATTGAGCTATCGTCTCCCGTTAGCGTAATCACCTTAAGTGACAAGGTCATCTTACCGTCTGATAAACGAGACCTATGGCTCCAGAATCAAAGGTCTGGTTTTCGATTAGCTTAAGATTGATCTTCTCCTTGAGACCTTGGAATAACGGCAATCCCTTACCGATCAGGACGGGAGAAACCGTAATTTTAAACTCATCAATTAAATCAAGCTGCATAAGGTGGTGTGCGAACCTAGGACTGCCGAGGATGACCATATCCTTGCCTGGCTGCTGTTTGAGGTTATTGATCTCCTCCTCGACATCTTCTTTCACGAGTCTGGAATTATTCCATTCGACTTTCTCCAGCGTCGTGGAAAAAACGATTTTGGCTGTCTTTTCGATCCACTCGGCATGATTCCGTTCATGCTGTGAAGCTGATGGGTTCGAAGGCACAGATGGCCAGTAACTGTGCATCATCTGATAAGTCCCACGTCCCCAAATGACAGTGTCGGCAGTACTCAGAATTTCTTTCGCGTGTTTCTCCAAATCAGCATCGTAGGAAACCCAGCCAATGTCCATTTCACCATTCGGCCCTTCTACGAAACCGTCAAGCGATGCGTGCAGAAATAGAACAAGTTTTCTCATTTTCAGTTCTCCTTTGTTCATGAGGAATATCTACATTATACATTAACTACATTTTAGCATAATTCAACTGGGGGTGTTTCTTATGGATTGCTAATCCCAAACCTGCCCGTTAGCCATCCATGCAGCACAAAATCAGTGCTGCACCACAGAGAATGAAAATGGTTAGGAAGTGTCAATACTGATACTGACCTTGATCCAGTCAACCCTAATCCATAGACTTATTAATGAACCCTCTCCTCTTTTTTTTAACGATTGAGCAGGGTCTTCTTAAGTTTTGTCATTTTTCTAATCTTGAAGAAACTTATTTTCATGGTAGTTGAAGAAAAAAGTGACACCCCCAACTTGAGGTAAAGCACCCCTTTTGTTCAATAATTCACATATATTAACTTATTCAACACAATCACCAAAAAACTTCTTCTTCAACTCCCTCAGTTTGATACGAATATCTCTCGAATGCTCACTTATTCGCAGGATTTCATAACCCTTGTAATTGGATTTACGGGTAATTGAAATGAGTTCAGATCATTTTGGCTTCGTGAAGGCATAGTTAAATAAAGGAGCCAACTACCACTCCATATTTTACCATATAACGCACATCTCCACGCCGCCCCTGGAGGCTTTCCCTCCCATGTCTCAACGGGTCAATTGCCCTCTCATTCCTTCGTCATGCCTATCCAAGGGGTGGAGGCCAGTTATGCTAAACTGATGGGTCACAGTGCCCTTTTGTTGAAGAAACCTGGTACTCCGTGCATATTTGAAATCCTACGAATAAGACAACATTCAAAATTTAAGTAACTATTTAACAATAAGACTTTTAGTTTTACTTCTATGCTGCTAATGGGATTGTTTCTTGTAATTTATTTGGACAAA
>NZ_BAWM01000075.1:0-2102 GCF_000759675.1 Neobacillus niacini | reverse complement strand
CGTTTCGCTTAGCTATACCTACAAAAATTCTTGCTAATTTACCGACCAACTTCATAATAGACTTCATTTTCTTCATCTTCTTGAACTTAACATTATATGCATGGATAGCTTTAAACTCAGGGTTATTCATCACAAGGCTCATGGTTGCTAGGTAGAGGAAACGCCTTAGTCTGGATCTTCCTCGTTTAGAGATGACAATCTGCCCTTTCCATTTTCCTGAGCTTGCTTCAGCTAAATGGAGTCCTGCATGACGTAATAGAGAATTCCCATGAGAAAACCCACTTAGATCTCCTGCTTCTCCTAAAATACCAGCTAATGAAATTTCACTTATACCTTTAATCATAAGCAGCTTCTTTGCAAATGGTATTTTATTGAGAACTTCTTTAACCTGATGTTCAACTCTTTCGAGTTGTTTTATTGCGAGGTCATACTCCTCCAGTAATTGTTCTAAATGGACCTTATATGCGTCCAGTGCTTGTCCAGTTCCAATCGAGGATTTTGCTAGATTGATGAGTAATTGAGCCTTTTTGGGTCCTGGTTGTCGCTGCATTAAAGACTTCCATCCCCTCATGACATCTAGAGGCTCATAGGAAGCTATTTCATTAGGTGTAGGAAACAATCGGAGGGTTGCGATTGCCCCTTTACACGTAACATCTTTAAAGACTTGTCTAAGTTCTGGAAACACAATATCTACCCATCTATGGATCTGATTGGTAGAGCTTACAAGACGTTTAACAATCACATCACGATTAGAAATTAAAACTCTGAGTTTCTCAAAAGATTCTGATGAAGGGCGAACAAAGGAATAATAGCCGTTTTTCACCATATCAGCGATAACGAGTGCATCTTTTTTATCACTCTTTGATTGAGTGTTATCACGATTCTCTTTATTCCTCTTTACTAGGTGGGGATTGACTGTTACTACCTCAATTTTTTGTTTATCAAGCCATTTAGATAGGTTTTTCCAGTAGTGGCCAGTAGGTTCCATACCTACTATGGTGGAATCTAGATTTTTTAGTCTTTTTAAGTTTTGAATCCAATTTAGCAGTTTAACAAACCCCTCTTCATTATTTACAAATGTAAGGGGATCTCCGACTACAATTCCACGGAAGTTTACAGCTCGAGCAACGTGAAATTGTTGAGCAATGTCTACACCAACAATAAGATGTGTATCGGAAATTCTTTCTATTAGTTGATTTTGTTTGTCTTGCATTTTAAAATTCATAGTAGGGCTTCCTCCTTAAGAGTCTGAGTTAGAGTGGTGTCTATACTCATATCTTACTGAGGGGCTTATTTTTTTCAAACCTGATATTTAACGATCTACAGGAATGCTAAACTGCTTCGTTACTTGAAGAAGAAAAATACCTTGCTCCGTATAGAAGCAAAGCACCCGTTTAGCTGAATAGATTTTACTCAATGGTGTCTAACAACTCTACATCTACTTTTTCTTTATCCTTCCAATCATAAAACCTTTCTATATGCCATTTATTTTTTAGCCTTACATAGTTGTTATCTTCAATCCACTTATGTAAGTCATTATATGCATCCATTATTTTATTATTAGAGCCTTTATGTCTCATAACAGCATATCTTTGAGGTGGTATGGTTAGAGTTACCATATCAGTTGGAATATCCTCGTACTCTTTTACTTCAACACAAACCCAATATCCATCTTCATCAGCAGTTTCATTTTCTACAACAAATGCACCAAATTGTTCAATTGGATTAACAACCTGTTTAATTTCGCTTATACTCTCGCTCAATCTTAATGACGCTTTTGGTATTTCAACTAAAAATTGGTTATCAGAACACAAAACTCGAAAACCTACTAACCTTATTTCATCAAGTTCTTTAATAGTCTTTTTTTGCATTGTTGTTTCTGACACTTTAATTCCCCCTCCTATAAGATAATTTATAGGTTCAACAAATCAAACATAAATACCTTCTTCTTTAACAAACCTGCCCCGTTAGCTCAATAAGAAAAGCCACCAAAATGGCAGCTCCGATCTTTAACTCTTGCACCCGTTAGCCATCCATGCAGCGCAAAATCGGCGCTGCACCACAGAGAATGAAAATGGATCTGGCAGTCCATACTGTTTTAA
>NZ_BAWM01000076.1 GCF_000759675.1 Neobacillus niacini | reverse complement strand
AAATCTATCCTTGGAGAATCCCTCTTGGATGGATTTATTTGTTTATTGGCTAATAAATATATCCCCGTTCTTAAACAAAACTGCTTCGTTAGTGCAACAAGCAATGGGCTGCCGTAGCAACCCTTTATTCAACTCTAGCACCCGTTAGTTAAAGTACATTTCTTCACAATCTTGTTCAAAAAAATAGAACGCCTTATGAATAAGTAGTTCTATTGAATATGATTATGCCTTTCGTTTCGCTAATTTTGACATTTATTAATTCAAAGAGATTAAGCATCTATTCTTACGATTTTAGTAACAAAAACCTTCGGTGGGTCCGATTCTAAAATTTTGCTAACCCCTAGCTTTACTTTTCCCCCTGATATAATGTCTTTTGGAATCTTATCGACAATTAGTATCATAATGTCATTATATCTATCCTGTAATTCTTTAAGAGGTAGGTCAATATCTTGAATATTAAAATTCTCATCCCTGATTAATATAGTTATATCAGTTTCTTTAAGAAAAACAATATATCCTTGTAATGGTTCCATCTCAATTTTACCTTGATTTGCTATTCCATTGTCATTATCCACTTGCTTTTCTTGGCAAGCAGTCAGAGTAAAAGCCGAAAGGTTCCATTTTTCTCCTGTTAATATCTCAAATAGAACTGCGGAATCTTCCTCACTTAATTGAACATACTCATTTTCACCTTTTACAACTTCTACTTTATCTTTATTAGGACTTATCCAAAGTTCATATAAAACTGCTTTCGCTTCTATTTTAGGATTTTTATATTGAAATATAAATCGATAATCAGCACTACATACCATATCAACTTTCGCATTTTCCCAATTAGCTTTTTCTAATATTTTTTTCACATTTTGAACTTGTTCCTTATCAGTAATCTCTTTATAATCTTCATATTTATTTTCATCATTCCGCTTTTGAACTTCTATTTTTTGTTCTTCGCTTTCTATTCCGCTCACACAACCAGTTACTAAAAATAAAAACACAGAAAGCAGAACTAAAAAAGGTTTTTGAATCTTCATATTTACCCCCCTTACTCACTTAGACGGGTATTTATTGTAAAAGTTCCAAAAAAATTTCTTGTTAAGCTATACTGCATCTTTACTTCAATAAGAAAAAGCATTACCGTTGTTCCAGTAATGCACCCGCTCAATAAAAGCCAATTTTGTTTTTCCCTTTTGTTTTCTTTCAAAATATATCCACGTGTAATAAATTATACAACTAACAATCGGAACAGAAAACACATAAGGTCTCTGATTTGCTGGAAGAAAGTATAATAAAAATATCCCGATTAATAGCGTAGGTAGCATAAGAATAAAATATTTCTTTTTATGCACGTTTATCCCCTCCCTTTTGTTTAATGCTACCATAAAAATCCATTCTGTTGTTCATACAGATAGGTAAGGGTTTGAAGTTATCGCTCCCTTTTGTCGGGTAGGAGGGCGACCTCTCAGTCACCGTCCCCCCTAAG
>NZ_BAWM01000077.1 GCF_000759675.1 Neobacillus niacini | reverse complement strand
GATGATTGTGTGCCACGAAAGCAACCAAAGTGTGCGTAAGTACATATGGAAGTTATGCTGTACTCAAGATGAGAGTAGGCCTCTCGTAATCGCTATACAGGTAGAGATTGCAAACCACCTTAAGGTGCTGTAGTCAAAAGCTATGGTATTGAGCGTTAAGGAAAAGGCAAAGCAAGACTTTGTCAGGTACATATTAAGGAGACGAAAACCATTGAACCGCTGAAGAAGTATCGAAAGCGTAGGGATGTCATCAAAACTGAGGGGGAGTCGTTAACTCAGGATAAGTTCGGAGGAAACCTGTTTACTGTCCGTTCGGTGACCGGTATAAAGGCGGCGTGAACTTAATATAGGCTTGAGTGTGGAACGTGGGAACCTACGACATGGATGCCAAGGGAGAAATTCAAGTGGAAGCACCACAAGAATCAGAGTACCAATGCCATGTATAGGGGCGGAATAACTCGTAGTAGTAATGAAACCTCCTAACGGAGGTGGAGCAAAGGGGTTATGTTATTCAGTTTTATTAACAAGTCAACCATTTTAGTGGGAGGAACTTATGAATAAAACAAAGCCATATGCGATATCTAAAAAGGTGGTTTATGAAGCCTTTCTAAGAGTAAAAGCAAATAAAGGGTCAGCTGGAATTGATGAACAGTCAATAGAAGAATTCGAAATGAACCTAAAGGATAATCTCTATAAACTATGGAACAGGATGTCCTCAGGAAGCTACTTTCCTCCAGCAGTAAAAGCTGTAGAAATACCAAAGAAAGCTGGTGGTACTAGGACACTAGGAATTCCAACTGTTGCAGATAGAATTGCACAAATGGTTGTGAAACTGTATTTTGAACCCTCGGTGGAACCTTTCTTTCATGAGGACTCTTATGGTTATAGACCCAATAAAAGTGCTATTCAAGCATTGGAGATAACCCGTAAAAGGTGTTGGAAATACAACTGGGTTCTAGAATTTGATATTAAAGGCTTATTCGACAACATTGAACATGGGTTACTAATGAAAGCAGTGGAAAAGCACACAAACAATAAATGGGTAAAACTATATATTAATAGATGGCTAAAGGCACCTTTTCAAACAAAAGAAGGTGTAATAGAACGTACGTCTGGTACACCACAAGGTGGAGTCATAAGTCCAGTACTAGCGAATCTATTTCTTCATTACACATTTGATAAATGGATGACAATTAACCATCCGAATAATCCTTTTGCTAGATATGCAGATGACGCAGTTATCCACTGTAAGTCGGAAGTTGAGGCAACAAGATTGCTTGAATCATTAAACAATAGGATGAACGTATGTAAGCTTGAACTACATCCAACCAAAACACGAATTGTATATTGTAAAGATGAAGATAGGAAAGAAAATCACGAAAATATCTCGTTTGATTTTCTAGGATATACGTTCAGACCAAGACGTTCGAAGAACAGATGGGGAAAGCATTTTATTAACTTTACACCTGCGATTAGTAACAAATCTAAGAAATCAATTCGGCAAAAAGTAAGGGACTGGAGACTACAGTTAAAAGCGGAAAAGGACCTTACGGACCTATCGAATATGTTTAACTCACAGATTATAGGGTGGATTAATTACTATGGCAAGTTCTACAAATCAGAGATGTATTCAACGTTAAGGCATATCAATAAAGCCTTAATAATGTGGTCGAGAAGAAAATACAAAAATCTAGCTCGACATAAAAAGAGAGCGGAACATTTGATGGGGAGAATTGCAAAACAAAATCCCAAATTATTTAAACACTGGGAATTAGGTATTAAGCCTGCGGCTGAATAATGGGAGCCGGATGAGTCGAGAGGTTCACGTCCGGTTCTGAGAGGGGCTACTGGGGAGGTTCCAGTGGTCTACTTGCCTTGTT
>NZ_BAWM01000078.1 GCF_000759675.1 Neobacillus niacini | reverse complement strand
ACAGTAAGACTCATTTCTTCGTGCTATTCCTACAAAAATCCTTGCTAGTTTACCTATCAGTTTCATGATTGATTTCATTTTCTTCAACTTCTTTACCTTCACATTATGGGAATGGAGGGCTCTAAACTCAGGGTTATTCATCACTAGGCTCATAGTTGCTAAGTAGAGGAATCGTCGGAGTCTGGACCTCCCACGCTTTGAAATGACAATCTGACCTTTCCATTTTCCTGAACTTGCTTCAGCTAGGTGTAATCCCGCATGACGTAATAGAGAA
>NZ_BAWM01000079.1 GCF_000759675.1 Neobacillus niacini | reverse complement strand
AGTTTTAAAAAAAGGCTGAGCCTCTAGAAGGATCGTATATAAGATTGGCTGGTAAATCGAGTTGTGGAACCTTTCTACTAAAAGTGAAATCAGGTAAAGCTGGCGCAACAACCAGAAAAAGGATTAATCTCCCATGAGTGCTACCCCTAAAGGGTGCGACAGTCGGTGGTACACCGTG
>NZ_BAWM01000081.1 GCF_000759675.1 Neobacillus niacini | reverse complement strand
TTCGCTGCGGCTCCGTCTCTTCAACTTAACCTTGCATGTAATCGTAACTCGCCGGTTCATTCTACAAAAGGCACGCCATCACCCATGAACGGGCTCTGACTACTTGTAGGCACACGGTTTCAGGATCTCTTTCACTCCCCTTCCGGGGTGCTTTTCACCTTTCCCTCACGGTAC
>NZ_BAWM01000082.1 GCF_000759675.1 Neobacillus niacini | reverse complement strand
TCGCTGCAATTCCAGCTGTAAAAGAAAAGTTGAACGTCTTAAAAGAAGTAGTAGAGGATTATGAAGAACAACTAAACTATTCAAGCGATCCAGACGCACGTGTTGGTCATAAATCGGCAGACTCGTCTTTCTTTGGGTTTAAGACACATATCGCAATGAATGATGAACGAATTATTACAGCGGCAGTGGTAACAACTGGGGAGAAAAGTGACGGAAAGTACCTTAAAGAATTGGTC
>NZ_BAWM01000083.1:46747-172299 GCF_000759675.1 Neobacillus niacini | reverse complement strand
AGTTATGCTAACCTGATGGGTCACAGTGCCCTTTTGTTGAATAAACCTGGTACTCCGTACATATTTGAAATCCTACGAATAAGAAACATTCAAAATTAAAGTTAACTATTTTAAATGATACATTTTATATAACTAATGTTTTATTCCTATGCTGCTAAAGGGGATAATACTTGGACTTTATTTGGACAGTAAGACTCGTTTCGTCGTGCTATTCCTACAAAAATCCTTGCTAGTTCACCGATCAGTTTCATGATTGATTTCATTTTCTTTATCTTCTTAATTTTCACATTATGGGAATGCATGGATTTAAATTCAGGGTTATTCATCACAAGGCTCATGGTTGCTAAGTAGAGGAAACGTCGTAGTCTTGACCTTCCACGCTTCGAAATAACAATCTGACCTTTCCACTTGCCAGAACTTGCTTCAGCTAGATGTAATCCTGCATGACGTAATAGAGAATTTCCATTTAAAAATCCACTTAGATCTCCAGCCTCACCTAATATACCTGCTAATGAGATTTCACTTATTCCCTTTATCATAAGCAGCTTCTTTGCGAAAGGGATTTGATTGAGAACTTCTTTTACTTGTTGTTCAACTCTTTCGAGTTGTTTTACAGCGAGGTCATATTCTTCTAATAATTGTTCTAGATGGAATTTATAAGCATCAAGTGCTTGTCCAGTTCCAATTGAAGATTTTGCTAGATTGATTAGTAATTGAGCTTTTTTAGGTCCTGGTTGTCTTTTCATTAATGACTTCCATCCCCTTTTTTACATTATCTTAATATTAAGTAAATCGTCATTTAACAATAAAAAGCTAGTATTAAAATAACAATAAGACAAGAGGGGGATAGAATTGAGTTTTATAGCAAAATAACTAGCTTCTAATAGGGATAATTAACTAAAAATTGAAAATCATTTGGTCCCTTTTTCTTATTGATAATCCCAATAATATAATCGATAATGATAATCAATATCAATAATAATAGTTTTCATTTACTTAGGAGGTTTTATTATGTTTATTCAATTTTTAAAGGAAAATCGTTATGTATCATTGCTGCTTACTGTACTTCGACTCTATCTTGGATGGCAGTGGTTAAATGCTGGTTGGGGAAAAATCTCTAGTGGAAAATTTGATGCAAGCGGCTTTATTAATGGAGCAATAAAAAATATGTCTGGTGAACACCCTGCTGTTCAACCTTGGTGGGGAAATTTTTTAAAAGAGGTTGCATTACCATACGTTGATCTTTTTAATGTAATAGTTCCTTGGGGAGAATTTTTAGTAGGTCTAGGATTAATTTTGGGTATTTTCACGTCATTTTCTATACTAATGGGGCTTACAATGAACTTTGCTTATATGTTATCAGGAACAACAAGTACAAATCCCCAAATGGTTTTACTAGGAATGTTTATTCTTGTGGCAGGAATAAATGCTGGAAAATTGGGATTGGATCGTTGGTTCATGCCGTTATTAGGAAAATTGATTAATAAAAAAGCTGGGAATGAACAATTTTCCCAAAGTACATAATGAAAATAGCCCTTCTCATAATTCGAGAAGGGTTTTTCTATTTATTAAAGGCAATTTATCAACTTATTCATTTAATCTTTTCTTCAACTCCCTCAGTTTGATACGAATATCTCTCGAATGCTCACTTATTCGCAGGATTTCATAACCCTTGTAATTGAATTTACTTTTAATAGTGCTAATCCGTTAACTTAACAAGAAAGGTCGCGTACCTTCTTTACCTATTCTGCTTCGTTACTTGAATAAGGAAAAAGGCGATCCTTCAATATTGAAGAATCGCCCCCGTTTGTTTAATAATTTCTATCCAAAATTCCTATCCAAAAACAGAAGTAGATAACTACCTGCACAAAGATAAATTGCAACTTAAGTTACTACATAAATTGAAAATTCGAATAAGGTTAATTTTCTTTCTCTCTTAATTTTTTAAAATGTCTATAATAATAGAATGAACATAGGAGTAGTATTATTGCCGATACTTGGAATATGTTTTCCAATAGACTAACCAAAAAATCATCTCCTAATATTAATAATATATTCTTTTTCATTTAACTTTTCTGTTCCTACTTCAATAAAAAAAGCACTTCTTTTTCTTGAAGAAATCTGCCCATTAGCACAATAAAAAAAAGGCTGCCGAAAATGGCAGATGGATCTTTAACTCTTGCACCCTTTAGTTGAAGAAGACCCATTAGACAATCGATTATATTTGTCGATTATACCTTAAGGAAATATAGCTATCTTCCTCTTCTTCATATTGGAATTTAAAACCATTGGCTTCATAAAAAGGAATGCCTTTAAGATTTCCTTTTTGTACAGAAATCCACTGTGCTGTGGCATTGTATTCTTTTCGCTGTTTAGTTAATTCAATATTTCTGCTTTTATTCGCTATTTATGATTACTTAACGGGATGTATTGGTTGTGTGAAAATTGATTTACGCTATTTTCTTATCTCTTTAGTTTTATTTATTTCTGACAAAAGCAGTAAAAAAGTAAGATTAAGTTCTTCAATTAACGGATTCAAGAGTTTAAAATTGGGGCTGTCATTGAGGTATCTATTAAATTTACTGCCATTTACATCATTTTTTAATCGCTAATTAAACCCACAGATTTATGCTGGTCCCTGAATCTGATTTCGGTTCACACTTTAGTTAACATAATATTATTATATATAACTACACTCTTTAACGAATCGAAAGGTCCTGAACTTTCTGACTTACTTTTTATAATTATTCCCTATATGCTTATTACAGGAACTGCATAATTTGCTTGATTTTGATAATATATATCCAAAAAATCACTATCATGAACCTCTTTTGGAAATATTGTTAAGTATTGTTTTGCTGCTGAATGATCGGTATTCATCTTTTCTAACCAAGTAACCATTTGATTATAGGTAACTTTAAAAGAAATATCAGACATTATCCCTTTATTTTCGTCTAAATCTAATACTTCAATAATGGATAAATCTTCTGTTTTATCTAAGGATCGGTTCCCCAATTATTTTAATGCAAGCTGTAGAAAATAAAAAAACAGAAACCATTCATTATTTTTCGTGGTTTCTGGTTCTGGTTTCTATTAATTTTATAATGTTTTATATTGCTTATATTTTTGACTGTACCGACTGTAACTTGCGCTCCATTGTATTTTCCTTGTCACGTCGATCATCAATTCGAACATTCGTACAAACTCTCTGCAAGCCTTTCTGAAACGGAACTTCATGAAGTTCTTGAACAATCTCCAGCAATAGTTTTAAATCACCTTCGATTAGAGTACTCATTGGAGTTAATTGAAACTTCACTTTACCTTCATACTTTTGAAGAACTTTTTGTATCTCAGCTACAAACTCACTGACACTTGGTGTGGCTGTGCCAACTGGTATAACAGTAATATCAACAATAGCCATTCTTCTACCTCCTGTTCAATCTACTTCATTAGAATATCATGAAAATTCATGAACACAAAAGTATTATAACGGTAATCGGGTAGAAGGTGGCACACTTTTACATAATTGAATAAGCCCCGTTAAATTAACGGAATATACTCAATCTCTCTTTCTCTTGCCTCTGTGCATCTCTAATATTCTTTTGAACCGTTATGGCAGCAAATAAACTAAGACCAAATGACACACCATAAAATCCTTTTTCGTTCAATTACATCGAAGCGTTATACAAGCCTACGAGATATGCCGTAACACCTACTAACAGTCTTATTGCCGATGATTCCAAAGCGTTATTCGTCATACTTCACCATCATTTTAGTAGCTGCTAATTCGGCTCGTTCTCTAGCCTCATTTACAGATTCTCCGTTGCTTAACACTACCGCCATCCGTCGTCCCACTTTTGTTTCTGGTTTTCCAAATACCCTAACCTGTGTATGAGGGATGGATAAGCTTTCAGCGATTCCAGATATTTGGTAAGTCTTACTTTCTTTTTTGGCCTTAATCGTATGACTTGCACCAGGTTTCAATAGCTGCACATCTGGAATGGGATAGCCTAAAATCGCCCTTACATGTAAGGCAAATTCGGATAGATCTTGCGTAACCATGGTAACCATCCCCGTGTCATGTGGTCGTGGTGACACCTCACTAAAATAGACACCATGTGGAGAAAGAAATAATTCCACTCCAAAAACTCCATACCCACCAAGTGCATCGGTGATTTTTTTGGCGATGACCTGAGCCTCTTGGATTTGTTCATCTGACATGGCATGCGGCTGCCAGGATTCAATATAGTCACCATCTTTTTGCACGTGCCCAATAGGAGCACAAAAGGTTGTTCCAGAAGCGGAGCGGACGGTTAAAAGTGTGATTTCAGACTCAAAATGGATAAATTCTTCCACAATCATTCGGACTTTTTTACCTCTTCCACCTGCAATCGCCTCATTCCATGAACATTCTACATCCTCTATCGAACGGCAAATAGTTTGCCCTTTTCCAGAAGAACTCATGATAGGTTTAATGACGCAAGGAGTCCCAATTTTCTGTACAGCCTTCCTTAGCTCGTAAAGTGTGTCCGCAAAGGCGTACTTCGCTGTTGGAAGCCCAAGTTCTTCGCTTGCCAATCGGCGAATTCCTTCCCTATCCATGGTCAGGTTCACGGCATTAGCTGTCGGTACGATACGGAAACCTTCATTTTCAAGAACCACCAATGTTTCTGTTGCAATCGCCTCGATTTCGGGAACCACCAAATCTGGTTTCTCTCGTTCTATCACTCTACGAAGTTCTTCTCCATCAAGCATGTCCACTACATAAGAACGATGGGCCACCTGCATGGCCGGTGCGTTTTCATAACGGTCAACCGCAATGGTCTCCAGCCCTAAACGCTGAGCCTCGATGATTGTCTCTTTTCCAAGTTCACCTGAACCAAGTAACATCACTTTTTTCGTCTGGGTACCAAACACCTAACACAACCCCTATCGTTTGTATTTTGATTATATTATCCTATATTCTTAACGATTACAAGTATATATTTTTAGCTAAACACGAACATTATAAATAAAAAAATAATATATTATTCGCATTTAAAAAGAAAGCGGTATCGTAGTAGTTATTTGTTGACAGATATCTGAATATGCGTAACTTAACAGGAAATTAAATAGGCAAGAATACTCTTATCAAGAGAGGCAAGGGACTGGCCCTATGAAGCCTCGGCAGCAGACTTATCAATAGTACTGTGCCAATTCTAGTAGTGAATGCTTGAAGATAAGAAGAGCTTTGGTTATGGACTTCCCCCTTTTCTTATTTTTAGAAGTGGGTTTTTTTATTTCTTAGAAAGAGGGTAATGATTGATGACAAAAACACTAGTTAAAGCTCCGTTTAAAGCCGACCATGTAGGGCGTTTTCTTAGAACAAAACCTATTAAAACAGCAAGAAATAAACAAATAAGGAAACCATTCTGTTCAACACAGAACACTTTCCTATTAGTGAGATTGTATAATCAACCAATTAAGTGTTACTTTTTTCAATTATTAGGCTTTTGGTTTCTCTTTTCCCATAGAGTCAAATAATTGTGTAGATGATAAGGCATTGAATGGTAAGGATACATTATGTTTAAGCCCTTCGTTATAAGCCGCTTTTAAGTCTTTAAGTAAAACAGCCAAGGCAGTGTCTGCTGTCCATTCAGAAATATCGCTCCAATTTCTAACAACCCAGCTATCACCTGTACTAACTTTTAATAAGTTTAATAACTCTTCTTGAGGTAAGTTATAGTGATTCCCTAATTTAAGTCCTTCAGCTAAAGCATTCATGTTAATACCTAAAATCATATTATTAACTAATTTTGCTACTTGGCTGTTGCCTGGTTCCTCGCCATAGTAGAATGTATTGGATCCAATCGCATCAAAGTATGGTTGGAAAGATTTCACGATGTCTTCTGAACCTGATGTCATAATCGATAATGTTCCAGCTTGAGCACCTGAAGCACCACCGCTTACCGCAGCGCTAATTAATCTCAAATCACTTTCTTCTTCGACTTTTTTACCTAATTGATTCATTGTATCAGGGTCAAGTGTACTCATAACAATAATTGTTTTATTTTTAGGTTTGGCAGATAAGATAGCGTTCTCACCAAAAATAATATCAACATTTTGGGCATAGTCACGAACCATTGAGATAATCGCATCGTCAGCTTGTTCCGCCACTTCTTTTAAAGTTTCTACCATGGTTATTCCAGCAGCACTTGCTTTCTCATAAACACCTTTAAAGGCATCATAACCGATTACTTCAAAACCAGCTTTCTTTAAATTAACGGCCATCGGGAAGCCCATTGTACCTAATCCTACAAATCCAATTTTTTTACTCATGATATATTCCTCCTAATTTTATACTTTTAAATTATAGTAATTAAATCTATCACATAAATAACTTTAGAATAATGTTCTTGATGCCTCGTTATAGTTGAATCATTGATAACAAGCATGAAAACTTGCTAAAGTTACATAGTTAAGCTAAACCTAAGAGGGCCATGATAACGATAACGGCCATTGCGATCCAGTGGGTAACACTTATACTGATAAATCCATTTTTGAAGGTGTCTTTCATAGTTAATCCCGTTAAATTGTTAAATATAATCAAGAATCCAGAGTAAGGAACAATTGATAGAGCTCCAGATCCGATTGCGATTGCACGGTGAACCGTTTCCGGATCTAATCCCATTTCCAAATAGATAGGGGCAAAATTCGCAACAGAAATGCCAATTGCTCCAACAGCTGAAGCAGTAATACCGCCTATCAGACCTGTACCAATCATTAATGAGAGTACAGGAGGACCAGGAATAGATTGAATCAATTGAAATACACCCTTGAACGCAGGAACACTTGTAGCAATGCTACCAAATGCAATTGTACTACCAGTTGTTATCGTTGATGATAACGATTCGTTAGCACCTTGATTTAATACCTCTTTTTGCTGTTCAATTTGTTTACGGAATAATATTGCACTCAATACGATCGCAACAATTAAAGCGACAATAATGATGTTACTTACAGAACTAAATAGTAATATTATGCCTAATAACACGATGATAGGCAGTAAACTGATAATGAATGATGGAAGCTCACGCTCAGTTGCCGCATTACTACTTTCATCCTTCTCATCCGCATTAAATGTCTCGTTCTTACGCAAGCTTTTGGACAACGAGAATTTCATAAATACTAGTATGAAGACAATTGCTACGATGGAAGTTACGATTCCGATAACCGGAGCAGCGGTTAATGTGGTTCCCAAAGCCGTTGAAGGCACAATATTGTGTAATGAAGGTGCCCCAGGCAACATCGTCATCGTGAATGTTGAAGTCCCACCAAACACAGGAATGGTAACTAATTTCCACGAAATATTAAGTTTTCTGAAGATTGGTTTAGCCATTGGAATTAATGCGAATATGATTACGAATACATTAATACCACCGTAAGTAAGAATGGCAGAAATAATAAATAATGCCACTAATGCATTGTACGGGTCCTTGGTTCCTACCACAGACAATACTTTATTTGCAATTGAAATCGTTGCCCCACTTTTATCCATGTATTTCGCTAATATAGAACCTAATAAGAATATAGCGAAATTTGATGCAACAAACCCTGCAAGTGCCGTCATATAAGAATTTTCTTTGCCAAATACTGTCTCGAGTATTGGTACCCCGTTAAACAGCAACACGACAATCGTCGCTATGGGTGCAGCAATGATGATATTGAACTTTTTAATAATAAAGAGAATGATTGTTAGTATACCTAACAATATTCCCAGCAAACCTAATAGATCCATTTCTACTTTTTTCCCCTTTATTTTTAAAAAATAATCCTACCAGTACCTTTCGGATTCCCATTAAACAACGTACTTCTGCTGCATTAGGAAATATATATTCAATTAAATAAGTTTTTAATTAAAATATCTCGAATTCGAAATAAATAAAAATAATTATTTCATTTCCCGTCTGTTTTAACTGCTGTAACAACCATAATTGCGCCAGTCATTACGGAATCCTTTGTTATCCGATTTCACTCCTAGCATTTTAAAATTTTGTTCACAAATTCGTCACACTTAGTATACATCTTAAGTTTATATGAGTAAAATGAATAATAGGAATAGAAAATATGCATTTTTTTCATAGATTGGAGATTACATTCATGGACATACGTCACCTTACTTACTTTATAGAAGTAGCCAAATACAAAAGTTTTACCGAAGCTTCCAAATCCCTCCACTTGTCACAGTCTACCCTAAGTAAAGTAGTGAAAAGTTTGGAAGAAGAATTAAAAGTAGAACTAATTGACCGTTCCGCAAAGAAAATTGAATTAACGGACGCAGGTGAAATCGTTTTGGCGGAAGGCGAGATTATTATGGAATCGATAAATGATTTATCTATCCACCTATATGATTTAATGAACTTAAAAAAAGGAAAAATAAAAATCGGCATACCTCCAATAATTGGGTTTTTATTTTTCCCAAAAATCATTAAAGGGTTCAATAACCTGTACCCCGATATAAAAATAAAAATCTTTGAAGATCATTCAAATAAGGTTAAACAGGATGTCAGAGACGGAATATTGGATTTTGGTGTGGTAATGCTGCCGGTGGATGAAAAGGAGTTTGATGTGATTCCCTTTGTTAATGAAGAACTGTCGCTCTTCGTCCACACTACCCATCCATTAGCACAAAGGGAAAAAGTTGAATTATGTGAGTTAAAAAATGAAAACTTTATCTTATTTAACCAAGAACTTATTTATAACCTTATTATTCAAGAATGCCTACGAGCTGGTTTTCGTCCGAAAATTGTCTATGAAATTTCTGAGTGGGGTTTTATTAGTGAAATGATTGGCGAAAACATAGGCATTTCGATTTGTCCAAAACCCATTGCAAAAAAAGTTAATCAAGACTTAATCAAGGTGATTTCCATCGAAAATCCAAGCATTCCTTGGAGTTTAGGATTTATATCAAAAAAAAGAAAACATGCGTCACCTGCAGTTCGTGAATTTATCAAGTATATTTCAGCTGAATTACCTTTTTAATCATGAAAAAAAGGAATGTAACGCATGAGTTATATGTATTTTACGATTAATAAAACCTGCGTTATAGTTATTTCTGTCAGATACGAATAACTTTTTAGGAGGAAAAAAACGTGGAAAAAACTCGTTACCAACAAGGTTTAGATATTATAAAGGAGTATACTTTAACAGATAACAAGGAAATTGGAACACACATGAATATTGTAGACGAATTTAAAGAACTGGCACCTGATTTAGAGAGCTATATTGTTGAATTTGCTTTTGGAGATATTTATTCACGAGAGGGGTTAACGAATGAGCAACGTACCATTGCCACAATCTCTTCTCTTGTAACTATGGGTACGGAGCCGCAATTGGAATTGCATATCAACACGGGACTTACAATTGGCTTAACTCCAAAAGAAATTGTTGGAACTATCGTGCACTTGATTCCCTATACAGGCTTCCCGCGTGTCTTGAATGCTCTTAAAATTGTAAAAAAAGTTTTTGCTCAACGAAATGTAACAACTAACGATTAAGAAATACAATTACATTAATAAAACCGTTAATAATACCTCCTTCCATCAAACACGAGAAGGAGGTATTATTCATGGGACTCTGGCCTTTGAATTGTATGGGCTCTTCTACTATTTTACCCATCGTATATATCATCAGCTGACTTTTTATCATGATGATAAAAAGTCAGCATGAAACTATCATGGATTACATTCTTGTAATGGTTTCTTTAACTAGTTTGATAAATTTCTCTCTTACCATAGCAGCCACTTCAATGACTTCATCATGACTTAATGGTTGATCGAGAATCCCACATGCCATATTGGTTAAACAAGAAATACCGAGTACCTTCATTCCTCCGTGAACCGCTACAATTGCCTCTGGGACAGTTGACACCCCAACAGCATCCGCTCCTAATGTTCGAATCATACGGATCTCAGCTGGAGTTTCGTAAGCTGGACCACTCCACCAAGCATACACTCCCTCTTGCAATGTGATGTTTTGTTCTTTTGCTACAGTAACGGCAATAGTTCGTAATTCACGATTATATACTTGTGAAACATCAGGGAAACGAGTTCCTAACTCATTATAATTTGGTCCAATTAATGGATTGGTACCAACTAAATTAATATGATCCGTAATTAACATTAAATCTCCTGGGTTAAAACTTGTATTGATGGCACCGCATGCATTCGTGATGAGGAGATTCTCTACACCCAGCGCCTTCATGACACAGACTGGTAAAGTAACAATTAAATTATAAACCAAACTGCACTATGCACTCCACATGGCTTGATTAGTGACCGCAGACAATTATGTAGCAGTGTTTACCTTAAATATTTTTAATCTTTAAGCTTGTTCAACATCACTATTCGAACCTCCATATCCCCATGCCAACTAATAACCAAAGATTAATTTCTCAAAAAAGTCAAGAGAATACTTTTTTACACGATCAAGTAATTTAGTCACTAAGTCTCTTTTCCCTACAATGTCTTTTTAAATCCAACTTTAAAATGAGTTCTACATATCAAGAGTTTATATTGTAGCACATAGGGTGCTAGTAAAAGCATACTGTAACAAACAAAACTCTTTTATAATATTTGTAAATAATTAGACAAGATGTAGTTTCACTATCTAATATCTTTTAGAGAAACCTAGCCTCCACTTTCACCTTAATTTCTTCTTGTCTAGTTTTATCTTTGATATCCATATGTCTAAAGTAACTACTAATAAAATAATAAATTACATTTTTAGTTAGATTAGAATACCTCTTAGCAAAATATTTAATTTGGATTCTAGTAGGATATCTAGCCTCATAAGCAACTTTAATATTTTTTGTCCCACCATTCTTTTCCATTAAAATATTTTGTGCTTCATTTATTTCATTTGGAAGAAATCCAATAAGATTTGCACCCACAATTTCAGCTCTAATTTCTTTGATAATATTAATTAATCTTACGGTATGTATATCATGCTTTCTATCACTTTTCATCTGTTTTATCGAATCACCATTAATTAAATGAGCAAACTTAAGAGCTAATATACTTTTTAAAGGAGTTTCTTGTTCATCATCATACAGTTTAACTAATTTTCTTGAAAGGAGTATAGTACTTTTTGATAATGCTGTACCGCTATAAGACTTGTCAAAGTAATCAACATAAATATTAATTTTATTAGCATAGTTAGCTTTTACTTTTAATTGTTCTAGCGTTACATAAACATCCTTATACTTCTTTCTATTTAACTTCCAAAGCAAATTACTGTTTCTCCTAATTTCTTGTGAATTATTGCTACCATAATCTTATAAAATTATGGTAATCGATCTGATTGAACTAGCATATTTGTTGTTGTTTACCGTTAGAATCCTCTTTGTTTTTTTTGCTTTGTTAAAAAATCAGCTTCTGTAACATAATTGAAATCAATTACGTGAAACTGTCCTTCTAGTTTTTCATAATTTAGAACTACGATATTATTGCCTGTATTTGAACGCACACTTGGATACCGAATCGCGTCAAAGCCTGCTGATAATGCTGCATCTGCAACAAAGCGGGTAAATACATAGTGAGGTTTATACCAACCCTCGCCTTCAACGGGTGAACTCATTAGCGATGAAAGTTGCATTGCCTGTACGAAATGGTTGTCCTCCAAATCTTCGGCCATTAAATCTAAAACCTTTAATGGATTTATGATTTCAATTTTCGCAAGCATTATGCCCATAGAGGGTTTCCGCATCTCAAGATAACATGTTAGATCATCCTCAGCTAAATACAGCACCTGTTTACCGGCATGGTTGTATCTGCCTTCTACTATATATTTATTTGGTGCGGCTAAGAAGTCCTTACTGGTATAATCATGTTCATTTTCGTATACTCTTGCTCTGTAAAGAGGATTTGGTAATAGCGAAGGCTCAATGCTTTTTGAAATCACTTCAATTTCAGTATAGACTTCCTTAGCAAATGGATGAAGCATTAAGAGAAATGGCGTTTTCTCTGCAAGGGTTGCAATCTCATGGACATTAGAATCAAAATTATCTGGAACATCAAAATTCAAATCATATGGCCACATATGTCCTGAAAGAGAATCACCACAGTTAGGACATCTTATATACCCTGATAAGTCAAAAAATTCTTCTTTAGTGAAGTAGTCTTGAATCCGCCCACCACTATAAAATATATCTAGTGAAATGAAATTTCTTTGAAAATCTAAATCTCTGTTATATATTCCTGGCCATTGTTCGATAAAATCATCAACACAACTATCACAATAAAATGTTCCTGCATTAAACCAGGATTCCAAGTCTCGATAAAAAAGCTCCATCATTGCGTCATAAAGTTCTACCCTCGTTAATCCATCTTTCCACTCAGTCATATTGTTTTCCCCTTTATATAAATCTTTTTCTGCTAAAAATATAGCTTATACCATTAAGATATTTGTAAACTTTCCTACTCTCTAAGTTTTAAAAAAAGTTTATGATTCGAATCCAGCAGAATAATATTACAAAGATCTATCGAAATTTGATCTAAATAAAAGAGGCTTCTAATAGTTTACACAAACTAACGGAAGCCTTTATCACAAAATTTGTTAAGTTTAAAAATTATTCGCAATAGAAATTGCTTTTAATTTTATTGTTCGCTTCTCCACGGATACAAAGCGTTAAGGTGAGCTGTTTTCTCTTTCAGATACCCCTCAACCCAATTAATTCCCTGGTCTAAACATTGCTCAAGTGAAATATCTTCATATTTAAAAGTTTTTACATTTTTAAAATCAACTTCGTAATCACCCTGCATCCAAGTATCTCCAACTCCTTCTTTCTGAATCCAAATTGAAGGTAGTCGATTAAAAGCACAGATTTTAGCTTCATCGATTTGTCCAGCAGCTTCAGATTTTTCTATTAATACAAATCGAGCCAAAGAAGCATAAGCTAACATCTTTTCTTCGTTCGTTATTGTCTCTACTTCTGGTTGCTTTTTTATTAAAATAGGTTGATATCCTTTTCTTTCTACTATGTTTGCAATTTCTTGTAATTTTTCCAAGTATTCAGTTGGAGAATCTTTTCCTAAAATTAACACCACTTTTGTTTTACAAGAATCTATCCATTCATTTATAGGCATCGTATTATTACTAGGTATTAGATTATATATCTGGGTAGTATTATTTTGAAAAGTATTTTCACTAATTAAATATTCTAAATGACCGAATTCTTCTAAAAAACTAGGTCTATAGAATTTCTGTGATTGAAGTAATAGTAAAAGTTTCTCCGAAAGATCTTGTTGCATAATAGCTTCAACAAGGTTTTCACAATTAATTTTTTTGGGGGTATATTTGTTATATATACTATCTTTATTTATACCCAAGTTCCTTAATATACTTAGAATTTCTGTATCAGAATACTTAGCAGTAAGGAAATTCACCATCTTATCTTGATCTTCGTATGATAAATTAAAAAGTAAAGCCAAATAATTTTCCTCCTTCATCACCTGTATCTAACTGTAAAATTATATGTTCATTTAATACTTCTTCTGGTTTAGAAATTGTAGTAATAATATACTGGAAATCTACTTTTCCTTTCTTTTCTAATTCTGCTTCTTCTAATCCAATAATATAAGAGAATATATTATGATATACATCAATATCTATATCATTCACGTTTGGTGAATCGTGAATTAATAATTTTGGGTGATAAGTTGAATTATTTATGGATAGCTCTAATAATGCTAAATCAAATGCTATAACTTTAACATTCTGGGCCGCTGCTCCACTATCAACATTATCTTCCGAATCAATATATGCAATTTCAACTTCAATATTATTCGCTTTAGGACTAAATTTTAATATTCCTTGTCTTGTATTATTATACAAATATCTAACTACTTTATCATAAACTTGGATTAATTTATCTTTATTTTCCTCAATTTCTAAATTAGCTGTATCAATCTTTTGATTAATCTCTTTTTTCTTTTTAACTTGGATATTAAGGTCACTTTTATATTCTTCAAGGTCTTCTTGAATACCATTTAGATATAGAATTTCAGCTTGTTCTTGCTTTAGATTATCTAATCTATGTTCTTTATCATTTAATTCTGTAATTATACTCGCAGTAAAATTACTTAATTTTTCTATAAGTCGTGATTTAGTATCATTCAGCTCACTTTTAATTGTGTTTAATTCATCAATATGTACTCTCATATTTTCTATAGCATTCTGTAAATCACTTATTTCGTTCTTCAATATCTCTTGTATAAGAGAAATACTATCACTATCTTCTTTAAAGCCTTCCTCTGGCATTGCATTATCTCCAAATGATCTTAAACATGTTGGACATATTTCTAAATCGTATTCTCTAAAAAAATCTGATGCTTTTGTATAAAGATTAAAAGAATCCAATTCTTTATAAATATCATTAATAGTAGCTTGGTAATTTAGAATTCTAGATTCATTGAAACTAACCTCTGATTCTAATATAAAAAGTCTTTGTTCAATTTCTTTTAGTTCGTTACGTAGTAAAGCTTCATCATTATTTCGTTCCAATAAGTTTTGTTTCAATAAACTAATTTCATTTGAGATTTGTTGAATTTTACTTTCATAATCAATGTATTCATTTTCAGAATTGGCTATTGATTCTTTCTTTTTTAAATATTTAGCTATCGTATTAAAATCTTGAGCAGCTTGCTTTCTTTTTTCTTCAGCTTCTAGAAGCTCTTGCTCAAGTTCTATTTTTCTTAATGTACTTAACCCAGCAAAAAATTCAGAACGGAATCTAGCAAATTGTGCTCCTTCACTAATTCCCATTGGCCTTTGTATATTTGAAAATCCATCAACTTGATTTCTAATTATAAAGGGTATGTAACTTCTCAAGCTTATAAGTTTTTCGTCATTAATGTAATTATTTTTTTGAAGAAGTTCAAGTTCGATAAACTCTTTATAGTCATCAAGCGATGGGCCAACTATAGGTTGTATATTATTATTTTTTAAAAGATCATTTTTTATCCAACCTTTATATATTAAATTTTCAGTAGAATCAACTAATTTTCTCTTTAAAGTAAATTCGCATTCATTAATTGAAACTTCCATAATTAAATAATAATTTAATAGTTCCTTACGAGCTTTAACTTGACGTTTTTGAAAGAAAGAGTTACTTCCTAGACCATAGTCTATTAAATTTACAAAAGTAGACTTTCCTAAGCTATTTCTTGGTCCACTATTTTCACCATCTAATATTTTTTCAGCAAAAACAACATTTAAGCCTTTACGTAAACCCACATCAGCTTTACCCTTAATTGGTAATGTACCGACATAATTTATAAATAATTTAACCATTTCACTCACCAACTATTTTTGAAATTATTTTATTTAATTTACTAATCTCAAACTCTCTGATTACTTTTGAAATTAACTTAACTTTTAACTGAAGTATTGAATCACCTTTTTCTAATCCATTAGTAGAATAAGCTAATTTAGTTCGATTAAGTGTTATTTTACTTTCACTTACATTAATTAACGAACGAGATAATAACTGTGTCACACCTTTCTTAAAGCGTTCGTTGTATTTTTCAGTTAGGAATGGCATTAATATTGTATCTAAATTAAACATTTCTCGTTCAGGTAAATCATTTAAAAATTCTTGTTCCAATTTCGCGCTATATAATATTCCAACTAAAACATTGGTGAATCTATATAAATAAAAAGAAACGGCCAGTTGTTCGATGTTACATTCCTCTAGCTCATTAAGCAGAAGTAGTAGTATATATCCATTTATTTCCCTACTTTCTTCTATTTCATATAATTTATGCTCATATTCCAAATCTCTTTTCATAGTTCACTCCGTTATTCATTAAATATTAAACATTGTGCTGTTGTTCCAAAGACTATTCCATATAAATAGTTAGTTGTATTAATATTTTTTCTATGTTCTTCGGGTAGAAATAAGTATAATTTCTTCAATAATTCATTAAGCCTCATTTCAGGTGAGAACTTTTCTACTGGATATTCAATTAGAACCTCTTGGTAAAGCTGACTAACTTTAATATCAATATCTCGATATGATTGAAACCCTAATTTTTTTGCTTTTCTTTGCAATACAGAGTTATCATTTTTTTGTTCAATCCCCAACTTCCTAGTACTCGGTTTAAATTTAGCCTTAAATCTTAACTTAGCCTTAAATTCCATATGTTTAACAAAACTACCATTAGGAAACCCTTCACTTTGTCCATTATCAGTTACCTCAACTTTTTCTAATGAACTTAATAAATCTTGGTAGAGTTTACCAAAGCCAATAGCTAAATAAGTATTAATACCAGTTGTATTAATTGAAGCCGTAGGGGGAATAAACATTTTCTTTAATTCTTCATCAATTAAATGATAATTTCCTTTCTGATTCGCTCGGCTCACAATTGCCTCCGCTTTTTGTTCATTAGTATATTGGTTAGAGAATATATTCTGTGGATACTCACCAATACATCTAGCAAGTTCATTAAATTGTTTTTCACTAAGTTTCAATTGTATTAGTCTTTCTACTAAGTTACCCTCCGCTTGCGGTGTTAAATGATTCATTTTACATACCTCACATACTAACCATTTCAGATAAATAATTGTTTAACATTAGACCTTTACTAATCAGATTATTTATTTTTCTCTTATTATTTAATCTACTCTAAATAATACCATATTCTTACTTAAATATACTGAATGATTGAGAGCATCTTTATAAGTAGACAAGTCGTTTTGAAATTATTATTTTCTATTCAGGTACGGGATATATTTGAAGCGGTACAACAAAATCTGATGAAGCAACGGAAGAAATTTATTACAGCCCCGAAGCTTCACTTATTTACGAACATCCTTTTCTGTGCTGACTGTAGTAAGGGAATGTGGTTTCGAAGCAACCTCCAAAATGGTTATGTATGTGGCAATTATGCTCGTCATGGTAAAAAGGCTTGTAGCGCCCATACTATCAAAGAGAATTTTCTCAAAGAAACGATTTTGTATGATATTAGAACACTAGTCCAAGAAATCGATAAAGAGCAATACTTGAAAGAGCTTGAAGCAAAGTCGAAGAAATCAAAGGAGGATTTGCAGCAGAAGCTTGATAAACTCATTAAGCAAATCGCTGTGTTGAAGAATCGTAAGAAGAATTTCATCAAAATGCTAGCTGATGAAAATATCAAACATGATGAATATTTAGATATGGTCGAGGATAACAACACCGAAATGATCCAACTAGTCGGAAAGAAAAATGAAATGTTATTGATGCTTGAAAGTGAACAAGTGATCGATAATATCGACAAGCTTAAACAAGAGCTTCTTCATTTTCTTAACTTTGATGAATTAACACCTGAAATCTTACATCGTCTTATAAATCGGATTGATGTAAAAGAAGACGGCACACCGGTTATTCATTACCGATTTGCCGCCCCAACATTTGAATAGAAGCAGGATTTCCCCTTATCGGGAACCTGCTAAATTTTTTAAAATCATCTGCGATACTACCTCTACGTGTCTGGACTGCTGATTGTAGACATTTATTTTTATTATTAATGATGTAGCCTTGTTCACCTTACTTATATATAATACAAGCAGTTTTAAATTTTGCTGTCACCTGTGTTTCTAGTATCTATATGTACCCACAAATATTAATAAATCAAGGTTCTTGACTTCTAGCATTCTCTTGTGATTTCGAATTTTTAACATTTGGGCACCAAGTATGCCACTTATTACCCGATCTACATTATGATTTTTGCATTGAATGGTCCACAAATGCAATTTCGCTATTTGATGAAAATATTAGAATTACTAACATACCATTATTAAAACCATTTTCATTAAGGTTGTTATGAAAAGTTATAGGGTAGTTGTTGTCACTATTTTTTAAAGAAAATATAGAGTATTTAGGACAACACCTAAATTTCTCTAAAAGTAACATCGTTCCTTTAGGACTAACTTTTGCCCCAATACTTCGTTCTAACCGCCCTGCATATTTTTTTGCATGTGCATAATCAATGACTTTGTGAACTGTTTCTGTCCAACTTTGATCAATCGGTAGAGCAGGAGTTGTTGTGTCTGTAATAATCTTTCTGCCCTCTTTGAATTGTATAATATCAACAATTTGTTCTATAAACGAAGATTCCTCTATTGACCCGTTGGGTAAATTCACCCTATATCTATTCTTTGAGGGATAATCGACATCTTTTATTTCATTATGTATTTCTAGAAATCTTGCACCCTCATGAGCCCCTGGCTCATCTACTACATTGTAAGTCTCCTCTGAATACGGATTTTTAAAACGAAATAATGGCCATTCTGTGTATAGTTTTTCTTGGATTTCGAAATCTTTATAACTTGTATCAGTCACTTTTACTTGATATAAAAGTGAGTTACTTGATGGAAATCCACTTTGATCCATCTCAACATGAATAACTAATATATCTCCAATTTCACACCCTTTTTTTGCGTCCTTTGGTCCAGCAGAATCTTGAATGACCTCAACAACTTGTGGTTGTAAGTGCGTAAAAAATGAAGTCATAAATACTCTATTATTGGTTTCTGTCTTCCATGCATTACTAAGAGTCTCAAATTCCTCATGCATTTTTATAATTATTTCCTTTTCTGAAACCTTTCCAGCACCAACATTCTCCTGACATTTATTATAAACATCACTAAAGTATGTAGCAGCTTTCTCAATTAATCTTTCTCTTAAATTATTATTTAATTTCACTATTAAAAACCTCCTTACTCATACCAATATTATTGCTTTAAAAATCAATTCATTTTCATAAATATTCAGTAAAAGATTAATTGGGTTTATCTTCTGTAGTAAGATAAACCCAATTTATGAGCTTTTTCCTGTAATTTTATGAATTTATTAATTTTGCTAGTAGGATACTACAATCGGTATCCATAAAACTAATAACAATTGCGATAATCACTACACATAAAATTGGTAAATAGAATAGTCTTAAGGTTTTTGAAAAAATAGCGTTTTTCCAACTACGTTCTTCTGTATTAAAAGAAATAGGGTCCATCAGAAAATCAATATCATCTTGATCTAAAGTTGTAGTATAGTCATACAGTGTACGAAATAACCATTCTTGATGTAGAAAAAAGCCATCCAATAACCAAAAAGAAAGTGTTGGAAGTAATGCTAATATTATAAATTTGGATTCCATTTCTTCCACATTTGCAAATGCAAATAACCCAACAACTAGTGTAACTGTCCACCCTTTTAGTAAAAAGGAGTTATTTGCCATTCTGCTTATAGTATTTTGAAGCATTTCAAGATGTTTCAATTTACCTTCCATACTATCCCCCTATCTTACTATCATAATTTCATTTATAATATCTAAATTCTCAATGAAACCATGCTGCTTATATAGTACATCTAATGGGTGTACTTGCCCTTTAGTAATATTAATTGCTTCTGTAAACGTGCTGTACCAACTAATCAAGTGATTATAATTTATGTCAGCAAGATGATTTAAATCCAGGTTATAATTAATTGTTAATTGTTCTGAAAGATCTTCAAATGCTTTATGTATTATTACTGATTCTCTTTCAGGTTTGATTTTTCTTATTAATTTTGACATAGCAATTTCAAGGTAAATCCATGGAGATTTTGTTTGTTCAATTGCACCTTTGGTTTCAATCGAATTTTGAGAATTAATAAATATTAAACATTCTGTCTTATCCATCATCATAGTAAGAGCTGTAGATAACATCATATGAACATGGCTTGTCGAGTGATTTCTTTTTTGGTAACTATAATTACCATTATTCTGTAAACAATGTTTATCATCAATTTCCTTCAATAAATCACCTGCATATCCCCAAACAGATGAATCTATAAATGCAGTAAGTCCAAAATGTTCTTTAAGCCAACCAGCCAATCCTAATGCAATATTTTGATCCTTATGAGAATGTGATATAAAAACATCAGCTTCAATTTGAGGAAACCAGTTATCACGCATAGCTGTACCATTTAAACTATTATCGTCTTGAAGAAAATGATCTAATTCTTTTTGAACTTGTTTCATATTTTCATTATAAATAATCATTCCTTTTTTGATAAAATCTTGTGCTAGGGCTTTATCCGCTACTAAGTTATATCCTGCAAACATTTTTACTCCCCCGGTTTAAAAAAATGATAGACTGCCATAATTTGACTATATTTGACCTTAATTTCCATAATAATATTATCTGGAATAATTTTCAACAATAACACTTGAATTGTCGCTTATAAAAAAGTTTGATTAAAAATCTTCATCCACGCCTTAAACAACAGAAGAAAAAAAGGCTGCCATTGCAACCTTTTTTACATTAAGCCCCCGTTAGTACAATAGTGATAAATGCAAATAATTATTTCATACCTGAAGGATTAAGTCAGAGCAGTTTGCCGTTCTACACGTTGTGATGAAATTGCTTTGTATACAGGAAATGATGATAATATCGTTAATGATTTATTAACAACCTACGAAGTAAACGTTAATGGCACTATGGTGAAAAAGAAAATTATTGGTGGCCTGTTAGGACATTGGGCTGTCTGGACCCATAAAGCGGTAGAATTATTTGAAGAGATCAAGGGTGTCAGAGATTCAAATCACATTCCTGCTTCCCTGTTAACACTAGGTCAGCAGGTTACCGATGCGAATGCTGCATTTTTCGATTCAGCCCACCATTTCCAGGGCTGTATTGCCGGAATCAATGAAGTATTGGCCAGACAAAGGCTGCTGAAAGGGAACTGGTGCCTGTTGGAAAAGGAAAAGTTGAGTCCCGGCCAAAGCGAAGAAATCGACCGCGTTTATAAAGACTATCCCCATTTACACGATGACGAATTTGTGAAACAGTTTTTGCTTGTCTCAAGTAAGTAACATTAACATGACGAAATGAAAAGAAGCTGAACACTTTTAGATGTGTTCAGCTTTTTATGGAGGATTGCCCGATGGAAAATCTTAAAATTGGAATGATTGGTTTAGACTCTTCACATTGCATCGAGTTTACCAAGCTATTAAATGATACTCATCACCCTTTTCATGTGAATGGTGGAGTCATTCATGCTGTTTATCCCTTTTTTTCGGAAAACCTACCCATCAGCAAAAACCGTGTTCAGCAATTTAAGGAAACGCTGGAACTTAATTTTGATTTACATATGGCACATTCCATTCAAGAACTAGCACAGTCATGTGATGCCATTCTGATAACAGCTGTTGACGGGGATAAGCATCTCGCTTTATTCAAGGAACTTCTTCCTTATAAAATTCCAGTATTTATTGATAAACCATTGACCCTATCACTAGAGGAAGCCGAGGAAATATTTTCTCTTTCACAGAAATACCAAATCCCCGTCATGAGTTGCTCTTCCCTCCGTTTTGCCGAATCCTTTTACAAGCATCTAGTACAACTTCAGGAAGAGGTGAAGAGTCTCTATGTTCACGGCCCCCTTCCCATGCAAGAAAACATTCCCGGTTATTTTTGGTATGGCATTCATGTGGTAGAAATGGTCATCGCCGCCATGGGGACAAAAGTAAAAAATATAAACGTCTTTAAGAATAGTCAATATGAGACGATTGTTTTTGAATGGAACGATGGTAGACATGCCGTCATACACGGTGAATATGAATGGCACCCTCGCTTTGGAGTGACCCTACATACTGACCAATGCTTTTATAATGCGGATATTGAAAAAGATGTTAAACCTTTTTATGCTAGTCTTCTTGAGGAAATCGTCTGCTTCTTCAAAACAAGAAACAGCCCCGTCCCCGCAGAAGAAACGTTAGAAATCATCTCGTTATGTAGTCAAATAAACAAGATTAGGAATGAACTTCTTTAAAAATGGAGTCTAAAATGTAATATTTAGAAAAGGCCAAAAAGAACCGAGCTTCTTTAATTCGCTTTCATTTTAAACGAAGACTTTTCATTTATAGAATTCCCGCCTTTTATTTCTTGTAATATTGAATCAGACGGAGAGATCGTTCGGCCGGATTAAAGTATCCTCAACGTTTTCAAAGTTGATTTGATACTTTCTAAATCATTATTCGGAGTTTTTGATAATTCTCTTATCAAGAAATCGCATATGCGGTCAAGATTATGATGAGGTCCTATTTCAGCTTTTAAAAAACGACTTAGCTCAACAGTTTCTGATTCATGATCGAATGGAGGATTGTCACCGGAGGAAAGTAATAATTCAGCAGTACTATCACCAAATTTCCTGTTTATCGTTAAAATGCAGTGTGAAATATAAGTAGAGATATTTGAGATCTTCTCTAAATTTAATTTTTCAAATGTATCTTTCGGAGTATGATAGTAAGGATCATGACCACATGTGAAAAATAGGTTTGGCTTCCTGTTACGATCAAAGATATAATTATCGGATAAATAAAATAATCTTCTGCTTCTTAACCTGTATATTTGAAGATTTTCCATATGATTTTGTGTGATTTCAATAGATTTCGATAAGATTAGGGATGTATTTGCTCCAATCACGAACAAAGAGTTTTCACGGTCTTTTACACCTACAGAATGACCACACAAATCTAAGATAAATGCCCCAAGAAAATGATCGTAATTTAATCGTTTTTGACTTTCGCGATAAAAATATATACTACCCATGCTTTTGGTTAAAAAGTATCGGTGCTCCTCCATATCAAAGATTGCTAGAACAATATTTATATTTAAGTTTGATGACTTTAATGAATCCAGCACAGACAGTAGTATTCCAATGGCAGCAGCATTATCATTTGCCCCTGGACAGCCATTTATATGATCATAGTGGGCTCCTAAAAGCAGCCATTTATCATTGTGTCCCTTTCTTCTGGCAAGGAGATTTCGTCCAATCTTACCATCAAATGCGGTATAGGTTTGTTCCCATCTTTTCTCTAATAATGGAGTTAACGACAACTTCTCAAACTGTTCCAAGATAAGTCTTCTTGCAATTTCATGCCCTTTTGTTCCTGGTACTCGCCCATTTAGGCTCGGATTGGATAACTTTTGGATGAGTCTAATATATTCTTTTTTCAACAAGTATCCCCCCTTTGACATCTCCTATATCTTGATTTAAGGAGCAATTACATTTGCTTGAAAATGACTATTATAAAAACTTAGCCTTGAGCTTTTACCATGAATACACTTAATCCATTAAAGGGTCATTTTTGGAATAACATCTTAGTTATCAATTAATCAATCCTAAAAAGTTTTTCCCAAGAATATATTCCTTTTGGTAATCAGGAATTTGAAGTGACTCAATCCAACTTTTCTTTTCTGAAAAGTCATATTCATTAAACTTTTTCATTCCATATGGTCCGTCACAACCATAAAGCACTTTACGATACCCTAGAGATTCCACTGCATTCTTTACAATAGAAAGATTAAGATAATCACTTGATGTATCAACATATACATTTGGTTGATCCTTAACGAATTTCCACAGTTGTTTCCAAAAAGGAAGTCCGGCGTGAGCATAAATTACTTTAAGTTCCGGATAATTTTCAGGCAAATATTTGTATGAGTCTGGTTCTGAAGATAAATGAATAATCATAGGTATCCCTTTTGGTTCACAAATAGCTGCAACTGAATCAAGTTCCTTAATACTATATTCATGCATGAACGGATGAGCCTTCACTCCGATAAAACCGTGTTTATTAAGATAAACCTCTAAAACTTCCACTGATTCAGGAATCAATGGGTTCACTGTAACCCAGCCTAGAAATCGGTCTGGAAACCGATCAATTGCAGCAGCAACAATGTCATTGTTCGGCTTGGTAAAAATTTTGTATGATTTTCCATAAAGTTTGAAATAGCCATCCTTCACTAGCCCATCATAAATTTTGAGTCCAATTTGTGGTGCATTCAGTATTAGAAAACGGAAAAAGCTTTGTAAATTATGTTGAAAAGTACTATCTACTTCAAACATTGTTTCATTCATGGGAGCAATCAAGGCTGTTTTAGATATATCATGTTTATCCATACCCTCTATCATTTTTTCGAGGGTCAACATTGTCTCATCCACATGAAAATGGCAATCAACGTTCATAAAGTTCCTCCCCATTTACAAGGTCACTCAATTTTCTAAAGGAAGTCAGTCTCTTAGATTCGCAAAAGGCCTCATATAATATATATTCAAAAACTAATAATAAGACTTTTTTCTACATTTCTCGGGTCTTCCTCTTTTATTATTTTCCAATATATTAAAACCTTGAAATGTCGTTATAATTCACCAAAAATCCACCTTTTCAAATGTAAATTATCGTAAAAATCTCCACATCAATGATCCAATTATCATTATAGTTTTACGGCTTTATATGAATTTTTATAAATTGAAAGGCATCATCTTCTGGGTTTCATTTCACTCCATTTCTATATGGTTGAATAAGGTTTCTTAGTCCTAATATGGCGTTGTCACTATCCAGTAAGAGGTTTTTGATTTGCTGTGTTGGTAGATTGATATACTTTTTCAACCAAAATACCACTTCGTCTATATCAGAAGAGTCATGTTGATGAAAGGCACTAATCATTCCATCTAAAAGTGGTTTCATTATCGTAACTAAATGAACCTGAATATGTATTGGGGCTTTAATCGTTACTTCCAGTCCGTAAAAATCGCTTTTTGTTCTATCCAGAATATTTACCAGTCCGGCTTTCATTGCATGCCAGATCGTATGAGGTTTTGTCTCACTTGCTAATTTAGGGATAGGGATGCTTTTCCATGTTGCCAATGTCCTTTTCTTTATCCAATATTGTGAATTTGTTTCATCTTGGTCAACAATTTTATATGATTGGTAGTGTTCAAAATGATGTCCATTCACGATAAGAGGATATTCGTATGCTCTTTCAAATTGAAGGGATTTTATGTTTAAGTGATTAAAGGATGATGGCCCAACTTTGTAGAATAAGACGTTTTCTACATCAAAGAAGCGTTGATCCATTGATTTATATAGAGCCTGTAAACATACGCCATCCCCTTTCAACCGTTTTAGATGATGCCGAATGGCATTTCGCATTTCCAAAAGCCATCCTTTCGGCTCATATGGAAGTCTTTGTGAGCTATAGACTTCGATGCTATTATCGTTTGGGGTGTTGATAAAATAATGTGATTGATTATCTTTTTTATCTTCTTTTAGGATATCTGCGAAAAATTCCTGCCTGTTGTTTTTAACTCTTTGCAAGTCTTCTTTCATACTTTCGTAATTTATAAGACAATACTTTCCTCTAGAAACTTTATTTAAAACACGATAATCGTCCGGGATTCGTGAAGATTCGCAATAATTGTATTTTGGTAGCTTAAACGATTATTCTCTTCACGAAAGAAATTCGCCAGCATTTCCCGGATGTTTTCTTTCTTCGTTTGCCCAGTCAACTTCTCGGCAATATCATCAATTGCGATATGAATGAGTTCTGCAGCTTTCTTGGCATCCTTTTTTACTGCACCCCTAAACCCCAATTCTTGGGCAATGATATGCTCCCAAGTACTTCCATAGGGTGCTCCACCATCCGTGTATGCTGCAATAAAATAAAAGTTTTCGTCTGAATCTTCCTCGAAGTATTTGTTTTGTTTATGGCGTTTTACTTTTCTCTTCAACTACTTTCCCTCAGTACTTTTGGCCAATCTCCGACTGAAAAGTATTTCAGCCCTTATCCATCTCTTTTATGTGGAGAAGCACATTTACCGCTTCATCTACATTTTACTATTCAAATATCATTATAGAATCCAAAGAGTAAAAAATGAAGCTCGACTCAGGTCTCGTTCTTCTATATTTTACTATTGAATAATTTTAAAAAGTGTATTTAATCAATGTTAATTGTATACGTAAATGTTTTCTAGGGTTCCGCAATTGTGTTGGTCTGGTCCGAGAGAAAACTCACAGCCTAGCTGAGTCACGGAAGGATAAAAGCCTGGGAGATACTGTTTAACAGTTATCTCTCGGGCTTTTTTTATTTAAAAAAATGAATAATGGAGGTAATCGATAATGAATGCGAACTGGTTGAAAGTGTTTATTGGGGCTTTTTTTGAGGTGTTGTGGTTGATAGGTCTAAAACATGCAAATGGCTTTTGGACTTGGACAGGAACCGTGATCTCGATTATTGTGAGTTTCTATTTAATCATCATGGCGGGTCGGAAACTGCCGGTCGGTACTGTATATGCCGTATTTGTTGGTTTGGGGACAGCAGGAACGGTCATATCTGAAATCATATTCTTTGGAGAACCCATCAAGGTAGAAAAAATAATGTTGATTTTACTTTTACTGGCCGGTGTTCTTGGATTGAAGTTACTAACAAAAGACAATTCTCATTAAGGAGTTGAGTCCTAATGGCGTGGATTTCATTAATTTTAGCCGGAATTTGTGAAGCATTTGGTGTGGTTACCATCAATTAATTGAATAACAGTCGGAATTGGCAATCGCTATTACTATTAATTTTCGGATTTGGAGCAAGTTTCCTTTTTCTTGCCTACGCAATGAAAACTCTACCTATGGGGACTGCTTATGCCATATGGACGGGAATTGGTTCATGTGGTGGAGCACTATTGGGAATCATTATTTACGGTGAATCAAAAGATTGGAGAAGAATTGCATGTATTGCATTAATACTAAGCGCAACCATTGGATTGAAACTTGTTTCCTAAAAGTAGAAAAGATAGCTGACTTTTTATCATGATGATAAAAAGTCAGCATGAATATAAATGTATTACATTCTTGTAATGGTTTCCTTAACTAGTTTGATAAATTTCTCTCTTACCATAGCAGCCACTTCAATGACTTCATCATGACTTAATGGTTGATCGAGAATCCCACATGCCATATTGGTTAAACAGGAAATACCAAGTACCTTCATACCTCCGTGAATAGCTACAATCGCTTCTGGGACAGTTGACATACCAACAGCATCCGCTCCTAATGTACGAATCATGCGAATCTCAGCAGGAGTTTCATAAGCCGGTCCACTCCACCAAGCATAAACGCCCTGTTGTAGGGTGATGTTTTGTTCTTTTGCTACATTAACTGCAATATTTCGTAATTCACGATTATATACTTGAGAAAAATCAGGGAAACGGGTTCCTAATTCATTATTGTTTGGCCCAATCAATGGATTTGTACCCACTAAATTGATATGATCCGTAATTAACATTAAATCTCCTGGGTTGAAGGTTGTATTGATCGCACCACATGCATTCGTGATGAGTAGATTCTCTACACCCAGCGCCTTCATTACACGTACTGGAAAAGTGACTTCATCTAAAGTAAAGCCTTCATAATAATGAAAACGTCCCTTCATCGCCACTACTGATTTTCCCATTAATTCCCCAATTACTAATTCGTTTGCATGGCCGATTGCTTCAGATTTTGCAAAGTGAGGAATCTCGCTATAAGGAATTGTGACAGGATTTGCAATTTCATCTGCAAGAGTTCCCAATCCAGATCCTAAAATCATCCCAATCGTTGGACGATAGCCAGTCTTACTCATGATGAAATCTCTAGCTTCTAAAATATCTTGCATTTTATGCATAAAAAACATCTCCTTTTTTCAAAACAATTTATAAAAAAAGTGTAATAGATTTTGAAGCTATTGTAAATGACTAAAAACCAATTTGAAAAAAAGTTTATAAAAATTATCTTAAAATATACTGTTAATAATTATTTATCAGGTTTCTTTTTTTCAAAAAAGAAAAAAGTTCGTTGTATTATCTTCTCCTCTATTACTAAATCAGATAAAATATAAAGTAACCCTTATTCATTTTGGAGGAAGCATATGTTAAAGCAATTTGCAGGCTTAACATCACCTAAAACAAAGAGCCTAAAACTTTTATATAGCCTTATTCGTAAGTTAGGACCGGTCAGGATTAATACACTTACTGAAATAACTGGATACAAACATGTGACATGTACACGTTTACTGGACGAGCTCGTTCAGGAAGGACTTATTTACGATAGTGGAATTGGGGAGTCTAGTGGTGGACGTAAACCATTGATGTATGTCATCAAGCCTGACGCTTATTATGTAATTGGCGTAGAAATCACCAACTTATACACCACTGTCCTGCTCCTTGATCTAACATTAGATATCGTAGACGTTGAAAAATTAAAGATGGATTCACAATGCACGGGAGAGTACACATTAAATTTTGTAACCCGATGTGTCGATGAACTACTGACTAAACACAAAATTCAAAAAGAGAAATTGCTGGGAATTGGAATTGGAGTTCTTGATCCCATTGATAAAGAAACGGGGGTTATCATAAACCCACATCTGTTTCCTGCAGGGGGCTGGGATAACCTTAACATCGTCGACTATCTACAACAAAATATTAATACTTATGTATTCATAGATAACGGAACAAACCTTGCTGCATTAGCTGAATACCGTAAAAACTATTGGAAAGAAACTGATAATTTAGTTTTTGTCTCAAGTGATATGGGAATTCGTTGCGGTACCATCTTACAAGGTAGTTTGGTTGGTAATAAAATGGAGATGGATGATGCCCTAGGACATATGGTAGTGGATATACACGGACGGCTTTGCTCATGCGGATCGTATGGTTGTCTACAAGCTTATAGCAGCTTGCCAGCCATTCGTAACGAAGTGGTCCGTCGGCTGAAGCGTGGTCAAGTTTCTATCCTTCAAGATAGGTTTAATGATGTAGAAGATATCGATTTTCATCATATTTTAAAGGCTCTAGAGCAAGAAGACCCTCTTTGTCTTGATGTCGTGAAGGATGCAGCTTATTATTTTGGCATCGGTCTTAGTAATCTAATTTTCCTTTTGCGACCGGAGATCGTTGTCTGCGGAGGAACACTGGTGCCGAAACCTCTTTTTTACGAAGTGGTCTCTGAAACAGCACAGAATCGACTCATGCCCTATCCTAACAGTCATGTTCAGATAATAAAATCAACTGCAGCCTACAACATCGTAGCCCAGGGAGCTGGATGTATGGTACTAGATTATTTCTCTGAAGAAATACTGCCTTGAAAAGTTGTTGATTGACATTCATGATGAATCGTTTTAGAATAAACAAAGTAATATTGAACCCAAAAAAATTTGTTTGTGGACTTTTCTAGAGACATCTCTATTTTCGCCACACAGCTACTATAGCTGTGTGGCTTTTTATGTTTTATAGAATGAAAGGGGTATATAAAATGAAAACTTGGCATTACGCACTACTTGTATTATTAGGGGGATGCTGCTACGGCGCATTATCCACTTTTGTAAAGTTAGCTTATGCTGCTGGTTTTACCAGCTCAGCGGTGACAGGAAGTCAATTATTAATGGGGACTCTCTTAATCTGGATCTTAGCTCTCTTTTCGAAAAAGAAAAAACTTACACTGCCGAAAATAGGCAAATTACTTTTATCGGGAATTCCACTTGGATTAACGAGTCTATTTTATTACCAATCACTGCAAACTCTTAATGCTTCGCTTGCAATCATCTTTTTATTTCAATTTGTTTGGATTGGCAGCTTATTTGAATGGGTTTTTTATAAAAAGAAACCAACCATGGGGAAGGTTGTTTCCATAGCTATTCTGGTGATTGGTTCAATATTTGCTTCAGGAATTATTGCTGGAGGCATCATGGAAATGACATGGCAAGGAACACTTTGGGGAATGCTTTCTGCAATTACCTATACCACCTTCATCTTTCTTAGTGGTAGTGTGGAAAAAGATACACCTGTTGTGCAAAAAAGTGCTCTATTTACCACTGGGGGCATGATTACCGTTTTCATCCTCAGTCCGCCAACGGAGTTACTGCATTTACCAGTATTAATGGAAATTGCACCGTACGGTTTTTATCTTGGTTTATTAGGAGTAGTCTTACCGCCGCTCTTATTTACAATCGGCATGCCACATATCGGACCAGGTCTTGGGACTATTTTAACATCCGCTGAACTTCCTATTGCTGTTATCTTATCATCGGTAGTCTTAGCAGAACATGTAAGTATGTCCCAATGGCTCGGTGTTGTATTAATATTAGGCGGAATTATAGCGGGAAATCTGAAGATATCTAAAACAAAAATAAAGTCTTCTTATTTGGAAAGGGAATCTACCTTATAAGAATTGTATCCGGGGTGGGGAGATTCCTTTGAGGGTCTCCCCTCTCCCTTTTAATATACATAAATTTTTCAAGCATTTTTGCAATTGAATAATCAATATAATAGCAGAGTCTGGTTAATATTGACAAAAGGCAAAGCAGAGTACCTTTCAAGAATTGGAAACTCTGCTAATCAACCTATCTATACCGGATGCCGGGGTCGAAATAAAAGAATTAGTATTGATTTAATAAGTTTTTTGTAACCAGTTTGTAAATGATTGGGATGTGTAATGCAGGTGTATAGTTTCACCTACTTCTTTGTTACCACACTCCAGATGGCTTGAGTAGTGATCGCAGAAAATTATAGATGTAGTAGTGTTTACCCTATACTTTTCAATTAATAATCATGTTAGCATGTGAAAGGCAATATTACATCATGCCTCCGAAGGTTGTGTATTTGTCAATATTAATTTGAGCCAGAGCGATCACTTCAAAAGTGAGCCACTTCATTCTGAGTTATTTCCATATTTGGGGGAGGATTGGGAGTTTAGGGTATCTTGCCCCGAACCTTACCATAAATAACGGTAAACTTAAATGTGTTAAGATGGATATTTATTAAATGGCGGTGGGCTGTTGGATATTAGAAATCTAGATTATACATTTTGCCGGAGTGAAAGTCTTTAAAGGCTTCCATGATTTCTTCCTTACTGTTCATTAGGTTCATCAATAGGTTCTCCACTTAAAACAATGACGAGCATATCGTCGGTTTGATCTTCAATGATGATATGCCTTAGAATATTGTCAAATTGGTAGTCCCTTTCTACAAACGCAGCGGTGTTGAAGTTTGATGGAAGTACGGTAGATGCTTGACCATAAGCCTTGAATGAAATATCAAAAAAGTGAATCGGCGTAAACGTTTGAGTAGGTTTTTAAATGCCATTGCAGCAGTAACTCTTGATACTTGAGTGCATGCATTTTATTGGAGCGAGGAAGATTCACCCATAATTGAATCATTTGGAATAAACCGCCTCGTCTCGCATGATATTCTTTGTGTAACTTATATGTATCCCGGTAGAGAAGAATTAGCTTTACGTCGTTGTTACTTTGGCATAGATCATGAAGAATAGGGCAAGTTCACCCACAAGGACTAGGTTAGGGACAGTCACAATCAAACTGAACACAACTAGACTTGCTAACAGACCACTAAGTAAGAAGAAATGATACTTTTTATATTTGTGTTGTTCATATCTGTATTGATGAAAAGTAAGTGTCGTTGCAATGAAATAAAGGAATGCGGAACCATAAATATAGGTTAAGCCAAAGAAATAACTGATATCATTGAGGAATATCAGTTTTATGGAAGCAGCAATCATGCTTAGCGACATGAGAATAAAGAGATGACCATAGATAATGGCATGTCCAACGGTTCCTATTGATTTATTTACCTTTTTTTCCACATTATCGAAATACTGCCACCACATGGACAGAATTAGAATGAAGGAAGTGACAGAGAATAATATCGAATTCCAGTCCCCTCGATGCGGTTGTAATACCGAAAGGGTGCTGACGATCAATTCTCCAAAAAGAATGAGTGTCAGTGACGCAAAGCGCTCTAACAAATGAGCCATGTTGGTCGGCATCTTGATTAAATACTTACGCCCAAATATAGGCACTAAGATATCCACGAAAATACCGATGTATAACAAAATATAACGAAACCAAGAATCGAAAAAGATGGAACTTGCAGAAATAAGTACTCCAATCCAGAATCGGGTTCCCAAATAGTGAGCTACTAATCTTCTATCCCCCGTTTCCTTCTTTCGAACGACTAGATATTGTATGGCTGTTAAAGATCTCAAGCCGATATATCCGATTAGAAATGCATAATAATATAGATCAAAATTAGCTGATAAGCTAGAAGTCATGATTAGGACGAACACCATTTGAACAATCATATGAATACGTTGATTTAATATGTCTTGTCCGAAACGATTAATAAATAACGTTTGTCCTACCCAAGACCACCAAACTGGAATGAACATTAACACATATTTAAATAAATACTCGATTGGAATGTGTTTAGCCTCTACCTGAAGCAGAACATGTGTGGTTGTAGCAACAGCTGCAACAAATATTAAATCGTAAAATAACTCTAACCATGTCACTTTCTTCTCTGCTATATTCAACGAAGCTTCACTCCCTACACTCACATAGCTACAAAATTGGTATATTAACATTCTCCATTCTATTACTTTAAGGGTTACCCTCTTTGGTCAACTTTTATTAATCTAAAATAGGAAGGTGATCAATCCAATCAATAAATTGTTGTAAATAACGCTGAAGATATCGTTTTGTTTTTTCGTCAGTAAGTACTTTCTGATTGGAATCAATCTTTTCATGTACTTGTGAAATTAGTACTTTTTGAAACGGAAGTACATGGGCTTGCATGGCTTCTAAAATTTGTCTGATTTGCATTTGAGAAAAAGCAGTACCTAATCCTCCGGGAGTTGCTCCGATAAGACCAACTGGTTTTCTATTTAACACAGAGGACTTCGCAGGTCTTGATGCCCAATCCAACGCATTTTTCAACACGCCCGGAATCCCAGAATTGTACTCTGGACTTACGATAATAATACCGTCTACTTCTTGAATAGAAGACTTAAATGTTGTTACCGTTTCTGGATTTCCTTCCATTTCTAAATCTTCATTAAATAAAGGAAGATCATTTATCTCAATCCAACGGAATTCGACGGAATTATCCATCTCTGCCAATGATTGAGCAATGATTCGATTATAAGAATTTCTTCTTAAACTACCACAAATAAGACCAATGATTTTAGTCATACAAATTTCCTCCTTGTTTGCTCTGTTTCTAGAAACTTTTTGGATTGGAACATCATGTCGTTTCTCTTTACCTTTTTTGATACATGTATACGATACGCCGCGTTTTATGCAGAAATTATTGTCGATGTTATTATGCCTGTTTCGGAAGCAAGTAATCAGTGAAAGCCTGGAACAATGCATGCATAATAAGTAAGTTCATCATCTGAAACTGTGCGATCAGTATTGTCTAATTAAGTTGTCATTGGTTCCATTACATATCGAATTTTTAAAGTTGACCCATTTTTAAATTCGAATGTTTATTATCTATTCTTCTGCTCCCCTTAGCGTCTCCATACGTCTGCGTATTCTTCTTTTTTCTCGAATTCTAATTTTGCAAATGGACATAGTGGAATAATTTTCATATTTTCAGCGCGTGCTTTATCAACAACTGCTTTTACTAACGCTTGTGCAACACCTTGTCCACGTAATGAATCATTTACTCTAGTATGATCGATAATAAAAAAATCATCATTCGGACGTGTAAATGTGATTTCCGCTGTAAGTTCGCCATTTGCATCTTCTAAATAAAAACGATTTGAGTCTATTAAAAATTCCATATCCATTTCCTCTTTTCGAATATATTTTAGTGCACCTGATGGACATGAATCCACCACTAGTGCAACTTCTTCTGCTGATGCGTTATCTGCAATAATCCAGGGCTTACGTTTTACTTTAAATACATCGCCATTCCCACGTACACATTCTCCTGCATGGACGCATTTCTTAATGTCATAAAATACATCAATAGTTTCTCCAGGGTATTTACGATATCCACTCTCTAGTAATTCTTTTTCTGTCACAAAAATCACTCCTATTCTAAAGGTTCTAGCATTGCTTCAATTTCAATACGGCGAGATTCTAGTTTTGGTGGTAAGTGAAGTAACTGACCAAGCCCTTCAATATCACCATTTTACACAAAGCCTGGGTCCTCTGTTGCTAGATCGAATAAAATCACAGAAGTACAAACTTTTAAAGTAGTGTCGATTGACTTCTTATGTTTTTCTTCAATTTTAATGACTTCATGTTTGCTAATACTTGTCCACGAATTTCTACTAAGTGTTTATAACCAAATTAGTTTTTTTTGAAGAATGATATTTTTTTCATTTTGTATAAATTTATTAATTTTGGTGTTTCTGATTAAGACATTTATTTAGTAAAAAAGTTGACTTAGATTTCTTTCAAGAATAATAATATCACACATATAAATGGTGAGGGGCAAGATACCCTAAACTCCTCGCGCGCCAGGCCTACTGGTCGCTTTCGTCCCTTTGTTTCATACTTTGTCTAAATCGATATGATTCTCCATTAAGGAGGAGGATATGAGCCCTATGGGTTAGTCGGTCTAGAAGAGCTGCGGTCATCTTTTCATCCCCGAATATAGAGGTCCACTCTGTAAATTCGAGATTCGTAGTTATCATTACGCTAGCTCGTTCATTACAAACCTTAGATACAAGGCAAAAAACACTTACTATAACAAAAATAAAATATTAATTTGTTACCATTGATCTTTGTGCATTATAAAATATTTCAAAACACTCGTCCTTTAAAACTCTACACTCGTTATTTATGATTTCCAAATAATCAATGTCAATATCTAATTGTTTTATTAATTCCCTTTTATCGCTCTCATATATTTTCAATTTATTTATGAATGAATCTATTTTTTTCGCCAATCCTTTGTCAATTAATTCCTTTTCTATTGATTTTATCAATTCCCTAGGAACTACTAATTGTCTATTTACATAGTTATTTGCAATTTCTTTAATTCTAAATTCAAATAAACTTTTATAGTTCTTTAAAATTTTTATATTATCTAACCATTTTTTATGAAATCCTAATTGATAAACTTTACTCATATTAAAAATTATATCTACGTCTAGGTCATCAAAATCTGTAAACAATTCCATGTGGCTACAAATATCTTTATTTATTAATAACTCATCCTTCATCTCATCTAGGAAATCATATCTCTTAACTAAAGGCAAGAAACCATCATTACCATATGGACTAAGGCAATTATAAAATAGCATAATGTGCTCATATGATGTAATTTGACTTCTTACAATACCAAGATAAAATTTCTTTTCCTCATTATTAATAATATTAGAGTTATCTACATATTTAACTATTCGATGCATGCTTCTAAAAAAATGTCCTAAAATGTGATGATATTCGTTATATATTTCTTCGTATACTTGGTTAATTAATATGTATTTAAATTCTCTAGTTTGATACACTTTTACAAAGAATTCATGAACTAAATCAATATTTTCTCTACAATATGCAAGTGATTTGCTTGCATTTTCATTTACCCTTTCACCACTTAAAATCCCTTTGAAATCATTAGGATCAAATTTAAACCATTTTAATAATACATCTTCATAAAGGAAACTATTATTGTCATTAAAAAATTTTAATTCTCTTTCTACCTCTGATTTACTTTTAAATTTTTCATATATTTCTTTAAATTTTGGTCGAATGCTATCCATAACTTCATTATGAGATGAAAGAATATTAAAAAACGTGTTTTCAAATCTCTGTAATACCAAAGTTCTGTTTTGTTCATCTAATTCTTTATTTGTCTTTTCGAATTCTTCTCTAGAAAGTTTTAACTCTTTCATTTGTACTTTGAGTTGTACTTGTTGAGTTATTAAAGTAGCTGATAAGAGAACAAAACTTGAAAAGGTTAAAAAAGGAACTGTAGAACCTGCAACGAAATCACCATATGGTCCTAAGTCACCAAAATTAACATTAAATAATCCCACCAATAAAACACCACATATTGGAAAAAGGACGGTAATACTTGCTACAAACCATGCAAATTTTGAATAAGTTTTTGCTTTGTTTTCTAAAATCTTTTCTTCTGTATCATCTACTAACGAAAGATTCTTACTTTTATTTTCTTTACTTTTTTCTTTTTCCATTAAAGATCTTTGGACTCTAAGATAATAGATAAAATAAATTACTATATAACCATATGCTAACAGGCTAGTTATGTATCCATATACATCTGCATTAGTCCACCAAGGTCCAATATTTTTCAGTAAATTTTCATAAAGTAGAATAAATAATATGGAAAAGAAGAATAATATCTCTTTCCATTTTCCTTTCCAGTAGTTCAGTAAATCTCTAAACAATATTTTATCCCCCATTTTACATTAAGCGTATTAATTATCATATTTTCCTTTATCCCTAATAGAATCAACCTAATAGTCCCCTTTTTTAACTGAATTTTACAGTATTCAGCATAACTTGACAATCGACACTTAGTTTTAATTGTAGTTTACAAGATATAAACAAACATGTTTTATGTATTGCTAATCAGACCATTTTCTAAAAACTTCGTAAATCCTTTTATTAATAGATTCAACATTCCTTTAATCTATTTTGCTGAATTAATACATTTTTATTGAAAACCTTGCATAAACGGGAATTTCCCATTGAGATACATAAATTGAAGTTGGTCGTACATTTATTAGTCGTCATAAAGACATTGTGTACGATTCTTCGGATGTGGAGGAACTAACTATTAATTATGAAGGACATTCACCTTAGAAAGCGCGAAATTGGTTATAGATGTAAGTGTAAGAAAACGGCAGCATCATCTCCGTATCTTCATGATAGCAATATTAGTGACAAATACTACTTCAAAACCTTAAAACGCATGGCACCTTCATACTTTTTTATATCAATCTTTTGAACGGATCTTTTCCCCTTAATGGATAGAAATAGTTCGTCCCCTTTTCTCTTAACTTTAAATTGGTAATCTTTCATTTTTTTTGTATTTGATAAACGCTGGATCTTTTCAATTATGAAAGTTGTTGGCAAACAAACAAATTGATCCGGCTCTTCTAATATGAGAATGAGAGCTTTTACTTTCCGTTTCTGAAATAGTGCAGCCGATTTTTTTGAAATTTGATAATTAAATGTTTCATAAACCAGTTCTTGATTCTTTTCCGCTACTTTTGAACGCATAATTTTTACGATTTGCTTGTCATTAATTGTAAATGCGTGCTTATAATAACCATTTTTCATTTGGGAGTAACTCTCAATGGTTCCTTTTTCTTTTAGCTTAATTAATAATTCTTCATGAGGAGAATAAGGCTTGAAAGTAATATTAAAATCACGATGAACTGCTTTTAATTGCTCACTCATGGACCCGTATTTATCTTGTAATTTAATGATTTGCTCCTTAAAATCTTTGAAATAATCAATGGACCTCACTTCTTCGTGATTCCAAAAATCATTCCTAATGAGTGTCAAATCTACATGATTCGCTCTCTTTTCGATGAGTATTTCCTTATTAGCTTCCTTTGCTAATCCTAACCCCCTATTAGTAAAATTCGCTGAACCAATAAACAAACATTTTTCGTCAATTAGATAGAGTTTGGCATGTAAGTAAGGCAGCATTTTAATCTTAAAGCCGTAAGTCTGAAGAGTAAGAATAGCTTCAAGGTCCGTTGCACCAGTTATGTATTCCTCACCAGGTGGGAGTGTTAATATTTTTAGATCAAGATTTTTATTCTTTACAATGTTAACAATCCGGGCGGCCGTATTATATTTTATATATGGTGAAACAATCAGAACGGAATGTTGTGCTTCTTTCACTGCATTCTCTATCACAGTATGTAAGTCTTCATTCAATAGACTCATATTTCACCTCCATTTGATTCCTATTTACTGTTTTCCAACAATAGGATTTAATTGTTTTCTTAACTCTTTCTCAAAATGCTCTACCAAAAAATATTGTTCTTTTTCCAGGTTTTTTAAAGAGATATAGCTCATTCTGTATTTTAAATCTAACTTTCGATCTTTTAGTCTCATTGCATATGTTTTATTGGATTTAGGACCTAGGATGTGTTCCATCACACGATTCTTTAACTTCTTCCGCTTTCCTAGGTAAAAAGGAACCCAATGTCCATGTCGAATTTTGTTAAAATGATATTCGGCATTTGTCTTATAAAATTTTGGAGACTTATAGGTATCACCTATCTCATTCCATTTAGATGTAAAATCTTCATGAAACTCATCAAATGTTATGGAAGCTTCAAATTTTGGAAAACGCTCCTCGAAGTAATAGATTCCAGGATCATCAGCCAAATGTTTAAATAAGCTATTAGTGTCCTCCATTTCAATCTCTAACAGATGCTCTTTATTTACTAAATATTGATAAAAATCCTGTTGGTAATCCTTTATTAAATTTGTCGTCTTTTTTTCTATATCCTCCACTTTTAAGTAAAAGTCGTTATTCAAAAAATTACCCTCCTAACTACCTACTAAAGGAACTCCCTCTACCTGCTATTCTACTATAATCGACAATAAAATCCATAAAAGGCCGAGATATTCCTTTCCTGGGAAGTCCCTAGCTCTGGTTGTAATTTTAGTTAACATAATATAATTATGTATATCTAAAATTTGTAATTAGTTTATTAAAAATTACTTCATTTCACAGATTTTATTAGCTGTGTGGCATTTTATGTTTTGATTGACTGAAAAGGGTAGGAAAAAAGGAAAACTGGGTATTACGAACTATTTTTTATTGAGGGAATGCAGTTCCGGCGAATTATAACTTTTGTCAAGTTAGCTTATTCTAATGGTTTTACTAGTCGCTAGGTAACTGGAACTCAATTCTTAATTGGGGCTCTATTAAACTGGATCGTAGCTCTCTTTTCGAAAAAGAAAAAACTTACGCTGCACAAAATAGGCAAATTACTTTTATCCGGGTTTCCACTTGGTTTAACGAGTCTATTTTATTACCAATCTCTGCAAACACTTAACGCATCGCTTGCAATCATTTTTTTATTTCAATTTGTATGGAGTGGCAGCTTATTTGAATAGGTCTTTTATAAAAAGAAACCAACAATGGGGAAGGTTGTTTCCATAGCTATTCTGGTGACTGGTTCAATATTTGCTTCAGGAATTATTGCTGGAGGCAGCATGGAAATAACATGGCAAGGAACACTTTGGGGAATGCTTTCTGCAATTACCTATACCACCTTCATCTTTCTTAGTGGTAGTGTGGAAAAAGATACACCAGTTGTGCAAAAAAGTGCTCTATTTACCACTGGGGGCATGATTACCGTTTTCTTCCTCAATCCGCCAAAGGAGTTACTGCATTTACCAGTATTAATGGAAATTGCACCGTATGGTTTTTATCTTGGCTTATTAGGAGTAGTCTTGCCGCCGCTCTTATTTACAATCGGCATGCCACATATCGGACAAGGTCTTGGGACCATTTTAACATCCGCTGAACTTCCTATTGCTGTTATCTTATCATCGCTAGTCTTAGCAGAACAGGTAAGTATGTCCCAATGGTTCGGGGTTGTTTTAATATTAGGCGGAATTATAGCGGGAAATCTGAAGTTATCTAAAACTAAAATAAAGTCTTCTTATTTGGAAAGGGGATCTACGTTATAAGAATGGTAGTCAAGGGGTGGGGAGGTTCCTTATCGGGTAACCCCTCCCCCCTTTTATATTTTACATAAATTTCTCAAGCATTATTGAAATTGAAAAATCAATTATGATTGCAGAGTCTGGTTGATACTGATAAAAGGCAAAGCAGAGTACCTTTCAAGAATCGGAGACTCTGCTAATCAACCTATTAATACCGGTGGTCGGAGTTGAAATAGAGCAATTAGTAATGTTTTAATATGGTTTTGTGGAACCAGTGTGTAAAATTTGTATATAATTATTTGGATCTATAATGTTGGTGTAGTGCACCTGCTTCTATTGTTACCACACTCCACATGTGTGGACTGCTGAAAGTAGACAAATTAAATTAATTAGATGTAGCAGGTGTTCACCCTAAAATATCCTAGCCACATTTTTTATAAAGAATCTTTTATTTGTTTATATATACTGAATATTATTTTTAAAGAAATGCTACTCCTTTTTGGGAAATAATTACTATAAAATTTTGTTTCGCAATTATCGACATCCTCTTTTGTGGCTTTTGTTTTGCTACTATCCGTTTCAACAAAGTGTGGTACCAGATCTACAACACCATACTGCATTCCTTTATAATTAATCTTATTTGAACCAAATACAATTTCATCAGCTATAGGCTTCAATTTTAAACATTAATATGCCCCTTAATAATCTATATCAGCTATCTTTTTGCCTTCTTCATCTATTTGGGAACTACCCCTACCTGTATCAAAATAAGCTAGATAGCTAGTATAATAATGAATTTAAATGTTCTATTAAGAAAAAAAGACAATCAACAAGGATTTCATTGCCCTATTGATTGTCTTTAAAAACTATTATTTTAATTGATTCCTAGTTCAATCTTTACATCATCAATCATTGTACCATTATACTTCTTAACAGCTTTCGGAGCATCATTAACTGTTGGATTACTCATCAAGTAATTCGCCTCAACAAAAGCAAAATCCTTCGCATCAGTAGTACCATCAAAGTTAATATCAGTATTTCGATTATTCGTACCCCAATTTTCCTTCATATTAATAGCATCCATCACATCAATCACATTATCATTATTTACATCTCCTGCAATTATGCTGATTCCACCAATTAACTTTGCTTCTCCAAGTACACCGTTTTCTGTTTGTTTTCCAATCGTAAAGATTGCTTTTGTTGTAAAGTGACTTGGTACAGCCATTTCTACTGTAAATGGTTTATCAGATAACGGAAGATTTAAAACTTCAAAAAATCCATTCGGGTGAGCAATAACCGAAGTATATTCATTCATTTGATCGTCGATTACTTTAATTTCCGCTCCTATTTTCGAATAATCCATTCCTGCAATCGGCATACCTTGTGGCGTAAATAATCCTTCTGGAAGTAATTTGGCAGCCATTTGCGAATAAGTTGGTAATACTTTAAACGACTTCATAAATCCAGGCGCAACTTCAGCTTGACCAGATTGATTAATGTAGGTAGCCTTTAAGTCTTGTAGTTCATACCATCCTTTATTGTAATTCTCACTCTTTGCTTTTACTTGAATATCAAGTAGTGGTAGTGCACCTGAAATTGGGTTTGTTGTTTCAACAGTAACCTTCACATGTTTTCCGCTGATTCCATTTGTTTCTTCTTTTGTAATTGAGCTAATTTGATTTTTTGATTGTGAGTTTCCTGAAATCTCTACAATCTCAAAATTTGATTGAGCATAATCAAACTCAAACGTGACTTTGTTTGTCTTATTTAAGTTATGAGCTGTTAATGTTGTTGAAACAGTTTCACCCATTTTAATTTCTTCTTTATTCAAGCTACCTGAAATATACGGGCTTCCTTTTTTAACAAATAGTGTTTCATTCATTCTGCCAAAATCTCCATTTGACGCAGCATCCATCGCAAATGAATAATATCTCGTAAATGAATTTGGATTTAATTTAGCCTCACCTTTATACTTTCCATTTTGGTCGACCTCTAATGTTTCTGATGGTTCAGCTTTCCATCCATAAGGGCCCATATATGAATCATAATAACCTACTACTGAATTATATGACTGATCCATATCAAACCCAAAAGTTTTCATATCCTCTATGTCTTTATCAAAGATCGTTCCTGAAAACGGGATTGATTGCTGACCTTCTTCATATTCATAAACTCCAAATGGTAAACTATGCTGTACAGTCGGGTTTTTGTCCTCGATATATACTTTTGTTTCTGCACTAAATGTTTTTTCTTCGTCGCTTCGGCCAATTAATTTAATTTTATATAAGCCTGGTTTTGCTTGTTCATATTTGTACACTAGCGGGCTATTTGGATCTGCTGAAAATGGAATATAGATCCCTCCAAAACCGTTAGCAAGTCGATATAGAATGTTTTCATTTGCTGCAATACCGTCAATTGTTCCAATAATTCCCAGGTCTTCATTTGTAGTTGCATCTGCAAGAACTACGTCAATGTAACGCATATGAGATTTCAATTGGAAGAATAAGTCGGTACGCGGTCTCGTAAATGGATGATTATCAAACGTATTACTTGTCAAAGCATATGGATATGCTCCTACCTCTTCAATACCTTCTTCTACAAAACGCGCTGCAAATGGAATTTGGTATGTTTCATCAGGATTTTGTTTATTTGTGTAAACAATATATCCTTCGTATGCCCCTTTTTCAGCATTTGCTGGAATATCGATAAAAACTGTATGGTTCTTTTCTTGACCGGCTTTAACCTTTAGTTCTGAATCAACAGTAATCTTTACATTATTAGCAACTGCATCATTAGAACCTCTTGCCGCTTGATATTCTACCTTTATATCAAATACTTTTGATTCTTTGCTGTTATTTTTTAAGACGACGTTACGATGATCTCCAATGTTCACACCAGTTGAAGCGAAAGTGCCAAAGCTGATCGCTCCAGTTTTCTCTTTAATCGTTTTCATTTTAGATCCAATCATTATATCAGTTTTATCAAGCACCTCTAGATTCCCATCAGCGTGAATCGCTTCGTATGCGTCTACTCGACCCGCACCAACCTCAAAAACACTGTAATTGTCCTTAAGTGAGTCAGCTGTATTCATAAAAGTAGTCTTTACATCTAAAGGCGTATAATCTGGATGAGCCTGAAGCATTAATGCAGCAATCCCTGCTACATGTGGACTAGCCATTGATGTACCTGATAAACGTGTATATGCATGCTTATAGTCACCAAGCCCCTGACTACCAGCAAAGTGAGTAGGAACAGTTGAAAGAATATCTACTCCTGGTGCAGTAACCTCTGGTTTAATATCATACGTTACACGCGCTGGACCACGTGAGCTAAAGTTAGCTAGCTTGTCTCCTTCTGTTTTAACTTGCCCTAACTGCTCAAATGAGTATGTCGTAGCTCCTGCTTGTAGTTTTTGGATTAAAGCAAGACCTTGAGCATTCGTTAATGAGAAGGTTGGGATATTCGCTATAGAGTCACCAATATAATTTGGAACATAACCTTCTTTCGGATCGTTATTGTAAATAAACAACGCAGCTGCACCCTTTAATTTAGCAAATTTGATTTTATCGTTTAATGTAATATTACCACGTTGAACTAAAGCGATTTTTCCTTTTACATCCTTACCGTTATAGTCTGCAAAGGTACCAAAGCCCACATTTTCTACTGGAAGATTCTTTCCGATAAAGTTCTGTAACTGATCAGTGTAGCTCTTTCCAATTAAACGAATATCTGAAGCGATTTTTTCTGTACCAGCTTGTACTGACCCTTTTATTTCAGCGATTGTTGTTGGTACACTGCTTGCACCAACTGCTAATCCTAATGGTGCATTTCCTGGTGTTCCAACCGTATACATTCCGTTCCCGGCATTTCCAGCAGCCAAAACAGCTGTTACTCCTGAAAGTACTGCATTATTAATCGCAAAAGCAATCGGATTCATCGGATCATTGTAATCAGAACCAAGCGACAGATTGATAACATCCATTCCTTCACTTACAGCCCTGTCTATTCCTCCAATAATTGCATCGAAAGATCCTCTTCCATACGGACCAAGTACTCGATATACATACAAATCAGCATCTGGTGCTACACCTCTTACTGAATATTCCGAGTCGTTAGTTCCTTGTCCAGCAATCGTCCCAGATACGTGAGTTCCGTGTGAAGTATAATATGATGCTCCCCCTACAAACTCTAACTGTTTGGATTTTTTCCAATCGTCATAAGTTGCTTCCATTGGATCGCTATCATTATCGACGAAATCATATCCCCCTTTATATGCAGCTTTTAAGTCAGGATGATTGTAGTCAATCCCCGTATCAATTACCCCTACTTTAATGCCTTTTCCTGTATATCCTTCTTCATGAAGCTTGTTCACTCCAAGGAATGGATTCACATCTCCTTGAGGTAAATTAGATCCAGTTTCTGTGCTCTCTTGTTCGACAGGAGGGTCTACAGATAGTACTTTACTTTCCCAAACAGTTTGTACAGCTTTCGACTTCATCAATGCTTCAACTTTATTAGCAGGTATTTGCATGGAAACACCGTTAAAAGCATGCTTATACATTTGTTTTAGAACATAATGTTTCTTATCCTTAAAAATTTTTGTTAAATCATTTTGAAACGATGTGTGAGCCTCTTCGACCTGTTGATTTGCCTGAGACAGACTTAACGACTTTCCTTCAGCCTGTGCAGACATGACTGCAGTTTTAGAAGGTAAAGTCTTAAATTGTACAATAACAGAGATTTTTTCATCACTATTTAAGTTAACATCAGGGCTTAATTGCAGCCCTGATTGATCACTTAATTTTAATTGCGTTAATGCTTTTCTTTGTTCTGGAGTAAGCTTTGCTAAGATCGACTCAGTATTCATGGTAGCTTGTGCGTTAACTGGCTTGAACCCAGAAGTTGAAACAAGACTGCTTGTAACCAAGCTTGTAACTAGAGCAAATACTGTAACTGATTTCGTAATGTTTTTTCTCATACTCTTCTCCTCTTTCTTCATAATAAGCATTTAAAACTTTTTATTAAGTAATTGTTATTCCATAATTGTTCTAGTAATCTCTCAATTCTTATTACTGGATATTAAGTACCTTCAGCAAACTCTCTAAAGATTGACCTTTAATTGTCTTTTTTGGTGTCGGTGCATCTGCCACTGTTGGATTTTGCATCAAATAGTTTTTCTGTACAAAATAAAGATCTGCCATATCCACTTTTCCATCAAAGTTAATGTCTGCTTCACGCTTACTTGTTCCCCAATTTGATTGGATATAGATTGCATCAAGCACGTCAATCACATCGTCTTTATTTACATCGCCCGCAATTGCAGTGTTGTAGTTTAATAGGTATCGTTGTCCTATTAAACTTCCAAAATCACTATCACTAATCTTAAAAGACTTTTTCACCGTAAAATGACCTGGGATGTCCATTACGAATGTAAATGGTAGATCTGTGACTGGTAACTTTGATAAGGTAAATGATGGTTGTTTAGAAATTACACCATTATAGTCAATTCCATTTACATCGGTTGCTTTAATTGTTCCACCCATCATTGTATGGTCAATTCCAAAGTATACAGCGCCGTTTCTCATTAACCCTTCCGCCCTTACATCACCAAACGTTTCAGAATAAGTTGGAATCATGGAAACATTAAAACCTGCACATGGTACTTGTACTACGCTATTAGATGCATCTGTATAAGATGAACTTGAAATCGAAAGGGTAGTAGGTTCTTTGATGAATTTATCATCACGAACTTTTAAAGTGATATCCACTAACGGAATATTCCCCGTTACGTTGGCTCCTTCAGGTAAAGATGCAGAGATTTTCAAATTTCTCAGTGTTCCACTGTCTGTAAATTCTTGATTTATCTTAACGTCCCCTAATTTGCTTTCTTCCGAATTTGGCTTAATATCAATCAGATCAAAATAAGTTTTAAGATATTTAAAAGCATAATCTGCTTTGCGTAGATTTTTTACATTGTTCATAGATAACGTGAATTTAAACGTTTCACCCATTTTTACAGTTTGTTGATCCGGCTTCGATATTGCATATGAAGTCCCCTTTTTCGCAAAGAAGAATTGTTTAGCGCTACGGAAATCCTTGTTAGTTGCTCCGTCTAGACCATTCATTTGCACCATTAAAAGTGGATTAGATTCGAGCATAGGTACATCAACGGAGAAAGTCCCGTCTTCAGCAACTGGCATCGCTTTACTTGATCCCCCATTGTAGCTATATATCAGCTTGTTAGAGGATTGAGTACGATTGATACCGTTAGCTTGCATGTCAGCAATCTCCCCATCAAAAATTAATCCTTGAAGCTTGAAAGATTTCTGTCCTTCTTCGTATTCGTATACCCAATCAGCTAGTTCCATATTAAGAGTTGGCTTCTCATTATCAATATAAACTGGGGCCTCGTTTACAAACGATTCTCCATTATCATCAGTTGTAATTAATTTGATTTTATATGCTCCCTGTGGTGCAATTACAGCTTCATCTGCAAATGGATTCTTCTCGTCATCAGTTAGCGGGTAGTATGATCCGTTAAATGCTTTTTGTAAGTAATAAGTCACGTTTTCCATTAAAGGAATACCGTCTATTTGACCAATATATCCTATTTCTTAATTTGTCTTTACATCTTCTAAAACTAGGTCAACAGTTCTCATATGAGATTTAAATTCGAACATGAGACTAGCATTATTAACTAATGCTAAGTGGAAGCTATCCGATTCTGTTGTAAAGACATTTGGTGACACAATCATCCCATTGATTCCTTTTTCAACAAGACGTACTGCGAACGGAATTTGATAAACTTCTTCAGAGTTAGATTGATTTGTGTACATAATATACCCTTCATACGTTCCCAATGAAGCGCTCTTAGGAACAAAAAGCGAGACTGCAGATTTCTTACTTGAACCTGCATTTACTTTAATCATCTTATCTGTTGAAATGGATACGCCATTTGCCTCTGCATCCTTGGAATCTGCTCTATCTTTTTGAAACGCTACTTTTACATCAAAAGTTTTTTCTTGATTACTATTGTTATAGATTGTGAGCGATCGGTTATCTTCCACATCTTCACCACCTGGTGCAAGTGTGCCAAAACTAATTGCCCCTGTTTTTTCTTTAATTTTCTTTTCCTTATCCTTACTGAGTGTTGTTGTTTCATCTGAAACTTGAACTTCAACATCAGAATGAATCGCTTCATAAGGATCAACTCGACCGGCACCCACTTCATAAACACTATACGCGTCCTTTAATGGATCCGCTGTATTCATTAAAATTGTTTTAATATCAGACGGTTCAAGATTCGGATTTTTTTGAAGTAATAATGCAGCAATACCCGAAACATGCGGTGTTGCCATAGATGTACCTGATAGCTTTTTATAAGCAACATTATAGTTTTCACTATAGTCAGGACCATTTATATTAGCTGGTACTGTGGAAAGTATTTGCACACCTGGTGCAGTTATTTCCGGCTTAATATCATAAGTCACTTTTGTTGGACCCCTAGAACTAAATGGAACTAAATGATCACCTTCTGAAGAAACCACTTCTTTGATGTCATCAAACTTGAATGTTGCTCCATTATTTTGTTTCACTTTCGTATCTAATGCCAGACCATCCTGTTTTGGCACAAAAAAGGTAGGGATATATTTCGGATTTTGACCTAAATAACCTAATGAGTCACGGCGGCCTTCGTCATCATAAAGAAAAATAGCTTTTGCACCATATTTTTTTGCAGTTGCGATTTTTGAAGATATGTTTGCATAATAAATATCCATCATGACAATCTTTCCTGTAACATCTTTGCCAGCATAATTTGCTTCAAGGCCAGAACCTAGATCAACAATTTGTAGAGTTTGTTCTTTAAAATCTATGATAGGATTGTCAAAATCCTCTGCATTTATCTCCATTTTTGGAGCAGTCAAATCACCTGTATTTGTATGAAGTGTTCCTTGCGGCTGCAATACTGTTGTACGAACATCACTTGCTCCAACTGTTAATCCAAGGGCTGCTGTTCCTGGAGATCCAATCGTATACGGATTACTTCCTGCATTACCTGCTGCTACAACTGCTGTCACACCTTGAAGCACTGCATTGTTAATCGCAACACTTGTCACAAAAAGTGGGTCATTGTAATTTGTACCAAGCGATAAATTAATAACATCCATTCCGTCCATAACTGCTTTATCAATACCAGCTAAAATTGCTGTTAATGATCCTGAACCAAATGGACCTAAAACTCGATATGCATACAATTCTGCATCGGGTGCAATCCCTTTAAGTGTATTCTTTGAATCATTTTTCCCACTGGCCGCAATTGTGCCAGATACGTGAGTACCATGTTCTGTATAATAGTTAACGTTGCCTCGTGATGGCTTTCCTGCTTAAACCCATTGATCATATGTAGTTTCCATTGGGTCTGAATCATTATCTACAAAATCATAACCACCTTTATAGGCATCTTTTAAGTCAGGATGATTATAATCAATTCCTGTATCAATCACGCCTACTTTAATTCCTTTTCCTGTGTAGCCTTCTTGGTGAAGCTTATCAATTCCTATAAAAGGTAGGCTACTTGGCATGTTAGATGAATAAGTTACCTGCATTTCTGAAGGTAGGTCTAATTGTACTTCAGCGTCGCTCCAAACAGCTTTAACAGTATCTGATTGCAATAATGCTTTTACTTGATTTCCAGGAAGAGTCATCGAAACACCGTTAAAGGCTGTTTTGAAAGATCTTCTAATTTTATATTGCTTTTGTTCCAAGATCCTGCTTGCATCTTTTTCAAACTTATTATGTGACTCTTCAACAAGTTGATTTGCACTTGATAAAGATAAGCTTTTACCTTGAAGCTGAGACTCAAGCATCGCAATTTTTAATGGCTTTGTTTTAAATTCGACAATGACTGAAATTGGTTGTTCAGATTCTAAATCAACATCAGGTGACAAAAGTAGTCCCGATTGGTCACTAGTTTGAAGCTGCTTTAATGCTTTTCTCTGTTCTGGTGTAAGCTTTGCTAATATTTGTTCAATTGGTAACGCGGTCTGTGCGTGAATATTGTCTACAGACAACAATGCTGGAAATGTACTGCATATTAAACCCATACATAGCGTCAAAGAAGTGAAACGCTTTGAAATTTTGTATTTCATACCTCTATTCTCTTCCCTTCCCTCAAGATTAATTGTCTTTCTCGTTAAGTATAAAATGATTTTATAGAATTTTAGTATTACTAAAATTCTGTCAATTTTATATTTTTTTTAGACATTTTTTCTGAAAGATGGTGGTTCGTCTGCGGAAACCGAGTGGATTAATATCTCCAATTTTTTTCCCATGTGGGGGTCATAATTATACCCTCCCATCAACATAAACCTCTAGTACTCTAGGTAACCCAGCAAACAGATCTTCTATAAATAATTTTTTTCATTTTAGTCCCCCTTTTTTATTATTCGAATAAATTATAACAATGACTATTTCGCGATTGATATAAAATTCAGAATTTTATGATTATTTATTTCTTAAGGTATATTTGGTTTTACTTAATTGCTATTTTTTATAAGTTCATGCATAATATTTCCTAACTTTATTATTATTTAGAATGCTCCGCTTCATTATGAAAGATACTTAAGTGAAAGAGTAATTAGATTAAGGGTAATAACAAACAATATAAAGATTGTGAAAGGTTGCACTTAAACTAACGGGTGCTTTAATTTAACAAAAAAAGTCGATTTCTCGACGTAAAAGGCAATCGACTTTTTTATACTGTTACCGTGGCAGCCACTAGCTTACTAGTCTGATAGCATTGTTCTTGCACCACATGCCGTAGACGTTCATATTCTCACTGTACGCCATTTCACACACTTCCAAATAGTTTTACTGGGATTCAAAATAAAACCTTTAACACAACAAAAAAAACGAGTATTTCTACTCGCTAGTAAGGAATATTTTGATCAGTTGGTTTCTCATCAAAAATTATTTTTGAGTCTTTACTTAAAAACGTTACTTTAACTCGTTTGGATCTAATAAAATACGGAACCCACACTGCTGCTTGCACTACAGCTCGCAATACACCTTCTATATACGGTATTTCACCTTGGGCTAAATTTGGTAAATCAGAATAAATCAAGTTTCCAATAAAGGAATCGATTGAGTGAAGGATTACTGCACTTATAAAGTAAAAAATCATCAGTGCCGGGAATCGTCTGCTTTTCCTTAGCATAAGCACCAACAAACAAATGCTGAATATCATCGTAAAAATATTTAATGCCACCTCATAAATTACCCAAGTACCAAACAAAGGATGATACATATCTGATCCGTGTTTAGTAATTGTATGCCATACTTCTGGTTGAAAAACAGAAAATGAACTACTAAGCTCTAAACCTATACCTACTGGGGTAAGTATCAAACCAATCCCCCCTTAACTTTCAAACGTTTACATTTACAACCTTAAGTTTAATGCTTGTTAAAGCCCAGTCCGCTGGTTCCGGTCTGATGATATTAATAAACTTGGCCAGGCAATAGATTTCTTCCTCCACTTTAGGAATCATACTAGAAGTTGGTTGTCCCCTTTCTTTATCATCAATACTTCTCAAACCACCCCGCAATAGCTGGAAAACAATCAAATTCCTTCCTCATTTCCCGAAACGAAATCACATCATTGCCTCTCGTAAGCTGAAAATCTAGCGAATATTCGTGACAGTTCAATGGAGGTTGAGGAAATGTTCTCTTATAGAAGTGGATGGCCTCTTCCCGGCTCGCTGCAAAGATAAAAACAAAATCCTTCTGGTTCATTTTCAGTGAGTAGATGCAAATTTTATTAATGCAGAGTACATTTTTTTGAATCAATTCTTCTACTTTCTGAAGGTCTGCTCGTACTAAGTCTATTTTGATGGAGTCGTCATCTAATGATATCCTCTTCTCTGCTAGTAAATGGTAGATGTAATGAGCCAAAGCGGAATTTTCATACCGTATAGTATCTAGGTAAAGATCTTTCACTAACATGTTGATAACACCTCGGTATTAGATTTTTAAATCCATCATCAGTTTAGTTCTTGCTTGTCTATTTGGTTAGATAAGGGTAACATTACTCACCTTTTGGTCCTCGATCCTCCCCGTATTCTGGTGGTAATTCACAGCGATGGTGCCCACTGGACCATTTCGATTTTTCGAGACAATGAGTTCAAGGGAATGATCCTCCGATCCCCTGTCATAATACTTTTCACGGTATAAGAACAAAATGACATCGGCGTCCTGCTCCACACTGCCAGATTCCCGAATATCAGACATCATCGGCCGTTTATTGGCTCTTGTTTCTACCGATCGATTGAGCTGTGCCAAACAAATGACCGGACAATCGAATTCCTTCGCCAGCGTTTTCAGGGATTTGGATATTTCCGTTACTTGTGAATGAGAATTTCCTCCGTAAAATTGACTTGATTGGATGAGTGTTAAGTAATCAATAAAAAGGATCGGTTTCCTGTTTGGAAATTGATTCATCATCTTTCGCGTTTTCGCTCTCATTTCGGCAATGGTTTGTCCAGCTCCATCAAAAATTTGCATATGGGTTTCATTGAGATCACCAATTACATCTGACCATTTATTCTTTTGATTTTGACTGAGCATTCTTTTCGGATCTCGCATTTTTGCCCGGTTAAAGTCTCCAGTCGACGCCATTAATCGGGAGGTAATCAGCTTTTCAGGCATTTCTAAGGAAAAGACAAGAGGCAGAAAACCTGCCCAACCTGACACTTTTGCAAAATGAAGCATCACATCCGTTTTTCCCATCGATGGTCTAGCGGCAATAATCGTCACTTCCCCGCCCCGAAAGCCTCCCGTCACTTCGTCAAGCTTTTTGATACCCGTTGTGGCACTTTTCATCGATATTTGATCTTGCCAGGGTGCCTCATAGATATCTACCAATGCTTGTTGTAAGGACGTGTGATCCTCCATTTTCATTTGGTTAATCTTATCCAATTCAGTAATGACTTTCGCAATCTCCCAATCATTCATGGCGGCAACGTTTAAGATGTTTCTCTTTTCTCGTTCCTTCCACAGATCTAGAATAAGCTTCTCCATTCCATCGAATTTCTCAAGATTCGCATATGTTGACAGCTCTGAAAGGTATGACATTCCCCCTAATGATTCCAGGTCAGGTAGGGTTGTGAATGTGATCAAATCGATATTCTTACCGGCACGGGTTAACTCCAGCATTTTTCGCATGATTTCTTTGTGTCGTGTACTTTCGAGCTGTTCAGGTTGTATCACGGTATCCTTTAGTAAGTACTCTGCCTTCATCAGTGTTCCTAAGAACGCTTTTTCCGCCATGCTCATCACTCATCACCATCCGATAAGTCAAGTACAAAATCACGAGGAATATCTCTTCCAGCTGAAAACGATTGTGATGTTTGGCTATGCTTTGGTAGCGATTTTTGGTTCTCCTGATATGAATCAATATCTTCTACGGTAAGTAACGATTCATTTTCCCAGTTTTTCAGAATCCCAACCACATAGCTCAGCCTTCGCTTGTTATTGGCACATGCAATATTCATCGCTTTTAAGATCATCTCTTTCGGCTGTAAAAAACTAGAATCATCCAACCAAGATAACAGCTGCTCTTTCGCATTCACGTTCGTAAAACCAAATCCATTAGCGTCCCAAAACTCGATAATTTCTTTTACATCTTGTTGATGATTCTCTAATGGACTCTCTATCTCTTTATAAAGAACTTGTTGTTGGTTTATTTGCCCACCAAGCATCGCATTATCAAGCTCTCCTAATTCAGAATCTATATATGTATCATCTTCATTTTGATTGATCTTTTCCTGGTCGATAAACTTCCCTTCTTGCTCACAAAACGATTCATACAAACTACGAATTTCCTGTTTCTGAATGGATTCTGAAACATATTGAATTAGTGAAATATCCTCGACTTCTTTTAATTCTGCAAAAATACAATCCATGACTGGTTTTCCTGCTTTATGCAGGTTTTCTTTCCCCCAATACTTAATGGCGAGTTCTCTTGTCTCAGGATTGTAACGAATCACCTTGTGAAGGTTGATGAATCGTTCCATTAACGAATGAACACTCTCAAGCGAATAGCCCAATTCAAATGCCATTTGTTTTTTGGTAATCTTATAGATCCCAATTTGAGTGGTATTTGAATTCGTAAGAAGATACACGTAAAATAACTTATCTTCTGGGGTCATCTCCTCCAGAACCATCGGATTCTTCCAAAATTCAGTACGTATCATTCTAAACTTTGCCATCTTCCATCACTAACCTTTCTTCTATTAAAATATCTTTCATAAAACATATATGGAAAAAAGGACAAAACGGACAGGATGTTTTTCAACTAGTTGTGAATAATTTATGACAAACAAAAACATGGTACTTATGACTTCCCTTTTATTTTGTTGAATCTGTAATGGACTCTATTTCTGGATTTTTATCTATATTTGGATAAAGAACTTGTTGTTTTTCTTTTTCTTTTTCTTTTTCTTTTTCTTTTTCTTTTTGCCCACGTATCGTAAAACAGTGCATGAACGCATCGTTAACTTTTGACTTAATAGGGTCTCTCAATTCTTTAATATAGTTTCCGTTAAATATTTTTTCCAAATTCCTCACGATCCCTCTTAAATTATGTTGCTTCAATTCCCTCAATCTCCAATTTCTTCATAGTTTTGGGGGCTTTTCTTCGGATTGTCTGCATAGAATGTAGACAAGGGTAAGTGATCTCTCAATGAAAATAGTTAACCTGGAGGGAATAACCTAATGCATTTTATTGAAGATGTTAAAGACGTGAAATTTAGTTTTTTGGAAAAGCCGCCAGCGTCGTCTATGACCTATGCCTTTGTTTATGTTAATAATCACAACGAATACTATGCAGTAAAAAATGGAGAGCGTTTGTCACGTAGTGAATTGCGGATTGGCAAATACAAAAGGGTTTATACAGTCAATATGCAGCAGCAAACCATCACCTACAAGGAGGAAGTCCCATCGGCTACAAGAGGAAGAAGGTTTTCTGTCAATTTATTTATCGATATTGCCGTTGAACACCCCGAACGGTTAGTTCAACAAAATGCAGGAGAATTTGGCGACATTATTAACAATAATTTGCCCTTCTGGGTGGAGTCAGAAGCAAGATTTTACCCTATTGAAGAGGATCTGAGTTTTGCCCGGCATATTGAAGAATTTTTTCAAACCTCGCCATTAGTCAAGGTGTTAAGAGAGGCTGGTATTGTGGTTCGAAATGTTCGTGTTTTGATCCGGCAAGGTCTTCGGGACCAGCACCATGATGAGGCGATTGCCGATTTAGACAGGAACGCGGAACTATCTGCCTATCAAGAGGCTCTAGACTTGGAGGAAGCGCGTCGCATTTCTGCCTCGATTAAAGAAGCTCTTCAAGCAGGTGATTTTATCACTGCAGGGAAGCTTGGAGAAAAGAATGAAATGGCAAAGCGGTTAGTGGAATCGGAGTTTAGCCAAAATCAAGCCTTCAAATATGAGGTGAACAAACAACTATTCAACTTAATCAACGATCACTCTATTGACCAGTTTGAGGCAGAACAAAGATTGGCCAAGCTAAAAAAACTATTCCCCTATCTCCCCGTTAATTTGGAAAACATCGATAGAAAAAAACAGATTTCTGGTCCAAAGAGAGAACTTCAATCCTATTTAAATAAAGGAGATTAGCGATTGTGGAATCCATTTTAAATCAGCTATTTTGGATCTGGTCACTTATTTCTGTCCTGCCGGAATGGATGCGTATTTTTTTCGCTCTCTTTGTGCTCTTGCAACTCGCTAGGCTGATTTTGTTGTACATTGTTCCTCCCTTCTTAAACTTGTTGTGCCGTTTGTTGAAAAAGATGATATATCTAATTTCTTACCCGATCATGGCATTTCTTTCCACGATGCAAAGACGGCGAAGAGAAGCAGGAATAGCTGGTATACCAGTTTGGATTGAAATGATTGAAGGAATGTTTGCCTTGTTCGAAAGTTTTTTCAACAAAATGATTCAACTTTTCATGAAACGGAAAAGGAATAAGAGAAGGGTTAAAAGATGGACCTTCTATTCTGCCACAGCTTTAGTGATTTTGCTTACTGCTGCCATCATAAATAACCCTAATGAGTGGTATACACAAAAATGGAAGAAAGCTGAGGTATGGTTAAACCAAGAACATGTGCACATACAAGTATCTAGGGCTTCCCCTGATCAAAAAGAATTAATTTTAAATAAGAATTATGAAGAAGGCGGAAATATTCGTGAAGCTCCTGCACTAACCGCACCCCGTCTATACACGATTACAAATGGAGAAATCATAAACTTTTTGAATGAAGAACAAGTAGATTCCAAAGGAATAAAGTGGCTAAAAGTTCAAACCGCAAACGGGGTCGAAGGCTGGATTTCAGCCTTGATTGTCAGGGAAAAATAATAAATTGAGAGGGATATTCACCATCTAACTGTCGCAATGGATTGAACAATTTGCGTTATTTTATAACCTTTTTCCAGGTCACAGCACAACCTAAATAAGGAGGGTTGACTCTAATAAGCATAGTCCCCTCTCCTTATTTAAAGTTCTCCAATTGATCAAACCGTAAACCTCCAGTTAAAACGCAAGCATAGCTTTACGACTACAAATTTGATTTTTTTCCTCAAAACTCATCACTCTTCACCTCCCGTAAGGTCAAGTTCAAAGCCACTTGGAATATTCTCTGCCTCCAGGAAACGATTGTGTTGAAACTCTATAAATTTCTTTCACTTCTAGTGGATGATTCTCTAATCGATTATCTATTTCTGGATTTTTCTCTATGTCTCGATAAAGAACTTGTTTTTTCTTGCCCACTAAGCGTAGAACTAATAGGAATCACTTGGGTAAGCTCTCCCCATTTAGGATCTAAATATGTATCATCTTCATCTTGTTCGATATCTTCCTTTTCAATAAACATCCCTTCTTGCTGACAAAAAGATCCATATAATCTATGAATTTCCTGTCTCTGAATGGATTCAGAAACATATTTAATTAATGCGGTATCCTCGACATCCTTTAATCCTATCATTTCCCTGTTAAGCTACGGAAAACTTTGTGTGAAAATGAATTCAAACCCTACCTTTTTCAACTCCCCCCCCAAAAAAACACCCACAAACATTGATATATCAACATTTGTGGGTGTTATTATCTTTAAAATATTCTATCTTGTTCTTAAAAAAATAGTTATAAATTGAACCTACTCTATTATGCATTTACCCTTCTAATAATAAAGAGTGTGGATCTTCCAACAATTCTTTTACTGTGGCCAGGAAGCTGACTGCCTCTTTTCCGTCCACAATTCGATGGTCGTAAGAAAGGGCAATATACATCATCGGGCGATTTTCCATTCGTTCACGATCAATCGCTACTGGTCTTATTTGGATTTTATGCATACCGAGAATCCCCACTTGCGGGCTATTCAAGATTGGCGTTGACATTAATGAACCGAAAACACCGCCGTTTGTAATCGTAAATGTTCCACCTTGCAAATCATTTAAAGTAAGGGCATTATCACGAGCTTTTTTACCGAGATTACCGATTTCTTGTTCGATTTCGGCAAAGTTTTTCTGGTTCGCATTGCGTACAACTGGTACGACCAACCCCTCTGGTGCTGCTACAGCAATTCCGATATCATAAAACTTCTTGAGAATCAATTCATCGCCTTGAATTTCGGCATTTAAAAGCGGGAATTGTTTTAAAGCTGAAACCACGGCTTTTGTAAAGAAGGACATGAACCCAAGACGAACACCATGTTTTTCGAAAAAGGCATCTTTCCGCTTAGTGCGTAAATCCATAACAGCGGACATATCCACTTCGTTAAATGTAGTTAACATCGCCGCTGTATGCTGGACTTCTACTAAGCGTTTAGCGATGGTTTGACGCCGACGGGACATTTTCACACGTTCTACTGGTTTGTCAAACTCTTCATCTATTTGTTGTACGGCAGGTTTTGGGCTGGTCTTTTCCAACTTTGGTTCTTCTTTAACCGCAGGTGTATGTGTATATGCTTTTACATCCTCTGGTCTAATTCTGCCAAGTGGATCACGGCTGTTTACTTGGTGTAAATCGATTCCCAGTTCTCTTGCCAATTTTCTTGCCGCTGGTGAAGCAATTGGACGTGCGGCTTTCGAAAGTTCTGGCTCAGGTTGGTTGCTTGGTTGATTTAAAGTTTCTACTGCCGGTCTTTCCGGAGCTGCAGCTGGAACAGCTGGAGTGCCTGGAGTGGCTTCTTCAGCTGTATTCTCTTCGATAATCGCAATTACATCGCCTACTTCGACGATATCGCCCGTCTCTTTTAATAATTTTGAAACTATACCTGAGTATTCGGTATTTAATTCGATATTCACTTTGTCAGTTTCCAGCTCAACAACACTATCTCCCTTGGTCACTTTATCACCTATATTAATGAGCCATTGTGAAATGGTTCCTTCTGTAATGGATTCTGCCAGTTCTGGTACTTTAATTTCTATCATGTGATGTATCCCCCTAGGTATTAGGCTAAATCTTCTTTTAAATTATTATCTTAGTTTTTCGCTAATGATTATCTGTTTTCTTGTTTCTGATTAACTACTATACTATTAGAATTCAAGGCATGTTCGATAATACGTTCTTGTTCCTTCTTATGAACTAATGGGTCCCCGCCTGCCGTGCTTGAACGGTACTGACGCCCAATATAAGTGACAGTCAGGCTGCCTGCAGCAAGTTCAAAAAGAGTTGGGGCAATAAAATGCCAAGCTCCCATATTCTTCGGTTCTTCCTGTACCCATACGATTTCCCTCAAATTAGGATAACGCTTCAAGATCGCTTCTACTTTTTCCTGAGGAAATGGATACAATTGTTCGATTCGAACGATGTGTATCTCTTCTAAGTTTCGCTTTTCTTTCATTGAGTCGATTTCTACAGCCAGATCGATGGCCATCTTGCCAGTTGTTAACACTAAACGCCTTACCATATCCGTCTCTTTTCCTAGCTCAGGCTGTTCCACAACTGTTTGGAAATGGCCTTCGCTTAGCGAAGTACCAGGAGAAGCGACCAACGGGTGGCGAAGCAGACTCTTTGGCGTCATAATCACCAATGGCCGAACAAACTCTGTGCCTAGTATGGAGGCTTGACGGCGTAAAATATGAAAATATTGGGCTGCACTTGTCAGGTTGGCAACTGTCCAGTTGTTTTCAGCTGCTAACTGTAAAAAGCGTTCCGGACGGGCGCTGGAATGCTCCGGACCTTGGCCTTCATACCCGTGAGGCAACAGGAGGATAAGCCCTGATTTTTGCCCCCATTTTGCTCTTGCGGATGAAACAAATTGATCATAGAGGGGTTGTGCTGTGTTGGCAAAGTCGCCATATTGTGCTTCCCACATGACAAGTGTTTCAGGAGCAAATACATTATATCCATATTCAAAACCTACAACAGCTGCTTCCGACAGCGGACTATTATGAACCGCAAACGAAGCTCGCGCTTGTGGAAGCTGGTGCAGTGGTGAATAGGTATCGTTTGTTTCCGAGTCGTGAAGCACAATGTGCCGCTGCGCAAACGTTCCACGCTCAGAATCTTGGCCGGTTAGACGAATCGGCGTACCATCTTTTAACATCGACGCAAATGCTAGCACTTCTGCTACCGCCCAATCTACTTTCCCGTTCTCTTCTAGTGCCTTATCACGGCGCTCCAGAATCCGCTTTAATTTTGGATAAACATGAAAACCATCCGGCCATTTCAGCAAATCTTGGTTTAATTCACGAAGGGTATCAAGGGGTACACTTGTTTCCACCGGTGGAATTCCTTTTGCGATCACCCTCGGAACCTCTACTTCTGCAAGGGGTTCACTCTGCTTCTTCTCGGACACTTTGTCAAACTCTGCTTGCAACATTTCGTACACGCAGCGATTAATGTGCTCAACTTCTTCTTGTTTGAGAATGCCTTTATTTTGCAACTGTTTGGAATACACCGCTCTTACCGTTGGATGGTTTGCGATTTTTTTGTAAACCTGTGGCTGGGTGACCGCTGCATCATCCATTTCATTGTGGCCAAATCGCCGGTACCCAACTAAATCAATCAAAAAGTCCTTTTGGAACCGAGTACGGTATTGATAGGCCAGACGAACTGCAGCCAGACAAGCTTCTGGATCGTCCGCATTTACATGTACAATCGGAATCTCAAATCCTTTTGCTAAGTCACTCGAATATCTCGTCGAACGAGAATCGTGGCTATCTGTCGTAAAACCGACCATGTTGTTGGCAATGATATGGATGGTTCCACCTGTTCGATATCCTTTTAACCCGCTTAAATTCAAGGTCTCTGCTACAATTCCCTGGCCTGGAAAGGCTGCATCGCCATGGACCAAAATCGCAAATGCCCTCTTAACATCTTGCTTAGGGTAACCGGCATAATTTCGTTCTTCTTGGGCAGCTCTTGCAAAACCTTCGACTACCGGATCGACAAATTCAAGATGACTCGGATTATTGGCTAAGGTAATACGTGTGCGAACGTTCCCGGGGCCTTCCATGAATCGATTACGACCTAAATGGTATTTCACATCTCCGGTCCAGCCCTCACTAATGTCGACTAAATCTTCTGACGGACCTTGTTGTTTGGCAGACGAGTGCTGAAATTCAGAGAACATCTTGCTGTATGGTTTGTTTAATACATGTGCAAGGACACTTAGGCGGCCGCGATGCGCCATTCCAATCACGACATTACGTGCTCCATCCCCTACACCTTCGTGCACGGCTTCATTCAGCATGGGTACAATCATGTCAACGCCTTCAATAGAAAATCTCTTTTGACCGACAAAGGTTTTATGCAAAAATTGTTCAAATCCTTCAACCTCTGTCAGACTCTGTAACAAATTCTTTTGTTCTTCTTTAGATAAGGAGCGATGCAAAGAACCTGTCTCCACCATTTGAGTTAACCATACTCGTTCATCGATATGTTGAACATGGTTAAATTCATAGGCTAGTGTGGAGGTATAAATACGCTTTAAATGGTTGATAGCATCCCATGCGGTTTGAATGCCTGCCGGTGCCTCCTCCCAAACTAGTTTGGTTGGAATCGTTTTCAACTCTTGTTCACTAACCCCATATTTTTCTGGATTAAACAACTCTTGATTTTGGAGATTCTCCTCTAATGGGTTCATGTTTGCCGCTAAATGACCGTTTAATCGAATTTCTTCTAGCAGTTTTACCACTTTAAGTATTTTCTGTATATTTATAAAATTATTAGGATTGACAGATTCATTATTATGGGTTGCTTCGGTATGATTTGACTCAAAAGACAAAGGTGAGCCCCATTTAATAAAAAGCTCTTTTAATTTTGGATCAATGGTGTCTTCACCGTTCGTGTACCGCTCATATTGTTCGATTACATAGCCAAGGTTTGGACCATTAAATTTCCGCCATGGATTATGTTCGTTTTTTTGTACTCCCATTCCCTATTCCCCCATTGTTGTGTTACTTTATATGTTATGTTTCGGATTATTTAGTAAGGTATTTATCAATTGCTATAGGATAAGGATAATGTAATAATTGAAATAAATAAAATGCTAAAAAATTATATTTAACTATAAAAAATATTTATAACAGATAAATGGGTGAAACTATGGATTACCGTGATTGGGAAATACTGAAGGTACTTTATCAACAAAAAAATCTAACAAAAACAGCTCGCCTATTATTTCTAACTCAACCCGCACTAACGACTCGATTAAAGCATATGCAAGAAGAACTGGGTGTAAAAATCGTAACCCGAGAAAGCAGAGGAGTTCATTTTACCCCACAAGGTGAATATCTTGTTCATTGTGCTGAGGAGGCTCTTGCTCATTATGAAAAGATTAAAGAAAATGTCCAAAATATGAGTAATAACGAAAGTGACCAAGTGGTAGGTACGTTGAAATTGGGGGTATCCAATTTTTTTGCCAATTATGAACTTCCCTATGTTTTAAAATTATTTAAAATGCAATATCCACATGTGGAATTCAAAGTAACTACGGGATGGAGCAGAGACGTAACTCAACTTATACACAATAAGGACGTTCATATCAGCTTTGTTCGTGGAGATTATGGCTGGCGGGGATTATCGAAACATCAATTGTTTGAGGAAACCATCTGTATTGCTTCAAAGGATGAGATTGATATGAAGGATCTCCCTCGTCTTCCGAGAATCGAATATAAAGGGGATTACTTATTAAAATCAGTCATTGATCATTGGTGGGCTGAAAATTATGCCCAAGCTCCCTTTATAAGTATAGAAGTCGATCAAGTAGACCCTTGTAAGGAAATGGTTATAAATGGTTTAGGATATGGCATCTTGTCCAGCAGGGTACTAACCGGTATAGAAGACTTACAAAAAATCCACCTACTTGATCAAGAAGGAAATCCTATATTACGAAGAACGTGGATGTATTATCATAAGGAATCTCTAGAATGGAATGTAGTTAAGGCATTTGTACATTTTATCGAAAATTTTGATTGGAAAGACAATTGAATAATTTAACAGACGTTGACATTTATATTTTCAATCAGACTGGTCAAAAAAATAAGGACTAACCGTGAAACAGTCAGTCCTTTACTGATAACATAAAAACTGTTCTATACGATTGATTTTATTTTCCGTGTATTTAAAGGATGCCGCAGCTATCCTAAATGCAAATTTACTGCAAAAAAGGCAGGGAGCCCCTGCCTTTTTTTGCAGTAAATAATAATACAGACAGTTAATATATTTTTGTGATAAAACTTTAGCGTCACGAAGAGGCAAAACTCTTTCCGTTCAGATAATAAGCGGACTCAAGGAATGTACTGAAAGCGACTTCTACCTCTGAAATTCCGAGTGCTTGAATATGTTTTGTTACAATGTTGGCAAATTGATCTTGAATTTCCTGACCGCGTTCGAACCATTTTACTTCAATTAATGGGTATCCAGGCACCTCATTGCCATCATGTACATAGGTTGAATTGACAATTTCTAAGGTGAAATTGTCTGTTCCACATGCACATAAATCCGCCAATTCTTGTACTAGTGTAGTACTAATAGTTTTTACTTGATCAACTGAAACTCCTCTAATGAGTAAATGTGGCATACAAATTCCTCCTGCAACCGGGTAATAAATTTTTACAATATTAAAGACAAAGTTTATTATTGCACTAATTTATCTCATTGCCAAATCAAACCTGCTAACGTTCCTCCTTTGTCAATGTATTTTGAATTTTTCAATAATAATGATAAAAAAGAATATATGGATGATTAGCTGTATAGAGTTACTTTGGGTGTAGCGATAGTTCCTTCTAAAAAAAGCAGAGACCCTACTTGGTCCCTGCATCTCGATGTTATTCTCAAATTAGGCTCTTGGTTATCCAGGTTCCTTTTCTTGATTTGTGAATTGTTGTGTTATCTAGTTGATTGTTTATTATAGAACCATTGCAAAACATATTATGTTTCTAATTTTTGATTGTTCATTTAAAGAGGCGCATTTATCTAAATTCTCATTCTGTAACAGTTACTTCAATAGGCTCTGCTACTAAATGCCATTCCTTCCCAAGCATTTGGAATGTATGCATCGCAAACACATTTACCGTTCCTGGCTCAATAGCTTGGATGGTATTACCTTCAATTTTAACCTTAGTTTCTCCACTGTTCACAAAGAGCGTCGTCTGAATATTTTCCGTTTTAGATTCTCGATAGTTCACTTTGGATTTCACCTGAATCATCGCTGATTTTCCGACATTCAAGTTGACTTTTTTGTTCGGAATTTCTAGGCGAATCGGTGCATCCGTCAGCCACTGGGTATAGTCCGTGATCGGTCCTACTACGCCTGCCTGCAAGGCTTCTCCAAACGGATTCTCATTTCTAAACGTCCAATGCATATTTAAGAATCCACGCTGGCGCATGTATTGGATAAATTCCGGATTCAGACTGCCATAGTCTGCATTAAGTGTCGCGTTCATGCTTGCGCCGTACTGCATCATCTGCAGGGCTTTTTTGAGCCTGCTGTCGGTCGTGGAAGGTGAGCCTGACGAATAAAGATAACCGGTGCCAACTTCCTGGTTGAGACTGCGAGTGTTTCTGATATGATTGGCATTAAAGCTTTGAATTACGACGTTATCAATCATTCCAGCTTGCTCAATTTCCTGCATCACTTGCTTCTCGATGCCATCCGCCTTCAACTCGACAAGAAGCACTACATCTTTCCCATTAAACTCATTTAAATACTCTGCAAATGTTGGCACCTTTTCACCTGCGAATTCCGGACTAAACTTGATACCGGCATCTAGTCCACGAATCTGTTCAAGCGTTAAGTCCTTTACATATCCAGTTCCGTTCGTTGTCCGATCCACTTTAGAATCGTGCATAATGACTAGCTTGCCATCTTTTGTCCTCTGTACGTCTGTCTCGATCATATCAGCTCCCAATTCATAAGCCTTTCGATAGGAAGCCATTGTATTTTCAGGTGCAATGGAAGGAACACCGCGATGTGCGGCAACGACCGGGCGCTGCACAAGTGTATTCTCTGGATAATGCCCCAAAGCTTCAATGGAAGCTAAAGGGTTATCCGTTACAATGCCATCCACTCCAAGATGAATGATTGTATGAGCGGCTTGCACATCTTCAGCACCGCTTCCCCAAACCGAAATGGCACGGCTATGCAGATAGTGGACTGCATCAGGGCTAAGATTTTTTTGTGGAATTACCGCTACCATCGCATCGCTTTTATGAATGTCCCTTGCGAACGCCGCTATATCATTCTTATTGAAGGATGCTTTGTTGTAAAGAAGGGCACCGCGTGCCGTTTTAATAAAACCGCGCATTTCTTTTACGATAGCTGGATTACTGGATAAAATCTGAAAATCCTGTGTCTGTGTTACCTTCATGATATTCGCAAGAACTTCTATATCCGCATGTTCTTCTACTTGAATAACCGGAATGAATTTGCCCTTAATGTTTTCCAGGGCTTTTTCAATAGGTGCCCCGTCAACAGTCCATTGTCCCTGCTCGTTCCTCTTTGCCTGAAGGAGCACTGAAGATGCACCTTCTTGCGCAACTGTATCCGAAATAATCGTAGGCGGATTCACGATATTTGTTTTCGCTTCTTGGGGAAGAAATGCGTTCGTCTTCCCTAAAGGAGGAAGTGCATTTGAATAGGCATTGACCTTTACATTATCGAATTGAACGGTGGTACCGCTCGCTTGAAAGCCAACATCTCCACTTGCCCATGTCCCCGCCTGATCCGTATCAACCACAAGCTGACCATCGATAAATTGCTGCACTCGATTGCCGCTTGCAATGACTTTTATGTGATATGACTTATTGAAAACCATATTTTCCGGATAGAAATTCGTTTCCGGTACGACCCATTGATTATTTTCATTCCGGATGGCGAACTCCAGCCCGTTCAACGACGTAGTGCCTCTGCGAATCGCGAATTGATAATAAGGATAAGAATTTGGCTGTATACGATACATCAATGAAGCCCATCGAGTGTCTTCCACTGCACTTTGAAACGTCATATCGGCTTCAAAAACGTAATTCCCTGTTTGGTTTCCTAAAGGAATCACTACTCTGGCAGGAGCACCAGAAGATGGAGACGATAATACTAGCTTGCCGTCTACGACCTTGGCAACTCCCTGTACAAGTTTCCAGCCCGCAGGCAGTGTACCGTTAGCGATTTGATCGAAATTCTCCTGTGTAAGAGCTTGCTCCGCGGCGTGTACCTTAGTAGAACTGTTCACCGGAGCCATCCACATACTTCCAAAAATACCTGCTGATACTAGAACAGCAGTAATTCTTTTTGATTTCCCCCTGAAATTTGCTACCATTTGTTAGTCTCCTTTTTATTTAGTAGAAACATTGTGACTAATTGACGGGTGTTTTTGTGTATTTTAGATAGAAAGAGTGCAAAGGAGTACATACTTTACAATGAAAATATTACTAAATGAAGTTAAACGTAGGATTAATATATTTTAAAGATATTGTAAAAAAACACGGGACTTTTGCATTAAGTATTTTCTACTAATCTAAATGATCTAGGACATAGAGTAATAAGTTAACTGGACGATGAACAGGGGAAAATGAATGATAAAAAAGGAATAAATAGTTGAAATAAAAGCTTTTTAGGAGGTTTGTGAGAAAGAAAGTTTTTAATTTTTTTCTAAAAGTTCTTTTTACAAACAAAAAAGAGTGACAAGTTTACATACCCTGGCACTCCATTTTCTATAAATTAAGTTTGTTACTATTAGTTCCTTGTAACGACTTTTCATATCTTAGTTGGTAGTGAAAAATACCACAAAGATTTTGGGATATAAGACCTAAAAGGAATGAGAGTAATATTACTTATTTTTCCACATTAACATACTTTTAACAATTCCTAAGTTTCCACTTTACATTCATCCGTTAAAGTTTTAGTGAACACAAATATCTACTCACAAAAATCAGGAGGAAAAGATGAAACAGGAATTTAAGAAATGGAAAACGGATCCAATTGATCGCAGAGATTTTTTGAAAAAGACAGGAGGAATTATGGGTCTAGCCATGTTGAGCCAGCTTCCATTTGGCTCTTTTGTTCTAGCGGATAATCAGGATTTTTCGTTTGCGATTATTGCTGATACCCACATCGACCCATACAATCCTGCACGCAGCGAGCGGCTTCGAACCATCTTTAATGAAATTTCTAATACTAAAGCAAATTTCGTTCTACATGTCGGGGATATGGTTGAAGCAGGATTTGCGGAAGAATATCAAGAATTCGATAAAATTCTGCCTGCAGAGCTGAAAGGTCGTGTCTATGGCGTTCCCGGAAACCATGAAGTACGTTGGGACGAATGGGCTGGAGAATTGTATGAGGACCTATTTGGGGAGTCTCAATATTCCTTCGATCATGGCGGCATTCATTTTATTGCTCTAGATCCAACTCAGCTTCTTCAGGAACCAGGATATTTTACAGCTTCCCAGTTGGACTGGTTGGAAAAAGACCTTAAAAAAACAGGCGTGCATACACCTGTCGTAGTTTATTTACATTATCCAATTGGCAATAATAATTATTATATTATCAATGAAAATAAGTTTTTTGAGGTTGTTGAACGCTATAACGTTCGGGCCGTTTTTACCGGACATATTCATCGCGAAGAAGTATGGAAACAAAATGGGATGACATTGATCTCCCTGCCAGCAGCAAAAGACAGTGCTGTCTACCATTGGGTGGAAAAAAAGAATGCGGCAAACGGTTCTCCGATACTAGCAATATATCATGCAGAGATTAACGGCTCTTCCCCATCCGGTAAAACACTACTTGTCGAGATACTGCTTGAAGGAGTAAAGCCCGCACAGTTTGAGAAACCGAAACTGGTTCATTTTACCGGGCCTAAAGATGCGTCTGGAACAGGTTCTCTCCATGTGGAGCTAAGTCCAAAATCGAGTATCCAATCCGTCCAATATCAGTTTTGGCCGGAAGATACATATGCTGGTAAGAATCCAGGGGACTGGCAGGACCTAATCCCAGCCAAAAGTTCTCGACTTCAATGGCGGGGAAATGTTCATACAAGTGACATGGCTCTAGGAGTTTACTTACTCCAAGTTAGGGTAACTAACACACAAGGAGAATTTTGGGACGAATTCCAGGAGGTTTCCATCGATAAGTCTGAGGGGATCATTTCAAAATCACGAATGAACTGGGTGCAAGAACTACGCAGCCCTATTCAGTCCGACTTAATCGTAGTGCAAAATGGTGCCTCTGCATTGGTAGTGGCCTCCACCATGGATGGGGAAATTGTCACTCTAAACCTGGATGACAAAGGGAAAACGACCTGGAGCTATAAAACCAGGGCAGCGATTATTGGTACACCAGCCGTTAACAAAAAACAAGATCGGATTTTTGTAGGGTCTGCAGACCACACATTGTATGCTCTTGATACGCAATCTGGAAGTTTGATTTGGACATGTAAACTTCCAAAACCGATTCTCGGTACGCTGCATTACATTGAAACAGAAGCTTCTGGTATTGTCCTTATTCCAGTTGGAAGAATGATAGCAGGAGTGAATGCTGAAACAGGTTCTCTGCTTTGGAGTACACAAATTGAAGGATTATCTGCCGGAAAGCCTGCCTCAGACGGACGCTTTGCATTTATCGGCGCTGGGGACGGCAAAGTCCGGGCGTTGGATGCGGCAACTGGGAAGGTCATTTGGACCAAACCATTGGCAATTAAAGACGCCCCATACCGTACACTGCTTTACAGCCCATGGGCATCCAAGGCAGCGGTTTTACCGAAGGGCCCAAATGACCGCCAGTTAGTGTTGGTTGGAGATGTAACAAATGCTTATGCTCTGGATTGCGCGACCGGTGCAGAAGTTTGGCGGCTTAAGGGTGGCTTCCTTTACTCAAGCCCGCTGATTCTATCCGAACCAGAGCCACTCCTAATTCTTGCCGATGAATGGGGCAAAGTATTTGCGGTTGAACCTGCAACCGGTGTAGTGCGCTGGATGATTACAACACAACAAAGGATATTTAACGCATCTCCTGTTTTGGCAAATGGCATGGTTTATGTAACCGGTGTTAACGGGCTCATAACAGGACTTAATCCAAAAGATGGTTCAGTCGTTGACCGATACCACTTCTCCACAGGGTATACCTATTCTACTCCTGCTTCATTAGGAAACATTCTCTTCGCAGCAGGGCAGGACGGAAAAGTTCGAGCGGTGACTGTCAACGCCCGAAGTTTGTAGAAATAATTAAAAGAGTGCCAGGCACCACCCGATGGTGCCTGACACTCTTTCTATTTTCTCCTTATTCAACCTCTTCTTCTTCGTGATAATCAGGATTGATGACCGTAAATTGATCAATGGTTTCACCGTCAGAAGTAATGGTGGTGAAGGTGATTTGATCTTTGTCTACCTTGGCTTGAATGGAAACAGCAATGTTTTCCATATTGACATAGTCAAATTTCTCATCTGCCACGGCATCGTAGTGTTTTTTACCTGTTGTACCGGCGACTACATAAACCGTTCCGTTCGGGTCTTCCTTGCCGGCCTTCAATTTTTTCGTTCTGCCGTAGGAATGATCATGGCCGGAGAATACGATATCAATTCCTAATTCATCGACAACTGGCGGAAGCTTTTCTTTCATGATGGCATTTCCACCAAAAGGATTGGTGAAATAAGGTGGCTTGTGGGTAACAAGGATTTTCCAAGGTTTATCGGAATTCTGTACATCCTGTTTCAGCCATTCCAGCTGTTTGTTCAGAATCTCGGTATTATCCGTATACCCTAATACACTTATGTGCATATTATTGTAATCTACTGAATACGTACCGCCTATATCGGCATCTGGACCATTTTCAGGCGAGTTGAAAATGGCTTTCGCTAAATGGCCATCCGCATCCCCCATGTATTCATGATTTCCCAGAGTTGCGACAAGATCAGTCGTACGGATATTGTTGTACTGGCTCATGGTCCGTAATGTATCGTCCCATTGCTTAAATTTAGAAGATTCATCAATCAGGTCGCCGACATGAATCATGAACGACAAGTCTTTCTTATCTAAATCCCCTAGTATTTTATTAAAATCACTCAAATCGGAAGGAGATTGCGTGTCTCCTAAAATCGCAAATTCGAACGTTTGCTTCCTTTTTAACGTGTTGAACTCTTGTAGTTCTGACCAATTTTCGCCATCACCAACACGATAAATATAAGTTGTACCTTGTTGTAATTTCGTTACGATCACTTCATTCACACGAACGATTCCGTTTTTCGTAATATCTTGCTCTCCAGAGAATACTTGGTTGCTGGATGACCCGGTAACCGTTTCTAGTGCCCCTTCGCCTTTCTTGTCATAGTCCTTTTTTCTGGCAAACTGGATTACCGTTTTATCTTCCGCTAATGGACTCGACATCCATGTGAAGCCTTTTTCTTTATAAGGATCACCCGTCGGCGAGCTAATCACATTTTTGATTTCGTTTGCCGCCGCTAGAGAAGGATAGGTCTGCGTGTTCAATTTGAATGAATACTTACCATCTTTGACAGCATATAAAGCAATTTTCTTTACTTCATTGATGATAGAATCGACTAGAAGAGAACCCTTTTCGTCTGTTTTTCCAAGTGAAACAGTTTTATCATCAATCACAGCAAAAACTTCCGCATCAGCGACAAATTCATTCTTAGTATCTTTCACCATCATAACAGTAGGCTTGCCAATTAAAATGTGCTCTGTTACTATTTCGAAAGCACCTCTGACCTCCACGCTCGCAGGCTTCATGGAATAGGTAGAGACAAAACTTTGATCTTTCGCTGGTCGATAGCTTAGACTAGCTTCTGCGATTTCATAGGTTAACAAGCTGCCTTCCTTTGTAGTTTCAGGAATGCGAACTTGAATCGTTGCCGCCTCTGCAGCTGCTGCAGTTTCCCCGTTGTTCACAAGATTTAATGTAAGAATTCCCGTTTCCTTATCATAGTTTGATGTGCTAGTGCTAAAAGCATTTGAAAAAGTAACACTTTCTACTGGATAGTTTTTATCAAGTTGCAATTTAATGGCAGATTCAGAGATTTCAGCTGGATTTGTTGCTTTCACCACAAGCTCGAACACATCGCCCAGCAACGCTTCCTCTTGTTTTTTTGCGATTTCAACCTTGGCTGAACCGGTGTTTACTGTGAAATAGACTGTTTTAATGGCTTGGTTTCCAAATTTATCTGGAACCATAAGGGTGACCTGATGGGTTCCATCAGCAAATTTTAGTCCACTTAAGGACACGGAGCCATCCATATCATATGAAAAATGCCCTTCCAGCTTGGAATAATCCTTTCCATCTATGAAAATACTTATTTTATCCCAATCGATTCCTGTTTTAAATGGATCGTTTTCATATTCATTTATGCTTGCCTTCAGATTCACAGCATTGTTCGTGAATTCTTTTCCGTCTACGTTAATGGATTGGATTTCTGGAGGATATAAGTCGTCTACTTTTTCCCCGTATACAGCTCTAATATTATCAACATAAATAGTTCCTTTGGTCATTGGTCCGGTGATTCCTGAATTTGTTGACATTAACCGAATGGTTTGGGTCCCCGATAGCTTGAACGGCCCAGTAAAAGAGGCAGGAATCTCTGCTTCGACGTATTTCCAACCTGTCCAATCAATCCCTGGTTTTTCCCCAGTCAGATTAATGGTCTGACTTTTGTTGTTACCATCGACAATCAGCATTCTCAGCCAATAGCCTTGTGCTTCCGGTGTTCCGTACACCCACATCCCAATGCCAGAAGGGTTATCTTCGATGGCTGTGTTTGACCCCGGACCTGCATAAACTCCAAGAGTGGTTCCCTTTTGGGCATTGGTAAAATCAAAATCGAGTTTTAATGACTGACTACCAAACCGAACGGGTGCTGGATATTTACTTAAACTAAGCGTTCCTTTTTCACCGCGGTTGGCTGTTGCTGTTCTCCAGCTTTCAAGATCCTGTTCAAAATCAAACATAACTTTAGGAAGTTTTCCAACTGAAACTTTTATTTGTGCTGAAAGATTGGAATCTTTCAAGCGCGCTGTAATCGTTCCGGAAACGGATTTATCAGCTGAATGAAGGACACCGTTTTCATCAATGGTTCCCATCCCTTCAGGGATTTCAAATTCGATATCTTGTAAACTCCAATCTACCATTCTCTTTTGAAATTTCGCCACTAAGCCTAAGTTACTTTCGCTATTCCTCGCAACGGTTATTTCCGATGAGGTAAAAGACATCTCTTCCGGCTGGGCGATTTCGATTATGCTTTTTCCAACCTCATTGCCTTGATGTTTCAAAACAATATTGAATTGACCGGTTTTTCCGTTCGAAGTAAAATTTCCTATCTCATCAATGGTACCGAAGGAAGAATCCGATAATTCCCATGTTAAGCCAGATGTCGGCAATGCAGCGGAAGCCATGGATTTGTCCCTTCCCTTCGCGGTAAATGATATGGCTGAGCCAGGAGTAAAGGATTGATCATACGGTTCAATATGAGCAGAGGCAAAAACATGATCAGCTGGCTCTTCAGTTACAATCAGCCACGAGTTCGCAACACTTCGTTCCGAACGATCAGACGGTTGGTTGTCAACCTCAAGCTGATCTCCACCCAGTTCACGAGTGGTAAAAGTTGACGACCCTCCGCCATCAAGGTTTAACGCATCCACTGCTCCTAGATCAATCATTAATTTCGCCAAATCAGGCATAGAGATTCCAGCTGAATATGGCTCTTGTCGTCCATCGATCACGACAAAAAATACATCGCCGTCTGCTTTAATCCCAACAGCGGTTCGAGGCTCTTTATCTGCGCCTGTTTGCGGTGTTTGAAAGATTTGTCCGTCTTTTACTAGGATTGCATTCCCGCCTAACGCTTCTTGTAACTGCTCTTTCATGACATCATATTCAGCGGCAGAACCTATTACCGCTTCGCCTGATTTGGTCATTCCAAAAAATCTCCAGGATCCATTCTGAGCTTTTATTGCTTTTCCATCCTTATAAACAATCCCATTCGGCTCACCTGTTGCCATATTATAAAAATCGGCATTTACAGCAGCAACCACTTGATGGTTGTCCGCATTTGCGGCTTCCGCTTGCTTTCTAACGGGCTGAAGGCCATATGATTCTCCGTCATTCGGTGTCCCTGCTTCAATCGAAACACTAGGATTATGTACATCTACATCAACTACAAAACTCTCAATCTTTTTACCGTCTTTCCCCTCAAAACTATAATGTTTTTCCTTCACACCAGATCCAAGATCAGCTTGATATAGGTTGATCGGTGTTTGAACAACCTCAGAATTTAAATCAAAGCTACCCAAGGCCGACGTCAGGTTTGGAGAAATGATACTCGTAGCCAAAGCAACTGACAGAGTGATCGGCAACAACCTTTTCTTCCAATTTCTCTTCATACAGCACCTCCAAAGTCTATTAAACATCGTCAAATTATGAGGAATTCTTCCACTAAATGACGATAAATTCATTTTATTCCAAAACTATTAAGTTACTATTAATTTGATGTAAAGATTTGCTCGTACCAACCGATGCCTGTCACCACCCGAAAATCCGAGGAAAAAGTGGAGTAAAGAAGTTTGAAAATGAAGTTGCTTTTGCTAGAAATTATTTAGTTTATGATGGTTACATAGATTATTCAGTTCGAGGCATATGGACACTAACCGAAAAAGGACGAACTGCGCCACATTATGTAAATCTTTCTAAGCAATAAATTTTTTGTCTATTAAAAATAAATGAAAACTAAAGGTTTGTCAGTTCATACAAATCCCTATAAAAAAATTTATCGGTATTTATTCAAATCAAAAAAATAAGGGTTACCACCAATGTTTGGTCGCCTTTTCATCCCTTATTTGAAATGATCCGTATAAACCGGAAATGTGCCCGTTTGCTGAAGATCAATAAACTTATATTAACTTGTTTCCTGAATCATTAAACTCACAGTTTCCAAAGACTACGTTCTCTCTTTCCAAAGCTTCATTGGATTTTTTTGCCCTTCATTTAATGGCATTTGTATCATCGAAAGTGAGCGTTCTGCTTTTGTTTTTTGTAAATCCTCATATATAGTTTTAGATTTCCCTAATCCCACTTCAACCGCATTCTCAACTGAAGCACAATAAAAAACCTTTTCGATTCCAGCAAAGTACATTGCCGTTAGACACATCGGACAAGGCTCCCCACTTGCATACATGGTATAACCTGATAGATCATTCGTTTGTAATTGCTCTTGCGCGCGCCGGATAGCCAGTAATTCCGCATGTCCACTAACATCATAAGTTTTGTGCAGCTCATTAACACCTACTGCTACAACTTTGTTATTTTTCACAAGTACTGCACCAAAAGGTTGTCCACCTTCACGAACATTTTCTATCGCTAGTTCTACTGCTCGTTCCATGAATTTATCCATTTCAAAACCTCCATTAATGATTTAAATTTAATACTGTTAATGTAATTATAAGACATTAACAATGGCCTTGCTAAATAATCGTTCACTTATTAAAGAAAACTCAAGAATGCAATGGAAAGAAATTGGTCAAGAAATACATATGACTGGGCAGGCTGTTGGAAACCGTATTAGAAGGTTAGAAGATATGGGCATAATTGAACAGTATACGATTGCAACAAATAAGGCGAAACTCGGACAGCCTGTGACTGCATTTATTACTGTTTTTGTAAATTCAGAGAATCACATGGCATTTCGTACGTTTTTCAATACGGAAGAGGCCATTTCCGAAGTTCATCGGATCAGCGGAGAGGGGTGTTATTTATTGGCTGCACACTTCGCCTCAAATGAGGAAATGGAGTTACTTCTTGAACGTCTCTTAACTCATGGTAACTACCGTGTCAATCTATCAATTGGAAGGTTAAAGTTCTAAAAACGCTTATATGTATAATCTTGTTACCTATTGGTGACATAAACTTGGATTAGCATTGAAATTGATATTCGTAGGAAATTGTTTGATTGCGTACAAAAGCTTTCATTACGATTCTATGAAACCAATAAGACAGGTCATTTGGTTTCAACTTTGAAAAACACAGAGGCTAGATTTCTCTGTGTTTTTTTCGACGTGGAGGAGCCCCTTCTTTTCATTAGATTAGGGTTCATTGGACTGCGGTTCTTTCCGTAAACTCTGGGAGGAGTTGGGATGTAAGTAAAACAAAAAATAAAATCATGAAGAGACGATACAACATCATGGCTCCTTTTTCGTTCCATTCAAATATGCTAACATGAAGATAACTAAACGAAAAATATATAAAAAATACAATTCACTTAGGTTTTTCATATATGAAAAAGGAGTTTTTCGACGATGGACATCAGACAACTGCGATACTTTATAGCGATTGTGGAGGAAAGGACCATTTCAGCTGCTGCGAAAAGACTTCATCTCTCTCAACCGCCATTAAGCCAACAACTGAAAGCAATGGAAGAGGAACTCGGCTCAAAATTAGCGGAAAGAAGTGGGAAATATTTAGAAGTAACGGAAGCAGGAAAAGCCTTATATAAATATGCTTTGCAAATGGATCAGTTAATGGAAGAGGCCAAAATGGAAGTTAAGGAAGTTGGAAACGGGGTGAACGGTAGGCTAACGATTGGAATTAATACCTTTTCTGTTGCCGATTTGCCCGAAACCCTTTATAAATTTAAAAAGCAATACCCTAAGGTGACTTATAAAATTCAGCAAAATGAGTCCGCTCATCTTTGTAAATTAGTGAGAGACCGGGTAGTCGAACTGGCTTTCATTCGATTGCCACTTGACTTGGATGATTTTTCAGTTCTTCACCTATATACCGAACCTTTTTACTTTATTACATCCAAACACAAGAAACTGTTTGACCATGAAGTGTCACTTGTGGACATTCAAAACCATCCACTCATATTACCAAGTACCCAGGGATTAGGAGTGCATTATTTAATTTTGGAAGCATTTTCCCGACTCCATCTGCATCCCAACATTGTTGGCGAATGTTCAGACATTACTCTTTTGATGGATTTAATTTCATCTGACTTTTGCACATCGATCGTTCCGGAAACACTGCTTAAACGGCATAAAGGGTATTCTATACATATTCACAAAATTTCCAGCTTTACCGAGATATCTTCCCCTGTCGGATTAATATGGCTAAAGAATCATTGCTTATCCAAAGCTGCTCAAAATTTTGTCGATTTATTCAAAAAAGAAGGAATGTACACACCATCCCTTCTAGAAGACTAAGTTACTCCCCAGCCTCCTTGGACAGCAGGGTATTGATCCCTTTCAGGCTTTTTTAGCAACGGTCTGGGCTATGTCCCCCGGACCGGCTGTGAGTAAGAAAAAAGCCAAGCCGAAACATTCGAGGGCTTAGCAAATATTTTCGTTAGAATGTTGGCTAGAGGCTGGACAGCGCTTTTTTCTTCCCTTTTAACTTACCATTAAAGACGGATCAAACGATTAAGTAGCGATCCACAGTGCTATAAGGCTTGATCCTTTTCTCTCCTATATTCTTGGTGGATTACTCCATTCTTATTCCCTACCCATTTGACTGATACGAAGCTGCTGACAAGTAGCACGAATGCTCCGAATAGATACGGCAGGTTGATATGAATATCGAATAAAACACCCGCAAGCACTGGCCCAAAAATTTGTCCGAGACTCATATAGGCGTTGTTCAACCCTGCTACAAATCCTTGTTCATTTCCAGCTTCCTTCGAAAGCAACGTGTTAATCGTCGGCCGTAAAATGTTATTAAATGTGAAAAACAACATCGTTATTACCATTACATAAAAGAAATTGCCCGAGAATAGCAAGAACACAAGAGATACTGCCGAAAGTAAAAGCATGCTGCTAATTATTGACTTTTCCCCAAACCTTTGTGTAAGACGGTTGGTCAGCATCACTTGGTTGAATGTACCGATCAAGGAACAAACCATAAACAAGATGGAAATATCTCTAGTCGTAAATCCATAGCTCTGAGTAACAAATAACGGGTATATCGCCTCAAAGTGAGTAAGTCCGAATGAAAGAGCGAATATCATAAACAATAGGATAAAATAACGAGATTTAACTGATTGTGCAAGTTGATGAAAAATATTTTCTCTCTTCGGTTTCGATTTCAGATGCACGAGACGAACCCCTACAGATCGGGATTCCGGTAATAATGGTAAGCAACAGATCACCGCTAGAAGACCAATACTTGCAGAAGCGAAGAAAGGAGCCCTATTTCCAAACTCAGCAAGCAATCCTCCCAAACCCGGACCAATAATAAAACCGGATGACATCGAAGCGCCTAGAAATGACATCGCTCTAGGCCTCTGTTCTTCTGTCGTGATATCAACGACATAAGCCATAATGGAGGGAACCAAGGCAGCAGAACCCATACCGCCAATTAATCGTGAAACAAGAAAAAGCGAGAAATGATCTGCAGCAGCAGCCAATAGGTTGGAAATAACGAATAAACACAGTCCGACGACAATCATCGGCTTACGTCCATATTTATCTGAGAAATCGCCAGCAATTGGCGAGAACAAAAACTGTGTCAAGCCGAAGGCGGATACTAAATATCCTGCTGCTTTTCCGCCTGCTCCGAAATCTATTAGAAGCTCAGGGAGAATCGGAATAACAAGCCCAATGCCAAGCATCGCAAGAAACATATAAGTCAGTAACAACGGAAACGCAGATTTTGTTGGCATGGATTTTTCTCCTCTATTACTCCAAACAGATGTAATTGTTTCTGTCCTAGAAATGATATTTTAATTATTCTTTACTTGATTCAAGAGAGCCTGAAACAATTTCTCCTTTGAACATCGTAGCTACTCGTTTCGATCTTCTTGCAATGGCTTCAGCGGAACAAGAGGCTTCAACTAACACAATGCTTGCTTCGTCCCCAACTTGCGGCCATATTTGTTCTCCTTTATCATTAAGCGGTGTTTTGCCACCGGAAATAAAGTAGAGAGTTTGTGCTAATGACCGTTCATCTGCCCATCTTGAAACTTCTGCCAAACGACCGGCACGTTCTAATACATCGCCATTTCCAAATGGTGACCAAACATCAAAAATGTTATCACATCCGACGGCAACCGCTACTCCTTTCCTGTGTAATAAGCCAACAGGTGGAAACTTTCTATCTATGGGCACACTCGTGATAATGGAAATCCCTGCATCAGCCAATCGTTCTGCCATATCTTCTGCTAGAGATGGAGGGATATCCCCAAGTCCAAATGCATGGCTAATCGCAACCTTACCTTGTAGACCGGCTTCTTTGGTTAAATGAGCCAATCGTTTCATTGTATATATACCTAGTTGATCCGCGTCATGTAAATGCAAGTCGATTCCAGCATTTCCTTCAACAGCAAGTTCCACCATTTCTTGTAAAGATGTTTCAATATCACCATCCACGGTAGCTGGATCAACACCACCTACAAGGCTTGCTCCTTGGCGAAGAGCCTCCCTTACTAAATCTTTTGCCTTTGTTCGCAATAAGCCATGTTGCGGAAATGCAACAATTTCATACGATAATTTCCCTTCAAACATATGCAATGCTTTTTGCACTTCTTCTAAATTCTTTAATCCAACCTCTGGATATAGATCCACATGTGTACGTACATGGGTTACTCCGGACTTCAAATAACTATTAAGTAACTTTTCCGCACGTTCTTGTGTAGTAGTTTCTAAGGTTGGAAGAACCTTTTTCTCGATTTCGAGCCGTTCAAAAATACTATTAACAGGTGTTACTGAACGCCATCTGTCGCCAAGGAGCGTTTTATCCAAATGACAATGTTTTTCTATAAAAGATGGAAGAACCAACAACCGTTTCGCATCTTTTTTTGGTAAATCGTCTTTAATAGTTTCAATAGAAGATACAATATTTCCAATTTTTCCATCCTTGATCAAAAGATGGACACCTTCCGTTTTTGTACCTGTTATGACACCATTATCAAGTTGATAACCACTCTCTAATAAAACATTTGTAAGCCAAAAAGTTGAGCTCATATTATACTTCTCCTTCTTTGTCACAATAATTAAAGTGCTCCAGCAACTAGATTTCCTTTAAATAAAACAGCTATTCTTTTAGCCCTCCTTGCAACAGCTTCGGCTGAACAACTTGCATCAACAAAAACGAGATCAGCGTTATCTCCTACATTTGGCCAAATGCGTTCTCCTTCTTTGTTTAAAGGGGTTATGCCTCCAGTGATAAACCCTAAGGTTTGTCCAAGTGAACGTTCATCACTTAAGCCAAAACGTTCCGCAAGCGTCCCTGCTTTTTCCAGACTATCTCCTTTTCCGAAAGGAGACCAGTGATCTGTAATGCTATCATCACCGAGAGATACTTCTATTCCTTTTTCATGCAAGAGAGGAATCGGAATCGTTTTTCCAATAGGAACAGATGATGTAATCGAAATCCCTTGTTGAACGAGTAACTCTGCAACTTCACTTGCCTCTTTTGACGAAATATCGGCAAAAGCTAAGGCATGACTTATGGTGACTCTTCCTTGCCATCCAGCTTCTTCTGTTAGAGAAGCCAATCGCTTAAACGTAAAAATACCAAGTTGTCCCGGATCATGTATATGAAGGTCAATGTTCGAATTGGCTTCTACAGCAAGCTCCATCACCGTTAGTAATGACTTCTCAATATTTTCATCAATGGTAGCAGGGTCGACACCACCGATTAGTGAAGCACCACTGCGCAATGCTTCTCTCACAAGCGGCACAGATTGGCTGCGTAATAAACCATGTTGTGGGAAAGCGACAATTTCTACAAAAGCTTTTCCTTTAAAAGCTTCGACTGCTAGTAAAGTTGCTTCTAGATTTTTCAACCCAATAACAGGATCAATATTGCAATGTGTTCTAATGTGCGTTGAACCTGAATGTAGCAACAAATCTAGTAATTTTCCTGCTCTTTCTTCAGCAACAGGAAGTAAGCGTGGAAGTAATTCTCGCTCTTCTTCTAGCCTTGTCAAAATCCCCTTAGCAGGAATTGTTGGCGCTTTCCAAGGACCTCCATAGTACGTTTTATCTATATGGATGTGCATATCTCTAAAGGATGGGAGCATTAAATAATTTTTGGCATCCTGTTTAGGTAAATTAGTTTCTAAAGGTTTGGAAGCTAAGGTAATTTCATTTATTTTTCCATCTTCAATACGTACATGGAATCTTCCTGTTTTTGTTCCTGTAACCGTACCATTTTCAAAGTGGTAACCGATTTCTAAGCTTACATTCGTTAACCAGTATGCTTTATCCGTCACTTTCTTTAGCCCTCCTTGGATTATGGATTAAGAGATCATTCTCAAACCTAACTGCTTCAACCGTGTTGAGAACTTTTGATTCCTTTTTCTGGATTTATAAATAAGAGATAAAAATATTACAGTCCCATATTCCTGTGTCGCTATCTCTCTACTTTTTTTAAAATATTTACAATTTCTTGAAATCCACGTTTTTGCGCATGCTCCAAAGGAGTAATTCCGTCCCCATCACCAATATGGACATCAGCTCCGTGGTCGACTAACAGTTGTACGATTTTTTGATGCTTTTCTCGGCCGTTTCCTAGAATGACCGCTTCCAATAATGCTGTCCAATGCAAGTTATTGATGTGATTAACATCGATGTCTGAATGAGTAAGTAGTTCTTGAACAACCTCAACATGTCCACGTTCTGAAGCAGGGATAAGGGCTGTACCCCCAAACCGGTTCGTAAGTCTTGTATCAGCATCAGCAGCAATCGTGAGTTTTACGATTTCGAGAAACCCTTCCGCTCCGGCATGCAAGAGTACATTTTCTAAGTTGTTATCACGAACGTTGATGTCTGCACCCTTTTGAATCAGTATCTTTACGGTATCTACCTTATTGTTATAAGTCGCTGCCATGACGGCTGTTCTTCCGTGTTCATCCGTTGCATTGATGTTTGCTCCGTCTTGAAGCAGTTTTAGGACGTTTTCAGTGTCTCCTTTTTCTGCCGAAAAAATCAATTGTTGGTTCATTATTTCCACCTGCTTTTCATTAGATTGCGGTTTTTTCGACTGCGGTTCTTTCGGTAAACTTTGCGAGGAATTGGGTACAGTTTGACACGCAGCAAGCAAAAAAAACAAATAAAAACATGAAGAGACGATACAACATTATGGCTCCTTTTCTTTCTTTACAAATATGCTAACATAAGGTCAACTATATGAAAAATATATAAAAAATAAGTTTTACATAGGTTTTTCGTATATGAGAAAGGAATGTTTTCAACAATGGATATCAAACAACTGAGATATTTAAGGTTTACTAGGGTACTGCCACATGCCCATCAAACTAACAACCTAAATTACTAGATACGGAATGATCCTTACTTCAAAACTAGCGAGTGATAGAAAAGTAGGCATACCAAAAAAGCCTTTTAAAACGCGATTTTTTTGCTAGGCAGCTTGTCTTTGCTTCACCGTCGTTTCATACACAACCCCTAGAATATCGAAAACGGTCATCTTCTTATACCGATGACTCAGGGTCGAACCGCCAAACTGGCAGGAAAGTTAACACCAATAAGGCGGTATTGCTATGAGTAGTGATCGGTTTCTCTACTCCTTCCATTCCCGCCAAATTCCACTATCATATTTTTAAAGTCATTCCCTGAGGGATTCTGGAAAATATGAAGTCCAAATTCAGGGGCTACTGCAAAAAGATGATCAAAGATATCGGATTGTATCGTTTCATACACATGCCAGCGAATATCATTGGTAAATGCATAAATCTCTAGTGGCAATCCATTTTCAGTTGGTGCCAATTGTCTTACGAGTAAGGTCATTTCTTGACTGATTCCTGGATGATGTTGAAGATATTGGTTAATGTACGTTCTGAAAATACCGATATTGGTAAGTGCCCGGCCATTTACTGGATTATGCCGGTTAATTTCATTCATGGCATTGTATTCAGCAATTTCACGTTCCTTAGAAGTTATGTAATCGGAAAGAAATTGGATCGTTTTGAATTTCTCTATCATTTCTTCGGTGCAAAACGTGATACTTTTGGTGTCGATAAATAAAGATCGCTTAATTCGACGTCCACCAGAAGCTTGCATCCCTCTCCAGTTTTTGAAAGAATCAGAAATAAGAGCATAACTTGGGATTGTCGTAATCGTTTTATCAAAGTTCTGAACTTTTACCGTATTCAAAGAGATATCAATAATATCGCCATCCGCTTCATACTTAGGCATTTCAATCCAATCTCCAACACGCACCATATCATTGGCCGCTAACTGAATTCCAGCTACAAGTCCTAAAAGCGAATCTTTAAACACGATCAGAAGAACAGCTGATAAGGCACCAACCCCGCTTAGAAGAATAAAAGGACTCTCTCCCATCCAATGAGCGATAACGACAATTCCTCCGAGAATGAAAATAATGATTTGAACCACCTGAATATATCCCTTGATTGGCTTAATCTTGGAGATTTCAAAGGTTAAATAAATATCATTGAATGCTTTTAAAAAACTATTAATGACCATTAACCCGACAAATACTATATAGGTAATGGCTCCTTTTTCTATCAAATGTTGAAAGTCAGGAAAAGTAGATGAAAAATAATAAATAAAAATTGCTGGAACAATATGGGATAACCTGTGAAAAACCTTCCTTTCTAAAAACATATTATCCCACTCGAATTTGTTATTTGTAATAATGTGAGTAATGACCCTCAACACTACCTTCTTCGTGATAAAATTCGCAGCTATACAAAGAACCCCTAAAAAAAGAATCATAATTATAGCAGCAAGATAATCAGTAACGACTGGGTCCATCCCATATTCAAGCAGTCGATTGCGAATCAGCTTCATATTTTCCCTCCATTTATATCATCATAACGTAGTCAGTACGCTACACTATTCTATATTTAGATTCCCTAATATTCGATGCATTCATGTATTTTTCGGAAGTACCATGCATGGGAAAATCATGTTTGTGAAATATGGAAAAACTACAAGAAGCATTTGCAATCCCAGAAGCAAAACAAGCAGAAGAAGATGGTCCTAATCTTTTTAAACACTGGAATAACATCCGAATATTACTACTATTGAATAGAAATAAATGGGACAGTTCCTCTGCCTCCATTATGAAGGAAGGACACATCCCATTTTCAGACTAAATATAAGAGATTACTATATATGATTCGGAAGATTGCTAACTGACTTTAACTGTTACCATTTTGTAGGGTTTTCCATGCTCTCAACACTAACCGAACGTACTATTTGATCATGCAGCATTTCCTCATAAGAAGCTATCCTTTTTATCTTGATCTAATTTTTTCATCTCCAGCTCTAACTTTTTTTCCACTAACTCCATTTCTTTTATCTTTAGTTCATTATCTTTTTTCTTAATATACCCATAATAAAAAGCTCTACACCTAATTCCTCTAGAGTTGACCCCAGAGGAAAAGTATTTTTACCTCTATCTTCTTACGAATTCAAATACGACTTAATTGGTATCTATAAGATTACCAAAAAACAAATGGCATGGAGCAGGTTGAATTTTGTAACAAATATAGGATTTAATGGGTGTTTGCCTTAAAACAAATTCAACCTTTGTCATGTTTTCTAATATGTTGCAAGGGACCATTTGGAAACTTGACTTACAAAGAGGGGTATTTCGAAATGTGAAGGATATTAAATATAAAGAGAAGCTTTGGTAAGGATTGTTACAATATAGAAATCAATTTTTCTACTGATTCGGCAAACTGAAAAATCCTCGTGAACGTTAAATGAACCAACATTTACGAGGATTAAAATTTCGTTTGACAAAACCTATGTATTTTTTCCGTGTTTCTTGACAGGGTTAAACAAATTTGAATGGATTCATTTTTTTCTTCTACTTACTCTCCTAAAGCCCCTGTGTTAAATAAAGTAGTTGCCCTAATAATAGAAAAGGCAGCGCTATTTTCGTAAGCAAATTAGTGCACGCTTATTTTCTTCCACTCAAAATCATTGCATTTCCTAATACTTTTTTGTTCAATAGTAGCTTTGGTAATTTTTTAGGATTCACATTACCTATTATCGTTTGACTGGAGAGATGTCGTTTTTTATGGGACTATTTTGGTTGATTTAGACCTTTCTGCTGTCCGGTGAATCCACGCTCCCAAAGGCCGTTTTAGAGCAAGTGCCACAAAGAAGCTAATTCCGATAAAAATTAGCAGAAAAAGGGTGTCTTTTATCACGATCGTCTTAATCATTCCACCCACCGTTTCACGCAGTATGCTGACCGCATATGTGAATGGCATGAACGGGTGCAATTTTTGAAAAAAGGAAGGCGTCAAGCTTACCGGAAAGGTTGCACCTGAACTGGAAATTTGCAATACCAATAATATGATGGATAACCCCTTTCCAATATTGCCAAACACCGAACATAGAGTATAAATAATAATGGTAAATACGATGCTGATATAAATACTAAATAGCACAAACCATAGTTTGTCCGCGATATACGCATGGATTAAATACAAATCTCCTACTGATGCAATAACAGCTTGGAGAATGCTAATTGTCAAAAATGTTAATAGTCTTCCAAAATAAATTTGGTAATGTTTATATTGAATTTCCACGTTTTCTACATCGACTCGTAATGAAGACACCAGAAGTGTGCCGCCTACCCAAAGTGCCAGCATGGTATAAAAGGGTGTCATCGCTGAACCGTAATTCGGAATTGGAAAAATCCGCTCTGTTTTTAACAGAATCGGTTTTGCTAAAAAACTGCTTTCCTTATTCGGATCATGCTTTAAGTATTCAATCAATTCATAAATATTAACACTGCTCTTAAACTTTCTGAGTCGATCTGCTGCAGTCCTTACTTTTTCTTCGAATCCCGGCAAATCATTTCTGGCAAAGTCAGCTGCTTTATGGATAGCTTGTTCTGCTGCTGGTAGCTTGGTACGAACAAGATCTGCGGCTTCATGAATATCGGACTCCACTTTAGGTAGGTCGTTCCGTACAAAATCAGCTGCTTTATGGATTTTTTGTTCAACAGTGGGCAGTACATTTTTAACAAAATCTGCTGCTGTGTTAATCCCACCAGTAACCTGATCTAACTTTTGCTGTAAATCCTTCCGCGTATTTTGGATGATTCCAAGAATGTTCATTAATTCATTGTATAATGTAGTTAACTGCTCCGAATTGGTTGTTGTACCTGATTGATTCGCCTCATTGACACTATCAATTGCTTGTTTTAATTGTGTTTCTATTTCGGTGATATGAGTCACAACGTCATTGATAATGGCAGTGGTTCTAGAAATATCGTTGAGCCTTTCCTGAATAGCTAACACTTGTTCACCCGCATCCTTGACTAGTGGTAGGCTTGCCTCAACTTTTAGAATACTAGCTCCCACCTGGTCAAGTTCAGGAATCCTCTGTTCTAAGGCAATAATTTCTTGTCCTTTCTCATGAATTTCAGGTAATTTTCCTTCCAATTCTATCGCTTTACGCCCCATTTCTTCTATTTGAGGGAGTGCCTTTTCAAGCTCAAAGATTTGGTTTTCTACAGAGAAAATGGACGGTAAATCCTTTTCAAGTTCAACTCCTGCTTTATAAAATGCCGAGAAAATCGCATCTCCAACTGTTTTGATAAAAGCTTCACTAATTTGGGCGGTTACACTTGTGGCACCAGTGGCAGCAATTTTAGGAGCAACGGCATTAATTTTTTCATTTACACCAAAAAGGATTTGAGGCTTTTCTGGATTCTCTTCTAAAATACTTGTAATTTTCTTAGAAAATTCTTTTGGAATAATAAGATAGGCATAATAATCACCATGTTTTACGCCTCGTTTGGCTTCTTTCTGGTCGACAAACACCCAGCCAAGCTTTTTATTCTTTTTTAGAGCTTTTATCGTTTCTTCTCCAACATTAATCTTCTGCTTGGTTAAACTAACTACAGCGCCTTCATCTTCATTGGCAACGGCAACAATTATGCCTGAAGTATTCCCATATGGATCCCACATAGACTTGATGTTAAACCATGCATATGCGGAAGGAAGCAGCATAAGTCCAACCACCAATAATGCGACTGTTGGAACACTAAAGATATTTTTCCAATCAGTAGTATATATACTCCATATTTTCCTCATTTATAAAAACACACCCATTTCACAACATAATATTTATATTGTTGTAAATAATGGTGTTTTTATCCCAAATCAAAACCTCAACGTGCAAGTCAATTTTGGGGTGCGGTTTGAACATTTTAGTTAATCTTGCGATATAGCTTTTAGCAATGCCCCTGTAAGAATCAAACTCTTTTCTTTAAGCGACCTACAAGAGTTACTACAATTATACCTGCAATTACGACCTGCATAACGTTTCCAGGGATGGAGCCGAATGGCTGTATCCAGTTACCATAAAGGAGCACTTCTGCAAAATAATAGCCAACAACTTTTATGATTAGTGCAGTAACAATGGAGAAAATGCAACAAAAGAAGTTTTTAAAAAACTACCTGAATATATCTGGATAAAAAACTTGTTGTTGTTTTTCATTTTCATTTTCTTTTTGCACACCTATCGTATAACGAGGCGTAAACGTATCGTGTAGCTACGTATTCCGAATATATATATCATTTTCATCTTGGTCGCAAACTTTCTTGCCGAAAAAAATCTCTTCTGGTTTACAAACAGATTCATATAGGCGGCGATTTTCCTGTTTTTGAATGGACTCCAAAACATATTGAATAAGTGAGAGATCCTCCACATCCTTAACGTTTTTCGTGATCATGTTTTTCTTTTTATATCTTTAAATAGGCACCTATAATTCGTGGAATAATGGGTGAAATTGATGACTCTGACGGGTGCGAATGTTGAATAAGTATTAGCAAATAGACCTTCTTTTGAGGTCTCTTTTTTAATAGAGCCAACTATTTTGGATGAGTCCATTGAATTTCTCCAAATTGGATTAAACACAACGATCGATAATTTCAAAGCCAAAGGTATAGTCAGATGGGAGAAAGAAGCAGTTCCGCAACTTAGTGGTTGGCTAAATTCGTTGAGAATTGGATGGTTCGTTAAATGAAAAATTACCTTATGATATTTGTGATAATCGAAATGTAAAAGATATAAACGAGGACCTACAGGTAAATTAGTAATCAAAGATTATGACTAAAGGAGTCGATAAGATATGACATGGACTATTGCACTTTTGGTATTGCTTGGAATTGTGATTAAAATGGTAACGAGTCCTCCAAGTGCAGTTGTGAAATGGATAACAAGTAAATTTGCACTTCATCCAAAACTTAATTCAAAGGATGTTACTGTAACATATATCGGAGAGCACTTTGTAGAGGAAGAAAAAAATCGATTTATTGACTATTTTAATGAAGCAACTTTTTTAAAACAATATGATATCTTTCCAGGCAAAGAAAAATTATTTCTACATCCAGAGACACATGTTACTCCATTTGTTATCAACGTAAAAAGAGGGAAAAAAGATAGTAAGATCTTTGTTTATTGTTTTGCAGATTACGTTTATGTAGTCAAGCAGTACAAAAAGAAAGTTGTAGCTTATAATCTTAGGTCTGATAATCTACAAAAATTCACTATATCTACCAAGATATTTTCTAAAGATGTAATATGATTTACTTTAAATAACCTTGCTTTCTGAAACTAGTAATTGTTTGTTGTGTAAAATATCTTCAGATATTTTAATATTTTGCATTTAGGGTGGTAAACATGAAGTTAATCCTCATGCTAGTACTTATTGTTGCGATGGTAGTTTTATTTTTTTGTGGTTATTTTGCAGGAATGTTAAAAGAACGGTACGGAAAAAATCTATTAATCGTTATACCCATTTGTATATCCATGTTTATGTTTCACCTTATATAGGCTTTATCTGAATTAGCAAAATCTGCAAGATGGCAATAAGAAAGAATAATTAAAAAAACGCAAGTGCTTATGCCTTGCGTTTTTTTAGTTTTTAATTTTGGTTGTAAAGTAAAAATCTAAAGAACCTCAACTCCTAATGATTAAGATAGTATCGGGAAAGTTCCATAATCATCGCACCCATTCTTTCATGTTCAGGGACAAGTATTTGCTCAACTCCCTCTTCTCTTAAAGCCTCCGCAGTAACTTTTCCAACTGCAACCGCAAGTATATGCCCATTAAAAGAAGTTAAAAGCCTGCCTACATAATCCTTCTCCCTTGCAAAATCAAAAAGAGAACGGACTTGAATGGCAGTAGTAAAACAAATTGCGTCCAACTTTTCCTCCAATAGCTCTTCACATAGTGTTGCAACGGTTTCTGTTGCTGGAGGAATGTGCTGGTATGGGAGAATCAATGTAACATCTGCACCTTTTTCTTCAAGAAATTTTATTAAAGTTGGCGCTTTTTCACCATGTAGCTGAACCATTACTCTTTTTCCGGAAAAATCAAATCTCTCCAAGGATTTTATTAAACTACTGGTTGTACCATCTTCATCTAGTGCTTCCGGTTTTATCCCAAGTTTTTTTATGGTCGAAAGTGTCTTATATCCTCTCGAAGCAATCTTGGCTTGTTGGATCATGTTTATAAACTGCTGTTTTATCCCCTGCTTCTCAGCTATATCCAACAAAGTTTCCATACCTATCCCCGTTGTGAAAATTGCCCAATCTGTACCCTCCTTTACCATTTTATTCAGATTTGGTCCGACCTCTTTTTCCGCCAAAAATACAGTCCCTTGCAGCGAGCGGACAATTGGAACTCCGCCCTGTTTTTCAATAAGTATACTTATCTCATCCGTTTTGCGGGATGCACCGATAGCAACCCGTTTCCCCGTAAGTCCTTTTGACATACCGCTGCCCTCTTTCTATTTATAATAGTTTACTAACTAAAATAACGTTTCTAACTGCTTTATTGTTGGACTCAGATTTGCTAAGAAATACGCTTCTCTTAGTCTTCTGAATTGATCACTCCCCTGTATATAAGATTGGCCTCCAGAATAGAGCATGTCTGCCTGGACTACTTTCAAGGTTACCTTGGCAATTTCTAATCGTGTTCGCAATATTTCCGTCCAAATAATTGTTATATTTGAAGCCTGTGCATGTTCATATGTTCTTTTACTGATACACTGTATTTCATCGATTAATTCCCTTGGCTGCGGTTTTATATGTTGATTTACTTCTATATTTTTCGAATGACTTTTGACAATTGAATCAATAGCAGCCTGTGATATTCCTATTCCCAAAGGTATTTGATAAAGAGCTAATATTGGGCGGACTTTTGGGATAAATTCGTCCGCTTCTTCTGTTAAAATCCACTTATCTGGAATAAATACATTGTGAAAAAAACAAGAGGAAGTTGCACTACCATTTAAACCTATAAAGTCCATTTTACTTTTTAACACTAAACCTTTTAGTTTTACAGGAATCATACACATTATTCGCTGTTTTGGATTTAGAGATGCTAGGATAACAAACCAATGGTCGTCGTCCAAATTAGACACGCTCGGCAAACAGCCAGATATAGTATATCCCCCATCGGTCCTTTCAGCATTTAAACGAATCGGTTCTAACCCGGCATAATATTTTAATGCGTTTGATAAGCCAGTTCCGCCCAGCACGTCTCCTGATTCTAATAATGGTAATAAATCGTTTTTAAAAACAGGATTGTTGCTCAATCTCACAGACGACAAAGCAGCTAAATGACACCATAATGTAAAAGCTGATGTCATGCAATACTTTGCAGTTTCTTCTATTAAATAGATATCTCCATAGCTCACAAGTTCCTTCTGTATATTGTTTGAATTGAAAAAACCAGCTTTACCAACCGCACTGAGAAATTCTTTCGGATAAGAAGCATTTTCATCAATTTGTCTAATAAATGGTTTAAGTTGTTCATTAATGATCTGATTTAAAACGACCTCATCATTTTTTGTTCTCACATACGCCACTCCTAATCTGGTTTGAAGAAAGGTTCAATACATGACCACCAGACTTTTTTATTTTTCAAATATTCTTGTTCTGTTTTAAATAAAATAACATTAACATCTTTAATAATAATTCACTATATAAAAAAGCCGAATTCCTATAAAGAAGAAAACGGCTTTATCCTGTAGGATGGTAATTCTATCATTTCAACCAGATTGTGCTTTTCTGTTTTTGTTTGTCTACTACCAATTTAAATACATCAGGTCTTGAATAATGACCAACAGGATCAAAGGCATATTGACTATAGGCTATGTCTTTCATATCAAGGTCTGCAATGATAATCTCTTCTTTCCCCCAAACAGGCTCCGCAATATAATCACCAAGTGGTCCAACGATTGACTTCCACCGTTACTCATCACATCTGGAGCTGAAACAAGGTCATCATAACAAGCTAAATCCTTAGGGTACATATCCTTGGTTACATTTTGATTAGAGAGTTTAAATTTATATAGAAGGATTCATTATTCACTTATCCTAGTATTTTTATGGCAGAGCTGGTACCAATTCTTGTTGCTCCAGCATCTATCATTGCTTTGATATCTTCTATATTACGGACTCCGCCTGATGCCTTGACTCCAATATTTGGTCCAACTGCTTTTCTCATGATCGCTACATCTTCAACAGTAGCTCCGTGTAAAGAAAATCCTGTTGAAGTCTTGACATAGTCTGCTCCAGCTTTTACAGATAATTCGCATGCTCTTACTTTTTCTTCATTCGTTAATAGACATGCCTCAATAATAACTTTTACCAGAGCCTTTCCTTTTGCAGTGTCCACAACTGAACGTATATCTTCCTCAACAAGTGCATCGTTTTTGTCTTTCAATGCACCAATATTTATCACTGTATCTACTTCTGCAGCCCCATTTTCAATCGCATTTTTGGTTTCAAACGCCTTTGTTTCGGGTGTGTTCGCACCTAATGGAAATCCTATAACCGTACAAACATTTACATCCGAATCGCGTAAAAGTTCTGTTGATAAGCTTACCCATGCAGGATTTACACATACTGATGCAAAGCCATATTGTTTTGCTTCTTGGCATAAAATTATGATTTCATTTTCGTTGGTGACAGGTGAAAGTAATGTATGATCAATTAATTTTCAAAGTTCATCTAATTCGCCGCCTTATGGTTTTTTATTTAATAGCTAGGTGTTCTTTAATTACACGTATTTTATTTAGTTCAACATCCTCGGCACCTTGAACAGGAAGCCCAGCTTCAACATTCTTCCTTGTATATACTAGATTTTCCTGGGTGATAATTTCTCCTGGTATAAAAATAGGAATTCCTGGTGGATAAACCATTAAAAATTCTGCAATGATTCTTCCTGCAGACTCTTCAAACGGAATCACTTCTGTATCAGCATAAAAAGCATCTCGCGGTGTCAACGCTAGCGAAGGAATCTCAGGCAACAAAACAGAACTGTCTACATTCTTGTCCACCTGTATTTTGTATTCCTGGGATAATTCAGTTAATGATGATACAAATGTTATTAAATCTTCCTTCGTGTCACCAGGAGTGACTATACAGAGAATGTTGTAGAGATCAGATAATTCAACTTCAATATTAAATCTATTACGAAGCCATTTTTCCACATTGTAACCTGTAATACCTAGCTCTTTTACTGATATTAGCAGCTTAGTTGGATCCATCGCCACTGCAGCACTTGATTCCAAAACTTCACGGCCCATACAATACAGATGGGGAATTCCATTAATTTTCGAACGTGTTTCTTCTGCTTTTCGAATCGTGTCCTCTAACAGTGCTTGTCCTTCAGTAGCAAGTGATTTTCTTGCAACATCTAATGATGAAAGTAATAGATAAGAAGTCGAGGTAGTCGTTAACATACTTAGGACAGATTGTACCCTTTTAGGAGACACAAGTTTCCCACGCAAATTCAATATTGAGCTTTGAGTAAGGGAACCTCCTAGCTTATGAACACTTGTTGCAGCCATATCAGCTCCTGCCTCCATAGCAGATAACGGAAGTTCATTATGAAAATGAATATGTGCCCCATGTGCTTCGTCTACAAGTACAGGAATATCTCTTGAATGAGCAATTTTCACTATTTTCTTTAAATCACCAGAAACACCATAATAAGTTGGATTGATCACAAGAACTGCTTTTGTATCTGGATGTAACTCTAATGCTCTATCAATAGAGTCTGGTGTAATCCCATGAGAAATTCCAAAGTAGGAATCTACTTCCGGATGGATAAAAATAGGAACAGCACCTGAAAAAACAATGGCACTCATGATAGATTTATGAACATTTCGAGGCACCAGAATTTTATCACCTGGTCCGCAAACAGACATAATCATGGCCATAATGGCACCGCTAGTTCCCTGTACTGAGAAGAAAGAATAATCGGCACCAAAAGCTTTGGCAGCTAACTCTTGTGATTGTTTAATAATACCTTTTGGAAGATGTAAATCATCCAGAGGTCCTATGTTGATTAAATCGATAGAAAGTGCATTTTCACCAATAAATTCTCTAAACTCTGGATCCATTCCATTTCCCTTTTTATGACCGGGAATATGAAATTGGATCGGCTTTTCTTCTGCATGTTTTTTTAAGGCTGTAAATAGCGGAGTTTCAAATTGGTTAACCAATTTTTACACACCCTTTCTCATCTTGCATATTAAAGGCAATCATAGTTGTAGTAGATGATTAAAGTGTTCTTTTGACACATACTTTCCTATAAAAAAGGAACCAAACTCAGCAAATCGAGCACTTACTTCATCAAAACGCATTTCATAAATAAGTTTTTTAAATTGGATTGGGTCCTGTGCAAATAGGGCAACGCCCCATTCATAATCATCAAAACCGACAGATCCTAATATAATTTGTTTTACTTTACCCGCATACTTTCTACCAATTAAGCTATGGCTTCGCATCATTTGATTACGATCTTCGGTTGATAACATGTACCAATTATCACTTCCGCTGCGAAGCTTATTCATTGGATAAAAACAAATATAATCGGTGTTTGGTAGTTTTGGAAACAATCGTTGCCTTATTTCCGGTTTACTATATGGATCTTCCCCCTTAGGAAGATAATTACTAAGCTCTACTACGGATAAATACGATGTAGACTGCACTGTATACTCAGCGAACTTTGTTTTATTAATAGCTAATTCAATTTGCATTAATTCTTCAAGGGTTGGACGAAGAAACAAGAGCATAATATCTGCTTTATACCCTCCAATTTGAAAGAGGGCATGACTGCCTTCGGAATTTCCTTCGGTATCACTCCATTGGTTCCATAATCCCATCATCTCTTCAATAATTTCTTGACGTTCATTATCGTTTAAGGTCTTCCAGCTCTTCCAATCTATTTTTCGAAAATCATTAAGGCAATACCATCCTTCAAGTGTTTCTGCAGCATTAGACATTTTTGCTTACTCCCTTTATTACTAAATCATTGATACCACGGTAAATTAGTTCAAAGAGTTCTTCTAAGTCTTCTTCCTCGACACACGAAAAGGCGATGCGTAAGTCAGTTGTATTTATGGCAATGGTTCCTACTCCATATTCATTTAATAAATGAAGCCTCAATTCCTCTGCATCTACCTGATTAAGCTTTAAGCACATAAAATATCCAGAATTAAAAGGATAAAAACCCAAAGCTTCCTTATACTTTTCTCGAGTAATAATCTCTTTGACCTTCATCGCACGCCGCTTCATTATATTATGTTTTTTATACTTTTCCTCTTCATACTGGCTAGATTGCAAGGAGCGTAAAATGATAGTCTGAGACAAATGAGAACTGCTTGAAATGGTTCCTCTAATAAGTCCGTTTGTTTTTTGTTCTAGAGCTTCTAATATAATTGGACTATCGGCTGCAAAAGTTAAAAAACCTACTCTAAGTCCCCAAACATAGTTTTCTTTTGTTGCTCCATCCACCTTAATCGGTAAAATTCTTGGATGGATCCCTGCCAACCTACCAAACAATGACTCTTTTACAGAGTCCTCAAAAAACAAGCCGAAATAGGCATCGTCAAGAATTACAGCTAGATTAATACCAGCTTCTGCCGCTTCCATTAAGACTGAAATAATTCCTTCGACTTCTCTTTCCTTTGGCGTGTATCCCGTTGGGTTGTTCGGAAAATTAAGCAAGACGATTGCCTTACCTGCATCCTTTTGCTGAAGTAAACATTGTCTGAATGAGAGAACATTAAAGGTGTCACTGTTATCAAAAAGCTTAAAGGTCTTAAGATTGCCGCCTCTTCGAACATGAAAAATAGTTTGATAGTTCCCCCAATATTTATCTGGAAGAATGATGGTATCATTTTCTTCTACAAAAAGATCGGCTGCGAGACTTAATCCATGTGTAAGAGCATTTGTAGTAATAGGCAGTCCAATCAATCTATCATGTAAAGATGGATTATCTCGTAGTAATTTTCGTTTCCATTCTTTCCGTAACTCTAATTTTCCTGACGGCGGTGCATATGGATAAATATCCTCTGGGGAATATCCTTGTAACGATTCCTGTATATGTTCAAAATGCATCGGAACCTTCTTTTCAGTAGCAATTCCTATTGTTGCATTAAAACGGGTAGCTTTTTTAGTTGCTTCAGCACTTTGACTCAAGATTCCTTTTGGGTAATATAACTTCTTACCCATATTAGACAGTAAGTTAAATACATGTGGATTATATTTCTTAATAATATCGTTTAAATGTGTGGCAAGTTCGTTCATTTTATCTCTCCTTTACAGATACATTAATAAAATGCACTTCTCCATAATATAGGATTTATAAATTTTATTACCATCCAAATTAGCACTTTTTTTACCATCCATTTGCCTTCAAAATAAAAAGAACCACGATAAAATCATGATTCTTAGATAAGAAAACACATAAGCAGTAATTGTTTTTAAAGAGAATGAAGAGCTTCCGCAAACCTTTTTATTCCTTCATGTATTGATTCCTCATCTTCCCTAGCGAAAGTAAATCGCACAAAACCTTTTTTCGACCCCATCGTGGAACCCGGTACATAAATAACTCCCCTTTTAATTGATTCCTCCAGTAATTGCATTTCGTTAAAGTCTTTTTTCATCCGGCACCATAAATGAATACCTCCTTGAGGAATAGAAAATTCAACTTGATCTTTTAAATAAAACTTTAGGCTAGTAACTATCTGATCCCTTCGTTTTTCTAACTCTTTCACCAACCGTTTAATATGTGAATGAAAATTCTCAGATTCAATAAAATCATTTGCAATCCATTGAGTAAAGCTGGCATGCCCGAAGTCAATTTGTTGTTTCGCATCGGATAGCCTTTCAATTACGGGCTTTGGTCCGATAATCCAGCCAATCCTTAATCCAGAAGCAACAATCTTTGATAATGAGCTAATATATAAGACGTTGCCATGAATATCCTTCGATTTTAATGTTGTAACCTCTTCTCCTGTGAAAGAAGTTAAACTATATGGATCGTCTTCTACTACCGGAATCCCATGTTCAGAAGATATTTCTAAAATCGCTTTCCTTTGTTTTTCCTGAAGTAGGGTCCCTGTAGGATTTTGAAAAGAAGGGTTTAAGAATATCATTTTAATTCGATGTTTTTTATGTAAAGTTAATAAATCATCCGGGTTTATTCCATCTTTATAAACTGAAAGGAAATATGGTTTTATTCCGGCTGATTTAAATATCGGTAGATTATAACTATAGGAAGGGTCCTCTAAAGCTACTGCATCTCCAGGCTTTAACAGGCACTGTACGACTAGGTGTAAGGCCTGCTGCGCTCCAGATGTAATTAATATCGAAGAAGGATCGGATTCAATTCTCCGAAATTGCTTGACATGCTTTGTAATTGTCTCCCTAAGAATAAGGTTACCTTGTGGATGATCATATCCTAAGCTTCCGATAAACGATCTAGAAACGGTTATCTGTCTTAAGGAATCCAATGGAAAAAGATCTTCGGATAATTCTCCACTGGCTAAATTAATGAGTTTATGTTCAACTGCTTCTTTTCGTATCCTTTGGGTAACAGGTAAATTTGGTAAAAATGATCCTGCCTCAATATACCTGTTCCAGCTCGGAATACGTTTCTTGGTAATCCCCCAAATATCCTTGCTAATGGTTGTCCCGCTTCCTCTATTTCTTTGAATCAATCCATTCGATTCCAACTCATCATAGGCCGCAACCACTGTACTTCTGTTTATGTCAAGTTCCTTAGCTAAATTTCTTTCGGATGGTAATGGTTTATCAGGCGGAAATGTACCATTTGCAATCCCATTTTCAATATATTCAGCAAGCTGTTTATAAATAGCTTTTTTAGCTTTACGATCTGGTTTCCAGTCCATTTACTACAGTCCTTATGATTCAATTTTTTCTATTCATACCTTATATTATTTTTCTATTTCACTTTTTTACTCTTGAGTTATTTCCTACAGAAAAATCCATAAAAAAATAACCTATCGAGTTATTAAGTCAATAGGAAACAAAACAATATTATTTATGCGAAAAATCTAATATACACTCCAAGAGAAATTAAAGATAAGGAAATGATCACAACATAAATTAACGTTAAATTTGTGGTATTTCTTTTTGTGGAACTGCTATAGTTTTCATCACTTTTTCCTGTGATTAGCAGTGTTGAAACTATTGAGATTAATAAAATAATAATGACCAAAACATACATAACACTCATGTTACACCTCTTAGACGAATTTTCTTAACCTATTTAGAAATGGGAATCGATAACTAACCCGGTATACCACTTCAATAATAGATTTTCCTTTAAGGACATCAATTTTCTAAATAAATTCATTATAATATTTATACACCTACAAATAACCATCCAATTAACAATAATTTTAACCAACCACTTTCGTTTAACCTTATAATAAATGCTGCTTGGAGCGTCATTATAGAAAAAGCACTAAAGAAAAGTTTTCCTCAAGTGCTCTTATCCTAAATTAATTATGAAAATTTGTACCATCAGTAGATGCTTGAAAAGCTATTGTAGAATCACAGATAGAAGGACTAAAAAAAACATTGGAAGTCATCGAGCATAAATGTAGATATTACAAAACTGCATTGGATGCCGGAACGGAAGAAATTCATAATAACGATAAAATAGGGATATCCATTACTTACTAATTAATAGAAAACCACTGTGTTTCAGATTTTGGCGATGATGTATACTATCAACAATTACGGCCGATAACCCATTAATCTTTGGTATCTCAATTCTTCTGTGGAATGCGGGAATCAAGAAATATCGTGGGGATCGGTTTTTTATTACTTTTTACACAAAGTACTAAACTATTATTTTATTGTAGGTAAATGAAATTTCCTTTAGATAATAGTTTAATTGATTTTTTATATGTTACACTATAGAAAAAGGATTATATTGGAAATAATTCAGAAATGAGGATTAATCTATGGAAGAAGAAGTTATCCTTACCATTAAGGATTTAAGAAAAAATTATGGCTCTAAGGCGGTCTTAAATGGTGTGTCTCTTCAGGTGAAAAGAGGAGAAGTCATTGGTTATATCGGTCCAAACGGAGCAGGAAAAAGCACCACCGTTAAAATCATGCTTGGCATTGAAGATGACTATTCTGGTGAGATTAAAATCTTCGGTCATGATATTTCAGATGGAAATATAGAGTATAAAAGAAAAATCGGTTATGTGCCGGAGATCGCCGAAGTATACGACAATTTAACCGGCCATGAATATTTAACCTTTGTTGGCGAATTATATGGTCTCGAATTTGATCTTGCAGACTATAAGGCTAAAAGTTTAATGGAACTATTTGGGGTCGGAGAAGTCTATCATTCGCGTATTGCTTCTTATTCAAAAGGAATGCGTCAAAAGCTTTTAATTATCTCGAGCTTATTACATAATCCAGAACTTTTGTTTTTTGATGAGCCCATCAATGGTCTGGATGCAAACAGTGTGATGATTTTCAAAGAAATCATGACTCAACTTGCTGCACAGGGAAAAACCATTTTCTACTCTTCACACATTATGGATGTGGTCGAAAAAATAAGCAGCCGTATTATTCTCCTGCATGACGGAAAAATTGCTGCAGACGGTACCTTCGAAGAGTTAAAACAGCAAAATATGGAAGGCTCACTTGAACAGATTTTCAACCAACTGACAGGGTTTAGTGAACATAAAGAACTTGGTGCAAGATTTGTATCGATCGTAGGGGAGATGTAAGGATGCAGGACTATCGCACTCTGAAACTATTGGATCGGTTCGAGAAGGTTTTCCTCAGCTTTGGAATAGATTACAAGATAATGAGAAGAATTTTACAAGTAAAGTTAACGATGGATGGACGCCGCTTGCCAACTATTTTCTCACAAAATGCAAAAAAGAAAGAAAAGGATACTAACAATCAGTATATCAAATCATTATGGATTTACGTGTTATTCGGTCTGTTCATGATTCCATTTATCCTCATGGGTGAAAATTACCTGTTTCAAATGAGTCTCTTTTATGGGATTTTTACCTTTTTTATCATGACATCTATGATTTCTGATTTTTCTTCTGTGTTACTAGACATTCGAGATCGAAACATTCTGTTTCCAAAGCCGGTTGATAAAAGAACCATTAGCACGACGAAAATGATACATATAGTTATATATTTGTCGTTCCTTACCATTGCACTGGTCGGGATCCCTTTGATTGTTGGACTTATCAAACATGGTTTCTTATTTTTCCTTACTACAGTCGTTACCATTATTCTAATTGACCTGTTTATTGTTGTGTTAACCGCGCTTATTTATTTGTTTATTTTACGCTTCTTTGATGGGGAAAAATTAAAAGATATCATTAACTATGTCCAAATTGTGTTATCGCTTGGAATAATGGTTGGGTATCATCTACTTGTTCGCTCCTTTGAGTTTATTGATTTGAGCATTTCACTTGAACCGCAATGGTGGCAAGTATTCATCTTTCCGATGTGGTATGGCGCAATGATGGAAGTAATGATGAATGGTAACGCGCAGCTGTTTCACCTTTTATTCACTCTGTTAGGGATTCTGATGCCTCTTTTATCCATATGGATTTATATAAAGCTCAATCCCGCTTTCGAGCAAAACCTTCAAAAGCTTTCTTACCATGGAAAGGCAAAAGAAAAGCGACGTAGTCAGTTGGGCCAATTGCTTCTTTCAGTCATTTGTCGCTCACATGAGGAACAAGCCTTTTTCCGTTTTGCCAGTTTTATGATGAAAAATGAACGAGATTTTAAATTAAAGGTCTATCCATCTTTGGGCTTTTCCGTCGTTATTCCGCTTATTTTTATCATGAATGGCTTTAATACTGATTTTGATCATCTTTCCACCAGCAAATCGTTTTTAACGATATACTTTAGCTTAATTATCATCCCGACAATCTTGGTGCTTTTGAAGTTTTCAGGAAAATATAAAGGTGCGTGGATTTACAGAGCTGCACCTATAAAACATCTAAAACCGATGTTTAGCGGTACGATAAAGGCGTTTATTTTCAAATTGTATTTGCCAGTTTACTTGCTTCTTAGTGTAATATTTATTGCACTATTTGGGGTGAGAATTCTGCCGGACCTTGTCATCGTATTTTTAAACGCCTGCACGTATGCTGTTATTTGTTTTATGATTCTAAAAAAATCCATCCCCTTTTCAGAGTCTTTTGATCAGTACAATCAAAATAGCAATGGTGCCATTATTTTCGGTTTAATGCTGTTTGTTGCATTATTTGCCGGTCTACATTTTGTCACCACTTTGTTCTCTTATGGAATCTATCTTTATTTAGTGTTTGCCATCCTATGTCTGGGTACAATTTGGAAACTAGCTTTTAATATTACATGGGATAAGATTCATGGATAATTGGTGGGACATTTAAGTGCACATAAGTTTAGTTTAAAAGCTCAAAACGCTGTTAATCATGATATTAACAGCGTTTTCTTATCTCAATTACTTGTGAAGCAAGGTCGGGAAAACACCACATCTAAATTTTCCCCTTAAATAAATTCTAAGGGGGAATACTTGTTTTATAGAGGTTTTACCGAAAAGACATTCATTATATAATATCTCTCCCAAGAAGTATGTTTGTTCACTTCTATGTTACATAAACCTTATCTTCTTAAGTTTTTAATCGCAAGTTACTCTCGTTTCAGGATTGTAAACTTTTTTAAGTTTGCAGATTTCCTTTTCTAAAATGGGTTTCCAATTTATAATTTAATAATTGATTGTTCCAATAATTTTTGATGAAATTCATTCATTAAACGCATGAACGTGGAGTGGTAAAAAAATGGAGACGAGACAAATTCAATACTTCCTGGAGGTAGCAAAAAGAGAGCATGTAACAGAGGCAGCAGATGCCTTGCATATTGCCCAATCTGCCATTAGTAGACAAATTTCCAATTTAGAAGAGGAATTAGGTGTAGAGCTTTTTATACGTGAGGGAAGGAATGTAAAGTTAACCCCTTTAGGCAGAATTTTTTATGATCGGATTAAACAAGTGTGGTATTTGATGGAAGATGCAAAGAGAGAGATAAGAGAATATTTAAATCCTGAAAAAGGGACCGTTCGAATTGCATTTCCGATTAGCATGGCAGCCCATACATTGCCTCACATCATTTATTCTTTTCGTAATCGGTTCTCAGAAGCAAAATTTCAAATGAGCAATGCCCTTTATTATGATTTAATAGATGGTGTTGTAAATGGTCAATTTAATTTGGCGATGATTGCCCCCATGCCAAATCTGGAAAAAGAAAAAAAGATTAAAGGGGAGACTCTTTTCACTGAGGATATCGTTGCCCTCATCCCTCTTCATCATCCATTATCGGACCGGCAATCCATTCGGTTACGGGATTTAAAAAATGACCCCTTTTGCGTTCTTCCTGAAGGATTTGTATTTCGTGAACAAGTTGTTCAAGCATGTAATGATGTAGGTTTTTCACCAAATATTGAATTCGAAGGGAAAGATATTGACGCATTAAAAGGGTTAGTATCTGCAGGCTTGGGTGTAGCTTTGATGCCTGAGATGACATTGGTCGATAACACACCACGATCTACCGTCGTTATTCCACTTTCAGATTCGAGACTCACTCGAACAGTCGGTGTTATCTACCCGGCCGAACGTAAACTGCTTCCAACTGAAGAGCTGTTTTATGATTTTCTGATTGAAACATATGAAAGATTGAATGAATTTAAAAAGTAGAAAAACAATCATTCCAAGTTGGTTCAACAACAATAATTTCTTTCACATCTTGTTGATGATTCTGTATCGGACTCTCTAAATCTGAATTTTTATCTATATTTGGATACAGAACTTGTTGTTGTTTTTCTTTTTTTCTTTTTCTTTTTGTCTACGTATCGTATAACAGTGCATGAACGTATACTCTAACTCTTCGCATTCCGAATCGAAATATGTATTATTTTCATCCTCGTGGCTAACTTCCTTGCCGAACAACATCTCTTATAGTTCACCAAAAGATTCATAGAGGCTGTGAATGTCCTGTTACTTCTTACTTTTTTCCAGTATAGAATTAACTGCAAGGCACAAGGACTAATCAATTCTAGAGAATCTAGTGCTTATTTTTCCCCCAGCTAACGACTCCATAAATAATAAGCAGTAACATCCCCATCTCAATAGCATGGTCGGCTAAGTTAAGAATTCCACCAGAGCGAATGATAAAATCTGTCACCTGCCCAAATAAAAATCTATCAATTCCATTTCCAATTGCTCCTCCGACTAGGAATCCAAAACTACTATCGATGAGCGCACCCTTCATTTCTCCGGTTCTTCGAAAATATAAAACACCTATCACGAACAACACAGCCACAACTCCGAAGAGTCGTGCATAGCCTTGAAATAAACCTCCTGCCATCCCACTATTCTCAATATGTGTGAGTTGTATTCCCCACAATGTAAATGTTTCATTCATGTCAATGTAGATACGAATTAGGTATTTAGAAAGCTGATCCATCACAATAACGAGGATTGCAATTACATAGAATAGCAAATGTAGCCCTTCTTTCTTGCAGAATTAATTACAACCTACTCATCATAATAATTCTAAGCTTTTTTCTACTCTATTATAAAGCTCTTAACTTAAACTAGAAACGTTTTGCACAACTCATGCACTCGTTACTTTAAGAAGATATAAACCGAACAACCATAGAGTATACAGTACGACAGGAGAACTTCAACCTAAAAAAAGTCGAATTCCTTACTATGCTAAGGATCCGACTTTTTTAATAGAGGGTTCTTTATTGTTATAAAAATTGACTGTTATCTATCCTAGTGGAGTTTCCCTTAACCTTTTTTAACGTCGCTACGATAAGAAAGCTAACTATCACTAATAAGAGCCATGAACTCACCTTTCCTAAATGAACGAGACTCCATGCATCGGTTTGGTTTGGATATTCCCAAGCTCCAAAGAAGGTTGCGATATTTTCTGCTATCCAAATAAAAAATCCGATGAGCACAAAAGAAAGTGCGAGTGGCATACGGTAACGCGTTCCACCCACCTCGTATGTGACCCATGATTTCCAGAAGACGATCATGACAAGTCCAGACAACCACCAACGGACGTCAATCCAATAATGGTGGGTGAAAAAATTCAAATAAATCGCAGCTGCAAGTGGTACCACTACCAAAAACGGTGGCCACTTAACTAGTTCAACGGTTAACCTCCTCCATGCCTGGCACAGATAACTCGCTACACTCGCGTACATGAATCCGCTATACAAAGGAACTCCAAAAATTTTGAAATATCCTTGCTCTGGATAAGACCAGGAGCCCATATGTACCTTGAAAAGTTCAAGAGCAAGTCCAATTAGGTGGAACATTGTGATAACCTTAAGTTCATCCCGTGTTTCAAGCCCAGAACGGACCATCCACCACTGCATCAGAAGGCAGATGAAGAGCAGCCAGTCATACCGTGGTAGAAAGGGAAGTGGTATTATTTTTGTTAAAGCCAAAGAGGCAAAAATAGCAACAGGAAACAAACATGATAGGGCCTGCTCCCAACCAAAAAGTACGAGTTGTTTTAGTGCTCTCATGATTTGTGCCTCCAATGGATTATTCTGAATATATAAGTCCTGCTTAGTCTTCATCACTTCGGTATTCTAAAATATCTCCAGGTTGACATTCTAAAGCTTTACAAATCGCCTCTAAAGTTGATAATCGAATCGCTTTTGCCTTTCCATTTTTCAATATAGAAAGGTTAGCCATCGTGATTCCAACCCTCTCCGAAAGTTCTGTTACGCTCATTTTCCTTTTAGCCAGCATCACATCAATATTGATTATAATTGCCATTGTTATCACCTCAGACCGTTAATTCATTTTCAGATTTTATATCAATCGCTTCTTGTAAAAGTCTTTGAAGAACAGCAGCGAATACTGCGATTACCATTGAAGCAAAGATAGGGACCATTCCGATGATGATAAGACCTGGTGCATCGTCTAGCTCTGCTACGAGATAAACAAATGGCAAAATTACCACAAACAAACCACTGATTGTCATGGCACAGAATTTGATATTCTTTAGAGCATTAACAGACAATTCAGAGAAAGCTTGGTTCTTGTCAATATAACTTAAAAGTTTAAAAGCCTGATACAATGCAACGAAAAACGGAATCACTGATACATACAGACCTATTACGATGGGATAAAGTATATGGGCATAATCTGGATTTACTGGATTATTAGCTAACCAAGGTAACCCGAATATACCCAAAGAAAGAACTGGAGTTCCAATAAGAAAAACAGCCATCCTTAAAAATAATGTTGACCCTTGTTTTATATAAAGCACCTCACTTATTTATTTTCAATTTGATATTAACATGATATTTATCGTTTTACAATAAATTATTATCTTTTTCAAATATACTCTTATCGTTATGTAAATATCCTTTTAAATTTAGACAAAGATAAAAAGCATTCCTCATTACAAAGAAATGCTCTTTAACTTTCAACTATTCAATTAATAACTTGTTAAATTAAATTGATGGTTAGCCATCCTTGCAACTCAAAATCAGTGCTGCACCACAGAGAAGGAAAATGGTAATTCCACAATTTCACAGCTGCTTGTGACTTTGAACGGTCGATTGGACTGTTGGCTCCACCTTTCCTTCATTAACGACGTTTTGTCACTAACAAAGCCAATGCTGCAGCCAAAAAGCCAGCGGTCAGTTTACCGACAATCAGCGGAATGACAAAATTCTTCTCCACACCCGCCACAAACCCTAAGTGACTGCCAAATACAAATGCGCCGCTTACGGCAAATGCGGTATTTATAACTTTCCCGCGGTCGTCCATTTCGTGCAGTGTCGCAAACATAGGAATGTGATGGGCGAAGGACGCAATGAATCCTCCCAATGCTTGTTGATTCATACCTAGCTTATTTCCGAGTAGTACAAAAGGCTTCTTTAATACTTTTACTAATACAAATACAAACGGAAACGCACCGGCAAGCATGATGGTTACTTTTCCAACTGTTACAAAGCCTTCTGAAAGCGGCATCATACCAGGAATAAGAACAATACCTGTTAAAGTTTCAATGATAATCGAAACAAGACCAATGATAATAACTATTTCAATCCCTTTACCAAACCATTTAAAACCACGGATCATCACGGATTGAGCGGATAACATTCCAATGCCGATCAAGACAGAAATGAGGATAGAAGGAAACAGATTTTTCAACATCCATATCAAGTCAAATCCTGCTAAGAATCCTCCCGCTAAACATCCAAATGGAATAGTCATGAGCCCAATTAAAATTCCTTTAGCAAAAAAGGGATGATCATTTTTATGAACGATGCTTAAAGCAACCGGAATGGTAAAAACAATAGTCGGCCCCATCATCGTTCCTAAAAATACCCAAGAAAATAAAGCAGCATCACTCGATTGAGCCATTTCATTTGCTAAAGAGTATCCACCCATATCAAGAGCCAAAAACGAGGATGAAAACATCGATGGATCTGCTCCAAGAAATTGGTAGACAGGGGATACAATCGGTGTTAACCATTTTGCCAATACAGGCGAAAGTGAGATCATTCCAACCATTGAAAGGGCTAGTGTTCCCATGGAATGGAAGGCTTCCTTAAATTTTTGTCCGACTCCATACCGATTACCCAACAGATAATCTATTGCTCCTAGAACCATAAATCCTGTCATGATAAATATGATGATTTCATTCATATCGAATACGACCTCATTCAAAAGAAAGGTCATCTTTATAAAAATTACTTGGATGACCTGTTCAATATTTTTTATAAGATAATTAAGTGCTTAGGAGAATGGGTAATGATTTCATAACCATTCTCTGTTACTACAATATCATCTTCAATCCGGCAGCCACCCCATCCTGGGATATAAATTCCTGGCTCGACGGTAACAACCATTCCAGTTTGAAGAATTTCTACACTTTTGTCAGAAAGCCGGATTGGTTCGTGAACTTCCATACCTAACCCATGACCTGTTGAATGTCCGAAACGATTTCCGAAGCCTTTTTCTGTAATATAGTCTCTCGTTAAATCGTCGATCGTTTTCGCTTTTTCACCTGATCGAATTCCTTCTGTTCCACGTTTTAGAGCTTCTAATACGATGTGATAAATGTTGCGGAACTCATCCGAGCAGCTCCCGACGGCGATTGTTCTCGTAATATCAGAGCAATAACCATTGTACAATGCACCAAAATCAAGGGTTACCATGTCACCATGCTCGATCACTTTTTCGGAAGCCACTCCATGCGGTAGTGCAGCCCTCTTTCCAGAAGCAATAATGGTATTAAAGGATGATGAGGCTGCACCTTGCTTACGCATATAGAATTCCAGCTCATCACGGATTGCTAATTCCGTAACCCCTGGTTTAATGACATTCAAAATATAATCAAACGCCTTATCTGCGATCTTAGCTGCCGTTCTCATTAATTCTAATTCTAACGGCTCTTTGATTTCTCTAACCTTTTCAACGATATTTTCCAATTGGATCCATTGTACATTTCCATACTCTTGTAGCGTTGAGAACGTTTTTAATGTCATGGCATTTGCCTCAACAGCGACCTTTTTAAGACCTTTACGTTCGATTTCATTGGAAACTTCTTTTTCAAGATTACCGTCATGGACGATAATCTTAGCGTTTTTCACTTCATTTTGAGCTTGTTCTGCATAGCGGAAGTCAGTGATAAAGGTAGCAGCATTTTTTGAAATTAGCACCATTCCTGCTGATCCTGTAAAACCTGTCGTATATCTACGATTTTCACTCTTTGTAATTAATATTGCATCGACATTGTTTTCTAAAAGCTGTTTCTGTATTTTTTCGATTCGGTTCATTATCGTTCAGCTCCTACAACCATTAATTTTTTTGGAAACTTCGTTAATACTTCATACCCATTATCCGTAATGACAACATCGTCTTCAATGCGAACACCACCAAGGCCATTAAGATAAATGCCAGGTTCAATGGTGATGACCATTCCTGATTTCAATACTCCCTCATTAGCATCGTTCATAGAAGGTGCCTCATGAATATCAATTCCAAGGCCATGACCGATTCGATGTGGAAAAAAATCACCGTAGCCAGCCGCTTGAATGACGCGTCTTCCAGCGATATCAACATCACCAATTCTTGTTCCAGGTTGAGAAGCATCCACCCCAGCAAGATTAGCTTGTAAAACCGTATTGTAGATTTTATCGAGTTCGCTATTGGTATTAGCATAAATGACGGTTCTTGTGATATCAGAGCAATATCCCTTATATTTCACACCTAAATCAAATAGGGCAGTATCGCCTTTTTTTAACTTATTGTCACCTGATGCGCCATGTGGGTTACTTGCATTTTGGCCAAACAATACAATGGGAGGGAATGACATGTCTTTAATCCCTTTTTTCTTTAATTCAAATTCAATTTTCCCTAATACTTCAAGTTCTGTGATTCCTTCTTTTAATGCTTCAATACCCACTTGTACGCCGTAATCAGCAAAAGCGGCGGCTTCACGTAATATTTCAATTTCATCAGCATCTTTTACTAGTCGCATTTCAGTCAGTATTGGATCTAGTGATGCAAACTCTACTTCACCAAAAATCTGTTGTAGACTTTCAATGTAAAAATAGGAGATTTCATGTTTCTCAACAGCAAATTGCTTCATTTTGTTTCTGCTTTCGATCACGTCACGAACAAGTGCCCACGGGTGATCGGAATCTGTGTAACTTAGGATTGGATGGTTCCAGCCTGCTTCCTTTATCATTTGAACTTCCATTGCCGGTGTAATAAAAATGGGTTCGCCATTCGGGAAGACAAAAATACCTACAAACCGTTCGTGCGGATTGTAATCAAAATTCGATAAATAAAAAATATTTTGGCGCGATGTGACTAAGCCACCTGGAATACTTTGTTTTTGTAAAAAGGTTTGCAATTCTTGCAATCGCTTATTCATGATCAATTCCCCTTTAATGTATGGATAAAAATAGACATGAAGTAATGATGCAAGTTCTGTGCCATTTTAATAATCTTTTATTAGGGGCTAGTTTAGATAATAGTGTAAATGTTTTTAGACACTGTGTAGTGCTTAGTGTCAAAGTATTTAGACGGTTAGAGTTTTGATAGAACAGTGGAACATCCTATAAGTGGAGTTTATTTAAAGGTAGGGAGCTTACTTACGGGTAGAGGAGCAATACTTTCGGTAATGGAAGATAACTTGCGACTAACTGAGCAATACTTGCGTCTACCTTTGATTTCCAGCTTCTAAATCAGCCCAGGAGCTTCTTACGCTCGTCTGGACTAATTTAGGCGCATATGCTTTTAGTTTTTAAAGTTCAATCTTTAATTTTTTCATTTTATTGTATAAAGTAGCTCGAGATATTCCTAGTTTTTTTGCCGCTGCTTGCTTGTTGCCATTTTCCGTTTGAATGGCTTCCATGATTTTATTTTTTTCAAAATCATTTAGGTCATCTTGCAAGGAGTCATCAAGGTATCCGGTCGATGACAATGTAGATTGTAACAGCTTGGGCGGTAATGCTCCGACAGAGATGGTTCCTTCTCCTGACAATAACACTAATCGTTCAATAACATTTCGCATCTCCCTCACATTTCCTGGCCAATCGTATTGTATTAGGGCGGAAGTGACCTGAGGATCTACGATTTTAATCGTTCGATGGTATAACAGTGAAAACTCATTAATAAATAGATGAAGGAGCTCCATAACATCTTCTTTTCGTTCTCTCAAAGGGGGAATTGTAATAGATAAAATGTTAAGCCGATAATAAAGGTCTTCTCGAAAGGTATTGGTTTCAACCATTGCCTCTAAATCCTTATTTGTAGCAGCAATGATTCGGCATTGGGCTTTAAGTTGCTTTGTGCCACCAACCCGATAATACGTTTTATCTTGCAATACTCGGAGTAACTTCACTTGCATATCCAACGGTAGGTCACCAATTTCATCAAGAAAAAGTGTTCCTCCATGCGCCAACTCCAGTTTTCCTTTTTTACCTTTTGCATCTGCACCAGAAAATGCTCCTTTTTCATAGCCGAAAAATTCACTCTCAAACAATGATGGTGTAATCGCACCACAGTTTACAGCAATAAATGGAGAGTCTGATCCACGATAATAATGAATAGCTTTTGCGAAGACTTCTTTTCCAACCCCAGTTTCACCAAGTAATAAAATGTTTGCACTCGTTTCAGACATTTTCCTTGATAATGAAACTGTTTCTTTCATCAATTGACTTGAACCTTTAATTTGTTGAAAGGAATCATGTGACAACTGCAGCCTTGAAACCTCCTTCTGAAGTTGAAGAATTTTGGAGGAAGCATTCATAAGTTCTTGATTCATTAACACTTGACTGGTAATGTCTGTTTCTGCAGCAACCGCACCTACGATCCGATCCTTGATGACAATCGGACTGCTATTAATCATGACAAAAAGATCCTCACGAGGTTTATGCTGTTTATGACGAAATGATTGACCTGTTTCCATCGTAACTTTATTTAATAACATTTCTTTTGGAAAAAACTGCTCCATTTCATTTCCGATAATTTCTTCTTTAGGAATTGAAAAAATCCTCTCAGCACCAGGAGTCCAAACAACCGTTTTTCCAGCTTCATCCACAATCGAGACCGAACCATCCATTGTATCAATCATCGTTTGAAAATAGGCCTCTAAATATTGATAAGATTCAAACACTTTAGAAAGTAAAGCAGCGGAAGCGATGTAGCCCTTGATTTTTCCTTCTCCATCCGTGATGACCACAACATCTGATGTTTGCACTTCTTGAATCACGTCTTGAATAACAGCTTTTTCATTGGAAACGCCAGCTTTTTTCCAATAAAGATCTTTGATATTCTCGTTTTTATAATGAAGATACTCATTTATCGTTAACATCCAGACTTCACTTTGATGCTGTTTAAATATATATGCTGCTTCATTTTTGTCACCCATATCGGAAAGCAAAGAAAAATTCGTTTGCAACAGGTCTTCTATGCTAGGAAGAAGATGCTTCATGATGATTCCACCACCCAATTGTCTATTTTTCATATTACTTTATCATTTTCGGCGAGTTTGTGTCATGATTAATGTCTTGTGGGTTCTAACATTCCACATTGGACTATCCTGCCATTAACTTAAATAAAAAAAGCTGCACTTTATCTTCTTGATCAGATAGTATTAATTTCATTATTTGATTTGTAGTTTTAGAAGATGTAATGTAAATTTCTCCTTCTCCAACCATATACATAAGGATACTTTTTTCGTTTTCCTCACCTAACCATAAATGGATATGGTTCACTACCTATCTACGAAATTTATTCTAAAATTATCTCAATCTTCTCTTCTATATTTTCTATTATTGAATTGATATCTGCATAGCCATAATAACGAACATGTATGAAGGCTTTGCCTTTAGAAGCAAATACTTCTTTCATCGCCTCATCCTCATGAACAATCAAATGATCAAAAGTTGGATGCTTTGTTTTAACAAAATCTTCGCCACTATCATCATAATTATATCTTTTTATTAAATCAGAAATTAGATTATCGGCTATACTTGGTATACTAAGCTGATAAACTCTTGTATGCATACTTGGTGAATATTCACCGCTCCCGTCCTTCCACATTCTTCCTGGTACCACCCCGTTTTCATCTGTTTCATATTGCACTGGTGCCAACGGACTCCATTCATATGTATACCGGTTGCCCCAATCAACATTGTCACTCATATAGGTAGATTCCCCTCGAACCAAAGCTGGATTCTGCTCTACATCTGCTAATCTGACAAACGGTAAGTCAAGGCTTGCTTCTGGTAATGTTTTCGTATCACCTTTTGCAAGCTGCACGAATGGAATTATAGAACCCACTCCCACCACTGCTGTAAACAGTAAAGCTATTATAGAATTTAATCGGTGGTGCATCCTCCAAGGAGCATGATGATCAATCGGTTTTCCTCCAATAAGATCTTTTCGTAAAGCACGAATGGATATGGCGGCCTGTAACGAAGTATAGGCCGAAAATCCGATGAAGATGGTTAAAATAGTTTGTTGAATAGCTATCCCTTCAACCAAAACTAAGGTAGGTGTTTCATCAAGAAACCAAATAGCATACAACATTACGATCATTAAGATCATTGCGACAGCAACTATACCAGCATTCATAGCTAGTTTCTTGTCCAGTTCCTTTAATGTATAAGACTGCTCGGCTGGGTCTGTATGAAGCTCTGGTGCATTAAGCTCAACGGGTGATGAAAATACATGAAAAAAATTATAGCTGGTCACATAATCCCATCCACTTTCCGCATACATCTGTATTTGTTCTGGTGTAATCTTCTTATTTATTGATACATCTATTCTGTACCTCATTTTTTTCGGTTCGCCTTTAACAAACTGGACAAATTGTAACCCCATCTTTTTTAGATGGATTCCATTAGCCGCCATGTCTGCAAACCAGCTTTCATGCTCACCGATTCGCCAATAATCACTGGGACGAAGTTTGTAGACTGTTTTATTCATTCTCATTACCTCCCTCTAAAATGTTGCCGTCTTGTATCATGGCTTTTAATCGACCATACTCAATACGTAGAGCTTGTTCTCCTTCTGGGGTAATTTGGTAAGTCTTCCTTCTGCCATCATCTTCTGCTAATGAAATAAGTCCGTCTTTTTGCATCCGTGAGAGGACTCCGTAAAGTGTCCCCGGTCCCATTATTAATCTGCCATGCGAAACTTCTGTAATTGCATGCATAAGCTGATACCCATGGTTAGGATGCATTAATGCTAGTAGTACATAATACATTGCTTCGGTCATCGGTCCCCCATTATATGCCATTACTTACATCCCTTCTTTCGTTCATCGAGATATTATGTTATGTGATATTATGTATCACGATATATCGTATAGCATAATATTACTTCATGATTTATCTAGTGTAAATATAAAATAATGATTCGTTTTGTTCGTGGTAAATAATAGACCTCTTTCCCACAAAACAAAAAACACTCGCAAGCGTTGACTTAACAACGTTCGAGAGTGTTTTATCGTTTTTTATATAAACTAGCTTTTTTAAAATGATACCTGTGGTCTTAAATTCTCTTGAATCAAAAATCGAATATCAAAACTAATTTCTTAGTGTCTGATATTCGGTTCCCCAACCGTGGATATAATTAAAAGTCGATTAATTCCTGAAAAAGCAGAATCTAATGTTTCTGGTTGATCAAAATCTCCGTGTCGAACTTCTAGTCCGCGAGCTCGTAATCCTTCTGCTTTTTCTGGATTCCGAACACTTACAGCTAATTGACTTGCTGGTACAGTTTTAAAAACTCTTCTACAACCTTTGAACCTAAATATCAAAAGGTAAGAAAAGAATAATTGTGATGTTAAGTGGCATATATATAATTTGGTTGACCTACCTATAAAGAACAAGAAACCCATATCAGTAATATTTGCACATTAAAAGAAAAACACACAAGTGTTACCGATATAGGTCAATACGATTATTTCTGATTAATCATTGTTAAAAAGGAGATGAGTGAATGAGGTTGAATCATTTAAATCTATGTGTTGATGATTTATCAGAAGCTAGACATTTCTTTGAAACATTTTTTGATTTTCATTTTTTGGAACAAAAAGGAAAAGCCCTTGTAGTGATGAGTGATGAGAATGGATTTATTCTCGTGTTAAGTGATCCAAAAGCATTTAAGGGGAAAAAGGAGATTAGATATCCTGAAGCTTTTCATATTGGTTTTTTGGTGGAAACCTCAAGTGAGGTTGATCAAGCATATGATCGTTTAGTAGCTGGGGGTATTCAAATAGACAAGGAACCTTATACAATGAGGGGTAATAGTTATGGTTTTTATTTCACAGCATTTAATGGTTTATTAATTGAAGTTTCTTGCCTTGACTATAGCGATGGTAAAAAAATTTCAAAACTCAATGACACTCATCTTTAGTAATTGCTACAAGATACAAGCCCCGTTACGGCAATAAAAAAAGGTTCTTCGAATGAAGATCCTTTTTTGCTTCTTATTGAACTCCCTTTAGTTCTATAAGATAAGGCCGTCTTTAGCAGCCATCTCTTTTAGGAAAGCACCCTATGGTTCAAGTACATTTGTTCACAAACTTCTCACAATGTAATTAGAATTCTATCAAACATTACCAGCTATCCCTCCTTATAAATCCCCCACTTTATCAACCATTTTAATTGAAAGATAGACGCTTGCTGCTCCAAGGAGACAAAGCCCTACATTCACCATATCAGGATTAATATCTATATTCAGAAGGTAGGAGAAATTTTGAAATTGCATTAGAAATAGTGCACAAAGGACTGTCGGGAACGTTGCTCTTTTCCATACACCAAAGAAGTAAAGTGGGATTAAACTAATCAGTGTAATCATGAAAGAATGACCAATCATCTTACTAAAATACGTTGTTAGATCCGCAATAGTTGGCTGCCCATCAATAATTTGAAAGAAATGATCTAGTAAATAGGTTGTTATTCCGGCAAGTAAAAAGGATACTATCGTACAACAGAAAACAAAAAGTGATATAAAAAGAACTTTTGCCGTTACTAATTTTTTTCGGCTTATTGGATATCCGAATGCAAGAGAGATCGTTTTATTTTTATATTCATCTATTACAACCTGATTAATAAGTGAGGCACCAAAAAGAACGAATCCCATCTGAATAGATATCATAAGTTGGATGATCGTGGAATAGCTTTCACCAAAATCTGTACTGACCATTTTAATAAAAAATATTGGCAAAAACATTAGAATCCCCCAATAAATAATCAGTTCGCCCATAATCATTTTTTGTTTTAATTTTCTCCATTCCAGCATCATTAATTTACCCAACTTTGTCACCTCCATGAATTTGTTGATAAAAATAGTCTTCTAAAGTACTAATATGTTTTTGAATTTCCTCAATCTCAATATCATGTAGAATCAATGTTTTTGATATTTCACTTTGTGGCAAAGTAAGATCATATATCCGAATCCGATTATCTTGGATAATTTTTACATTAGGGATTTTAAGTTCAGAATCGAGTAAATATACTGATTTTTGAACATCTTTTGTGACAATTTCAATATACTCCGTTCGTTGTTTACTAATATCGGCTAACGTCACTTCATTCACAAGTTTCCCATCCTTTATAACACCAATTCGGTCGGCTACCTGTTCGATTTCCCCTAAGATATGACTGGATAGAAGAAAAGTAATCCCATATTCCCTATTTAACATCCGAATTAAGTCTCTCATATCTTTTATACCAATTGGATCAAGGCCATTTGTAGGTTCATCTAAAATAATCAGTTCAGGCTTTGTTATGATTGCACGCACTATCCCAAGTCGTTGCTTCATGCCAAGCGAAAAGTCCTTTACAATCTTATCTTCAATCCCTGTTAAATGAACCATATCCAAAGCTTGTATTATGGCCTTTTGATCATAATACCCCAAATATTCACAGTGTATCTGAAGATTCTCCATAGCGGTTAAATGCTCGAAGAAGATTGGATATTCAATAATACTTCCGACACGTTTTAGACTAGATTTTGAAATTTCTGTCAGCTTCTGATTAAATAAAGTAATTTCTCCTGTAGTAGGACTAATTAATCCTGTGAGCATCTTCATAATTGTTGTTTTTCCTGCTCCATTTTGGCCAAGGAAACCATAAATTTCACCCTTTTTTATTTGAAGATTTACATTAGATACGAGCACTTTACTTTTTACTTTTTTTGTTAATCCATTTGTACGAACAATATATTCCATCAATCTGCCCCCTTATTTCTTATACTCCTATCATAAGCAGAGATCATATCTTTTTTCTTTCTCAATCCTTACAAGATTCTTAAGTTTTAAAAAAGAGCTGTCCCATACAACAAGAACACCTCTTTCAAGAGTTTTTAATATGTAATCTGTTTAAAAATACAAGTAAAGCTTGTTTTTTCAAAGGGTTTACTATTTAAATGAATGGATCCTTTCATGGATTCTATTAAGCGTTTAGAAATACTAAGACCTAGACCACTTCCTTGAAATTGTGGGTTTCTAGCATCATCTAATGTATATAATCGTTCAAACACTCGATCTTGATGGATCTCCGCAATCCCCTTTCCCTTATCCCAAATCTCTACAGTTATCGTTCCTTCACCTTCTCTAAGTGTTAGACCAAAAACTCCTCCATCACTGCCATAACGGATGGAATTCGAGATGAGATTGTCAAATATCCGATTTAACGCATCCTCATTCCCCAAAATGTATAAATGCTGATCTGGAATATTAATCTCTACTTGGAGACCTTTTGCATGCAGCAAATCATAAAATTCCAACACATTTTTCCTACATATTTCATTGAGACATATTTTACTTAATGGGATCAAATAATCTTCTGATTCGATTTTTACTAGGTCAAAAAACTGGTTAAGTAGGGTGATAAGGTTTAATACTTTTTCATGCAGGCGTAATCTAACAATTCCTTTTTCTTCTTCGGTTATCTGTTCATCCATTTTCAATTTTTCCACATACCCTAAAATAACAGTCAGTGGTGTTTTCAAATCATGAGACATATTTGATATCATTTTCCTTAAACTATCTTTTGTTCTAGCATAATCCGCAATGACCTTTTGGTTATAATCCAATAAACGATTAATCTGAATGAGTAAAAGCTGGATGGCATGTTGATTTGTTTGAATTAACACTTTTTCAGATGTCTCATTTTTCATAATATCAGCTAATTTTTCACTCATCTCATGTAAAGTTTGCTTGATCTTCTTTCGTGATCGATATTGTAATACATTTAAAATAGTTAAAATGAAAATCAATACATATAGTAGGAGTAACATGTTTCACTCACCTAATTTATATCCAATCCCCCAAATGGTTCTAATATACTGTGGATTGGAAGGATTCTCTTCAATTTTTTCACGAAGTCTTCTTATATGCACGTTTATTACATTTTCATTTCCATAATAATCATCTTCCCAAATGAAATGATAGATTTGTTCCTTTGTGAACACTCTGCTTTGATTAGTCATAAACAATTTTAAAATATAAAATTCCTTAGATGTAAGCTGTACAGTCTTGCCTCTAACCTGTGCAGTAAATGAATGTAAGTCAAGGGTGAAGTCTTTATAATAAAGAAAATTAGGATTAGATGTTTTTTCGATAGGAAGGTATTGTGTAGCCCTACGAATAGCAGCATGGACTCTGGCTGTTAGTTCAATCATGGAAAATGGCTTACTTATATAATCATCAGCACCAAAACCGAGACCCAACGCTTTTTCTAGGTCACTTCCTTTTGCTGAAATAATTAAAACAGGAAGCATGCTTTTTTCTCTTATTCGCTTTAATACTTCCATGCCACTCATTTTGGGTAGCATTAAATCCAATAAAAGTAAATCAGGGTTTGTTTCATCAAAAAGAGCCAATGCCTCTTCTCCATCAAATACAGGAAATACTTTAAAATTCTCTTGTACGAGCGAATTCATAATTAATTGACTAATTTCCATGTCATCTTCAACAAGGAGAATACTTTTTTGCATACTTTTTCACATCCGATCATCCATTTATAAGTTGGTAAATAATTTCATTTATCTTTAATTTATTTCTATATTTAGTATATAATTCCTTCTTAAACTAAACTGCCTAGTTTGTTCAATAAAAAAGTAAATGTTTGCTACAAGGGTTTGCTATATGAATATGGAAAAAGTAGGTTCATCAAATGTCAGTTTATTATCTTCTGAAAAACCAATTTTCAAATAAAATAATCTCCCTGCTTCGTTAGTAAATAACTTCAACAAAAATAAGCGTTAATCCTTCTTGGATCAACGCCCTTGTCAGTTGAGGTAAGAGTCCATTGTTAATTTAACTCATATGAACGTCTGTTACATAATGAACTAATTGTAACTTCCTTGCCACTGATTGAGATGCGAAATTATCCCACGAAGTGCAATAGAGAGCAATTCGTCCTTGTTTCTGTACCTTCACTGCCCAGGCATTTGCAACTACTACTCCGTAGCCTCTTAAGAATGAGTTGGAAAGAATCCCTTAATTTAAAGCCCTGTTTTTTGGCATACTCATTATCAGACGTAGGATCTAAATAACAAGAGAAAATAAAAAATTTCCTATCAGAACATATTTTTTTACTTCGAATCAACTGTGTTATGATAACAGAATAATAACTGGAGGGTTGTGGACATGCTGAAAGAAAAGATTAAGATCGAGGTTATTCAAAAAGTAATAGACAATTGGAGGGGATTCTTTCTGCTCTACCAAATGGCATTACACGAATTAGAAAGTGATTTCAAGATTATTGACTTAGAGTGGAAAACACAACATGGCTATTCCCTTATTGAACATATGAAAACACGTATGAAAACAATAAAATCTTTGGTGGAGAAAATTCAAAAAAAAGAAATTCAACTAACACAAGAAGCGGTAAGGAATGAAATAAGAGATATTGCGGGTGTTAGAATTGTTACAAGTTTTATTGAAGATGTGTATATGCTGAAGGAGCATATTGAGCAACGTGAAGACATTCGAATGATACGCGTTAAGGATTATATTCAGGACTCAAAAATGAGTGGATATAAAAGTCTGCACCTGATTGTAGAAACTCAAGTCATCCTGTCCAACGAAATATTATGGGTTCCTGCAGAAATACAAGTTCGTACATCCGCTATGGATTTTTGGGCATCCACGGAACATAAACTAAACTATAAATATCAAGGTGAGACTATACCTGAGGATGCTAAAAAGCAGCTCATAGAGCTTGCTAAAGCTTCTTCCTTAATGGATAAGGAAATGTCAAGATTAAGAGCAAAATTACTATCCAATTAAGTAAACGAAGAGACATAAATCCCCGAATCGTGACACTTTCCTCGTTCATTTTCGGGAGCAAACGAATTATTTTCTTAAATTTAATTCATATAAAAATAATTGTCTAGAAAATCTTTAGGATAGTAAAGGTTGATTGTAGCGGAGGGCACTTGACTCCTGCAGGAAAAAAACGGAAGTTGGAGACCCCACAGGCGGTAACGCCGAGGAGCTTCATCCCTCCCCGCTGAAGCAAGTGCCTGGAGCGGAAATCAACGTACAAACTTTATATCCTAAAAACAACAATCTATGCGAAAAGAGCCTTAATAATAAAGCGGTTGCCTTCGTATTCGCCGCATCTAATGTTAAAAGAAACGATAAATTCATAAATCCCATCATAGTATTCTTGGTCAGAAATCTCATCTTCTAAAAATGAATCTATAAGATTTTTCATTTTATTGCTCCCCCTAAAACTTGCACTTCTTTTCTAATATTTCACTTTGCATTTGCAAAAATCCTTCTTCAATTAAACTCCCGTTATTTCAATAACAAAAAGGATCACCGCAGCAATCCCTGATTCTTCAACTATTGCTCCCTTTAATTTAAGTACGTTTATTCACAAACTTGTACTAAAACAAGCCGTTTTCCCAAAAGGAAACGGCTTGTTTATTGTTATGCCTCTACTTTTTCGGTTCGTGTTTTCTCTTTTATTGAATTCTGTTTTAATACAGAAGCCAGTATGATCACCATGCTTACCGCTCCAATCCAAACAAGTACAGAAACAGGAGTGTTCCAGGTTAATCCTTTACCGAAGAAGAACAACTCTCGTAGACCTTGTACCATAAACCGCATTGGCAACCAAGAATAAACCCAATCGTGATAAAATGAAGACATCATTTCTGGAGCCATTGCAAGCAATGGTGCACCAAAGAAAAGCATTAAGACAAAAATAGGCATACCTTTAAGTCCTAATAATGAAAGTACAGCTAATATCATTAGGAAAAAGCTAAAGGAAGTAATTGATAAAAATATTGCTGTATCTGTAAAATGCGGAATATGAAGTCCTACCATCCCATCTGCCAGCCAAGTCAACCCGAATCCAACGACAAGAGCGACAATAGCCCCCATAAATATTTGTACCAATTTTGCGGAAAATTTCTCTTTTTGATTAGTAATTGATACTTTGCTAACAGCGAAGAAGATAATAGCTGCACTCGCTAAGCTTGCCATCCATAGTGGCTGGAATAAAGAAACAGGAGCATTTCCGTTTGCACTATTCGTACCAATCTCATTCACATTTGTCACTTTTTTTGCAATTGGAGTTGCTAGACTTGCAGCTTGCTTTGGTGTTAATGCTGCTCCTTGCTTTTCAAGACCATCAAGTAGTTGTGTGCGAACGTTCGTGTTCATGTTATCAACGATTCCATTTAGCATTTGTCCTGCCATGGCTGATGCCGCTGAATTCATTCCCTGATTGATATAGATTTGTATTTCTGGTGAAGAAGGGGTTGGTGTCCGTAATGATGCTTGCTTCGCACTAAAATCTTTTGGAATCACCAATGCTGCGTAATATTCTTGATTATCCATCCCTTTTTGAACCTTATCTGCGGTTTTTACTTCAATCCATTTCACAGCAGGATCTTTATCTGTTGTTGTTTTTGAATTTTTTTGTATCATCTCAACGATTGTCTGACCCATATTCATCTTTGGTTGATTAGGAATATCCACCCCTAAATCCTCATTTACAATTGCAATGGGCAAATTTTTTGGTTGAGCTTGAACCGATGGAAATAATGTTAGTGAAAAAATAAAAATAACTGCCAATGCGATAATGGGTGAAACTAATAACAGTTTATTTTTGAACAATTTTTATCCTCCCTGATTTTTTGTTATAATAATGAACAACCCGTTGTTTATTACATTTCAAATTTTATAATTGTATCCCATTATGTTCAATAATCAAAAATGGCAGATGTGTTGTTTACAGAACACCTTTTATAAATGTGTTGGATAAAATTAAGGAGGAAGTAGCTTGCGAGATAGTAATACGGATTTGCGGATCATTCGGACAAAAGAATCAATCCGAGATGCACTAGTAGAATTAATCGATGAAAAAGGTTTTGAAGCAATTACGGTAAAAGACATAACAACTAGAGCGAAAATTAATAGGGGTACATTTTATGCACACTATCAAGACAAATTTGATTTAATGACCAAATGCGAAGAAGAGATTATGCTTGAAATGTCCAGAATTGCAAAACAGAACTTCCCAGCTGTTATTGCCGCACTTGAAACTAACTCACCGACTGAAACACCTTTAGCCGTTTCAGTTTCAATTTTTGAATATCTAACTGAAAATAGTGATTTTATGAGAGCTGTGTTAGGTCCAAAAGGAGATTTATCATTTCAAACAAGAATGAAAGATTTTATGTGGAAAACACTGTTTGGAAATGATCCAAACGCACTTATTAAGGAAGAAAATTTACTTGTTCCAGGACAATATTTAGCTTCTTACGTTGCGTCTGCACATATAGGAGTAATTCAACAATGGTTGAATAGTGGCAGTAACGAATCTCCTCAAGAAATGGCTCAAATCATAACAACCATAACAGTTAATGGACCCTTCTTTGCAGCTGGATTGAAAAAGTAATTCATTCGAGGAAAAAGGGAAACTACCTTAGAAAAACAGATAGTCTCCCTTTATTATTTATGTGCTTATTCAACCAAACTGACCCATTTGTCCAACAAGCAAGAAAAATACGCAGCGATCTCCAGCCTTAATTCTTGCCACCGTAATGGAACAAGGTTAATTAACCCTGACGTAATATTTTTTGAAAAATCCCTGGTTGATGTTTTTCAAAACCCTTTATCATTTCTTTTCCAAAAACAGTTATGGTTCTTTCCCAAGGGTGACCCAAATAACCCCATTCAAGATTCTTTTGAAAAAAGAAATAATAATCGCCATTTGGAAAAATCGGAACTGTCCATTCATCAAAATTCGTTTTTTTTGAAATTCTAAATGGGGATTGATCCAATAACATTCATGCTGCCAATCTAAATAAACGAAGTGCCAACTTCTCTTTAATAGAAATCGGCACTTCGTTTATTCGCTATACGTTATCGTGTCGCTTGTGGCGGTTGGCATACGTCACATTTACGTTGGTTATTATTTTTAAATTTCGTAAATGTTTTTCAAAGTTGCTACCACATGCACATTTAAGTAGTAACTTTTGAGAAAAACCGTGATATTCCGTTGTTAGCAACTTACTTTCCGAATTGTTCTCAACAAATTCTTTAATTTTACCAATTGTCCATCGTTTATTCATTCTCTTACACCTCCATATTTTATCTCTACGCGGAGGCTTTTCTTGGCGTCCGTTCAATTATACGTAAAAGTCGTAATTATCCAAAGTTCCTCATTATAACATGAGCAGGTACTCAATTATACAGATTAAACCATCTTGTACATAAGAGTACCATCAATATCTTCATTTTCAGCTATTTTAAATACTTTGACTTTACGACTCTCATACAACTACCCCACACTCTCTAAGAGTAAAAAAAGAGGAGAGCGTTCCTCTCCTTGTTACTGAGTTTCATGTATGTTAATGGGCGAACCGGTTGAAGTATGTTCATTTACCCATTCAAGAGATACCTTAGAAACGGCTGACCAATTAGGGATTTGGTTGCTATGTTTCTCTACCCAACTCATACAATATTGTGGATCTATACTCTTTTCTCGGCATTGTGATAAGAAAGACTGAATATTTTCCTCATTACAATTTTCCCATAAACCACACGTTTCGACCCAAATGCGTTTCATTTCCTGTTTAACATCGTTTGCCATATTTGATTCCTCCTTGATTTAAATCCGACAAAATAAGTTTGTCCAAGGAGAAGAAATATATTTACAAAGAGGTTCGATGTAGACCAACACAGGTCGATTAGGAGAATAATGTTAGAATAAGTTCATCTTGTTAATGTAACCTGATCTTTAGTTCAACAAAAAAGCTTCCATAAAGACAGCTCTGATTCCGGTCTTAACTCTTGCACCCTATAGCCGCCAATGCAGCGCAAAATTCAGCTCTGCACCACAAACGATGGAAATTATCTTCTTTAACCGTCAATTCTGATTCTACGGCTGGGGGAGGAAGGTCGATGAACTATGGTGCGTTAGAGCCCAACCTATAGTCTGACTCCTTCGACCACGGTGCACCACCGATAAAGTTGGCTTCAACTTTTTGTCCCAATGGAAAGTTTGTAAGACACCGCTCTGGTAACCACTGGAGCGGTGCTAATGATTAATTCTAGAAGTTTTCAGCAATTACAATATTTCGATATACCCTTCTGTTCCATGCACGCGAATTCGCTGCCCGTCTTTTATCAGATTGGTGGCATTTTCCACTCCGACAACTGCTGGTAAGCCATATTCACGTGCGATAACTGCTCCATGGGTCATCAGTCCACCAACTTCGGTGACTAGGCCTTTTATGGAGACAAACAATGGTGTCCAACTAGGGTCAGTAAAGGAGGTGACTAATATATCTCCATCTTCTAGATCAGCATCTTCCATGTTTAAGATGACACGTGCCCGTCCCTCGATAACTCCGGAAGAAACAGGTAGACCTACAATAGCTTCATCTGGGAGATTTTCTCGTTTGTACTTACCTGCAATGATTTCACCATCAGACGTGATAACACGTGGGGGAGTTAGTTTTTCATATAATTTGTACTCATCTTTTCGTTTGCTGATGATCTGTCTGGTCGCAAGCTCCGCTTGCTGCTCGACCAAGCAACCCGGGTAATCCAGTTTATTTGTGCGTACGACTTCGTGAAGTTCTTCAAAAGTGAGATAGTATATATCTTCTTTTTCATAAATAACGCTAGCTTGTACGAGTTGTTCGGCTTCTTTCAGTAAAGCGTGCTTATAAACGAAGTAGCGATTAATCATACCGTATTTTGGATATTCACGATAACCGATGAAATTCCGGATTAGGCTGATCATTCGTTTTGTCTCTATGGCTTTTTGTTCACCATCCGGTAATTGCTTCAATCGATCTACTAACTCTTGTTCTTTTTTCAAAGCTTCCTGTCGCCCTTGCTCAAACTTCCGATTGCCAGCATTAGGCTCGAAGTTTTTGATATTACCCAGAATCATGGGGATAAGTGTAGTTGGTTTTTCGCTCCAACGAGTTTTAGTAATATCGATTTCTCCGACACATCTCATTCCGTATTTGTTAAGATAAGCATAGATAGCGTCATGGGTTTCCTGTCCACCATCAAACTTAATCAGTTCATCCAAAAAGGTATCATCTTTTAAGTGTTGTAAATAATCAATTACTTCTGGATAAGGACGAATCACATCTGCGACATCCAATAGCGCCAGACCCATTTCCGAAGTAATATTGTTTGGTACAGATTGAGAAAGTGTGTCTGCTACGTTCTTTTCACCTAACCACTCGTTCATTTTTTCATTGATCCATGATGAAGCATTTATAGCAGCCATAAATACAGATGAACTTTGTGGGTCAAATAAAATCTTCTTTAACTGCTGGATATCTTCTAGAATAAAATCAAATAAATCTGATCCTGATTTCGTTTGGATGTTTTGTTTTAACTCTTCTATCGATGTTTGACTACTCTTAATCAAATCAGAAACGATTGTCGGGTCGTTTTCGATTTGTGCTTGAGAATCCGCAGACGACACACTTTTATTGCTTTTATCGGAACTCTGTTCTTGCTTATTATTTGATAAAGATTTTATGAAATCTCCTCGCTCTATTATGGTAATGAGTGCGTCTTTCATGAGTGGATCGTGTTGTCCCATGGCATCTAATAACATTTTTCTGCTGTCAGGTGAAGCCAGCCTATTTGTGACATCAACAAACAACCTTCCACCAGCTTTAAACCTGGGTCCAAAAGATGTTAACTGGAATAAAGACATTCCCAATGGTTTCAAGGGGTCTGTCATCATTTGTTGATGACCAACAGATACATAGACGTGATTTTCTTGATCATTCGCTTCAGGGATGGGGTATAAAGTCGTGATTGGACGACTCTGGACGATATAAAATGTATTATCAACTAAACACCATTCGATATCTTGTGGGCAACCAAAATAAGCTTCGATCTGTCTTCCGATGCGTGCTAGTTGTAAAATTTGTTGATTGTTAAGTGTTTGAGTCTTTTGCTGATCAGGAGCAATCTGCTGTGTCTTTGTTCCGCCCTCTTTTAATCCATAGATAGCCAATTTTTTGGTTGCTATCATCTTATCGACGATTTTATCTTCCTGTACTTTATAACAATCGGGAGAGACCAAGCCAGAGACCACTGCTTCTCCAAGTCCAAAACTGGCATCGATGGATAGAAGCTTTCGGTTAGAAGTAATCGGATCAGCGGTAAATAAAATCCCTGAAGCCTGTGGGAAAACCATCCTTTGAACGATAACGGATAAATAAACTTGACTGTGGTCAAATCCATTTTGCATACGGTAGATTACCGCGCGATCCGTAAATAGGGAAGCCCAACATTTGCTGATATGCTGCAAGATTGCTTCTTTGCCGATGATATTTAAATAGGTGTCTTGTTGACCAGCAAAAGAGGCATGTGGTAAATCTTCAGCAGTCGCACTAGAACGCACTGCATAAGCATGTTCCTCGCCAAAATGGGAGAGATAGTGAGTAACTGCTTTCACAACATCGGAAGGAATTTCTACTTCCATAATGATTTGTCGAATCTTCCTGCTGATTTCACCAATTTGATCTCGATCTTCTACTTTTAGCATTTTTAGTCGATCCAACAAAGCATGATACGTTTCGTTTTGTTCGATGGCTTTTTGATATCCCACTGTTGTAACACAATATCCTTCTGGTACTTGTATTCCTTGAATTTTTGATAATTCCCCTATATTTAACCCTTTTCCGCCAACGAGTAAAAGCTGTGTTTTTTCTATCTCCTGAAAACCGAGAACCAAAGAATTCATACTACATCTCTCCTAACCATTAAAGTTCTATTGATTTTAGCAGTAATAAATGAGAATAAAAAGTCTATATTAACCATTTTTTAACTGCTATAATTAAATTAGGAAGAGTTCAAAAAAAATAGCTAGACCTTACCATAAAGTAAGCAGATGCCCCGGTTCATCCCCTCGACTGTCCGCCAACTTCTGTTCCGCCTATCTCCATCCATCCTGACCACGAATAAGTATGTCCATCGATTAAGCCTCTTGATACTGGCAACCAGAATGTGAACCCACCAAGCATCACATATATAAGAATTAAATGTAATAGCCTATCCGGTTTCCACTCCAAAAAAAACACCTCTCACCTAGTAGATTAATAAATATATTCGGCACTATGTGCTCCTAATACATAGCATATTACACATTAATGCTCCTTTAGTTGAAAAAGAAAAGCTTTACTCCTTATTGAAGTAAAGCACCCGGTTGTGGAAGATCATTGCTTTAACCTTATTCAAGATAAGCACCCTTTAGTTGAACAAGTATCTTTTCTTCTGTAGCATAAGTTCTTCCCAAATGCGTACATATTTATTTTTTAAATTATTCACACCGAACTAAAAGTAAGTGCATAGCATGCCAATAGGTTTATTTTAATGCCTAATAAATGAGGTGAATAAAATTTATGGTTTTATATATGGATTATACATCTCCGACAACTAATTACACCTTTGACGTAAATAAAAGTCCGTTGTTCGTAAAAGATAACCAAAACTATATTAACGTATTAGGAATAAAACAGTTGAATACACTGGAAAATGTGTCACTACTAGACATCTTCCTAAGTACTAATAATGTCGTAGAACCGCACTATCATCAAAATGCAGCAGAGCTAGTTTATTGTATTTCTGGTTCTGCTATTGTATCGATGCTGAACCCTTTTACAAAACAAATACTTAATTACACAATCACACCTGGACAAGTGGCAAATGTTCCACAAGGTTGGTGGCATTATGAAATCGCTGTAGTTGATAATACTCATCTATTGGCTATTTTTAATGCACCCACTCCAGAAGTAATTTTAGGTTCTGACATCTTAAAATTTACTCCTGCAAATATCATGTCTCATACCTATTGTCTTAACGAAAGTCAATGGAAACAAGCAATTGCACCTGTGAAACCCTCAACATATATAGGTCCATACAAGGACTGTCACAGAGTAAAGAATAATACACCTCATCAAAATGTAAATCAACAGTATCAACCGCCACAATATATTCAACAATACCCAAACAATCCATACGTTCCTCAGTATCGGCAAAATTAGGGCTAAAGGATAAACAACTACAACAATAGGCATGGAAAATCCATGTCTCTTTTGTGTTTAATTTCGATCTAATGCACCATAAATGAGTGATGGGTTTTCATCTTTCTTGTTCCACTAACCTCCCTCGTTAATGTTAGCTATTTTATTGTCGTTTTTTATACGAATTTTCAACTATAGTGTAAAAGTGCAGAGTTAAGGGATTCCGGCGGCGATCCAGTTGTTATTATGCTAAATGTTGACTAGTTTTCTTGAAAGTAACTTTACATACAAAGGATAGAAGAATTTAAAAACGATAAAATAAACAAATATTCCATACCATGTTTTCCTGCCACCTTCCCCGTTACTTGAATAAAAAAGGCTTTACCTCATTTGAAGTAAAGCCCCCCGTGTTAGTTGAATAAGAAAAATATAATATGAACAAACTGCTAATTTTCAAAATTAATTTTACAATAGTTCCTGATTCCTGGAGTGTACGCCGAGAAATATTTGATTGTTTCTAAAAAATGCTTCATATTTCCTTGGTTAATTAATTTCACTTTTATTGAAACTTCGTTGTTAAACGTAAATAAAGACTGCGTTACATCTACACTAATAATGTCTCGGTATTTATATATATTTGTCTCCTTAAACCCCAATGGATGTTTTGTATACTGAATTAGCCGTTTGTCTGTTGCAATTAGCGTACCAAATTTATTGTTAATACCTGTAAGTTCTTGGAATTCAAACGTTGCAGTAATACTCGAATATTTTTGTTCATCAGACGATAGTAATGAATTGATAAAGTAATCCATACAGCCCACTCCTTGACCGAAATGTATTTTAAAACTCTTCAAACAAAGTTTTAATTTATGAAAACATTCTCAGGTCAAGGATTTTTTTAAACCAAAGTGGAAACGGTATTGCGTTCAACTAAAGTGAATGGAACTTTAATTGTCTTATTTGTACCGTTATAGAACTGCATAAATGCTTGCTCGCCAATTTCTTTTATATTTAAGTCCAATGTGGTCAGGTCTAAGGCTTCTGATATAGGTTGGTTATCAACCCCCATAATGGATAACTCAGCAGGTACTTTAATCCCCATCATTTTTGCCTGTGTAATCATCCCCGCAGCTACTTCATCCCCATTTGCTAAAATAGCAGTAGGAATATCCTTTAAATTTTGTAAATCTTTAATAATTCTTTTCCCATCATTCATAGTGTAGCAGTCGGTGAATATCCAGGACTCTTTTATTGGTTCTTTGACTTTGGTGAGGGCTGCATTAAACGCAGCAAAACGCATTTCACTACTGAAGCTATGTTCTCTCCCAGTACAATAACCAATATTTCTATGTCCTTTTTTTATAAGATAATTTAAACCTGCCAAAAACGATTCATAATAGTCCGTATGTACACATGGTAAAGGTTCAAAACGTTCACAAGCTATAATAGGACCATACTTGGTATAAGGAATGATTGTTTCCCAGTTATTCGAATGAGAACAGATGTAGACCGTCTAACTGTTTTCTTTTTAACATATGGAGGTATTTTAATTCTTCATCCTGATCATAATTTGTAGCACAGCAAAGTACCGAAAAATTATGTTTAAAAGCGTTTTCCATAATTCCACCTACCATCGCTTGGAAGTAAGGATGATCGATATAAGGAATAATGGCACCAACCGTATATGTTTTCCCTTTAACTAGATGTATCGCATTAAGATTCTGTTGAAAATTTAATTCTTCTATAACTTTTTCTACCTTTTTCCGTTTTTCTTCACTCACATATGGATGGTTATTCAAAACTCTTGAAACTGTTGAAACAGATACCCCAGCTAATTTGGCAATATCCTTTATATTAGCCATTTTACTCTCCTATTAGGTGTATTATTAAGTAAGTATGAACTTCTTATCAATGAATCAACCTTCTTCAATATTATCATATGTTTTTATTTAGCCCTATCATCATACAGGTAGGTAAGGGTTTGAAGTTATCGCTTCCTTTTCCCCCTGTTCACATCGTACGTGCGACTTTCACCGCATACGGCGTTCCAACTAATTCAATTCATTCAATTCTATGTATTCTGTAAAGCAAATTTAATTCCAATCAGATTGGTCTCCCCTTTTTTCCAAAAAGGTTAAATCCTTAACTTTTTTGAACTAACCTGAGCCGTTAGAACACTAAAAAAAGCCGCCTCAATGACAGCTGTGCTATTTAACTCTTGCACCACGGTACTTTAAGTGAATTGATTCAAAATCTTACTGGAAATTCACCTAAAAAAGCTGAAATAAAAGGACTCCCTTTTGGGGAATCCAATGCATTCAGTACCTCTTTTTGGTTAAAGGCTAACCTTCTCGGTTCGCAACACAACACTGTCATTAGC
>NZ_BAWM01000083.1:14750-46619 GCF_000759675.1 Neobacillus niacini | reverse complement strand
CTCCTGCAACGGTACCAACTGGACCAAGAACAGAACCCAAAGCAGCGCCAGCGACAGCACCGACACCAGTTCCTACCGCTTCGCTAGCATCATTATCGATACGATTACGTTGGTTTTTATCAGCCACTCATCTCACTCCTTATTTAAAATAGGCATGTACTTTCCAGCACAATCCCGTTACATATTTTGCCCTATTAGAACAGATTTACGCGAAGTTTAAATGAGTTCTTAAAACGTTGCAACTTTAACTATCCTTCACCGTTGTACAAAAAGAAAAGCTTACTGACCGAAAAGAGATTGGTGAAAGCGAAATAACCGCCACCAATCACACCAATTTTGAGGGTTTCCATGATTTCGTCGATGGTTGCCCCGGCATTTTAGCAGCCTTCCATGTGATAGCAAATGCATACATCGCAGCGGCTGACTATTGATATGGCTAATCCCATAATGGTGTACTTACCCTAACTGGCGTTTAAATTGTTTACTGGCGAAGAAGTATGCGATGACCATGATGCCGACACACCAGGCAAGCGCGATCCAGATACCGTTGCCAACAGACCCCTCATACAAGAGGGCACGAATCGCATTCACGATTGAAGTCACGGGCTGGTTCTCAGCGAACGCACCGACAATTTTAGGCATGGTTTCGGTGGGGACAAAGGCCGAACTGATAAACGGCAGGAAAATCAGCGGGTACGAGTAGGCTGTCGCCCCTTCCATAGACCTCGCTGTCAATCCGGGAATGACCGCCAGCCATGTCAGCGCCAGCGTAAACAGCCCGAGTATCCCGGCTACCGCGAGCCAATCCAGGATATCAGCGCTGGAACGGAAGCCCATCAAAAGCGCGACGAGGATAACCACCACGATAGTAAGCGCATTGGAAACAAGCGAGGTCAACACATGAGCCCACAATACCGACGAGCGCTTGATGGGCATGGTAATGAAACGCGCCATCAGCCCGCTCTTTACATCCGTAAACAGCCGCACGGAAGTGTAAGCGACGCCGGATGCGATAGCCATCAGCAAGATTCCCGGCAATAAATAATTGACGTAGTTGTCCGTGCCTGTCTCTATGGCGCCGCCAAATACGTAGACAAACAGCAGCATCATCATAATCGGCGTAATCGCCACCGTGATAATCGTATCCGGGCTGCGCATGATGTTGCGCATTAAACGCCCTAGTAATACCCCTGTTTTGCTTTTCATTTACATCTCCTCCTTTTTGCCGATGATCGCGAGGAAAATTTCCTCCAATGTCGGCTGCTTCTCAATGTACTCCACTTTCGCTGGCGGGAACATCTCTTTGAGTTCGGTAAGTGTACCGGTCGTGATGATTTTTCCACCATGCAGGATGGCGATACGGTCCGCCAATTGTTCGGCTTCCTCCAGGTACTGGGTCGTCAGCAAGATGGTCGTGCCGCCGCCGGCAAGCTCCTTCACGGTATCCCAGACTTCAATTCGCGCTTCAGGGTCAAGCCCTGTCGTGGGTTCGTCGAGAAAAATGACTGCTGGCGTCCCGATCAGGCTCATGGCGATGTCAAGCCGGCGCTTCATCCCGCCGGAATATTTGTCCGCCCGGAGGTTGGCCGCATCGGTCAGGCTGAATCTTGCAAGCAGATTATCGGCGACTTGAGCGGGATTGGAAACTCCCCGCAACTTGGCGATCATCATCAGGTTTTCCCGCCCGGTGTGCATGCCGTCTAAAGCTGCGAACTGCCCTGTCAGGCTGATGCTCTGGCGAACATGATTCGGTTGACGCTGGACGTCAAAGCCGCAAATACCTACTTCGCCGCCATCGGGCTTCATCAGCGTCGAGAGGATGTTGACAGTCGTCGTCTTGCCCGCACCATTTGAGCCCAGCAGTGCGAAAATTTCGCCACGCCGGACCTCAAAATCCACCCCCTTTAAGACTTCCTTGTCTTTAAAGGATTTTTTTAACCCTTTTACAGAAATCGCTGCATTGTTCATACTTTTTTCCTCCTTATAAAAAGCGTCTTTGCAGAGCTAGATTGCCTATACTCTCCTATTTAGTCTGACTGATAATCAGTATTACTTATTACCGGATTAAAAATATAACTGAATAGCGAAGGCGGCAATTCACATTTGTAACCAGCTAATCAGTCGGTATTATCTACTGAATTTATTTTTTTCCCAATCGATTCATGATACTCTGATTCAAATCTTCACGATACTTCGCGAAATAGGTTTTAGCGTTTGCCACTAGTTCGTCGGCAAAGGACGCCACGTCGTCCCCAGTGATTTCCAGCACTTGTCTGCTTTCCGCTGCACCAGCTTCGAACAACTCGATTAATTCATACTGCATGTGCAGCATATCCATCCCGTTTCCTGCTGAGAAATTCCACATGTAGTTTTGAATTTTCTTAAATACAAACTGGTAGTCCTCTGGCAGGGCTTCAACCCGTGCCATCATCATCTTGTACTCTTTTTTATCACCAATCATTTTTTTGAACATTTCCAACATGTTATTTTTCCTCCTTTTTTATAAAGCTGAACAAGACACTCCAAAAATATCGGATGGAATATCTTATGAAACTAGATTGACTTTAAGACATTGATTTTTGATGATACAAAATCCCATTTTTTCCAAAACAATTCAAGTTCCTGGCGGCCAGCCTCATTAAGTGAGTAAAACTTTCGGGGCGGTCCCATATCTGACGGTTTTTTTTCTATGTTCACAAGTTTTTTCTTTTCTAATCGCACGAGGATGGTGTATACAGTCCCTTCCACGACTTCGGTAAACCCAAGCTCGTTCAGGCGTCGGGTAATCTCGTAGCCATAGGTTTCATGGCGGCTGATGATTTCCAGCACACAGCCTTCCAGCGAGCCCTTCAGCATTTCAGTTAAATTTTCCATATTCAGTGCCTCCTTTACCTCCTCTATTTTGTCTGACTTATATTCAGTATAACTTAGTACTAAGTAAAACTTTTACTTAATAGCTTTTGGGAAATCACGCTATTAAGTATTACTCATTACAAGTACATCGTAACACCGAGTAGCAGAGGTGTCAATTATTTTTCTTAAAAATATTTCTTTAATTAATAGCTTTTGGGAAATCGCGCTATTAAGTATTGCTTATTACAGGTATATCGTAACACCGAGTAGCTGGGGTGTCAACTATTTTTCTTTAAAATATTTCGATACCACTATTAATGTTCAATTACAACACAATGATTTAACTTGATTTGTTTATGATATTAAAAATATAAAGGATAAAACACTTACTTCATCTTAACATTTTCATTAAAATATGAATATCAGGAACATGATCCTGCTCCATTTCACCAGTCTGAAGTAACATTAAACCGGAAAGGACGGAGAAGTAGAGGATCATTAACGCAGCCGGATCACCTTTACAAAACTCCCCTTTCTCCTGTCCATTTTTAAAGATTGGAATCAATTGTTCTATGAAAGAAGTGGTTGAATATCGTTGAACAATTTCCTTTGCCTTGTCAGGGACTTCATCCGAAGTTTGTACTTGCTGAATAAGCATAAATGAATGTCTATTACTTCCATCAAGCATTTTTGTAGTTAACGTCTTGATTATTTCTGTTGGCGATCCTTTCATATACCCTAACGAGGCAAATGCGTCCGCCGTTTCTTCCATGGCTTCCTGAACTAGTTCAATAAAAAGCTCATCCTTTGAACTGTAATAACGATATGATAGCCCCTGGCTAATGCCCGCTTCATTGGCAATCATGTTCATTTTGGTGCCAACGAGCCCATGGAGGGCAAAAACTTTTAGAGCTGCCTTTTTTATTTGTTCTCTCCGTTCATCACGGATCTGGTTCAGTTGTTGGTCATTTAATGGAGACACGATTCTTCACTCTCTTTCAAATCTCGATAAAATTCATAGTGCAGATAACTTAACTTGTTCCTCACTAATTTCCCAAAGTTTTCTTGCTGTTTCTCTATTAGAGGCTACAACCGCTGGTGCCTTCTTCTGCCTGTCAGCACAGTAGTGCCCATTTAAATCGGAAACATCCTTTAATTCCGAGAGCCATACTAATGTGTCCGCTCCCTCATCCGGGGTACGTGAAAAGAATTTCATCACAGCCATGGTTGCCTTAGCTAAAACTCCATTGTTTTGATTGAAATTTGTCGCGACCAGTCCCGGATCAAAGCAATGGACGGTGACATTGGTTCCTTCCAGACGACGCGCCAATTCAAATGTGAATAGGATATTTGCTAGTTTGCTTTGAGCATAGCACAAGGTAGGACCACCTATTACCTTTTTAACACCTCTATAGAGATGCTCTGCATTAACATTATCAAACTCAAGTCCTTTTTTCACCATCTTGTGACCATGTGAAGCAGTATTGATTATCCTGGCCGCCTCACTTTCCTTCAGACGGTCCAAAAGCAGCGAAGTGAGAAGAAATGGTGCAAGGTGATTCACCGCCCAAGTCATTTCCACTCCATCCTCTGTCTTCTGAAAAGTATCGAATAATGCTCCGGCATTATTCACTAAGATATCAATCTTGGGGCACCGTTCAAGTATTTGCATAGCGACTTTGCGAATTGACTTTTGAGAGGCAAGATCAGCAATGAACACATCTACCTTTATCTGTTTGCTTGTTTGCTCCTTTAATTGGGCAGCAATAGCTTCGGCCCTCCCTTTATCCCTAGCAATAATGCCTAAATTCGCACCGCGTGAAGCAATTGCCTTTGCTGCAGCAAAGCCAATCCCGTTTGTTGCGCCTGTAATCAATACATATTTATTCATCAGGTTCCATTCCTTTTTCCCCGTAATATTAGCCATTTCCGATCTCCTTTTTATGAATGAATTATTCATTCATTTTTAATGTTATTATAATGTATAATTTTGGTAATAACAATAGGAAATTTACTCTTTTCTTGAGTAAGGTTCTTTTAAACTGAATTGGGTCCGCCCAATTCGAAATCATATTAATAGAAGCGGCAAAAAAGGCGGGAAGATTAAAAAAAGAATAGAAAAAAAAGCCTGTATTTTAAATGATTCTGAAATCATAGATACAGACTGAATTTATGGTTTGAATATAATTTGACTTTATGGTCGACAAAAATAACCTTTAAAATAAGAAAATGCAGGAACCAAATTCCTGCATTTTCTTAGTACCTCGTATAGCCTCAAAGATTCTCCATCTAAGATCTTCATCCAGCCCTCTTCCTATATATAATATAGCGCCGTTTAAAATAAGTAAGCGGGACACTCCAAACATGAACGAGTCGAGTAAATGGCCAGATGCCAATTAGTGCAAAAGAGATCAATATATGCAGCTGGAAACCTATAGGAACATCTCTCATTAAAAAAGGGTCGGGAGTAAAAGTAAGCAGGCCTCTAAACCATGGACTAATCGTTTCACGATAATCAAAATGTGGATGAAACTGGTTTCCGATTAATGTATTGTAGGTTCCAATTAAGATAATCAGAAAGATGAAGACAACCGTTATGATATCACTGGAATCACTCGTCATCCATACTCTTTTATTCGTAAGACGCCTGCTAAACAAAATGATAATCCCAATTAACGTAACCGTACCAGCAAATCCTCCTCCGTAAACTGCACCAGTATGATATAGGGTTTCACCTATCCCAACAGCCGACAATACCGTTTTAGGAACAAGGAGACCAAATACATGACCTGCAAACACGAACAAGATTCCGATATGAAACAACATACTACCCCATCGTAAACTCTTTTTTTCTAAAAACTCACTTGATTTAGCCGTCCACGATAATTGGTCAAAATTATAACGATAAATATGTCCGACTAGAAAAATGGTAATCATTAAATAAGGGAAAATAACCCACAAAAATTGCAGCATTTGTTATCCTTCCCCCCTTGCTAAAATGTCTCGATCAAGTGACTCCATTCCAGACAGACAAGCAGAAATTAAATAATGATACGGACTCTTGAGTGCTTCCAACTCATTTTTTAATTTTATCATTGGTTCACGAAAACTTCGTAACAAGTTCACTGATATTTGCAGAGGTGCTACCGATGAAAATTCTAATATAACCGGTAAATAATCCGAAAGCTCCTCTTCCGTCATTTCATATCCATAATCTTTGTACATCGCCTTTAACTCAACAAGTATTTGACCTCTTTCTTTTTGTTCACCTGCTTTTAGATAACTTAACGAAAGTGAGCAGGCCGGATTAAAGTCAAATAAGCTGACATACTGCTGTTCTAAATCTTCCAATGACATTCCTCCGATTGCATCAAGGAATGAAAGAAGAGGCAATTTTAGGATACTGTTATTCAATAGTTGGACTTCCTCAACTAACTCTCCCCATTGAAGCCATTTTTTATCTGGATACTGTAATAAATAGGAAATGATTTTAAATAGATCTCTTACCTCGGTTTCATCGTTTGAGGACATGGAATTTTTCATTTGTTCCATCATACCCACCTACTTTACAAGTATTACAGTCAAATTCATACCCTGTTGTACCTTGTTGATCATAAAGATTCAAAGAGTGCTCCTTATGTGCAGGAGGAATAACAAACCGGTCTTCATATTTCGCGATTGCAAGCAAGCGGTACATTTCCTCAATAACCTCCGGCGTCATGCCAATCTGTTTGAGCATTTGTTCGTTTGGAGCTTGCCCCAAAGTTTTTGCCCTCATATGGTGACGCATCGCTATCATTTTTTCTAGTAAATCCTTTATAACATCTGTGTCTCCTGCTGAAAGTAAATTGGCCAGGTACTCCAGCGGTATTCTCATGTGCCGGATTGCAGGAAACATTGCTTCTATCGACCCGTTAGTGTCTTTCCCTTCAAACATGGTCGTAAATGGACTTAGCGGCGGAACATACCAAACCATCGGCAATGTTCGATATTCCGGATGAAGCGGAAGAGCAATTTTATATTTGATTGCCAGCTTATAGATTGGAGATTTACGGGCAGCTTCTAACCAATCATCCGAAATTCCATCTTTTTTCGCCTGCTCCACCACCTGTGGGTCATTAGGGTCCAGGAACAAACTTAAGTGCTCTTTGTATAAATCCTTTTCATTGGGAGCGGATGCTACCTCCTTTACCCTGTCTGCGTCATAAAGAAGGACTCCGATATATCGAAGACGACCTGTGCACGTTTCCGAACAAACGGTTGGTAAACCAGCTTCAATTCTTGGGAAGCAGAAGGTACACTTCTCTGCTTTCTGCGTTTCCCAGTTAAAATAAACCTTTTTATACGGACAACCTGTCATGCAGTATCTCCAACCGCGGCACTGCTCCTGATCGACTAGTACAATCCCGTCCTCATCCCGCTTATAAATTGCACCTGATGGACATGAAGCAACGCAGCCTGGATTTAAGCAGTGCTCACATATGCGGGGCAGATACATCATAAAGGCTTGTTCAAATTCTAATTTTACTGCCTCTTCCATTTTCTTATAGTTAGGGTCTTTTTGTCCGGTTATATGAGCACCGGCTAGATCGTCCTCCCAGTTTGGACCCCACTCAAGCTCCATCATTTCCCCCGTTAGAAGTGATTTAGGCCGGACAACAGGCTGGTGCTTTTTCTGAGGGCTGTTCGTCAGCTTTTCAAAATCATAGGACCATGGTTCATAGTATTCATCAATCGTCGGAAGATCTGGATTATGGAATATTTTCCCCAGAGCAAGCTTATTCAGCTTGCTGCCGGAATTTAATTCGAGCTGATCGTTCTTTAAAGCCCAGCCGCCTTTATGCTTATCTTGATTTTCCCATTCGATTGGATAGCCTACTCCCGGTTTGGTTTCTACATTATTAAACCAGATATACTCTGCTCCCGGACGGTTCGTCCATGTGTTTTTACACGTAACACTACAGGTGTGACAGCCAATGCATTTATCAAGGTTCATGACCATTGCTACTTGTGCTTTAATCTTCAAGCCAAGGCACCTCCTTCATCTTCCGTACAGACACATAAAGATCACGTTGGTTTCCTATTGGACCATAGTAATTGAAACCATAGCTCAGCTGTGCATAGCCGCCAATTAATTGTGTTGGCTTGACGTGAATTTTTGTCGGACTATTATGGGTACCGCCCCGTTCTCCTGTTATGGTCGAACCAGGGGTATTAATATGCTTATCCTGAGCATGGTACATATACAACGTACCATTAGGCATTTTATGACTCGTTACTGCCCTTGCAGCTACGACACCATTACGGTTGTAGACCTCTACCCAGTCATTATCTTTAATACCGGCCTGTTCGGCATCCTTGACACTCATCCATACATTCGGTCCTCCACGGAATAGAGTAAGCATCGTCAAATTATCCTGATAGGTGCTATGGATGTTCCATTTTCCGTGAGGTGTTAAATAACGCAGGGAAATCTCGTTATCATGCTTCTTCGGAGCTTGATCACGGCTGGAAAAAACCATTTCCGGTAATGTAGGTTTATATATTGGGAAATTCTCCCCATATTCGGTGAGGATTTCATGATCTAGAAAGAAATGCTGTCGTCCAGTAAGAGTTCGAAATGGGACAAACCGTTCAATATTGGTCGTAAAAGGCGAATAACGTCTATTTCCTTTATTCGAACCAGTAAAAACTGGTGTCGGAATCACTTTACGGGGTTGTATGGAAATATCCTGGAAAGTATGATGTACCGAAGCTTGATCTTCTGCAATATCCTTTAATGAAAGGCCCGTTTTTCCCTCTTCAGCTTCCCAAGCCTTCATTGCTACCTTGCCGTTTGTTGCACTAGATAGCGTCATCATTGATTCTGCTGCCTGGCGCGCTGATTCGATGCTCGGCATACCATGAGTGAATCCTTCTTTTTCAATCGTTCCGTTCATATCCTTTAGCTGTTGATATTGTTCTGCAACAGAAAATGAGATTCCATGAGCGCCGACAGGATTTTTCTCGGCAAGCGGCCCAAGTGCAATGAACTTTTCATATATTTTCTTATAATCTCGTTCCACAAAAGCCATTCGAGGCATCGTAACACCCGGTAACGGCTCGGTTTCTCCCTTCTTCCAATCAAGGACTTTACCAAAAGGCTGAGCAATCTCATCCGGTGAATCATGGAGGAGCGGAATTGTGACTAGATCCTTAACTGATTCAGGAAAGTGCTTTTCAGCCATCTTTGAGAAAGCTTTCGCTATACCTTTAAACGTATCCCAATCCGATTGTGCCTCCCACGGCGGATTAATCGCTGGATTAAACGGATGGACAAACGGATGCATATCCGTACTGCTGATATCGTGCTTTTCATACCAAGTTGCAGCTGGTAAAACAATATCCGAATAAAGTGAGTTTCCGGCCATTCGAAAATCAATTGTGACCAAAAGATCGAGCTTTCCTTCTGCTCCCTTCGCTCTCCACTTCATTTCCTCTGGCTTCATGGAGTTATTTTCCTCACCAAGCAATCCATTCGAGGTTCCTATTAGATGCTTCAGAAAATACTCATGCCCTTTTCCAGAGCTTGAAATTAAATTCGAACGCCAAACAAAAAGGTTTCGTGGGAAGTTAACAGGATTATCAGGGTCTTCGATGGCGAATTCCATCTTTCCTGTTTTTAATTCATTCACCACATACTGTATGACCTCATCCGTTGTTTTTGCCCCGTCCTTCTTCGCCTCTTCATACAACCCAATCGAACTCCGGTTAAATTGGGGATAAGATGGCAGCCATCCTAAGCGTGCGGCAAGTACGTTGTAATCAGCAGAATGCTTATAGCGCGCTTTTTTTATTAGCGGTGATGCAAGCTCATCCAGATTTGTTTCTTCATAGCGCCATTGGTCTGTCACAAAATAAAAGAAGGAGGTGGCATTTTGTAAGCGTGGCGGAATCGACCAATCACGGCCAAACGCAATGGTTCCCCATCCTTCCGGGACGCGGCATTTTTCCTGCCCAACGTAATGAGCCCAGCCGCCGCCATTGACTCCCTGTGAGCCTGTTAATAAAACAAGGTTTAAAATACTACGGTAAATGGTATCACCGTTAAACCAATGATTAATTCCTGCCCCCATAATGATCATCGAACGGCCCTTTGTATCAACAGCGTTTTGGGCAAACTCCCGGGCAATTTTGATCACTAATTTTTGATCTATACCCGTATATTTTTCCTGCCATGCTGGTGTATATGGCTGCTCATCGGCATAATCAAAGGATTTCTCACCCTCAAGCTCTTCTCGATTCACTCCATAGTGGGCTAACATAAGGTCAAACACTGTCGTGACATTTACTTCTTCACCCGAAGCTTTTATAACCTTTTTAACAGGAACAGGTCGGGAAATTATCTTCGTACCATCTCGGTCAAAATAAGGGAATTGAATGTTTATCATATGATCTTCCTGACCAAGAATCGTTAACTCAGGTTCAAATGGATTTCCTTCTTCATCTTTTTGCAGGAGGTTCCACTGACCTTTATCCCCCCAGCGATGCCCAATACTGCCGTTTGGAATAACGATTTTCTTTGTTTCTTTGTCAAGAATAGCTGTTTTCCATTGTGCATTCGTAAAGGGCATTCCTAAATCGCTTGCTGTTAAAAAACGATCCGAAACATACGCTTCTCCATTCTGTTTCAGCGTAATCAAGTACGGAAGGTCGGTATACTTTTTGGCATAATCATAAAAATAGTCGGTTTGCTTGTCGACATAAAACTCTTTTAAAATGACATGGGTCATCGATTGTGCGAGAGCCGCATCTTCACCAGGATTAATCGGCAGCCAGTCATCTGCAAATTTTACGTTTTCCGCATAGTCCGGGCTAACCGCTACCACCTTTGTACCTTTGTAGCGTACTTCTGTCATAAAGTGGGCGTCAGGTGTTCGAGTCATGGGTACATTGGAGCCCCACATCATGATATAACCAGAATTATACCAATCGCTGCTTTCCGGAACGTCGGTTTGCTCCCCCCATATTTGAGGTGAGGCTGGCGGTAAATCCGCGTACCAATCGTAAAAGCTTAACATCGGGGCACCGAGCATGGATAAAAAGCGGGAACCAGCAGCATAACTAACCATCGACATGGCTGGAATTGGTGTAAACCCTGCGATTCGATCAGGTCCAAATTTCTGAGTGGTATAGATAAGCGAAGCGGAAATCATTTCATAAACCTCTTCCGTTGTCACACGGATAAAACCACCTTTGCCTCGTGCGGATTTATACTGCTTTGTCTTGTCAGAATCTTCTACAATCCTTGCCCACGCTTTTACAGGATCATTTTCCTGCTTAAGCGCATCCCTATATAATTTTATGAGAGTACCGCGAACATACGGGTATTTCACACGAAGCGGGCTGTACACATACCAGGAAAAGCTGGCTCCACGCGGACATCCCCTTGGTTCAAATTCCGGCATATCAGGTCCGCAGCTCGGATAATCTGTCTGCTGATTTTCCCATGTAATAATTCCATCCTTTACAAATACTTTCCAGCTGCAAGAACCGGTACAGTTCACACCATGTGTGGTTCTGACAACCTTATCGTGCTGCCACCTTTGACGATACATCTTCTCCCATTCCCGATCCCCTGCTGAAAGCTGGCTCCATCCATCTGATAAAGTATCAATCGGTTTAAAATAGCGAAGCCTTTTTAGGAAGCTTCCTGATTTGGTTTTCATAAGAATCTCCTTTCACCCGCGTTAATTCTTAAAGTTATATCGCAGTTAACTTACCAGTATGATCCTTTCCCGGAGTCTTCTTCCAGGAAGTCTGCAGCCAAATAATAATGATAAGAGCCCCCACATAGGTGGCGCTAATCCACCAAAAGCCTAAACCATAAGATCCAGTAATTTCCTTATAAGTACCAAGAATATTTGGTAAAAAGAAGCCGCCTAAACCGCCTGCTGCTCCAACAAATCCCGTAAAGATGCCTACTTCACGAGGAAACTTTGTCGGAATTACCTGGAATAAAGCTCCATTTGAGATACCAAAAATTAGCATCGCGAAGATAAAGAGTGGGACCATCATGTAAATGGATGGGAGAAAGCCGACTACAAAGAGTACAAATGCAGCTAAGCCATACAATTTTATTAGTAGGTTCATCCCTCCCAGCCTATCAGCGATATATCCGCCGATTGGTCTGACAAAGCTTCCTGCAAAAACGGTGATTGTAACAAGGTCTCCGGCCGTTACTTTACTAATGCCATATTGATCCACAAAGAAGATGCCTAAGTAACTTGTTAAACCAACAAAACCGCCGAAGGATAAGCTGTAGAAGAAACTGAAAATCCATGTTTCTTTCATTTTTACAATTGCCAAGTATTGCGACAGTTTTTGTGGCTTTGGTGCAGCTGGGCTGTCTTTGGCAAAAATGATAAAGACAATAAACGCTGTGAATAATGGAAGAAGCGAGAAGCCAAAAACTCCATGCCAACCAAACGATTCTGCAATTCTAGGTGCAAATAACGTAGCAAGAACAGTACCGCTATTTCCCGCTCCGGCAATCCCCATTGCCAGTCCTTGATGTTCAGGTGGATACCATCGGCTTGCTAGAGGCAAGGCAACTGCAAAGCTTGCACCTGCAATTCCTAACAAAAATCCGAACGCTTGGACCTCAGACAAGGAATTCCCATACAGCCATCCCCAAAAGAGTGGAAGCATTGTTAACATCATTCCGATCATACCCATTCGTTTTCCACCAAAACGGTCAGCTAGAAGACCCATTGGAATTCGCAGCAAGGATCCGCCTAAAATAGGGATCCCCACCATGAATCCTTTTTCAGCAGGGGATAACCCAAAATCCTGTACAATAAAGGTAGAAGTTGCCCCAACCATAACCCAGATCATAAAGCTGATATCAAAATAGAAAAATGAAGATAGTAGTGTCGGTAAGTGTCCGCTTTTAAGAAAACTCTTTACATTATTCAATCGTTTTCACTCCTTTTTCATTTCATACCCTTCCATTCTTACAACCTTCACATCTAGCACTTAACCTCTGCATTTTTACGAGAGTAATAGTACCAGCAAATAACTAGACTAATAACGTAATACGCAATAAATAGGTAGAGGGCTAAATCTGCTGCTCCGGAAACAGTAATTGACCAGCTGAACATTTTTGGAATTAAAAATGCACCATAAGCAGCTATAGCCGCTGTGAAGCCAAGTACAGGTGCAGCCTGCTTTGGTTCGAAAATAACGGGAATCATTCTGAACGTAGAACCATTCGCAATCCCTGTTGTGAAAAAGAGAATCAGGAACATAATTAAAAACCCAGTGAAATTCTTATCATTTAAGAAATAAATTACCCCTGCGGTTGCGGCTATCATAATGATAATGTCCCAAAATGTTACTTTAGCTCCGCCAAGCTTATCTGCAATCCAGCCGCCGATTGGTCTTACCGATGCCCCTACAAGAGGTCCTAAATAAGCCAACTGGAGCGGGTTTATATCTGGAAATTCAGATTTTATTAATAACGGGAAGGCTGCAGCATAGCCAATAAATGATCCAAAACACATGGTGTAAAGCCATGACATAATCCATGTGTGCTTGTTTTTAAAAATAACGGCCTGTTCCTTAAACGATTGTTTTGCATTTGGCAGGTTATCCATTCCAAATGCTGAGATGATGGTTATGATAATGATCGGAATTACCCAAATAAAGGCCGCATTTTGTATCCAAACTTCTGTTCCGTCCTTCATCAATTGGGCAGAACCTACTATTCCACCAAAAGAGCCCATCATAATAACTATTGGCGTGATGAATTGAACTGCACTTACTCCAAGATTTCCAATTCCGGCATTGAGACCGTTAGCCGTTCCTTTTAATTTCCTTGGAAAAAAGAAGCTAATGTTTGCCATCGATGAGGAAAAATTGCCGCCTCCAATGCCGCAAAGTGCTGCTAATATTGCCATGGTTGTAAACGATGTCTCTGGATTTTGGACCGCAAATCCGATTCCCAGAGCAGGCATCAAAAGTGCTGCTGTACTGATGACAGTCCAATTTTTCCCTCCAAAAATCCCCGGCATAAAGGTAAAAAATATTCTCAGTGTTGCCCCGACAAGGCCTGGTAGTGCTGCAAGTGTAAAAAGCTCACTCGCTGTATAGTGAAAACCAACATCATTCAGTTTTACTGCTACTACAGACCAAATTTGCCATACAACAAAAGCTAAAAACAGAGATGGTACTGAAATCCATAAGTTTCTTTGTGCATGCAGCTTTCCTTCAGCTTTCCAGAACACACTATCCTCTGGGTTCCATTGGCTAATACCTTTCATTCCCCTTCACCCTCTTTATATTTTTAAATTCATTGTAAAGGCTTTCAGTTGTGAAAAATATCAGGGCTATACCGCAGATTCATAAGGAAAAATACATATTTTTATATCGTGTAATACTCAGTTGTTCACAAAACATTCACCATATTCCACCCTAATTTCCATTCGAAATCCCATTTTGCATTTGAAAAAACATTACGAGAAAACACGGAAGCATTTCGGGAATCTGCTCGTGTAGGAAGCATTATTTAATAAAGGCTCTTTTCGTAAAATTTGTTGCTTTTGGAGCCTTATAAGGGTCATTTACTAAGTTTCTAGGCAATTTTCGCAATTGTTCTTACGAAAAGATGCCACGAAGCATCTAGTTATACGGGTTGATGAACTTATACGAAAAACAACAATCTATGCGAAAATAGCCTTTAATAAAAATTGACCTATCCAAGTTGAATAGGTCATAAGAAAAATCCCTTAGGGAAAATATGAATGTGGGTTTGTATTCCAAAGCTGGTCACTAACAAGCTGGCTTAAGAAAAAGATCATGGTTAAGATTGTTCTGACATTATCGAAAACCATTTCAATACTTCCATTAATTTTCCTAACTTCGTCAGCAAGACGGGAAAAATATTCTTCCGATAGTTCTAAATGAGTTTTTGTTTCAATTTGTATAGCGAATTGTTGTTCTGACTTTAGTTCGATTATGACACTTACTCTAAAATTATTTTCTTTTTCAAAAGCGCGGTCAAAGAGAAGCTGGAAAATGGAAATCAGGCTTTGCTGTGCCTCTTTTGAAAGCATGGTTATTCGCTGATCTAATACCATAATCTCAAGGTTTTTTCCTCTCTTCTTTTTCTCATTAATAAAATAAAGAGAAAGCGCCGATGTATCTATATCTTTTTTTTCTTCTGTATTTGTTTTCTCAACATCCCGTTCTTGTATATAGGATTGAAGAAGCTCTTGGGCTGCATCTTTCATCCGTTCAATTTCTAGAGCATCAAAGCTTCTACGCTTTCTTTGACCGATAAGCAATACAGCGATAAGCTGCGATTGAAAAAGCAGCGGTACGGATACAGCAGATTTAAGCTCTTCAATAATTAAGATAGGGAACTCAAGTGCCTCATCCTGAAGTTCTTCAGGAAAATTAGTAACAATAAATTCCCTCTTTGTTTTTAATGTCCGTCCGCATATTCCTTTGCTGCTGTTCACAACAATACTCGTATAACGATCGTTTAAGGAGCCGATGGCTATACGCCAACGGAATTCTAGATTAATAGGATCATAAAACGCAATAGCAGAAAAATCTGCATTTAGCTCTGAAACAAGAGAATGAAGTTTTAAAGTTAATAGTTCTTTTAAATTTGTCATAATCTGTACCTAATTTTCAAGGAGGCCTCTTTTTAATGCAAACTGCACTAAGTCCCGTCTTGTCGTAAGATTAAGTTTCTCCATAATTTTGGATTTGTGTGTTTCAACCGTTCTGGGACTAATATTAAGAAGCTCTCCTGTTTCTTTATTTGTATAACCCTTTGCCACGAAGCTGCAGATTTCTTTTTCACGTTCAGTAAGAAGATCAAAAGAATCATTGTATTCTTCCCATGAATCATGGAATACATGTTCAATTACTTTTTTCTGGGCATTCGGATAAAGATAGGCTTGGCCGGCATTTACCTGACGGATGGCAGTCACCAGCTCTTGTCCTAAGGATGATTTCAACAAATAACCAGATGCTCCTGCTTTTAATGCCCTGAACAGAGAATCTTGGTCATCATGCATCGAAAGAATTAGAACTTTAAGTTCTGGGAATCTTTGAATGAGTTCACTTGTTGTTGGCAGCCCATCTCTTCCGTTAGGCATGCTTAAGTCCATAATTACTATATCCGGTTTCACTTGGGGAATTTTTAATAACGCCTCATTTCCCTCCGCTGCCTCGCCAATAACCAACATGTCTGTCTGAGTATTCAATAATAAGTAAAGACCATCCCGGACTACTGCATGATCATCTACTAAAAAAATCCGAATTTTATCCATCTTTATCACCTATACAATTGGAATATTCACTTGAATTTGTGTTCCTTTACCAATCTTAGAGTTAATGAAAAAGTCTCCACCTAATATAGACGCTCTCTCTTCCATACTGTAAATACCGACTCCTCTTCGGTTTGTAGAAGTTAGTTCAACCCCCTTCCCAAAGTCAGTAATCGTTAGTGATACTTTGTTTTGATCCTTATCAACACTAATTGAAACATCAATCCGTTCGGCACTTGAATACTTGGCTGCATTAATCAATGCCTCTTGTGCAATTCGATAAAGAGCCGTCTCAATTGCTGATGGAAGTCGCTCATTACTGCCTTTATAGGTAAAATTAATTTGGATGCCAAAACGCTGGCCAAAATCCCTGATATGGTTTTTTAAAGTAGCAATCAGTCCGTGATTATCAAGTGTTGATGGACGCAATGCAGCCGATAAATATCGGATATCTTCAATTGTTTGCGATATCATTTGCTGGAGCTTTTCAAGTTGAGTAATCCCCATTTTATCTTCAGAAATAGATTTGATGAAATCAGTATGTAAAAGCATTCCAAATAGTGATTGACCAATTCCATCATGAAGTTCCCTCGATATGAGCTTTCGTTCTTTTTCTTGGGCTTGAAAAATCGAATGAGTAATCATTTTTTCAATTTCCTTATGCTCTTCTTTTCGTTTTTCACTAACCTTTTGAATTCCGACGACTGTTCCTTTTTGCTTATCAGGGGTAGTATAAAAAGAAATCGTTGCCTGTACTGGTATAAGTTCCTTATGGTGATTTTTAATATATAATTCAACTGGATTTTCTTTGTCATTCATTAAAAAGCAGTTGGAAACATCGCATATTTTATCTGCACCGGGATAAGTGGAACAAACCTCACAAAAATTTACTACCTTATGATTTTGCAAATCCAGAAGTTCCCTTCCCGAATCATTTAAACTAATGATATTTTTATCCTTATCAAGAATGAAAAGAGATTGTGTACTATTTTCAATTACTGCAAGAAGCTGCTCTTGTTTAGAGCGTATTTTTCTTTCCTGGATAAAAATAATCATAAAGAAAATGGTTATGATTATGAGGACGAAAAAAAATAACGGGATTTTTTCTAAGTAATGTATGTGAATTTGAAGTAAGGAAATTAAAGTTTGGACGATAATTAGTGAAACACTTATGCTAATAAGTCCATTTTTCAATAAAAACAGATACAAATTTCTATTATGAACCCGACTTCGGGAATACATAGCACTCCACCTTCCATCACCTGCAAAAACCCTTTTCCTTTGGCTGTGTTATACTTGCATGTTGATTTGTGCTCCAGGCGCATCGCTTTCCGCGGGCGGTCCGGGGAGCCTCCCTTAAATCGATTATTCTAAATAGTGCATCCCCCTTCTTTTTATCGTTATTTGAATTAAAAATCTATGATACAAATCACAATTGTCATGGAAAATATTACTTTCTTGAAAAAATAAAAGGAGACACCATACTTAGGTGTCTCCGCACATATCGAACAAAACTAATTCGACTCGGTTATCATACTGACAGCAACAAATGACTTGCCTGCTTTCGTTTTCTTTTCCAAATAATCGGTCACAGCCGCTTATTGATCTTAATTAACAAGATCGATAACTTCTTTAATTGTATAGCCCTTTAAATATTCACCCAGGTGTCCTTCTGCACCTAAGAAAATGCTAAATAAGACTCTTCACATATTTGATCCTACTATACACTGTTCATTTGTAAAAAAGCACTTAACCATGGTCATGAATTCTCCAGGTAAGTGCTTTTTTATCATAAATTTGATACGACATTCATTTTCATTATAGTTTAATAACAAAAGCATCGCATAAATAAAATCAACCTTACTGTATTTATCTTAGTTCAGAGGGGAAGGAATGAAAAATTGTAAAAATTGCAATATTATTGTTAAAAAAAGGAACATTTTCGTCTTTAAATCGTCTAATAAGTAAAAGGATATTTTGGGGCGATAGAAATGAAAAAGATGAAGTATTTCACCATTTTTTTAAGTCTTGTATTTGTTGCATGTTCTTCTGCCGACATTTCAAAACAGAAAAATGAAGATACTAAGAAAGAGTTAAAAACTGTATCATCATTTCCACCTCACTCAATGATAAATAACGAATCAATTTTAGATAAAGAAGTAATAAGGGATAGTAGCACCGCCCCGCCGATAAACATTGAAAATGATATCAACAGTCAAAAACAAAATCCTCCTACAATTTCTCTTCCTTCAGAAGAAGAAAAAGAATCCGAAGCTCATTCAGTTCCACAGGAATCTTCCCAGCCTGTAGAACAAGAAGATCAAAATTTACAAGGTGAGCAATCAGAAGATTTTATTATTATTGGAGAATCAAAATACATTAATATCATGCATGAAGAAAAATTTAAACATTGGATAACAGTTGCCGAAAAATATGGAGCGAAACTTTATGCTATTCCGTTTTCTGACGTTTTTGCAATAGTGAAAGAAGGAGATGTACTCGTAGGTATGAGTACAGGAGTTGCAAATGCTAAACCGGACAATATAGATATACTTTGTGATGTATTTTCTGATGAAGGAGAGTACGCAGTTAGAATTATTGAGGGGATTAAACAGGTAGCTCAAACGGGTGAAGGTGTTCATTTGGAAGGGGCAGACGAATATAATGTAATTTCAATATTTAAACAGGACGAGAGGATCATAGTCTCGTGGTAATGGATAAACTAGCTCTTCTCTTAGTTGAGAGGGGCTAAATTTTTCTTCAATAAAAGCACCCGTTAGTTTAAGTGCAAACATTCACAAACTTACTTAATACAACGAAAAAGTATATTGATAACATATATTATTGATTACTGAGGTTGAAAAATAAACGAAGTAATTATTTACATTTTTTTACATATATACTAAAATATAATTAAGTAAAAAATATTTTAGTAAAAAATATTTTATCAAGGTGAAGGAGAGTTTGAAAATGAGCCTATTAGATATTTATTTACAAAAGAACGGAAAAAAACGATACGATGTATTCAAAGAAACTGGCATAAGTCAGCAAATGCTCTCAATTGTTAACAAAAAAAGTGTCAGCAGTTATTCAGTCAAAACAATTCAAGCAATAGCTAATACAGTAGAGAAAAGTGAAGGAACTGTGCTAGATGAGTTATTACAATTAGAGAACGAAAATGCTTACTTCGAAGTTTTTAATGCTGAAGATTTACTATTAGCATTTAAAAATAAGGAACCGTATATTCTAATCAAAGGCGAATACAAAAAAGAAATGGAAGAATTAGCAAAGTCACAACTTTCAGATACAGAAACATTAGGTTTGGAATTAGGTTCTGCTGGATTGGTAACTGTCTTAGGAGAAGTAATTATTCAATTAGTAGATTTATTCAGTAGTAAAGATGATGACAAAAAGAAAATTGAAAGCCAAATCCGTAAGTATAAGTTTAAAAAACTTAATGAAAATGAAATCCTATTGTATTTACGCCAATTAGATTATTAAGAGCATAAGAAGAAGTGATACTGCTTGGGAGTGGTAAGTAAAAGAAAGGTAACTGGAAAAGAATACTACCTACCACATAATGTTAAGGTAAAACTGGAAATAACAAATAAATCCATCCTTAAGAAGTCCTCTTGGATGGATTTATTTTGTTTTACTGCTGCTGTAAAAAATAGCCCTGTTCTTAAACTAACCTGCCCATTAGCTGAATAAGAAAAAGACTGCATTTATTGCAGCCTTGCCTTTAGTTCGTTAAAACTTTTCGGTTCTTTATCCAATGATTCTACTTACCCACGAGATCAACCAAGCAGAAGGAATCATCAATAGATGGGCAAGTAATGTACCGAAAAACCTTGCAATCATTAACCAAGCATAAGTCTTAGCTATTTCCTCTGCTCCATTTTCTTGATTGAAGGCACGTTCTGTCATTAAAGCGATTTGAGGGTCAAGCAAAAGAGTTAAAAGAATGGTTGCTATCCCATTTACTACACCTGTTGCCATATTGGCAGTTGTACCGTGTTCTGGATTTAATATAGAAGCATATAAAGCTGCCAATATTCCAGAAGTATAAATTGCGGTAACGACCATATTAATGAGCATAATACGTTTAGGAATTCCGCCAACCCGAAGTCTATGTATCATTTGAATCCTTGGACGTCTTACATAAGAGCTTGTTCTTTTTAATTTATGAATATTTGATGTTTTCATTAAAGCTATTGCTGATCCTTCTATTTCTAAGCGTTCAATCATTAACATCGCAAGACGGGTGCCTGTGGGATATAAGAATAGTGCCAGCAAAGTACCGATAGACGCTGAAAGTAATATTATATGGAATATCCCTAGTACATCAATAGTTGAATCAGATTTAGCTCTATCTACGATTACACCAATTATAGGAGCTTGAAACATATTAGACGTACGAGCAATAAGTAAAACGATGCCAGTAAGAGACAAAGCAACTGCAATCTTTTTTAGTTTTATGCCTCCTAAACGAATACTATATGACAACGTTTCGGTTGCGTGGATAATGATTGTTAAGAAAATGATGATAATTATTTGTACTGTCAATTTGTTCACCGTCTATCTCTCGTTCTATAACACTCCCCATATTATACCAAGTTAATATTTAACACAAAACCCCTTTTTCGTTGGTTACCATTATACAATTCCACTTAGGAAGGTTAAAGAATACTTAATTACATATCCTCACCCGTTAGTCGAATAAGAAAAAGGCTGCATTTGTAGCAGCCTCATCTTAAAGGAAAACCCCGTTACTTCAATAAGCTATCTACACTTTTTCTTTAATAAATCAATAATGTAAAATAATTGGGTTATTATAAATGACCCCAATAAAACTATTATTGTTCCTACAAGAATCTCAATTTCACTAAATATATCTCGAATTAATAACGGTATTGCAATAGGAAAAAAATACCAACGTAAAGTCCGACTTGTTTTCCCCCTTAAACCGTTAATAATTAAAGATATTGTGTAGCACAATATGTATTCCTTGTTTAACTAAACTGTTTCGTTAGTGGAACAAGCAAAATGCTGCCGAAGCAGCTACTGAACTTGAACTCTTGCACCCGTTACTTTAAGTGCAATAGTTCACATAGTATTCTACAAAATAAAGAACATAACCACGTTAATAAATATGATAGTTATTATTAAACCTAATATAAACTTTTTAACAGTAAATTTCATCGTACCCTTTTGGACTCCTCTAAAACCCAAAATTGATATTAGTAATAAGAGTAATATAATTGGCGTTGGCACTATTTCACCTCTATTCCTTTATGAATAATAGCACCCGTAGTTTAATAAGAATTTCTTTAATTGTTCATAATAAGAGCAACATTAACTGGAGGATTCTTATGAAAAAAAGCTTTTTAATATTGATTGCCTGCCTAACTCTTTTCTCTTGTTCTCCCGTTCAAGCCGAAACCGTAACTAAAAATGATGTACAGTTGCGTGATGATATAATCCTCAATTTGTTATTTCTACCCATCTACAAAGCAATCGAAAAACATTTCGGCAAACCGAAACAGTTTTATTGCCAACAGATTCTCCAAATCAAAGAGAAGGTAGAACACGAAACCTACCGCTACTTTAATGTCACCGTGCAGCTAACAACATATGAAGGTGCTCACGATTTCCCATATGATTTAGTTACTATCACTTTTAGTAATAAATATAGTATGGAGTGGCGGGCTATTGATGTCAAAAGCAGAAGGTTAAAGCCAAACGAAATAACTGAATGCAGACATCCTTCGTTATTGAAGCATCGCCCCCTTATAGCGGAATACTTTATTCTTACTTATTGATTTATTAAAAAAGATAATACTTTATAAATAAAATTTTCTGGCTCTTCTAAGTAAGGGAAATGAGCACTGTTGTTAAAGATAATTAAATCACTATTCATTAGGTTTCTATGAATTAGATTAGAAACCGGTAAACCTGCATTTCTATCATGTGCTCCTGTGATTATCAATGTACTTTGTTGAATATCCTTAAGGCGTTGAGTCAAAGGGACTTGTGGAGGATTTTTTTGTAATACTTTTAACATTTGCCCTGTATTTACCATATTACTTTCTTCTGTTAAGCGTCGGTACAGTTTGGCAATATTTTGATCTTCGAAAAATAAACGATCTACTGTCTCGGTATCAACAAATTCCCATATTTTGAAGTATTTTTCCTCAATAGAATCCTGCTGACTAAGAATCTGTTCAATGGTACTTGCTAAATTTGAATCCGCAATTGACATAAAACCAGTAATTTGTATTAAGTATTGAGTTTTTAAACCAATTAAGCTAGGGCTTGAAAGTATAATTTTATTAATTTGATTTGGAAGAGCGTGCGAAATTTCAAGTGCCAATTCCCCGCCAAATGAATAGCCAAACAAGTCAACTTTTTCAAACCCTGTCCATTCTTGTATTTCCTTAAAATCATCAATTAACGCTTGAAAAGTAAATGCCCTATCCGAATTAGGACTACCACTTCTTCCACATCCACGTTGTTCATAATAAATTATAGTTCTTTCTTTGGAGAGCAAAGGACCAATTGTTCGTTCGAAAAAGTACAAATTCCCCCCAGGACCTCCGTGAATAATAAATAAAGGTATAGTATTATTTTCTTGTCCCTCAACTTTTATCCAATGGGAAATACCATTTATCTCAACTCTGTATTCTCCGTTTTCTAGTTTCATAAAATCCCTCATTTTAATATCAGTATAAGAATCATAATATAAATTCGCCTTTGGTTAAAGAAATCCTTCTTGAACTAAACTCCCCTTTAGTGAAACAAAAAGGGCAGCCACAGTCCCCCCTAATCCTTTACACAAGCCCCCATTTGTTGACAAAGAAAAAAGGCTGCGACTGCAACCTAATCTTTCTCTTCCCTTTTAATTAAACAAAATTATTTTATTTCACCTTTTCAAAAAAGAAACCTGGTCCATTTTTTTGGTGTACATACCCTGATAAGTCTGACGAATTCTCTATCATATTTTGTTCTTCTGCTGTTATAGCCGTCAAATAATCCCTATTATTAATATTTTCTTTCGCATTTTGTTCTTCTCTTGTTAAAACCCTGTATTGATCTCCATTTTCTACTTTTAATTGTTCAGTTGATGGAATTACTACTGTTTTATTTAAATCATTAATGTTAATAAAACCTAGAGATAGTGTAAGGGCACCTGTATAGCCGAGAACCAATGTAAATTTAGATATTTTATTCAATAGATCATCCTCCTTAAAATAAATTACGAGCTTGTACTACATATTTATTTTACCAGTGGTGAAAATATATTACCTCTATTTTCCTAAATTAACAAAATACTCCTGTAAACCTTGTTTAACTAAACTGCTTCTTTACTTTAATAAGAAAAGGCGATTACCCTTTAGTTCGGTAATCGCCCCCTGTCATTCCTATTCAATAAAGTTTATTTTATTTTCCTGACACCATTCAATCGCAATTTGTTTAAAACGCTCGTCACGGTATGAATACCATTGATCTTCCATATCAAAATGTATTATTTTGTCCTTAAATCTTCTAAAGGCACCCTTTCCCTTAATTGCCCTTAATAAGGATTCCTGCTTTCGTTGATCACTTAATGTTAGGCAAAAGTTTTCCATTATTTCATATTCATTCACTTCATATTTAGTAGGTAACTCTATGTAATTTTCAAAGTTTTCAACCTCATCAATTGCAATATTTCTATTTTCTTGCTCCCATTCAGGTAAATGATCAAATGGTTTTTCGTCTTCAACAGCTCTCAAGTCCTCAGATGTTACCAACACTATTTCACCCGTTTTAATATTAAGTAAGGAACGTGACTCTTCAATCTGTATTTCCATTTCCTCAATTATATCTTTCAGTTTGACTTGTATATTCATTATCAGATCACCTTTTAATATTTATTATTAATGCACCAATTAGTTTAAGTACATTTCTTCACAATCTACTTTATAAAACAGGGATACCACGTAATTTGTTGCAGATTTTCTTATTAACTAATCCTTTTAAGTAGGTATTTATTAATTGCAAATACAATGTAGCCGACTGAACAACCTAAAAATATCGAAACTAAAATAACCTTTGTTATTACAATAAAACTAAATGAATCCTTTTGTTGAGATAAACCCATTAGAAAAATGACCAGTATCGGTAGAATATTCCACAAATATTTTTTCACAAATGGTCCCTCCTTAAAATAGTGGTTTTTTAAAGCGAATTTATATATACCATATTATACCACAGGTTCAGACGCTCTTCTTTAACTAACCGCTTTGTTAGCTCAATAACAAAAAAGGATCGCCGCAGCGACCCCGTTCTTTAACACTTGCCCCTGTTACTTTAAGTATATTATTTCACAAACATTGATATTCTGTTGGAATATTTGAAATTAGAGCTGCTTTCAGATAGTTAACTTCTCATATTTCCAAAATAGTTTCTCTGGGGTGTCCTTTTCTAAGAAAGTAACAATAAATTTAGTTCTATAATCCCGGTCAGACAATGCAACTTTGTGGTTGTGTGTCCACTCTATGTTTCCAAATTTGCTGTAAAGGTGCTGTTCATCGGTATCTGCTTCTCTCATAATTCTTTCTCTTCCTATGAGTTCACCATTCCTACTCTTGATTTCGAGATGCACATCTATATAAGATACTTCTTGTTCACAGACTATACTGCAAGAATATTTTCTGTTAGGGCAGCTCTTTTTCGCAAAAACCCATTTATTTTCAAAGTTCAGGTTTATAATTTTTTGATGGATATCCTTAAAAATGCTTATATCCCAATTAAGTTCCTCCGCTACCTGTTCTAAAGGCTTCTGTATAATTTCTAGTGTAAATTCTTTTTTCCTCTGGTCAGTAGCCAAAGAGAGAAACTCTTCCATATTAACCTCTGTGAAAACAGATTTATAATTAAACGTAATAAATAAATCAGAGTATAATTTATTAATTATGTCAAAGTTTGATACACAATTAATCATTATTCCCTTATATTCATCTGTTTTGAATTTAGGAAGCAAACGACTGTACAATGAAGCAATACATCTTGTTTCCCTATAAAAGATTAAATTAGCCTGTCTATCCTCTGGAAAGAATAATTCAATATTTCTTATAAGTGGCATAACTACCTCCGTGACGCTAAATTAAGCACTATTTGAAAATCTATATGATTAAAGCTCGCTTGAACCCCGTGAGTATGATAATTTGCGTGAATTCCATCATACTCATCTGCATAAATTGCTGAATCCATATACCAGCTATATTGCTCTATCATTTGTTTTTCCCATTGCCCATTTTCCAAGTGATTCCCTCCAAAACTTTTTTCTTTATTTTACCATTTTCTTTAACTAAACTGACCCATTAGTACAACAAGAAAAAAGGATCGCCGCAGCGGTCCCCATCTTTAACTCTTGCACCCGCTAGTTTAAGTGAAATTTTTCACAATCAATGTTGTAAAGGTTTTATTTCCAGAAATGACCGTAATAAAAGAATAGCTGCAAATACATGAAATGGATATTTTAACTCATAATTAAATTAGGGAGGTTTTAAGCAAATGAATTTCAGTTGGATGCTTGGACTAATAATTTTATCTCAACAAGTGATTATGCCAGGAAGTTTAGTAATCACTAACAACAGTGATCCTATCTCCGTTGCCAACCGTACTACCTTTTCGATGCACTTGCCCATATTACCCATTTTGGATACAAAAAAGTTTAAAAAATTCATGGACGATATTGACCAGCATATAACTAAAAATCCTAAAAATGCAATTATAGATAAAAACGGGAATATTATACCAGAACAACTCGGTTACCGTTTAAACCGCCAAGTTTTCACAGAAAATATTTTTTCTTATTATTTAAATAATGGCTCATCTACATTAGAAGTCCCCTTACTAGCTATTTATCCAAGAGTCGACAGTGAATTACTTGGAAATATTAGAGATGAAAAAATTGGGGAATATGTAACATACTTCAATTCCAATAACAAAGAAAGAAACAATAATATTTATCTTGCTGCAAAAGCCATTAATAATTATGTTCTTTTTCCAGGTGAAATATTTTCCTTTAATAAAGTGGTTGGGGAAAGAACAGCAGGAAAAGGATATATGCCAGCTACTGTAATCGTTAATGGGGAATTTTCAGAGGACTTTGGTGGTGGAATTTGTCAAGTATCATCTACCCTTTTTAATGCAGTTGATAATGCTGGTTTAAAAGTTGTTCAGCGTAATTCACACAGTAGAGAGGTTTCATACGTTCCAACAAAGCGGGATGCCACCGTTAGTTGGAATGGACCTGATTTAATCTTTAAAAATGATTACAATCAACCTATACTCATACTTGCAAAATCGTTAGAAAACAAATTAATAATCGAAATTTATTCTTCTGATGTAATTACTTATACGCCTAAGGAAGTTCCATATCTTCCCTATGAAAAACATCCCCCAAAATAAATATTTACTTTGGGGCTTTTTCTTTTCCATCATGAAAAAGTTAGGCTTTTTCTTTTTTTCACTAGTCGAGTAGAAAGGAACCTCTCTACCTTACGGTAGATTGTATTCCTCCCCCTCACAGAACCGTGCTTGCGCTATTAACACACACGGCTCCTCCTTGTTACCATTCACAAAACCTTGCTAATCTCTTAGGATCAGATTTTGCTAATTCTGCTATCCTTGCTATTTTTGTCTCCATTTATTATTCCTACCTCTGTGTGTAGTAAATAGGTCCCTAGCAAGGGTGATAACTGGTAGCTAGCCTTATATGAAGTTCGTGTTCCTCAGACCGGTGGTTTGCCGCTCGCTTCCTTCAGATTCCGCGTCATCGCGGACACCCTTGCGTTAAGCTACTGTTACTTTTGCCTTCACAGTTCGGGACTTTCACCCTATAGACTGCACCCATTCTGGGCGCACAAATATAAAGCTGACTTTAAAAGCCAGCTTTATATACCATTTACTTATGAATTTAATTATTTTTGCTTTAGTAATTGATCAACAAGTAGTTGAGACTTTAACCCTTCTAATCCATCAACAAGGGGTTGCTCATCATTTTGAATACAATAAATGAAATGCTGTACAGCATCTTCAAAGCCTCGTTGTTTTAAAGTTGTTTCCCATGAAGAAGAAACTGTTGTAGATATTGCATTTTCTTCTTCGATTTCTGTTGTATTCATGTTTTTTACACGGATAATTGCTCCGTCTGTTATCAATTCTATTTGTTCTAAATTCGTTCCTGCTTTTCTATGCATAGCTGTGGTGAAAGATATATTTTGAGAGGATTCATACGTATGCTGCGCATATAAAAGTTGATTTTCATCGTTCGTATGAACAGTTCCATACAGCACACTAAGATCTCCATCACCCAACCAACGTACTGTATCGACTAAGTGAAGATAATCATCTAACATTGTGAACTCATAAGAATAAGGACCCACACTGTCCGTTCTGTGCTTTTCAACACGTACCCAAGCTATATTATTCGCTTTTTCCTTTGCTTTCACATACATTGGAGCAAAACGACGATTAAATCCAACCATAAGCTTTCTTCCCAATTTTTCACTTAATTCGACTAATTTTTCTGCTTCTGAAATAGATGCTGCCAATGGTTTATCGACATATACATCTATCCCTTTGTTAAGCAGTTCCGAAACCACTTCATAATGTGATTCAGTAGAGCTGTGTACAAACACGGCATCACACTCTTGAGCCAATGCTGGTAAACTATCAAAATCTTGTATACGATACTGATTGCAGATAGCCTTTCTCTTCTCTCTACTGGGTGAAAATGCACCCGCAAATGTCCAATCTGTTTCTTTTGAAAGAATAGGCAAATATGCTTTCTGAGCGATACCACCTAGTCCTACCATACCGATTCTAGGTTTCATCAAATTAATCATCCTTTTCATATATAGATTTGGTAAAGCATTAATGAAGAACAATTGATTTGTTCCTCCGTAATGCATAATAGTTAACCCTAAAAAAGGTCCAACTACCATACCAAGATTGAGTGTTAGTCCATAATAGCCCATCCCTTCCCCTTTTCGTGACTAAGGGGATGAGATCTGCTACGATGGCTCCGGTAGCTGTAGTTGCCATTCCAAATCCAATTTCATGGAAAAAGTGAACAATAAGTAGTGTTGTGATCGATTGCGTTATAGATACCTGTTACTTTATTTGGATGCCTTTTGTTTACAAACTGTGCCGAACACTCATAAGATGTTCGTTGAGAATAATTATTTTTCAATTGCTGTATTCCCCATTGCAATAGATATTCTATTCCAACTATTGATTTGATTAATTATTAGTACAAGGTCAACATATTGTCGCTCGTCATAATGTTCACGTACTCGTTGATAAAGCTCATCTGGCACACGTTTTGTCGGGATTAAAGTTACGTATTCTGTCAACTCAAGAGCCACTTTTTCAGGATCTGTGTAAAATGTGCACTCTCTCCAAGCCCTAATACAATATAAACGTTGTTCCGTTTCTCCCATTTTTCTAGCATCAGCTGTATGCATGTTAAGACAATATGCACAACCATTTATTTGAGAAGCCCGAATTTTTATAAGTTCACGAAGTTTACGGTCTATACCTGTTGTTTTCGTATACTTCTCCATTTCCATCATTATTTTAAGTGCTTCAGATGCTACATTGTAATAATCAACTCGTTGTTCCAATTTAATTTCCTCCTTATATTTCTTTTCTTTGCCTTTAAGACAGTATTAATTTAGGTGCTAATCTTGAAGCAGCTTCTTCAGCTTCTTTATATGCTTTTTGTAATACTTCATTTGGTTCTAGTAAAGCAGTTCCTTGCGCCCGAATGATTTGATAATCTTCAATACCAAGGAAATTGAACATTGACTTCAGGTATTTTTGGGAGTAATCAACTTCTGTATACCAATCATTATTGGTATAGATTGATCCACTTGCTTGTATAACAAGCATTCTTCGTCCGTCATTAAGTAGACCCACTGACCCATTTTCAGTATATTTAAAAGTTTCACGTGCAATCAGGATATTGTCCATATAATCTTTTAACTTTGATGGAATATTAAAATTATGCAAAGGTAAAACAATGATATACGTATTTGCACTTTTAAATTGATTTAAGATCTCGGACATACGCTCAGTTACTTTTTGTTCTTGACTAGTTAGCTCTTGTTCTTTTCGTTGTTTTTCCCATGCACTTAAAACCGTTTTATCTATCATAGGCACTTCATCACTATACAAATTAATCTGTTCAATTGCTTCGCTGTCAGGAATTAATTCTTTATATGCTTTCAAAAAGTGGTTAAAAACCTGCAAGCTTACTGAAGAAGTATCATCTACTTTTGGATGTGCGTTAATGATAAGTGTTTTATTCATTTTTATTTCCCCTTTAAAATGAATTTTAAGTTCCAATCGAAGACTAAGTTAATCGCCGATTAACACAGTCTATAATATATACTATAATTATTTTTGTCAAATGTATATGATTTACCCAAAAGAGATTTCTTTTATTTGACTAAAACTCTAAATACTCCTAAGATACAATTTGATAACCCTTAAAATCAAAAGCAGGTGAGTTTATATGCAGTATAGTGTCGGAGTTGAATATGCTTTACATTGTCTGGTATATTTAATTGATGTTCCTTCCAACGATAGTATTGGGATAAAGAATTTGGCAGAATTCCAAGGTCTTCCTGAGACATTTCTTTCAAAAGTTTTCGGTAAATTATCTAAGGCTGGAATTGTAAGTTCTGTCCCCGGGGTAAAAGGAGGATATAGATTATCTAAGTCTCCGGAAGATATTTCCTTTTGGGATGTAATTGAAGCAATTGAAGGCCCAAATCCTATTTTTCAATGTAAAAATATTAAAGAGAATGGTTATTTGTATAGAAAAAACTGCTGTCAAGCTCCCTCCTTTTGCACCATCAATTTAGTAATGCTCTCTGCGGAAGAAAAAATGCGTGATGACTTACGGAGTAAATCACTTTCATGGTTAAATGAAGAACTTGATAGTGTCTTATCCAAACAAATACGTGAAGATACTCGGAAATATTTTTCGAAGAGCAACACATAAAACAAACCTCTCATGAAATTCCTTAATTAAAGGGAATTAAGAGAGGTTTTTTCTTAGTTCAAAGAATCGTATTATTCAATTGTCTAGTAAGAACTACAACCAATCCTCAATTAACCTGCTAGTTGGCCCATACACAATCTTAGTAAATTATTCCATTAAATGGCCCGATTGCTGAACAAAGATCAATCTGGACTCTTCCAGTAAACTGCCCCGTTAGCGGAAGAAGAAAAAGAGTTGCCGCAGCAACTCTTTATTAAACCCAAGCACCCGTTAGTTTAAGTGTAATCCTTCACAATCTCTTCTACACCTTAATACAACTCCAATTCCTAATAAGTGTTGTTCCAGAATCCAGTACAATACAAAAAGACGCCTTCTTATTCAAGAAAAGCGCCATTAATGGATAATCGTTCAACTTTATTAAGGGCCTTCTAGCTACTTACTTAAGATATTGCAGAAAAGCATCCTCGAAAGTTTAAGAGAAATTATCCTCTCATACCCTTTTTTGGGTTCCATGAACCCTGTATTCACATATATTCCCAACGACATATATCAATTTAGAATTTCAAATTATTAAACGATTGATCTAGCAACTCTAAATCCGATATCATCTATATAAAAATCAGGCATACTCTTTCGACGACAAGTAGCTCCACATCCACGTTCTTCTTCTGCCCAACTTCCTCCACGAATTATTCTGTAATTACCAAATGTCTCTTCATCGTATAAGTCCCAGCACCACTCCCAAATATTCCCTATCATGTCATATAAGCCCCAATCATTAGGCTTTTTCTTACCAACATCGTGTACTTGTTCGTTAGAATTATCTTTATACCAAGCGATTTCATCAATTTCACCATACCGATATCCTTTTGATTTTGCCTTACATGCATATTGCCATTCAGCATCTGTCGGTAAACGAAAACCATTAGTATTATAATTGCAAATAACTGATTTACTTTCATTATCAAAACCATAAAACTTGTCATAACCCAGTATAGCAGATAATAAATTACAAAAATTCACTGCATCTATCCATGAAACATTAACAACTGGTTTTCGAGCCTCAGTTGTTGTTAAAAATTTCTCCCCCATAATAATCGCATAAAGTTCTTCTGTCACCGTATATTTGGCAAGATAAAATGGCTTAATTTCAACATTCCAAATAACTTCCTTTAAATTTTTTCTAATACCCGGCATTCCAAATTTATAGTTTGAACTAATCCATTTTTGCTCGTTTCGAAAATCTCGTAGGCTGATTTCTCCTTCAGGAATATACACCATTAAATCTTTTAAATAGTCATTTAAGTTAGCTACCATTGTCCTCTCCTAGGTCTTGAATTAATGTTATTAGACACAAAATTCATATTAAGAATCTTTTAAGGATTATTGTTTAAGCATTTCTTCACAATTTCATACCAATATTAACATAAATATCCAGTTTTGTTTGGAAGCTACTGCTTTAATCATATTCCGTAGTTTTGTCCTCATAAAAACTAGTGAAATAGCCCTTCCCACATTAATTCCTCAGCATATTTTATAAGGAATTTGTATATAAAGGAGGGATATCTAATGTTTGGATATGGTGGATATGGTGGATACGGCGGATTTGGTGGTTGTGGTGGATACGGCTACGGT
>NZ_BAWM01000083.1:0-14723 GCF_000759675.1 Neobacillus niacini | reverse complement strand
CGGATTTGGTGGTTGTGGTGGATACGGCTACGGCGGCGTCGGTTTCGGTGGCGGTTGTTTTGCATTAATCGTTGTATTGTTTATTTTGTTAATCATCGTTGGAGCAGCTATCTGTTTCTAAGTAAAAACCAATTACACTTTTCTTAAAAATACAAAAAAGCCCTTGTAGGGCTTTTTTGTATTTGAGAATTCAAATAAAGGTGTATGTGCAATGGAGGTTAAGCGGCTATGGCGCTTCGGCTACCCTATCATATGCATCCGTTCATGTGAATTCCCAATAGGTTAAGCCCTATTTTTGGGGAAACTTTTTTTACTTTATCAGCACTTGTTCACTCGGCTTTATCACCTTGTACATATGGTTTACTACCACCAAAACCAGCATCTGTTAAAGTAAAGCACACGTTAGCTTAAGTGCAACCGTTCACAATCATTAAGATGCTTCCTTACAAATCATTAATAAATTGCCATCTGGATCTTTGAACACAAAATAAAAATTATCCTGAATCTCTGTAACAAGTTCAACATTATTTTCTTTCATAAATTGATAAGAAGCTTGAATATCATCCGTTAAAAACTGAATTGATGGAACTTGGTAAGTCGAAATATCACCATCTTCATTTCTCCACTTTGGCATGGCATCTAAAACTAATCCAGCTGTACCTTCCATGGGTGCCACGAATATATGCCCAAAATATTCTTCTCCTCCTTCCAAACCAAGTATTTTTCTGTACCATTCTTTTGCTTTCTCAAGGTTACGAACTGGAACAAACACACCACCGATTCGTTTTTTAATTGGTGTTCTGTGGGCAGGTGCAGTCACAAAAACATCCTCCTCTAATAAATCATTTAATACACTTTAGAATTCTATGTTTTCTAATATTTACCTCTCTTATGTTAAAAAAAATTATTCGACAAATTACCAATTCTTGTTCAACTAACATGACCGTTAGTGGAACAAGAAAAAGAGTCGCCGCAGCAATCCTAATCTTTAGCTCTTGCACCCGTTACTTCAATAAGAAGAAATTCAATTCCAATTATTTTTCAATATGGTGTGGATGAAACAAATATGATTGGATATTTTTCTCCTAGCTGTTTCTTCACCTCTTGGAATAATTGCAACCCTTTTTCATTGTGATTTTCCTGTTGTTTTAATCCATTTTCCTTTAATGAATCGGTTTCTAAATCAATCCATTTTCCATATTCCGATACCCATTGCAATAGTTCTTCCCGTAATTTATCTGATAAAGGGAAATCCTCTATTTCAAGGTTCCAGCCACATACGTTGCACCAAATAGGGTCAGCCACAAAATCCGCTTCTAGTTTAAATGAATTAGTAAATTCGCATTTACAAACCTCTTTTAACATCAAAAAGTCATCTCCCAAAAATACAATTTCTCCTGCAAGTTATTCAACTAATCTGCTTCGTTAGTTCAACAAAAAAGGCGCGGCCGCAGCGGTGAAAATGGCCTCCTGATTTAAATCTTGTGCCTACGATTCCGTCGACTGGACATACGGCATCCATGACATTCCAAAAAGCTACCCTGGGGAGTGGAACAGTTTGCGCATAGATTGTAACGGGATTTCAAATCCTATTTGTATCATCGTCTTAGAAACGATGGATGGATATTCATTTTGATATAGAGGAGTCGGATAATATGGCAAAAAAATTGGTTAGCGCATGGGTCGTTCTCATCACCTTCTTCACCCTCATGGGCTGTAACCGAGAAACGGATCATTCCTCTTTACCCAAACATACCGAAAGCGGCACAAGTCAGTCCTTAACCCCAATGAGCAACCAATCCCATTCGAACCCAAACAGTATAGGGACAAACGTGTCGTATGTGAATAATACAAAGACAAAGGATGGAAAGGTAACCTATACCACGAAATACCCCGCATCCCTGGGAGTCATCGTGAACAAGAAAATTTATCTGCCTCAAACGTATGTGCCGAAGAATCTGGTCTATCCTAAGACCTCCTTTCTCTTTAAAGAAAACATAGAGAAACGGAAGTTGCGCCAGGAAGCAGCGGCTGCACTCGAAAAGATGTTTGCAGCGGCAAAAAATGACAAGGTTTATTTAAGCGGGGTCTCGGCCTATCGTTCGTATGCCACGCAGGCGGCCGTCTTTGACCGTTACGTCAAAAGAGACGGGTATGAAAAGGCAAGAACATACAGCGCCATCCCCGGCACCAGTGAACACCAAACGGGGCTCGCCATCGACGTTAGCGGAAGCAGCGGGAAATGTGCGGCGGCCTCTTGTTTCGCCAATACAAACGAAGCGAAATGGCTGGATAAGAACTGCGCCAATTTCGGCTACATCATCCGTTATCCAAAAGGAAAAGAGTACGTGACTGGCTACAAATACGAACCCTGGCACATCCGCTACGTCGGCACCGCCGTTGCGAAGGAAATGAAAAACAAGAATTTGACGTTAGAAGAGTATTTCGGTATTTTCCCAAACCTTAAGTAAGTCGTGATTTTCGATACGAAAAAACCGCGAAAGCTTCACGCTCCGTGGCTAACCTTACCCCTCTTATCTATCTGGTAAGTGGGGTTTCGTTTTGTCCCTGGGCAGTTGGACCTTTCGACTTGACCAGGGTGGGTTAGGTTTTTTGAAGCCAATCCTTCACGCACGAGATGAGCCTCTCATCAATCATATTTCTTACTTCCTTTTTATACTTAAAGGCGTTTTCTTCTCTTTGAATTTCCGTTTTAAGAGTGCTTTTATACTATTGATTATCGGAACATACATCACATATTAATTCCCTATAGATGACACCTCACTATATAATGGTTTCATTATAAATTTATCCAATGCTTGTTCAACTATCCTGCACCGTTAGTCGAATAAGAAAAAGCCACCAATATGGTAGCTCTGATCTTAAACTATTGCACCCGTTAGTTTAAGTGTAATTATTAACAATCTCTCTTTTTTTTAAAAGGAGCTGCCACATCAACTCATTTTCAGCACTAAAACCGTGGTTGATAAGAAATTGATATGGCATAATCTCACTAAAACTCAAATTTTACAGGTCTTAAAAATAAATCTTTTAATGTTTCTTCTGCATTTTTATTCTCAAATATTATCTCAAATAACGCATTACAAATTGGGAGTTGGACGTCATATTGTTTGGATAATTCCCCCAATGCTTTTATAGTTTCAACACCTTCAGCTAATTTTCCAAACCTTTTTCCTTCGACTAATGCCTGTCCAAATTTTCTATTATGACTATGTTCCGAGAATAATGTTGCTTCAAAATCTCCTAGATGACTTAATCCATATACAGTTACATCATTTCCGCCCATTGCTCTAACTAGACGAGAAATTTCCCTTGTTCCCCTTGCCATAAGTGAACCTTTTAAACTGCTATAATTTAATCCATCCAACATTCCTGCTGCTATACCCATTACATTTTTAGTAGCAGCCCCAATCTCATTTCCAATAAGGTCTTGTCCATAGTAGAACCTAATTAAATCACTATTCATCTCTTGTGCAATTTTTTTTGTTACTTCAATATTATCAGAACCTATAACCATACAGTTTGGTATATAATTCACGAAATCTTGTACGTGTCCAGGTCCAACCCATACTGCTGTATTTACATTTTTTCCAACCTCTTCCCCAAATACTTGAGAAAGTCTTTTTCCACTATTAGCCTCTAATCCTTTCATACACAAAATAAATGTTTTACCTTGTATTGCATTGAATGAACTTAATTGTTTTGCAAATGAACGTATTTCTTGAGCACTAATTGAAATAATTATTATCTCAGCAAATAATATTGATTTTTCTAATGAATTAGTTAGTTCTACATCTTCTGGTATTGAAAGGTATTCATTTCTTCGAGTATCTTTTAATCCAATAAAATTCCTGGAGTTTTCTCTCCCCCATAACATAACATTGTGTCCAACTTTATTAGCATACCAAGCCAAAAAGGTTCCCCAACGTCCACAACCTAATACTGAAATATTCAATATTTCACCCTCATTTTTTTAAAAATTCATCATTTTCTTTTTTATAATTGCTCTACCATCTCCTGAATGAAAATGGTTAACTATTTTTTCAGATGGACAAAGGTTATATTCGACCAACTTCATATAATATCCTTCCGCTTGTCGTCCCTTATTGAACTAAACTCCCGTTAGCTCAATAACAAAAAAGGGTCGCCGAAGCGATCCCAGTTATTTAACTCTAGCACCCGTTAGCTTAATAAGAACTTTATACATTTTTCTCTCCAAATGGTGGAAAAATTAATAAAAATCTATATATGTTCCACAGATAATGCTCTTTAATTTATATGTATTATTTTATTTAAAAAGTTTAGGAAGCCTTGCGCTCTTTAGCGTTCTTTAGTTCCCTTAAGCTTTCTTTGATTAACTCTCTTTGGTCCTCGGTAATAATAAAATCCGTAAGACGATCCTCAAAATGAGCAATACGTCTTTCCAACTCCTCTATAGTAAGGTTATTAATATTCTTCATAAACCCACCAACTCCTCTTATTATAATTTATATATAATTAGTATTCTTCATAAAATCCTTCAAAGCCGCTATTGGCAGCGGGATATTCAAGTAAAGGAAGCTATCCAAAATCTATTCTTCAAGTGGAAGTTCCATTCGAAATCCTTTTAATCCCAGGATCCCTTATTTAACTTTCCCATTGTTTAAGAACTTGTTCTTTTGCTATACGATAAACTTCTTCTTCTGTTTGGTTTTTTGTAGCTATTACGTTGGTTTGATAAACTTTACCTTTATGTGTTACATAGATTGTATACTTGTACATTTTGTTCTTTCCCCTTTTTATAATTCTCACTTCACTAATAAATCAAATTTCATTTAGTTATTCCTACAAATGTTTTTTGACTTTTTTATATTTTACAAATAATGCGAAAGTTATTAAAGCTAAAAAAAAGGTCAAGATTTGACAAATTCTCAACTTAACAAAAATTAATATATTCACTAGCAACGGTAATGACTGGCAAAGTCAATAAAATCAACAAACTTTTTATGATTCTAATCTCTTATGTATTTTGTTACACTTCTTAGAATGCAGAAAAATGTCGAAATATAAAAACTAAAAAAGGCTGGCTCCTGATACCGATCTTAAATTACCTTTTTGTTTTAATCCTTCAAATTATATAACCACAAAGTTAAAAAACCACCTTAGATAAGATGGTTTCTTGCTTATTTATTAAACTAACGCACCAGATAGTTTAAGTGTTATCCTTCACAATCTTGGCTTTAAATTGGGGTAATTTGGTTAATCCTTGCTAAACAATATTAAATGGTGTAAAACGTTTTAGGTACAGTTGCTATTACGCCTATTACTGCAATTACTTACCTAATGGTAATTAGGAGTCTTTCTTTTTATTTTTCCATTCTGATATTTTTTTCAATAAATTTTTTGACACTTCATTCCAACGCATTTTTTCTTTTAATGATATCGTTTTATCAGAGTTATCATCAAATGTAATTAGTAGGTCATAGGGGTTTTCTAAGGTTAAATAAGCATTTCTGACATCTTTGTCATTTTTCTAATCTTGAAGAAACTTATTTTCATGGTAGTTCAAGAAGTACGAGTATATTATTCGTTATATAATCTAGACAATAAGTTATAGGCTGGATTTACTTCCCATGTTTCATATGGAATAAAACACTTTGATTTCATCGCATCAAGCGTCCGAGATTTTTGTTGGGGGCGGGTGATATATTGGTCTATATTAGATTGGTTTAATGCAATATATCTAGCTTCTTTTATTTCTTCGGGTTGAATTTTTATTTCCCCATCAACATATTCGGCTTTAAAAACAACCGATAAAACATGCTTCGTTGCATTATAGTAGACACCTGTTATACCAACAGGACGGATTACAATCCCCGTCTCCTCCAAAAATTCTCTACAAACTGCCTTGTCTAAAGGTTCCCCTAATTCAACATTTCCCCCTGGCATTTCCCATGTATCTGAACGCCAATGAGTCCTAAGTAATAAAACCTCATCTTTTTCGTTCATTAATAAAGCGGAAACTGAAACAGTCTGTTTTGGTGGTTCATATTTCATTCAATATCACCTCATATATTAGATTCACCAACAGCCAGTAAATTCCTTCTTCAACTAAACTCCCTCCGTTACTTGAATAAGAAAAAGCGTCACCACTTATTGTAGAAACGCTATCCGTTAGTTATACATTATGATCGCTATCTTAGATCTTTTTGTACTAATGACATTAAAAAAGGGATAGTCATTTTTCCAATTTTTTAATGATAAATTCTTTCGCTCACCAAAGTAGTTATCGAAGTATTTCTTTGTAGCTTCAAAAAGTATTTCGGCAATGGTTGCTTTTGTGTCGAACTCATCTTATCGGAATGAATATCCATCACTTGGGAAATAGGTAACAGATGATTTTCCACCCTCCCGCCAATCTGTCCCCTCATTCATTGCTTTATTAACGACTCTGATAATGGAACTTGTTTTAACGTATTTATTGTAAAGCTCTTTTGAAAAATTTGTATTAAACCGACTATGTAAAGCAGATAAAATAGGATAATAGCTATAAATCTGGTTCTTATATACGACTTGTTGTTCACCATTTGTATCGATAAGAACATTTTCACCATAATCGAGCTGGTAAAACACCTTTTCTGCACACATCTCAGGAATGAACATATACAACTCTTCAGCCAAATTCCTATCACCAATTGCCTCAGTAAGTCTTTCAGGAAAATGGTTAAACTCATCTTCAGTTTTACAGGCATTAACATATCAATTGCCGTATTAGTGAATTTACTGATTTCCTGCAAAGTATGTGGAAAAGGGGTATATGTATCATCATCTTGTAAAATAAAAAAGAATTGTTTTTGCGAAGTATAACCATCGACTTCCCATGTGCTGACGTAGTCAGCTATTTTTTGAGATAGTTCAGGACTAATAACATGATTTATAAAGCACTGACCCGTAATATTATCATTCATTTTTGCAGCAAAAATTTTAACAAAGGCTAATTTATGATTACCCAACCTTTTTGCCACATCGTCCATAATAATCTCACTGAAAGAGTCTATTGTAAACTCATTTTTAAGTTCGGAACCCATGCTAACAACATCACTTTTGTAGAGCATCCAGTCATGTTTTTCTCCTGCATACTCACTTGAAATAGGTGTACCGCTTATGTCAAAGGTACATCCCCCACAACTATGTCCCATTGCCTTCATCATATGCTTTATTCCGCTCATCATGCCGATTGCAAAACTTCCAAGTGCCATGCTATGGCAGTGTCTTGATCCTCAGCAAAACCTACTTGGTATTCGTAAAGTTCTTGATCAAAATTAGGATCTGAAATCCTAAAACTAATCTCAACAGACTTTTTATCTAAATCCTTAATTGCATCTAGAGTCTCGATTCGTGGTAATAATGTAATGTTCCAATCGGGAAAAATAACTGTATCACCTTGCAATTTACTTTCAGAAAAAACATTGTGCAGTTTTTTTGCAATATCCATATATAACCTCCTTGTATATAACTCTACAACGAACAATTATAAATTAAGTATGATTTATTGAATGAAAATATTTCGGTTTTCCACCCGTTTTCCAAAATTCAGGGTTCTGACTGACCTTCGAGCATTCCCCCCTGTCCCTTTATTCTATATCAAAATATCAAAATAGCTATCGTAACCGAAAAGGGGTGAATGGATTGATGAAAACTGCTGAAGAACTCACTGAAAGGCAGAAAAAATTTGCAGAATTTTACTTCGTACTAAACAACGGGACGAAAGCGGCAATAAAGGCTGGCTATGCGGAATCTGGTGCGCACGTTGAAGCCTCCAGAGCGATAAAGAATCCTAAAGTTAAGGCATACATCGAGGAACTTCAAAAGGAACGCAGAGAACGCATCCAGAGCCGTCTGGCAGGCATGTCAGAAAAGGCAGCCGAAATGATGTTCGAGCTTGCAACTACCGCTGATTCAGAAAGTGTCCGCTTAACTACTATAAAGGATATTCTTAATCGCGCTGGCTACAAAGCCGTTGAAAAGCTGGAGAACAAGAACGAGCATAGCGGGAAAATTACCTTTGGATTTCGTGACCCATCATTGAAAGAGGAATAACATGAACGTGGATACATTAATAAGAGGTGATTAAAATGGATAAACATCTTCAACAAACATTTGATTTCCGTTTTTTGAAAATTGGTACGATGGTCAATGGTGGCGTTCTGCAAATTGGTTGTGGGGCTGGCACAGCTAAACGAGTCTCTCCTGTTGGATACACTACAGTTGGAACTACATTAGTTCCTCTAGCAGGTCCTGAATTTGCTGTCCCATTATCTTCAACAGGCCGGACGTAAGAACTGCCCAAAGAACGAATATCCCTGCCATTACCCGAACCCCACAGCATACACTGTTATTGGTCCCGTTACCTCTAACCACTCACTCCAATGAATGTTACGGCGGTGTCGCAGTTCTTGTAAAAGCCCGCATTTGCCTTTCACGGGCTTTTTTGTTTGCGGTAAAGGGAAAAAATAAGGGAGTGTTCTCGCAATCTCTTAGACAGCCATTCTGGGCTTCTGTGATATTGAAAAACCCTCTTTTGGTTCTGCTTTTACGTAACACGGCAAAGCGAAGGAATTGAAGCAGATCATCGCCAGCCAACAACCTTAAAGGCAGAAAGTAAGCTGGGGGGATGCTGCGGTTATAGCATAAAAAAGCCGATTTCCTGTACGGTAAGGAATCGACGTTTTTTGTTAAAGTAAAGCACCCGTTAGTTTAAGTGCAAACTTTCACAAACTTACGTAATACAACGAAAAAATAAAATTCATTGATTATTAAATAAAATAACAATTTACATTTTTTTACACATATACTAAAATATAATTAAGTAAAAAATTTTTTAGTAAAAAATAATTTATTATAGGGAAAGGAGAATTTTAAAATGAGTCTATTAGATATTTATCTGCAAAAGAACGGGAAAAAACGATACAATGTATTTAAAGAAACTGGAATCAGTCAGCAAATGCTTTCAAGTGTTAATAAAAAAAGTGTCAATCATTATTCAGTCAAAACAATTCAAGCTATTGCGAAAACAGTAGAGAAAAGTGAAGGAACTGTGCTAGATGAATTAATACAATTAGAGAAGGAAAATGCTTATTTCGAAGTTTATAATGCTGAAGATTTACTATTAGCCTTTAGAAATAAGGAAGAATATATTCTAATCAAAGGCGAATACAAAAAAGAAATGGATGAATTAGCGAAGTCACAACTTTCTGATACAGAAACATTAGGTTGGGAATTAGGGGCAGCATGGTCAGGTGGAGTAGTAACTGTGGTGACAGAAGTAATTTTGCACTTAGTAGATTTATTCAGTAGTAAAGATGATGACAAAAAGAAAATTGAAAGCCAAGTTCGTAAGTATAAGTTTAAAAAACTAAATGAAAATGAAATCTTATTGTATTTACGTCAATTAGATTATTAGGAGTTTAAGAAGAAGTGACACTGCGGGATAGTTGTTAGTAAAAGAAAGTAACTGGAAGAAGAATCCTGCCAACTAAAGAATGTTTAGATAGCTGGAATTACAAATAAATCTATCCTTGGAGAATCCCTCTTGGATGGATTTATTTGTTTATTGGCTAATAAATATATCCCCGTTCTTAAACAAAACTGCCACGTTAGTTCAACAAGGATTTTCTTTTTAAATCTACAAATCTTGAGATAACCGAACCATATCCTTACACTGGATACCGTTTTCGAAAATCTCTTCTGAATAGTGCCTGATGAAAAAGTCTATATCAATACCAATAATTCTAAAACCACATTTTTGATAAAATGCTAATTGTCCTATGCTTGAATTTCCAGTACCGACTTCTATCGTTCTGTATCCACTTGATTTGGCTGTTTGAATTGCATTAATTATTAGTTGTTTCCCAATGCCTCTACCGTGCTGGGTACCTATCACTGCAATATTCACCAACTCCACCATTTCAGGTCTTGTTGGAAGTAGTACATAAACTCCAATAATTTGACCATCTCTTTCAGCTACAAAGCATTCTCCTCTTTGTAAATATTCCTCAACAAGTATCCGAGAAGGGTCAGCTAATAACAGTAAATCCATAGGAGGTTCTTCATCCATATTTAGTTTCCGAATATCCAAATTAATCTCCCCTAAAGAACTGTATTTTTCCTTCATTTTACCATTTTTTCATTAAACTAACCTCCCTCAATAAAGAAAGCGAAATCTCCCGATTTCTCCGTTTTTCTTATATTTTCATAGTAGTTTACCTTTCGGTAATTACTTAATAGGTGGGTGAACATTACTGAAAAGGATAAAACTGGACCCTTTGAGGAAAAAGACTTATACCCCACCAACCAATTACTTATAGAAATTGGTAGATGAGTAAAAATATGATCGCACTGGTGGATGTCCACATTTCTCATGGAGGTCAACCCTCCCATGCCTTACAGAGTCTTCGCTCTCAAATTCCTTCGTCCAACCTTTCCATGAGGTGGATGTCAGCCATGCTGCTCCACAGGGTCCTTTGCCCGTAATTTAGTTGCTTTGCCGACTAATCCGTGCTTCAAATGTACCCAAATCTATAACTCAGCTACTATTTATCCTAATCTAAAACAGAATCAAGCGGCCAATTCTACCTTCTCTGTTACTGACAAATGAGGAATATCCTTTAACATCTTTTCTTCACTAAATTCAAATTGCTTTTTACTTATACTAAAGAAAATACGGATCAGTTTATTACATAAAGCAATTAGGGACTGCATCTTCTTCAATGGATTATCAGAACGTTGAGTATAGTAAGCGTGTAATGCTTTAAAAGCTGAATTTTTTGCAACGAGAATCATACACACCCTGAACAATAGAGCCCTCAGTTTCTTTCGACCCCTCTTTGTAATAGTCGTTTTTCCTTTGTGCTTACCAGATGTATTCTCTTTTAAACTTAAGCCAGCTAGCTTAATAATTTGTCGGGGATGAGTATAATCATTAAGGTCTCCTACTTCCGCAAAGAAACCGGCAACCGTATCTCTTCCTACCCCTTTAATGGCCAACATTTGTTGTACCCCTGGTATTTCATCAAGTAAAATATCTATTTTTGAATCTAATTCTTCGAATTTATGCTGAATTAATTCATATTTATCTAGTAATGTTTTCAGCTCCAGTTTAGCCATATCAGAGCCTTGGCGAAGTCCGATGGACTTACTGGCTGCTTGCTTTAACTCTCGAATCTTGTTAAGCCCAACACTCCGGCTAACGGTTTTTCTTAAGTGAGTAAGCAGTTCATGTTCAGAGAAGTTTATTATTTCATGCGGTAAAGCATATAGTTTTAAGAATTGTAAGGCTGCCTTTCCTTCCCACTTCTTAAAGACTGTAAGATATTCTGGAAAGAACCGATCTATCCAGTTATGGACCTGCCCTTGTACTGTTTGGAGGTCATCAGTTAAAAGATCGCGTATTTTTTTAGCCACTCGGAGTTCGGCATAAACCCCTTGCGGAATCGTAGGTTCGGCGTATCTTCCATCTTTGACTAACTAGGCAATTACTTTGGCATCCTTTACATCATTTTTAGTTGGTGAATTATCATCGAGTTCCTTGCTTTTCTTAACATGCAAGGGATTTACTGCTACAAACTTAATCTCATTTTCTTTCAGAATTTGTGCTAGGTTAAACCAATAATGGCCAGTCGGTTCCATTCCAACCATCACTTTTTCCATGGCTTGTTCTCTCTTCAGTTCAGAAATCCATGTAAGAAAATGCTCGAATCCCTCTTTTGTGTTTTCAAAATAGCAAGGTGATCCGAACTCCATTCCTCTAAAGTCCTGTGCACGTGCCACATGCTTGAATTTAGCAATGTCGACACCTATAATAAGTGTTTGAGAAGTTATTTGAGCAATCTTCTTATTTTGGTTATAATTCATTTTAAAGCCTCCTAGTATTTGAGTGTTGTCCTTTTCGCTGGCCAGCTTCAGGACACTCTTATTCTACCAAGAGGTTATTTTTTTGTTCAAACCTCATTTTCACTCATTACAGGAATGCTACTTCGTTAGCTGAACAAGCAAAAAGACCGCCGCAGCGATCTCATCTTTAACTATTGCTACCCGTTAGCCATCCATGCAGCACAAAATCAGTGCTGCACCACAGAGAATGAAAATGGTTAGGAAGTGTCAATACTAATACTGACCTTGATCCAGTCAACCCTAATCCATAGACTTATTAATGAACGCTCTCCTCTTTTTTTAACGATTGAGCAGGGTCTTCTTAAGTATTGTCATTTTTCTAATCTTGAAGAAACTTATTTTCATGGTAGTTCAATAGCAATGTTCAAATAGGACTCTATTAAATGGTTAAACTCTAATCTTAAACACTTTTAATAATACTATGTTAAAAAACCAAAATAATCTTGCATAAAGAATTCCTACTATAACCATCAACCCAATCCAAAATAAAACGTATGCCGTACTGATAGCTTTTGATTCGATAATCTGAAGAATTGAAACGAAGACTGCTACTAATATTCCTCCCGTCACGAAAAAAAGCAAATTCTTTGTAAACAACCTCTTCTTTCGATCAATTAATTGCCTTAGGAAACCTCTCAAATAAACATATTGAATCGTGTCTAAAACGACAATAAATAACACAACCCAAAGAAATCCGATTGGTGGTGGATGGTCTGCACCTGAAAGAAAAAATGTTGTCCAACTCCCCAAAAATAATATAGTATTTATCCATAAAATCTTTGAAATTTCGACTTCCTTTGTCACCTATTTACCCTCCTTGATGCACATACAATATTGTCTATTTATTAATAATTTAATCAATTCTTATTTAACTATACTGCTTCGTTAGCACAATAAGAAAAGCTGCCACAATGATAGCTCTGATATTGAACTCTTGCACCTGTTTGTTTAAGTACATTTCTTCACAATCTTGTACAATTATATTTCTCATAACAAAAGCCACCAGTATGTCGGCAGCTTTTTTAGCAACTCCTTTATTTCCTATTCCAGCCAATATAGTGAACCCAATAGAATCAAAGAACAGCTAGCCCTTGCGATCCAAGATAAGGAAAGTTAGTCCAAGCAGCAACCTGCAATCTAACCAGACTACCATCATCTTGTATATTAAATACTGAGATTGTACCCTGATTTCCGTTAAGGGTGTAAAAATGCCGTCCATCTTTACTCACTCCAACATCCATCGGCAGACCTGGAGGTGTACCTGGCGGAGTACTGGTAATATGCCTGACAACAGACAGTGCTCCATTGGGATCGATTTGGTAGGTGGAGATGTTACCGCTTAAGGTGTTGGTAATGTATGCAAAACGTTCATCCCGCGTTGTTACAACCCAACAAGCAGTCTTATATCCGTTTGGTACAGAGCCGCTGATCACATGAAGGATACCGTCGTTGCTCAATGAATAAGATGACAGCGTATTTGAAACTGCTTCTGTAACTAAGAGTATTCCAGAGGATAGAAAATAAACGCCCAATGGTCCTTGACCATAAGAATCATTTACGATTGGTCCTGTAAGAGTACCATTTTTATTCACATGGAATACACTGAGATGGTTGGAAGTCAGCTCGGAAACAACGATTTTACTGCCATCTGGAGTAAAGAGAACCTGCGCCGGCTGAGCATTGAAATTGCTGAGAGAATGGGTAGATCCGGGAATAGGAGTAAGCCGTCCATTATTATCTATTTGAAAACCAGTGATATTGGATGCAAAATTGTTAGCAGCATTACCTACATTGGAAACATAGAGGAGATTACCAAATACATTTACGCTATTGGGTTGAGCACCTCCTGATGGCTTCACATCCACAAGCAAGGGTACTCCTCTTTCGGTTATGGTGAAACTACTGATACTATGGCTGCCTGCGTTAACCGCAAGTAGGAAACTTCCATCTCGGGACAAAGTTAGTGCGCCTTGTGACGCTAAGGGGTCGACGCCATCGTTTGCAGTAGCAGTAGAAACTTCCTTTGTACCAGTACCTCTTCCATAGGTTGGGTAGGAACCCACAAAGGTGAGCATTCCATTCAGGTCCATGTAAAAGGCAACGACTTGATTCATTACTTCATTATTGGTCATCATATACACCATACCCGCTCGCGCATGAAAATTATTGCTCATTATCCGCATTTTATGACTCTCCTCCTTTCATTATTTTATATTGTTCTTTTGCCATATAAATTCCCAAAATGGATTTAAAACTTTCAAATTCGCCATGCCCTACTTCTATGCGCAGCTCCTTCGTCAAGGGATCTACGTAATGGACACGCCCTGTTATGTCGTGAGTAAATCTGTAAAGCCATATTGTCACCTTCTTTAAGTAACCTGCACCGTTACTTGAATAAAAAAATTAGGCATTTTTCAGCAGCGCTCGGCTCACTATCTACTGCTTTAATCATATTCCGTAGATTTGTCCTCGTAAAAACTAGTGAAATAGCCCTTCCCACCTTAATTTCTCAGCATATTTTATAAGGAATGTATATAAAGGAGGGCTATCTAATGTTTGGATATGGTGGATACGGCGGATTTGGTGGTTGTGGTGGATACGGCTACGGCGGCGTCGGTTTCGGTGGCGGTTGTTTTGCATTAATCGTTGTATTGTTTATCTTGTTAATCATCGTTGGAGCAGTTATCTGTTTCTAAGTAAAAACCAATTACACTTTTCTTAAAAATACAAAAAAGCCCTTGTAGGGCTTTTTTGTATTTGAGAATTCCTAT
>NZ_BAWM01000084.1 GCF_000759675.1 Neobacillus niacini | reverse complement strand
TGTTTCTAAGTAAAAACCAATTACACTTTTCTTAAAAATACAAAAAAGCCCTTGTAGGGCTTTTTTGTATTTGAGAATTCCTATTAAGGTGTATGTGCAATGGAGGTTAAGCGGCTATGGCGCTTCGGCTACCCTATCATATGCATCCGTTCATGTGAATTCCCAATAGGTTAAGCCCTATTTTTGGGGAAACTTTTTTTACTTTATCAGCACTTGTTCACTCGGCTTTATCACCTTGTACATATGGTTTAC
>NZ_BAWM01000085.1 GCF_000759675.1 Neobacillus niacini | reverse complement strand
ATGAAGTAGAACCTGTCCCCTAAAATAAATGTCATATAACATAGGTAATTCTTCTTTCATTTGTAATTCCATAATAACAAATCGGCTCAATTCAACCACTCCTTTTACCTTTATTATGAGGCTAGTAAATTAAGGTGGCTGGGAAAGTTATGAACTTAATATGAATTATCTGCATCTGCTGTATTTTCGAGAAGGGATTCCATTTATCCCCTAATTTAAAAATGGATGGGTTCTGATTCATTTATTCTTTTTAAAAAAGGCTTATACCCGAAACTATCCCGATATTACCACCC
>NZ_BAWM01000086.1:6827-261363 GCF_000759675.1 Neobacillus niacini | reverse complement strand
TTTTTTCCCATTGGCCCCTCTTTTCCAAGTCAGACTCTATTATTTTACAGGCTCACTCCTTTGTTTACTAGCTATTATTACATTACTGTTTGTGCCTGCGAAGGTCACGATGGGGGAACATCAGATAAATGCATTTATGTCTGTAGTAGGATTTGGCTCTGCCCTAATCTTGTGGGGAACTGGTTTGGCAATATGGTTAATGGGTAGAAGATTGCTAGGTATCGTCCCGAAATAAAATGATTATTCCATATTATAGAACGAACGTTCGTCTTAATCAAATATCAACAGAGTTATTTAACATAGGCTTTATCTAAAACACTTGAGGCAATTTCCTAATAGTTAATTTCATATGTCCATACAATCATAATCTTACTCAAGAACAGGGCGCGATTGTTGAGGAGTATTCCTAATAAATAGGTTGTTTACATATTAGTCATGTATAATATGTTAAACAGCCTATGTTTTTTGCTTTTTTTAAATTTAGTTTTTGATACATTTATCTCGAAATTGCGGATATTTACTTGAATCAGGAACATTTAGCAATTTTTGTATTTCTGTTTCATTAAGCGGTTGAAAAATCCGCTCATCCTCTTTGATGAATTTTACCTGTTCAGGAGGATTGATTTTAACTAATTCTTCTTTATTTAAGAAATTATAAAAGGTTTTTAAGAATCTAAGACGAGCATTAGTAGTCTGAATAGATAATCCATACTCTTTAGTTTTAAAATTGAAATGCTCGTCTCTTAGATAAGAAAGTACTCATAAGCTTGTTCAAATGTAAAAATTACAGAATTAGAATCTTCACTAACTAATCTATTAGTTATCTTTTTCTCTTCATTTTCGTCACCTCATAATCACATTTTGTTAAGAAAATGTAGGCAACGTATCAACATATTTTATGTGTTAATATGTTGGATATTTAATTTCTATTTAAGCAGTCCCTTGACTGCTCGCTTTTGCTGATTCGATTTGTTTACCTGGCTTAGCAACATTAAACACAATATTTAAAAAGATAGCCGTCAAGCTCCCCGCTACAATCCCGTTATTGGTTAAGATTTTTACGCTTTCTGGCAGCTGTGCAAATAAATCAGGAACTGCCGTAACTCCGAGACCCATACCCACAGAACATGCTATGATTAACAGATTTTCTTGTAAAGCAAATTCTACTTTGCTTAACATTTTAATGCCATAAGCAATAACCATTCCAAACATAGCAACCATCGCTCCGCCTAAAACTGAGGTTGGAATAACGGTTGTTAAAGCACCAATTTTAGGAACGAATCCTAAGAAGATTAACATCGTACCCATGGTGTAGATAACATTTTTACTCTTAACACCTGTCAATTGTAAAAGCCCAACATTTTGTGAGTAGGTAGTATATGGGAATGCATTAAATAATGCTCCTAACATAATCGCAAGTCCTTCTGCACGATAACCTTTAGCTAAATCACTTTCCTTAAGCTTTCTTCCAGTGATATCACTTAGTGCAAAATAGACTCCTGTAGATTCTACTAAACTTACAATCGCTACAAGAGTCATCGTAACAATCGGAGTCCATTCAAAGGTCGGAGTACCGAAATAAAAAGGCTTTACCATATGAAACCATGAAGCTTCACCAACAGCTGCAAAATTCACCTTGCCCATTAAAGCTGCTGCAAGCGTACCCGCTGCTAATCCTATTAGGATTGAAATAGATCGAATAAATCCTTTTGTAAAACGATAGAGCAGGATTATAAATAATAATGTTCCAAAAGCTAAGCTAATATTAGAGAGGCTGCCAAAATCAGGGCTGCCTTGTCCGCCAGCGATATTGTTCATAGCCACAGGAATTAGAGTAATACCGATAATCGTAACAACTGATCCTGTAACAACAGGAGGGAAGAATTTGATTAATTTACTAAAGAACTGTGAAATCAAGACAACAATTAAACCAGAAACTAAAATCGAGCCGTAAATAGACGAAACACCATATGCTCCGCCAATCGCAATCATTGGACCCACCGCAGTAAAAGTACATCCTAATACAATCGGCAAGCCAATTCCGAAAAAGCGATTCTGCCATACTTGTAAAATAGTCGCGATCCCGCACATCAAAATGTCAATAGAGACCAAATAGGTTAATTGCTCTCCTGTTAGATTTAAAGCACCGCCAACGATAAGAGGGACGATAACAGCTCCTGCATACATCGCTAAAACATGTTGAATTCCTAAAGATGCGATTTTGACGGGATGTTGTTTCATTAGACCAATTCCTCCATTTTCTCAGTTATAAAACTTACTTCTCCATTTGATAAAGAGGCGATTCTTGCTAATGATTCTACCCGTAATCCTTGATCTTTCAATTTCTGAGCGCCAGGTTGGAAGGATTTTTCAATGACAATCCCTATGCCAGCAATCGCTGCATTTGCTTGTTGGACCATCTCGACTAAAGCGAGAGCAGCCTGACCGTTTGCAAGAAAGTCATCGATAATGAGAACTTTATCGTTATCATTTAAAAACTTGCTTGCAATCGCCAGTTCATTCGTTTCGTTTTTAGTAAAAGAATGAACACTTGCTGTCAGAAGGTCATCGGTTAAAGTAACAGATTTTCTTTTTCGCGCAAAAATAACTGGAACATTCATTTGTAATCCAGCCATAACAGCAGGAGCAATCCCTGATGACTCGATTGTTACAATTTTCGTAATTCCTTCACCTGCAAATCGCTTTGCAAACTCTTTCCCAAGTTCAAACATTAAACTAGGTTCTATTTGGTGGTTTAAAAATGAATCAACCTTTAACACATTTTCATTAAGGACTCTGCCATCCTTTTTAATCTTTTCTTCTAGTAATCTCATGTGTATCCCCCTATGAAAAAATAAAAAAGCCCAAATGTCATGGCTCACATCAATATTTGAGTGAGGCAATGACATTTGGGCTTTTTACCGAATGTATGGACGCAAAATAGCGCCTTAAGCATTACCCACTCATAGTCGGATTGTTAACGGCAATCCGGTAGAAACTTGCAGGCCTTATCCCTGCGATTATATGAGTGAAACCTTATAAATTTAATCTCATTATAACATGGTGAAAAAGGAAAGCAATTGTTTTTTACCAAAAGACGAACGATAGATATTTTTAACAACTCAATGTTCGTGTTGCAAAAACGCTTTATATTTTATAATAAAAGGCCTTATTCTACGATTGAATAACCATTCATTTTCAGTTACTATAATAATAGGAAAATTATTCAGAAAATTCTAAAATGAAGGAGTGTCAAACATGCGAAAATCAATCCCTGAAAATTGGTGGAATCAGTTAAAGCTCCCAGTTATTTCAGCTCCGATGTTTTTAGTGTCTGGACCAGAACTCGTAAAAAATTGTTGTTTAAATGGCGTAATTGGTTCATTTCCAGCTCCAAATGCAAGACCAATCGAGGTGCTTGATCAATGGATGGGTCAGTTAAATGAGGAATTAGAAGCAGCTAGGACTGCAGAACCTGAACGTAAGATTGCTCCATGGGCGATGAATATGGTTGTACATAGTACCTATAGCCGTCTTCAGGATGAATTAGAGTTAATTAAAAAACACAAGCCGCAATTGGTCATCACTTCTTTAGGTAGTCCAAAACACGTGGTAGAAATTGTTCATGAATATGGAGGATTAGTCTTCTCCGATGTCAGTGATCTGAAATTTGCTCGTAAGGCTGCAGAAACGGGTGTTGACGGGTTGATTTTGGTTTCAAGTGGTGCGGGTGGTCATGCTGGACAAATTAACAGCTTCGCCTTTGTTGATATGGTCCGTACTTTTTGGGACGGTATTATTGTACTTGCTGGCGCTATATCAACCGGTAAGGGAATATTAGCCGCACAGGCAGCAGGGGCTGACTTAGCGTATATGGGAACAAGATTTATTGTTGCGACTGAAAGTATGGCACATGATGAATATCGGGAAATGCTTGTAAATTCTACACAGGAGGATATCATCTTAACGGATGCGTTTTCGGGTGTTCGGGCGAACATGCTTATTCCTAGTATCGTAAAGGCAGGACTTGATCCAGCGCAGTTGGTTAAAAAGGAAAAAGTTGATTTTGATACTATGCATGGTAAATCTGAGGCGAAAGCTTGGCGTGATATTTGGTCCGCGGGCCATGGTGTAGGTGCCATTGATAAAATCGAATCCACAGCAGATATCATTAAACGATTAGAAGTAGAATATCAAGAAGCACTGGAAAAAGTGAACCAATCTTCTGCGAAATTAAGAAGATTAAAAGTGAAATAGCGATGTTTAGCCGAAAGAACCTATCCATTCTAAAGGGTAGGTTCTTTTTTCTTTACCATTTTAATGACTTTATAGCCTGGCTTTATTTTCACTCGTTTTGTTTCTTTGTCTGTTTTCACTTGATATAAGGTGAATTTTTTCGGCTGGTGCTCAAGCATTTCGACCTTTTGGACGATTTCATTGTGGTAGTATTTGTGAATTTTACGAATTTGTTTATCTTGTTTTTCACCAAATAACCAATCATAAAGGTAAATCAAAATAAAGACAAAAATGCCGCCTACGAGAATTGTGTAAATAAGTGATGAAATGAAATCCACATGTTACATCCTTTCTATGCTTAAAAAGAGTATGGCTTCCATTATACCTTTTTTACTCAATTTGAAAAATAACTTGATTTCAAAATGGATAACCTAAAAATGCAAAAAAAATTTTTCAAAAATGTCCTCTAGGTATGCACATTTTCGAAAAAACATGGTAAAGTATATTACAGAAATCCTTTAAAACTGGTATTCATCAAGAATTCGAGTGTCCGTCTAAGGCGGACAAATGTTTTTCTAAAAGCGACAATAAGGGGGAATAAATGTGTCCAGTACTATTTTGGAGCAATTTTTAAACGAAAACCTAGAAGATTTAAAAGGTAAGGGTCTATATAATGTCATCGATCCATTAGAAAGTCCAAATGGTCCAATGATTACAATAAATGGTAAACAGTTAGTTAATCTTTCTTCTAATAACTATTTAGGATTAGCAACAGATGAACGTTTGAAGCAAGCAGCAGCGGAGGCAATTGAAACCTTCGGTGTAGGAGCTGGAGCCGTTCGGACAATTAACGGAACATTAAAGCTTCATGTTGAGCTTGAGGAGAAATTAGCAGAATTCAAACATACAGAAGCAGCAATAGCTTATCAATCAGGATTCAATTGTAATATGGCAGCCATTTCAGCTGTTATGGATAAAAATGATGCCATTTTATCCGACGAATTAAACCATGCTTCGATCATTGATGGCTGCCGCTTGTCTAGGGCAAAGATTATTCGTGTAAATCATTCCGATATGGAAGATTTGCGAGCAAAAGCTAAGGAAGCAAAGGAATCTGGTCAATACAATAAAATCATGGTTATTACTGATGGTGTATTTTCCATGGATGGGGACATTGCATTATTACCAGAAATCGTAAAAATTGCTGAAGAATTTGACCTCATTACATATGTAGATGATGCACATGGATCAGGTGTCCTAGGTGATGGAGCTGGTACAGTTAAGCATTTCGGCTTGTCCGATAAAATCGATTTCCAAATTGGGACCCTCTCCAAGGCAATTGGTGTAGTGGGTGGATATGTTGCAGGGAAAAAGAATTTAATTGACTGGTTAAAGGTCCGCAGCCGTCCATTCCTATTCTCTACCTCTTTAACACCAGCAGATGTAGCAGCAAGCAAGAAATCCATTGAACTCTTAATGGAAAGCACAGAGCTTAATAAAAAGCTTTGGGAGAATGGAGATTACCTCAAAAAAGGCTTAAAGGAATTAGGCTTTAATATTGGAAACAGTGAAACTCCGATTACTCCATGTATTATTGGTGACGAGTCATTAACACAGCAATTTAGCAAACGTTTGAATGAAGAGGGAGTATATGCAAAGGCAATTGTATTCCCTACGGTTCCTAAAGGAACAGGACGTGTTCGCAATATGCCAACAGCTGCACATACAAAAGAAATGCTTGATCAAGCCATTGCTATTTATGAAAAAGTCGGCAAAGAAATGGGCATTATTTAATCATAGAAACCCTTCAATGGGCGAGATTTCATGACAAAAGTGAGAGGGCGGAGAAAAATGAAACGGATATTAATTACAGGTGCATTAGGGCAAATCGGTTCTGAGCTCACCATGAAATTACGGGAAACGTATGGTACGGATAATGTTATTGCTACTGATATAAGAAAGAATGACAGTGAAGCTGCACAGAGCGGTCCATTTGAAGTCTTAGATGTTACAGATCTAAACATGATGGGCGAAATTGCGAAAAAGTATAAGGTTGATACCATCATGCACTTAGCCGCACTATTATCTGCCACAGCTGAGGCGAAACCAGTCTTAGCTTGGAATTTAAATATGGGTGGTTTGATGAATGCATTAGAAACAGCAAGAGAGCTTAATGCACAATTTTTCACTCCAAGTTCGATTGGTGCATTTGGACCGTCAACACCAAAAGACAGTACACCACAGGATACCATCATGCGCCCCACGACGATGTACGGCGTTAATAAAGTAGCTGGCGAACTTTTGGGCGATTACTATTATCACAAATTCGGAGTCGACACGAGGGGACTAAGGTTCCCAGGCTTAATTTCTTACGTTGCCATGCCTGGCGGGGGAACAACCGACTACGCTGTGGAAATTTATTATGAAGCCCTTAAAAATGGAAAATATACATCCTACATCGATAAAGGAACCTATATGGATATGATGTATATGCCGGATGCGCTTAATGCGATTATCGATTTGATGGAGGCAGACCCACGCAAGCTTAAACACCGTAACTCGTTCAATGTTACAGCAATGAGCTTTGCCCCAGAGGAAATCGCAAATGAGATTAAGAAACATATCCCAGGATTTGAACTAACTTATAATGTAGATCCTGTCCGCCAAAGAATTGCTGACAGCTGGCCAAATTCCATCGATGCCATTGCATCAGAAGAAGAGTGGGGCTTTAAGATTGAATACGATTTAGCTAAAATGACTGAAGATATGATTAAGAAACTAACTAATAAATTGACGATGAACAAAACCAAACCGAGTGGAATCCAATAATATGTTAAAAAAGATGACCAGATTCATTCGGTCATCTTTTTTATTTTCAAAAAATGTCATTAGATTATAGGGTTTATTCAGCCATTTGTGGATCCTGTATAGTTTTTTGTAAGAACTGTAGGCTTTTTTGTAGAACCTGTATGGTTTTTGGTAGAAACTGTACACTTCTTTGTAGAACCTGTATGGTTTTTTGTAGAAACTGTACACCTTTTTGTAAAAATTGTATGCTTCAGTGAAGCACCCACCTCTAAAATAACAAAAAGATAACAGCGTAGCAGATGCCAAGCTGTTATCTTTTTGCATAAATCACTTTCTCTTTCTTCTCCGTAACCATTCCAACAATGGCAGCATGGTGTTTTCCTGCTGCATGAAGGTTGTCCACATATTGGACAGCTTCTTCTTCACTCATGGAAACGAGAAGGCCACCTGATGTAATCGCATCACAAAGAACTAATTGTTCCTCAGGTAGAAGATCCTCATAGACTACATCATTCAATAACCATTTATGATTCGATTTTGATCCACCTGGAACAACACCATCTCTAGCTAACTCTAATGCACCTTCCAAAATTGGAACCATAGAGTAGGATATCTCAAAGCTAACATTACTTCCGCGTGCCATTTCACTACTATGTCCTAATAATCCAAATCCGGTTACATCCGTGACAGCGTGAGGATGATAGTTCGTTAACACTTCGGCTGCTGTTTTATTTAACTCAGCCATTGTTTCGGTGACCGTTTGTTCTTGTAAAGACGTGACAACGCTTCGTTTAATGCCCGTAGTGATAATTCCTACACCTATTGGCTTTGTTATTACCAAAACATCTCCCGGCTTTGCGCCAACGTTCTTCCAAACCTTGTCAGGGTGAACGATTCCCGTAACCGATAAACCAAATTTTGGCTCTTGGTCATCAATCGAATGTCCTCCAACTGTTAAGGCTCCAGCTTCTTTTACTTTATCCGCTGCACCTCGGAGTATATCTGAAAGCATTTCAGCTCCGAGCTTTTTGATTGGGAAACCAACAATATTTAATACTGTTTTCGGTTCTCCACCCATTGCATAAACATCACTTAACGCGTTTGCAGCAGTAATCTGTCCAAACATATATGGGTCGTCCACAATTGGTGTAAAGTAATCGACCGTCTGAATTAGGGCAATCGAGTCAGTTAACTGATACACACCTGCATCATCAGAAGTTTCATGTCCCACTAGTAATTCTGGAACAGGGTCTTGCTTAGGTAAATGACGCAAAACTTGCGCCAGGTCCTCAGGACCAATTTTACAGCCTCAGCCCGCTTTAGTTGATAAAGAGGTTAGGCGTATTTTCTCTTGCTCACTCAACAAATCCACCTCCAATAATTAGTATAACTGTTTCAATTCAAAATGGCACATATTATAGAAGCAAAAGATTTGCATGGAAAATAACCATACGTTAAAATATTTTTACTATGGCGATGCAGGAAACTAGCTTTGGATGTAATGGAGGAGTAAAATGAACATCTATCATGTAACTGTAGAATTTTGCATGCAATGAAACTACGCACCAAAAGCCGCGAGTTTCGCGGAAGAACTTTTTACACACTTTAACCGTAAGATTGGAAAAATGGAATTAATCCCTGTCTCAGGTGGAGCATTTGAAGTAACCGTCAATGGGGAAAAGATCTATTCCAAACTAGATACTGGTGTGTTTCCAGACACCGAGGATATCATTAATAAAATTTCAGAAAAATAAACGAAACCCTCATATCAACATTTGATTTGAGGGTTTTTGTTTTCTATAACGTTATTATGTTAGCTAGTATCGCAAAAAAATAATGCCATAAGATAACTTAGGGCAGTGTAATGTAACAGTTTTTCCCTAGACCTTTTTCAGTTTTTGAAATCAGAACCTCTAATATTCCATTAATGTAATTTGCACTTACTTTTTGATTAATAACCTGAAAGGGGAACTGGATAGTACGTACTCTCTTTTGTTGATTAGAGGGAGTGGAAGATTTATCAGCAGTAATAACGAGCTTCTTATCTTCAATAAATACTTTAATTTCCGAGCTGTTATACTCATTAAGTAATGCCTCGACAATCCATTCTTTATCTGTCTCGTATAAATCGATTCGAAATTGAGTCACGTCATCTTGTGTAGTTAGAGGATCAAGGCAGTAGTTTTCCAACCACTTTTCCACAAGGTCAAAATCGATGGGCTGTATATTTTTTTTGGATTTCATAACAATCCCCCTTGCACGGTTTATTTTATTCATTCAGAATGAAAACGTGAAATGATATAATAGGCCAAAAGTAGGAAAGTAAAGGAGTTTTTGTGGTGAAAGATTGGTTACGTTCAATTCCGGCTGTACATGAACTGCAAAATCATGAACAGTTCGAAGCCCTCCTTAGGGAGAATCATCTCGATGTTACCCAATTAACAAATCAGTTAAAGGAAGCTGTCGACCAAATAAGGTCATTAATATTAAACGGAGACTGGTATGGCGCAACCCCGGGCACAAATCAGTTTATAGATGATGTTTTTCACCTTTTAAGTGGAAACATTAAGAAACAACTTTCGTATACCATTGAAAAAGTAATCAATGCAACAGGAACCATCCTTCATACTAATCTTGGTAGAGCGAGACTAAGTGACAATGCCATCCATCATGTCGTAGAAACAGCACAAAATTACTCAAACCTTGAATATAAGTTAAATGAAGGGGAGAGAGGTTCAAGGCATAGCCATGTAGAAGCTCTACTTAAAAAAATTACCGGGGCAGAAGCTGCGATGGTCGTCAATAATAATGCTGCCGCGGTTTATCTTGTTTTAAGAGCGCTTGCAGAAAATAAAGAAGTTATTGTTTCGAGAGGTCAGTTAGTAGAAATTGGCGGCTCCTTCCGTATCTCTTCCATCATGGAAGAAAGCGGAGCAAAATTAGTGGAAGTCGGAACAACAAATAAAACTCATTTATATGATTATGAAAATGCCCTTCATTCTGAAACGGCTATTGTCATGAAAGTACATACAAGTAATTTCAAGGTGATTGGATTTACTAAATCAGTCGAGACAGAAGATCTTATTGCGCTAACTCAAAGTTCGGAAGATGTAATTTATTATGAAGACCTTGGCAGTGGTGCTCTTTTTGACTTTAGAAAGCACGGAATTGGAGATGAACCAGTTGTAAGAGAGGTCATCGAATTGGGTGCGGATATTGTTACCTTTAGTGGTGATAAGCTGCTAGGTGGACCTCAAGCAGGAATTATTGCTGGGAAAAAGAAGATCATTGATCATTTAAAAAAGCACCAATTAGCACGCGTGGTTCGGGTTGACAAAATGACACTGGCTGCGCTAGAAGGTACGTTAATTGATTATGCACGCGGAGAAAAGGGAGTACATAACATTCCCACCATCCGTGATTTATTAGTTTCTATTGATAAATTAGACGAAAGAACGAAGAGGTTTGTTACAAACTTGTTACAGGGTACAGATAATTTTCAGGCGAAAATTTCCCCTGGTACAAGTCAAGTAGGCGGGGGAACGATGCCGGATGTTCAGCTGCCAACCTTGGTCATTTCACTTAAACATCACACTCTTACAGCAGAACAGGTCGGAAGAAAATTAAGAACAGAATGTAAACCAGCAATTGTGGGACGGATTCAAAAGGATGAATTTATCATTGATTTAAGAACCGTTACCGAGGAAGAAGAATATCTTTTATTTCAAGCCTTACTCCAATTATAAAAGCAACCCCCTCATCGGTCTAGAGGGGGTTAGAACTATTTTTAGTGTCCTAGAAACTAGGAGTAAATCGTTTTGTCTACTTAGGAGAATTGTCTAGCTCTAGGTGCCATCGGCTCAGTGGAAAAAGAAAAATCGCTTTTTCCTCGGTCATAAGCCATCCCCTGAAGAAGGCAAAAACCGCCTTCTTACAGGGTTTGTCTTATGCCTTCGTCCCAGAACAGTCGCCTCCACATTTCCTACAATCCGTCCAGAAAGTTTAAGAACAACCTTCTAGCTGGCCCGTATTATGCCTGTCGCCGCTAGGCAGGCACCTTGCGCTTTTCTACATATCATGATGTGTATTATGTTTTGCACGAGAATGGTTTCGATTTTTTACTTTATGAGAACCACTTAATGGCTCAGGCTGACCAGAAATTTTTGGTTGATTTCTTCTCATATCCTTGCCGTCGTTTTTGTTCACCATTTTCATCCCTCCTATAGTGTTAGGATGCAATGCTGCTGACTTTTTATGCTGAATATTTTCAGTTCAAGGTGTGCAATTTAACGTTATAAAAGATTGAGGGGAGTGATATCGTGACTCAAAAATTTCCGTACAATAAGGATAAGCAGCAAGCTTTTCAAGCTGCTCAGCAAGGATATGAGGAAGCCCAAGGACTTGCTGCGACAATCATTAGTGACAACGCTAGTTACGGGCATCAATTGAAGCATTTAAAAGAAGAAGTAAATGAAGCATACCAGCAAATTGAAAATGCTTTGGAAGTTGCAACCGAACACCAAAGAGCACAACTTGAACGTTTTCAGCAGGATCTGCAGAGCATCGTTGCAGAAGTTAATCTCCCAGATTAAATCCAAGGTTAAAAAGCAGGGGAATTCTCCTGCTTTTTCTTTCGAAAACGAAAGGTTCGTACCGTTTATTGGTTCTTCTTCCGTTTTTTATTGTTCATTTTTTCCTTTATTGTTAACGGTTCGTTTGCCATTTCCTCGTTAAATCCTGCTCCTTGACCCTGACCTTTAGCAGCATTTGCGCCTGGAATAACATGATTTGACTTTCTTCTTTGCACATCATTCACCTCCTAGGAGAATTCTGTAGAATTCCCTCTGATAATGATAATATTTCCTTTTAAGGTAAAATAAATGACAAGAAAAAAGTTTTTTGAGATAATAAATATGTACATAATTCTAATCCTTATGATTATTCAGTCACACGTTCTTATAAGATTTTTCTAAATATTTTGAACATTATACGGAAATATCATAAGAAAAACTTATCAATCACAATAACTTTCTTGTTATTTACTTATGTAGAAGGTTGTATTAAGATTAGAATTGTGAGAAAAGTAGGGATGGATAGGAAAATTCAAACTTTTCGACTTTTCGTTAATTTTATTTAATGAAGACGAATGAGGGGGCTTTACAATGGTGAAAAATGACGTATTTAACGCACGTACTTCCTTTGAAGTAAACGGTAAACGCTATCACTACTACCGCTTAAGTGCACTTGAAGAGGCAGGTATTGGCAAGGTTTCTAAATTGCCATATTCCGTAAAAGTATTACTTGAATCTGTGCTTCGTCAATACGATGGCCGTGTCATCGGAAAAGAGCACGTTGAAAACTTAGCAAAATGGGGAACAGATGAACTTAAAGAAGTAGATGTTCCATTTAAACCGTCACGTGTTATCCTACAAGACTTCACTGGTGTTCCAGCAGTAGTTGACCTTGCTTCATTAAGAAAAGCAATGGCTGACCTTGGTGGAGATCCAGATAAAATTAATCCTGAGAAAACCGTTGATCTAGTAATCGACCACTCTGTACAGGTTGATGCTTACGGTTCAGCTGATTCTTTACGAGTTAACATGGATTTAGAATTTGAACGTAATGCTGAGCGTTACCAGTTCCTAAGCTGGGCTCAAAAATCATTCAATAATTATCGTGCAGTTCCACCAGCAACTGGTATCGTACACCAAGTTAACCTTGAGTACTTAGCAGATGTTGTCCACGTAGCAGAAACTGCTGATGGTGAATTAGAAGCATATCCTGATACATTAGTTGGAACTGACTCACATACAACCATGATTAATGGCCTTGGTGTTCTTGGATGGGGTGTAGGCGGTATCGAAGCAGAAGCAGGAATGCTTGGACAGCCTTCATACTTCCCAGTACCTGAAGTAGTCGGAGTTAAGTTAACTGGAGTGCTTCCAAACGGTGCTACTGCAACTGACTTAGCTTTAAAAGTAACTCAAGTTCTTCGCAGCCAAGGTGTAGTTGGCAAATTTGTTGAATTCTTCGGACCTGGAGTATCTGTCCTTCCATTAGCAGACCGTGCAACAATTGCGAACATGGCTCCTGAATATGGTGCAACATGTGGATTCTTCCCAATTGATGATGAGTCCCTTGCATATATGCGTTTAACTGGTCGTGAAGAAGAACACATCAATGTAGTAGAACAATACTGTAAAGAAAACGGATTATTCTTTGATCCATCTTTCGAGCCAGTTTATACAAATGTGGTTGAAATTGATCTTTCCGTTATCGAAGCAAATCTTTCAGGTCCTAAGCGTCCACAAGATTTGATTCCACTTTCAAAAATGAAAGAAGAGTTTGTAAAGGCAGTTTCTGCACCACAAGGAAACCAAGGCTTCGGCTTACAAGCGGATGAGCTTGAAAAGTCAGCTAAGGTTAATTTCCAAAATGGTGATGAAACAACCATTAAAACTGGTGCAGTTGCTATTGCTTCTATCACTAGCTGTACGAACACTTCTAACCCATATGTATTAGTGGGTGCAGGTCTTGTTGCGAAAAAGGCAGTTGAATTAGGAATGGAAGTTCCTAAATTCGTTAAAACTTCTTTGGCACCAGGTTCTAAAGTTGTTACTGGTTACCTTCGTGATTCCGGATTACTCCCTTACTTAGAGGAAATTGGCTTCAACCTTGTTGGTTATGGCTGTACGACATGTATTGGTAACTCTGGTCCATTAAAAGAAGAAATTGAAAAAACAATCGCTGAAAACGATCTATTAGTTACTTCTGTACTTTCAGGTAACCGTAACTTTGAAGGACGTATTCATCCGCTTGTAAAAGCAAACTACCTTGCTTCTCCACCACTAGTAGTGGCATATGCACTTGCGGGTACAGTGAACATCGATTTTGCTAATGAACCAATTGGTAAAGACAAAGATGGTAATGATGTATTCTTTAATGATATCTGGCCATCAACGGCTGAGGTAAATGATGTTGTTAAACGCACTGTAACACCTGAACTATTCCGCAGAGAATATGCGAATGTGTTCGGCGATAACGAGCGTTGGAACGAAATCAAAACAAGTAATGAGCCATTATATACTTGGGATGAGGATTCCACTTACATTGCAAACCCACCATTCTTTGAAGGATTATCACCTGAACCAGGTACAGTTGAACCTTTAACAGGATTACGTGTTGTAGGTAAGTTCGGAGATTCCGTAACAACTGACCATATCTCTCCTGCAGGAGCAATTGGTAAAAATACTCCAGCTGGAAAATATTTATTAGAAAAAGGTGTTCAACCTCGTGACTTTAACTCTTACGGTTCACGCCGAGGTAACCACGAAGTTATGATGCGTGGAACATTTGCAAACATTCGTATTCGTAACCAAATCGCACCAGGTACAGAAGGTGGAGTAACAACTTACTGGCCAACAGGTGAAGTTACATCAATTTATGATGCATGCATGAAATACAAAGAAAACGGCACTGGACTTATTGTTCTTGCTGGAAAAGATTACGGAATGGGCTCTTCACGTGACTGGGCTGCAAAAGGTACCAACCTTTTAGGTATTAAAACAGTTCTTGCTGAAAGCTTCGAGCGTATTCACCGCTCAAACCTTGTATTAATGGGCGTTCTTCCACTTCAATTTAAAGATGGCGAAAGCGCTGAAACACTTGGTTTAACTGGTAAAGAAACAATCGATGTGCAAGTTGGTGAAGACGTAAGACCACGTGATTTACTAAAAGTTACTGCTACTGACGAAAATGGCAACAAGAAAGAATTTGAAGTACTTGTTCGCTTCGATTCTGAAGTTGAAATTGATTACTACCGTCATGGTGGTATCCTTCCAATGGTACTTCGCGAAAAATTACAAGCATAACATTCAAACCACCATGCAGTTTTTGCATGGTGGTTTTTTAGAAAGGATTAACTATGTCGTTAGATCAAATCTATGGAATTAATATGAAGGAACTAATTCCAATCAGTGAAGGGTTTCATAACACAGTACTCAGTTATCAAAACCTAATTTTTAGACTTTCATCACGTAACAGACGACGACTTACTGAAATTGAAAGTGAATTAGCCTTTTTACAGGCTCTTGGAGCAAAAGGAATACCTGTTTCCTTACCAATAAAATCTCCAAATGGCAGGTTCATCGAAAACAATGATCAAAATTATATTGTTTGTTTTGAAAAAGCGAAAGGGAAGCCTGTGGATGTAACCGAACGCGAGGAATGGAACAAAGATTTATTTTTTCAATGGGGAAGAGTTACAGGAAAAATGCACCAAGTTTCAAAAGATATTAAGGTAACCCGGCCGGCTTGGAGTCTAGACAACCCTGACATATTAAAACTTCTCCCAAAAATCAAATCTGGAATAATTGCAAATAGGTATAAGCAGCTATTAAATCAACTTATGAGTTTTGAAGTGAATTCCGACCGATATGGACTCATACATAATGATTTTCACCAGGGGAATTTCTTTGTAAACGAAGGAGAAATTACTGTATTTGATTTCGATGATTCCGCTTATCATTGGTTTGCTTATGATTTAGCAACTTCCTTTTATCATGCCTATTGGCAAGCGTCATCCTTTACACCAGAAAACACAGAGTTCAGCAGTGTATTCTGGGAGAATTACTTAAGAGGATATAAGCAGGAACACACAATCAGCAAAGAACTCATTCAACAAATTCCTATCTTTTTAAAAATTAGAGAGATCTTTTTATATACTTTATTTTTGGAGAAATGGGATATGGATAATATAGAGGATTGGCAGGAGTATACTCTTACAAATTTAAAAAATAAAATAGAGACAGGTAATCCCTATTCAAATGTTAATTTTTCGGAAATGATTGACAATCTAGGTTTGGGTAAAATAAAATAAAACTAACAAACGAAAAGGAATGGTAAAGAGGAATGAAGTTATAATCTTATTTTTTCAGCACATTTATTCGAATAGCGAAAAATGGTGAACCTGAAGAATAGGATTAGTCTATCCTTTTTTAAGTCTTGAACGTTTATAATACAATCAAAACATAGCTCGTAAGCCTTTTTAGGTTTATTAAACATGTGCTATTTATGATTGCGTAAACTACATGACTCAAACACTCTCTTCAGGTTCAAAACGAAGGGAGTTTTTTTATGAACAGAAATATAATAAAAGTAACCGGATTGGAAATGAACTTTAATCTTAGGAAAATCTTAGACAATATTTCTTTTGATATAAAAGATGGCGAAAGAATTGGTCTCGTTGGCTATAATGGAACCGGCAAAACGACATTAGCCAATATTCTAACTGGGAAACTTACTCCTGATAAAGGCTTCATTGAAAAATCGCCGGATTTAAAGATCGGTTACCTTACACAGTCAATTGATTACCAGGGTAGTGAATTTCAAGAATACCTATCATCTGAGGGAGAAATCTTACAGCACTCAAAAGAATTAGGTCTGAAAAAGGTTTATGAATGGGAAGAGAATCGGCTTAGCCATCTAAGTGGAGGTGAAAAGCTAAAACTTGCATTGTCAAATGTGTGGTCGTCAAAGCCTGGATTTTTAATTCTTGATGAGCCAACCAATCACCTTGATTTTAAAGGGATTGAATGGTTAATTGAAGAATTAGAGAAATTTAAGGGACCAGTATTGATTATTTCACACGATCGTCATTTTTTAGATAAGATGGTAAAACGGATTCTTGAGATTGAGAATACCAAGATTAACTTCTACAATGGTAACTACAGTGATTATCAGAAGGAAAAGCGGCATCGATTGGAAACACACATGCACCATTATGAAGTACAACAGCGTAAAAAAGAAGAAATAGAAATGCAAATGGACCAATTAACGGCATGGTCCGAGAAGGCTCACCAGACTTCAACTATGCAAGGCAGAGATTTTGGCAATAAGGAATACCACCGGGTTAAGGCAAAGAATCGTGACAAGCAAGTAAAGTCGAAAATGAAGCGATTGCAGAGCGAGCTTGAAAAAAACAAAATCGACAAACCTCTAGAGGAGGCAAAAGTCAGATTTCAGTTCGATACGAAAGGAAATAGAGGGAAAAGGATTATTGAGGCGAAGAGCTTAACGAAGACGTTTGATGAGCGATCCCTTTTCCGCGATTCTCACTTTTATATTAATAATGGAGAGCGTATTGGTTTATTAGGAGAAAATGGCTGTGGTAAAACGACCTTAGTAAAAATGATCCTTGGTGAAACATCGGTTTCTAGCGGAGAGCTTTGGAAAAGTGAATCCTTAAAGGTTGCGTACCTAAGTCAGGATGTTGACAACTTACCGGCTGATAAAACTCCTTTAGAGGCATTAGGTTTTACTGACCGAGAAAACATTCTCCGGGCAAGAACCTTATTTGCCAATCTCGGATTAAAGGAACAGTTTATTACGAAGCCAATTGGGACACTAAGCCTTGGAGAAAGAACTCGTGTTAAACTGGTTGACATGCTAATGAAACAATATGATGTTCTTATCTTAGATGAACCAACCAATCATCTAGACTTACCAAGCAGGGAGCAGCTTGAAAAAACGCTAAATGATTTCGCTGGAACGATTATTACAGTTTCGCACGATTATTATTTCTTAAATAAACTTTGCGATAAGCTCCTTTTATTTGATAATCAGAAGATTAAGCGATTGGAAATGAAGCCAGAAGAGTACTTTACTAAAAATAGTGCTGAACCTACTGATAAAAAAGAAACCTTAATGATCATCGAAAATAGAATCGCTTCAATCTTAGGTGAACTATCACTAATTGACAGTAAAAGCCCTAAATATATCGAATTAGATACCGAATTTAACGAACTCTTAAAGCAAAAAAGAAAATTAATCTAAAGTAGTCATTAGAATAGCCCCTCGAGAAAGGGGCTATTTTTAATATCTCTGTTATAAAACACATATATCAGTGTTAAACGAATTATATCCACGATAATTCAATTATATCAGCGAACCATCATTTACTCGTGAGTTCGAGACCATAGTTCTAGCAATTCTTTTTCACGATCAGCAAGCATTCCAGACTTCCATTTGTCCTCCGCAAGATTACGCTGCTTTTCCCAGTCATAAATTTCCGCTAAACTCTCCTCAAGAGGTCGAAAGGTAAGTCCGCTCGCAATGGCCTTTTTAATATTAACAGTAAAGGTACCTTTCCATGGTTCCTTAAGCTTAGGTTCGAGAGGAAACTCTTCAGGTACCCAAAGAGGCATTTCCGTCCACGGGGCAACATTGTTCTCAAGGAGAAATTTCTCAGAAGTCCACACGATTTCTGCTTCAGAGCCTGTCACCTTCATACATGCATCAAGGAATTCTTTCATCGTAAGTGGGTAATCAAGCCCGGTTGCATTAAAGATTCCTGTTGATTGGTTATCTATCATTTTTAAGATCCAATTGGATAAGTCTTTATTATCAATCATCTGTACCGGTCTGTTAGGATTACCTGGTGCTAAAACCTTACCGCCTTTGGCAATTCTATGTAGCCAATAGGGAATACGGTCGGTATAATCGTTAGGTCCGATTAATTGACCGGCACGTATATTCACCACACGTCCAGGCATATTTTTCTCAGCCATCACTTCACATAAAGCTTTGAATTGTCCGTAATGCTCATAAACATTCCCATTATTAAGTTCATTTGCTTCCGCTAATGACATTTCGTGAACAGGATAATTTTCATCGAAATTTTCCTGAACCCAATCTTTATAAACAGAAATGCTTGAAATAAATGTGTAATGGTTTACCCGATCTTTTAATAGTTCGGTCGACTTTAAAACTGAAGAAGGAATGAATCCACTTGTGTCCAATACAGCATCCCAATAGCGGTTTTTTAGTTCCTTTAAGTCACCAAAACGATCACCAGTAATAATTTCAACATCTTTAAACCCTTCATTTTGATTTCCGCGATTAAAAATGGTCACTTCATGGTTTTGCTTCTGAGCAGCCTCGACAAATGTTCTTCCTAAAAAGCGACTTCCCCCTAAAACGAGTATCTTCATAACCCAACTCCTCTCCATCTTTCTTCATCTTAACAAATTTATACTAAGCATAAATCTCTAATATGATTAAAGAGAAGGGTATACTAAAATAAACTATGGTTTTCATAACGGAAAGCAGGGTTTAGATGATTATCGAGATTAAATATAAAAAACTAATATGCGATATGTGACAATCAGTGTGCTTAACGCCTTAAATAAGTAACTTTATTTGCTTTTCTAGAATACTTTGACTAAACTGTTTTTAAATTGTCACATATTTGGCATATACAACCTTTATTTCAACTGACTTTATAGTGTAAAATCGATGTAGCATATTATGAATCAAGGGGGTTCGGGATATGGTGAAAAAAGTCATCGCTGCTGTTGTGTTAATAGCCTTACTTGGGGTCGCGATTGTGCAGGCTATGGATAAAAAGGCTGAACCCGATAACGAAAGTCAAGAAGCTGCTAATATGGGTGGATTAAAAGTAGGGGCAAAGGCACCTGATTTTGAACTTAAAACATTAGCAGGCGATACTGTAAAGCTTTCCAATTTAAAAGGGAAAAAAGTTATGCTCAATTTCTGGGCGACTTGGTGTCCACCATGTAAAGCAGAAATGCCTGCCATGGAGGAATTTCATAAAGAAGCTGGGGATAATGTTGTCATTTTAGCCGTAAACATTGACCCGCATTTAGATGTTAAAGCCTTTGTAGATGAAAATGGGATTACGTTTCCGATTCCATTAGACGCGGACGATAAAGTAAACGAAATGTATCAAGTCCTATCCATTCCAACAACGTATTTTATCGATACGAAGGGGAATATTGGATACAAATATATAGGTGCAATGAATCACGATACAATGAAACAATATACACATGATCTAAATTAGACATTGGATGAGTAATCCAATGTCTTTTTTGTACTTAACAAGTTAGCGCTTTAAAGCTTTATTGCATACTTTTCTTTATAATTTTCAAAAAGTTGTAATAATTGAAACCATTTCAGGGCATAATAACTGTTAGAATAGGAAATAAGGAAGGTGATATTCATGAGAAAGCCTAGAAAACGTTCCTTTGCAGAACTTGTATCAGAAAATAAAAGTCAACTTTTGAAAGATAGAGCTGCTATGGAAAAGATTGAAATGCGCTTAGAAGAAAAGCGACTTGGTAAAGCGGAGTAACTCACATAAATTACCAAACATGCTCCTCCTTTAAATGGACAAAATGTTAAGGAGGAGGGATAATACATGAGTAATCCGAAAAGAGATAGTAAACACTTTGCCCCTAATCATATTGGAACTAAAGACAGGGGCTTTGGCGGAAACAAAGGCAAGACCCATCAGGATACATCCGGTAAGCATGCACAAGTCATTCAGACTAAAGGTGAATAATAAAATGGTAAAGACTCGTCAGGCAATTGCCAGCGGGTCTTTTTTGTTATTACTTCTTTTCAAAATTTTTCTGTGATATTTTTTTCACTTCGATACAAACTATATTTGTAACTGACAACACCAAGGAGGAAAACTGATGACTAATAACAATAAGCCAAAACCAGATGATCGTAGTGATAATGCAGAAAAGCTCCAAGCAATGATTCATGATACACTTGAAAACATTGAAGCTGCTGAAGATTCGCTGGAATTTACAGATAGCGAAACACAACGTCAGCAAATTGAAGCTAAAAACCAAAGACGTCGTGAAAGTATTGAATCATACCGTTCAGAAATTAAGGATGAAACCTAAAACATTAATACCAGGACCTGTTCAAAGCTGACAGGTCCTTTTTTCGTTTTTATCCATTGAATTTAGTCTTTAGCGGACTGGTTGTGGTAATATTAAAAGGAAAATTTGAAGAAGAAGTGATCCTATTGATACAACAACAAACAAATCAGTCTATACACGATAACAAGCAATTAATTCAGTGGGAAACAGAACTGAATGAAAAAGGCTTTATTGCCAACGAAAATGAATTATTAACTGCCATACGCAATCAAACAAACCCTGAAATTGTATCGAGGATGTTAACGGTAGTTGCACTGTCGCGTCTAGAGCGTAAGAAACAAGATTCATTAGCTTCAGCGTGGCTTCACAAAGCATTAGAATTACATCCAGAGAACGAGAAGGCAAAGTACTATTTTATTCAATACGATTGGAAAAAGAAAAAAGATATTTTAGATGTTCTAACGTTTCCCGCCATTCGGGAAACAGATAATCGAACTGCAAAGAAAAAAGTCGCAGAACAATACATACAAATTTGTCAAAATTTCTTAGCTGTAGCAGATGATCAGGTTGAAGATCTTACTGAAAAAATGAATCTTGCTGAAGCTCTGGGAAACAAACCGCTTTTTGAACAATATAAAAACCTTGCTGATTTACTGTTAGACTCCATTGAGGTTAGTGGTAACCTACTTAAGGCTGCTGAAGAGTATGAGGATTCGATTAAGGGTGTTTTCCATACGGCGACCTATATTGATGACTTAAAATTACATTTGTCCAGCCTAGAAGATATAAAAAAGAACTGGCAAAGTCTATTTGCAGTCGAAGAAGACGTTGAACAGGCTTCAGAAAACGCCTTGGACCAATTAAATGAAATGATTGGGATGGATTTCGTCAAAAAGCGAGTCAATGATTTTTATCAATTTTTAAAATACCAGAAAGACCGTAAAAAACTTGGATTCCAAATAAAAGATGAATTAAGTCTTAATATGGTTCTGACTGGGAATCCAGGAACAGGGAAAACAACACTTGCCCGTTTATTAGCAAAAATTTATCACGAACTTGATGTGCTGCCTCGCCCAGAAGTGATTGAGACTGACAGATCACAGCTCGTAGGGGCGTATGTGGGCCAAACTGAGGAAAACGTGCGAGCAGTTGTCGAGAAAGCGATTGGCGGGGTTCTATTCATTGATGAAGCCTATAGTTTGAAACGAGAAGGACAAACAGGAAATGATTATGGGCAAACAGCCGTTGATACCCTTGTTTCGCTAATGACAGGAAAGGAGTACGGTGGGAAATTCGCTGTTATTCTAGCAGGATATCCTGATGAAATGCGTATCTTTTTAGATTCAAACCCAGGATTAAGGAGCCGATTCCCTCAATCAAATTTCATCCAGTTATCTAATTATTCAAATGAAGAATTGATTTTAATTGCCGAAAAAATTGCCGCTGAGAATGATTATATACTTACAGACGAAGCAAAATTAGAAATTAACCATCGCCTTGAAAAGGAAAGAGTGGATGATACATTCGGTAATGCAAGATCGGTCCGCAATATTGTGTTAGATGCTATTTTTAAAAAAGGGTCTGACCATCCGAAATCAAATGAGAATATTCTCACCTATACCCTATTAGATAAAGACGATTTTGGAATTGAACAGAATGAGAATCCTGAATCACCTTTTGAAAAATTAGAGCATTTAATTGGCTTGACCGAACTAAAGGGTGAATTAGAGACGCTTGTTTCTTTTGTTAAAATGCAGCAGTTTAGAAAAGAAAAAAGGTTACCAACGGTACCGATTCAGCTGCATTCCATTTTCACAGGTAATCCTGGTACTGGAAAAACAACAGTAGCCAAAATATATGCGGAACTCCTTAAAGAATGCGGAATGTTAAAAAGAGGACATTTAATCGTAGCCAGCAGAGCCGATTTCGTAGCCGGATATGTTGGTCAAACAGCAGGAAAAACAAAGAAAAAGATCCGGGAAGCTCTTGGAGGAGTATTATTTATTGATGAAGCCTATTCACTCTTAAGCCAAACAGCAGGTGATTTTGGTAAAGAAGTAGTAGATACCCTTGTTGATGAAATGACCAAGCATAATGAAAATCTAGTTGTCGTACTTGCGGGTTACCCAAATGAAATGGACCAGCTTTTAGAGAGTAATCCTGGATTACGCTCGAGATTTAAGAAATTCTTTCTGTTCCCTGATTATTCACCGGAGGAGCTGCTTGCAATTATCGAGACTTATGTAGAAAGCTTCCAATACCAAATAAGCGAAGGAGCAAGAGCTCTTTTGAAACAAAGTATTACAAATCATACCTTCAAAGGGAACGGAAGATTTGCTACCAACTTGGCTGATGAAATGATTCAAGCACAAGCAATGAGACTCATGGGAGAAGCAGGAGAAGAGGATTTATTAGAAAAAGCTATTCATATTGAAAGTGAAGATGTGGAAAAAGCGCTTATAAAATTTCCTTTAAGTAGGGAAGGAGAATAGAGAAATGGACAATGTATTTATTTCAACAAGAGAAATTCAACTTTTATATGCGGATACTGACATGATGGGAGTCATCTATCATGCGAACTATTTAAAGTATTTTGAGCTCGGGAGAAGCGGATTGATTGAGGATCTTGGCTATAGTTATTTAGATATGGAGAATGCAGGGTATTTTGCGCCCGTATATGACATCCAAGCAACCTATAAAAAGCCGTTACGTTACGGCGATAGGGGTTTTGTTAAGACGTGGATTGAAAAAAATGATGGTCTTAAAACGGTCTATGGGTATTCCATCATAAATGGAGACGAGGAAATATGTGCAGAAGGAACATCGACTCATATTGTTGTCAAAAAGGACAACTTTAGACCGATCGCGTTTAAAAAGGCGTTCCCTGAATGGTTCCTGAAGTATGAAGAAATAAAGAAAAAGTAATGGAATGAGCTTTGGGGTGACTTTATGGCATTTGGAATCAAAAGACAGGAAGTAAGACAATGGAAACAAAAAATTGATGATGGTGAAATCGCATTTTTAACCCATTATTGGCTGGATGATCGTTTTCCAGGCTGTAAAACCGTTACCAAGGTGGGATGCCATGACCTTGAAAAATTGGCTGAATGGGGCAATAAACATGGGTTGAAAAAAGAATGGATTCATCACCGCCGTGACGGCTATTCACATTTTGATTTAATTGGAGAAAGACAAAAAGAAATTTTACATAAAGAAGGATTACATCATCATATTTGGTGAAAACGGGGGATAAAACCATGTTAAAGTTAGGAATCATCGGAATTGGGGATATTGCGAAAAAAGCTTATCTGCCTGTTGTAGGTAAGCTAGCTGATGTGGAGTTCCATTTATTCACAAGAAATACTGCCGTTTTAACGGAAATCAGTAATAAATATCGCTTTCCTCACACTCACACTAGTCTGACTTCTATCATAGAAAGCGGAATAAAAGGAGCATTTGTCCATTCTTCGACAGAATCACATGAGCAAATTATAAGAGAACTTTTAAATAATGGTATTCATGTTTATGTGGACAAGCCTATTACCTATCACTTGGAAACTACCAAGGAACTTGTGGAACTCGCCGAAAGTAAAGGGCTTATCTTGATGACTGGATTTAACAGACGGTTCGCTCCTTTTTATCAGGCCATGGCAGAAATTGATAGACCGAATATGGTTATTATGCAAAAGAACCGCTATGCGCTTCCAGGCGATATTCGATCATTTGTTTATGATGATTTTATTCATGTTTTAGATACGGTACGTTACCTGTTTAAAGGTGAAATTCAGGATGTTATCGTTAATGGAAGAGTTAGTAATGGAATGCTTTATCATGTGGTTGTTCAATTTATCTCTAGGGACATGACAGGTCTAGCTATTATGAATCGAGACAACGGGGCTGTTGAAGAAAAGTTAGAAGTAATGGGAACGAAGGAGAATAGGGTCGTTCAAGATTTAGATAAATTAACGATTTATCGTGATCAGAAAGAAACATCACTCTCATTTAACAATTGGGATTCTACCTTATTTAAAAGAGGATTTGAACAGATCGTCGAAGAGTTTATCAATGCGGTACGTTCTGATAGCTTTCCATCTGGTATTGCCAGCGATTCGTTACGGACACATGAAATATGTGAGCTTGTTGTCCAACAGCTTGAGAGCAAGTAATAGAAAAAGCACACACGAAAGTACCAACATTCATGTGTGCTTATTTTATTTTGATTATGCTTTTTTATAATCTAAAACAGGCTCATTATATTTTTCTTGATAATTAATGATAAGATCATGGTCATCGAAATACCATAAATCTTTTTCCTCAATATAAAAAGTTATTGCCTCTTCAGTTGTCTTTGCACCAATATCATTTGGTTCATCACTAGATATGCCAAGGGAAAAGCCACTTTGTACGGTACTACATCCGCCATACCGCACATAGAAACGGACAAAATCACCTGATTTTAGATTGAGTTCTTGTTTGTACCACGCTGCTGCTTCACTACTAATTTCGATTTTCATCTGTTTCTCCTTTCAAAATACCTATGGTGTTATTATATATTAAAGCTCCTGCATTTATCGATGATGTTGCTTGACTCTTTCATATAGGCAGTTGAATCCAGCCATTTAGGAAAAAGAAAATTAACACAACTGTATGAACAAAAATAGATGGAAGAATACTTTTTAATTTAGTTGTTAAGAAACCAAATAAGAACCCTAAAGAAAGATACAACAGAAAAACAACAGGTGAGAATCCAAATATAGTCGTATTCAACGCAAAGGCTATACTCGATACCAGAATTGCTGATGTTTCACTCGTGATCTTAATCATTTGTGTTAATAGTAAACCTCGCCATATCACTTCCTGCATGACGGCATGAATAAGTGAGAATGAGATAAGCAAGAGGAAAAGTTTTAAATCCAATTCAACATCATTGGTAATAAATAATAAAATGAAAACTGCAAATATTAGCAGCAAGATGATATAGAGAAACTTTCTTATCTCTAAAGGCTCTGGTTTTTTAAAAAAGTAGCTAATTTTATTATTGAATTGCTTGATAACATAACATATCGATAGGACTGGGATGATGAACAATAACTGACTAATAATCACCCTATTAAATGGCATTAATTGAAAACCTTCAATAAACTTATCTGTATACATGAGAATTAAATTTCCCCCAAAGAAGGAAATCATCACCCATGCAAATAAACGATTTTCTTCCTTCAGGAATGCGAGTACTAGTAATAAGCCAAGGATAAACCAAGAGAATAGACTATAATAACTTCTCGTAAAAAAATAGATTAAGACTATAAACAAGATTGATAAAAAGAAACCTTGATAATTCATTTGTTTCATTTTGAAACATCCTTCCAAACTACGGATAAAAAGGCCCCGTATTAACGGAGCCATTGGGTCATATGATCTTGAATTTCCTGGTATTTAGCTGAAGCATTTTGAAGCCCAAAGGAACCTGCATTTTCTAGTGGTACAACTTGATAATTTTGAGATTTCTGGCTTGAAACAAAGGTAGGATAAAATGCAGGATTTGACAATTCAATTTTCTTTTCTGTTTCGGTAATATGTTTGGTAATTTCAACTGTTGCCATGCCGCCGATATCTTTATAATCCTTTACCTGTCCAGAAATGAAATTACCCAATGAATAAATAACGAATGACTTTCTACCATCTTCTGTATTAATCCATTCCATTGGTTGAAGTACGTGTGGGTGTGAGCCAAAAATGATATCTACACCTTCATTAGCAAGGAAGTTTGCCAAATCCTTTTGTTCAGTTGTCGGAATGCGTTGGTATTCATTTCCCCAATGAATACTCATAATCACAACATCTGCTTCTTTTTTTGCTCGTTTAATTTCTTCGCTCATGATATCACGACTAATAAGGTTTACAAGGAAATCCTTGCCATCTGGAATTGGTATTCCATTTGTACCGTATGTATAGGATAGAAACGCTAACTTTATGCCATTTTTATTAATGATTCTAAGTTTCTGACGATCCTCTTCATTTAGAAAGCTGCCGACATGAGGTAGTCCGATACTATTTAAATAATCTGTTGCCGAAAGAATTCCTCTTTCACCTTTGTCTAACGTATGATTGTTTGCAAGAGAAACGATATCAACCCCTGTATTGACGAGAGCATCTGCGACTTCATGAGGACTATTAAACATGGGATAACTTGAAACACCAATGTCGACTCCACCTAACATACTTTCTTGATTGGCGGTTAGAACATCAGGCGTTTCCAGGATGCTTTTAACATTTTCAAAGATAGGATTGAAGTTGTATTGCGTTCCATTAAAGGCGTCCTGATAAACAGTATCATGAATCAGAATGTCGCCGATGGCACCAATGGTCAACTTTTCTGTCAATGTTCTGCCCATTACGGGTTGATTTCTAGGAGAATGCTCCCTTGTAGGATGTACTTTTGCTGCAGTAGCCTTATTATTGTGTTGTTGTATCAGAAGTACTGAAGCAAGAAGAATACACGTAGAAATGATGAATACAGACGTAATAATGGCTTTCTTTTTCATAGTTTCTCCTTCATGAACTGTTTTGAGGCAAAAAATTTTAAACCTTTCTACCAATACTATAATATATTTATATGCTATTTTTCGACTTTTTCCTGCAATTTTCAAAAAAATATAAGGATGTGGTGTGTTTTGTTTAAAATAACTGATTGTGCTAGCAGTATATTAGAAGATGTAATCGAGAGAGAAAGGCAGACCCCTAATGAGGAATTATTAGTCCGGTTGAGTATGGGTGTTGGCTGAGGTGGTCCAAAACTAAATCTGTCTCTGGAAGAGCGGAAAATTACTGGGGATCAACTATTTGTATTTGGAGGGGTCAAGATCCTTATTCATGAACATGACTATGTACACTTTGACCATACAAAGCTTGATTATAGCAGCAATGAACAGGGTAAATTTGCATTTAAATTAATAAAAATATAAAACCGGAGCTTCCTACAACAGGAACTCCGGTTTTTATGAAGGATTTACTCATCCATTTGTTCAAAAAAATCAATTAGTTCGTCAAAATTCTTGGTTACTTTGTATGGAAATTTTTCCGGCAGGTCATCGATTAAACATTGATAAAATTCAACCACAAATTCCTGATCAGCAGCAGCAGAAACTTCAGTTGAAAACATATAGGTTTGATTAAGGTCGGACATGATAATCCCTCCATGATTCCTTTACCTTTATTTTACTTTACATAGGAGAAAGAAAATGACGGAGTTTATGAAATTTTTATGAAAAATGGCTTTAAGGAAGCCGAATTTCGATTCCTTAAAGCCATTTAATTTTAGGTTCCGTTCTATTCATGATTCGCCTAATATTAGCCCGATGTCGATAAATCACAAATGAAGCCAAAAGTGTTACAACAATTAGCAGGGGGATGTCCCCCTCAATGCAAGCATAAATGACCGCACAAATGCCAGCGAGCATAGATGATAAAGATACATATTTAGTTATGTATAGACTGACAAAAAAGACCACGAAAATGGTTAAAAACATGAGCGGGGCACAAAACAATAAAACGCCGCCAGATGTTGCTACTGCTTTACCACCTCTAAATCCAGCAAATATCGGATAGGTGTGGCCGATTACCGCAAAAACTCCAGCAAGTAATGGATTGATTTCGAGTCCAAACAATACAGGTAAGGAAGCTGCTAATGTCCCTTTTAGGATATCAGCCGTAGTAACAGCTAGACCAGCTTTTACTCCTAATGTTCGAAATGTATTTGTTCCCCCTAAATTTCCACTTCCATGTTCACGGATGTCTGTTTTATAAAAAACTTTACCAATAATTAAACCTGACGGAATTGATCCTAGCAGGTAGGCTAGTATCAGGACTAAAATAATTTGAACCATCAACGATTTCTCCTTCTATAAATAATAAATGTCCTATTATTTTACCATGTAATGGTGAAAAAACACTACCACTGCTTTTAACGAATTCAAAAAGTACTAAAAAATACCTTCTCAATTTTTCGTGGATACCGTACGATAGAGGTGAGGAGGATGAACGATGGCACAAATTGAATACCAAAAAAAGAAATTATTATCACCAAAATGGATCCTAGGAGGATTGATGATAGCAATTTTAATGATTGCATCTTCTATTCTTTTTTTATTATATCCGTTTGCCTCTAAGGAAAGAGTCAATTATTTTACCGAAAAAAATCCGATCCTTTTTGAAGGAACTCAGCGGGGAAATGCACTAGTAGAAGGGAATTCTATATTTCTCCCACTTTCTTTTATGCAAGAGAACATAGATAACAGTATTATTTTTGATGAAAAATCTAAATCAATCATCATTACAACTGCTGAAAAAGTAATCCAAATGCCTACTGATTCCTTAACTTTCTTTGTTAATCAAAAACCAGTGGAACTGCATGTAACACCGATTATTTCAAAAGATGGACAAATTTTTGTAGCAATCGAACCGCTGCTCTCCTATTATCCTATTCAGTATAGTGTATTAGAGGATACAGGAGCGGTTTGGATTCAGAAAAACGGTGACCATTATTTTCAAGGGGAAATTACAGGGGAAGATGTACATCTAGAAAAACTGAGATTACGAACAAAGCCATCTTTGAAAGCTCCTTACACAGCAGAAATGTCTAAGCAGGAAGCTGTCATGATTGAAGCTGAGGAAGAGGATTACTATTTAGTGAGAAAAGAAAATGGACTAAGCGGATACATCAACAAGAAATATGTGAAGAAAAACAAAGAGATCAATATTGCGATTACTCAGGAAAGTGAAACTATATCAGTTCCAAAAATTAATGGACCGATTCAATTAACCTGGGAAGCTGTTTATACGAAAAATCCTGATCATACTCAAATCCCAGAGATGACGGGTGTGAACGTAGTGTCACCAACTTGGTTCTCTTTGGCTGGGAATGATGGGAGCATAAAAAACTTAGCATCCTTAGAATATAGTAAATGGGCACAGTCGAAAGGCTATCAAGTATGGGGGCTGTTTTCAAATTCGTTTGACCCGGTAATGACTCATGAAGCTTTAAAAGACTTTGAAACACGTCAAAAGATAATCGTCCAGCTGCTTCATTTCAGTCAAATGTACCAACTGCAGGGGATTAATTTTGATATTGAAAATGTAAAACAAGAAGATGGACCACTTGTCACTCAGTTGATGCGGGAAGCAACACCCTACCTGCATGAAGCGGGGTTAGTTGTTTCAATGGACATAACTTTTTATGCAGGTGAAAACAATAATTGGTCATCCTTCTACGAAAGAGATAAGCTTGCAGGTATTGCAGACTATCTTATTATCATGGCTTATGATGAACACCCAGGCTCATCAGCCGTTGCGGGCAGTGTCTCGAGTCTTCCATGGGTAGAGACGAACCTACAAAGCTTGTTAAAAGACGTACCAAATGAAAAGTTAATACTAGGTGTACCTTTATACACTAGATTATGGAAGGAACAAATAAAAGAGGATGGAACGACAGACGTTACCTCTCAATCCATGTCAATGGCAAAGGTGAAAGAATGGATTACAGAAAAAGGGCTGCAGCCAGTGTATGATGATGCAAGCGGTCAAAACTATGCGGAATATTATGCGGAAGATGAGAAAGCAACTTATAAAGTATGGATTGAGGATGAATTATCGCTAAATAAACGAGCAAACCTTGCATCTACTTACCAACTTGCTGGTGTAGCTTCTTGGTCAAGACTTTTTGGAGATCAGACCGCATGGACTGCGATTAATTTGGATCCTAATAAGGCGGTAACACAAAAATAGATCACATGTGTGGTCTATTTTTTGCATCTTTCAAAAAATATTCTGTCTAAGTTAAGAACAATTAGAGTCAATTTTATTACAAATATATGGAGAATTTTCAAACCATTTCGTTATCGATTGATAATGATTGTTCACAGGAAATATAATTTAAATATAATATTTAAAACATTAGGTAAACCGACCAAAGGGTCGGTTTTGTCATATACAATTTAAGACGTTGAAAGAGGTGAAAATCATGGCTATTACTGTTCCACAAAACCGCAGTTATCAATACCAGGATGTAAAGGTCTTATATGTAGAAGATGAGGTGTTTTCACGCGAAAAATTATTACGGGTCTTAAATCGCCGTTTTTCAGATGTCCATGTTGCCATTGACGGTGAAGAAGGCTTTCAGCTATATCAGCAGCACCTCCCAGACTTAATCATCACAGATATTAAAATGAATCGTATGAGCGGTTTAGACATGATTAAAAAGATTCGGAAACATAATGAAAAAGTTCAAATTATTGTTACCACCGCACATGATGAGAATGATATCTTTCTCCAGTGCATTGAAAATAACGTAAATCATTTCATTTTAAAACCGATTGACCTGGAACACTTTTTATTAGCAATTCAAAAATCTGTTGAAGAAAGTAAAAAGAATAAAATCTTATCAATGATGGACCCATTAACACGATGTTTTAATCGGTTAAAATTTGAAGAGCTGCTTTCGAGTGAAATAAGACGGTCAGAACGCTATAACCATCCTTTTTCTATTATTCTCATGGACATTGATTATTTTAAAAATGTGCATGATTATTTTGGTCATCAAAAAGGGGATGGAGTGCTCATCACCATTTCAACGATTGTACAGCAAAGAATTCGAGAATCCGATGTTTTTGCCCGTTGGGGCGGCGAGGAGTTTTTTCTTTTAACACCGGAAACGAACAGCCGGGGAGCAATGGTGCTTGCTGAATCCATCCGTTCCTTAATTGATAGTTTTGCTTTTCCGGAAATAGGTTCTGTAACCTGTAGTTTTGGCGTTGCAGAATTTTCTGCTGGCAAGTCGAAACAAAAACTCATTTCGGAGGCAGATAAAGCACTATATAAATCAAAAAGAAATGGAAGAAACTGTGTAACGTTTTATAACAGTTGAAAAGGTGATCAAAAGTGCATGGATTTTATTTTTCAATCATCTTAGTCATATTGATACTTGTTGGTTTTATTCTAAGATATATGATTACGTATAGAGTGCTTGTGAAAAAGCTAAAGGAAAGTGAAGAAAATTACCGAGAATTGACAGAAAAATATGAGGTGGATGTAAGTAACTTAGAAAACAGAGTGAAGCAGGAAGCAGCCAAAAATGAACAGAAAGATCATTTACTTATACAACATTCAAGGCTTGCTGCGATGGGTGAATTGATCGATAGTATTGGACATCAATGGCGACAGCCGCTTAATGGTCTATCACTCATCATCCAAGACGTCCGTGAAGCGCTCCAATTCGGCGAAATCAATGATCAATATATTGACACTTTCACCAAAGAAGGCATGATCCAAATTAAACATATGTCACGTACAATCGATGATTTTCGGAAATTCTATCAACCAAATAAAGAGAAATGCACCTTTTCTCTTTCCGATTCAATTGAAGCTGCGCTGTCTATCTATTCCTCCAACCTTAAGAAACATGACATTCACGTTGAGTTTGAATACCGCGAACAACATATGGTCTTTGGATTCCCAAATGAATACAGTCAAGTTGTTCTAAATATTTTAACCAACGCACGAGATGCATTTGTAGTAAACGGGATTAAAAATCGAAGACTGGATATTAATATTCATACAGACGGTAGTTTTTTAGTTGTCCTCTTTACAGATAATGCTGGTGGCATTGAGCCTGACTCACTTTCAAAAGTATTCGAACCCTATTTCACAACTAAGAGCAACGGAACAGGTATTGGACTATATATGACGAAAATAATTATCGAGAAGATGAATGGTAGTGTTAAGGTTGAAAATACAGATGGCGGAGCGCGATTTATTCTATCTGTTCCGAAAGTTGCCTCCGAAAACATTCCATCACTTATCACTGTTTAACCAACATTGCTCCCGAAATTCGGGAGCAATTTTTTTTGCAAACAATTGATTTATGTTATAGTAAAAGTGGATAGAAAATTAAGGAAATAAAGGAAGTGTTTGTTCATGGCAGTTGAAAATCCATCCTTAGAAGAAATTGGTGCTATATTAAAAAAATCAAAACGAATCGCTGTTGTGGGTTTAAGTGATAAACCAGACAGAACTTCGTATATGGTTTCAGAGGTTATGCAAAAAGTAGGATATGAAATTATTCCGGTGAATCCAACGGTTGATGAAGTGCTTGGTGTAAAAGCCGTTGCCTCGTTAAAAGATATTGAAGGACATATTGATATTGTCAATGTTTTCCGCCGCTCAGAACAATTGTATGATGTAGCGAAAGAATTTGATGAGATCGATGCAGATGTTTTTTGGGCACAGCAGGGCTTAGTAAATGAAGATGCATATGAGTTTTTGAATGAAAAAGGATATACAGTCATAATGGATCTTTGTATAAAAGTGGCACATTCTTTTACAAAATAATGATTAAAGAAAAATTCTGCTAACATTTAGCAGTTTTTTTCTTTTTATTACCAAAAATACTGTTACAAAATTATGTTGTTTCAAATAAGACATTTGCCAAATCGAAATAAATCGCTAAAATAAAGCATAAGCATGCGCGTTCTTGTGGTACAATTAAGAGCGGCAAACATTCGTTCTAAATAATGGAAATATAACTTTTTTACACGAATGAATAATTTACTCATAAAGATAGCAATTAAAAGATGTTTTTTCTTTTGCAGGGAATGAAAGGGGTATTTTAGTGGCAAGTAATCAGAAAGCTTTTGAATATAATGATGATGCCATACAGGTACTAGAGGGACTTGAGGCCGTCAGGAAGCGACCAGGAATGTACATCGGGAGCACTGATACACGCGGATTACACCATCTTGTATATGAGATCGTTGACAACTCTGTCGATGAGGCTCTTGGAGGATTTGGGAACCAAATCATTGTTAAAATCCACAAAGATAATTCAATTAGCGTCATGGATAAAGGACGCGGTATGCCGACTGGCATGCATAAAATGGGGAAACCGACTCCTGAAGTCATATTAACTGTTCTTCACGCTGGCGGTAAATTTGGTCAAGGCGGTTATAAAACAAGCGGTGGTTTACATGGTGTTGGAGCCTCAGTCGTTAATGCATTATCTGAATGGTTAACTGTAACGATTAAAAGAGATGGCTTTGTTTATGAACAACGCTTTGAAAATGGTGGTAAACCGGTTACTACACTAGAGAAAATTGGAAAAACGAATCAAACAGGTACCACGATTCACTTTAAACCCGATTCATCCATCTTTTCTACCACCACATATAATTTTGAAACATTATGTGAGAGGTTAAGAGAGTCAGCGTTTCTTTTAAAAGGATTAAAGATTGAAATCATTGATGGCCGTAATGATTTTCATGAGGTTTTTCATTATGAAAATGGGATTGAGGCATTTGTAGCTTACTTAAATGAGGAAAAAGACGCCCTTCATCCAGTCGTTAGTTTTGAAGGAAGCCAAAATGGGATTGAAGTTGATCTTGCCTTCCAATTCAATGATGGCTATTCAGAGAATATCCTTTCGTTTGTAAACAATGTCCGGACAAAAGATGGAGGAACGCATGAAGCAGGTACGAAAACGGCAATTACTCGTGTTTTTAATGACTATGCACGCAAGGTTTCTCTTTTAAAAGAAAAGGAAAAAAATCTTGATGGTGCGGATATTCGTGAAGGATTGTCCGCTATTATTTCCGTTCGTATTCCTGAGGAGTTATTACAGTTCGAGGGACAGACGAAGGGCAAATTAGGAACGAGTGAAGCAAGATCTGCTGTTGATGCAGTGGTTTCAGAACACCTGTCTTACTTCCTTGAAGAAAATCCTGACATTAGTACATTGTTAATTAAAAAGTCTATAAAAGCTTTCCAAGCTCGTGAAGCAGCACGGAAAGCACGTGAGGACGCAAGAAGCGGGAAGAAACGCAAGCGTTCTGATGCAGTTTTATCAGGGAAGCTAACTCCTGCTCAATCAAGGAATCCCCAAAGAAATGAGATCTATTTAGTTGAGGGTGACTCTGCGGGAGGATCTGCAAAACAAGGACGTGACCGCCGCTTCCAGGCAGTACTTCCACTGCGTGGTAAGGTTATCAATACAGAAAAAGCTAAGCTGGCTGATATTTTTAAGAATGAAGAAATCAATACGATTATTCATGCGGTAGGTGCTGGAGTCGGTTCTGACTTTAATGTTGAAGATGTGAACTACGACAAAGTTATTATTATGACCGATGCCGATACAGACGGTGCGCATATTCAAGTGTTACTCTTAACCTTTTTCTATCGGTATATGAAACCGCTGATTGAAGCTGGTAAGGTATTTATCGCACTTCCACCTTTGTATAAAGTGAGTAAAGGCACGGGTAAAAAAGAAATAATCGAATATGCTTGGAACGAGGATGAACTTCAGGGTGCGATTAAAAAAGTTGGTCGAGGCTATATTATCCAGCGCTATAAAGGTCTTGGTGAAATGAATGCAGACCAGCTGTGGGAAACTACGATGGATCCTGAAACTCGGACATTAATCCGTGTGAAAATAGATGATGCTGCAAGAGCAGAGCGACGTATCACCACTTTAATGGGTGATAAAGTAGACCCTCGCCGTAAATGGATTGAAAACAATGTGGCGTTTGGTTTAGAGGAAGATGACACGATCCTTGAAAATGAAAATATTACGGTCGCCCGGGAGGAATCTGAAGAATGAATACAAATGAGAAATTCCGTGACTTACCTCTAGAGGATGTAATCGGCGATCGTTTTGGCAGATATAGTAAGTATATTATTCAAGAACGTGCCCTTCCGGATGCAAGGGACGGATTGAAACCCGTGCAGCGAAGAATACTTTATGCGATGCATGTTGAGGGAAATACCCATGAAAAAGGTTTCCGTAAATCAGCGAAAACAGTTGGTAACGTTATTGGTAACTATCACCCACATGGTGATTCCTCAGTTTATGAAGCAATGGTGCGGATGAGTCAGGACTGGAAGGTTAGAAATGTCCTTGTCCAAATGCACGGAAACAACGGAAGCATGGATGGAGATCCTCCTGCTGCGATGCGTTATACGGAGGCACGTTTATCCGCTATTTCAGCAGAATTGCTTCGCGATATTGAAAAACAAACAGTTGATTTTATTCCTAACTTCGATGATACCTCGAAGGAACCAACCGTATTACCAGCGATGTTTCCAAATTTGCTGGTAAACGGATCAACTGGGATATCGGCAGGTTACGCAACGGATATTCCACCACATAATCTCGGTGAAGTTATTGACGGAGTCATTATGAGAATGGACAATCCTGATGTATCGATTGATGAATTAATGACAGTTATTAAGGGCCCTGATTTTCCAACTGGTGGTATCATTCAAGGAATTGATGGTATTAAAAAGGCCTATGAAACTGGTAAAGGAAAAATCATTGTTCGTAGTAAAGCGGATATTGAAGATGTACGTGGCGGCAAACAACAGATTGTCGTGACCGAGATCCCTTATGAAATTAATAAAGCGAATCTTGTTAAGAAAATCGATGAATTCCGTCTCGATCGAAAGGTCGAGGGAATATCAGAGGTTCGTGATGAAACGGATCGAACAGGACTAAGAATTGTCATTGAATTAAAGAAAGATGTGGATGCACATGGTGTCCTGAACTATTTATATAAAAACAGTGATTTGCAAGTAACCTATAATTTTAATATGGTTGCTATTGCTAAAAAACGTCCTAAATTATTGGGTATTCGTGAATTACTGGATGCTTATATTGAGCACCAAAAGGAAGTTGTTACTAGAAGAACACATTTTGAGCTAGACAAAGCGAAGGAACGCCAACACATCGTTGAAGGGTTGATGAAAGCACTATCCATCCTTGATGAAGTTATTGCGACCATCCGAGCATCAAAAGATAAACGTGATGCAAAAGATAATTTAATTGCAAAATTCACGTTTACTGAAGCACAGGCTGAAGCAATCGTTTCCTTACAACTATACCGCTTAACCAATACCGATATTACGGCATTACAGAACGAAGCAGAAGAGTTGGCTAAAAAAATTGAAGAATGGACCTCAATTATTTTAAGCGAAAAGAAACTTTTATCTGTCATTAAAAAAGAATTAAAAGATGTTAAAAAACGATTTGCAGATGATCGACGTTCAAAAATAGAAGCAGAGATTGAAGAGTTAAAAATTAATCTTGAAGTAACCGTGCCAAGTGAAGATGTCATCGTAACGGTTACCATGGAAGGTTATGTCAAACGGACAAGCCAGCGATCCTTTGCTGCTTCTAATGGTCAAGACCTCGCAATGAAGGATTCAGACCGCTTAATTGCACAGCTTGAAATGAACACAAAAGATGTATTGCTTCTCTTTACGAATAAAGGGAATTATTTATTCTGTCCTGTACACGAACTTCCTGATATTCGTTGGAAGGACCTAGGGCAGCATGTTGCCAATATCATCCCAATTGAACGGGATGAAGATATCATTCAAGCCATTCCAGTAAAAGATTTTGAAGTCGATTCTTATCTAGTATTTGTCACGAAAAATGGAATGGTAAAGAAAACTGAACTTAAACAATACAAAGCTCAGCGATATTCGAAGCCATTAGTGGGTGTCAATCTTAAGGATGATGATCAAGTCATTGATGTTCATCTAACAGATGGAACAAAAGAATTGTTCGTAGTATCTAATTTTGGCTATGCACTATGGTTCCATGAGGAAGAAATTAGTATTGTCGGTGTTCGAGCAGCCGGTGTAAAGGGTATTAATTTGAAGGATGGAGACTTTGTTGTTGGTGGTAAGGTACTTACTCCAGATACAAAAGAAACCATTGTGATCACCACGCAACGCGGTTCTGTTAAGAAAATGAAACTGAAAGAATTCGAAAAAGCAACACGAGCTAAGCGTGGGGTTGTAATTTTACGAGAGCTAAAAGCAAATCCTCATCGTATAGTAGGCTTTGTGGTTGCAAATGACGAAGATACTGTCATCATTCAAACAGAAAAAGGACACACGGAAACATTGTTAACATCAGAAATTCGCTTAAATGACCGTTATTCTAATGGATCTTTTATCCTTGATGAACACGATAATGGAAAAGTTACGACCATTTGGAAGGTAGAAGGTACACCTAAAGCGGAAGAATAAAATAATTTTCAAAGACTCCCTAAATGTTGGGAGTCTTTTTCATGTTTTTACCAAAATTGGGGCATACTACATGTATCAGATTTTGGAGGGAAAAAGAATGAAAAAAGAATTACTACTAGTTGCTACTGCATTTTTTCTCATGTCTGTTACTGCAATTACTGGCGTTCATGCTATCGAAGAAAAAGTTAAATCTGTCACGATTTCAAAACATGAATCTGATGTCACAGGAGATGGAATCAATGAAAGTATTCAGTTAAAAGGGGTTCCTTATGAAGATGAAGAGGATTATTTGAAAGAGATATATATTGATATATCTACTACTGATGAAAAACAGTACAAAATTCCGCTTGAAAGCGGGTCTAAGGCTTCATTAAAGCTGGTAGATCTAAACCAGGATGGAGTGAAAGATTTATTTTCTAATGTATTAACAGGGGGAAGCGGAGGCATAACCCTTAATTATTTATATACTTTTAAGGATTTTATTACCAAAGAATTGGTTGTTCCCGAACCATTAGAAATTGCCAGCACATTTGAAAATGGCTATAAAGCAAAAATAACCATTGGACTAACAGGTAAAACCTATGTGTTTGATTTAAAGGATCGAAAAAAATATTACAAAAGACTAGGACTTTACTATAAAGGACGATTAAATGAACCAACAGAATTAACTGTAAATTCCTTTACACTCCTTGAACCGATTCGGCTGGACAATGGTAAGATAGGACTGAAAGGGATTCAAAGTGTTACAGGAACCTCTAATACGGATAATATTGCTTATGTGGAGTCATCATGGCAATTCGGAAAGGATCAGTGGTCTCACATTCAAACGAACGTGAGTAAGGCAGTTGAAAAAGCAAAATAATATTTTGGGCGGAGGGGTGAATCCTTCCGCCCATTACTCGTATATTTGTTTGTCTTCCCAAATTTCAAAACAGTACGGGATTCCAACCAATGTTGCCGTTAGTTCATCGTAGGATACTAAATCTTTTTTCGACAACTCTTTTAAGGAGCGCTTCCCCATCGTTCGTAATGCAACATTTATTTCTTCCATACTCGCAGTTAAAAATTTCTCAGCTGCTTGTTCACCTGCTTCAATGTTAAATTGATCCTTGAATTTGCCATTATACCAAACGGCTTGAGTAGGAGGTTCAAATGGCAGGGCATTTAATGATTGAGTATGAGAAACACTGAATAATAGAGAAGAGCCAACATACACAGCGTCAGCCCCAAGTGCGAGTACTTTTAAGAAATGTCCAGGCACTAAAAGCCCCCCTGAGACAATTAGACTAATTTTTCCTTTCATCATACGATTTTCTAGATGGCGGACCGCTCGAACAAGCCCATGTAAAGTTGGAATTCCAAAGTCATCGCATAATATAGGAGGTGCTTCTTTCATGGCTGCCTGCCCGCCGTCAATCGCAATAAAATCCACATCCATTTCAATTAAATGATCGATGTCTTCCTCAATCTTACCGCCCATGCCAATTTTCACACCAATCGGGACACCCCCCGATAGGTTTCGAAGTTCCATAACCAGTTCTTTCATATCTTGTAAGGTTTGATTTTCAAAGAAAAGCTCACCTATAACAGCATCTTCATTTTCTTTTACCCCCATTATCTCACGTGCACGCCCGGGTAAGTCTTGAGGTGGGATTTTTTTACCCATCCCCATAAGGGCACCTTGCCCTAGTTTTATTTCGATCATATTAGCACGCTTGATGACGTCTTCTTCCTTTGCCCATTCTGTTTTCGAAAACTGTAAGATATAGTTTCCAGCTACATTTAACTCTTCAGGTAAAATACCACCTTCACCAGAATTAATCGCCGTTCCGACTTTTTTAGCTGCCTTCGCCAATGAAAGCCTTGCCTGCTCGCTCAGCCCAACCCCGTAGCCCATTCCACTGATCATGAGTGGAATTTTAATTTTCATTGGTTTCCTAGCTTGGGGACCAATGGTTACGCCCGTATCAACTTGTACGTTACTATCAACCAGGACAGGAGATGTTTGAGCAGGGATGAAAGTAATCGGGTCTAAATGGGGCCATTTTTTCGAAGAGCTGCCAAGTGGACGATAAAGAACTGTGCCTGTTGTTGAACGCAAGCTATTCTCTAGCATATTTTGTATGCCCATATGCCGAAGACCTGGCATTAACTCCATAATGTTTTCTTGATAACTGTCGGTTAAAATGATTTTACCGGCCTTCTTCACTACTAGTTTGGTGATTAATCGCCAACCAACTAGAATGAATAATACAAGGATAAATAGGATAGACATCATGGCAAAAGCTAAATACAATAACATAGTTGGCATTGTCAATTCTCCCATTACATGATTTCAAAAACCTTTATTTCTCATTTTGATTGATTTCTTCCAATGGGTCACAGTATTCAAATGAAAAAGGAATTCCAATGAACTTTGCAGTTGAAGGGTCATGGGAAACTAAATCTTTTTTTGATAATTCTTTTAAAGAGCGTTTGCCCATTGCCCTTAATCCCGTTTTCATTTCTTCACTACTCGCTATTAAGAATTTTTCGGCTGATTTAACGCCATCCTCCTGCTTAAATTGATCTTTAAATTTCCCTTGATTCCATGCTACTTGTGTGGGTGGTTCAAATGGAAGAGCCTTCAAAGTTTGAGTATGGGAGATTGCAAATAACATGGAGGAACCTATGTAAACAGCATCAGCACCAAGAGCAAGCATTTTTAAATAATGTCCTGGCACTAAAAGACCTCCTGATGCAATTAAACTAATTTTACCCTTCATTTTACTTTTTTCTAAATGATTTACCGCTCGAACGATAGCGTGCAAGGTAGGGATCCCCATGTCATCGGATAAAATGGGAGGCGCACCTAAAGTTGCAGCCTGACCACCGTCAATGGCAATATAATCAACCCCCATGGAAATCAGGTAATCAATATCCTCTTCAATTTTCCCCCCCGCACCCATTTTTACCCCGATTGGTACACCGCCGGTAAGATTCCTAAGATGATCCACAAGGTTTTTCATATCTTCAAGTGTTTGATCCTCAAAAAAATTGTCGAAGATCACGGCATCTTCATCTGCTTTAAGCCCCATTACTTCACGCGCTTTGCCAGTCAAATTTTTGGGAGAGATTTTCGCACCTACCCCAAATAGTGCACCTTGTCCTAACTTAACTTCAATCATGTCTGCACGTTTTAGAACCTCTTCTGACTTTGCCCATTCTGTTTTAGCAAACTGTAAAATATATTTTCCAGCAGCGTCTAATTCTTCAGGCATGACACCACCTTCACCAGAATTAATGGCCGTCCCTACATTATTAGCGGCTGATGCCAAAGCAAGCCTTACTTCTTCACTAAGGGCTATTCCATAGGCCATCCCGCTAATCATCAGCGGGATTTTAATTTTCATTGGTTTTTTTGCTTGTGGTCCTATTGTTACACTCATTTCTACACCTAAGCTGCTTTCAATTGGAAAGGGTGATGTTTGTGCAGGAATGAAAGTAATTGAATCTAAATGCGGCCATTTTTTCGACGATCCAAGAGGACGATGGAGGAGGTCTCCTGTTTCAGCACGCAAGCTATTTTCCAGGACATTTTGAACACCCATATGCTGAAGACCTGGCAGTAACTCCATAATATTTTCTTGATAATTGTCCGTTAAAATAATGTTGCCCATTTTCTTTACCATTCTTTTCACAAGCAGGCGCCAGCCAAGAAGAAGACCGATAAAAAGGACAAATAAGATAGAAATCATTATAAATACTGATATATATATAATATTGGACATTTTCACTTCTCCACATAATTGTCAGTAATATTTCTTTATTATTGCCCAAAAATAGAAAATGATGTTAAAAATTAATGATTCATGAAATCATTAAAACAGGTAAAAATAGGGGAGATGAAAATGTCAATTTTCATAGAAATATAAAATGAAGGAAGGTAGTTCCTCGTGAATTTAATGAAAGAGGTTGCTCATCGTCCATATCCATTACCTTCGAAAAATTGGATCATACGGCAGACCTGGAATAATTTATTGTTTTTGCATTGGCCTATTTCTCCAAAACAATTACAGCCATTTATCCCTTCACCTTTACAAATAGATATTTTTAATCAGTATGCTTGGATTGGAATTATCGTCTTTTGTATGGGAGGTATCTATCCTCGGGGGTTTTCATTGAAATCATTAACACCTAAATTTAAAGAAATTAATGTTAGGACCTATGTGCTTCTCAACGGAAAACCTGGTGTATATTTTCTTTCTCTTGATGTTCCCGATTGGGCTTCTCTTACCATTGCAAAGCGCTGGTATCGACTCCCGTATCATCCCGCAAAAGTATCTATCCAAAAAGAAGAACAGACCTTTCATTGTTCAAGCATTCGTAATGGAAAAACCAATAGCCCGATTAGCTTTAATGGTAAATTTAAACCCATCTCCGAAGTTTTTTTTCCTCAAGAAGGCACTCTTGAACATTGGCTAACAGAGCGATACTGCCTTTATAGTACAAAAAACGGTATCGACATCTATTGCGGTGAAATCCACCATCGTCCATGGCCGTTACAAATAGCCGAAGCAAATATAAGCCGTAATACAATGTTTTCAACCTTTGAATGGGATCTTTCTGATGTAAAACCCATTTCACACTATGCAAAAGGTATGGATACTCTTTTTTGGAATATTAAGAGGGTAAATGTTCCTTTTTAGCAAACAAACTACCACTTAAGAAATTTTAGGTCCATCTGTATAAATTATCCTAAACGAAGAAACATAGTAAGTAGGAGTTAGGTCATTGTAAAAAGTGGGGATTAGCTTGATTCGTAATGTCAGTAAATTGTTAAGTAAAACAAAAAACATAGGCACTCAAACAAAACAAAACAATCAACAGGATTTAAAACCACAGGATTTTCTTTATCATGATTTTGACCAAAATGTGGAAACATTTCGATCGATTTATGTAAATTGTTTTGATGTTATGTTCCGCTCGTTTTTGCTATATGGAAAAACAAGAGCCTTGGTTATTTATATTGTTGGTCTTTCAAACACTAATGGGATAGAAGACTTTGTGCTTTATCCATTCATGAAGGAAACAGCTAATGAGGAACAATCTTTCCATAAATTACTTGAGAATCAAATGCCAGTTTCAATGGTAAAAAGAATCAATACATTTACGGAGTGCATACAATCAATAGCTACTGGTTACCCAATTCTTTTGTGTGAAGGGGAGAATGATGCGTTTTCCTTAGGGTTGTGTAAATGGGAAAAGCGCGGAATTGAAGAACCTGCTGCAGAAGGAGGAATTAGGGGTTCTCGGGAGGGATTTAATGAATCACTAGGTATTAATACATCGCTAATACGACGCATTATCAAAAGTCCTGCTCTTAAAATGCAGCCGATGAGGATAGGTGAATACACGGAAACAGCTGTAGTACTTGCTTATATTGAGGGACTTGCGGATAAAGGATTGATCGAAGAGATATCGAATCGGCTGAAACGGATTAAGATTGATGGGATTTTGGAAAGTGAGTATATTGAAGAAATGATTGAGGACAATTCCTACTCGCCGTTTCCGCAAATCCTATCAACAGAGCGTCCGGATATTGCTTGTGCTAATTTGCTAGAAGGACGTGCAGTAATACTAGTGGATGGGACACCCTTTAGTTTAGTTGCTCCCATTTCATTCTTTTCTTTAATCCAGTCCCATGAGGATTATTATCAAAGACCTTTGATGGGCACATTAATTCGTTGGCTGCGCTATTTTTTTCTTGGAATATCTCTTTTGCTGCCCTCTTTATATATTGCTATTTTAACGTTCCATCAAGAAATGGTTCCTGCCGCACTCCTGCTGAGCATGGCGGCTTCTAGAGAAGCTGTTCCTTTTCCCGCCATTGTTGAAGCGCTAATAATGGAAATATCCTTTGAAGCACTTCGGGAAGCAGGTGTTCGCTTACCGAAGCAGATTGGGTCTGCGGTCAGTATTGTTGGTGCGCTCGTGATTGGGCAGGCAGCCGTTCAGGCTGGGCTAGTTTCAGCTCCAATGGTCATTGTAGTGGCAATTACAGGAATCGCTTCATTTATGATTCCTAGATATGCTGCGGGGATGGCAATCCGAATGCTGCGTTTTCCCATTATGTTATTTGCAGGCACATTAGGATTGCTTGGCATTATGATGTCAATCATCGCTATAGCCATTCACTTATGCAGCATGCGTTCATTCGGTGAGCCTTACTTATCGCCGCTGGCACCGCTAAAATTTCGTGAACTAAAGGATGTATTGTGGAAGTCTCCTTTGTGGATGATGGATACACGACCTCACTTCACTGGAGAATCTAATACTCACCGACAATCTCCGGGCCTTGCACCAAGTCCGAAACAAGGTGGAGATCAGAGTGAATAATGGAGGCAGTTGACCTTGTATGTCAGCGAATGGGAAGGGGCAACTTTTAATGAGAAACGCTCTGCTTTTGCTTTACTTTTGTGGTTCAATCCTTTTTGTAACTGGGTGCTGGGATCGAACAGAAGTGAATGACTTGGCGATTGTTACAGCAGCAGCGATCGATAAAAAGGAGAACAATCAAATCGAACTCTCTCTTCAATTATTTATCCCTAAATCGTTAAGCATGGGCGGTGGTCAGGGGGGCGGTGGCGGTGGCGGTGGTGGCGGTGGCGGCGGACAAATTACACTCGCAGCCTCTCATAAAGGAGACAATATTGCCGATGCACTTTCAAAACTTCAAGCCCAACTTCCTCGTGAAGTCTTTTGGGGTCAATGCAAGGTGTTTATTTTTGGAGAAAAAGCAGCAAGGGAGGGAATACAAGAGCACATGGATTTCCTGCTTCGCCATCCAGAACCAAGAGAAAGGGCATTTATCTATGTGAGTGAAGGAGATGCGAAGCGTTTCCTTGAATTAAGCAGCTATCTAGAACGGTATTCAGGAGAAACCATACGGGAACAATCTAAAAGAAAACTGGGAATACAAGTAACCATGCAAGATTTAGACGAAATGTTAACAGGTAATGCACATGTTGCAGCATTGCCATACCTTAAAATTAGAAAAGAAAAGCAAACCCTTGCTAAGTCATATAATTATCCTGATCTTTTCGCAACAGCCGTATTCAAGAAAGATAAAATGATTGGAACATTGAATGAAAGTGATACGAGAGGGGTGTTATGGCTGAGAAAAGAAGTAAAAGGATACACAGTAAATGTTAAACCTAAAAGTCAAAAAGGGGAGGTATCTTTAAATCCGGTTTCGGCTCGTGTAAAACTTATTCCACGAATTAAAGGTGACGAATGGAAAATGTTCGTTAAGATAAATACTGAGGGAGCAATCGTGCAAAACGGAACAAATTTGAATTTTTCTGATCCAAAAGCCATTAAACTTTTAGAAAAAGCATATCAAATGGGAATTAAAGAGCGTATCGAATATGCTCTGAAGAAAACTCAGCATGAACTAAAAACAGATATTGTTGGATTTTCCGATGAATTTCACCGGAAATATCCAAAACAATGGAAACAAATAGAAAATCAATGGGAAACTAAATTTCCAGATGTAAAAGTGATTATTGACGTTCAAGCCCATGTTCGGAGGCAGGGATATATCAATAAACCTGGGGGAATGCCCGAACAAGAGGTGAAAAAATGATGAGATGGGGGGCCTTTTTTGCTACAACAGTTATCGTCGCTCTGATTATAATTTTTCAATGGCCGAAAATAAAACAAAATTCTAAGAAAGACAAATTGGCGTTTTTCATGCTGCTCCTTATTGGTTGGGTGCTGTCAATGTTTGATCTCCCCAATATGGCAGGGCCCACAACATGGATTGAAGCTCTTTTTAAGCCATTTGGAAAGTTTATGGAACAGTAATTTTTGAACAACACCGCAAATGTAAAAGGATTCGACTAGTACCGTTGTCTATCTCCAGGACCAAGCCCTTTTGAGTCATAAATTGATAGGCGGTGCCTCGTGCATTTTTTTGTAATATTCGTGGAAAGGAGAAAGATGATGGAGAAAGGCAAAATTTCATCTCTACAGATGGCCATCATGATGTATCCTACGATTGTGGCTACCGCTATTCTTGGAGTTCCAAGCATTACAGCAATGTATGCCAAAAATGATTTATGGCTGTCACCCATTTTGGCGTCCTTCATCGGGATATTGACGGTGTATATAGCGTATAAACTGCACAAACATTTTCCTAACCAAACAGTGATCCAATTTAGTGAACAAATCATGGGCCGGTTAGTTGGAAAAATTCTTGGTTTCTTATACTTAGCATTTTATATCCCAGTCACAGGAGGAATCATTAGAGGTTATGGTGAATTTATTGTCGACTCTTTTCTTGTCAAGACTCCAATAAGTGTTGTCATGGCATCGATGGTCTTACTCTGTGCTTTTGCCGTGCTCGGAGGGTTAGAAGTATTGGCTAGAGTTGCTCAATTGTTTTTACCTGCTTTTACCATACCACTCATCATTTTAATCTTCTTATTGAGTCCTGATTTTGAATTCAAAAATTTATTTCCCATGTTTGAGGATGGAATAATGCCATCAATTAAAGGGGCAATTGCGCCGAGTGGATACTTCACGGAATTTTTTCTTATGATTTTTCTCCTTCCTTTTTTAACGGATGGAAAAAAAGGCTTGAAATATGGGATGATGACTGTTTTTGCTGTGATGATGACGTTAGTTGTAGTGAATCTTATCGTTTTTTTGGTGCTTGGGGAATCGACAATCTCTAAGGTTTATCCTTTGATGAATGTATCTCGGTCTATAAGTGTCGGCAATTTTTTTGAAAATTTAGAGTCGATTACCATGGCTGTCTGGATATTAGGTGCGTTTATCAAAATCTCTGTGTTTTATTATGCCGCTGCTTTAGGTACTGCTCAATGGCTTAATCTTTCAGACTACCGTCCTGTTATATGGCCGATAGGGATTCTTTTGGTAGAATTCAGCTTTTGGTCGTTTCCCAGCGGGATGGAGCTTGGGCGTTATGATCTTGTCAACTTCCCTTTTCAAGGATTAATGATGCAGACACTCATTCCCATGTTATTGTTGGTAATTTCGGTTGTAAGTAAAAGACTGGTTAAAAAATCTAAAACAAGCTGACTTTATTTTTTCATCCTTGATACCAGAGGGTGCTGCATTGTTCGATCTCTCGAATAGCATGTACTGTTAAATGGATAAGAATTCATTTTTAGCCGGGGGTTAGTTCATGGAAAAGTGATCAGCTCATGATTTAGGTGTGATTTTGTTTTTTTAAAGATTTTAGAAAGGAGAAAGATGATGGAGAAAGGCAAAATTTCATCGCTTCAAATGGCTATCATGATCTATCCTACGATTGTGGCTACTGCTATTCTCGGGGTTCCAGCCATTACTGCGAAATATGCCAAAAATGATTTATGGCTGTCACCCGTTTTGGCATCTTTCATCGGGTTTGTAACGGTGTACATTGTACATCAGCTCCACAAACTTTTTCCGAACCAAACAGTGATCCAATTCAGTGAACAGATTATGGGCAAGGTCGGCGGAAAAATGCTTGGTTTTTTATTCTTGTTTTTTTATATTCCAAACATAGGTCAACTAATCAGAAGTTATGGTGAATTTATTGTTGACTCTTTTCTTATCAAGACTCCGATTAGTCTCGTCATGGGATCGATGGTACTCCTCTGTGCCTTTGTGGTAAACGGTGGTATAGAAGTATTGGGAAGAGTTGCAGAACTCTTTTTCCCTATTTTAATAATAGGTCTCATCATTCTAATTACCTTATTGAGTCCTGATTTTGAATTCAAAAATATTTTCCCGATGTTTGAGGGAGGAATAATGCCTTCAATCAAGGGTGCGATCGTGCCGAGCGCATGGTTTACGGAATTTTTTCTATTGATATTTCTCCTCCCTTTTTTAGCTGACCAAGAAAAAGGCATGAAATATGGGATGATGTCTGTTTTTGCTGTTATGATGACGTTAGTTGTGGTCAATCTTTCTGTTTATTTTGTGCTCGGAGAAACGACAAGCTCAAAGGTTTATCCCGTGATGAATGCAGTACGGTATATTAGTCTTGCAGACTTTTTTGATAATTTGGAGTCCGTCACCATGGCACTTTGGATTTTAGGAGCGTTTGTTAAAATTTCGGTGTTTTATTATGTGGCTGCATTGGGGACTGCCCAGTGGCTTAATCTCTCTGATTATCGGCCCGTGATATGGCCTTTAGGTATACTTTTTGTAGAATTTAGCTTTTGGTCGTTTCCGAGCGCAATGGAAACTAGTCGTTACGATATCATCGCATTTCCTATTTATGGATTTTTGATGCAGACGGTCATTCCTCTGTTTTTGTTGGTGATTGCTGTGGTAAGAAAAAGATTGGGTAAAAAATCTAAATTGAGCTGACTTTTACGGGAAAGGAGAAAACGATGGAGAAAGGTAAAATTTCATCCCTTCAGATGGCCATTATGATGTATCCTACGATTGTGGGAACTGCCATTATTAATGTACCTGCGATTACAGGGCTATTTGCCAAGAATGATTTATGGCTTTCGCCAATATGGGCTTCCTTCACCGGTTTTCTTGCCGTGTATGCAGCAATTCAGTTGCACAATATCTACCCAAATCAGACGATTATTCAATATTGTGAAGAGGCCATTGGGCGGATTTCAGGTAAGATTCTAGGATTTATGTATGTAATCTTTTTTGCCCTGATGAATGGCCACGGAATTCGAATTTATGCAGAATTTATTGTGGGAGCCTTTCTTCCTAAAACTCCCATTAGCGTTGTCACTGCATCGATGATTCTCATTTGTGCTTTTACTGTATACACTGGTTTAGAAACAATAGGGAGATTGGGCCAGCTTTTTTTTCCCGTTTTTTTTCTTCCTCTTATGATTGCTATATTCCTATTACTACCTGAATTGCATCCGCAGAATATCTTTCCCATTATGGAAAATGGGATCATGCCTTCCATTAAGGGTGCGTTTGCACCTCAGGCGTGGTTTGGCGAGTTTCTGCTCATTTCATTCCTTCTACCCTTCTTATCAGATATCGAAAAGGGAAGAAAGTGGGGGATTTTCTCCGTATTTTTCGTGATGCTTACTTTAGTCATGGTTAATCTCTTAGTACTATTTCTATTGGGAGCAAATCTTGCGAGTTATAGTTATCCTTTGCTAAAGGCTTCTCGATATGTTAGTATTGCTGATTTTCTTGAAAATTTAGAGTCAGCGGTCATGGCGATTTGGGTATTAGGAAACTTCGTGAAATTCTCAGTGACCTATTATTGTCTCGTGCTCGGTACTGCCCAATGGCTGAACCTTTCCGACTACAAGCCAGTCGTTTTTCCATTAGGATTATGGACCATGATAATTAGCTTTTGGGGTATCCCAAGTCAAATGGAAAGTACTGAATATTCTACTTTGAAAGGATTCCCATATTTGTCTTTAGTGTTTCAAACGCTAATCCCACTTTCGCTGCTTATGATTGCCGTTATCCGTAAAGGAAAAAAGAAAAAGGAACAAAACGGATAAATTTCTGAACATAAGCAGCAAAATAAGTTGGAGGGCAATTCAGAAACGAGCAGGGGGCATAGGTTAAGATAAAATTGCCATCATGAATTGGGTTTACAAAATATGAAAAGTCAGGAGAAAAATAAAAAAATGGAGAGAGGAAAAATATCATCCCTACAAATGGCCATTTTAATGTATCAAACCATTATAGCTACCGGTATTATTTTTTTTATTCCTGGCTTTACAGCCAATGGAAATTGGTCACAAATAGGAGGGAGGAGGATCTAAAATGAACTGTTAATTAGTTAGGTAGAAAAAAATGATAAAATTAGGTTGGGGTTGATAGGAGAGTAATAAATAATAATGGAACTAAATAAAAGTAAAAGAAGTTTTTTAATAAGAATTTATATAATTGTAAAAAATGATTATAGATGACTATGGAATTTTTGATTAAAACTAATTAGCTTAATACGAAAATTTCTTTTTTCGTCTCATTATCTTAAGTATACTTGGATATTGAGATATCATCGAAATTATCAACATAATAATATTATGTAAACTGATAAAATCAAAAAAATCAGCAGCTATTACTGCTGACTTTCGTTATGATTGCTCTTTTGGCATATCCATTTTATCTACAGCAATTTTTAAATCATCATTCTTAATATGGGTATAGATCATCGTGGTTTGAATCGATGAATGACCTAATTGTCTGCGTAATTTTGGTACATCATTGATCTCTGCGTGGTATCTTGTTGCAAATGAATGACGTAGCTTATGTACAGATAATGATGGTTTACCAAATGCTGTAGCATACTTTTCTACTAATTTTTCAACAGATCTTGCAGTAAGTCTTCGAGTTTTTCCTTTAGGACCTATTGGTGCTGCGATGAATAAAGCCTTATTATTCTTTTCAACCTGGTATTTAGCAGATCTCACTGATAGATATTCCTGCAGATCAGCCATTGCCACCTGACTAAAGTAGACGTATTGCTCTTTATTTCCTTTTCGAATGACTCTTACACAGTACTTTTTATAGTCAATATCATCTAATTCAATGCCAATTATCTCTGAAAGACGTAGTCCAGACCCCAAAATCAACGAAATGATGGCCGTATCACGCTCTTTATTTAATTGATGAAAGTTATAAAGTTTTTTGTTATCTTTGTTTAATTCACCGTAATCATTCGCAACAAATAAACGGAACTTTTCGTATTCATCGCCAAGAAGAATTTTGCCTTCCATTTTAGCAGCTTTTGTTTCTATGTTTTCTTTGACTTCATTAAATTCAATTTTCGCCAATACATTCCGATTAATGTAAGGCTTTAAATCAGGGGTTTCAGCAATGTTCTGCAAATAATTAAACAGGGACTTTAAAGCTGATAATTTCCGATTGACAGTTAATTCTTTATTATTTAATTCGTAATGCAGGAAATTTAAAAAACTTTCAATCTCAATAACCGTCATTTGCTCTAAACGATCTAAGGGAATATCTTTTGCAACTCCAATAAATAATTGCTCACGGATCATCCAATTAAAAAAGATTTTGTAATCATGGCAGTAATTAAATAAGGAAGCAGTCGAAAGCTTTCTTAATTTATGATTGATATATTCATCGACATACCAGGGTAATTCGCTCAGAAGGAATTGTAATTTAGAGAAATTATTTTGTTTTGATGGATTTACCATAAAATCACCTCACTTCTATATCTTACCTATTATACATAATTACGTCAAATTTATATTTTACGTAATTATCTGAAATAGAGATACTTCCTCATTTTAGATAAAATTCTTGTCTTATATTTACCATATTTGCCTCTTCCCTTCAATCTTTTGAAATTCCTTTCTGTGAATCACGTAAATCCTATATAATAGATTTATGATATTTTTAAAGGAGATTTCTTAATGAATCATAAACAGTTAGAAGAAAAAATCATTCAGAACTATCAAGGCGAGGAAAAAATGATGATCCTCATTTTTGCTCAGTGGTGCATCAATCATAATCTTAACCCTGAGGAATTGTATTTACGTGCCTACCCTAATCAGTCTTCAAACATGGCTTTAAAAGAAGCAATGGAATTAGTGGTACCTAGAGATGAAGCTGGAGAAATTGGTGACGAAACACTCCTTGGTGTCTTATCTTTGTTTGGAAACGATGACCTTGCATTTGTTGTGACAGAGGAAATCGCTAAAATGAAATAAATTTCCTTAACATACAACACAAATGACCTCAGAATGAATGAGGTCAGCACTTAAACTAAAGAAATAACAAACTTACCTCCTTCCTTTTTAATTATGGTATGATGGTATCAGTTATTTTTTTGAGGAGTGAAATCATGAGCGTACATAAAGACTTAATTAACCATGCGAAAAATCAAAATCAAAGTTACCAAGAGTTTCAAGCTTTGGATGAGCTGCGTGAAAAATATATTGAAGAAGCCATTGAATTATGTAAACAAGGGAAACCTTATACAACAGATAAAATTAATGAAGTGACAAATAAAATGAACAGAATCAATTTACGAATCATATCACTTAGAAAAAATGTTACAGAAGATATGGTTCGGGAATATGTAGCCTCATTAGAAAAAAAATAATCCACTCCTTGGTAAAAAAATCCACCATAGAACAAATGTTCTATGGTGGATTTTTTTAGTTCTTATTTTCTCTTACTTCTTTCATTAAGTACTTAACAAAATCATCGTCTTTTACAAGCCAGACTTCATAATTTCTTTTTAAGTAACTTTCCCCGTCTTTAAAATTAGCAAAGGTTTGCTCCAATCTATTATGATTTTGTTCAATTGCCCACTCATGGTCATTTACCTGGTAAAGCAGGTAGATATCTTCCCTTCTATTTTTATACAGAGTGCCGAACGTGGATTCTTTCAGGTTATAACGATTTCGTCTCGCATCCTCTGGAACTGGTTCTAAATGAAAAGTTTCAGTCACAAAGCTTTTATATGCTTCCTCTGTTAACGAGCATCCCGATGCCTTTGAATGCCCTCCTCCACCGTATTGTCCCGCGACCTGAGAAACATCGATATGATCGTGAATGGTACGGAAACCCATCCGTTTTCCGCCAATATTTAATATTGCTATATAATCAAGATGTGGGTATTCTTTCCCAAGCTCATTTCCAAGCTCTGAGTGATAGGATTCAGCATATACCACACCTGCAAACAGTCCATCCAGTTCTGTTTGAACCAACTCCCTCCTTTTCCTGCGAATATAGCGATCAATTTTATCTTCTTCCATATCTATTATTTTCTTTTCAAACTCGTCAAAATGAAAATGTTCGCTATTCTGTAGCCGAGTGATCATTTTTTCTTCAAATTCATCAATCGAGACAAGAAAAAATAGAGCATTCAGACGTTGAGCCTCTTGATTCTCATTTTTTTCCCACTCCCACGTATCATATTGTCTAACCAGCTCGACAAATTCAGTTATTGTATCTGATGACTCAATAAGTTGATGTGCAATAAGATAGTCATACAATAATGAGGTTGCTGAAGTTAATTTCCCTTCCTCGTCCTCTACAACAACATGTCCCCATGGATAGTTATTATATTCCAGGGCTGTTTTATGATGATCAATTAGCTGCACTTTTCCCCCATTTTGATAAAACTCATCAAGTCTTTGTTCATTTTTTTCATTTACAGACAAATCGGTAATAAACAAAAATGTTTTCTTGTCATCATTTTCTAGAAACCATTCCACCTCACGATTTAAGCCTGAAATAGAATTGTAGCGAACCTTTACATCCTCTCCAAATGCAAGTTTTGCTAAGATTCCACACCCGACACCATCTAAATCATTATGAGACAACAGTTTATACAAGTTCTTCACCTCATAAAATAGTATGGGTTCAAATCCATAAAATTAGTATCTTGACCAAATAGTAAATAGCTTCCTTTTTCGGTCTTAAATAAACAAAACTCGCCACTACAAAAAGTGTGAGTTTTGTTTTTAATTTCCTATAAATGATAGGATTTCATCTTTCTGATTGTAAAAAACACTTCTTCCTAATTCACTAAGTATATCCATATATTTCACTTCATCAAACGGTACTTCCTCTCCTAATTCTTCATTTATTCGAAGATATTGCTCTTTAAGAAGAAGCTGACAATGATAGGATACCGATTCTGAAGACAATTGAAGTGCCAAATCAAGAAGTTTAGGTGTTACCTTCAACGAAGGGAAATGCAATGGCAGCCATTGTCTTATCCCCCAATACTTTTCATTGTCGTTTTTAAAATCAATAGTTTGTAAGCCTGTGCCAAGTGATAATATGTTTATTTCACCAATAGTTTTATTAAAATAATGAATAGATTCGGTAAGTCCTACTAATGAAGGATTATTCGCCCATAATCCGCCATCAATGGATAAGTATTGATCCCCTATTTGGTTAGGGGGAAAATAGACGGGGGCTGAGCAGGATGATAGGACAGCATCCCAAAGTTTTATCGATAAATCTTCACTTTCAGGATGACCATAGTTGGAGCGGTGAATAAAAGGTTTTCCGTGGGTTATGTCAACTGCTGGAATAAGAAGCGGCTTCTGAATATCCTTCATTTCCACTTCACCAAATGCTTTTTTTAAAAGATGTCTTAGAGATCGGTCACTATACACACTCTTAAATAGCCCAACCTTTGCCTGTCTAGTAAAAATCTTCTCACCATAGTGCTTGTAACTTTCAAATAATTCTTTCATATTTTTATTTAGTGACACTGAAGCGGCGATAATTGCCCCAGTACTTGTACCAGCAACTACATCAAAAAACTTGCCAACAGGATGACCCACTTCTTCTTCCAATGCCTGTAAAATAGCAATGGCAAAAATCCCCCGGATCCCACCGCCATCTATGCATAGTAATTTCATTTAATTTCACCTAAATATTCCTTCTTTTTTCTTAAGTTTGCCCTTCCGTCGTTATACTTATCACTTATTATATTACTTCTTTAGTTTCTCCATAGAATAACCGCCCATCGATCCAACCTTATATACGCATTTTCGATGGGCAATTTATTGTTAATCATGATTATTTTTAGGCGTTGGTTAACATAAGACCTCTTTCAATTAACACAGGATATTCATCGTGTAAAAGCTTTATATCTTCCAGTTGTTTTTTAAGCAAGATCTGTTTATCTGGTAACAGATTATGTTTAACCAAAAGCTCCATTACTTCAATCCTTAATAACCAATCATCCTTAAACTGAGTTGTTAATTTTTCAATCACTTCTGATAAAACAGCTTCCATGTCAGAATCCGTATTTTCTCGGAAATTCCTAACGTTCCCATACATCTGTTCTAATAATGATAATTCTCTTTTAACGAGCGGATTCGTCTCAACTTCCTCTAAGTCCGCATAGAATTGTTCAGAATCCGCTGCCCCCGCAAACACAGAGGTAATACTTTCTCCAATCGCCAAATCGTACGTACCCCAATCAGGTTGGAATAAAGTTTGATCAGCAAATGAAACGGTACAATCCTTAAAGGAGATGACCAAAAGTGTGCCCTTTGTTCGATTCAATTGTACTGGAGTTCCGATAACCTTAACACCACTTTCAAAATCTAAAGTAGATTCTTTTCCTACCTCTATTCCAAATTCTTTAAGCTCATCATCATTAAGCTCTTCAAATGGTTTTATCCTGTTTACTATTCTTCCAATGGGAGCTCCAAAGCCATCTTGGTGTGTAGATTTCCCATGTCCGCTCAATTCGGTATTTTCGAAGGCCAATGCGGAAGGTCCCTCTGTTTGGATGTATATGGCTTCACCTTTTTCATCCTTAATGATCCTTCGTAATGTTCCAGTAAGCTGTAGACCCGAGCTATATTGAATCGTGGCAGTATGATTGGAACGAAGTGCTTTGTCTAACCCTTGCGTCCCTCCAACGGTAAAGGCCATTGTTTTAGTAAACTCATTCACTGCATCGATTAATTGCTCAAAGCTGTCACATACAAAAAGCTGTGGCTGTGGTTTGGTAATATCAAATCCGGTTGCAATGACACTTTGCAGATCAAAAGGAATCTTTTTAACAGAAGCTGTTAAGCTGTTTCTTCCTTCCGAAACAGAAGATAACAGTCCAGCTCCATAGATTTGTGGATGATCGACACTTCCAATAAGTCCGTATTCTACAGTCCACCAATATAAACGTGAAATTTGTTCTGCTTCTGATAATTCCGTTACGGCTGTTTGTTTTTCTTCAAAATTAGCTTTCGCTGCCTCTATTTCTGCTTTTGATGCGTTTCCGCTTTCTAATAAATTGGAATAGGTCCGAACAGCTTCAAATAACTCATGCTCTTCACTTGTGGCTAATGCTTTTGAACCGATTTGTCCAAATAGCTTTACATACTCAGAGAATTTTTCTTCGCAAAGTATTGGTGCATGACCAGCCGCTTCATGTATGATATCTGGTGCCGGTGTATATTGAATATTTTCAAGTTTACGAATATCAGAGGCTATCGGCAGAATCCCATGTGCTTGAAAGTCGAAAAAAATAACACCTGGGATAAAACCATCAATATTGGCAGCTCCCCAGCCAAAGGGCTCTAATGCTTTGTTCATGTCTGTTACATTTGGTATTTTCTCAACGGATATCCCAGAAGACTTTAACCCGCCAACATAGGCTTGATGGGCAGTATCCTTTAAATAGTTATGGTTCTGTCTCATCACATAACGCCAAACAGCATGATCAATCGGTGTGTATTTTACGTATTGCTGATCGACCACATACTTTTGTAAGTGTCTCGGAATTTTCCTTGCTTCCCCCATATAGAAATCTCTCCCTCTAGAAGAAAATTAACTTTTCATCTGTAAATAAAATTCATCATATTTTGTGGCTAATTTAAAATCCAATGCTGTTAAACCCCTTGCATTCCATGAAGAAATTCGTAATGTTACGACTTTATAGTCTATTGATATAAATGGATGATGGTTAACCTGCTCAGATAGATTAGCCACTTGTTGAACAAAATCGATTCCTCTCAGGTATTCGCGAAAACGAAACTTTCGTTCAATCCAGTTCTCATCCGTTAATCTCCAGTTCGGAACGGAGGATAACTTTTCCTGTACCTCAGAAGGCAATAATTTATCCATTTGCTTCTCTCCTTTATGGTAATGAAGCGCTTTCATTTTTATCTATCAAAAAACTAGCTTCACTATAATACTATTGCAGGATGAAAAAATTATCCGTGTATTTCACGTCCAAACATAAATATACTCCATTTTATTATCACCAATGGGAGGGTGATTGGACTCTTTTAAGGCAGAGGGGTGAAAAACGTTCATCCTTCAGATAGTTGTGATTCCTCCTCCATATAATCAAATTTTAATAACAGCTATTAGAAAATCCACCTGTTTTATGTTTTATCAGATGGATTTTTTACAATCATATTTTTTTTAAAGGATCAAACGTTACGTTAATTTGGATAATTTCTGAACGAGTTCCAATTCGGAGCGGCAGTCCCCAGACACCATAGCCCGATGAAACAATCGATTGGAGTTCACCTTTTTTCAGATAGCCCCAATCATTTTCAAAAATCATATTCGTGATCAGATTGCCTGGTGCCACCTGACCTCGGTGTGTGTGACCTGATAAAATCAAATCCACCCCATTTTTTTCGGCGATATCTAAATCATAGGGCTGATGCTCAAGAAGAAAAACAGGTTTCATACTATCGACCTGCTTCATTAAGGCAGAAAGCTCAGCTCTGACAACATCCTGATATCCTTTATCTTTTCTGCCCACAAGAACAATTCCTTCAGGTAGGTTCAGTACCTCATCATCTAATACCTTCATACCACTGTTATTAAAAATCTTTACAAGATCCACGTCATCCCGATCATGATTCCCTAGAGAAGCATAAACAGGCGCCTGGATTTTCTTTAGAATATCTGGAATTCCTTCTTCAAGAAAAGGTGTGATATCATCATCGATAATATCACCTGGAAAGAGGACTAAATCAGGTTTTTGAAAATTTATATACTCAACTAGTTTTTTTGCCTGCCCGCTCCCTGATAAATCTCCGAAATGCATGTCCGAAGCCATGATTATTTTTAGGCTTTGTTTCCCTTCTACCTGTTTTGGAATATTGATCTGATACAATTTGGCTTTAGGACTGTAGGCATTATATACCCCGAAGGAGAATGCACATACAATCATAACTAAAATAGAATATCCGGTCCATTTGATGAATTTTTCTTTCGGTAATTTTGTAAATCTTCTTATAAAAACTGCGATATTGGCCACTGGAAGCAACAATATTAAAAAGTAAAATAACGAAAGCCAAATGGCACCAAGCCATGTGAAAAATAAACTCTCATCCAGCCAGCGTGAAAAAACAAAAGAATACGCGAAAATAATAAGTGCAACCCAGAAAATAATTTTTATACTCTTTCGATCACCACTAATGTGTTTCAACCATACCCAAATATTATACCCAATGTAAAATATCAATAAATTATATAGTAAGATAATCCCTATTCCAACAGCCCACACAGAAGTGAATCCCCTTTACATTAGAAGTCTTACTATTATTAGACATTATTTGTGCTTGATTAACAACAAATTAAGACTAGTAATTTACCATTTATTTGCAAGGCGGATATTACCAGCACTTCTTCCCTCCATTTTTTGATACAATTTTAAAGTCAGAGAATAATATGGAGGAATACAATCTATGAAGAAACGCAATATCCTCCTAGCCCTGGTAATCCTAATTACCTTTACAGGAGGAATTTTTACAGGAGTTTTATATTCAACAAATAAAACAGAACAAGCGTCAAAACCGCTTAATATAGAAAAAGCTTCAAAATCAGTAAAAAATCTCGAAGAAAAAGCGATCCCAGAGGAAAGTTTAGAGGAATCTAAAGTATTATTGGGCTATGTACAGGATTTTCGTGATCCTAATGTGGTTGATTATTCCAAGTTAACACACGTAATCTTCTCGTTTGCTCATCCGACGCCGGATGGAGGTATATTGCTAAATGGTGATTCAGCCATCAATAATTTACGAACGATGGTTAAAGAAGCTGACAAATACGATACAAAAGTAATTTTAGCGGTAGGTGGCTGGTTTCATATTAATGGCGGAGAATCCTACGAGCCATTTAAAGCAGCCATCAGCAATCCTGAATCTAGAACAAGACTAGTGAATGAACTTACAAGTATTGTAGACCGTGAACAACTAGATGGTATTGATATCGATTTTGAGCACCCACGTTCAAAAGCGGACGCAGCGAACTTGGCTGCATTTGCGAAGGAGCTAAGCGATCAACTTCATCCTAAAGGAAAAGAACTATCGATTGCCGTTTATGCAAAAATTCATGCGGTGACAGGCACCGAAATGGGCTTTGTCGTTTATGAACCTTCTACTTTCCAGTATGTCGATCATGTTAATATAATGGCTTATGACGGCCAATGGGATGGCGGATACAATGCAGCTAATCTATCTCCTTATCCGTTTACGGAGAAAATAGTAAACTATTGGGCAAATCTGTTTGATCAAAACAATCTGTCGAAAGAAAAGCTTGTTTTAGGTGTTCCTTTTTATGCTCAACCCGAAGACCCTGCTATTAAACAGGTTTCCTATGCGGCCATCATCAACCAAGATCCTGCAAATGCTGCGAATGACACGGTGAGTATGAACGGAACAACTTATCATTACAATGGTGTTGAAACAATTAAAAAGAAGACGAATTTAGCATTAGGTCACGGCTTCGGAGGGATGATGTTGTGGGAAGCCGGACATGACAGCAAAGGCGCTCATAGCTTAACAACCGTGATATACGATGAATTAGTTAAATCAAGCGATGTCTTGGCTAAGAAATAACAAAAGGCTGCATACTCATACTTTGAGCGTGCAGCCTTTTTCTTATGCTTTTAAATTCATTAATCTTTCATTTACTTCTTCTTCACTTAAACCGTGCTGAGCAATATAGCGATTTCGTGGATGTGTTCTGCATTCATGCGAACAGCTTCGTAAATGGCGGTGTTCGTTTTCCTCAGAGCAAAGAATCTTTTTGTTACACTCAGGATTTGCACAGTTTACGTAACGCTCACAAGGCTCACCAGTGAAATAATCCTTCCCGACAACAACTTGCTCTTTGCGATTGACTGGTACGCTAATTCGCTCGTCAAACACATAAAGTTGTCCATCCCATAATTCTCCTTGAACTTCTGGGTCTTTTCCGTAAGTAACAATACCGCCTTCTAATTGTGAAACATCTTCAAATCCTTCTTTTAGTAGCCAGCCAGAGAATTTTTCACAGCGAATGCCGCCTGTGCAATAAGTAAGTATCTTTTTACCTTCGAATTCTTCCTTATTTTCTCTAATCCAGTCTGGCAGATCACGGAAATTTAAAATATCCGGGCGAACAGCGCCCCTAAAATGACCTAAATCATATTCATAGTCATTCCGAGCATCAATCACAACGGTATCTTCTCTTTGCATAGCTTCGAAAAACTCTTTTGGTTTTAGATGCTTTCCTGTTGTGACATGAGGGTCAACATCGTCTTCTAGTCGTAAAGTAACAAGCTCTGGTCTTAGACGAACACGCATTTTTTTGAAAGCATGCTCGGTTGCTTCATCAATTTTAAAAATGGTACCTGCAAAAAGCGGGTGTTCATCCATGTATTTCATATACGCATCCGTTTGCTCAGGTGTACCTGACACAGTACCGTTAATTCCTTCTGAAGCAAGAATAATCCGACCCTTTAGACCTAATTCATTACAAAACTGAAGGTGCTCCTGTTGAACTTCCTCAGGATTCTCAATTGTGACATATTTATAATACAATAACACTCTATATTCTTGATTCATATTTACCACCTTATTAACTATTATACACACTTTATATTAATAACCGAATTATTATATCAAAAATCACACATATATTTCAATTAATTAGAATTATTCTTCCCTTTTTTAAAAATAAAAAGGCATCCTACCGTAGATTTTAATTGGGTAGGATACCTATTGATGGATAGTTTGTAGATATATTTAAAAAGCGTGAAGATACTTCATGATTTTGTGTAGATATCCTTATAAAATGTGTAGTTATCGACCAAAATTTTGTAGATATATCCGAAAAACGTGTAGATATCCTCATAAATCACCAATTGGGACGTTATGTTATTCTCCAAATTGCCATACGCTATGACTTAAGTTACCGTACCTGTAGCTGCGGTGTATTAACTTCGCTTTTCGATTATCATCTGCTGTTCCCATCGCGTAAAAAATAGGAACAAAGTGCTCATTTCCATACTTCGGTACGGCAAATTCTGCATTTGGAGCAAGTGAATCGTACTTAAACAATGAATCTGTATCCCATGTATGAAGATGATGAGCTAACCAATCATCAAACTCGAGTGCCCATTGATGTACTTCACCATCGTCTCCCCAACTCACAGCTCTTAAGTTGTGAACCGTTCCCCCGCTGCCGATGATTAATACATCGTTAGCACGCAAGGCTGCAAGAGATTTTCCAATTTTGTATTGTTCTTCTGGAGTAAGAGTAGGATTAACAGACATCGCTATGACAGGAACATCTGCATTTGGGTAAAGTAAACGAATGACAACCCATGCGCCATGATCCAAGCCGCGTTTCGTTTCTACATCAAAGGATATACCATTTTCTTCAAACAAATCGATGATTTCTTTAGAGATTTCCTGTGATCCTTGAGCTGGATATTTAATGGTATATAGCTCTGGGTCAAATCCACCGAAATCATATATGGTGTCATATTGATCTACTTCGCTTACTTTTTGTGCTTTAGATTCCCAATGGGCGGAAAATAGAACAATTGCCTTTGGGCGTGGTAAAAACTTGCCCAGTTGATTTAAAAATTGAGTATACTCATTGTTTTCAATGGCAAGCAATGGTGCACCATGAGCGATAAAAAGTGATGGCATCATTGTACTTCACTCTCCTGAATTAAAGTGATTGTGTCTCGTTTTTTTGACCGTTGAAAAGAACTTTGTCTAAAGCAAACATTTTACTGTCATTAATCGCAATAAATAATGCCATAACTAGTAGTGCTAAATCTAATTCCCAACCAGCACCTTGACCATTACCTAAAAAGCCGACTGCTAATTTCCCTTTGACAATCGCTCCAAGCATTAATAAAACCAATAATGCTGATACAATTCGACTTCCTAAACCAACCATTAAAGCAATTCCCCCAACCAGTTCTAACAGGGCAACTCCATAGGCAAGAACACCTGGTAAACCGATTGAATCAAACCAGCCAACGATATTTTCAATCCCGCCTTGGAATTTCACTAATCCATGCACAAAAAACGTAACCCCTAATACTAAACGTAAAATTAATGTACTTGCTTCGAATTTTTTCATTATATTTCTACCTCTCCTTAAATAAATTAGTTTTCTATATCTTGTAATAACCAGTTTGTAAAATCTTGAAGGTTTTTCAAAGAAACACTATGCCCTTCTGTGTAAATGTTAAAAGTAACTTTTGCACCTAATTGACGAAAATATTCGTTATTGGTGACTCCCCATTCAAATGGAAGAACTTGATCCATTTCTCCATGAGAAATAAATACTGATACCTCATCCACAGGCTTGATTGCATACTCTTCTTTTACGAAAGCAGGAATATAACCACTTAAAGCAACAATGCCTTTTATTTTATTCCCTAATGTCAATCCAAGCGTCATCGCTAAAATCGCACCTTGGCTAAATCCTAATAAGTATAAAAGTGATGTATCTAGCGGATACTGTTCGCAAGCATAGTCAATAAAGCTTGTCAGCTTACTTACACCTTCATCGAATACTTCCCGATGAGGTTTGCCATACCCTTGAATGGTGAAATAAGCATAACCTGGCGGCTGTGTAAGATGACCGCGAATACTGAAAATATAAAACTGTTCTTCTAACCCGTTCACCAAAGACAGCATGTTTTGTTCATTACTGCCAATTCCATGCATAATAAATAATGCTGGGTATTTTTTATCAGGATCGAAATCCTTTGGACGGCGAAGTTCATAAATCATCGGTGCATTCATCTAATTTCCCTCCTTTTTATATTTTTATAATAAATAAAGATTCATATTAGGAAACATATCCACAAAAAATAATATGTTTTTTAATATGAACATTTGTTGCTTATAGGATAACAGCGAATCTTGTGGATTGTCAATGGTATTTTTGCTAATATATAAATATGTTCTATATTAGGAAACCATAAAGGGTGATCAAACTGGATATCGGCGCAAAAATTCGTGCAATTAGAAATCGAAAAAAAATCACAATCGCTCAAATGTGTGAAGGGACAGGCCTTTCAAAAGGATTTATAAGCAATGTAGAAAACAATAACACCTCACCTTCCATAAGTACGCTGCAAACCATTGCCAGCTATTTAGAGGTTCCTTTACCTTACTTATTATTAGAAAAAAAACAACATTTACGCGTGGTCAGAAAAGATGCCAGAACAACCACTTCGTTTAATCAGTTGGAAATTGAACATATTTCTTCAATGGGTGGATTAAGTTTAAGAAGTGTGGAGTTTCCGCCGGGTGCCTCGATTGGAGACGCACATGCCCATGAAGGGGAAGAATGTCATTTGGTGCTAGAGGGGAAAGTCCTTGCTGAGCAAGGAGAAGATTCTGTTATCTTAGAAGAAGGTGACTCCTTCAGCTGGAATGCAAGTGTTCCTCATACCGTTAAAAATATTGGGGATTGCAAAGCGGTTGTATTGATTGCGGTTTATTCCGATAGTGAGCTTAATGGCCTATTTTAAGTAAGGCACATTAACTTTATTCATATACTACCAATAACCAACCTTTCACTATTAGTGTCCGTAATCTTGTTAGAATTAGAAAACCGGGCACTCATGAAGGCTATGAGTGTCCGAAATCTTGTTAGAATTGGACAACCGGTCACTCATGAAGGCTATGAGTGACCGGAATCTTGTTAGAATTGGAAAACCGGTCACTCATGAAGGCTATGAGTGACCGGAATCTTGTTAGAATTAGAAAACCGGGCACTCATGAAGGCTGTTAGTGACCGAAATCCTATTAGAATTGGAAAACTGGTCACTCATGAAGGCTATTAGTGACCGGAATCTTGTTAGAATTAGAAAACCGGGCACTCATGAAGGCTATGAGTGACCGGAATCTTGTTAGAATTGGAAAACCGGGCACTCATGAAGGCTATGAGTGACCGGAATCTTGTTAGAATTGGAAAACCGGGCACTCATGAAGGCTGTTAGTGACCGGAATCTTGTTAGAATTGGAAAACCGGGCACTCATGAAGGCTATGAGTGTCCGAAATCTTGTTAGAATTGGACAACCGGGCACTCATGAAGGCTGTTAGTGACCGGAATCTTGTTAGAATTGGAAAACCGGGCACTCATGAAGGCTATGAGTGACCGAAATCCTGTTAGAATTGGAAAACCGGGCACTCATGAAGGCTATGAGTGACCGGAATCTTGTTAGAATTGGAAAACCGGGCACTCATGAAGGCTATGAGTGACCGGAATCTTGTTAGAATTGGAAAACCGGGCACTCATGAAGGCTGTTAGTGACCGGAATCTTGTTAGAATTGGAAAACCGGTCACTCATGAAGGCTGTTAGTGTCCGAAATCTTGTTAGAATTGGACAACCGGGCACTCATGAAGGCTATGAGTGACCGGAATCTTATTCCGTTACATAATTCCCTTCTCTATATACCCTCGTAATACCATGTGCTTTCCTGAAGGTATTTTTTACATTTTTTGTTTAAATATAAATACTCCAAATGGGCAAGTGTTTCTCCTACGGCAAAGCGGGTTTCATGGATATTCAAATTTCGAAACAACTGCTGGTTGACTTCATAGATGGTTGCCGGCTGTTTAATGGAATCATATGTCTTCTCTAATCGTTCAAGATGGTGTTCCAATAATTCTTCTATTCTTTGATTGGCATTCCTAAACGGCTTACCATGCGAAGGGATGACATAGTCAACATCCAATACTTTAATTTTTTCCAAAGAAGTCATAAAGGATTGTAATGGATTTCGATTACCACGGAACCAGTATGATATGTTGGGGGAAATTCTTGGTAAAATATGATCGGTTGAAAATAAGATACTATTTTCTTTATTAAATAAAGTGATTAACCCATCAGAATGCCCCGGTGTAAAAATAACCTCATATTCATATTTGCCAAATATAATTTTCATTCCTTCTTCAAGATAGTGTTGAATGATTGGGTAAGGCTTTACTTGCGGGTTAAAGCTTTTTTCGTCAGTCGTTAACACCTGAGAAAAATTATCAGGAAGCCCGCACCTGTCATAGTTATCATTTACAACATTTATAGAATCTGGTTCCCAATAGGTTAATCCAGCCTCTGCGTCGATTTCGGACATCCACACCTCTGCATTTGTAAGCTGCTGGAGGGCGCCGGCATAGCCGAAATGGTCGGGATGGTAATGTGTTAGAATGATGTCGGTAATATCATGTTTTACTATGATGGGGCTCCAAATATCCCTGGATATTTCATTATTTAGTCCTGCATCGATTATGGTCCATCCTTTTACCCCTTCTGCTAAAAAGCAATTCACATGATTTAGTCGAAAAGGCAGCGGTATGGTTACTTGTGTTACACCTATTTCATTGAACAAAAAACCCTCTCCTCTCTCTTACATTTCATCTATCTATAAAAAGAAATAAGCAACAAAATGTTTCTTTTTGCTGCTTATTTCCATATACTCCTACTTATTCACCTATTCTTTCAATAATCGTTCCGTTCGCCATTCCGCCGCCTTCACAGATAGCCTGCAATCCATAACGTCCGCCTGTTCTTTCTAATTCATGCATCATCGAGATCATCAATTTTGCACCTGTTGCTCCAAGAGGGTGACCAAGAGCAATGGCTCCTCCATTTGGATTCAATTTCTTCGTTTCAGCTTTTATTTCTTCTAACCAGCACATTGGTACTGGTGCGAACGCTTCGTTTACTTCGTAGGTGTCCATATCTTCAATTGTCAGCCCCGCTTTGGCAAGAACCTGTCTCGTAGCTTCGATCGGACCAGTCAGCATTAATGTTGGATCAGATCCCACTACGGAACGGGCAACAATGCGGAATCGTGGTTTAAGCCCTAATTCCTCCGCTTTTTCGCGTGACATTAATAGTACTGCTGCAGCACCGTCACTCATTTGACTAGCATTTCCTGCATGGATTTTTCCATCCTGCTTAAAGACTGTTTTTAGGGTAGCTAACTTTTCAATGGTAGACCCTTTACGAGGACCTTCATCCTGTTTTACAACAACCGTATTTCCATCCTCCAATATTACCTCTAACGGCATGATTTCTCTTTCAAATCTACCTTCTTCTTGTGCTTTTAGAGCACGATTGTGGCTTTCAATTGAAAATTCATCTAATTGAGTGCGCGTAAAGCCCCATTTGTCAGCAATTCTTTCCGCAGATAAGCCTTGGTGAATCATTTCATATTTAGAAGTAAGAATTTCACTCCAACCTGACTGCTGACGTGAAGCTCCTAGTGGAACACGTGTCATACTTTCTACCCCGCCTGCGATGACAATATCCATATCTCCACTGAGAATGGCTTGGGAAGCAAAGTGTATCGCTTGCTGACCAGATCCGCATTGACGATCTAATGTAGTTCCTGGTACATGAATCGGAAAGTCTGCCATTAAGGCTGCCGTACGTGCAATATTCAGACCTTGCTCTTCCACCTGTGAAACACAGCCTAAGATTACATCCTGTACGATTCCTGGAGAAATACCAGCACGATTTACTAATTCTTTTAATACTTTTGCTGCCAATTCATCTGGACGGACTGTACTAAATAGCCCTTTTCTTTTTCCAACCGGTGTACGAACACCCTCTACAATAACAACTTCACGCATTTTATCTTCCTCCAATTTGTATTAAATTTTTTCTAAATTTTTCGATTTATCTTGGAGCCATACGAATGGCGCCATCTAAGCGGATGGTTTCTCCATTAAGCATGACATTTTCGATAATAGACTGGGTTAATTGTGCATATTCAGAGGGTCGTCCAAGTCTTGATGGGAATGGAACCTGCGTTTCCAACGCGGCTTTAGCCTCCTCAGACAATGACGCAAAAAGTGGTGTTTCGATTAATCCAGGGGCAATGGTCATCACCCTAATTCCAGATTTCGCTAAGTCTCGTGCAATTGGCAATGTCATACCTACGACACCGCCTTTAGAGGCACTGTAGGCGGCCTGACCGATTTGACCATCAAATGCTGCAACAGAGGCGGTATTAATGATAACTCCTCTTTCACCCTCTTGATTTGGCTGATTTTTCACCATATGTGCTGCAGCAAGGCGAATAACGTTAAACGTACCAATTAAATTGATTTCAATTACTTTTTTAAAATTATCAAAACAATGTGCCTGATTTCTGCCTACTGTTTTTTCAGCAACTGCAATACCTGCACAATTCACAACCGTATTGATGCTGCCAAATTGAGCAATGGCTGAATCGATGGCATGTTGTACATCTTCCTCACTTGTAACATTCGTTTTGAAAAAAACAGCATTCTCCCCTAATTCTTCTGCTAACAAGGTGCCTTTTTCTTCAGAGAGGTCAAGAATGGCCGCTTTCCCTCCATTTTTCACAATATTTCGGACTGTTGCTTCTCCTAGCCCCGAAGCACCGCCGGTTACCAAAGCAATGGAATCTTGTATTCTCATATTCGCTTCCCCTTTCTCCGTTTAAAAACCTAGTTCATTTAAAATTTCCTTTGTATGTTCTCCAAGACCGGGTGCATGCCTTCTTGTGATAACAGTTGAATTTGATAGTTTAATAGGATTTCCTATTTGTTTGATTACTCCAACTTCAGGATGTGTGATGTCTTCAATCATTTCACGGTGTTTAATTTGTGGATGAGCTGCTAGTTCTTCTGGAGTTAAGACTGGGGAGACACAGGCATCAATACATTCGAAAAGTTTAAGCCAATCTGTTAATGTTTTATCTTGTATCGTTGCTTGAAGATCCTTCTTCATTAAGCGCTGCTGTTCTTAAAATACCTTTTTAACACCGTTTACATCTCTATTTTAAATAATAACAATTTTCTTAAAATTTTACAATTGATTTATTTTTTGAACCTATGTTTAAAATTCGTTGATTTTTCTGAATAGCTGTCCTATATTTAAACAAAGGATAAAAAAATAACTAATAGTTCAAAAATACATATATAGATTACATGTTTGAAGAGTTAGGAGGTGTTAAGGTCATGTCTTCTTTTAGAGCACAAAAGATGGCGAAAAAAAAGCAGGAGATCCTGCGTTCTGCAGCGGCCGTTCTTGTTGAAAAAGGGTACCAAGGGACGACGATGGAAGAAATTTCTGCCAAACTTCTTATGACAAAAGGGTCAATGTATTATTATTTTAAAAATAAGGATGACCTTTTGTATCAATGCCATTTAATGATTATGGAGATCTGTCTTGATGGAATTGAGAAAGTTGTCGATAGTGATTGTAATCCAATCGAAAAGCTTAAAAGAGCGATTAAAGAACATATTCTACTTGCTACAAGTGAGAAAGCAATGTTTATGGCCCTAGCGAAGCCCAATCACAATTTTTCCAAGGAACAGCTTCAAGAGGTCCTCGAGCTAAGAAAAAGTTACTCACATTATTTTGATAGAATCATAAATGAGGGTATTGATAAACAGGTTTTTGATCGTTTGGACATCAAGATGGTCCGTTTAATTATTTTAGGAGCTCTGAACTGGATTCAAGAATGGTATGACCAAAGTGGTCCTCAAACCGCCGAAGAAATTGCCGAGGTATATGCAGATTATTTATTAAAAATGGTAGTTAAAGAATGAGATTTTCCAACCAGAATAAAGCCCTCCATGCCAAACATGGGGGCATTATTTTATCCTATCTTTTCTTCATTATCTGTATTTAATATCACTCTTTTATTTGATGTAATCGGAGTAAGGTTGGATCTCTTTAATAAATAGTTTAAATGATCCAGTGGCATTGACCCATGCCCTTTCCCATCTTCTAGAATAAATTGGACCGTAATCCCATTGTTAGTGGTCACCGTTAACGACTCTGCAGAGTTAAAATTCCCCTTGATGTTTTGAGAAATTTGATATTTCATTCCTGTTTCAATAGACATTTACTATCTCCTTCGCTGGTATTTAATCATAGTATTCTCCGATTATTTTTATTCATACAAAAATATTCCATTTAACTCAACTCAAAACTGGTTATTAAAAAAAGATGTGATAGAATATCATTATCTGTGAGGAGGTGGGAGTATGGAAGGTTTTAGTAATTTACTGAAAGTGCAGCGGGAGTTCTTTCAAACTGGAAAAACAAAAGATGTATCATACCGAATAGAAGCATTAACATCCTTAGGGAATATGATTCGCTCACATGAAACAGAATTGATGGCAGCACTAAAAAAGGATTTGAATAAGAGTGATTTTGACTCTTATATTAGTGAAATGGGAATTTTGCTTGAGGAAATCCGTTTTACTCTCAAACATATTAGAGATTGGACTCAGCCTAGAAAAGTTAAGACTGCCCTAACTCAAATTGGATCTAAGGGGTATATTTATTCCGAACCATATGGGGTCGCTTTGATTATTTCTCCTTGGAATTATCCCTTCCAATTAGCCATTGGTCCTCTTATCGGTGCGATTGCTGCTGGAAATTGTGCTGTACTTAAACCCTCTGAACTAACACCAGAAACATCAAAGCTGATTGGAGAACTCATCAACACAACATATCCTGCAGAGTACATTACTGTCGTCCAAGGGGATGCCGATACCACTCAGACTTTATTAATAGAAAAATTTGATTATATCTTTTTTACTGGAAGTGTTTCTGTCGGAAAGGTAATTATGGAAGCGGCCGCAAAACACTTAACTCCTGTTACTCTTGAACTTGGAGGAAAAAGTCCTTGTATCGTTCATCAGGATGTGAACCTTAAATTAGCAGCAAAACGGATTGCCTGGGGCAAGTTTATCAATGCTGGTCAAACCTGTGTGGCACCTGATTATTTGTATGTACACAAAGATATAAAGGAAGAATTTATAAAAACCTTCAAAGAAAGTATAAATGAACTCTATGAAGATATCGTTAATAACGGGGAATTTACGAGAATCGTAAGTGAGCGTCATTTTAATCGTGTAACTAGTTTACTTTCGTGTGGAGAAATCCTTCATGGCGGCAATTTTTCTTGCGATACACTAACGATTGAGCCGACAGTAATTGGCGGTGTCACTTGGGATGACCCGGTTATGCAAGAGGAAATTTTCGGTCCTATTCTCCCTATCCTTGATTATGATGATGAATTAACAATGATTCATAAAATTAACGAACACCCTAAACCATTAGCTCTTTATATTTTCTCTGAAAGCAAAGAATTCCAAGCAACCATTTTAGATTCTATCTCTTTTGGCGGAGGCTGTATAAACGATACCGTTATGCACCTTAGTTCTCCATACCTTCCATTTGGAGGTGTGGGTGAAAGTGGAATTGGCGCCTATCATGGCAGGGGCAGCTTCGATGTATTTTCCCACCAGAAGAGTATCTTAAAACAAACGACTTCCTTTGATTTACCATTCCGGTATCCAAATCGTAAAGACGCACTAAAACAAATTAAACGATTTATTAAATAAAGTGCGTAAAAGCCTTGCAGTGTCTTCTCTGCAAGGCTTTTGTTTTTATTATTTTTTTGGTACTCCCTCACGCTGAAATACTAATTCGCCACCCATGTAGGTTTCTAATACTCTTATCTCATCAATCTTTTCTGGATTTATTGTTTTATTAAACCCAGCCTCTGAATCGGGATGCTTCTGCTACTTTCTTAATCCCAACCATATAAGCCGCTAACCGCATATCAACTTGATGTGTCTGAGCTTGTTGATAAATCGTGTCAAAAGAACTAACCATTACCTTCTCAAGCTTTTCCATTACTTCTTCTTCTGTCCAATAGTACCCTTGATTGTTTTGCACCCATTCAAAATAAGAAACTGTTACACCGCCTGCACTTGCAAGAATATCTGGAACTAGAAGAACTCCTCGCTCTGTTAAGATCTTTGTAGCTTCAAGAGTTGTCGGTCCATTTGCGGCTTCAACTACAATGCTCGCTTTAATATTTCCAGCATTCTCTTCAGTGATTTGGTTTGAAATTGCAGCAGGTACTAGGATGTCACAATCTAATTCGAGTAATTCCTGGTTACTAATTGTATCAGTAAATAGCTGTGAGAATGTACCAAAGCTATCTCTTCTATCAAGTAAATAATTGATATCGAGACCGTCTGAATCATAAACGCCGCCGTATACATCGGAAACAGCGACCACCTTCGCACCAGCGTCATGCATAAATTTAGCTAAGTAGCTGCCTGCATTTCCAAAACCCTGGATAACAACACGAGCTCCTTGTAACTCTTTTCCTATTTTCTTAACCGCTTCATTAATACAGATGGTAACACCACGTGCGGTTGCAGTTTCACGTCCATGTGACCCGCCTAATACAAGTGGTTTACCAGTAATGAATCCCGGTGAATCAAACTCACGCAAACGGCTGTATTCATCCATCATCCATGCCATGATTTGTGAGTTGGTGTAAACATCTGGAGCCGGTATATCTTTTGTTGGTCCTACAATCTGACTGATAGCACGAACATAACCGCGGCTTAATCTCTCAAGTTCTCTGAAGGACATCTTTCTTGGGTCACAGATAATACCGCCTTTTCCGCCGCCATAAGGGAGGTTGGTAATCCCACACTTTAAACTCATCCAAATCGATAAGGCTTTTACCTCGGATTCATCCACATCAGGGTGAAAGCGAACACCGCCCTTTGTAGGTCCAACCGCATCGTTATGCTGTGAACGGTATCCAGTAAATACTTTTACCGTACCATCATCCATGCGCACCGGAATTCGGACCGTTAATAAACGAATCGGTTCTTTTAATAATTCATACATTTCGCTATTGTAGCCTAACTTTGTCAACGCTTCCTGTATGACGGTTTGCGTAGAATAGTATAAGTTTAAAGATTCTTTTTCCTTTTGTTGTTCTTTTGACATTTCATTTATCACTGTCTTAACAGACATGTCAGACACCTCTTAGTTTAGTGGAATATGAAATTATGATTTTAAGCTAAAACTTTAGTAATTTTCTCAACTGCCCAATCGATTTCTTCCTTCGTGATGATCAGTGGTGGAGCAAAGCGAATAACGGTATCATGTGTTTCTTTACATAATAAACCTTCTTCCTTTAATTGCTCGCAGTATGGTCTTGCTTCTTCTGTTAGTTCTACACCTATAAATAAACCTCTGCCTCTAATTTCTTTAATCACAGGATTATTAATCGTTTTTAATTGTTCTAGGAAATACTTACCTAAATCAAGGGAACGTTCTGCAAGTTTTTCTTCCTCGATCACTTCTAAAGCTGCAAGTGATACTGCACAAGCAAGTGGATTTCCTCCGAAAGTAGAACCATGCGAGCCTGGGTTAAATACTCCCAATACATCGGAATTAGCCACAACACAAGAAATCGGGAATACACCACCGCCTAGTGCTTTTCCTAAAATTAACATGTCAGGATTAACATCTTCCCACTCTGTGGCAAACATTTTTCCTGTACGAGCTAAACCAACTTGTATTTCATCGGCAATAAATAATACGTTGTTTTCTTTACATAAGTCAGATGCCGCTTTTAGCAAACCGTCCGGAGGTAAAATAATTCCTGCTTCACCTTGAATCGGCTCAATTAAGAATGCTGCTGTATTAGGTGTGATAGCCGCTTTTAATGCTTCAAGATCTCCATAAGGGATTAGCTTAATGCCTGGAAGCATTGGACCAAAACCACGCTTATATTCAGGATCAGATGATAATGAAACAGCTCCCATTGTCCGGCCATGGAAGTTCCCTGTACATGCAATGATTTCTGCTTGATTTTCAGCAATTTCTTTTACATCATACCCCCAGCGGCGAGCGGCTTTAAGGGCTGTTTCAACTGCCTCTGCACCTGTATTCATTGGAAGTGCCATTTCTTTGTTTGTTAATTTACAAATTTTCTCATACCAAGGACCAAGCTGGTCATTATGGAAAGCACGTGAAGTTAATGTTACTTTATCCGCTTGGTCTTTTAAGGCTTGAATAATTTTAGGATGACGGTGTCCTTGGTTTACCGCAGAATAAGCACTTAACATATCCATGTAGCGGTTTCCTTCTGGACTTTCAACCCATACTCCCTCTGCCTTTGATACAACGATTGGCAGTGGATGATAGTTATTGGCACCAAATTTTTGTGTTTGTTCAATAATATCAGTTGTTTTATTCATAGTAGTATTCACTCCGTTTCCTCCTATAGTGTTTCTGATGTTGTTTTTGCTTGCATGTGAAGAAGTAAATAATCAGGACCGCCTGCTTTTGAATCTGTTCCTGACATGTTGAAGCCTCCAAATGGCTGGTAACCAACAATGGCTCCTGTACATCTACGGTTGAAATAAAGATTTCCTACGTGGAATTCTTCACGGGCACGTTCAATATGCTCACGATTATTAGAAATTAAGGCACCTGTTAGACCGTAGTCTGTGTTATTTGCTATTTTCATCATATGGTCAAAATCATGAGCTTTAGAGAAACCAACTACTGGTCCAAAAATCTCCTCTTGCATGAGTCGAGCATTTTCATCTAAATCAGCAATGATCGTTGGCTGAATGAAATACCCTTTAGAATCATCGCCTTCTCCGCCAGTCATGAGTTTACCTTCTTGTTTACCCACTTCGATATAATTCATGATTTTCTTAAATGATTTTTCATCAATCACTGGACCCATATAATTATTAAGATCCTCTGGGTTACCAAGTGTAAGTGATTTTGTTAATGCAACAGCTTTTTCTAGAACTTCATCATATACATCTTGATGAACTACCGCACGAGAGCCTGCAGAACATTTTTGACCTGAATAACCAAACGCAGAGTATACAATGCTTGCAGCTGCTAAATTTAAGTCAGCATCATTATCCACAACAACCGTATCCTTACCGCCCATTTCAGCGATGACACGTTTAATCCAAATTTGCCCTGGGTTAACTTTTGCAGCTCGTTCATTTATACGGCAGCCTACCTCTCGGGAACCTGTGAAGGATACGAAACGAGTTTTTGGATGGTCAACAAGATAATCTCCAATTTGAGCACCGCTGCCAGGTACAAAGTTTAATACCCCACTTGGCAGACCAGCCTCATGCATAAGTTCTACAAATTTGGCAGCCACAATTGGTGTAGAGTTTGCTGGCTTTAGAAGAACTGTGTTACCAGAGACAATTGCTGCAACTGTTGTTCCAGCCATAATTGCCAATGGGAAGTTAAACGGTGAAATAATGATTCCTACCCCTAGTGGAATATAGTGATATTGATTGTATTCCCCATCACGGCTTTGTACAGGAAAACCCTCATTAATACGGAGCATCTGACGACCGTAATACTCGATAAAATCAATTGCTTCAGCTGTATCCGCGTCCGCTTCCTTCCATGGCTTTCCAGCTTCTTTTACAAGATAAGCAGAAAACTCATGTTTACGGCGACGTAACATAGCTGCGGCACGAAATAGGATGTTGGCACGGTGTTCAGGCTTCCATTTTTTCCAAGATTCAAATGCAGTTAATGCAGTTTGCATTGCCTTCTCTGCAAGTTTTTGGTCTGCCATGGAAACACTGCCGATGACTTCTTTATTATTTGCTGGATTAATAGACTGAATTTTACTATCTGTAGTAATAGACTCCCCGCCAATCACAACTGGATATTCCTTTCCTAGCTGGGATTGAACATACGAAAGAGCTTGTTGAAATGCTTTTATATTTGCTTCATCTGCAAAATTAGTAAATGGTTCATGAGTATACGGTTTCATTTCATTTATCCCCCTTGTTGTTTGTACAAAATATTATATTGCAAGTTCCGTGCCAAACATAAAATGCTATATTAATAAGGGATTTATATTATTAAGCGCAAAATATTTTTGCGCAAAAATATTTGTATTTTGGTAACGCAAAAAAATTTTGCACTATTTTGTATTTTTTGTTTTAATAGAAACATAAACAATAAGGGGAATACTCTCATGGATAATACAAAAACAAATTTTTCTAAAATTGTCGTAAAATATTCAAAATATTTGCAGGAAAATGTCGATAAATAAAGGAATATATACATAGACCCATAAAAGGAGGAGACTGAATGAAAAAGATATTAACATTACTTTGTACAAGCTTAATAGTTTTCTTAATGTTTGGAGGTCCAGGGAATGTAGCAATGGCACACGAAGGAGACGGCTGCGATTGTGTGACTAAGGAAATTACCGGTGCAGAAAAGAATAAAATCGTATCTAATCTATTAAAATCAGATGATTTGAAAAATGCTAGAAAAGAAATAAAAGAAGAAGGTTTCAAGTGGAATGGTATAGGAAATGTCGAAGTTATCTATAATATCACTCATGATATCATGATGGTTGGTATTCCAGTAAAAAATGCTGATGAAACTATATGGACAGCAGTATTTTTCAATGGGGTTTATATGGGTGTTGCACCACCTGAAACTATTCTATAATACGGCAATAAAAATAGAGCTGGCCGCTGCCAGCTCTATTTTTTACTTATTCCTCTTCCTCATCCATTATTTCATCAAAAGCAGCTGATACTTTATCAAATTCCTCATCACTTTCAATAGCAGTTAAATCTCCATCTTCGTCTACCTTTAAGAAGAAAATATCAATGTCGTCTTCAGTTTCCTCTTTAATATCTTCTACAAAACCTACAGCTACATAATTGGTACCTTCTATATTGATGGAAGCCAGTACTTCTACTTCCTGCTCTTGCTCTGTCTCATCACTAATAGTAAAAACTTCGCCTACTTCAATATTAGCCAAGTTACATTCACCCTCTCATTTAAGTATAAGCATTTCATTCCATAAGTATCTCTAAAAAAGCTAGAGATAATGCTTAAAAATAATTTATTTTTGTTCGATTACTTTAATAAATTCACGCAAATAATCCGGTAGATCTGGCGGGCGTCTGCTTGATACGAGGTGTCCATCGACCACAACAGGTTCATCATACCAAGTTGCTCCTGCATTCTCCATATCATCCTTAATTCCAGGTGTACTAGTTACCTTCTTACCCTGCAAAATTTTTGCAGAAATTAATACCCAGCCAGCATGACAAATTTGCCCAATTGGCTTTTTGTTTTCTTCGAAATGCTGAAGCAGTGAAATGACTTCAGGAAAGCGGCGAATCTTATCAGGTGCCCAACCACCTGGAACCAATATCGCATCGTAATTCTCCCCGCTAATATCACTATAAGAGTAATCCGATTTTGCTGGCACACCATATTTTCCTATGTACTCTTCCTCTGCCTTCTCACCCGCTAAGTGAACCACAGCTCCTTCTTCTTTTAATCTGAGTATTGGATACCATAGCTCAAGATCTTCAAAATCATGATGAACAAGACTGACAACTTTCTTACCTTCTAAACGCATAATCATTCCCTCCTCCTACATGCTATTATGACATATAAAATATAAACCAACAAAAAGACACCACTTTTTCTACTAATCAGTGGTGTCTTAAGTATTTACATCCAGCCAAAGAATCTAACTGTTTGAGTAATGATTAATGGAACGAGGATAGCAATGACTGTTGGAATTAGGAAAGCAAGGAAAGTCCATTTTTTACTTTTTGTTTCTTTATATATATTCAAAAGCGTTGTACCACACGGATAATGAAGCAGTGAAAACAACATCATATTTAGCGCTGTCAGCCATGTCCAGCCATGATCTAGGAAGATTTGCTTTAAATCCACCAAGCTATCCACCTCTGTTAAAGAACCGGTCGATAAATAACCCATTAACAGAATTGGAAGGACAATTTCATTCGCAGGCAAGCCTAAAATAAAGGCCATCATGATATAGCCATCGAGACCGAGTAGTTTTCCAAACGGGTCTAAAAACTCAACTGCATACATCAAAATACTTGTATCTCCGATATAAATGTTCGCAAACACCCATGTTAAGATCGCTGCCGGTGCTGCAACTTTCACCGCACGCATTAATACAGACCATGATTTTGTTAACGACGAGCGAACCACAGTATCAAAAATCTTTGGTTTCCGGTATGGCGGCAGTTCTAAAGTATAATGTGTCGGAATCCCTTTCAGTGCCGTTTTCGAAAGTACCCAGGAGACAAAAAAAGTAACAATAATACCAAACATGACAATCCCGACAATCACTCCAGTTGTGACGAGTGATTTTAACCCTCCAGTAAAATTCGCAGCCATAAATAACGAGGCTAATACAATTAAGGTTCCCCAGCGGCCATTACATGGAACAAAGTTGTTTGTCAAAATAGCAAGCATTCTTTCTCTAGGTGATTCAATAATCCTGGTAGAAATAACGGCTGCTGCATTACAGCCAAAACCCATTGCCATTGTTAATGATTGCTTCCCGTGCGCACCCACTCTTTTGAACAAACGGTCCATATTAAAGGCAACACGCGGAAGGTAACCATAGTTTTCTAATAGAGCAAAGGTTGGAAAAAAGATCGCCATGGGTGGCAGCATGACGCTAATCACCCAAGTTGTCCCCCGATATAAACCAAGGACAAGGACTCCATGAACCCACTCAGGTGTATTTAGAAATCCAAAAAATGCTGTTAAATAGTTTTCCAGCGAGCCAAAAAACTCTGCAAGCATTGATGATGGAATATTGGCACCCGCAATTGTTAAATAAAATAAAACACCTAACATCGTAAGCATAATCGGAAATCCAAAAATCGGTGAAGTGAAAATCGCATCAAGCTTTTCAGTCCTTGTGTCCCTCTTCGACTTTGTATAATTGATTCCTTCACTACAAAGGTGATGGCTTCGTTCATAGAGCTGCTGAACAATATCATCCCGAAGCTTAGCACTTGATAGCTGTTGCGCTTCCTCATATAACTGTTGAATACTCATTGTGCTGCCTCCTTTGTCCAAATCGCTGATTGATTTCATTCAGTAATTTTTCATCCCCATCAAGCAATCGTAACGAAACCCACCGTGTGGACAATTGATTTCCAACAAGCTCATATACTTTTGGTTCAATTTTCTTTATTTGTTTCTCAATATCATCCGAATAGGTCATTTGAACAGGTTCACATTCGATTGCACCAGTCACGATACGATCAATCGTATCTAGCAGCATTGGAAACCCTTTTTTGTTTCGTGCCGATATTTTAATGACTGGAACTCCTAACCGATTAGTTAAAATACGTTCATTAATGGTAATCCCTTGTTTTTCTGCAACATCAATTAAGTTAATGCAAATAATCACATTTTTTGTCATTTCTAAAACCTGTAAAGCTAAATTGAAATTCCGCTCCAACGAGGTCGCATCCAGGACAACAACGGTTACATCTGGTTTTTCAAAGACAATATAATTTCGTGCAACCTCTTCATCACTTGAATTAGAAAATAATGAATAGGTGCCTGGAAGGTCAATTAAATTAAACGTTTTATCCTTATACTGAACATTTCCTTGTGCTAGTGATACAGTTTTTCCTGCCCAGTTTCCTGTATGCTGTCTTAAACCCGTTAAGGCATTAAACAATGTACTCTTTCCTGTATTCGGGTTTCCCGCCAAGGCAATTCGATAACTATTCCCCATCTGTTATCAACATCCCTTCAATTTGTGAACTTTCCTCTTTTCGTAAGGCAATTGTCGTCTGACTAACCCGAAAGGCAATCGGATCGCCTAAAGGACTTTTTCTAATCACTTCTACAATTGCACCGGCCACAAATCCTAAGTCTAATAATCTTCTTCTCATCACACCGTCCAGATTTAAAGAAGTAATCTGAATCAAATCTCCCTTTTCGCCATTCACCAATTTCATTATTTTTGGTATACTCATATATCTTTCCCCTTTGTTAAAGTTTTTCCTCTGGGCAACTTTTCTTAATTATACGATAAAATATCAATTTTGTGACTATATTTTCAAAAAAAAATTAGCTGCCTACTATTAGGCAGCTAATTTATATAAATAGTAAGAATTTTTAAGTCAATACTTCCCTTAAAAGTATTCCAAGCGTAATTCCTATGAACATCGATGTCAGTGTACCCAATAGAAAATACTCTGCCCAGTTCCGATCATCCATTTGTTTGAACCGTGCAATTGACTTAGCAGCCACGATAAATCCAATCGCTGGATAAGCACTATAGAAGGTTAACACTAAAACTAGTAATCTCTCAATATAGCCAATTAATTTCCCACGGGAGAGGTCATGTTTACTAAAAATCGTATAGTTGTATTCCTCTGTCAACGCTCGATTACCCGTGTGATTCTTTGCATATTGAGCTTCTTGCCGTTCATTTTTAAACGTATATTTCCCTTCAAAGGTTAAAAGCTGATTAGGCAAGGAGCCTAAAAGGATCTTTATCAAATGACCACTTACACTTGTTACGAGAATTAACACGATAAGGATGAATAAAACTGAGTTTACTGTGCCCAATTCTTTCTCGTACTGAAAAAATTCATGGATTCCTGCAATATCAATTCCTAAAAAAAACTGTCCAGCAAGCAGAATGCATACAAGATGCAGGAGCTGATCGATAAGGAATAAACTAACATTTTTCAAATTTTCTTCGTTACTAATTTTAATAGTGTAAAGGAGCTTAATTTTCAGCATATCAATTAAAAAATGGCTGCTCACAATAAAGAGCAACGGGAAAATAAGATTCCAATAAACACTCATTTCTTTATAATGAAAAAGGTAAAAAACTATCAGTACTAGTCCATTTAAGAGAAAATGGTGTCCGATATGTTTCTTAATATTTTTTATTTTATCTTTTACCATTTCATCTGTCTGCAAGTAAAAATCCGAAATGAGATGGGCGAGAATTAGACTTAATAGTAGCATGTATACTCCTCTCTACGGGTATTACTTTATAAATTTATTATTTCTTTTAAATGATTTCTGATTGATTCCATTAAAGATACACTTTTTGATGTTGTTTTTTCAGGATTATCAGTATAAGATTTTTCCTGTAGCGAATCAAGAATGGTAATCAATTCATTAAAAACATTTATTATTACTTCGCATTTCCCTTTTTTATAGTGACTTGAGATCGTCGGTGCAGTTTTTCCGAGTAGTGCGGCTACTGCTTTTTGCTGCTGCAAAATGAGGTAATATGTACAAACTTGATCCTGGATAGGAGTTTGCTCCTTTATCATCGTCATCTGTAACCGTAATAACGAATTGATTAATACCTCTAACTCATATCGAAACTGGTTATATGGAAAGAGTGCAGAATTTTGATAAAATTGATCAAGTTCGAATTTAAATATCGGTCTTACTTGCTCATGTTTTATTAAATCATTCGCATATCTTGCCTGCTTAATCAAGGGGTGAATCCACTTCTCAATGTCCACTTCTTCTAACTCTCTGTCACTGTCACCAAAGGACAAACCAAAATAAGGAGTATGGTCACTATATTTCCAAACCCGGCTAATAAAAAAAGCAATAATATAGGCAGTTGAATATCCATAACCGACAAAAATAATTTCATCACCCGCACGGTGCTTTACCTTACAGTGCCCGAAATCCTTCGTCCAAACATTAATCCTGTTTACCAGCTCATCTAAGTAGTTAGTCAATTCTTCTCCCATATCCGAGGAAGAAGAGTTACTTACATCTAGAATAAAAATTGATATAGGAAAGTTCATCTTTTACTCCTTCATTTTCAATAAATTAGATTATATAGTCTAATTTTAATTAATTTAGAGTAAATAGTCAAACTTCGATGCAATTAGATGTTAATGCAAACATCAATCACTAAATGACCGTAAAATTTAGCCACTCTTGTGGGAGGAGGTCTTGATATCGCCTTTGTAAAAACCGGTCGTCGACCAGCACGATGGTCCCATGGTCCTCTTCCGAACGGATTAACCTTCCACCAGCCTGTAATACCTTATTCATACCAGGAAATACATAGGCATAATCATAACCGCTTTTTTCCTTATTGTTGAAATGGTCCTTAATAAGATTCCGTTCAAAGCACAGTTGCGGAAGACCTACACCTATCACCACCACACCATTTAACCGGTCACCCTTTAAATCAACACCCTCTGAAAAGACCCCGCCCAGAACGGCAAAACCAATCAGTGTCTCTGTTTGATTGGGTTTGAACTCCTCCAAAAATGCTTCTCTTTCCTCCTCGGACATTCCAGCACCTTGAAGTATGGTTTTAGCCCCCGGAAATTCTGTTATGAACTGTTCATATATAGCAAGTAAATATTGATAGGATGGAAAAAAGACTAAATAATTACCTGGCCGATTTTGTATTAAGGAATAAATCATGGATGCTATTGGCTCCTTCGTTCTCTCCCGGTCACGATATCTAGTTGATAATGGTTTTATAAAAATATCAGTCTGTTCTTCTTTAAATGGTGATGGAATCGAAAGTACATAATCCTCCTCTTTCCCTCCAAGAATATCCTGATAATAAGAAAGTGGTGAAAGCGTGGCGGAAAAAAAGACTTTCGAGCGATAGCCTTTACCCATTTTCTGCAGCAGTTTGGATGGGTCAATGCAAAATAGCTTTAATGTTACATCATTCTTATTTTTTTCCACATAGATTATATAGTGATTGTCAAGTAAATCAACTATTTTCAGAAAGGCATTCACCTTGAAGTACAGCTCCAGAAGGTTTGGAGAGGTTTCTTTTTGTAGAAAAGTTTCGGCACCTTCAATAAATTGGTTTAACCACACTATCAATTCTTCGTCTAGCTGCTCTAAGGTAAATTCATTCTGCTCACCATTATTCTTTTTCATTGAGATAAACCAGGAATTAATTTTATTAGCACTGTCATAAATCACTTTATTGAAGGCTTTAAACTCCTTTTTCAATTGAAGAAATAGATCTTTGTTTAACGAGGCAGAGAACATTTCTCTTCCCCGGTCAACAAGATTATGGGCTTCATCAACTAGTAAAAGTGTGGACTTCTTCTGCTCTTCGAACAGACGCTTTAACGATACGCGTGGGTCAAAAATATAATTGTAATCACATATGACAGCGTCAGCGACGTAAGTAAGATCAATGGAGAATTCAAAAGGACAAATGGTATGTTTTCGAGAGTAGTTTTCGATTACCTCACGGTTCATACAACTTTCATTGGATACGATATCTAAAATCGCTTCATTTATTCGATCATAATAACCATCCGCAAACTCACAATAATCCTTCTGACATTTTGTTTCATCCTTAAAACAAACCTTGTCTTTGGCTGTAATTGTAACAGATTTCATAAAAAGTCCGCAGGATCGCATTCGTCCGACAGCCTCTTCTGCAGTCGTCCGAGTAATCGTCTTGGCAGTAAGATAAAATATACGGTTTAGGTACCCTTCTCCCATTGCTTTGACAGCAGGAAAAAAGGTTGAAATCGTCTTACCAATCCCAGTCGGTGCTTTTACAAACAAACTCTTTTCTTCTGATATCGTTTTATAAACACCACCAGCTAGTTTCCTTTGTCCAGCACGGTACGATTCAAAAGGGAAAACCAATTGTTTACTACTTTCATTCCGCTCTTTCCGATGATCATGTAGTAATTTAGCATAAGGATAATAATTCTCTACTACCTCGTGAACAAAAACCTCTAGTTCCTCAAATGTAAAACACTTTTTTAAATATCTCTTCTCATCACTTTCAACCTGCACATAGGTAAGCTGTACAAAGATTTCTTGCAACTGATGATCCTTGGCATATATATAAGCGTACATTATTGCTTGTGCCCAATGAACAGGAATACCCTCTTGTCCAAGGTTTTCTAACGGCTGGGAGGTAGATTTTATTTCATCAATCGTAACCTCCCCATCTCGACACAATAGTCCATCACATCTGCCATCGATCGTAAATAGGAGGTCTTTAAAAGGGATTTCAGCTCGAAGATAGACTTCCTTTTGGTCAGATTCTTGATATGTATGTTGGATTTTTTGGTGAATTCTGGTTCCATCTAACATCGTAGACTGCGACCTGAACCTGGAATCAATACTTCCACTGCTATAAACATGTTCCACAAGCGTTCTAACCGCTATTTGAATGGTATTTGACAAGAATATCACCTGCTCCAAAATAAGAATATATGTTTGTATTCTTGATTATAACAGAAACCCAACCATTTTGGGACACTCACTCGAAAATCTACTCTCGCATAATCTATTATCGAGAGGAGAACGGATTTATGTATCTAGTTACAAAGGAAAATATTCATCAAATGGAGCTTGAAGTATGGCAAAAAGATGCCTTAAATAAATTCGATGAGAGAATGAAGGATAAAGAAAAGCCGTTTCCATGTATTCCAGCGACAATGGGATATCAATTGAACCGGTTTTGCTTTGGATTTGTAACTAATCCGGAAAATCCTATTGCTTGCAATGAATTGGCAAGCTTGCTAAAGGATTACTCGAACATTTACAAATCAATTGGTACCTATACATCACTTATCATTTTTTTTGAACCTTCACCAGAAAAAGGCAACAATTCATCTGTAGAACAATACGAACAGGTGTTCTGGAAACAACTGAATCAGCTCAGCAAATTGGATGAAGTGGAATGGCCTAGTAATATTCCAACCGATCCAACACTGCCAATGTGGGAATATTGCTTTCATGGTGAACAATACTTTATGTACTGTGCGACTCCTTCTCACATCAAACGGAATAGTCGTCATTTTCCCTATTTTATGCTGGCAATTACCCCTAGATGGGTATTAGAAAAATTCACATCTTCCCCCTTACATGCCGAAAAAATAAAAACCAAGATACGAGAACGATTAGTCAATTATGATTCTATTACCATTAATCCGGATTTAAATACGTATGGAAAAAACGATAACTATGAGTGGAAACAATATTTCCTGCGGGATGATGATTCAACATTATCAAAATGCCCATTTCATAAAAAAAATAGAGAACAAGAATAACACTTGTTCTCTATTACTTATTATGAACGAATTTGTCCTGTACCCTTGACAATTGCCTTCGAAGTAGTGATTGCCCTAAGCCCCATTGGTCCGCGTGCATGCAGTTTTTGTGTACTAATCCCAATTTCAGCCCCATAACCAAATTGTTCCCCGTCGGTAAAACGGGTGGATGCATTATGATAGACAACTGCGGCATCCACAGCCTGGAAGAATAACCGTACATTTTCATCATTTTCACTGATGATTGCTTCCGAATGCTTTGTACCGTATACGTCGATATGTTGGATGGCATCCTTCACATTCTTTACCAATTTCACTGCTAAAATCGGCGCTAAGAATTCCACCTTCCAATCCTCTTCAGTCGCTTTTTTTACAAATGGATAATGGTTCGCCAGCTCTTCATCACCTCTAAGCTCCACGCCTTTTTCCTTTAAAGAATGAAGTATCTCAGATATATATGGCCAATTTTCATTAAGAAGCAAGGTTTCCGCTGCATTACAAACAGAAGGACGGTGCATTTTTGCATTAAAAGTAATATCAATGGCCATTTGTTTTTGTGCGGTTTCATCAATGAATAAATGACAATTCCCAACACCCGTTTCAAGCACAGGTACGGTCGCATTTTCAATTACGGATTGAATCAAACCTGCACCTCCACGGGGAATCAGGACATCGAGATATTGATTCAGCTTAAACATTTGTGAAGCCGTTTCCCTGCTCGTATCCTCGAGCAACTGAACTGCATCTGCTGGTATCTTACTTTCAGCTAGACCATCACGCATTACCTGCACAAGTGCTTTGTTGGAATGAAGGGCTGAGGTACTGCCTCTTAACAGAACAGCATTACCCGCTTTTAAACATAGGCTTCCCGCATCCACGGTTACATTCGGACGAGCCTCATATACCATTCCAATGACACCAAGCGGAACGCGAACAGTATGAATCTGTAGACCATTTGGGCGCTCCCATGCTTCAATGGTTTCACCGATTGGATCTTCGAGATTGATTAATTGGCGAATCCCTTCCACAATCTGTTCAATCCTTTCCTCTGTAAGCAATAACCGGTCCAACAAAGAAGGGGTAAATCCTTTTTCCTCTCCTGTTCGAATATCCTTAGCGTTTTCTGTTAGAATCAATTCCTTCTCACTTAATAATCTGTCAGCCATCTTCGCTAAGGCTTTATTTTTCTCTTCTGTTGAGAGAATAGCAAGCGCCTTGGATGCTGACCTTAGTTTTATAGCTTTTTCAAGTAATTCACTCATAGTAAAATTCACTCCTCCGGCAGAATGACCCAGTTATTACGATGAATCACTTCTGCTCTTTTATTGATTGAAAAATTTCTCGTTTTCTCACCAGGCAACCCTTTTACCATTTGTAGATTTTTTGCAGAATAATAGATTTGTCCTTTACCAATCAATTCACCTTTTTGATTGTGAACCTCAACAACATCCATTGCATTAAAATCACCGATAACGTTCGTTACACCAACAGGCAGTAGACTTTTCCCGTTTGTAACAATTGCGGCTTCGGCTCCTTCATCAATTTCCACTATGCCAGCTGTGTGAGAATGAAAAGCAATCCATTGCTTTTTCTTTTGCATTTGAGTTTGGAAAGATCCTCCAATATAGGTTCCGTCCCCTTTACCCTCTAAAATATTGGAGAGCTTTTCCTTTCCTTGACCCGTCCCGACAAAGACACTAACCCCGAAGGAAAGAGCTTTTTTCGCTGCCATTAGCTTGGATTTCATCCCCCCTGTTCCAACGGATGAACCACTACCTCCTGCAGCGTCAAGGAGTTCGTCATTAACCCTTGGGATAAAATCAACCTTCTTTGCATCCTTTACTACTTTTGGATTACCGTTATATAAACCATTTACATCCGTTAAGATAATCAAAGCATTCGCATGTAAAAATCCACTTACAAGCGCGGAAAGCATATCATTGTCACCAAAGGTTAATTCCTCAATCGACACAGAATCGTTTTCATTGATAATAGGCATAACTCCCCTTTGAAGCAGCTCAGATATCGTACTGTATAGATTGTGAAACCGCTCAAGGCTATAAAAATCCTCTCTCGTTAATAAAATTTGGGCTGGTACAATACCAAACTCTTTAAATTGTAAAATATAATGCTGCATCAATAGTCCCTGCCCAACTGCAGCAGCTGCCTGCTTTCCTGCAACAGTTTTCGGGCGGGTCGGGTACCCTAGTGCTCCAAAGCCTGCTGCTACTGCACCTGATGAAATGAGGATGACATCATGCCCTTGTTCTTTTAAGCGGGCAAGTGCCTCGACATGATCCTGAATTTTCTCTTCAGATATCGTTCCTGAAGCAGTTGTCAGCGAGCTGCTACCTATTTTTACAACGACGAGTTGTTTCTTCATCTTACTCTTACCTCTCTTTAAAAAAATAAAAAAACGACTCTTCTGTCCCTATAAAAAGGACGGAAGAATCGTTTCCGCGGTACCACCTTAATTGATGCAAAAGCATCCACTTTGAATCCGTAACGAGGAAAAACGGCTTATGTTTGCATAAGCAGCTAGCAGGGGCAGGTTCAATCTTTTTCCCGTGAGAAACCTTACAGCCTTTGGGTTTCACTCTCTTTCACGTTCCCAAGTTTACTAATCCCATACGATTAACAATTTGTAATTTTATTCATTATCTATAGAAAAGAACAAAATGTCAAGATTGTTTTTAGAAAATTAAAATTTTATTTAGATAATTTAAGTCGTTAAATATTGTGCAACCAAGTTTTCGCACACCTTTTCCGAATCTAGTCTTGCTGCGATATAGGGTGGCTGAATCCCTTTTCCTCTTTCTAATGGTAATCCGAGCCACAGAATGTGCTGGTCGATGATGACAAAGGGAAAGGTCCATCCTTCCTCCTGCCAATAGGTTGGCTGTAATTCTGGCCAGGACTTTTCAGAAATAATGGTTAACTTTACCGATGGAAGACGGTTTACTAAAGCAACTTTCCATTGCTCAGATAATTCAATATTTACAGGTAAGGAAATAACAATCGAAGAACGGGCAGATTGTAGGTCCTTAATGACCTGCTCTAATTTTAGTGCATGTATCCATTGTAATCTAGGAAGTTGATGCTTTATCCAGGTGCCAATATCTTTCGTTTTTACACTTTGCTGATGTCTCTCTTGATGTTCGACGAGCTGTCTAATGGTTTTCCGATTGTATACATGCTTACGAATAAAAGCAAAATTACAGACATGAATGAATTTTCCTTTTGTTCTCGTAATCGCAACATTAATAAGCCGTTCACTATCTTTTCCAGTTAATAGCATCCCCGCACGTTCCTGTGGATCGCAATCGACTGTATCAAAGATCATGACATCTCTCTCACTGCCTTGAAAGCGGTGAACAGTAGCAGAGACGATATCTGCCGTTAACTTTTCTTTTTCATATAAGTCCTCTAGTAAAAGATCCATTAGATTGGCTTGTGCTCGGTAAGGCGCTACATATCCAATCGAACGGGCACCTCCTATGTAGGATTCATGAATCAATTGAAAAGAAATCAGAGCCTGCCATAGATTTGACCTAGAATTTGATGTATTTTCATTCAGACAAAAAGCTCCCATATAGCTTGTATCTAAAAGGATTGCCGCACGCCCTTGAAAAGGTGCTTGTTCTACTATTTGGTTCCTGCTATTTAAGACACTTTCATGATCTCCTACAAGAGAATGATAAATGTATTGATTAGTAAAAGCAGAGATGTCTGGATGCATCCTGCGTTGATTTTTTAATAGAAATAAATGTGGATGGAGCTTTCCTGCCTCAACCCAATCCACCACACCAGCTCGATGAAAAACATCCTCTTTCAACCATTTTGTTACGAGTGGGTCCCTTGAGGAGGAAATGGGCGGTAATTGTTTAAAATCTCCGCATATGATCACTCGTTTTCCAAGTGTAGCTGCAAATGCTGCCTGTGGTACATACGCCATACTTGCTTCATCGAGAATGACAACGTTGTATTCCTTTCCATAAATTGCAGGATCACTAGCTGCTTTAGCAAGGGTGGCCCCGACAATAAAAGCGTCTTTTACAAGCTCTACTTCCTTTTGTCTTATTTTTTCAAGTACTCTTGCAATCTTTTTCTCAAGCTCCAATAGCTGATTAGAATCTCGTTTACTAAAGGAACGGGCTAAATCCTGTTTTAGGTTTTTTCTTTCTTCTATTAATGCCTCTTTATCTTCAACTAGACTGTGTTCCTGTTTCTGAAGGAGCTGACTCGTCGTAAGCGCTTCTTGGCTATCCTCTGCCACTCCTGTATTCGTTCCGTAACGAAGCACATCCCCTTCTCGAAAGCGGTCTTTCTTTTTAATAAAAGCTGAAATTTCACTTATTAATACATCCACCGCTTGATTACTATGTGAAAGAATAAGGACCGTTTTTTCTTGAAAATATTTATTTGCTGCGACCCTTGCTAGGGTATAGGTTTTACCGGTTCCAGGCGGTCCCCACACGAAGGTGACGGGGTTGTATTTTGAGCGTAAAACTAACTCATGGACATTGCTCTTAATCTTTTCTTCGGGATGCTTCGCTGGCATGGAAGGGTTCATTAATCGATTCACTCTTACTCTTTTTTGCTTACTTTTGTTCATTTCATCTAACCGTTCGATGAGTTGTTCAAGCAGTTCCCAAGGATCGTGATAAATATAGGCTTCAGGGATTAAATCGCCTAACGATTGCTCTAATTGAACAATGATTCCCTTCCCCTCAGAAGAAAGTGTCCGTCCCCCCTGTTTTACTCCACCCCATACAATCGTGATGGAAGATCCAACTGGTATTTTTAATGAAAAGGCAGTGTCAAAATAATAGGTAAACAAGCCATCATTGGACAGCTGCCTGCCATTTGTCACTCTATATTTGTTGCTGCCATATTTTTTTAGGTAAATGATTTCATTTTGGAGTGCCTGCTGCCACTCTTTGATATACAAAACTGTCTTGGTCATTGTTTTCATCCTTTAAATAAAAAAAGCTTTTTTAGAATAGAATCCTAAATGGTCAATTTACTATAGCATGATTTATGAATAAAAATAAATCTAATTCTCCTTTAGCTTAAAACTGTTATTCAATGAATAATTTCGACATCAAATTTATTCTTTGCGCCTAGGTTCGTTCGATATGCCTAGGTTCGTTCGATATAAGGTTAATAATAGATAACTATCGTATCAAATCGAGTCTTTTTTCCCACTTTAAAAATCTATCAACCAAGTATTTTGTCATATTTAAATAGAAATACTCGATAAATAATATGCTGTCGTTAAGTGGGAAAGAAAGGAATTTTCAGTGTAAAGAATGAATAGTTATTTAGTACCAGCCACAATGGGTTGAAAACTATTAAAAAGGTTAAATTAAGGTCTTTTTTTGAGAACGGTTTGTGACTTTGGACTGGTTATCCCTGGAGTTAGATTCGATTTTGCAGCGGGTATACATAGGCCATTTGCTTGGTAAAACCTTTTCTCTTGACTGTATAAGGAGGTAAAAATGAAACGGAGAGATTTTGTTAAGTATGCAGGAGGCGGATTAGCTGCATTAGTTGTAGGAAGTGTTATGCCAGCGTGGGTTTCAAATAACCAGCTGCTTGCTGTCAAACAGGTGCAAGAGCTCAACTTTACCATAACAGATGCTTTAAAAAACATGGTAACGCATAATGAGAATCACAATGCACAATCCTACTTCTGGCTGTACAAAGAGGCAAATTTTCCTGCAGAAATTCCTGGACCCCATATTATTACTACTGAAGGAAGTCTCATAAAGGTTTCAATTACAAATGGACTAGATGAACCACATGCTTTTTTCATACCAGGGATGGTGAATAGTGGTCCTATTGCACCTGGAGCGACAAAGAATATCCAATTTGTTGCTTCAAAAGCAGGGACCTATTTATATTACGATAATCTAAATGCGCCAGTAAACCGGATTATGGGTCTCCACGGTGCATTGGTTGTCATGCCAAATGAGGCTGTTCCAGGGCACAAATTCACACCATATACCGCTCCTACGACTGCCGTGCAACAGCTTTTCGATGATTTTGGAACGACCTCGCACTTCCCAGGATTATCATGGGAACAAGGTGACGATTCAACACATACACCAGCATTCAGGCAATATGTGTGGATCCTCCATGCTGTCAGCTCCCGTCTATTTGCTGAAGTTGGAAACTACCCGCCTGGAAGAGATTATCCGGCGGCACAATTTATCAGTGCGTATCAAAGAGATCGATTCAGGTCAGATGGTTTGAATCGTAAACCAGATTTTTTTACAATTAATGGTCAATCAGGATGGTTTGCTGCTCACAATCCTTATATTACCCCGAACCATAGGGTTGGGGAACCAGCGGTAGTTCGTATTCTTAACGCAGGTTTGTCTCTCCATTCCCTGCACATTCATGCTAATCACGTCTATGTAACCGGAGTAAATGGTGTTGTCCTAACAAATCTACTTTGGGTAGACACCTATACTGTTAAACCGCTTGATGTAATCGAATGGGTTGTTCCTTTTATTAGACCGCCTGATGTTCCAAACGAGCGTGGTATCGGTCTTGCTGATAAACCGCTTATTTCAATCGCTAATCCAGAAATTAAAGGATCTGTTCCACATCCTGTCTGGCCGCCAACAGAGGAGTTGAACACCCATTTCCCGAAAATTGGAACTAAAACTGGGGATGTTGATATTTCTGTTCAATTATCGCCAATTTGTTACCCGATGCATGATCACTCAGAGACCAGTCAATCTGCCCAAGGTGGAAACTATGGAATGGGTATGATGAGTGGATTAGATTTTATCGGTGATCGAAACACACCTGGTGGAGTCACAACATTCCCTGGTGCTGGAATGTATCATGGTCCTAATCAGACTGGTCCTGCAGCCGGGCATGAGGGACAACATTAAACCATTACTTGGCTCTTTAAAAAATAAAATAATAGAAATAAAACAAAGGAGTAATGCTATGTCATTTTCGAAACCTGAACATCTGATTCCACGTAGGTCAGTGGTTGGGCATGAGGGTGAATGGGTTAAATCGTTCGATCCGCCACAAGAGAGTCCGCCAACTCCTGAACTATTAAATCCAACGAATCCAGTACCCGCATTTGTGGCTGCAACAATACCAGGTGCTACTATGAGTATCCCAAATAACCAAAGGGTCCACCTTATGCACGGCAGAGACCTTCCGATGTGGGACGGCAGGAAGCTTGCATTCTTCCTAATTGGGAATCCTGATGTTCCTGAGGCATCTGAAGGAACATTTCCTGGTCCTACGATACGGATACCGCGCGGTGTAGTTTTTCACAGTTATGTTGAAGCTCACGGACAGCCTGCTCATACAATCCATTGGCACGGAATCGAGCCAACTGCCATGAATGATGGAGTTGGACACACCTCCATGGAGTTGGGGGAATACACATATCAGTGGCAGCCTAATCATATCGGTAGTTATTTTTATCACTGCCACCGAAGCACGATTCAGCATTTTGACTTCGGACTATATGGGTTTTTAATTGTCGAGCCGCCTGACGCCTATGACCCTAGTGATGGTAAAAATGTTGGCGGCTATCCACGTCGTACTGCTGCCAACCTTTCGGATTATCCAATTTTCCCAGGTTTTATTGGTGGTAAATTAGAGAGTGGTGACCCACATGCCATGACTGTTCCTTATGATGTAGAAGCCCTTTGGGTTATCGACGATATCGACTCGGTCTGGCGTGAACAGGCTGATCATGCACACCAGACTTTTCCAAAGATGGGCGATGAGCCCGGAATAAATGATGATTTCCACGATAATGACAGAGGAAAATATGATTTCTTTTCTTTTCATGATTACAATCCTGATTACTTTGTGGTAACGGGTGTAAATTTCCCAGGACGCATTGGCAGCACCGTTTCTATCCGACCTGGATTAACAGTTCCTGCTGCATTAAATAGCGGTGTGGATGGCATGCAGATTTCTATTAACGCTAGAAGAAATCAGACCATCCTTGTTCGTTTATTATGTGCAGCCTATACAAAGATAAAGATTACCCTTCCTGTTGATGTAGTCGTCATTGCGCATGATGGCCGTTCGCTCGGTGTTCCTCCTTTTGGCCGCTACAATCAACCATATACAATACCTGCCGGAACGCCGATTGAAATGTCAACTGCCCAGCGGTTGGATGTGCTGATAAGGTCTAGCAGACCCTTAAGCTCCTTTGGTCAGATAGAATATAGGAACCATTTGAGCGATGCATTCCTCATGAATGGAAGAATTCCCATTGTGATTAAATAATGGAGAATAAAGAGTCCTAAGTGTTTTTTACACTTAGGACTTTTTTATGCTTATATGATTTTTTTAATGGAATCACTAACAGTCTTGATAATAAATGTAATATCTTCCTGTTTAATATTTAATGGCGGTGATAAAGTTAATACATTATTGTACCCCGCAACAGTGGCACCATTTTTACCAATCAATAACCCTTCCTGCTTGCAGTTTGCAATTACTTGATTAACTAGTGCTACATTTAATGGTTCCTTTGTCTTCTTATCCTTCACTAATTCAATCCCAACCAATAATCCTTTACCACGAACATCCCCTACAAATGGATGGTCTTGAAGAAGATTAGTTAATTCAGTTACCACTTGTTTACCAAGGTCACGCGAGCGGTCAAATAGGTTTTCTTTTTCCATAATTTCTAGGTTTTTTATCGCTAAGGCACAAGCAGCTGGATTACCGCCAAAGGTGTTAACATGACGGAAGTAATCATATTCTTCCGTCCCTTTAAAGGCTTCGTATATTTCTTTACGAACTGCAGATGCGGATAGCGGCAGGTACGCACTCGTAATACCTTTAGCCATTGTGATAATGTCGGGCTTAACATCGTAGTTCATAAAGCCAAATGGCTTTCCAGTTCGACCAAATCCACAGATTACTTCATCTACAATTAAGAGAGCACCATGTTTTTCGCAAACCTCTTTGGCTGCCTTCATGTATCCATCAGGTGGAACTAAGATTCCCCCACCAGTAATGATCGGTTCCATAATCATCGCAGCTATTGTTTCACTCAGTTCCCACGTCATTGTCCGATCTATTTCTTTCACTGATGATAGTTCCTTCGGATCGGTAACATTCGGATCGTCCCGATAGGAATCAGGTGGAGCTACATGTATAAACCCGGGAGCCAATGGTTCGTATTTATACTTTCTTTGCGCCTGACCTGTTGCAGCCAAAGCGCCCATTGAGTTCCCGTGATAAGCACGGTAGCGGGAGAGTATTTTATAACGATTATACTCTCCTCTTTGCTGATGATATTGCCGGACGATCTTGAAGGCTGTTTCATTGGCCTCTGAACCGCTGTTCGAGAAAAAGATGACATACTCATCCCCGAGCATTTTATTTAATTTTTCAGCAAGCTTAATCGCTGGGATATGGCTTTGAGTAAGTGGAAAATATGCCATTTCCTTAAGTTGTTCATAGGCAGCCTCCGCAAGCTCATTTCTGCCATAGCCTACATTCACGCACCATAAACCAGCCATTGCATCTAAATATCGCTTGCCATCGGCATCTGTTACCCAAGATCCCTCAGCCTTTGTAGCTACGATGGTGGAATGGGGATTATAGGGTTTCATGGAATGCCATAAGTATTTATCATCTTGCGCAAGTAATTCTTCATGCGGACGCCCTGTTTGAACCATTTTCAGTCCCTCCTTTTCTATGCCTCAAACCGTGATGTAATCATTTTTTTACGAGTATAGAAGTTTAAGCCGTCTTTACCATTAACATGGAGATCACCATAGAAAGAATCCTTCCAGCCTGAAAATGGAAAGAACGCCATGGTCGCAGGAACGCCAACGTTGATTCCGAGCATACCTGCGTCTGCTTCTTCACGAAATTGACGGATCGCTTTTGCATTATTTGTATAAATCGTGGCTCCATTTCCGTATCTTGATTTTCGAATGAACTCCAATCCCTCGTCTAAATCACTCGCACGGAGCAGGCTTAAAACGGGGGCGAAAATTTCTTCCTTGGCAATCGTCATTTCCGAAGTAACATGATCAAAGATTGTAGCTCCTAAGAAATTTCCTTCCGTATGGTCACTCATCTCTCTGCGTCCATCGCGAATTAAGTCAGCTCCTTCAGCTATTCCTTTTTCAATATATCCAAGTACCTTATCCCGATGTTCCTTTCTAATAACAGGGGTTAATAACACCTCGTCATCCATCCCATTTCCAATAATTAATTCATCCGCTTTTTTGATTAAGGTCTTAACGAATGGTTCATTGTCACCCACAACCACAACCGCACTGCAGGCCATACAGCGCTGCCCTGCGCTTCCAAATGTCGAACTTATAATATGCTGTACCGCCTTATCCATATCAGCGTCCGGCATAACGATGTGATGATTTTTCGCTCCGGAAAGGGCTTGAACTCTTTTTCCTTTGGATGCTGCTCGTTCGTATACATACTTCGCAACAGGCTGAGAACCAACAAAGGAGATGGCAGCAATGTCTTCATGATCAAGTAAGCCATTAACGACATCATGTGCACCATGTACGACATTTAATACTCCCGGAGGAGCTCCCGCTTCAGAGAACAACTCTGCTAGTCTATTAGCCAAAATCGGTGTACGTTCAGATGGCTTTAACACAAAGGTATTTCCGCAAGCTATGGCTAATGGGAACATCCACAGTGGAACCATCATTGGAAAGTTAAAAGGAGTGATTCCCCCAACAACCCCTAAAGGATATCGGAACATTTCAGAATCTATCTCTTCAGCAATACCTGATAATGTTTCACCCATCATTAAAGTTGGTGCTCCTGAAGCAAATTCTACACACTCAATCCCACGTTGAACTTCCCCATATGCCTCTTTGTATGCTTTTCCATTTTCTTGAACGATCAGTCTTGCTAACTCTTCATGGCTATCTGTTAATAGACTGTGATATTTAAAGAGTATTCTTGCCCGTTTTGGAACCGGAACCTTTTTCCACTTATTAAACGCTTCCTTTGCTGCTGCAACAGCCTGATTCACATCTTCTTTCGTCGAAACAGGAACTTTCGTGAGTAATTCATTTGTTGCCGGATTTGGGACATTAAGTGTCTGACCGCTGTTCGAACTTACCCAAACACCATTAATAAAATTTTGTAGAACAGTTGTATCCTTTTTTGTCACGCTCATTTATTCGCCTCCCTAGTAAAATAAATGTAACTAATTGAATTAATTATCTCGTATATTCATAAGTTGTTCATTAGACATTCTGTAAGATAACCGTTACGTTTTCTTCCACAAAATGAACACTACGTAATGTTACTCCATGACTTCTTTTTTACTGTCTGAGAAGTTAGGCGATAAATAATCTTTTACAAGCAGCATGAACTCGAATGCCACCCGTTTTTCATGGTCCATAAAATCCTTACCAAGAAGATTCTCCAGTTTTTGGAGTCGGTGGTATAAGGTCTGTCTAACAATAAAAAGCTTATTGGCTGTTTCTTGCTTAGAACCATTACATTCTAAATACATTTTTAATGTTTCTAACAGCTTGCCATTATACTTTTTATCATGGTGAATGACTGGCTGTAAATATTCCATGACAAGTTCTTGTAAATCCATATGTTTATTCATTTGAGATATGAGGCGATATAAATGTAAATCCTCATAAAAATAAGTTTTTTCTTTGGACATTTCCTGTTGAATGCGGAGAGTTTCTTTTGCGGTTTGGCAGCTTTTATGTATATCTGTTAATCGATCAACAAACTTACCTGCTGCCATAAATATTTTTGCTGTACTTTTCTTTCTTAGAAACTCTGAATCTTGAATTGACTCGATTGCTTTTTTAATTCGATCCTTAATATTTTTATTTGGTCGATTATTTAATAAGATAAAGATCATTTCATTTCTTTTTTGAACAGAAAATAATGAAAAGCCATTTTGTTCAAAGACAGAACGAAATAACAATTTAATATACGTTACGTCTTGATTCGATTTCTCTTTAATTGAAAGTACCTTGGCAAAGAGGACAACTGCTTCGGTTGATTTCGGTTTTATCCCATGCTCCAGTAAATATTCGTTTATACTATCTAAAGGATGGTCCCCCTCAAGCCAGCCATGGAGCCACTCAAATTCTTCCACCCGCTTTTTTTCTTCAACAAATAATTCTCTCAATAGATGTTGAGCTAATGCGGTGGTAGTACGGTCAACAATTAATGAATCGTATTCACTGATGGGGATTTCCTTTGAATAAATAAATAACTCTGCGTACTCCTGTCCAAATAAATGGATCGGTGAAAAGGCAACTCGATCACTGCTTTCCTTTTTCGCGTTTTCTAACATGTGAATGATTTGGGTTTGTTCTTTAGCATTGATTTCCGGGATAAACTCATATTCTTGCCCCTTTAATCGGAAAATGATTTGAACCTCAAGCGCAGCAAAAATAAAGTGAAGGATATCTTCATATGTTTCAGTGGTTAATAGACGTTTATTTAAACTTTGTGAATAATTCTCTAAGTCACTAATCCTTCTATATTGTTTATTAATGATCATGGTATGAATATCCTGGGTAATTTCAACAAACGGAACTTCTTTTTGAAAAATGATAATCGGAAAGTTTTTCTGTTCCGCAATCATAATTGCCTCGGCAGGAATTTCTGACAAATAGGTTCCCATTTCAATACATAGACCTGCTGCATTTGTTTCTAACAGTTGATTAAAGATGGAAACAAACAGCTCCTCATCATCTTTCCAGGCAACGCCAGTTGAAAGAATCAGTTCATCTCCGTTTAAAAGATTACGAATGTTTGTTACTTCGACAACATGAACCCATTTTACAATCCGATTGAGACCTTCTGCTCCAGCTATCACGATCGCTTGCTCGAAATGCTTCCGAGATAATATATCGGAAACCATTAATGGTAAATGCTCCTTCATCCAATTTCTCCCTTAATAAGAAAACGAATATTTTCAAAAAAGGATTGGTATGTGCTACCAATCCCCGTTCTATGAAACTACGACTTTCACTTTATTCCCAAATTCTGTTTAATAAGTATGCTGGAAAAATATTTTCTTGCATTGGCGGTTCCAATAAGCAACGTTTCTTTTTCCTTACTAGTTGGGTGGTAAAACTCAACAGAAGCACCCTCTAAATGTTCATGGACAGCATTAATTCGAAATCCCTTCTGAATGAAAAAATCGAGCTTATCTCTTTCATTAAGATATTGTTGATAATCCGACATCATAACCTCCTACAAATCAGAAATTTTCATTAATCGAATTTTAAACTAGCAGGTGCTTCCTCTAGTACTGACTCATATTCTTCTTCAATGACCCAATCACGACCAACTGAGATTCCTAGATATTTTGCATCACTTGGATCTTCAATTTCAGCCTGTTGATACTTCTTAAACCACCAGTATTTTGCAAGGACATAATAAATAGACGCTCCTAGTAAGAAACCTACTAAAAACCCATATGCCGGGAATAAATAGGAAATAAAACCGCCAATGATCCAAGCAATAAAGCCCGCAATATTCATGCCGCCCCAATATCTAAATTGACCATGGTCTTCGTAAAGTTCAGGAACATTCACCCGTCTTTTACGCAGTAAATAATAATCCGCAAATAGAATACCGACGATCGCTGACAATATGCCGCCAACGATTAGAAGAATGGGAATGATGACACCAAATAACTCCCACGGTTGAACGATTGTACCTACAATACCCGCAGTTATAACACCCGCCCAAAATGGAAACTTCGGTCCACCTACATTCGAGAAAATGGTTGCAGCTGGTACCACATTTGCAGCGGTGTTCGTTGACCATTGGGCTAATACAATCATCAACAGTAAAACGGCAAGAACAATTCCGCTGGCTGACTCTTGAAGTGCAACCACTGGGTCCGCGTTTAATACAGCAATGTAGGATACAGCACCAATGATAATCATAAAGGTTTGTGTTAATGGCATTGCGACAAGGTTTCCAATTAAGGAACTTTTATTTCTCTTAAACCAGTTCTTTTCATTTGCTGGAGCTTTCATGTATCGGGAAATCGATGGAATATCCGCACTCAAAGTTGCCCAAAAGCCCATATTACTAAAAATAACAACCATAAAAGCTGTAACCGCAGCACCACCGCTAACTGGTGATTCTACCCAGCTCCAAACATCTCTTCCAGCAGCCTGTGCTTGGTCAGATAATGAAGAATACATCCAAATAGAGATTAGGAGAATGATTGGCGCTGCTAAATCTGCAAACCGTTCTATCGATTTAATCCCTAAAGCTGTGTTGATTAATTGGAAAATTGCAAAAATAACGAAGCAAACAAACCAATTATCAAATCCAAATAATATATTTAATATGCCGTTCATTGCTGTTGCACCGAAATAGGTATTAATTCCAAACCAAGCCGAAGCGGTAACACCCCTTGTAATGGAAGGAATATGGGTTCCTATCGTTCCAAATGGTGCTCTCATGTACACAGGAAATGACAAGCCATGCTCTATGCCGATATCAGCAATTAAGGATATAAAAAATCCGATGGCGAGTGATCCAATAATCGTTGCTAGAATAACAAGAGGTAAAGAAAGGCTTTGGACCCCTGCACCACCAATGGCAAAGGTAGCGAGAACCACTACCATCCCTACCCACATAAATGAATATCCTAACTTTGTGACTTTCCGGTCTTTTTGTTGAATAGGTAATAAATCTGAAGACTTTAAGTGGCTTTTTTTCAAATGAACACTCCTTTTCGGTTTTAGATAAAAGAATTTAAACATTCAAATTCAAATCACCGACAAGAACAGAGGTTTGAAAAGAGGCAATTGCTTGCCTAGCAAGCAATTGCAGGAGTAGTTCGCTAAAAAAGCGGAAGGCGCCTGTTTATCGGCGACAAGTATAAGGCGAGCCGTCAAGAAGGTTGCTCTTTAACCTTCTTGACGGATTGACTGTAGACCATAGAGCCGATGGCGCCTGAAGCTGGACAATTCTCGAAGATCAAATGGATAAGGTTTCATTTTGATTTAATGGTGTATTTAGACTGTATTTTGCTCTCTTCAAATATTGACCAGAACCTGGTTTTCCAACAAATTGCTTTTCACGGACGACAAATTCACCTCGGGATAAAACAGAAACAGGCTCACCCGTGACTTTCATTCCTTCAAAGGCACTATAATCCACTGCCATATGATGTGTTTCAGTGGAAATAACCCGCTCTACCTGTGGATCAAAAATGACAATATCGGCGTCTGCCCCAACGGCAATACTGCCTTTTTTCGGATATATGCCAAATAATTTTGCGGCTCGTGTGGATGTAAGATCAACAAATTGATTAAGACTGATTCGTCCTTTCCTCACCCCCTCAGAAAATAGTATAGATAAGCGATCTTCAATGATAGGTCCACCGTTTGGAATTTTGGTAAAATCATCTCTTCCTAAATCCTTCTGTCCTTTAAAATCAAAGGAGCATTGGTCAGATCCAAGAGTTTGCAGCTGACCGCTCTTTAATGCATTCCACAAGACCTCTTGATTCCATTTTTCTCGTAATGGAGGCGACCAAACATACTTAGCACCCTCAAAATTCGGTCTTTCTAAGTAACTTTGATCTAAAACTAAATATTGTGGACAGGTTTCCCCCCAAACATCAAATCCCTTGCTTCGTGCTTCAGCGATTTTTTCAACCGCATCCGCACATGAAACATGAACGACATATAATTGCGAGTTTGCTAGACCTGTAAGTTTTGCTGCTCTTCCCGTTGCCTCCCCCTCTAATTCTGGAGGCCTTGTTAAGGCATGATAGATTGGTTCTCTGTTTCCTTCTGCAACTGCCTTTTTCGTTAAATAATCGATTACATCCCCATTTTCAGCATGGACCATGACAAGCGCTCCATGTTCTTTTGCTGAAATGAGCGTTCGAAAAAGTGTTTCATCATCAGCTTGGAAAACATTTTTGTAAGCCATAAACACTTTGAAAGAGGTAATTCCTTCTTCATTAATCACATAAGGAAGCTCATTCAATACATTCTCATTGATTTCCGCTATCATTAAATGGAAACCATAGTCTATCACAGCTTTTTCTTTCGATTTTGCGTGCCATGTCTGGATCGCATTTTTTAACGGCTCACCTTTGTTGGTTAAACAAAAATCTATTATTGTTGTGGTACCGCCAAAAGCAGCAGCTATGGTTCCCGTTTCGAAATCATCCTTTGTAACAGTTCCGCCAAAAGGCATATCTAAATGGGTATGCGGATCAATGCCGCCAGGGAAAACAAGACAGCCTTTAGCGTCTATTATTTCCGCTCCATGTGCAGCAAGATTGTTGCCAATTTGTGCGATTTTTCCGTCTTCTATTAAAATTTCTGCTGTAAATGTATCTGCAGCTGTTACAATCGTTCCATTTTTAATCAGTTTCTTCATACAATTTCTCCCTTCTCATTTGTTTATATCAATCTTACATTCTGTTACAAGACTCAATGCTGATTGCCTATCATTCCAGGACATTGGAGGCAATTCATTTGGTACTTCGACCATATCAATTGCTCCGTCTACTGGGCAGACAATAGAACATAGATTACATCCTACACAATCCTCTTCTCTAACTTTCAAATAACTCTTACCATTTTCGTCTGTTAGCATATCAATACATTGATGGGAAGTATCTTCACAGGCAATATGGCACTTGTTACAATTTATACATACGTCTGTATTAATTTTTGCAACGATATTATAATTAAGATCTAAATTCCCCCAATCAGAATACCTCGGAACTGATTTTCCAATTATTTCAGATACAGACTTAATACCCTTACCATCTAAATAATGGCTTAGTCCTTCAATCATGTCTTCGACAATTCGGAATCCATGGTGCATAGCGGCAGTACAAACTTGCACTCCTGTAGCACCCATTAACATGAATTCCACGGCATCTTGCCAGTTGGAGATTCCGCCAATTCCTGATATTGGGACATTAATATGGGCATGCCGTGCACATTCTGCCACCATATTCAGTGCAATTGGTTTTACAGCAGGACCACAATAACCGCCATGTGCCCCCTTCCCGGCAACATGTGGAATTGTATTCCATGAATCAAGGTCTACCCCCATTAAACTATTAATGGTGTTAATCATACTGATCGCGTCTGCTCCGCCAATACATGCTGCTTCAGCAGTAGACGTTATATCCGTAATATTTGGTGTTAGTTTTACGATGACAGGTGTTTTCGCCACTTCCTTTACCCAATAGGTCTGTCGTTCTACAAGTGCTGGGACCTGACCAGAAGCAGATCCCATTCCTCGTTCAGCCATTCCATGTGGACAGCCAAAGTTTAACTCGAGACCATCAACCCCGACATCCTCTACACGCTTTACTAATTCGTGCCACTTTTCTTGTTTTGGCTCCATCATTAAGGACGCGATGATAGCATGGTTAGGAAATCTTTTTTTCGTTTCATAAATTTCTTTTAAATTTACCTCTAATGGTCTGTCGGTTATCAATTCAATATTATTGAACCCCGCCACACGTTGTCCGTTAAAACTTATGGCAGCAAACCTAGAGGTAACATTCAAAATTGGGTCACCTAATGTCTTCCAAACTGCACCACCCCACCCCGCTTCAAAGGCTCTCTGAACCTGATACCCTGAATTGGTAGGGGGTGCTGAAGCAAGCCAAAATGGGTTGGGAGATTTTATCCCTGCAAGATTAATACTCAAATCAGCCATCTCGAATTCACCCCTTTTTATTATAAAAACATCGTATAGTTCAAGAAAACGCTTACATGATTATATCCTTTTGATTTTCTAATTGGCTGTTTCGACTGCAGTAAATTGCCTGTGGATACTATAAGCAGCTTGTTTCCCTTGTTGTGCAGCGGTAACAACCATGGCGTCGCCTTTGCCCTTTCCAAAAACAACATCACCACAAGCATATATTATTGGATTAGAAGTTTGATAGGTTTCTTTATTTACTTGTACTACACCACTTTCATGTTGTAGCTCTAGTGCTTCAATTAGTTCCAAATGCCTTGTTTGTCCGATTGCTTTTATGACAGCATCCACTGGTATGACATATTCAGATCCCTTAACTGGATATGGTCTCCTGCGCATGTCTTGATCGGGCTCGCCAAGATGCATTTTGATACATTCAATCCCGGTTACCTTTCCATGTTCATCCCCAATAATTCTCTTCGGTGCTGTTAACCAGCGAAATTCCACACCATCTTGTTTGGCAAATTCATATTCAAAATCATAGGCAGTCATTTCTTCTTCTGTTCGACGGTACAAGATTTTCACATTTTCCGCACCTAAACGTACCGAACAGGTTGCACCATCAATCGCGGTATTTCCTGCACCGATGACGACGGCACGCTTTCCGACAAATTCATTCGATAATTTTCTACTTTTTGTTTCCTTCACAAACTCAATGGCATCGTAGACTCCCTCTAGGTCTTCTCCTTCGATACCTAAATGAGGAACGTGTGCCATACCTACCGCTAAAACAATGCAATCAAAATCTTCAAGTAACTCCTTTACTGACACATCTTTACCAACTCTTGTATTTGTTTTGATTGTTACATTAAGCTTTTCCACCTGGTCCACTTCCCAATACGAGATTGTCTGTGGAAGGCGGAATGAAACAATTCCGTAGGTATTTAATCCGCCTGCTTTTTCTGCAGCTTCAAAAATCGTCACTTCATACCCGAATCGTGCTAGTTCTCTAGCTGCAGAAAGTCCAGCAGGTCCTCCACCCACAACAGCAACAGATTTACCATTTGGTGTTCCTGGCTCAAAAAGCGTTTGTTCATTTTTGATTGCCCAATCTGTTGCATATCTCTGCAGGTTTCCTATCATAATTGGTTTTGTGGAATGGTTTAAAACACATGCACCTTCACACAATTCCTCTGTTGGACATACTCTAGAACAGCTTGCACCAACAGGATTAGATGACATTATCGTTTTCGCAGAGCCAAGTAAATTTCCTGAAGCAATTTTTTTTATAAAAGTTGGAATATCGATGCCTGTTGGGCATGCCTTAATACAAGGGGCATCATAGCAATAAAGGCAGCGATTAGATTCTTCCAACGCTTCTTGATTTGTAAGAGCACGTTCCACTTCTTGAAAGTTAATTTCTAGATTGATATTGGAGATTCGCTGTATTTTTTCCAATAAAAAGCCCTCCTTTTTTAAAAGTGATTTTACTGAAAATTCTGTATCTATTTTTAATTTTACAGACCACAAAAATGCATTTCATCATACAACCTGTAAAATGATGCTCGTATTCTACTATCCAATATGTAACTAGAATTAATAAAACATGAAAGGTGAACCTTTATACTTTGATGATGTTATGAAGGAAAAATTCGATGAATATTGTAGTAGATAAATGAGAGTTGTTCTTGTACCATTGTTAATCTTTTACCAATTTAACACATATGAACAAAAAATTTTGTAAAATTACATCGAACTTCATTATTCTTATTTTTAAGATAAAACCTGTTTTAAAAACAACCAAAAACCAATATTTTTATAGGAAAAATAGAGTTAATTTCAATTTAGATGTTTCGTCATTGACAGATATTCTTCCAATTAAGTTCTCGACATTCGTAAAATATTTGCCGAATGATTTTCAATAATATAAAAAGCGTAAAAGAAAGGATCACATAGTTCCATTCTTCTACGCTTTTATTAACTCATTTTCTTCCACTCAGAATCCTATCATGGCATCAATTTTATGTGACGGATATATATGATCCCCTTTTTGATTTGATTGAGCAATAACGGCCATTGCAGCCGCAACTTTTTTTGCTTGAATCCCCCGATAGGGACGCAAAGGACCAACCATTAGCTTGTTTAATACTACACTAGCTTTTTCAGCAAGTCTCTCACCTAATCGGAACTCTTCCCTCTTCCCTAATAACAAGGAAGGTCGGAAAATATGAAGAGATCGCAAATGCAGATTCCTTAGTGATTCCTCAACCTCTCCCTTTACACGATTATAAAAGAAAAGCGATTTGGTATCTGCCCCCATTGCACTTACAATTAGAAATTTTTCAGCATCGTTTTCCTTTGCTAATTTTGCAGCCTCAACAGGATATTCGTAATCTACTTTACGAAAAACTTCTTTTGTCTTTGCTACTTTTATGGTTGTACCTAAACAACAGTAAACATCTGTTACTTGAAATAATTCATGATATTTATGTAATTCATCAAAATTAACAATATGTACTTTACAGATATCTGATTGAAGATCAAATTGCCTGCGAACCAACAAATGTATCTTTTCATATTGATTATTCTCATTCAGTATTTTCACTAATTCCTTGCCAATCAGACCTGTTGCTCCCAGCACTAGTGCAGTTTTTTTAGTTTGACTCATTTCAAAGCCTCATTTCCTTCTTTAATCCTAAATCAAAAAAGACTATACCAAAGTATAGTCTGACACATTTTGAGTTCATTTTTCAAATAAACTTTCTATTTCCTCAGATTTACATCCGATATCTTTTTAGTCTTCCCAGTAATAACGATTATAATATTTGTCTAATTTATGTACAAAAAATCTTAATTTCATCCATACTCTTTTATTTTTTATTGATAAACCTAACTTCCTAGTATAGGATAAATATATACCCTATAGGGTATTAGTCAGAACAATTAATCTTAATATATTTTTTTTTACATCTCATTTGGGTGAATGTTTAAGGAGGAGTATTATATGTCTAAGAAAATAGTTATTGTTGGCGGTGTTGCTGGAGGAGCTACTGCTGCAGCACGATTAAGAAGATTAGATGAAACATCAATCATTGTATTGTTTGAACGTGGAGAACATATTTCATTTGCGAATTGCGGACTACCATACTATATTGGCGATAAAATTAAAGATCGACAAAAGCTAATAGTCCAAACGGTCGAAGGCATGAGCAAGAAATTTAATCTCGATATTCGTAATTTAAGTGAAGTTACTCAGATTAACCCCGATCGTAAAACCGTTACAATCAAAAACCTAAGTACTAATGAAACATATGAAGAAAGTTATGACAGGCTTATCCTTTCTACTGGTGCGAAGCCAATTTTCCCTCCAATTGAAGGTATTTCAGAGGCAACAAACATTTTCACACTGAGGAACATTCCAGATACAGATAAAATTAAAGCAGTAGTTGACGAGAAGAAGCCTAAAAGAGCAGTGGTTGTTGGCGGTGGATTCATTGGACTAGAAATGGCTGAAAACCTTGCTGAACGTGGAATTGAAGTAACAGTGGTTGAAATGGCTAATCAGGTTATGGCTCCATTAGATTACGAAATGGCTGCAATTGTTCATGATCATTTACGTGATAAAGGTGTTAACCTTATTTTAGAAGATGGTGTAAAAGCTTTTAGTCAAAATGGAAATACAATTGAACTTTCCAGTGGTACAAAACTATGTTCTGATTTGACGATTCTTTCCATCGGTGTTCGTCCAGAAAATAAACTTGCTGTAGACGCAGGTTTAAATGTTGGTGAACGCGGTGGTATTCAGGTAAATGATTATTTACAAACAAATGACGAAAATATTTACGCGATTGGCGATGCGATTGAGGTGACTGATTATATTAACGGGAATGCAGCAATGATCCCTCTTGCAGGTCCTGCAAACCGCCAAGGTCGTATTGTAGCCAATAATATCTATGGTAAAGAAGAAAAGTTTAAAGGTACTCTCGGAACATCTATTGCAAAAGTATTCGATATAACTGTTGCAGCTACTGGTAATAATGAAAAAAGATTAAAGCAGCTTAATGTTAATTATGAAGCTGTTCATATACATCCATCTTCACATGCAGGCTATTATCCTGGTGCTGCACCGATTGCATTAAAATTATTATTTGACCCAAGTAACGGGAAAATTCTTGGTGCACAAGCAGTCGGTATAGACGGCGTTGACAAAAGAATGGATGTCATTGCTACAGCCATTAAAGGTAATCTAACTGTCTTCGATTTAACTGAATTGGAATTGTCTTACGCTCCACCATATTCATCAGCGAAGGATCCCGTTAACATGGCTGGTTATGTGGCTACAAATATCATGAATGGTGATGTAGAAACTGTTCAATGGTATGAAATTGATGAAATTGTTGCTCAAAATGGATTATTGATTGATGTTCGTGAACCAATCGAAAGAGAAATGGGCTTTATTAAAGGTTCAATTAACATTCCTCTTGGAGATTTACGTGAACAACTAAACAGACTGCCTAAGAATGGAACCATCTATGTTTCATGTCAGGTCGGGCTAAGAGGCTATTTGGCAGCAAGAATCCTATCAGAGAATGGATTTAAGGTTAAAAATTTAGACGGCGGTTGGAAAACCTATTCTTCAGTATTTAATCAATCAACTAGCAGTAGTTCGCAAACTTTAGAAGAAGTGGAAGTATCCATCAGGATTGACGCATCAGGCTTAGCATGTCCTGGTCCAATATTGGAAGTTCATAAGAATATGAAAAAACTTCAGTCAGGTGAGTCTTTACAGATCACCACGAATGATTGTAACTTTGTAAAAGATATTACTTCATGGTGTGACAAAAACCAACATACACTCGTGAAAACAGAACGTGAAGATAAGCATTATAATACCATTATTAAAAAAGGATAAATTTCTGTACACAAAAGACTGCTAGACAATTTAGCAGTCTTTTGTTTTTTTAACCGAATAAAGTTCTAAATACCGTCATATTTACCCCATGCGGTATATAAAAAAGATAGTAAAATTAGAGATGTAAGAGAATTTCCATCAGGAGGCAAAGAATATGAAAAGAATAGTTACTAGTGCTTTTACAGTAGTCTTACTACTAGGATTAGGCACAGGAGTTATGGCTGCAAGCGATGATATCGCCTGTAAAGTAAGAGACTTTAAAGAAATGCTGCCTTTCATGCAAGAAAATCACCCTGAATTAAGTGAGAAAGAACTTAAAGATATGCATAAAGACTGTGTTGGCAAAATGAAAAAAGAACCATCTGCACCTTGTATGATGAATCAATAATGAGTTATGAAAAGCACTAAAAATAACAAAATTAATTGTTGTTTTTAGTGCTTTTTTAGATCATTTAAAAATAACTGCCAAACTATACCTCACCACCTTTTTACTTCATACACTTACTAACTTATTCATAAAAAATAGAGGCTATCTCTAGCCTCTACCTACATTATCTTATAGACGTATCACTACAAATTGTCCTCCGCCCAACAGAGACTTTGTGTAATCAATCTTTACTTGATTAAAATAAACTTGATCCCGTTCATTTACTAAAAATAGAATTCCGTTTGTTTCCGTAATTTCGTCAGAATCTAAAGCTGACTCTTCCAGAGTCAGTCGAAGCTGTGGTCCACCTCAGCCAATTCCCATTGATAAGCGGATAAATGGTGCTATTCCTTCGTTAATAAGGTCTTGAACTTCACTTTCAACTTTGTTGATTGCAGCGTGAGTAAATTTAACCAATGGAATCTCTCCTTTTATTATTTCTGTTTTTGTTTTTATAAAATATCCAACCAAATTTTTATAGCTGTTGCCAATATAATAACCGCCAAAATAATTTGCAGAATCTTTGTATTCATCTTTTTACCAGCGATTGCCCCTAGCGGTGAAGCAATTAAACTTGCAATAACCATAATGAATGCTGGAAAATAATCCACTTGACCTGTTGCGATTTTCCCAACCGTTGCTCCAATCGATGAAATAAAGGTGATCGCCAATGAAGACGCAATCGTCATTCTTGTAGGTATCTTTAAGACAACTAACATGATCGGAACTAATAAGAATGCCCCTGCTGCACCAACAATACCTGCACCAAGCCCGACAATTAACGCTAATAAAGCAGCAAGCCATTTATTAAACTTAACTTGATCAAGTGGAATATCATCTAAACCTTTTTTAGGAATAAACATCATCACAGCGGCAATCAATGCTAAGATGCCGTAGATTAAGTTGATTCCACCCTCTGACATTAATTTTGAACCAAAACCACCCACAAAACTACCAATTAAAATACTGACACCCATATAAAGGATCAGTGTTTTGTTCAAATATCCCCCTTTTCGGTAGGCCCATACACCACCAATTGTTGCAAAGAATACTTGAACGGCACTAATACCAGAAACCTCGTGTGCACTAAATGCAGATAAACCAAATAACGGTGGAATATAAAGAAGCATCGGATACTTAATTATGGAGCCGCCGATTCCTAACATTCCTGAAATATATGATCCGATAAATCCAATTAAAAAAATGGTAATTATAAATGCAATATCCATTTTGTTTCCCCCTCTGAGAAAAGGGAACCTAATCGGCTCCCCTTTTTATCTAACCGCACAGCGATTTGGCCCGATTTCCATTTCGCGTTGCTTTTCAACATCCGGGTTGATTTTACCCATATTGGTTTCACGAATCTCTTGATAGGCATTTGGCTGTGGTGGTAAGTTATCTGTTACAAGTTTTCTAAAATCATTTTCATCTTCTATGTTTAAACCATGATTTTTTGCAAACAGTGTGCCTAGTTTTTCTGATACACTACCATCTTCATTTAGCTCTTCAATGATCATAAAGTGTGCAGGAAGTACAATTAATTCCTCTGATAATTCTCTGTATCGTTTATAGAGACTTTCTCTTAAATCCGCAACCCAGTCTTCTGCCATCCCAGCTAAATCGGGTCTTCCAATTGAATCAATGAAAAGGATATCCCCTGAAAGTAGGAAATTCTCATCGACTATGAAAGAAGTAGAACCGACGGTGTGACCTGGAGAATATAATGCATGAATGTTAATCATCGTTTCACCAATTTTCACATCACCACCACCCTCTAATGGAGAGTACTCGAATGTTACTTCAGCTGCATCCTTTGGGGGAAGCCAGTAAGTTGCATTGGTTTTCTCTGCAATGACCCGTCCACCAGAAATATGATCAGCATGTAAGTGGGTATCAAATACATGGGTAATCCTTGCCCCAATGCTAGCTGCATAATCAAGATAAATATCGGTCATACGAGTGGCATCAATGAGGGCAGCCTCACCATTAGAAACGACCATATAGGAAAGGCAGCCTTTTCCGATACGGACGAACTGGTAAATTTCGCCTCCACCCTTCAAATCGCCAACCTTAACAGGTTCTAAATGTTCGCTCCAAGCTTTCATTCCACCTTGAAGGTATGAAACAGTTAGACCAGCTTCAGAAAGCATCTCTGCAACCATAATCGATGAACCTTCTTTTGCACATACAACTAAAATTTCTTTATCAGAAGGAATTTGTTCTAGAATCTCTTCTACTCCATCTAGCAAATCAAAATACGGGATATTCAAGTATTCAAAATTTTCTCCCTCTATCTTCCAATCTTGAAAATCACCTTCGTTACGTACATCTAAAATAAATAATACTTCTTTATTAAATATTTTTTTTGTTACCTCTTTGGATGTCATTGGCTTTACTGTCATTCTTAATTACCCCCTATGGTATATTTGAGTGCAAAAAATTTTAGATCGCAATCGCCCCATGGATTAGTTGTTTAAACTATTGGTTGTTCCCGTCCATTCGCTCATGCCTGGAACAACGTTAATGACTTTTGTGAAGCCCTTTTCTGCTAGCTTTTGCGCTGCAAAATCACTGCGTTTCCCTGTACGGCAAACGACAAAGATCTCATCCTCTGAATTTAATTCACTTAAACGATCTTCTAATTCACCCATAGGAATAGAAATAGCACCTGGGATATGATTAAAGATATATTCAGCCTCTTCTCTAACATCTAATACCACTATTTTTTCGATAGAAGCTAATTTCTTTTCAAGTTCTTCATTAGAAGTCACATTTGGATGTTTTCTTTCACCTTTTTCTTCGTTTGAAGATTTTCTTAAATAATGCTTCAGAACTTCTCCATCTTCAATTGTACCTATATATTGGTGCCCTGAGCTTTGTGCCCAAGCCTTAATATCAGCTTTTGAACCTTTATCAGTAGCTAGTACTTCCAATACTTGACCTGCCTCTAATCCGTTCATAGCCTTTTTTGTTTTCACAATTGGCATTGGACATGCTAAACCTTTTGCGTCTAATACTAAATCCGTTGTTAATATAGTCATGTAGGAACCTCCTATTTTACCCCTTAAGGTATATTTGTATTCAAAAAAAATTATTAATCTCTTAATCTATCATATAAATAAGTTTACATTTCCATCTTCAGCATCCGCTAAATAGGCTGCAACACCAGCATACTCGATTTGTTCTAATAGCTCTTCCTGTTGAAGACCCAATAAATCCATTGTCATTGTACAAGCCACTAACTTAACATCTTGTTCTTGTGCCATTTCAATAAGTTGAGGAAGTGTAAGTGCATTGTGCTTCTTAATTACATTCTTGATTAATTTTGGACCAATTCCTGCAAAGTTCATTTTAGAGATACCCATCTTATCAGCGCCTTTTGGCATCATTTTCGCAAACATTTTTTCTAAGAAGCCTTTTTTAACCATTACATCTTCATCTTTTCGTAAAGCATTTAACCCCCAAAATGTATGGAAAATTGTCACTTCATGGTCATATGCTGCAGCGCCATTGGCAATAATGTAAGCTGCCATTGCTTTATCATAATCACCGCTAAATAATACAATTGTCGTTTTTTTCTTTTCAGTCATAATATGTTCCTCCTAATTTATATTTACCATTACCCGTACAGGTATGTTAAAATCAAAAAAAATTAACCCTTTTTAATCCAAAACTTCAAAACAGAATTTTCTTCTTCATGTTTTAGTAGGTCATGTCCACCTGATTTTGCCCAAGCGGATAAATCATTTTTGGCGCCTTTATCTGTTGTATGAATTTCTAAGACTTGACCAGCTTCTAGTTCGTTAATGGCTTTTTTAGTTTTTACGATCGGCATAGGACAAGCTAAACCCTTAGCATCTAATACTTTATCTACGTTCATTTTCATTTCTCCTTTTAAGTAAATTTTTTAAAATTACCCCTATGGGTATATTACAAGGCGAACTTAAGGGTGTCAACCCTTTTTATTCACCTACTTTTGACCAAAAGGTTTACAGCTTCCTTAATGATTTCATCTGTCTTTTCTCCGTTTTTTTCAGCTTCTAAAACACATTCCACCAAGTTAGAGCTTACAATTACACCAATTGTTCTATCTACTGCAGAACGGACTGCTGACAATTGAGTTATGACTTCTTTACAATCTTTGTTTTCCTCCATCATCCTAAATATTCCTCTAAGCTGACCTTCCATGCGCTTAATTCGATTTTTGACTTGATCATTGTAATCCATTGTTATTCCTCCAAATATTCATCCTTACCCTATTATTTACCTACATTATTCAAAAAAGCAATTACATTCACTGCTTTTTCATTATTATCTTTACCCAGTAGGGTACCTGTTTAAAATTCAAGTTCCCCTTCCCATGCCATCATTCCGCCATCCATATTCGTTACATTATACCCATAACTCTCTAAGAAAGCGACAGCTTGAGCGCTTCTTCCACCTGATCTGCAAACGATAATATAATTTTCATTTTTATCAAGGTCCTGCTTTTTAAACTCGATTAAACCTAATGGTATATTTATCGCTAATGGGATTTTTCCTGTCGCAACTTCTCCCACTTCTCGAACATCAATGATGTTTAGTTTTTCACCATTATCAAGCTTTTGTTCTACTTCTTTTACTGTAATACGTTTCATTTTTGTATTCCTCCTAATTCCAGGCGCTCATTCCGCATTTGACATTTGTTATTTGTGTAAATCCTTGTTTCTTTAGTATTTTTGCTGCGCGAGCGCTTCTCATCCCGCTTTGACAAATAACGACTACCTCTTTATCCTTCAAAAGTGATGATGAATTACTAGATAGTTGGTCCACTGGAATATTTTTAAATCCTTTGATAGAACGCCCTTTATATTCCATTGGGGTTCGAACATCGATGTATTGTTTATTTTTATCACCTAGTTCATTTTGTAGCTGATCAGTTGTAATGTTTCTTATTCCTTTTACTGGTATAACTCTCCATAGAAGAAATCCTGCTATAAATATAATCATTAATATTGTACTAGTATCCATGTAATAATCCTCCTTTTATAAAGCCTATTTAACTAATCTTGAATTGGAATATAGTAAAACCAAGATTAAAAGGACACGATTCATTTTGCCTCCCTATCAAGTAAGTATAAAATCAATATTATACCCATATGGGTATTTTGTAAAGTGTTTTTATTATGCAAAAAAAAGATGATATTTATGAAATATGAATGAAAGTTCATGATGATCGTATTCATAGGAAAATCAATAAAGTGGTAACCATTAGTTCATTATGCCGTAATTAGACTTTAAAAATCTAAATAAAAGTGTCTACCAGAGCCTTATATAAACAAACAACCAGCATATTTCAGCTGGTTGTTTGTTTAATGGTATGAACTAAACTATATAAGAACTGGTGAATTAATTGAAATGCCTCATGCATGGACAGATTCTCTGTATATCCTTCCACATAATTTAAGGCAAAATTTAAATCCCATAAACCATCGTCATGGCTAAACATTAAATCAAATTTTGCTTCATCACCATTTAATGCGTTATTAAGCTGTTCCTTTAACATTTTTTCAAACTTCTTTTGAAGCTTTAAGCCCAGCATGACATCAAATGTACCAAAAACATCATCAACCTCGAGCGACACACCTTCAACACCTATCTCTTCGAACAAAGTAGACTCTACATAAATAAATTCATTTTTATTTTCTTTTAGATAGGTAATTGGCAGGTTTAAAAAACTAGACGATTCATTGGCGATCATTGTTTCTGTTTCTTTGCTGCAACGTTCAATATAAGCATCAGTAAAATTTGCGTTCAATTTGTTTTCCATTTAATACCCTCCTATTAAAGCAATCCCACTTTAACTATAGAGTTATGTTAAATAAAAAAGCAAATTTTACAATATAAAAAACGTCTAAACTCACATGGAGTTTAGACGAGAAAAATCATATTAGTTTTCAGCAAGTTTATTTACTACTTTTTTTCCTGCTGGGTTTTCTTCCATATTATCTTCTGCTTGTTTCGCACGTTTCATAAAGAAAGCAAGGATAAGGGCAACAGCAGCAATAAAGACGGACACGAAAAAGGCGAAATTGATACCATCTAGCGTTGCGCTCATCATGATTTGTTGCTGCATTTCAGCTAAGGCTGCTTCCGTTGGCTGCTCAGTCAAGTTTGCCATAGCAGCTTCACCAAGCTCTATAGCCTTTGACTCTGCGCGGTTTGACATGACTGTTACCAATAAGGCTGTTCCGATTGCTCCAGATACTTGCTGAAGCGTATTGTTCATGGCAGTACCGTGTGGGTAAAAACGCGCAGGCAATTGGTTTAAACCGTTTGTAGAAACTGGCATCATCACCATCGACATCCCCAACATTCGGACTGAGTATAAAAGCAGTAATTGTGTATAAGTTGTTTCAAGTGATAATTGGCTGAAAAGATAACTTGTTACCACCGTGATTGTTAATCCAATTATTGCTAAAATACGTCCGCCAAATTTGTCAAATAGTTTACCGGTAACTGGTGACATAAGCGCCATAATGATTGCTCCTGGAAGCATCAGCAGCCCTGCATCCAATGGAGATATGCCACGTATCGTTTGAACATAAATCGGCAGCAACAGCATCCCAGAAAACATTGCCATCGTAAGCACCATGGAGATAACGGATGATAAAGCAAACATTGGGTACCTAAAGATTCTATAATTAAGCATAGGCTGATCTTGTTTTAGTTGACGTAAGATGGACACAAACAATGAAATAGCTCCAATAGCAATCGTCAAATAAACTAGTGGACTGTCCCAGCCTTGCTTTCCTGCAGAGCTGAACCCATAAAGCAAGCCGCCAAAGCCCACGCTTGTAAGTAAAACAGATAAGAAATCAAGTCGAATATCAACTTTTTCTTTTTTATCCTTTAATAAGAAGAAACCGATTAATAGAACAATCGCTGCAATTGGTGTTACAAAGTGGAACAACATTCTCCAGTCATAGTGTTCGATTAACCAGCCAGATAATGTTGGTCCAATTGCAGGTGCCCCCATTAAAACTAATCCAAAAATCCCCATTGCGGCTCCTCGCTTCTCAATAGGAAAGCTTACTAACATCACATTCATTAAAAGTGGCATCATAATCGCAGAACCCGCTGCCTGCGTCATCCTGCCTATTAATAAAACCGGAAATACATGTGCCATCCCAGCGAGAATGGTTCCTGCTGTAAATAAGCCCATGGCAACTAAGAAAAGTTTTCGTACAGAAAATTTCTGAATTAAAAATGCTGTAGTTGGTATTAATATTCCATTTATTAACATAAAACCCGTAGTCAACCATTGCACAGTTGAAGCATCTACTTCTAAATCAGCCATTATGGATGGAAGTGCAATATTAAGTAATGTGTTATTTAAAAAAGCAATAAAAGCCCCAATCATCAGGATTGATATAATCCCATATGGGGGACGTTTTGTTTCATTTTTACTATGTTCCATGTTTATATACCCCCTATAAACCCTTTGTACATTTTTTTATACATGTGTTTCATGCATTATTAATAATATACCGCAAGTTCATTTTTTGCAATCAAAAAATACTACAAAATTATGGGTTTGTAATACCTGTCTTTATAATGTAGTATATTTTTATACAGGTAGTTTAATTCGGATTATAGGTGATAAAATGAACGATCGGAAACAGCATGTCATTAATAAGGCCCATCAATTATTTATTGAAAAAGGTTTTCAAGCTACGTCGATTCAAGACATTTTAGATTTTAGCGGTATCTCAAAAGGAACCTTTTACAAATATTTTTCATCAAAAAGCGAGCTGTTAATTGCTATTTATAAAGCAGTTTATAAAAAACTTCAAAAGGAAAGAAATGATTTATTAATTGGGAAGAGCCCTTCAGATATCGAGGTCTTCGTTAAACAATTAGAAATGCAAATGATCTCTAATAGAAAAAATAAGTTAATTGCTCTTTACGAGGAAGTCATGTCAACGAATGATGCAGACCTAAAACAATATATCCGCATCGCACGATTACGTTCACTAAGATGGATGTTTAGCAGGTTTATTGATATCTTCGGTGAAAAAAATAAACCATACTTATTTGATTGTGCCATTATGTTTACGGGAATCCTGCAGCACAACCTCCAATACAATCGCTTGGCAACTGATTCAAATGAAAAAATTAGTAATGTCGTCAGATATAGTGTGAATCGTTTAGTTAAAATGGTTGACGAAGTAGCTGAAGCTGACGAACAATTGCACCAGCCAGAACTTTTAGAAAAATGGCTCCCTGGGCAACAGAAAAATAATCATGAATTGATTGTTCAATTATATAAAATCGTGACCCCAATGAGAAATTGCATTACAAAAAACTTTCAAGATAAAAACGACCAGGATAAGTATCATGAACTGCTAGATTTCATCCAAGAAGAAATCATGCATACTAGGGCACCAAGAAAATTCCTAATTGAAAGCGCCATCCATACACTACAAAACAACCCACCTTTCATCTGGGAAAAAGAACTACTTCAGCTTAACCAAATCATAACTGCCTTCTTTCAACAATTGAAGGAGATTGAAGAGGAAGAAAACTAAGATAGTGTCTGCACGCTTCATAGAAAATATACGAGTCGAAAAGTGAAAATTACATTATCGCAAGAGGCTGGGATTGAAATAATATGTTGGCATTTAATAAGCGAAGAAAATAACACTAGAAATAAAAAAGGAATGGAGCACATAAACTCCTTCCTTTTTTGATTTATTTTTGTTTTAAGAAAGTACTAGGCATTACTACTGCAATAACCTCGCCGCGGGCACAAATTTCATTATTAGTAAATACCTCTGTTTCTACCCTGAATTTTTTAGGGTGTATCTCATGAACGACTCCAATGGCCTTAAGCGGTACTCCATGGGGTGTTGGTTTTACAAAATCAACCTTTAAGGAAGCGGTTACGAACCTAGGCGGTTCAGTTCCCTCTCCTGCCTCACAACCATTCTTTCTATGTAACGCTAAGGATGCGGACCCAGTTCCATGACAATCAATTAGCGATGCAACGACACCGCCATAAACAAAGCCTGGAACAGCGATATGCTCGGGTTCTGGCGAATAAATCGTTACCGTCTTTTCCCCTTGCCAGCCAGTCCGAAAATGGTGCCCTTCATGATTTAATCTGCCACAGCCATAACACCAGGAAAAATCATCTGGATATTCATCTTGAATGGCATGAAGTACTTTTTCTTCCAAGTTATATTCCCCCTTTTCAGAAAATTATAACATATCCCATATGACCTATGAATGGGCTTATTTAGGTTCAACATGTACATGTACGTCATAAACCTTGTGTCTCCTGATTAATTCCTCTTCAACTTTGGTGGCTATATCATGGGCATTCTTAACATCTAATGTGGAATTGACGAGAATGACAACGTCAACGACTACGTTATTCCCGTAATTTCTAGCTTTAATTTCTTTCACACCTTTTACACCATCACAATGATGGATGGTCTCTTTATATAATTCTATTTCCTTTTCATCAAATCCATCTGTTAAATAGAGGGACGCTTCCTTAAAAATATCCCAGGCAGTTTTACAAATCAGAAAACCTACGATGACCGCTGCTAATGGATCCAACCAGGGAAGACCAAATTGTGCACCGATAATGCCAATGAATGTACCCACACTTACCCAGGCATCAGAAAGATTATCCTTTGCTGCAGCCATGACGGATTGGCTGTTTATTTCTGAGGCTAGTTTTTTATTATACCGATAAACAAAGTACATAACGAAAGCACAAAACAGTCCAGTCCAGGCAGAGATAACGTCTGGAGTTTCCTTTTGTGCATTGAAAATACTAAAAATCGCGTCGTATGCAACTTTCAAACCCACTGCCATCATGATAAAGGATGCGACCATAGAAGCTACGGTTTCTGCTTTCCAGTGTCCATAGGGATGATCATCATCCGCAGGCCTTTGGGATAATTTTAGTCCAATTAGAACAGCAACCGATGCAACAATATCGGTTACGTTATTCAAGCCGTCTGCTTTCAATGCCTCGGAATTTGCAATATATCCTACTGCTAATTTTAATGCAGACAAGCATATATAGGCAATAATACTTATGATAGCTCCGCGCTCTCCTCTTTTTAAATCCAAAAATCCTTGTTCTTCAATCATTTCATCACCCACTTCTTCTCCATATTTATATTATTGAACAAAAATATCTAGTGGGTCTAGAGAAACCTTTTTCCCCTGTTCGAAATTTATAACAAGTACGAAAAAAAGTTGGTTTAGGTAAACAATCCAGTAACCTTATCCTTGAAATTAAGCTGGTAGTTAAGTATTCTAAAAACATATTCAACGAAATTAAGGATGTGTTTAACCTGCGATTAAATAAATTTATTTCCGAGTCTGGAAAAACATCGAGGCGCGGTGCAGATAAATGGATTGAAGAAGGAAGAGTCACGATTAATGGGAAAGTTGCAAGGGTTGGCAGTCAAGTCGAGCCTGGTGATGTGGTTCGTGTAAATGGTGAAACCATTAGGGTAGCCAAAAATAATGTTTACATAGCCTTAAATAAACCAGTTGGGATTACAAGCACAACCGAAAGACATATCAAAGGTAATATCATTGATTTAGTCAATCATCCACTACGAATTTTTAATATTGGCAGACTAGATAAAGATTCAGATGGATTAATCCTCTTAACGAATGATGGGGATATCGTCAACGAAATTCTTCGTGCAGAGAATAAGCATGAAAAAGAATATATTGTGACCGTAGATAAACCTATTACTTCAGAGTTTTTAAAACAGATGTCAGAAGGAGTTAGAATCTTAGATACGAAAACACTTCCATGTAAGGTAAAACAGCTATCTAAATATGTTTTTAACATCACCTTAACACAGGGGTTAAATCGTCAAATACGACGAATGTGCTCTGCTCTAGGGTATTCCGTTGTTCGTCTCCAAAGAATTCGGATTATGAATATTCAGTTAGGAAACCTCCCTGTTGGTCAATGGAGAGATTTAACAAAGAAAGAAAAGAACCAATTATTTAGCGATCTTAATTATGAACCTAGAGAATGGTAAATATGGATGAGTCAAGACCTTTCTTGGTTTGACTCATCCTTTTTTTAGTTGATAAAATTTTCAAATAATATATGATATTACTTAGATACACGAAGTATTAATGGGAGGAGATACTTTATGGAAAAGACGGTTGAAACGAGGCTAACCCGGTCAGAAGTTCCAGAGGAACAAACTTGGAATCTTGATGATCTATTTATGTCTGAGCAAGCATGGGAAGCAGAACTTGAAATGATTGAACTAGATATTACAAAGATTGAGGTTTTTAAAGGAAAGTTACATACTAGTTCAAAAGAGGTATTAGCTTGCTTGATTGCCCAAGAAAATCTATTGATGAAAATGGTCAAAGCAGCAACATATGCAAGCTTGAAGCAATCCTCTGATGGGACTGATCCAGTAAATCAGGCTAATTCAGCGAAATTGTCTGCATTAAGGACAAAAATGATTGCCGCCTTATCGTTTATTAATTCTGAGATCCTCTCGCTTGAAGATGGAACTATTGAAAAATACCTTCAAGAGAATTCGGAACTTCAAACATTCCGAAAAGATTTACTCGAGCTGCTTGAAACGAAAAAACATCGGCTTTCACCGGAAACGGAAGAAGTACTAGCCGCTTTGGGTGAGGTACATGGTGCCCCCTATACCATTTATAGCATGGCAAAATTAGCAGACATGACGTTCTCCTCTATCGCGGATAGTGAGGGAAATGAATTGCCTGTTTCCTTTGCATTGTTTGAAAACCGATACGAATTTTCTGCTGATACAGAAACGCGTAGAAAAGCCTATGACTCTTTCGTTTCAACGTTAAAACAATATAAAAACACAATTGCAGCTGCCTATTCTGCTGAAGTAAAGAAGCAAGTTACGCTTTCGCGTTTAAGAAACTATCAATCAGCAGAACAAATGCTCCTAGAACCACAACAAGTAACTCTTGAAATGTACAACAACCAAATCGATATTATTTTTAAAGAGCTGGCACCTCACATGCGCCGATTTGCTCAGCTTAAGAAAAATGCCTTAGGTCTTGATGTCATGAAGTTTTGTGATTTGAAAGCACCTTTAGATCCTGATTTTAATCCGGAAACAACCTACGAAGAAGCTAGTCATCTTATCTTGGAATCTTTAAAGGTGATGGGACAAGAATACAGTGAAATTATTGAAAAGGGCTTTAAGGAGCGATGGGTTGATCTTGCAGATAATGTCGGGAAATCCACTGGTGCCTTCTGCTCAAGTCCTTATGGAGCGCACCCTTACATTTTGGTTACGTGGCAGGATAATATGCGTGGCTGCTTCACCCTCGCGCATGAATTCGGGCACGCTGGTCATTTTTACTTAGCAAACAAAAACCAGAGAATCATGAATGTTCGCCCTTCCATGTATTTCATTGAAGCTCCATCTACTATGAATGAGCTTTTATTAGGACAGTACCTATTAGCCAATAATAAAGACAAACAAATGCGACGCTGGGTAGTCGTTCAGCTGCTAGGAACGTATTATCATAATTTTGTCACCCATTTGCTGGAGGCTGAATATCAACGCAGGGTTTATGCATTAGCTGAAAGCGGGAAAGCACTTACTGCTAATACTCTATCAGAATTGACTAGGAATGTTCTTTCTGAGTTCTGGGGGGATACCGTGGAAATCGATGAGGGTGCAAGCCTAACGTGGATGCGCCAGCCTCACTATTATATGGGCTTATATCCATACACCTATTCTGCAGGTTTGACCGCCTCCACTGCAGTGGCACAATTGATTCAAAAAGAAGGTCAGTCCGCTGTTGACCGCTGGTTAGAAGTACTTCGTGCTGGTGGAACGATGAAACCTCTTGAGCTATTAAAACGTGCTGGTGTAGATATGTCGACACCTGACCCAGTCCGAAAAGCAGTTGTTTATGTAGGTACATTAATAGATGAATTAGAAAAATCTTATGCATAAAAAAAGTGACAGGCTCCCTCCAATTATCTGGAAGGTGCCTTTTCAATTTATCTCTTCATTTATGTGATTGGATTACGTTTTATACCTCTATAAATACTATTCTAAATGTTCTATTAATTTTCAACAAATATCTGAAAAGGTCAGTAATGAAAATCAAAATCACCCTGTCCATTCCAGGCGTACAAATGTACACAAGTGGTGCCTGTCACCAAATATGTCACCAAATAATATTGAAACTTTTTTCCTATATACTCGTATTAAAAGAGACTCAGTAAAAAGATATATTATTATAAAGGGGAATTGGTTATGGGGAATATGTTTTTGTTTTCTTTGATTGTTGCTATTGCGTCTGCTCTTGTTCTTATACCGATTTATAAGGATGATAAGTCTACCGATAAGAAAAGTAATAAAAAGAGTTCTAAAGGTGATAGAAGGTTATTACCGGGAGCGATTATTGCTGTTTTAGTTATTTTGATTCCTTCTATTTTTGCATACTATTATTTTACGAATTATGATCGAAACCTCTCTTCTTTATGGGTTTATGCGATTATTATTACTACATTAGGTGCGCTCATTTCTACCGGAATGGAAAGGAAAGTGAAAGCACTGCTCTTTGCAGCAAGTCTGATCCTTGGAATTTACTTTCTCACTGCCTTTCTATTTAATGCGGATGAAAAATATGAGATTGCACAAATGGACCAAAAAGTGGAAATTAAGACATTTGATGAAAAAGAAACGCCTGCTAGTGTCCCACCTGAGTTCGCCCGTAATAAAATGAAAAAAGCTTTTGGTCAAGTTCCAAATACAAGTTATTATGAATTGGGTAATCTTCAAATACAAAAGGTAAATGATGATTATGTCTATATTGCACCTGTTGAGTTCTCTGGGTTTTTTAAGTGGTGGAAAGGAAAAGAAACACCTGGTTACTTTACTTTAAGTGCTACTGACTCTTCTGCAAATCCAAAATTTATAAAATCAGAAATGATTTATACCCCTTCTTCTTTTTTTAATAAAGATATTGAACGACATATTCGCATGCAATTCCCGAAACATATTTTCTATGGAGATGTTCAATTAGAAATTGATGATGAAGGGAAACCATATTACATCCGGTCTTACGGTGAATTTGTTTCAGCTCGTAATGGCTTTGATGTTAAAGGTGTTGTGGTAGTGGATTCGATGAACGGGGACATAAAGTCGTATTCGCTTTCGGAAGTACCAGAGTTTATTGATGGTGCGGTATCACCTGAAATTGTTAGCTTGCAAAATAGCTACTTTGGAAATTATATTCATGGATTTTGGAATAGTCTCTTCGGTAAATCGGACGTAAAACTTCCTTCTGACGAAGGTACAGAGGCAAATGTCAGTCCAATTTTCAATCAAAATGGGGTTATGTATTATTTCACTGACTTCACAAGCCCTAAAGAAGGCGTCGATTCTATGCTCGGCTACTCGCTAACCAACTCGCGTACGGGTGAAGCAACCTATTATACGGGAAATCCTGAAGAATCCTATATGGATTCACAAGGTGCCTTACAAATTATTGAGAAGAAATTTATTGAAAAGAAATGGCATGGTGAAATGCCCGTAATATATAACTTCTATGGAGAAGCAAGCTGGTTGACACCTGTCCTAGATTCAAATGGATTTTTGCAGAATTACTTTATCGTTTCTGCTGCTAATCCAGAAATATCCGTGTTTGGGGTCACTCCAAACGAAGCTTTAAAGCAGTATAAAACGGCCCTGCAACGAGGCGGCGGTTCAGTGGATGGCAGTTCAAAGGCGGATGAAAAACAGATAACAGGTACAGTCCTCCGTGTTTATAAAGAAAAATCAGGTGATTTCACGGTTGTTTCATTCCTTTTAGACAACAAGAAAAGCTATATCTTATCCTCTGAAAAAGAACCATTGGTGATTTACTTAAAAGAAGGAGATAAAGTAAATGTCACCTATTTGGATACGGAAGAAGACTTCCTACCTGCCAAAGAGATTGTGATCGAAGGCTTAGAATAATCAAAAAAAAACACGATGAACGGTAAATGCTCATCGTGTTTTTTCATGAAAGTGAAAAGACGTGTGATTGCCACACGTCTTTTTCCTATGAAAACTTATCGCTTTTGAATTAAGCTTTGGTATGCTGCAGATGTTCTAACTTCAAGTGTAAGGGTACCATTTCCATTATAAATGGCCTTTATCAAGAATGGGACACCGGCTGTATTTTTAAATTGAAAGTCTAATCCACCATATGATACAGTTGCATCCCTTCCTGAAGGTACATACCCCACTGACAAGGAATGATGGTGCCATTCTACATAATCAACAGCTAATTGATCAACTGCATTAAACAAGGTTGAGGATGTTTGACAAATACCGCCGCCAATTCCCATTACTAATTGCTTATTTACAATTTCTTGGGCAGGCTGGTAACCATGCGCTTCATCACTTGGTCCTACTGTATGATTAAAAGAGAAAATATCCCCTGTTCCAACAATGACATTATCTATAGCCTGCGCAGACAGTTCGATGTTTTTGTTTCTCCCTGTTACGCTAGGATTAAATTTAGTACTGTAAGTCGCAACCACCACTTCAGATAATTGGGCTGCTTCCTCAGGCTTATAACCACTTTCGGTAACATAGATTGGCAGAATAACATCTCCACCCTTGACTGAAGCCTCGATTACTTTCGTTACGAGCTCTGCTTCTTCAAGAATCACCCTTGGTTTACCTTTGATCACCTGACCATTTGGATCAATTTTATCTAGGATCATCTTCGAATCATAACCAGGGGTGGTTTCTGTTCCCCGTGCTAATTCCTTAGCCCATTTCTCAAGCTCCTGCTTATATTTTTCATTATCCGTTCCAAAACCCATATCCACTGGAATAAGACTTTTAACAATGTTTTTTGTACTTGGATCCACGACATTGACCACTTTCGGTTTTTTAGCTTCTTCCTCTGCTATTCTCTTAGCCTCTGCTTCCTCCGCAGCCTTCATTGCCGCTTCTTCGGCTGATTTTTGCTTTTCAAGTTCTGTTACTTTGTTCTCATGGTCTGCTTCCTTGCCATTTGTTTTCTCCGCACATCCTGCTAACCCTATTAAACTGCCAATTAATACGAATGAAATCGCCCAGGTCCGTATAGACATTTACAACTTCTCCTCTTTTCCCCAAATCTCGTTATTCCCCACGAAACACTTCCGAATATTCAGAAAAAGAATTTCGCTCTCATTCTTCTAATCTATTCCGCTTTCCGACACAAAATTCCTGCAAATTCCCTTAAAAAATTTCCTGAAATTGGATTCATCATATTTAGACGGATTTCATCCAAATTGGTTTCAAACAATTTGGATGAAAATTCACAAGAACACCTTCGCATTCTTTATTAAGAACAATATTTATATGTAATATCTGAAGAGTAAAGGGTAAGTTACAAACATTAACGAAATCAACTGGAAAACGATTTAGACCATTCAATATAAAGAACAAATGGAATTTATGTATTTTTTACCGGAATTTTATTGTAGCAAATGCACGATTCTAAATGATCATTTACCATCCCTGTCGCTTGCATAAAAGCATAACAAATCGTGGACCCAACAAATTTAAAGCCGCGTTTTTTCAAATCCTTACTTAACCTGTCACTTATATCGGTTGTAGCTGGAACTTCTGTTAAATCTTTAAAGTGATTTTTTATAGGTTTACCATCTACAAAAGACCAAATATACTTGCTAAACGAACCAAACTCTTCGGTCACCTTTAGAAATGCCTTTGCATTCGTAATGACTGCATTTATTTTGAGTTTATTTCTAACAATTCCCTCATTCTGTAACAGTTCTTCGATTTTCTTTTCATCATAAGAAATGATTATACTTGGTTCAAAATGGTCGAATGCCTTGCGATAATTTTCTCTCTTCTTCAAAATCGTGTACCAGCTTAACCCAGCCTGAGCACCCTCTAAGTTCAAATATTCAAATAGTAATCGATCATCATAAACGGGCACGCCCCATTCATGATCATGATAATCGATATATAGTGGATCCTGATTTACCCAACCGCATCTTTTCATTTTAAAAAAACCTCCAATTTTGCTCTCTTTAACAAACTTATCTTTTTCCATTCTATTAATCAACATTTTACACCACAAAAACTTCCATTAATTGGTGACTGCATAATTTTTCTCGTTATTCAGTTAAAAAAAGTTTTGTTGTATTCATCCAGGGTCAGTTTACATATTTACTAATTTTAGTAGAATTGGAAGAGTGTGTCAATTTAGAACAAAATTAAATCAATACTTAAACCTAATTCCGAAAAAGCAAAACTCAGACCTCAAATTAATTGAGTCCCGAGTTTTTGCTTATATTCAATTTTGCACTTTAGGAATGTGTTCCCGTTTATAGAAATATTGCAAAGCAAGTAAGATAGCAAACATTACTAAACCGATTATGTCTGAGATATTTTCAGGATAGATTAAACATAATCCCGCTCCAAGAGACGCAATACGCTCCATCCAATTCAATTTTCGCATCCAAAAACCAATAACCCCAGCACTTATGGCTATCATTCCTATAAAGGCCGTAAAAACAACCCAAATTAAATAAGTCCAAGTGGTATCAATCATTAACAATTCCGGTGACAAGACAAACATATATGGGATGATAAAAGCGGAAATGGCGAGCTTTGTTGATTCCACCCCCGTTCGAAATGGCTCTCCACCGGATATAGCCGCTGCGGCAAATGCTGCTAGTGCGACTGGAGGAGTAATATCAGCCACAATTCCAAAATAAAACACAAACAAGTGAGCAGATAAATCAGGAACTCCTAACAAAATGATAGCTGGTGCTGCAATCGTTGAGGTAATGACATAATTAGCAGTCGTAGGAGAGCCCATTCCCAAAATCAAGGAAGCAATCATCGTCAAAAACAAGGTCGGCAGCAATGCCCCTCCCGCAATATCAAGGAGCCCGTTCGCCATTTTTAAGCCTAGTCCTGTTTTCGTTACCACACCGACAATGATACCTGCAGCTGCGGTGGCTGCAGCAACACCTAACGCGGAACGAGCTCCATCTACTAATGCTTCAATGATTCCTTTAAATCCGATCCTCGTTTCTTTTCTAATTGCACTTACAACAACAGTAATGACAATCGACCATAATGCTGCCCGAATAACACTCATTCCTGACATTAACAAAAGGACTATAGCAATAATAGGAAGCAATAAATAGAGTTTACCAAGAACCTCTTTCCTGCTTGGCATTTCTTCCTTTGTTAACCCGCGAAGACCGATTCGTTTTGCTTCGAAATGAGTCATAATCCAAATACCTGTAAAATAAAGAACAGCCGGTATTGCAGCTGCCTTCGCTATTTCCCAGTAGCTGATACCCCCGATAAATTCAACCATTAAGAAGGCTGCTGCCCCCATTACAGGTGGCATTAACTGACCGCCTGTGGAAGACGACGCCTCAACTGCACCTGCAAACTCCTTTTTATAACCCAGGTTTTTCATCATCGGGATAGTAAAGGCTCCAGATGTTACCACGTTAGCAACAGAACTGCCGCTAATTGTTCCCTGTAGAGCGCTCGAAAAAACTGCAACCTTCGCTGGCCCCCCCACACTTCTTCCAGCTATCGCAATCGAAAGATCGTTAAAATATTCGCCAACTCCTGTTTTGATTAAAAAGGAACCAAATAATAGAAAGAGAAAGATAAAGGTCGAAGAAACGCCAATCGGTGTACCAAGGATACCTTCAGTAGTAAAGAACATCGTCTGGACTAACCGATCTAATTCTAGCCCACGGTGAGCGATGGCACCCGGCATGTACGGTCCAAAAACTGCATACCCCATAAAAACGATTGCAATAATTGTTATTGGCAGACCAACTGTTCTGCGAGTTGCCTCTAACACGAGTAAAATTGCTGCAAGTCCAACAAAAAAATCAATTTGTGTGATATTTCCTGTCCTTAAGACCAAATCATCGATCATGACCGGCCAATAAGCACCAACGATGACTGAAATAATCGCAAAGATGATATCAAACCAAGCGATCTTAATCTCTTTTCCTTTATTTTTTTTTCGAGCAGGAAATAATAAGAAAATTAATGCGAGCGCAAAGCCTAAATGAACAGAGCGCTGCAGCTGAGCTGTTAACATACCGAATACGCCAGTATATAAATGAAAGATAGAAAAAGCCAATAAACCTGCGAATGCCATCCAAAGAGGCATCCCTTTTAACTTTCGAGTACCAGCTTCAGGATCATATTTCTCTAAAAGTTCCTGTTGCTTCGCTTCTGACAGAGTCTCTTCATAGTGACTCAAGAATATTCACTCCTTTCCATTGCTTAATAAAGTTCAATTTACGGATTTCCACTTTTACAGACGTGCCAGGTTTTATAAAACGAGATAAGGGGTATTCCTTATTTTTAAAAATCACTGTATGATTGGCACGGACCTGTCCGATTCGTAAATGAAAGAAAGGAAAGTCCCGTTTCATGTTTCTGATGTAATAGGCACCATTTATTTGTTCAAACGTTTCTCCTTTTTCTGCATTGGAAGGCATGCCAATGGCAAAATCCTCATACATCAGTTCATATTGTAGTATCCTCTGGTCGTGAGTAATTTTATAGCTTTCAACGACATCGGATAAATGAATGGAATGGGTGTATTTAATTTGGAAATCAGTTTCGTCTTTTACACGAATGTAAGCAAGTACCGCTTTGCTATGATTTGGTTGGAAAACAATAGCTTTCTGGAAAGGTATGAATGCTAAAATGATCAGGATAATAAAGAAGATTAATAGATATTGGATTAGTTGAAATTTACGCATTTTCCCCTCCTCTCCAATTGAGAAAACGAGGCCAGCTCGTGTTAAGCCGGCCAAGTTAGTGTAAAAATAAACCCGTTACTGTTCTTTAACGCCTTTTTCATCAAAGTATTTTTGTGCACCAGGATGTACATCAATCCCCACACCATTTAACGCGTTCTCCACCTTAATTAATTTACCTTTTGCATGTGTCACTTTATCAAGATTTTCAAAGATTGCTTTCGTAATGTCATAAACAACATCCTCAGCAAGATCACTGTTCGCCACTAGCATCGCTTGAACAGCGACTGTGGTTACAGCAGACTCCAATCCATATGTCCCTGTTGGAACCTCCTCCTTAACATAGAAAGGATACTTTTTAATTAGGCTATCGATTTTGTCTTGTTCAATCGGAACAATGACCACATCTTCTGTTGCACCTAGGCCTTCAACCGCACCAGTCGGTGTACCTGCTGTTACAAAAGCCGCATCAATCGTACCATCTTGAATTCCTTGCGTAGACTCATCAAATGATAAATCTTGTTTATCAATATCATCAAATGTCATTCCGTGAACTTCTAGAATTTGTTCAGCATTTGCAACTGTACCGGATCCAGGTGCACCTACTGACACCTTTTTTCCTTTTAAATCTTTAACCGAAGTAATCCCGGATTCTTTTGTGGTAACAATTTGAATCGTTTCAGGGTATAAGGTGGCAATCGCCTTTACATTTTCAACCTTATTGTTTTCAAACATTAATTTTCCGTCAACAGCGTACGAAGCAATATCTGTTTGGGAAAATGCAATTTCGGCATCGCCATTCTTAAGGGTGGTCATATTTTCCGCAGAAGCACCACTTGTTTCAGCATTTGCATCAATTCCAGTTGCGTCTTTAATAATTTCAGCAAAGGAGCCTCCTAATGGATAATAGGTTCCACCTGTACCACCTGTTAGAATACTGATGAATTGCGGCTTTTCTTCCTCTTCATTTGCTGGCTTTTCCCCACTCTCCTCTTTATTTCCGCACGCTGCAAGAATCATAGAGAGCGTTAAGAGAAAGACCATAGAAAGATAAAATCTTTTCTTTTTCATAAAATTTCCCCCTTTTTATAAAATTCCGTCCATCAATCAATACTTATTATTCATCAGGTACAAACTTGTCAATTTTAACAAGAATAGTTCTTTAGACCTACCTTCGTTAAAAAAAGAAACCCCTTTCATATGAAAGGGGTTTTAAACTATCTTATCTACGTTTCTTCTTAGCATCCTTCGTCAATCTACCTAACAAAAATGCACCAGCAGCCACACCTAATATTTTATTTGTCTTCTTGTTAAATACTTGCTTGGCAACAAGATTTAAGTTCTGAGGTCTTTCTGCTAGTCGTCTCATGAAATATCCGTACCAGTCATTTCCGAAAGGAACATACGTACAGAAGTTAAAGCCTTCACTTGCTAATTTTAGTTGAAGTTCTTTTCTGAAACCGTACAGCATTTGAAACTCATATTGCTCATTTGGTATGTTATTTCTTTTAACAAATTCCTTCACATGGTTAATGATCATATGATCGTGAGTAGCAATAGAAGTAAACTTACCATTTAATAAATGCCATTCAATAAGCTTAATAAAGTTTGCATCGATGTCTTTTTTATTTTGGTAAGCGTATTCAACAGGCTCCTTATAAGCCCCTTTTACAATCCGCAAACGGTAATTTTTATATTTTTCAAGGTATTCATCCGCACGAAGCAAATAAGCCTGAATTACCGTTCCAACGTTGTCATATTCTCTAGACAATTCATCCAATACATCAAAAGTAGGCTGTAAATGGCCGGTGTCTTCCATGTCAATGTTAACAAAAACTCCATAGTTGTTTGCTCTATCAACGATTTCTCTTAAGTTATTTAAGCAAATGCTATATTCGATATCCAACCCTAATTGCGTAGGCTTTAAAGAGATGTGAGCATCCACTTTATGCTCATGAATCGCTTCAATGACGTTAAGAATTTGCTCTTTCGCTTCTGTTGCTTCTTCTTCTTTAAAAACGAATTCACCTAAGTTATCAACGGTACAAGAAATTCCTTGCGCGTTCAGTTCTTTAATACTTTTTATTACTTCATCGATATTGGTACCTGCAACAACACTTTGTGCACCCATTTTTAAGCCATACTTTTTAGCTGCACTATTTAATAATTGGTTTTGCGATAAGCTCATAAAAATATCTTTCAACATAGCGATTACTCCTTGCTGTTGTTATTTCACTATTATTTTAACATAATTCTTATAAATTCACCTAAAATTTTTAAAAAAATTGTCGAAAATAGAATGGGTTATATCCTTAACCCAAAAAAGGCCGCCGAGATTATTCTCAACAGCCTTAGTGTTAGCTTTATCTTCTATTACGATTACGCAAGAATGTTGGAATATCGAGCGTATCTTCTGATTGTGGTCTTTGTCGGTCATGACTTTGTGGAGTTTCTTCTTGAACACTCTGCTCACGTCTTGGGAGACCTTGAGATTGTGGTCTTGAAGTTACATCCCTTGAAGGAACATCCCTTGAAGGGCTAACCGTATTCTTTCTAGAAGATAGTTCGGTTTCGGAAAAACCGGTTGCAATGACTGTTATCATAATTTCATCTTTATAGTTTTCATTGATAATCGAACCGAAGATCATATTTAGTTCTTTGTCTGCAGCAGAAGATACAATATCTGCTGCTTCTTGGACTTCATATAAACTTAAATTGCTGCCACCTGTTATGTTCATTAGTACACCCTGTGCTCCATCGATTGAGGTTTCAAGCAGCGGACTTGAAATAGCTTTCTTCGCTGCTTCCACAGCACGGTCCTTACCTTTTGCAAGACCTATCCCCATTAAGGCTGTCCCTTGATTAGACATAATGGTTTTTACATCCGCGAAATCGAGGTTGATTAATCCAGGGACCGCAATTAAATCGGAAATCCCTTGTACACCTTGTCTGAGCACATTATCTGCTTCACGGAATGCTTGAATCATAGGAGTTTTTTTATCTACGATTTGCAGCAAGCGATCGTTAGGTACAATAATTAATGTGTCTACTGCTTCACGCATTAAATCAATCCCAGCTGCTGCATTGGTTGAACGTTTACGCCCTTCAAATCCAAATGGACGTGTCACAACACCAATAGTTAAGGCACCCAATTCACGGGAGATTTGAGCAATCGCAGGTGCAGCTCCAGTCCCAGTTCCTCCGCCCATACCAGCGGTAACAAAGACCATATCTGCTCCTTTTAAGACTTCTTGTATCTGCTTTCTACTTTCCTCTACTGCATTTCTACCAACTTCAGGATTGGCACCAGCACCTAACCCTCTCGTTAAGGTTGCACCGATTTGCATTTTAATTTCTGCTTTTGATAGTTTAAGTGCTTGAGCGTCTGTATTAACCGCAATAAATTCAACACCTTGAACACCGTCTTCTATCATTCGGTTTACGGCATTATTACCGCCGCCGCCAACACCGATTACTTTTATTCTTGCTACTTGATCTATGTCCATTTCAAAATCCCACATAGTTTAATTCCTCCTGCTCCCGCAAAATCAATGCCTCATTATTCATAATTCAAAAAATTCTATTGTTTATTTTCAAGTTAGCTTTTAGCAGATTTATTACGCAAGTATAAATTATAATCTAACTAAAGCAGATTTTTATAGAATTTTGTCGAAACCTTTTATCTTAAATTCTATTTTAACAAAAAACTGGGGATTTTTATATAGTCCTGTGGTCACTCCTGTTCATTTTATCATTAAAATTTTGTTACAAACGAACGAAAGGCTCAGTTCTATGACTGAGCCTAAAAATTATGAGAATATACTTTTGATACTTTCGATTAATCCTTTAAAGAAATCTGCTACTTGTTGCAGAAAATTCTTGTCGCCTACTGCTTCCTCAATCCGTTGCTGGATATCTTGCGTAAGATTTTCAAGCTGAGATTTGACATTATCGAAATTAATATTTAGGTCTCTCATTTTTTCAAACAAGTCTAGTAAGAGCTGGCGATCTTCTGCACTAAGGTTGATTTCTAATGTCTTTAACTTTTCATCGATAATCGCAGCCAGTTCTTCCTTGGTCGCAGGATTTTGTTCTGCAATTTCCTTTTTAATTTCTGTCAGCAATTCACTTACTTTATCCTGATTTAGCCCTTCTTTTTTTGCTAAATCTGTAGCCAAGTTCAATTCTTCATTGGCGACCTCTGTCCGCTCCAGATTTAGAGTTGCGCCTTCACCTTCATCGTAAGCCTTATAAATACCAACTAACGCAGAGTGTCCGCTGACTTTTACTGGAGAAGCAACTTCTACCACAGCGTCCTGAATTCCTGCAGTCAGGAGGGCATTTGCATACATTTCATCGGTAACCTCTGTAATATTTTCAGGGGTGACCTGGTTGATAACAAGCCCCTCACCTGAATCCTTTCTAGTAATTTTAGCCGAGGAATACATATTAGAGTGACGGTCACCTTTAATATACTTAACTAAGTCTTCTCCAGAAACAGTAATCTCTTTTACTTTGCTAGTATCAGTTACTTTTAAAAGCTTTCTCACTTCATCCTTTTGAGCCGCTGATAATGCTTCCCCGTAAACCACGATCGGCAGCCCAAACTTCACATTGATACTCTCTTCATTATTACCATTACTATCGGCAAACACCTTGCTTGTACTACTTACGGACAATATTAATGCCATTATAATAGCAAATGCAGTCACCTGATAAAAACGTTTCATCTAATCTCTCCTTATCTTGATTCTACGATGGTACACCCTAAAAGACGGTTAACTCGGCGAATAAGTTTCAAATATATAGGTATAGTATGTGAAAAATAGTAAAACCATCCTGGAGGATGGCCTCTAATCCTTTACAAAGCCTTGAATTCTTTTCAAAAAGAAAAAGAAAAATAGAAAGGAGAATGCTCCTAAAAAAATGAACCCTGATACTAATGAAATACTTGTTGAAATGATACCAAAGCCGATACCTACTGTAAAGGTTATGACACTCTCAATCAATGATTGAATAGACTCAATCGTAGCTCTTATTTCCGAACTCCCTTGATGATGAAGATATCCTGTTACGACCGGATCAATCACTCCACTGGCTAAAAAAACGATAATGATCATGATTAAGCCAACACTACCTGGAAAAATTGCTGTCATAAAAAAGCAAACAGTGGTGATCCCAAGGATAAAGAGAATGATTGATTCAGCTTTGAAATAGGTAAGCAGATAAGCCGCTAGTAAGTTTCCTGGAATTCTTGCCAGCGAAATACAGGCTGAAAATACTCCAAAAAAAAGAACAGAGAACCCAATCTCGTCTAAATAAAGCTGCCAAAACTCATCTAAATACGTAATGCAAGCTCCAATTGCCATTGCATGTATGATAATAGAAACTAACTTTGGATTTGTTTTATAGAAGGACAACGATTTACCTACATAAACCATAAAGACTGCCTGTTTGTTTTCCTTTTTCTCCTGGTGATTATTTCTAGGCGGTTCCTTTAATTGGATGGTAAATATCAATACAAGGAACATACTTACTGCCGAAACGATATAGTTAAATTCAAATCCAAAATATTTTGCTAGAACGCTTCCTGATAGGGCCGCTATTAACGAGCCGAAAAAATCGATTGAGTTCATTCTCCCAACGATTTTTTCAAAGGACCTTTGCTTATTAACTGTTACAAGTGAGTCATAAAGTAGTGCATTCAATGCACCACTTGTACAGGCGCTCGAAATGCCTGCTAAAAAGACAACCAAGGCAAATGCCCAAAAGTAATAGGCAAAAAGCAGGATAATAAATTCGAACATCGATAAGACTGCCCCAAAAACGAGGAGTTTTTTTCTGCCAAATTTATCGGCAAAAACTCCTGTAGGTATTTCAAATATGACAATACTTACGGCATAGATGATTTCGCAAAGAACAACCATCAACACCGTCATACCCCGCTGCTCCCAAAATAACCTTTCGATCACGTAAGCAGGGATTAAGTTATGAAAAAAAATAATTAGATGGAGATTATTTATATTTTTTACCATCATCCAATTGAATCCTCCTTTTTTCTATTTCTAAATAGAAATATTAAAGGAGGCGGACGGATGGTCTTCTTTTTAGGTTAACAAGGTGGTCTCACTAAATACATAAAATCAACTCCTAATTTTATTTACTTGTTTTTATTTTAGTGCATAGAAATGAATTTAGTACACAAATAAGAAGCTATTTTTCATTTAAGAACTTCTTTACTCCATCTATAAGATCAAAAGGCATTACGCCATAGTGCGATAACAAAGCGAGTGAACATGATTACTTACATAAACTCGGTGCTAAAGAGGTTATGTCAAGGGAAGAAGTTTATAACGGAAAAGTCAAAGCTTTAGATAAACAGCTTTGGGAAGGTTGTGTCGATCCGGTCGGTGGTGAATCACTAGCAGTAATATTAAGTAAGCTTCAATACAATGGTTCAGCAGCAGTCAGTATAAATATAATCAAAAAAGCCGCAAAACTTACTACAAGTTTAGCGGCTTTTTTCTTTAGTTTAGAACGAGAATTAAATGCCTTTTCTGATTCCCTCTCGCCTAGTTTTTCACCTTGAACGGGATTCACATTCCTAACTTGATGGTGACTTGAAACTTTTCAACTAAAACGACTATTTATCCCATTTCTAACCCGTTTTTTATCTAACATGTCCTAATCTCGCTGATATCTGCTGGCTTGTTTCTATCATAATGGGACCGAGTTGATTCAACCGTTCAGTGGTCATCCGTGTGGTCGGTCCTGAAATACTGACAGCTGCAACCACATTACCTAGATGATCAAAAACGGGTGCAGCTATACAGGTAATACCATATTCATTTTCTTCTAAGTCTAAAGCATAACCCCTTAGTCGTATTTGTTTTAACTCTTGAAGGATTGCTTCTATCGAAGTAATAGTATTGTCTGTATGATAAGGCATACCTTTTCGGTCAAGAATCGCAATAACATCATTTTCAGATAAATGGGATAGAATCGCTTTCCCTACGGACGTGCAATGCATCGGAGCTCTTTTTCCAACCTTTGAATGGGTTCTTAATGTTTCAGTTCCTTCTAATTTCTCAATATAGACTACTTCTCCTTGGTCATAGACAACTAAATGAATGACTTCATTCGTCTTATTTTCTAGCTCTTGGAGAAATGGTTTCGCTTCAGTCCTTAAATCAATTGATTCTAACAGCTTCGAGCTAATATCAAGAAACTTATAGCCAAGCTTGTATTTCCCTGTTTCACGATCCTGTTCGATATAGCCATATTGAACAAGTGTGGAAAGTGTTCTAAAAACAGAGCTTTTATTGATATCGATTTGGTTTGCAATTTCCGTAACACCCAGCCCGCCTTTTTTCATTCCCACTAGTGCAATAATATCAAGTGCCCTGCTTACCGACTTTACCACATTTTCTCTTTGCAACCTTGCTCACCTCTTTGACAGGGCATTTTTTTATAATGAAATGCCCTGACCACATCATTAATTAGGATCTAACTGAATGTTTTGCTTTCGCTTCAAGACGGCGGCTATGCAAGATTGGTTCAGTATATCCACTAGGCTGGTCATAGCCCTTAAATACTAGATCACACGCAGCCTGGAAGGCAACAGATTGATCAAATTCCGGAGCCATCGGTCTGTATGCTGGATCCCCAGCATTTTGTTCATCCACTACTTTAGCCATTCGTTCCATTGTTTCTATCACTTGTTCCTTCGTGCAAATTCCATGGTGCAGCCAGTTAGCAACATGTTGACTGGAAATACGAAGAGTGGCTCTATCTTCCATAAGTGCAATATTATTAATATCAGGTACCTTTGAGCATCCGATTCCCTGCTCTACCCACCTTACGACATAGCCAAGTATCCCTTGCGCATTATTATCAAGCTCTGATTGGATTTCATCTTGACTCCAATTCGTATTTTCAGCAACAGGAATTTGTAAAATATCATCACGTAAATCAGTAATGTTTCCTATAAGATTATTTTGTACCTCCTTCACATTTACTTGATGGTAATGCAGAGCGTGAAGGGTTGCAGCCGTTGGAGATGGAACCCATGCTGTATTTCCTCCAGCTAATAAATGTCCTATTTTTTGCTCGAGCATGCCCTTCATCAAATCCGGCATGGCCCACATTCCTTTACCTATTTGTGCTCTTCCTTGGAGGCCGGTAGACAGACCATTGTTAACATTTGATTTTTCATAGCTTTGAAGCCAAAGTGTGGATTTCATCTCATTTTTACGAATCATCGCACCTGCCTCCATTGACGTGTGCATTTCATCGCCCGTACGGTCAAGGAATCCAGTGTTTATGAATACGATACGATCCTTAACTTCACGGATACACGCTTTTAAATTTAGGGATGTACGACGTTCCTCATCCATAACACCAATTTTCAGCGTATTTCTATCTAACTCAAGTAAATCCTCAGTCCGGTTAAAAAGCTCATTCGCAAATGCGGCTTCCTCTGGACCATGCATTTTTGGTTTTACAATATAAATCGAGCCGTTTGCTGAATTTTTGTGGGAGGTATTTCCTATCAATGAATGTTTTGCACATAGAGAGGTAACAACAGCATCGATGATTCCCTCTTGAACCTCATTGCCCTTTCCATCAAGGATTGAATTGTTGCTCATTAGATGACCGACATTTCGAACCAGCATTAAAGCGCGTCCAGGCAAGGTCAATTCACTGCCATTAGGTGACACATAATGGCGGTCTGGATTGAGTGTTCGTGTCAATGTTTTCTTTCCTTTTGTAAAAGTTGCAGTTAGATTGCCTTTATTTAAGCCTAACCAATTGCGATATACAAGAACCTTATCCTGCGCATCAACTGCTGCCACAGAGTCTTCGCAATCCATAATCGAAGTAAGCGCGGATTCTAGGAGAATATCTTTTACACCTGCAGCATCCGTTTTCCCAATAGGATGGCTTTGGTCAATCTGAATTTCAAAATAGTTATCATTATTTTTCAATAAGACAGCGGAAGGTTGGGTAGAATCGCCTTGATAACCAGTAAATTTTTCTTCATTCTGTAAACGAGTTTTATGACCATTACGTAACTTAACCACCAAACTTCCTTGGTCAATCGTATAGCGTAAAGCGTCTTTATGTGACCCATCCTGTAAAGGAACACTTTGATCAAGAAATTCTCTAGCAAAGGCGATTACTTTCTCCCCACGTACAGGATTATAACCACCTTGGTTCTTTGCTCCTCCTTCATCACTAATAACATCGGTACCGTATAACGCATCGTACAAGCTTCCCCACCGTGCATTTGCTGCATTAATTGCATAGCGGGCATTATCAACAGGCACAACTAATTGAGGACCTGCTTTTAAAGCAATTTCATCATCTGCTCCTTCAGTTGTTATACTAAAATCCTCCAGTTCTGGCTGCAGATAGCCGATTTCATCTAAGAATGCTTTGTATCTATCAAACTTGAATTCTTTATTTTCCCGGTGCCATGTATTAATTTTCGTTTGGAGTTCATCTCTTTTAGCAAGCAACTCTTTATTTCTTGGAGTCAAATCGTTGATGATTCTTTGAAAACCTCCCCAAAATTGTTCCTGATCCACTAGGCTGCCTGGGATAGCCTCTGAATTAATAAAATCAAATAATTCACTGGCTACCTGTAATTCTCCTATTTTTATATAGTTTATCATCTTACAATTCCTCCCGATTATTAAAAGATTAGCCATATTGTTTATTATGGCGAAACAGCGTTTCTATAAATAGACACTACACTTTCATTTCTTTTTTAATTTCAACACAGCGCCCTGGAGTCGGAAAAAGTTTTCCGGCATTTAAGAGATTATCAGGATTAAAAACTTCACGAATATTGGTTTGCGCAAGAATTTCTTCTTCTTTAAAAACAAACCACATTTCTTCTCGCTTTTCTATTCCTACGCCATGTTCACCTGTTATCGTGCCGCCAACCTCTGCACAAGCCTTTAAACATGCGCTTCCAGCTTCTAATGCTCTTTCGATTTCACCTGGCTTACGGGCATCAAATAGAACGAGTGGGTGGAGATTTCCATCTCCTGCATGAAAAATATTCGCGATTCGCAAACCAGATTCTTCACTGATCTGTGCAATTTTCCGCAGTATCTCTGGAAGCTTGCTCCTCGGAATTACCCCATCCTGTACTAAATAATCAGGAGAAATGGCACCCATCGCTCCAAATCCTGTTTTACGATTCGCCCACCACCGACCTCTTTCCTCTTCATCTTTGGCAGCACGAACCTCACGAACATTGCTTTTTTTACAAACCTCCAAGATTTGGTTAATTTGTTCCTCAATACCTGCCGTAATCCCGTCGACTTCAATTAGTAAAACCGCCTCAATATCCTTTGGATGTCCGACAGGGAATGCTGCCGCCTCCACAGCCTCAATGGCTGTTTTGTCCATCATTTCCAGTGCCGCTGGAACAATTCCTGCAGAAATAATATCTGAAACTGCTTGGCTTCCATCCTCAACCTTATCGAAATAGGCTAGAACTGTCTGTTTTCCTTCTGGATTTTTTAATATTCGAACGGTTATTTTCGTGACAATTCCTAGAGTTCCTTCAGAACCAGTCAAAACTCCCAGTAGATCGTAACCAGGTTCATCCAAAACACCATATCTACCAATCTCAATAATATCTCCATTCGGAAGCACGACTTCTAGACCAAGAATATGGTTTGTGGTGACTCCATATTTTAGACAATGTGCCCCGCCTGCATTTTCTGCTACATTCCCTCCAATCGTGCAGCAATATTGGCTCGAAGGATCGGGAGCGTAATAATAACCTCTATCAGAAATGGAGTTTGTTAGTTTAAGATTAACGAAGCCTGGTTCAACTACTGCTCTTCTATTTTCAAGATCAACACTAATTAGCTTTTTCATTCGAACCATGCTGATGATTACTTCTCCATTAACAGGAATCGCCCCGCCACTTAAACCAGTACCAGCTCCACGGGCAAGAAAAGGAAGCCCATGTTCAGAGCAATATTTTACTAGTTTGGATACCTCCTCTGTATTTTTTGGAAAGACGACCGCTCTAGGCAAATGTTTATGAATCGTAAAACCATCGCAATCATACGCGAGTAAATCTGCTTTTTTATACAAAATGGATTTAGTACCACCAACAATCGCTGCGAGATGGATTATATGCTTGTCAGTTGTATTAATTCTTATGACTGACATCATTCGAATCCCCTTCTTCTTTTTGATAGGCCCAGTCAAGAAGCTGAACCGTGTGAACAATCTTCTGATTTCTTCCGTATTTTTGCACACCTAAAGCCATTTGCATCATACAACCGGGATTCCCCATAGAAATCATTTCAACACCCTCTGGCACGTTTTTCATTTTACTTTTAAGAACGGCATCAGCCATTTCAGGATTGGTAATATTATAGATTCCCGCGCTCCCACAACAGCGGTCTGCATTTGGCATGTGAACCATTTCTACTCCCGGAATATCCAACAGAATGTCCCGAGGTTCCTTCCTTACACCCTGCCCATGTGCTAAATGACAAGCGTCATGATAGGTGATTCGAGTATTGATCATTGCTTTTGGCTTTTCATATCCGGTATCGTATAAGTATTTGGAAATATCCACTACCTTCTCTTCGAATACTTTCGCTCGTTCTTCCCACTCTGGTTCGTCACGGAATAATTCTGAGTATTCCTTCATCATGCACCCGCAGCCAGCTGCATTGACAATCACTTTATCTGCATCTTCAAAAGCTATGATATTCTGCTTTGCTAATTTTCTTCCCATCTCTCTATCACCTGCATGAACATGCAATGCACCACAGCAGGTTTGATTTTCCGGAATGCTCACATCATTTCCATTCCTAGTTAGAACATTGATTGTGGACTGATTGATATCGCTAAAGAATACATCCATCACACAGCCAGTCAGCAGCGACACTTCATTCTTGGTTTCACCTTTAGTCTTTATGACAGATGGATTATTTTTGCGAACAGACCCCTTGACTTCCGGCATGATCGATTCCAATTCCATTAAATGCTGAGGCATGATGTTGATGAGTTTTGTTTTACGGACCACATTTTGCAAACCGCTTTTCTGGTAAAATCTTAACAGATCGCCAAGTGTGTGTAAGCGATTAGGATGAGGGAACACACCATGGAGGAAGAATTTGTTAACTGCTCCCTTCCAGCCCTTAAGAGGAATCGCTTGACGGATCTGTCCTCTTGCTTCCTCAATGAGCCCACCAACATCAACATCAACAGGACAAGCTGTGGTACAGGCACGACAATCCAGACAAGAAAAAACGGGATCAGCAAAATGTTCATCCACATTCAACTTTCCTTCTGCCACTGCTTTTATAAGATAGACACGTCCACGAGGTGAATGTTGTTCTTCCCCACTTTGTTCATATGTAGGACATGATTCCAAACACATACCACAATGGACACAATCTGCCCACTTTTTTTCCTGAGGCGGATCACTCCATAGATAGTTTCCTAGCGAAGATGTGCACGGCGGTTCTTGGTTTAATTCACTTTCCTTCACACTCATATTAGATCCCCCCGACAAAACGATTCTTGTTCAAGATTCGGTTGTGATCAATTTTTTGTTTAATTCCCTCAAAAAGAAAATGAGATGAAGCTTTTTCGCCCCAAACATTTACTTCCTTGCGAAGGGAGATTGGAAGGTGTTTTACAACGGCATATCCACCTAGCTGGATAACACTTTTTCTGATGTGCTTAATCGCAGAAACTACATCATCATTTGCACCACGAATGGATATGTGACATAATCCCGTGCCAAAACCTCCATGTGCTTCTATGGAAACATGACAAGTATCACCGATTAGCTCTGCTTCTTGTAAAATCTTTATGACATCTAAGTTGATAACTCCAATTTTTAAAACTGCTTCTGTTGTAGCTACGTTTGTTAAACCGTTGGGTTGTTGGTGATAAAATTTATCCCAGAAGGAGTTAGCTTCATTTTGTGATAGGGGTCTTAGGGTGGTTTTATCAGGGACTATGCTTCTGATAACATTTTCTTGATAGTGTACTGAGCTCTTTACATCTTCAAACGAAAAAAGCAATGTATATTGATTAGTATTTGTCAATTTCCCAGCTAAGGAGGGGTTTAATATCTCGAGGCTGATGGGTTCAATCATAGAATCAAGCACCTTGACAGCAAATGCTCGAATCTCATCAACATTACATTCAGAAAAGGATACAAAAAGAATAGATTCATATTTTGGTATGGGTCGCAGCTTTACGGTCACTTGTGATACAACCCCAAGAGTTCCCATTGCTCCGATAAATAACTTATTCATATCATACCCAGCAACATTTTTTACCACTTTTCCACCCGAACGAATTAGGGTTCCATCGGGATAGACCATTGTGAGGCCAATAACATTGTCCCTTGCTGAACCATATCCCAGTCTTTTGGGTCCACTATCGTTGGCTGAAATAATCCCTCCAATCGTCGCATGATTGGGAAAGAAAGGATCAAGTGAGACTTTTTGATTGTACGGAGCTAAATAGTTTTGTATTTCTTGTAAGGGGGTACCCGATTTTACTGTCAATGTCATATCTCCAGGATTATGCTCAACGATTCCAGTATATTGAGCTAATGATAAGAGAATGTCTGCTTTTTCTAAGAGCCCGCCATATCCTCTTTTTGTTCCGCCTCCCATGATGAAAACAGAGTGTTTATTTGTATTGGCATATTCTAATACAGCTGAAATTTCCTGTTCTGTTTTTGGAAAAATAGTTACTCTGCCAGAATTCCCAAGTGGATGTTGTTCATAGTCATCTTCTTTGTTAATTTCTAATTCTTTAAGAAAAACCTTCAATTCAGATAGACTTTCGTCAGTAATCAATCACTTCACCTCCATTTGTTGCGTAATAACAAACAACGTTTCTATTTTATTGTAAAAAATTCTGCCCATCCATTTCTCTTTAATTTTATTTTCCTCTCGCTCAATTGTCAATCTATTTAGAAAATTTAAACAAACACATAGAAGCCCCCTTTTAATTATGGGGGCACCAAAAAAATTTTACTTATTTACTTTCAAATCCTCATAAATTCGAGACAATGTTTCTCCTATCGAGTCATGGATGATATATGAATCCTTGCTCATGTCATAGGGCGAGTCACCTTTATTAATAATAATCAAAGGAGTACCTTCTCTTCTGTATTGTGGAAATGTGGAGAATGGGGTAACCTTCAAACTCGTTCCTAATACCAAAAGTATATCAGCTTGATTGATGATGTTAATGATTTCATTGAAACCATCAATGGTAAACCATTCTCCGCTATCTCCAAATAGGACGACATCGGGTTTGATATATCTATCTTTTTTAGTAGGAGGACTGCAATGGTTACAAATATAAAAGTCGTCTATGCTGTTTAGTCGGTTGATCATTTCTTCAGTCTTATAGGTTTTTCGACAGTTTTGACAGGAAGCGGTTTTCATCGTCCCATGAAATTCAATTACCTTTTGTGAGCCCGCTTTTTGATGAAGTCCATCAATGTTTTGTGTGATTATGTAGCTAACTTTCCCTTCGTTCTCCCATTGGGACAGGATTTCATGTCCTTTATTCGGGAGTGCTTCTGGGTGGTAAAGATTCTCAAAAGCAAACTGATAAAATCCCTTTGGGTTATGATAAAAATTATCGAGTGAAAGGATATATTCAGGTGCCCTCTGATAAATCCCTGTTTGTGAACGAAAATCCTTGATTCCCGATTCAGTACTAATACCTGCACCCGTAAGAACGACAATGTTCTTCGCATTTTTTATCAGGTTCGTGCAGGTTTGAAGCATGCTGCTCTCCATAACAACACTCCTATGTTACATAGTGCATTTTTAAGTGATTTAAACAAGGTGTAGGGCATACTAGCTTCCTGCTAGCATATTGCTATTCGACAGCAACCGCGTGCTATCCGACAGTTTTTTTCGTTATACGCCAGTATTCCCCACAATCATCCAGTTAACTTATCTACCTATTTTAGATCTGCAAACTCTCTAGCTATTCTTTCAAATGCTTCCTTAATCATCGGTCTAGGTGATGGAATACAGATTCTTTGATGGTGTAAGCCTTCTTCTCCGAACATTTTTCCATCTTCCAATAAAACATTTGCTTTGTTATAGATTCGATCATGAACCTCTTCAGGTGATAGTCCGTAGCCGCTAAAGTCCATCCACATGATGTAGGTTCCTTCAGGTATTCTTACTTTCACTTTCGGCATGTTTTGAGCTAAAAACTCCACTGCCCATTCCATCGTATCATCGATATATTCTTTTAGCTGCTCTAGCCAATCCTCACCCTCATGGTAAACAGCAATAAGTGCTGAAACAGTAAATGGGGATGGCAAATGCATTCCCATCACTCCATTGAAGGTTTTCCTTACCTCTGGATTCGTTATAATTACATTAGTACAATGAAGTCCAGCTACATTAAAGGTTTTGTTAATCGCTGTGAAAGTGATAATTTTATCAGCGTGTTCCGGAGCTGCTTTTGCAATTGGAATAAAGGTTTGATCACGTCGAACTAAATCACCATGAATTTCATCAGCTACTAGCAGCACATCATTTTTCGCACATATATCCGCTAATTTTCTGAGTTCATCATTATTAAAAACTCTTCCAGTAGGATTATGTGGGTTACATAAAATGAACATTTTCGTCTTTTCATCTTTAGCCTTCGCTTCAAAGTCTTCGAAATCAATCGAATAATTGCCTTCCTCATCACAAATAAGTGCATTATTCAGCAGCGTTCTTCCGTTAGCATTGATAGATGATGTAAATGGCGGATAAACAGGTCGTTGAATGATGACTCCATCCCCAGGTTGTGTAAATGCCCTTACTGCGACATTCAATGCATGTACTGTCCCTGGACTATACACGATTTCTTCCTTCTGGAACTCCCAATCGTGTCTCTTTTTAAACCAATGTTGCACTGCTTCAAAATACTCATCAGGGAAAACTGAATAACCAAAAATTCGATGATCAACGGTTTTATGTAATGCGTCTATCAAGGGCTGTGGAACAGGTAAATCCATGTCGGCAGTAAATAATGGGATCGTGTCTTCATCGTATCTTTCAGTAAAACCCATCGTTTTAAGTATCTGACCTCCGTCCCATTTTATGGAGTAGGTCCCTCTACGATTAACAATCTCATCAAAATTATATTTCATGTTATCTGTCCTTCCATTTTTTATTTTACGAACTCTAGCACTTAGTTGGTTAGTTTACACGTTGAAAAAGCTTCTTACTACTAATTTATGCTTTATATATGTTTATTTCAATCATAATGCAGTCAGAGTAAATAAAATAGGTGCCAGGATCTCCTAGCACCTTTTCCTTCTATATTAATTTGCTTTTTAAAGAATTTCTAATACCACTGTTTGCTAAATGGGTTATTTTATTTTCTGAATTAAATACTACGATATTTTTAAACTCAGCATGAAGGATATCTCCTTTTTTTACTGGGCTCATATTTTGATACTGTTCAATACTCATTTCTGCTTCAAATAAATCACCTGTATCATGCCGTCTTAATTCTATCCTTACCGTAGATCCTATCACATGGATGTGTGAAACCTCTGATATGATGCTGTTTCCTTGTGAAATTTTCCGAAGAACAATTTCATGTGGTCTTATATAACTGATGATCTCCGATTCACCAACTCTCTCAGGTTCCCGAAATTCGTTGACTCTTCCTAAAAAACTATAAACAAATGCGCTTTCAGGCTTCTGATAAACCTCTTCAGGTGAACCAATTTGTTCAATTTCTCCATTATTCATTACCACTACGGTATCAGCCATTTCTAGAGCCTCTTCTTGGTCATGGGTAACAAAAATAGTGGTGATGTTGAGCTTTTGATGAATTTCTCTTAACCAATGGCGAAGTTCTTGACGAACCTTTGCATCTAGTGCACCAAATGGTTCGTCAAGTAGTAAAACTTCTGGCTCTACAGCAAGAGCCCTTGCCAATGCAATGCGTTGTCTTTGTCCACCTGAAAGCTGTGAAGGATAACGATTGGCAAGATGATCTAATTGAACGAGCTTCAATAATTCATTTACTTTTTCGGCAATTTCATTTTTAGAAGGTCGTGTTTTTCGTGGTCTTACCTTTAATCCAAAAGCAATATTATCAAATATAGTCATATGCTTGAATAAGGCATAATTTTGAAAAACAAACCCTACATTCCGTTCTTTAATTGTTTTGTAGGTGTAATCTACGTCATCGAAGTAAATTCCTCCTGAATCCAATCCCTCCAACCCTGCTATAAGCCGAAGAAGTGTCGTTTTACCTGAACCAGATGGCCCTAATAAGGCAACAAAATCTCCTGTTGGAATATCAAGATTGACATTTTTGACGGCTTGAAAGGTTCCAAAAGCCTTTGACACGTCCTTGATCGTAATCCCCATTTCAACATCCCCCAATGCAAAGACAAACAATTTATCTTTGACAGTGCTCATTTAGTGTTTATTTGTTTTCCACTCCACGAAACTTTTTAAAATTAATGTCAGTAAAGCAAGCAGAGCCAGTAAGGAAGCCACAGCAAAAGCTGCCGTAAAATTGTATTCGTTATACAATATTTCAACATGGAGAGGAATGGTATTGGTTAATCCTCTAATATGTCCGGAAACAACTGATACCGCTCCGAATTCACCCATGGCACGTGCATTACAAAGAATGACACCATACAGCAAACCCCATTTAATGTTGGGTAAAGTAACGCGAAAGAACATTTGCCAACCATTTGCTCCTAGTGTAATCGCAGCCTGTTCCTCCTCGGTTCCTTGTTCCTGCATAATAGGCAGCAATTCTCTAACTACAAATGGAAAGGTAACAAAAATAGTAGCTAGAATAATTCCTGGTACTCCAAAAATAATCTTAATATTATTTGCCTCTAGAAACGGTCCAAGTAATCCCTGCGATCCGAACAAGAGAACAAAAACGAGCCCGGCGATAACGGGAGAAACAGCAAACGGGATATCAATTAACGTAATTAAAATATTTTTACCCCTGAACTCAAATTTCGCTATCGCCCAAGCGGCCAACACCCCGAAAAGAGTGTTAACAGGTATTGTAATGGCAGCAGTAAGTAATGTTAAGTTGATTGCAGATAAGGCATCAGGCTCTGTCAAAGCAGCAAAGTATAACTGAATTCCTTTATTTAAAGCTTCAGAGAAAACAGCGATTAACGGTACCACAATAAATATTCCTAAAAAGCCTATGGCAATCGTAATCAGCAGCCATTTTGTTACCAAAACTGGCTGGAAAGTGGTTTTTACATCCTTGGCATGAAGGGTTGTTTCTCGAACCATCATATTTCCCTATCTCCTCTAGCACACTTGATATTTTTTTGTTGTTTTCCATTGCCAGAAATTTATCAAAAATAATAGAACGAATGAAAATACAAGCATAACAACTGCGATAGCAGCTGCACCGGCATAATTGAATTGCTCTAATTTCGTTATGATTAGCAATGGGACAATCTCTGTTTTCATTGGCATATTCCCTGATATGAAAACAACGGAACCATATTCGCCCAAAGCCCTTGCAAAAGCAAGGGCAAAGCCTGTTAAGATGGCTGGGAAAATAGCTGGAAAGATAATTTTGACAAAAATCTGCAGAGAATTGGCACCAAGTGTAGCAGCAGCCTCTTCATATTGCTGATCCAAATCTTGCAATACCGGCTGGACAGATCGGACGACAAAGGGAAGTCCGATAAAAGTTAAGGCAATCATGATCCCAAGTGGTGTATATGCGACTTTTATCCCGATTGATTCAAAGTATTGCCCGATCCATCCATTTGGAGCATAGATAGTGGTAAGCGCGATTCCAGCCACCGCGGTTGGAAGAGCGAAGGGCAAATCAACCAGTGCGTCAATGATTCGTTTTCCATAAAACTCGTACCTTACCAAAACCCAGGCGATCAGCGTCCCAAAAATCGCATTTACAAATGCAGCAATGAACGATGTATAGATCGTCAATTTATAGGAAGCAACGACTCTTGTCTCGGTGACAGTCTCCCAAAATTCTGCCAGGCTGATCGTCGTCGCTTTTAAAAACAGAACGGCAATCGGTATCAAGATAATCAGGCTAAGATAAATTAGTGTGTACCCCATTGATAGTCCAAATCCCGGCAAAACCCGATGTTGCTTTCTCTTATTAGACACCTCAATACTCTCCTTTATACCTTACGGTTTGTATATTTCATCAAAGACTCCGCCATCGTCAAAATGTGTCTTTTGCGCATTTTTCCATCCGTCAAAAACCTCATCAATGGTAAATAGGTTAATTTCAGGGAACTGCTCAGAGTACTTTTTGGCTACCTCTTCAGAACGTGGGCGGTAATAGTTCTTTGCAGCTATTTCCTGACCTTCCTCTGTATACAAATAGTCTAAATACGCTTTCGCCACTTCCTCAGTTCCATGTTTCTTTGCCGTTTCATCCACAACAGTAACAGGCGGTTCAGCAAGAATACTGATGGAAGGGACGACAATTTCAAATTCATCCTTTCCTAACTCATTTAAGGCTAAGAATGCTTCATTTTCCCATGCAATTAATACATCCCCTATGCCTCTTTCGACGAACGTTGTGGTAGAGCCGCGTGCTCCAGAATCTAGAACAGGTACATTCTTAAAGAGTTTGGTTACAAACTCTTTTGCCTTCGCTTCGTCTCCGTCATTTTGTTCTAAGGCATATCCCCAGGCAGCAAGGTAATTCCATCTCGCACCTCCTGATGTTTTAGGATTTGGAGTGATCACGGAAACGTCTGTTTTCACGAGATCATTCCAGTCTTTAATCCCTTTTGGGTTGCCCTTACGAACAAGAAATACAATGGTTGATGTGTAAGGTGAGCTGTTGTTATCTAGTCTTTCTTGCCAATTCTCTGGAAGCTTCCCTGCTTCAGCGATTACATCGATATCATAGGCTAGTGCCAACGTTACTATATCCGCTTCTAGACCATCAATGACGGAGCGGGACTGCTTACCAGAACCTCCATGTGATTGGTTAATGGTAACTTTTTGTCCTTTTTCTTTTTCCCAATAGGCTGCAAAACTTGAGTTGAATTCTTCATAAAATTCTCTTGTTGGATCATACGATACATTTAAAAGCTCAATTTCTTTTTTTACGGTTTCATCAGTCCCAGCCGACTCAGATTCTTTCTCCTTTGTTGCGCTTTGATTCGAGCACCCAGCAACCCATAACAGTAAAGTTAGGGAAAATAGTGTAATCCAAATTTTTTTATTCATCATAATATCTCCTCTTTTAGTGTATTTGCTAGGCTTTTCCATTAAAAAAAGCCCAATAGTTTAATTAACGTACATAATTATGTACGAGAAACTACAGGGCCTTCGGGTGTCCGATCGGCAATTATTCATTTTTTATAACCTACTTTTGATTTGTTTTGATGGCGCACTTGTTTTACTCTGTAATGGAAGCCGATGCTTTTCTAAGCGATCAATTTGAGTGATTTGAGAATCATGAACCGTAATTTGAACCGTTCCAAATTCTAATCCTTCTAGCAAACTAGCTATTTTTTCCATCACCTGTTGATCCAGTTGCTTTTTTAATGTCAAAGAAATCCTCTCCTTCTAGCTTGGTAATTCGGTTCGATAGTAAATCCTCCAATGTTGTTCGTTCCAAAACAAATGCAATAGTATCACGAACTAAAGACCACAACGGCTTTAGTTGACATCCCCCCTCTAATGCACATGGTTCGTATTTTGTGATTGAGGCACAGCTCATTGGTGATAAAGGTCCCTCTAATTCACGGATCACTTCACCGATATTAATATCTTCAGGTTCTTTTTGAAGCAAGTAACCACCTTTTGCACCACGTTTACTGACCACATAACCCAGTTTTTTTAATTGTAGAAGGATCTGTTCCAGGTAATGAATACTGACAAGGGTTTTTTCAGATATTTCCTGAATGCCGAGTACTTTTCCTTTATGGTTTCCTAGTAGAATCAAAGCTCTTAGTGCATATTCCCCCTTGCTTGATACCTTCATTTTAGACCTCCTAATTAATGTTGAGTAATTCAGTCAACATTCGCTGATAAAAATGCTCCATAGTGGTCTTGGAGATCAAAATGGAAATGGTTTTCTTAATTCCGATTAACTTTATAGGATTACTATAAATCATATCATAATTGTTCTTTTTCCAAAAATCAATATATTTTTTTAAAAATTTCAAAATGTCTATTCAAATAAAATTACTGACTCAAACATACTCACCTTATTCAGGGGAATAATAAAACCATCTACATGTATTCAGGAGGAATAAACGTTGAAAACGAAACAGTTATCTATTTTCGCTTTAGGCGGAATCAATGAGATCGGTAAGAACATGTATGTGATTGAATATGGAGACGATATCTTAATTATAGATTGCGGCGGTAAATTTCCTGACGAGAGTTTAATGGGAATTGACCTGATTATCCCAGATATGAGTTATTTAGAGGAAAATCAGAATAAAATTCGTGCGATGATTGTGACACATGGGCATGAAGATCATATTGGCGGTATTCCTTTCTTTTTAAAAAGATTAAATGTACCGATTTATGCTACTCGTTTTACATTAGGACTAATTGAATTAAAGTTAGAAGAGCATCGCCTTCTTCGGGATACTGAGCTTATAACCATAAATTCGGAGTCCACTCTTGAACTTGGCGAAATAGGTGTTTCCTTTTTCAAAGTGAGTCATAGTATTCCTGATTGTCTTGGTATAGTTTTTCACACACCTGAAGGCAATGTCGTACATACCGGAGACTTCAAATTTGATTTAACGCCCGCAAACAATGATTATTGCGATATTCATAAAATGGCTGAGATTGGCAGACAAGGTGTTATTGCCTTAATCTCCGAAAGTACCAATGCTGAAAGAAGAGGCCTGTCTCCATCCGAGCAAATGGTGGGTGACCATTTAGTTGAGGCATTCGTTAAAGCAGACGGAAAAATCATCCTATCTACCTTCGCGTCGAACGTTAGCCGTGTTCAACAGGTCGTTGAGGCAGCTATGAAGACAAATCGAAAGCTTGCCTTACTTGGACGAAGTATGGTAAATGTGGTTGATGTTGCACTAGAACGGGGCTATTTAAATGTTCCTGAAGGAATGCTCATCAGTGCAAATGAAATCGAACAGTTTCCTCCTGAAAGGATAGTGATTCTGTGTACCGGAAGTCAGGGAGAGCCCAATGCCGCCCTTGCACGATTATCAACAGGGAATTATCGGGATGCCACGATTTACCCTGGGGATACCGTTATTTTAGCGGCGTCGCCTATTCCAGGTAATGAGAAGGATGTTTCTCGGATCATCGACAACTTATTTCAGCTTGGTGCTAAAGTCATTTATGGCTCTGGCAGCTCAACCGGTATGCATGTTTCTGGTCATGGCTACCAGGAAGACTTAAAACTCATGCTTACGTTAATGAAGCCAACCTATTTTATTCCGATTCATGGTGAATATAGAATGCTTTATCATCACAAGCAATTAGCTGAATCTGTTGGGGTAGAAAAAGGAAACACCTTCATTATAAAAAATGGTGATGTGGTTGATATTGAAAATTCAGTTGCTCGTCAAACACGACATATTCCAGCTGGAGACACGTATGTAGATGGAATTAGCGTTGGGGATGTCGGGGAAATTGTATTGCGAGACCGGAGACAGCTATCTGAAGATGGAATGCTCGTTATTGTGTTAACCATCAGTAAATCCGATCGAAAAATCATCCAAGGACCTGACACCATTACACGTGGATTCGTTTATGTAAAGGAATCCGAGGATCTGTTAAGAGAAATTAACCGACTTGTTAAGAAAGTGATTCTTGAATTAGAAGCAGATAATATCCGGCAGTGGAATGTCATGAAGCAAAATATTAAAAAATCTGTCGGACAGTATTTGTTCAAGCATACAAAGAGAAAACCGATGATCCTACCGATTATCCTTGAAATTTAATTAGCGTAAATGGAAATGTCAGGCACGTGGTATAGTGCCTGACATTTCCATTTTGGAGCAACGCAGATATAGTTGATTTAACGCATATAAATTCCGGTTACCTCAGATATATTTCATTTAACGCAGATATTTTCTGATTATCGCAGATATATTAAAATAACAAAGATATAATTTGATTTCAGGACTAATTTATTTTACTTTTTTTCGAAATTGGCTATACTCCTAATAGAATTGGAGGAAAGATGATGTTTCGTTTTCTTAGATTAATCGCATTATTATTTATACTATATATTTCATGGCCTTTTATTGCAAAACAGTTGGATAATTCAAATATCCATGCTAATTTTGTTTCGTCGTTAAAAGAAAATCTGGAAGTACCAGAAACGATTAGTGTTTTATATGATGAGGTCCAGCAGTTGTTGAAGCAGCTTGGCTTTCAAATAGATGAAATACAGCAGACGCAAGAAAAATCCAAGGATGGACCGCAGGAAAAAGTAGAGTTAACACCTCCTTCTGAACAAACTTTTTCCATCCATAATGTCGAGCTTGGGAATGCCAAGGCTGACATTGAGCATAATTTAGGGGTAGCAAAACGGATTTCGCTCAATGAATATGGGGAAAATTGGCATGCTTATCATGAGAATTACCATGATTTTTTTATGGTCATGTATGATAAAAATGACCAAGCTGCCGGTTTATATACGAACCAAGATTTGTTAGCATCCACCAATGGAATTAAAATTGGCAGTTCGTCAAAAGAAAGTGTTCGTAGTATTCTCGGCGAACCAATCACGAAAGTCCAAAAGGGATTGGTAATTTATCAGTTGCAAGAGGATAATGACAATGATCTATTTTTGCTGGATGACACTTATGTGACCATATTTTATGATAAGCATGAGAACAATACCGTAACAGCCATACAAATCGTTAGCAAAACGTTAGAAGAGAACAAAAAAGATTTTTATACGGAAGCAACGCCAACCTTAAAAGAAGGCTTTGAATATCAAATGTTTGATTTAACTAATGCTGCACGAGTTAATCATCAGCTCCCTATCCTAACATGGGATGACCATGTTAGAGAAACGGCTCGAGAACATAGTGCCGATATGGCGGAGAATGATTATTTCGACCATAAAAATCTTGAAGGACAGACACCATTTGACCGAATGAAAGAGGATGAAATTGCTTTTCATACAGCTGGAGAAAACTTGGCTTATGGGCAATTAAGCAGTATTTTCGCCCACGAAGGATTAATGAATTCACTGGGACATCGTGAAAATATTCTTCGCCAAGATTATGAGTTCCTAGGTGTAGGTGTCGCCTTTAATGATAAATCACAGCCTTACTATACGCAGAACTATTATGCTAATTAAGTTAAACGAATCAGGATAATAAAAAAGGGTAAATTAAATACGAGCAATTCCTAATTGCTCAAAATACTTCGTCGGGAGTGATGTATCATGGCTAGAAACAAACTAGTGGTTCCTGGTGCAGACAATGCTCTGAATCAAATGAAGGAAGAAATCGCCAACGAGTTTGGAGTTCAACTTGGTGCTGATACGACCGCACGAGCTAATGGTTCAGTTGGAGGCGAAATGACCAAACGTCTTGTTGCTTACGCTGAACAATCATTACGAAATCAACAAGGGCAATAACTTGTGATTTCACTAAGAAAAGCGTAAGCGCCTTGCCCAGAGGCGACAGGCATAAGATAGCCGGCGAGAAGGTTGGTCTTTACCTTCTTGACGGATTGGCTTATGACCCCGAGCCTCTAGGCGCTGAAGCTAGACAAGAACAGAGGCTGTCCGAACACTCGGACAGCCTTTTTCTTATCCCCTTAAAATGGGGAGTGTACAGCAGCGGAAGGAACCACCAGATTTGATGATCTCTGTAATATCCACTTCGATCACTTCAAATCCATGGTTTCGCAGCTTTTGGTTCACCTGTTTATTAACATGTAAACTTAAAATTTTCTTATTCCCAATACTTAATACATTTGTTCCTAGTGTAAATTGTTCTTCCTCTGATACCTCAATTAATTCATACCGTGATGAAAATAGGTCGATATCTTCCTTTGTAAGTGCTGGTGGATAAATCAGGGCAATATCAGGTGATATTACATTAAAAACACAATCCAAATGGAGATATCGTTCCTTAAATGGAATGGCTTTGACATCATATTGATTTAGTATACTTTGCAGATGTTCAACAGCCTCCAGATGGGTCCTGTTACTTAATCCCACGTAAATCGTTTCCCCATCAATGATTACATCTCCGCCTTCAATCCTGTCTTCAGCTAAATTGTAATAAGACATTTCTTCATCATCTAGCCACTGTTTTAAAACCTCTTCCTCCCCGATACGAACATCATGTGCCATCTTTGCAACAAAAATGGTTTGCCCTAAGGTAAAACCAATATCTCTTGTGAATACCTGTTCTGGGAATTTTTTATGGTACGGTAATAAAATCACCTCAATACCATTCGCTTCTAAGGTTCTAACAAACTCCCTATGTTGTTCCAACGCAAGTTTTATATGTATACCTTCATCCTTAAATTCCTTTTGTGTTTCGTTGATGACTTCACGGATCGTCATGTACTGGGGCTGACAAAGAATCACGCGTTTTAATTGATCATACTCGTTACCACAAAATGTTTTATGATTTAGCCTCATTTTAGCACCACCTCATTAATCTTTTTTTTATAGGATTGCTTAAACAAAATTATCCATTCATTCATAGATTAATACTAAAGTGTTTTCATTCAATTATTTAATTAAATGGTGGTGCTGATTATATGTTTGAAGTGAAGAAATCAAAGTACGGCAGAGGAATATTTGCAACTCGCAACATCATGAAAGATGAGCTCATTCATGAAGCACCGGTGATTATTTCCTCTAAGGATGAGTATAAATATTTGAAAAAAACCATCTTGGTAGAATACGCGTTCTGGTGGGGTGAGGATTTAGAAGAATGTGCGTTAGCACTTGGATATGGATCGCTGTTTAACCACTCCTACACCCCGAATTCTTTATATAAACTTAATCTAAAAAACCAAACCATTGACATTTTTGCTTATAAAAACATCAAAAAAGGTGATGAAATTCTAATCAATTACAATGGGGATCCTGATGACGATGAACCAATGTGGTTTGATGTTTTTTGACCCCATCCTAGCCTTCATAGGCTTCCTTCAATGTTTGTTCATCATTCTCCCTTCCTTATTTAAAATACTATACACGAAAATCATATCCCAACTTTTACCTAAAAAGACATAAAAAAGCATCCAAATACTCTTGGATGCTTTTACTGCCTATCCTGTTGGTAATTTCATTTTATCCATAATGGATGATAAATAATTTTTGACGGACCCCGTTTTGGTATTTTGAGCAGATTTCAGAGGGAGTGAATCGGCATTTTCATCACAAGAAACCTCGTCCATTAGTTCATTGGAATAAATTCGCTTTCCATCCAAAATGCTGCGAATGGAAAAAGCTAATTCCTCACTTGGATTATCTTTCAGTAAATAACCCCTTACGTCAGCCTTCAATGCACGTTGGTAATATCCTGGTCTGGCAAAGGTCGTTAAAATTAACACTTTACAGTTATTAAGCTGTAATTCTTCTGCCACCTCTAGACCACTCTTTTCAGGCATTTCAATGTCCAAAATACAAAGGTCTGGCTGTAATTGGTGCACAAGCGTCAGTGCCTCTTCCCCATTGCCTGCCTGACCGACCACTTCAATATCCTCTTCCAAATTCAGCAGATTGCCCATGGCCTCTAACAGCAGCTCCTGATCCTCTGCGATTACAATTCGAATCATTTTATCTCTCTCCTTATCAGACCGCTGCTAGTTATGCAGAGACTCCCCTATAAGGGAAGCCTAACGAAATGGGTGAAATTACAATTCTGGTTTTGCTTGAACAGAAATCTGTTTTTTGGCTAAAGCTTTCACGTCTTTAAATGCAATAAAGTTCTTAGCTTTTTCATCCCATAAACGGAAACGAAGTGACTTTAAGCTTGTTGCAAGTGTAATCGTTGGCACGTTTTGTAATGGAAGCGTCTCATTATGAGCCTCTTCTAGTTTATAATTCGGGACCCGTGGGCTTAAATGGTGAACATGGTGAAAACCAATATTCCCTGTTAAAAATTGCAAAAGTTTTGGGAGCTTGTAAAAAGAACTTCCTTCAACCGCTGCTTTTACATATTCCCAGTCTTTATCTTCTTCAAAATAAGAATCTTCAAATGTATGCTGAACGTAAAACAGCCAAATACCTGCTGCACCTGAAATCATGAAAATTGAACCTTGTACTAGTAGAAATGACTGCCAGCCAATTGTCATGCAAAGCAATGTAATCAAAGCAACAATCAGAACATTAGTCAAATAAGTATTCATTCGTTCTTTTTTACGGGCGTCTTTTCGGTTAAATCGATTTTTTAACATGAAAACATATATAGGTCCTAAACCAAACATAACCAATGGATTGCGATAAAAACGGTATGCTAAACGAAGTTTAAGCGGTGCTGCTAAATATTCATCAACAGTTAGTGTCCAAATATCACCTGTACCACGCTTATCCAAGTTACCACTTGTTGCATGATGAACAGAATGCTCGTGACCCCATTGATCAAACGGGAATAAAGTTAAAACTCCCATTGCGGTACCAACTGCACGATTCGCAGTTCTGTTTTTAAAGAACGAATGGTGGGTACAGTCATGAAAAATGATAAAAATTCTTGTTAAAAAACCTGCTGCAATAATAATTGGTACCAATGCTAACCAATAAGAAATAGCTAAGCTTTGATATGCAAGGAACCACAATAGGATAAATGGTCCCACCGTATTGATAATCTGAAATACACTTTGTTTCGTCGTTGATTTTTCAAAAGGAGCAACTTGTTTTCGTAAATTTTTAGTATTTTGTTGTACAGACATGTTTTTTATTCCCTTCGGTTTGTGTCGTTAAATCAAGTATAGGGAAATAAAATCATTACTGTAAGTACCAGGTGTCATATGTAGAGTATGACAAATGTCACATACAGGTTGTCTTTTTGCTACAAAAACACAAATATATGCTATAATGAAATAGTGATGAGTTAACAAACTAAAGCGGTGACTTAAGGGATAAACCAGACCAACCGCTCCAAAAGGGTGCTAATGAATGAAAAATCAAATTGATACAATTTATATTTTAGAAAATCCCGAGAAAAATATTATTAAATTTGCAACTGGTTATCAGCTTAAATATGAAGACACTATTAAAGATGTTTTTGGCGTTGCCTGCCTAAATGATTTAGAAATGATGATTCAGTTTAACAAGCCTTTCCAAGAAAGCATATGTAATAGTAAAAAAATAAGTTTGAATCATATTTCCCTGAATCAAGTGATTCGAATTGCTTCGAAAAATGAACTCATACAATTAAGAAATCAATTGTTGGAGAAGTTAGGAAATTTACCTCTACCTCGCCCTTTCGATTCAACCATAAAACTCCAAGAAGGAATTTTTCACTGGGATGAAGCCAATTCTTCATACATCTCAGAACAACTTGGTGCTTAATCTAAGTAACCCCACCTAACTTCTCGTTAAAGGCAGGGTTGCTTTTTCTATGGGCATCTTTATTACATTATTATGGCAAGTTTTTGTGAAAGTGATGAATCTTGTTCGTCCGATAACTTCTCTAATGCAGCCAAGAATCATTAAGAGTGTTTTGATTCAGACATTTTCAAATTCTCGTAAACCCTAACTTTGCTATACCAAAAAAAGCCGTCCTCTTTTTAAAGAAGGAACGGCTTTTTTGGATTATAGAATCCCTTAATTGGTGCTTTCTTTTACAACTGGTTTCCCTGCTTCTAATAACACTTTACTTCCCACTAAGAAAAAGCCTTGAATAAACATCAATAAACCAGTACCTATTAGCAGCCATTCTATTTTAACAATGTCGGCTATTGGTCCGAATATCAGCATTCCTAGTGGCATCATCGAGGTGGAAATCATCCCTAAGACACCAAAGACTCTTCCTAGATAATCCCCCTCTACTTTCTCTTGTAAAAGAACAGTAGATGGTGTATTAAAGATTGGCATTGCAACACCTACGATTCCCATGAAAACTAAATAGAGCCAAAAAATTGAGGTAATACCAAGTGCAAATGTAAAGGCTCCCATCACAAGGGCAGCTAATGTCATTGTATGAATCTTGTTTTTAAATCCGCCCCAAGATGCCATAAACACACCACCCAGCATCATTCCGATTGAAAAAGTAATTTCAATCGCTGTTAATCGCCATACATCATCACCGAAGCTTCGCGTGACCTGTAGCGGGGTAAGAAAAGCAACAGGTGCCGCAAGTACAAAGAATACCGCGAAAAATACAAAAAACTTCTTAACAAAAGCGTGATTTTGAATATAAATAAAACCTTGCTTTAAGTCGCTGAAATAGCTGGTCGTTTGCTTTTCTGCCGCTTTTGCATGGATAGGGATATGCAAAAATGTTAGTAAAATAAAAATCGCGATTGCTGCAGTGACTACATCTATAAAGAAGATTGCTTCCATTGAAGCCATTGTCAGCATTGCCGCACTGACCATTGGCGCAACAAGCATGATTAGTGCCTGGATACTCCCGTTTGTTCCGTTCACTTTTGTCAGTTTATCCTCTGGAACAAGCTGAGGAAGAATAGCTCCAACCGCTGGACCTTGAATTCCTGTTCCAATCGCCCGAATCGCTGACATAAGAAATAATAACCAAAGTGCCTCGTACCCCATTAAAAACAGGATGGCTAATATCAAAGTTGAAATGGCTATCAAGGAATCTGATAGGATAATTAGCATTTTTCGATTGTAGCGATCTGCCCATACTCCTGCAAATGGAGAAAGAAAAAAGGTTGGGACAAAGCCGCAAATGATAGAGATTGTCATCATAACACCCGACTGAGTGTTCAAGGTGATATACCACATGATCGCATATTGAACCAAGGCTGACCCAAAAAGCGATATCGTTTGACTTCCCAAAAAGAGAATCGTATTTCGTTTCCAATTATTCATTTCATGATTTGGTGTTTCCATAGATAACACGTCCTATTTAATATTTTTAATTTGTTTTGTTTGTGGTCAAGGACATTTTTATAGAAACTGAAATTACATCTAAAAAAAACAGCAAAAAAGAGGGCAGAATCGTCCCCTCTTTATTTACATCATCGTAAAATAAAGGTTTCCCTAAAAATAGACAGACCACTCCCTTAACTCTGCACACGTACAAAGTCCTTGAACCTATTCAATTAAAAGTTCAAAGCTGGGAATCGTAGTCTTATAGACGCAGTCAAAGGGAAAACCTCCATTTCTTTTAAGTTAATTTTAGTTTAACCTATGCGTCTTTCTATATCAAAGTGATTTCTTTTTCAATAAGTACTTTCAACCGATTTGATGGTATCATATAGTTTTTTGTTTACAGGGGTTGGTACTCGATGTTTTTCACTCATCTCCAATACTGCTCCCGCAAACAATGGTATCTCGCTATTTCGCCGCGCTTCCAAATCTTGTGCCATGGATGGTTTCCCTTCTGGGCTCAATGTGGCTAATACGCTTAACCAATAATTCAGGTCGACCTCTGTTAGATTGATCCCCTCGTATTCAGATAAGGTAATTACCTCTCTCATGGCGGCGATCATGGTGTCCCTTGCTTCGCCTTCCCGTTGAATTTCACCATATTTACTTTCATATACAGCAACGGTTTGATTGACCCCAACATTCAGCATGAATTTTCCCCATAGACGCTTATTCATATTGGTGTCTACCTCGTATGGAAAATCGATTTTATCAAAAAAGGCAGCAACGCTCTTAACCTTTTCTGAAATCATTCCTGGCTTTTGATCACCAATGCAAAGCATTCCCATATGGTCATATGTAAGTTTATTTCCTACTTTTACCGCATCCATCCCTTGGGCCACACTATAAAGGATGTTATCCAGACCATAAACCTGACCTATGATCGCTTCACTTGTAATTCCATTTAATGCGGAAATAATGATGGTATCCTTCCCTACATGATTTTTTACTGCTTGGATGGCTTCATGTAAGCCTTCATATTTCACTGTGAAAATCAGTAAATCTGCTGGTTCACAGGTTTCTTCAGGTGTTACATAAAGGAAGTCACAAGGTTCACCATTACAATAGACGTGTTCATTCATATATTTTACCTTTCGATCACTATCGGCTATGAACCTCACATTTTCCTTTGGCATTCTCTTGGCTAAATGGTTTCCGAATAAAATTCCTAATGCTCCTAATCCGATAATTGATACTTTTTTAATCTCCATTTCCCATAAGTCCTCTCCTCTTTTTATTAAATTTTATCATGAAAATTTGATTGATTAATAATGATTAGTTTTTCACTCATAATCGATATAATAGAATTATACAAATTAGTGGTGAGGTATTGAATGTGGATAACGAAAATAAAGACCATTATCAAACTGATGAAGAAATAGATTGGGAAGCCTTTTTTAATCCAGATGATAAGCAGGAATGGGAAAAAGAGAAACTCCAAAAGAAAAAGCGGAAAAAGTTTATCGTCAAAATCGTTAGTTCCCTGCTCGTGCTGGCACTTTTAATAAGTGGGTTAGAGGTGTGGATTAATATTTTCAACCTCCCTGCTATCACCTTTGTTGAAGTGTCTAATAGATTATCGAAGCAACCAGAAGTGAAAGATTACAAAAAATCCGTTGTGACGATTGAATGGGATGGAGTAAAAGGAACTGGCTTTACGGTCTCACCTAATGGTTTAATTGTCACCAATGAACATGTTGTCACGCGAACAAATCGAGTAAATGTTCATTTCAAATCTGGTAAGTCTTATGTTGGCAAGGTAATCGCGAAACAACCGGAAATAGATGTGGCTATTGTAGAGATTGACGCTGAAAACCTGCCATTTCTTCCACTATCTATCAATAAAGATTGGGAAAAATGGGTCGGCGAGGAAATCATTTTTATCGGTAATCCGTTAGCTTTTAGCCAAATAGCCAATCAAGGTACAATCATTGGAAAAGCTAAGTTAACCGACTGGGATATACCGGTTATGATGATTGAAGCCCCAATTTATAAAGGTAATAGTGGCAGTCCAGTACTGAATCAAAATGGTGAAGTGGTTGGTGTCATTTTTGCCACCCTTCAGAACCCAAAAATTGAAACAAAAGAAATCGTCGGGGCTGCAATTCCATCTTTTTACATAAAGGAGATCTTAAAAACAATACGGGATTAATACCAACAAAAGGAGTTTCATGAACCCCATTTTCATTATAAATTTAGAAAAAACTGGTCTCATGAAGTGTTCATGAGACCCAAAATCATATTGTATCAAACATAATTGACCTCATGAAGTGATGCATTACCGATTTTTGTCTGCTTTTAAAAACCCTTTTATACCAATCATAGTAGCTTTTCCTTCTTTACGCTCTATGGCGTGGACGAAGCTGCCTACAACGATTAACTCCGCCAAAAACCCAAAAGAAAGTCCTATTGCGCCGATTGATCCATTCCATTGAGCTGCAAAATTCACTCCTATGATTAACGCAATCAATGTAACTACAAAATTGGCAGACTGAGAAATAATCGTTACTTTTGTTCGTTTATATACCATCAATAATCCATTATAGAAATCCACAAACGGAAACACTAACGCCATTAACATGGTGACTTTTAGAACTTGTAAACTGGCATCTAATAATCTTCCATTTACCCCAATCACATGCTCTAAAAATAGTCCTCCAAGCGGAGTATACGATAGAATGCCCACTAATATACACGGGACAAAACCTATCACAATTAAAAACTTCTTCACAATGGTGTTATGGTCACCATAAAAATTGATAACAATTTGATGGATATAGGTGAAAAAACTTAAAATCAATTGGGTCACACTCATGGCTATGGCGTAACTCGCAATGGCAAGCTCGATATTAACTGTTTTACCTAAAGAAACATTGACTGCAGGTCCTATCATAACGACAATTACAGAAGAAAACATAAGTGGACTATAAAACTTGAATATAGTTCTCTTAGACTCTATTTGTAGCTCGTGCTTTTCAGGCATTTTGAGAACTAAGCTCCTTGCTTCAATAAAGCTGATTAAACATTCAATCATCATTCCGATTAAGAAAATAATCGCACCTGATTTTCCTGAAATTTGACCACTGTGAATGAAATATAAGGACAACAGATACATGGCTACCAGCCTTATGACCATTCCAATGGTTAACCATTTTGTTTGTCGGTTATAAATAATAATTCCCTGGGCTAAACAACGGAGTGCAGAAAAAATCGTAACGAATATAAGTACTTGGTAAATCCCCTTAATATCCTCCACCATGTTCCCATTAGCTCCGAAGATTTTCGCAAAAATAAAATCTCCTGCCGGTGTATATGCAACTGAAATGGCGACCAACATTAAACTAACTATTAAGTAAAAAGCAAAATGGGACATTAATTTATACGAATTTTTATCCCTCACCAATGAAGAACAAGTTTGACGAAGCAAATTTCCTAGCCGTTCTGTAATTCCAAACAAACTCATCGCAATCGCATAACTTGCCAAAATAAATTCAGAATTATCCGCTCTAACTAATGTACTATTTATGATGATATGGGAAATCGTAACAAGACTAGCAGACAATCCTAAAGGAATAAAGAAAATGAACAAGGATTTCATACTGAGCGCTTCTTCTGTTTTTTGCATTCTCTCCAACACCTTTTAATTAGAATATCTTCATTAATTTATTTCGGTACTCTAAATTTATTACTCTATATTATAAATCCTTTGGTATTTCATGGATATAATTATTTTTACCAAAATGAAAATAACACCGACCTTTTTAAAAAATGTCGGTGTGTCTTATTAATCATTACTTTCTAATAATGGAATTTTCACTTCTACACCTAAACGTGTAAGTAATTTTGCCAGAGTTTCAAGTCCGGATTTTGGATTAATTTTGGTTTCAAGGTAATACGTTGCACCTGTTATTTTAGATTTATAGGTATGCAATTGAGTGAAATTCCTTTTATCTTTATGAACAGGTTCAAGCGCCATGGCAAAGCGTTTACCGTTATCGGTTGAACCAAGAACAACACCCTCTTTTATTATTTGATGAAGAGGCAGATGATGATCTTCAATCCAATTTAAACCTTCTTTCCAAAGGGCAGGCACACTTTCACCCCGGATAACAGTGTTCCCTTTTCCAAGCTTTACATTGATATATAAGGATTCCCATTTTTTATAACTTGTCCGATTAGACTCCTCGACCTCTGGTGTAACAGCGGCTTTTTCATTTGCTTTTTTCTTCAACTGCTCAAACAGCTTTTCGACTGTGCCAATCCCGACATTTTCATATTTCGCCAGGATAACAAGCTCCTTCGGAAGCTGTCCCACACTTTCAATTTGATCTTCATTAAGTTGTCTTAATAGGCTTGGAATGCCAGTGAATTCTGCCGAGGTAAGCGGAACCTTGGAAAGTTCTTCGGTGACAATGATATGGTCAGCCTTGTAAAAGAAAAACAGTTCACCTTGTCGTTTAAGTGATAGATTCCTTCTAATTATTTCTTCCTCAATAAAAGTCCTTAATTCCTCAAAGAGTATTTCATCATTCTTTTCACTATACCGTTTCACATGCTTGTGAAGACCCGTGAGATTCTTTGGCAGCTCACTCATGATCCGTCCTTGTTGCTCTGCTCCTAATCGAATGAGAAAGGTTTCGGATTTATCAAATCGTTGTGGCAGCAGGAACACATCGCGAAGAAAATAGGGAACTTCCAATTGTCTGCCATTATACGAAATTGTACGAATCGTGGTCACTCCTGGATTACCCTCTTCATTTGTAGGTGCTGCTGCTTCAGGGGTTTCAACACTTACTGCTGCTTCTGCCAGTGCAGACTCAGCAGATAGCTTTTCAACCGAATTAGAAAGGAGCTCTTCAAGTGACTGGAGTCTAATTTCAAGCTCGGACATATCATATCTTTTTTCCAGGATAGGTGATGGATCCTGATAATCCGGAACAGTAATATCTACTGGACCGTACACCTCCACATACCATTTGACAATTTTATATAATGCTTCCCAAGACAATAATGCCTCAGAATACCGGAACATTCTCGAATTATGGGCTGCTTGATTTCCAATTTGCCTAACAAAATGCAAAGCATCTCTTATTTCAGGAATTAAATATCCTTTGTCGTTAAGCATATCAAGCTGATCTTTTAAATTTGCTCGAGGATCTTCTGGCAATTCCTCAGCACGTATAACCTGCTGCAAAATATTTTCCATAAATACACGAGCGTGTGTCAGCATGGTTCTTGGACTGGAAAAAATACTATTTTCCAATTCACGTGCTACTAACGCCAGTTCTTTAGATATAGGCTCAATAAACTGATAGAAGTAAGATTGTTTATCCATATGATAGCTGCTCCTCTGAATATATAATATTCTTATTTTATCATATCGACGAGTTCTTGGAATATACTAGTAGATTTTTCGATTAAGAAAAGCCGGACTCTAAAAGAGTACGGCTTTTGATTTGTTCTATTTAATTTGTAAAAATAGTTCCAATGATTTGGTCGTATGACATTCCACTATTAACTGTATAGGAACCTGGACGTAAAGCGTTTTGTAACCCTCTTGCTTCAATATCCTGCGTGAAGGCAAACGCATCAGGGATCAAACTCGCTTGAACGAGCACATTAGCGACATCGATACTAGTCATCCCATCTGCTACATTGACTACTACTTGGGTTACGGGTTTATCCTTTTCTTTTGAATCAGCAGGCTTTGTTTCAACATTCTTTGCTGCTTGCAAAGTCTTTTCTAATTCATCTTTTGTTTGAACAACATAACCTGCAGATTCAAGATGTTCCTTCATCTGTGCTGCAGTTAGTTGAACTTTTTCGGAAGATTTGGCTGATGCTTTTTGAGGAGTACTATCATCAGTGAAGTATACAACGCCACATATCGTTGTCGAAATAAGTAAACCTGCTGCAAAGCTGCTCAATAAGTTAATTCGCATTGGCAACTAGTCCCCCTTCATCCTTCATTTTCAGATAAGGTGTTAGCAGCTGTTCAATTTCAGTTTCTGATACTTCTTTTTTCTCAGCGATGCTTTCAATTGAGTAATTACGTCTGTATAAGTCTATTACTTCACGCATAAAAAGCTTCTCGTCTGCAGAAAGTTTAATTCCAGCTTCTTTAATAACCACTTCTATATCAAGCTCGATATCTCGGATTGAGTCTTGAATGCTATTGATTTCTTTCATCATTGATACATGTACTAAATCAATTTGCTTTTTTTCTACTTTAGAGTCACGATATGTCTTAAGAATTGAAAACACTAGCAATAAGGCGGAGAGCAGAAACAATCCGAATAAAGTCCATTCCATCAAAATACTACCTCCTTCTTTTTAATAGAACAACACAAGAATCTATTATACATCCAAAATAATAAATTTTCGATTCTAAACTAAAAAATACGTCAAAAGTCGTAGAGAACTGTAAAAATGCGGAGAATAAGGAATTCTTTTGTTATATTTTTTGAACATAAGAAAAAGCACCCATTTGATGAGTGCTTACATGTATCTACTAAGAAACCATTAGATAGATGGAGCTTCCATTCCCATAAGGCTCCATTCCTCTCTTGATGGTCCATAAACTCCTGGAACCTTCAAACCAGCTTGGCGCATGAGAACTGTCATTTGCCCCCTATGATGAACAATATGCTTGATGAGCATATTAAGTGTTGCGGCTTTTTGCAATTCCATTCCAAATACATTTTTCATTTCAGTTAAAGTTTGATCTGTCCATTGGTTGCCAATTGCCTCACTAGTGTTAGCACTTACACTTCGAAATGTTTCTGCAATTTCCCTAGCTGAGGTTGGAATAGTGCTTTCGTCTTTAACCGAATCAACTGTTACGCCAAACTCAATAAGCATTCCTGGTGTACTAGAAACAATATGCCAAGCAATGGCTCCTAAAGTACGGTCTTCAGGTGAAACCCTTTGTTGAAGTGACTCATCCGTTAAGGCATCTAAAACCTTTTGGGTTGTAGCTGCTTCTTGATTCCATTCATCGATAAAATGTGAGATAGAAGTATACATTCCATTTCCTCCATTACTATTTGTTTTTTCAGTACAATAGCATAATAAACCATTTTTGCTCATAATACAAAAATTTCCCATCCGCATTTAGTTGGGTTATTTTTGATTCCTAAAAAGTAAGCTCCATGATAGAATCTTAACGTTGTGAATATACTTCAAGTCTATCAAACATCGGTGGTGTAATGTGAAAGAGTCCGTTTTAATTCAAAATAAAAAAAGGATCAAGCTAAATCTAGGCTTTCTAAAAAAAGACATGGTTTTTACCATCTCTATTGTTTTAGCAGCTGGCAGCTGTTTATTTCAATCTCCCAAAATAGAGTATCTAAATTTTCCTGTTTTGATTAGTTTATTTAACCTGATGCTTGCGATTAAGGCTTTCGAGGAACTAAGAGTTTTAGACAAATTTGCTATCTCTATATTAAATAAATGCAATAATAGTAAATCAGTTTCAGCAATTCTCATATTGTTATGTTTTTTCAGCTCCATGTTCATGACAAACGATGTGGCATTACTAACTTTCGTGCCTCTGACCCTGGTAATTAGCAGGAAAACGAAAATGCCCATGATGGAAACGATTATCCTGCAAACGATCGCTGCAAATATTGGCAGCAGTCTAACGCCAATGGGAAATCCACAAAATTTGTTTATCTATTCTTTTTATGGAATAACGCCGATGCCCTTTTTCATGACGGTTCTTTTACTAGCTATTCTTGGTATCATTTGTTTATATTTCTTCATTCGTAGACTAGATAAAAAAGAATTGAAGGTAGAGATTCCTCCGATACAGATTACCGATCCAAAGAAAACAATGGTATGGGGAATGGTTTTAATCATCATCATCGCTTCCATTTTTGGTGTAATCCCTTTTCAAGTTGCTTTCATTGTTACCTTGATAATTGTTGCCATTTTGAATCGTAAACTATTGTTTAAAATTGATTATTTACTGCTATTAACCTTTATTTGTTTTTTTATTTTTGTAGGAAATATATCCAACACAAATGCCGTGCATGTGTTGGCAAGTGCAAGTCTGAAAGACTCTGCTTCGGTCTATTTCAACTCTATCCTTTTAAGTCAATTTATTAGTAATGTCCCTGCCTCCATCCTTCTGGCAGAGTTTACTTCGAATTGGAAACCTTTATTATTAGGAGTAAATATCGGTGGTCTAGGTACCATTATTGCTTCGATGGCAAGTGTGATTTCCTATAAGTTATATATTCAATCCTATCCCAACCAGGGGAAAAAATATTTACTGAAGTTCAGCCTATACAACTTTTCGTTTTTATTTGTATTAACCTTGATCCCATATATTATTTTAAAAATCCTAAAAATATTTTAATCCATTGAATCAACCCGCTATTCCAAAAATAGCGGGTTGATTCATTTTTGTTTTTAAAGTGATCAGGTTAGAGAGATGGAAAAAAATAGGTAAATCAGATTCTCCTTTTCACCTACAAACAAGTTTTTGCATAATACTTTCTTTAATGAAGATTTAGGAGGGTTTTTTTGTCTAACGAAGAGAAAAACCAAATCGAAAAAAAAGGCAGTTTTAGACGTACCTTTTTAAAGAATTCAGGTTTAACCGTCGGCGGTATCTACCCATTTGACCATTTGCTTTCCTTATTTTTAGGAGTGCAGTGGTCTTTTTGTTTGTAAAAATTTACACACATTATTTTTCGACTAAAAAATTTAGGAACGTGCATAGTAAAAATATTACCAATAAAATGATACGAGGAGTAATAGTATGAACACCAAATGGAAAATCACCATTTTGACTACTTTTCTTTCAATAGGATTTTTAACAGCATGCAATGCAGATAAAAGAGGATCTTTGAATCCAGAGAAAGATGTAAATTTCCACCCTATAAATTATGAGCGTAAGTTGAACAGAAATGAAAGTAATAATGATTATAAAAATCAAGATAACAGACGTTTTCTACACGATGAAAGCCCTACGCAAACAGATGATGAAATGGAAAAAAGCAATGATCTTGAACTTAATAAAAACAGAGGCGTAGAATGAGCCTTCGAGTGTAAGCAGAGCAATGGCAGGAGGGAAAACAATGACCAGTCATATAAAATCAGAATTATCAATGTTAAGCGAACTATTATTATCAATCTTATTAACAGCATGTGTAGCCATCTATTTATACAAAACCTTTGAGTCCTTTCCCTGGCTGCCCTTTATTGGGATTCCGATAGGATTAGCGATTATTGTAGCTTGCTGGGAGAAGAAAAAACACAAATGGAATATATTTATAACTGGTTTAATACTTAGCAGCCTTATCTGGTCAATCGCATTCAATTGGTCCTCTCTCCTAAAAATATTTCATTAAAAACTCGTGGAGGATTTCACATGAAAAAACTATGGGCTACTACTGGAATCAATATCATATTAGCAGGATTTCTTGTATTTTTACTCTTTTATTACGAAGGACCCGGGCATGCAGCCAAACCTGGTGGTGAAACAGCGGGTGGCGAAACAGCCTCTGCCGAAAAAGCCGAAGAAATTGCCAGTACCTCCTGTATGTCCTGTCATGGAGAAAATTTTAAAGGTGGCGCAGGTCCTGCATTAGATAAAATTGGTTCAAAGTATGCCCAAAATGATATCGAAAATATTATTAAGAATGGGAAAGGCGCTATGCCCGGAGGGGTTATTACTCCAGAAGAAGCAAAAATCGTCGCAGAATGGTTAGCACAGAAAAAGTAAAAATTAGTTATGCAACTAACTTCACATTATTAATCCTCCAAATTCTCACAAACAAAGCCCTAACTCAGAAAAAGATAGGGATTTGTTTTTTTATGATTCTATAACTAACTATTAAAACAAGGTTATTACAATACCCATATTCTTCTATTTGTAAAATGACGCAAGAATTTCATTGCTTGAATTAAGGTTAACGATATTGTTTAGATGGAATTATTTAATTAATTAGAATTAAGGATTTTACCAATCCGCACAGTACACCATATAGTGGGTTTCAAAATTGAAGTTTTCGAGGAGATTTTCAAGAATGGTTTTGGTCCGATCAACTTCCCAGTAATAATAATCATCATAAGAGGTACTTCCGAAAAATGGACCTGTCCTTGTGGGTAATTCATTATGTGGTGCTTTTCTCTTCAATAGAACGTTTACGCATGAGTTATATAATTCCTGCAGGTTTTCCTTTGACACTTCATAGGAACACATATCGTCTTTACCATTTTGGACGAATTTTACAAACCAATGATGAATTTGGTTAGCCTTACGCCAAGTAGTAATTTCTGTTCGAAGACTGCGCCAAGAAAAATCTAATTCCTCAAAGTGTTTAATGTGATTCTTTATCTTTTCGTAGATGGCGCCCTTTTCTGCTTCTAGCTCACTTAGATGGATGTCAGCTGAACGAATTTCAGCCAAATTCATTCCTTCGATCTTTGGAAAAGTGTATAAATGCATATCTAGTCCCATTCAAATCCTCCTACAAAATTTAATTTTTAAATACAAAATCATCGAATTATCAAATGTGAGTTTTTTGGCGTACAACACCTCCTAAATAAAAATTACTTATTGTTAACTAATTGTTGTTTAAGTTATGAATTGAAAACGAAGGGAATGCAAAGATACATTGAAAAGAAGTAGGTAAAATGACAAATTGGAGAAAACTATCGGAGAGTTTGAAGAGTACTTTATATCACCAAAATTATAGCATGATAAAATAAGCACTAACACATCAATTTTAATAATTCACAAAACTGTAAAAACTCGAGCTCCTCTAACTGTCCACCCCAGACGGACAAAACAAGGGTTTTGTCCACGAGTGGTGACAGGCACCAATACTCATGCAGATAATTTCGGATGCTTTTCAGCGTACTTGACCGGTTCTGATGGAGTTTAATATAATAGAAGAAGAAAATGTCTATCCGATGGTTCCACCAAACCAAAATAACCACCAAACCATACTATCTCGCTAATAAAAACGCCAACCCTTATTTAGTAAAGGGTTGGCGTTTTTTGATAAGTTGCGCAGAGCAATAGCATTCCAACTGTCCACCCTTGTCGGTGAAAGGCACCATAATATAACCATTAACCATTACAAATTAGCAAATATACCATTTGCTTTAGCGACTAGTTCGTTTTGGTCGTTGTAAATGTTACAGTCGAGGTGGTTAAGGGTTCTTCCTTTTTTGATGAGGTTTGCGTCTGCAGAGAGGAATTCACCTGTTGCTCCTTTTAGGTAGGTTGTTTTGAGATCAACTGTTACGACTGATTGGAGACTGTTTTCGTCTTTATCAAAGGTATTACATGTATTGCCCATTGCTAAATCTGCTAACAAGCTTATAATCCCGCCTTGAACGTACCCTACTGTATTTAATAGTAACGGCTGAACTGGCAAGATTACTTTTAAATTAGTTTCACTTATTCTTTCATATTGGCAATTTAGTAAATGATCAAATGGATTTTTTATATACTGTGTTTCCAGCTTCATCACCCCAAAATAGAATCTAAAACAATAGGCCGATTCTACAAATATAGAATTCGACCTTCCTTCAGCTGTCCACCTCAGGCGGACAAATCGGGTGATTTGTCCACGAGCGGTGACAGGCACCAAAAAAGGCACCAATTAATATTCATAGAATCCGCGGCCGGTTTTTCTGCCGTAGTGTCCTGCTCGAACTAATTTTTTTAATAGTGTGGCTGGGCGATATTTGGAGTCGGCTGTTTCTTGATAGAGTGTTTCTAATACCATGAGCATGACGTCGAGGCCAATCATATCAGCTAGAGCTATTGGTCCAATCGGGTGATTGGCTCCTAATTTCATTCCGAGGTCAATATCTTCCTTGGTGGCAACGCCTTCTTGAAGGACAAATATTGCCTCGTTTATCATTGGTGCTAAGATTCGATTTACTGCAAACAAAGGTGCTTCATTCACTGAAATTGATTTTTTACCAAAGCTTTCACACAAATCTTTGGCGATCATATAGGTTTCATCAGAGGTATCATTGCCTCGGATAATTTCGACTAGTTCCATAAGCGGCACTGGGTTAAAAAAGTGAGTTCCTATCACCCGGTCTGCACGCTTTGTAGCAGATGCCATCTCGGTTATACTTAAACCTGATGTATTGGAGCAAAAGATTGCTTCAGGTTTGCAAATTTGATCAATATTTTTATATAACTCTTTCTTTTTCTCCATATTCTCGATGATAACCTCAAACACTAAATCAGCGTCTTTCAAATCTTCCAATCTAGTAGTTGTCGTAAACCGATTTAAAATGGTTTCAACAGAGTCATTCAGTTTTCCCTTAGATGAAAGCTTCTCTAAGCTTTTCCCGATAAATCCTAAACTTCTCGTTAAAAAATCCTCTTGTATATCAGATAAAATCACTTGGAACCCTGCACAAGCTGCTACCTGAGCGATACCCGATCCCATGCTTCCGGCCCCAATCACACCAATTGTTTTAATTGACATTTGACAACCTCCAAAATTTTTTCTTAAAAGTTAAACCCCTTTAAATTCAGGTGCACGTTTTTCCAAAAACGCGTTTACGCCCTCTTGAAGATCTTCACTTGCTATCAGGTGGGCTTGAACCATGATTTCTTGTTCTAAAAATGCCTCCCAAGGAAGATGTACAGAATGGTTTAACATTTTTTTCACATATCGATTACTTAATGGCGGACCCTTCAAGATGGTCTGAGCAAATTCACTTGCTCCCTGAAGTAAATCACCTTCAACTACCTTATTAATTATCCCCCATGTCTTAGCCTCTTCAACACCTAAAATCTTACCGGAAACAATCCATTCCTTGGCAATGGCGGTAGGCACTCGTTCGGATAATAACTTGAGTAAACCCAAATCAGGAATGACTCCAATATTCACAAAGCTTAAGCCGAACTTCGCCGTGGGGTCAGCTACAATGAAATCTGAAGCAAGGGCAAGACTAAAGCCTGCTCCCGCAGCATATCCATTAACAGCAGAAATCACATATTTTTCCATATTCAAAATCATTCGAGTAACATTAATCGCTTTTTCTAAATAAGCAGCAATTTCACTTTGTTTCGAAAACTGCTGAATGGTTTCTAGATCTCCCCCAGCACAATAGGATTTCCCTTCACCCGATAAGACAATCACTTTCACCTCAGGATTTGTATCTAAACTAAGCAGCGCTTCTGTCAGACCCTCAACTAAATCGGTTGATAGAGAGTTCAATTTTTGAGAACGATTGAGTGAAATAAAGCCGATTCCGTTCTCAATTTTTACTAATATAGGTTGAGACATTATTATTTCTCCTCTATAAAAATTTATTTTCCTTGAAACTGTGGCTTTTCCTTCGCTAAAAAGGCTCTCGCACCTTCCTTTTGATCCTCAGTGGAACAAAGGCTTTTAAATTGAACTGCCTCAAGTTCTAATGCTTCCTCCATCGGCAGATCCAATCCCTGGATAATCGCCTTTTTGGCAGCTTTAATAGCCAGTGGTCCCTTCTTCTGGATCTTCGCTGATAAAGTATGTGCTCGACTAAGTGATTCTCCAGTTGGAACAAGAATATCAACCAAACCAATTCGGTATGCTTCATTTGCATCGATGGTATCTCCGGTAAAAATAAGTTCTTTCGCTTTTCCAGCTCCTACTAATCTTGGTAAGCGCTGAGTTCCTCCATAGCCTGGAATAATCCCTAAATTCACCTCAGGCTGTCCGAATAATGCTTTCTCACCTGCAATGCGAATATCACATGCCATCGCTAATTCACAACCAGCTCCAAGAGTAAATCCTTCAATCGCCGCTAGCACAGGTACTTCAAAGTTTTCAATTTTATTAAAAATCTGGTGTCCAATTTTAACAAGGTCGTATCCTACATCAGGAGCCATTTCAATAAACTGCTTAATGTCTGCTCCGGCTACAAACGCTTTGTCACCACCACCGGTTATAATAACGGTTTGAACATCAGAATTTTCCCTAACCACATCCAAAGTCAGATCAAGCTCTTCCATAATCTGCGCACTAAGTGCATTCACCGGCTTATTTTCAATCGTAATAACAGCCGTCCTGTTTTCAACATTTAATTTTACAAAAAGTGTCTTTAACAAAATTCTTACCCCCTTAATTCTTTGAAAAATGAACTCAATTAGCTGAATAGACCAGTCTTGCCAAATTCCTTGATTTCCTCTTGAGAATAGCCGAGATTTTTCATAACCTCTTCTGTATTCGCCTCTGATAGTGGGATACCCGTGTGACGATACTGAGGAATGGACTCCGAGAACTTAATCGGATTGGCAATCTGTTTTACTGTTGACCCATTTGGTCCAGGAACTTTAACCACCATTCCTCGCTCTTCAACAAGTGGTCCTTCTAATACTTCACCTAGAGAGAGCACCGGCTCAACGCAGGCGTCCGTAGCATTAAATAATTCCATCCATTCATCTAACGTCTTCGTCTTTAAAATCTCACTAATCTCCTCTTTGATTTGAGCCACATTTTCTGCCTCCACGCCTCCAGCAACCAGTTCAGGTCTTCCAATAGTTTGACAAAAGGCCTTGAAAAATTGTGGCTCAACACCACCGAAACTAAGGTATCTACCATCCTGGGTTTCATAGTAATCATAGAGAGAGCCCCCATTGAGAAGATTTTCCTCCATCCCAATGTCTTTACCATTTATTAGATAACTAGCACCCTGCATAAACGAATTAAACGCAATCATTCCATCGGTCATCGAAACATCAATATGCTGACCATTCCCAGTTCGCTCTCGATAGATGACGGACGAAAGAATTCCAATAATGGCATTGTTGGAACCTGAAGCAATATCCGCGACGGCTATTCCCATCAGCGGAGGTCCTGACTTTTTCTTTCCTGAATAAGAAGCGACACCCGACATGGCTATGTAGTTGATGTCATGACCTGCACGATCCCTCAATGGTCCTGTCTGACCGTAACCTGTTAACGAGCAATAGATTAATCTCGGATTTACTTTTTTAAGACTCTCGTAATCTAGGTTCAGCTTCGCCATCACACCTGGACGGAATTGTTCGATGATAATATCGTACTCTCCTAAAAGCTGATGAATTACTTCAACTGCACGAGGATCTTTAAGATTGAGGGTCATTACCTTTTTATTCCTACTCAATTGTGCCGATACCGCTGACACTTCTGTTTCAGGCAGGAAAGGTGGTAAAAAATCGACGACATCTGGTCTCGTGCCCGATTTCACCCTAAGTACATCCGCTCCCATATCGGCTAAGCACATGGTCGCATATGGTCCAGGAACCAATGTACTGAAATCTAATATTTTTAAACCTTCTAGTGCTCCAGCCATTTTTTTCTCCTTTCTATATATCTTTGTATTTTGTTTTATTTCGCAGGCAGCTGTGCTGCACCGTCTAGCATAATCGTTGTTCCATTTAAATAAGGATTTTCAACAATATGTCTAACCGTTGCTGCATATTCGGACGGCTTGCCGAGCCTCTTTGGGAAAGGAATATGCTGTGTTACTTCCTGTTTAAAACTATCAGGCATTCCTCTAGACATTTGCGTATCGAAAAGGCCTGGTGAAATCGCAACGATTCGCATTCCATAATCCCCAATCTCCCGGGCAATCGGAAGTGTCATCCCTACTACTCCAGCTTTTGACGCACTATACGCTGCCTGTCCCAGCTGACCGCCAAATGCAGCTGCAGAAGCAGTATTTACAATAACTCCTCTTTCCCCGTTTTCATCAGGTTCATTCTTCAACATCTCTTGGACTGCGTATCGCACCAGGTTCATCGTACCGACTAGATTTACTTGGATTACTTTATTAAACTTATCCATTGGAAAAAGTCCCTTCTTAGAGTGGACCTTCGCACCAAAAATAAGCCCTGCACAATTGATTGCTACATGAATACCTCCAAAAGCATTAGAGACTGTTTCCACCGCTTCACGGACAGAATTTTCATCACTAACATCTGTCTTGCAGAAAACAACAGATTCACCAAGTTCTCTTGCAAGATTCTCTCCACGATCATCATTCATATCTAAAATTCCGACCTTTGCACCTTGTTCCACAAACAGCCTTGTACAGGACTCACCAAGACCCGAGGCCCCGCCGGTTATGATAAATACACTATTTTCGATTTTCATTTTTATCTCCCCTTAATAGCCCTTAAATTCTGGTTTGCGTTTTTCTGCAAAGGCTGCAAGTCCCTCTGCTAAGTCATAGGATCGAACATGCTGTCGTAAGTGAAGCATTTCATGGCGTAATGCTGCATCCTGAGTTTGATCAACCGACGCGTTTGCTACTTCCTTCATTCGGCGGAGCACCAATGGACTTTTAGCCGCAAGCTTTTCAACAAAATTTTCGACTTCCTCCACAAGCTTCCCGTCAGCAACTACTTTATTAACCAAACCGAATCTTTCCATCTCAGCAGCAGATAAAAAATCACCGCTAAATAAAAGATACTTAGCGCGATTAAGCCCGATTTTCTTCGGCAATACCGCCGCACCACCCGCACCTGGAAAAACGCCAAAGTTAGAATGAGCATCCCCCATTTTGGCACTTTCAGCCGCATATACAATATCGCAGCACATGAGAAGCTCCAGTCCTCCTGCAAGTGCTAAGCCATTGACTGCCGCAATGACGGGTTTTGGCATTTTACGTAGAAGACTGCAAACCTCATCGAACATTTCAAGAAAATCCTTCGTCCCAGGCTCTGAACTACTTAAAGAGGAAAGGACATTTTTAAGGTCCGCACCCGCGCAAAAGGCAGATCCTGTTCCAGTTAGAACTACAACCTTGACACTGCTATCAGCTTCACACTCTTTCAATACGCTCTCCAACTCACCGAGCATGGTGGATGATACTGAATTCATATTCTTTGGACTATCTAAAATAATCCAAGCGCCAGCACCGCGACGCTCGAATTGAATACGCTCATATTGCATGACTTTCTCCTTTCTCTAAAAGCATAATCAGTTTTTGTTTAATTGGTAATTCTGAACGGAGCAGCTGCCGCAATCTTTAGCAGGTGCACGAGATTTATCGAGGTCTTGTTCCTCATCTACTTTTTTTCGAATCCCTGTAGCAAAGTCTTTCGCAAATAACGCTGCACCTAAAGCACCGATAATTTGCGGTTCTTCCGGAATAAAAATAGACACACCTAAGGATTTTTCTAAAGCATGTACCAATCCAATATTTTTGGCGCCTCCACCTGTCATCATCACTGGCTTCTGCAATCCTACACGCCCAACCAAACCTTTCATTCTCCCTGAAATCGCCTTATGCATACCTGAAAGAATGTCTACCGTTGTGTGACCTTCTGCGACTAAAGAAATGACTTCTGACTCAGCGAATGTTGTACACATCGAGCTGATTTTGATATCCGCATCTGATTGCATCGACAACGGTCCAATTTCAGTCAATTCAACGTCCAACGCTCTCGCAAGAACTTCGAGGAATTGACCGGTCCCAGCAGCACATTTGTCGTTCATCGCAAAATTTTTAACATTTCCTGACGGATCGACCGCGATTACCTTACTGTCCTGACCACCAATATCTATGACTGTTTTTACTTCTGGATAAAGATAGTTGGCTCCCTTTGCGTGACAACTTATTTCTGTAAGATTCTTACCGGCAATTTCTAACCTTTTCCGGCCATAACCCGTGCTTACTGTATAGGCGATATCATCGAGTACCAATCCTGCTTTTTCCAATGCTTCATCGATCGCCATCATGACGGCTTTTTGACTAACAAATCCCAACTGTTTGACGCTATGGGAAACAATTCGTTGATTTCCATCAATTATTACTGCTTTTCCTGTTAAGGAACCGCTATCCACACCAATTGTATAAAAGGAAGAACCATCACTTTTTGATGTCATCTAACTCTCTCCTTTTTCATCTGTTTTATCTTTAAGGGATTAACTCTCCCATATCCAGAATCTTTATAATCCTGTCCGGGAATTGTTTTCCCGGACAATTTCAGTCTCTATTAACCTCTGCTTTTTTGTGCTTCGAGACTTTCAATCAGTGCTTCAATACGAGTATTAACGAGTTCTTCCTTGTAAAAGGAATCGTCAACCATGTCTCCTTCAAATGAAGTAGATTGAATACCCATCTTTTTATTCAAGTTTTCAGCTAACAAGAAATGAGAACGTGAGAATGATCGACAAGTTCTTGCACCATGGAAGACAATACCGTCGATGGAATAATCTTTAGATAATGTCATCATTCGTTCCTCGGTAATCGGGTAGCCTAGGTTGAGTTGGCACTCAAGATGGTTAATCGCAATCCCTCTTAACGGATGTTCAGGATCGATCGTATCAGGCTCGTGCCAGAAGGCCATATGTGTATATCGACCCGCAACAACTGTGGCATCATAGCTTGCAAACTTATCTGCCATCCAGCCAAGCTTATTCCAATTCATAATTCCTTCCCAGAAAATACGATATTTTTCATTTGGCACAGCACTAACGCCGTTGTCAAGTCTCTCTTGAACCTCGTCTTTAACTGCTTGCATAGCTTCAATTGTTCCTGGCCATGCGGTGAGATAATTGACTGGTGCAATTTGAATGGACCAATCAAAGAAGCTGGCAGGAGCTGGTTTTGCCTTACAAAGATCCATCGCTTCCATCCGAAGCTTTCCAACGGTTTTAGTGACACCCATTAACTCTTGGAATTTATCCCAGTTATATGGCTTGCCGCTAACTACCTCTAAAAACTTAATCAGATCTTCAAACTGCCTGACAACGTATTTTACATTTTCCTCAAATTCTTCCCCTTTCATATAGGTAGAACCGTTTCGTCCCATATGATACGGAATAACTACATTAAACCAAGGAATTTTTTTACCAAAGACACGCTCGATTGCCCAATCCCACTGAGGTCCTGTAGAACAGCCTGGATAACAAGTAACAATCGCATCAGGTGCTGGAATTTCGGTCGCAATTGGACCAGGGTTTAAATCATCCGGAACACCTAATTCAGCAAACATTGCACAACCCATTTGTGTTCTTGCATAAGAGCAAAGTTCACGATTAAAGCCCCGGTTCTCAGCAAAGGTTTGCGGTTCTTTTTCCTCGTGTCTAGCTGCTACACGAGCACCGTATCCTTCTCCGTGGATCCATGCCATATCCTGCGCAGCCATAAATGGGCCAATTGGTAGACCAGTAGTATAAACAACCTTTTTACCTGTCTTCTTGGCATTAATCAAATCTTCCCAATATTCATTAACAAGCTTGTTAACCAATTTTCCGGATTTTAATCGATTCGCTCTTTTCGCTTCCTGTACTGCCATCTATCATCATTCCTCTCGATTTTAGTTACGTCTTTCTTTTTTATGGCTTTGTAAAAATTGTCTGTTGATTTACGCTCCAGGCACTTCGCTTTCCGCGGGCGGTACGGGGAGCCTCCTCGGCGCTTAAGCGCCTGTGGGGTCTCCCCTGCCCCGTCCTCCCGCAGGAGTCTTCGTGCCTTCCGCTCCAATCAACAGAGTGCCAAAATCAAATATTAGCTTTAACACAGCCTTTTTTAAAATTAAACAGCCATTTCTACAAAGGCTTCTAATCTAGTTTTAATCGTTTCGATGGAATCAAGTTCGTGTGAGATTTCTAGGAGTAGGTGAGGAATTCCAGCTTCTTGCATGGCATCTTTGATATCTGGATAGAAGAACATATGTGGTTCACAAAATTGTGTCATCACAATGACAAGTTGATCTGCTTTGTGCTTTCTCATTGAATCAACAAGGTATTGTGGCCAATCGGTTTTAGGGTCACATCTAGTTGGACAAGGGACGTTTGTATTTTTATCAATATAATGAGCCGCGATTGCTGCCAATGGTTCTTTATCTTCAGCAATATTGTCACTGATATATCTGTAGCCGTGGAAAAGGTCATCTCCGACCACAACAGCTCCAGATTGTTCAACTAGCTCCAATATGTCGTTTTTCGGTGCGCCGCAGAAACTTCCAGATAAGAAGACACGTACTCCTTCTTCTTTTATAGAATCTTTTTTAGCCTGAAGCTTTGGAATTAGGCTCTCTAAGATCTCGTTATGCTCTTCTTTCGGAATCACCATGCTTGATTTAATAATGGACAGCATATCGCTAGAAGATAGCAGCGAAGGATGAACGGATTTTAACTCGTATATCTCTCGAATAAGGCTGCGGTTTTTGTTATAGATGCGAATGCTATTTAGGATGTCCTCGTCACTAATCTCTTTATCTGCGAATCTTTCAATGTCTCGTTTTAATTCTGTTAATCCTGTAACAATATCCCCTTGTGTCCATGCTTGATTGCCAACAGGCAAGCGGAAAAACATATTATTGACCTTCGGAAGAAGATTCCCAACTACTTCTGAACCACCGACAGCCTGGATACAATAATCACCTCCGACAAATCCATCAAGGAAGTCTAATTCACTCTTTGCTGCTTGATCGACGATACTGCGGGTAGGTCCACAGAAATAAGAAGGATAATAGGCATGCCCAGTAGTAATCGGTTCTTCCTTCACTTGAAGGACAATCGGTAAAGCGCCGGCTGCATGAAGTAACTCTTCTGGAAAGTGCATGATGTAACAGCCAATAAGCTTGGAGCCTGTTTCCATTTTCCATTCCTTCGCTCTTTCATAAGGGTCCGCTGCTATTTGGGTTAATTTATTTAAGATTTCATCTGATGCTAAATTTTGGTACATAATCGTGTTCCCTCCTATTTTTATTAAAAGAATATGAAGACTTACCCTGCAAATGAAAGACCGCCATTAATACTTAAGGTTTGACCTGTAATTCTGTCGGATTCTGGTGAAGCAAAGAAAAGTGCAGCCTCTGCAACATCCTCTGCATTTGGTAAACCAAGCTTCGCACGGTCAACAGCTTTTTGAAAAACATGACTTGCCTCGGTAGCCATTACTGCCTCAAATCCTGGAGTGTCTTGGATGACCGTTAAACAAAGAGCATTCACGCGAATCTGCCATCGAGCGAACTCATTAGCCAACGCTTTGTTCATCAGTACAAGACCAGCTGCTGCGGATCCGATCAGTGATTCTCTTGGAGTCGCAATTCTTCCCGCGTCAGAAGTGATGATGACAATTTTCCCATAATTCTGCTCTCTCATATGGTCGAGCAAAGCCCGGATTGCATAAAGCCTAGACGATTGTTGGCTATTTAAGCAGCCGTCATAATCATTTGGGTCTAATTCGTGAAAGAATTTTGCATATTGAACGGTTGCACCACCGTTTGCGATTAAAATATCAATCTTTCCCATTTCAGCAACAGCACGGTCTGCCATCTGTTTCACTGAATCATAGACAAACAAGTCACATTCTAAAAATATTGCCTTTCTACCCAGTTCTTCAATTTCTGCTACCACCTGCATACCTGCTTCGTGATTTCTACCGCTAACCACAATATCAGCTCCACTTTTTGCAAGCTTTAAAGCAGTTGCTTTTCCAATTCCATTTGTTCCACCTGTTACGAGGGCCACTTTTCCTTCAAGATTTGTAATCATGATTTTCTCCTTTTTTAGACAAGGTTTAATATTCAGATATTTTTATACAGATTAAGACTGGAGAACACGTCCGATGGCCATAACCTCTGCTTCTTTCGTTCCTTCATAGATTTCAAGAATTTTCGCATCGCGATACCATTTCTGGACATTGTATTCCTCCATATAGCCGTATCCGCCATGAATTTCGATCGCAGCATTCGCGCAAAAGACAGCAGTCTGTCCGCCTAAGTATTTTGCCATTGCTGATAGCGTAAAATCAGGTTTTCCTGAATCAACGAGCCATGCCGCCTTATAGACGATATTTCGAAGTGCCTCAACTTTGACAGCCATCTCCGTTAATTTCGTCATTGTCGCCTGGTAGCTGCCGATCGGGTTTCCAAAGGCATATCTTTCTTTTGAATATTTGACTGCTTCTTCAAGGCATCCTTGCGAGATGCCCAATGCCTGAGCGGCAACCATCATCCTAGTAATATCAAAAAAGTGCATGAGCTGTGGGAATCCTTTCCCATCCGTACCAACAAGATTGGATTGCGGAACGCGGACATTTTCAAAGGAAATTTGTGCCGTATCACTAGACCGAATTCCTAACTTTCCATGGAGCTTACTTCTTGTGACTCCCTCACTATTGCTGTCTACGATGATTTGAGAGAATCGCTTATGTCTTTTTTCATCCGGCTGTGTAATCGCTTGAACCACCATAAAATCACTGACCGTACCATTTGTAATAAATATTTTACTGCCATTGATGATGAAATCATCACCGTCCCGCACTGCCCTAGTTTGGTAACCAGCTGCATCCGTTCCGGCATTTGGCTCCGTAAAAGCTCCTGATGAAACCCACTCACCTTTACAAACCATTGGTAAATACTTATGTTTCTGCTCCTCTGTTCCATATAGATAAATGGCTTCACACCCAAAGCTTGCCGTGATAATATTTGTACCAATTCCCATGTCGATTCGGGAAAGCTGTTCCGTTATGATGGCCTGACCTAATATCCCCATTCCAGCACCGCCGTACTCTTCAGGCATCCATGCACCAACGAGTCCTAGTTCTGCCGCTTTTTTTACGATTTCAGGAGTGTACTTCTCTTCCCGATCACATTCTGCTGAATAGGGAGCGATTTCATTTACTGCAAATTTGTAGGTCATTTCCTTTAACATCGTCAATTCTTCCGTTAAATTGTAGTCCACCGTTCCACTTCCTCCTCTAAAATCCTAGTGCTTACGCTTTTTCTAAAATATGAATGCACATCGCTGCTTCTTCAACACCAATACTGCCGCCTCCGTTTTCAGCAAGACCAATTTTTGCTCCAATTACTTGTCGGTTTCCTGCCTCTCCTCGTAACTGGGTAACAACTTCATATATTTGTGCGAGACCAGAAGCTCCGATTGGATGTCCCCTGCTTTCAAGTCCACCACTTGTATTGATTGGGATCGATCCTCCAAGAGTTGTAGCACCTGATTCGGCTAGAGCACCACCTTCACCAGGAGGACAAAATCCCATCGCCTCACTTTGGTGCAGTTCACCATAAGCCGTAGCGTCATGTAACTCTGCTAAATCAATATCCTGTGGACCAAGCCCTGCTTTTTCATAGGCCTCTTTTGCAAGTCTTTCACCAATATCCTCTCCGTCAAGGTCTCTGTCTGAACCTTGACCATGTACAGAAGCTAGAATTTTTACTGGACGTGATTTCTCAAGTTTTTTCAAGAATCTCTCAGAACAAACGATAACTGCAGCTGCCCCGTCCCCAACCGGCGCGCACATACTGCGAGTCAAAGGATATGTAACAGGACTGTCATTCATAACTTCCTCTATGCTCATTCTGTTCTGATACTGCGCTTTTGGATTGAGGGAAGAGTGAAAATGGTTTTTTGAAGCGATCGCTGCTAGTTGTCTTTGAGTCGTACCATACTTGCTCATATGCCAACGAGTCATCATCGCATAGACATCCATAAAAACACTTCTTCCAGCACCAGGTGCTGATTCATCACAAGGAAGTGCTACTTCTAGGTTCTTCCCGTATTCCAATAACGTATTGATCTGCTTATCAAAATTTTCTACATCCATGCAGCTGGAATAGGCGGATAAAGATTTCGCTTTGTCAGGGTTAGTAAGCTTTTCAGAACCTACCGCAATCGCGACATCATACATTCCAGCTCGTATGCCGGTATACGCTAGGTGCAGTGCAGTCGATGCTCCAGCACAAGCATTTTCCACATTGGTTACAGGGGTCCGGTCAATCCCCATTCCCCTGAAAACCACTTGACCGCGGATGGAATGCTGCTTATCAAACATACCCCAAAAAGTATTCGAGAAGAAACCAGCCTGTAAATCCTCCTTTTTAATCCCTGCATCTTCCAAAGATTGTTGGATCACCTGCTCCGCCATAGTCCTGACTGTCTCACTAGGGTACTTGCCAAATTTGTTCATACCAATCCCGATAATATAAACATCCTGCATGTTAATCCTAACCTCCTGTTCTCTATTTCATATGTAACTTTTTTATAGAATGCAGCACCTGCTACTAATCTAGTATTCTAGGCTTCGAGCTTAAATACTGCTTTATAGCACAAGTCTGTTAATGACTCTGCAGCCTTTTGTGTTTCCATTTGACTAGTAGGCTGCCGCATTAAATGATGGCAATATCCCTCAAACATACACGCTAGTGCACGAATCGTGACATCGACATTCATGTTGTGGCAGTATCCCTTTTTAATTGACCCTTTAATATCACGCTCAATCCTTTTAAATAAGCTTTCACTTATTTTCAACCACTTGTCTTTAAAGTGTTGGTCCACCATCATCGCTTCTTTTAATGCTAGGAGTACCCCTCTATTTTGATTGTAATAGTCTAGTATTTTATGGGCTTCATCTTTCATCGTTTCATAAAGGCTTTCTGTCAAGGTTTTGGGCTGCAGATCGTGATCTACCTTTTCTATAAGTTCGTCTACTAATCGATCTAGGAGGTCATTTTTATTTTTGAAGTAATGGTAAAAGGTTCCATGCCCTACATTCGCTTTTGTCGTGATGTCCTTGACAGTCGCTTTCATGTAACCGATTTCAGAAAACACTTCTATAGCACACATCATGATTTGATCCTGATTCAACGTCTTGCGTCGGTCTGGTTTCGTTGTCTCCTGAGATTTTGCCATTTTCATATTTTTGACTCCCATTTTTCATAAATTTTTCCTTTATAAACATTGTAGTCATATATGACACAGTTGTCAATATATACAGACAATTCAAAAATATAAATTTTTTTACACCAAAATGCTACAAAAATAGGGTGTTCCAAATTTGGAACACCCCTCCACCTATATTTGAGTTAAATTGGTACCTTGTTGAACTTCACCATTTTTGACCATTTCTTGCAGCTTAAATTTCTGGATTTTCCCAGCTGCTGTCTTCGGGAATTCCTTAACAAAGTACCAATTCCTTGGTCTCTTAAAACCTGCCATATTGGCTTTACAGTATTCAGTAAGTTCAGAATCTGTCGGTAGGTCATCAAAGGATGTTGGGATAATAAGTGCCGTGACTTGTTCTCCCCAATATTCATCGGGCATGCCTACTACTGCTATATCTGTTACCTTAGGATGGTCTCGCAACAGTGATTCCACTTCGCTTGGATATATATTTACACCGCCGCGAATAATCATATCCTTTAATCGACCTTTAATTTTTATAAAACCTCTTTCATCCATCGAGCCAATATCACCTGAATGTAGCCAGCCATCGCCCTTAAGTGTGGCGGCTGTCTGCTCTGGCATATTATAGTAGCCAATCATCGTCTGGTATCCACGACAGCAAATTTCTCCATCCATACCAAGCGGTAGTACTTCTCCTGTTGCAGGATCAGCAATCTTCACTTCAATATGCGGATATGGTTGACCTATCGTTTCTGCCTGGTCCTCTGGGGAATCATCGAGGTGCGTCTGTGTTGTTCCACCGTGCATCTCGGTCTGTCCACAAACGATCGATATCCCACAGCCTAGTTCATCTTTCACACGTCGTACTAAATGAGGTTCAACCTTCGAGGCACCAGAAAGAAGAGACTTCAAGGTTGAGAGATTATATTTTTTACGATCAGGATGGTTTAAGATAGCTTCAACCATAGTTGGAACGAGGAGTGCGAAGGATCCTCTCTCATTTTCAATCAATTCAAGAAACAGCCCTGGATCGAATGCGCTAACGAGTACATGAGTACCCCGTTGTTGCAGAGTTCCTAATACAGCGAAACCGCAGCCCCCCATATGAACGAGCGGCATTACATTCACCCATACACCGCTAACTTCCATACCTGCACGCTCTGCCATAAATTTTGTACTGTTAGTTATGCCCTTATTGTGAAGGATTGCCCCCTTCGATTTACCAGTTGTACCTGATGTATACATAATGACAAAAGGATCTTCCGCCTTTACCACAGGAAAGATAGTTGATTGACTGCCGCAATTCATGAATTCCTCAAAATCTGAAAAACTAATTACTTCTCGCAGTAATGGTAAGCTTTTACGGACATTGGTTACAGCCTCAAACATGTTATAGCCTCGGTATTCATTAACGAGGAATATTCCCGCTGCTTCTGATTGACGCAACAGGTAATCTAGCTCTTTCTCCCTTAAAGCCGGGTTAACCGTCACTAAAGTGACTCCTGCAATCGCACAGCCAAATTCAAGCAGTACCCATTCCACTTCATTTGGGGCCCAAACCGCAACACGCTCTCCTGGCTTAAATTTAGTAAGAAGGGCTGAAGCAACACTTTCAGAATCAGCTAAAAGCTGAGTGTATGTCCATTTTCTGCGCTTTTCCGGATCTGCCACCCCTTCAACTAAGGCAATCCGGTCAGGAACCTCTGCAGTAACTTCCCTTAATACCTGAGCAACAGTCGAGTCGTTTAGTGGACGTGATGTGTCAGCAGGCCAATAAGACTCTGTTAATACTGTAGAATGATATACCCCGTGTTTCGCCAAATTAATCCTCTCCCTTTGCATCCATATAATAAGACTCCATTTTTACTGTAGAATCTATAGGTGCGTGAAAAAACGAATTTGTAGGTGACCACCCCTTTGTTATGAGCATTTTGCAAATGAATCAATACGTATGATTTCAATTGCGCTGCTTATATGCCATTATGAAAATGGTCCCTAATAACTGAAAATAAAGTTTTACCATTTTCAATTGGGATTACATTACCAGAGTTCAACTATATAATTTTCTTCCTCACCTCCTTTATTGTTCGTCAGCGTTGACTTATATTCCTTTAATATTCCAAAAACGACAATGTTATCGATTATGACACTATCGTCATTTTTTTCGATAAAAAGAATCAAATAAACTTTATAAATAGCATTTACTACTCGATAAAAATTAAAGTTTATTTGTCTATGTAAGATTCATATTTCATTGTAAGCGCATACATGAAATTTAATTTTTTCGTCATTCCTATACTCAATCATAAAGAATAAGCAACAAAAGGATTAACTTCGCTGCTTATTCTGGCTATTCTAGTAAATCGAATTAATTATTCCTTAAATACAGCTTTATAACACAAGTCGGTTAATGACTGGGCTACCTCTTGGATTTCTGCTGGAGTCACTGGCTGCACCATTAAATGATGACCATAGCCCTCGAACATACATGTTAAAGCTCGAATCGTTACGTCCACATTAATGTCATGACAGTATCCCTTTTGGATCGAGCCCTTAATGTCCCTCTCAATTCGCTTGAAAAGGCTTTCGCTAATTTTCAGCCATTTTTCCTCAAATTGTTTGTCCACCATAAGAGCTTCTTTTAATGCCAGTAAGATGCTGCTGTTATTAACGTAGTACTCGAGAATTCTTTGTGCTTCATATTTCATCCTCTCATAAACAGTCAACTGCATATTCTTTGGCTGGACATAATCATCCACCTTATCCGCCAAGTCATCAACCAGTTTACTCAGAAGGTCCTGCTTATTTTTAAAATAATGATAAAAGGTTCCATGACCCACATCTGCCCGTGAAGTAATATCATTGACAGTGGTTTTCATGTAGCCCAATTCGGAAAAAGCCTCCAAAGCACCGCTAACAATCTGCTCGCGGTTCCATGCCTTTCGACGGTCTGTTCTTGAAAAATTTTCTGCTTTCATATTTTTCTCCTATTTAAATCAGATTTCTATATATAAAATTGTAGTCACTTGTGACTACTATGTCAATATATAAAAACTATTCAGAAAAATTAATTTTTATTAGTTGTTAAAAACTTGAAGATAGGTACAACAAAAGCCGTTTACCATAAAAGTAAACGACCTGTCTTCTTATCATTCAGTTCCAAGTGTAACACCGAGTGATTTTAAGTATTTTCGGTAAGCAATGCTCATTCTGTCACATTTCAAGGAAAGCTCTACCTGCAAATCAAGCGGTAAGTCCTCTGGTTTCTGATTTTCGACAATTGGTTTGTCTTGAGCAAAAATCATATCCTGAAAATCTATGATTTCTTGATCGCTTGTGCCAGTTTCATAGTTAAACGACATAATGCCATAGGCAATCGATTTGCCTTCTGCAATCGGAAGAATGGTTAGTAAAATCGTCATCTTATTGTCTGTATCAGGATCTCTTTTTGTGAATCTCACTGACAGCGGGCGAACGATTTCATAGGTGTAATAAACATCCTTCGCAACTCCAGTACCATCAGGGTCTGGCTGATAGATAACAATTTCATCTGAGAAAATTCGACCTCCGTCAGTATGAACATCGTAATCGCCAATTTCCGGATGCTCTGGTACACCTAGAAAACCTTCATGAATAAAGGAAAGATGACCAACATCAAGGAAGTTCTCGACAATTCTTGGTGGGTTTGCATTAACTTCTTGAGGTCCCCATAGAATATTGCGGTAACTACTATCGTTGAATTCTGGGAATGAAAAAAATTCAGGGTTGTTATTTTCTAGGTTAATCCAAACAAATCCATACTCTGTTCTACATGTATATTTTATCGCTTTTGCTTTTAATGGAATTGATTTTCCTTCAGGGAGCTGTGGAATACTTGTACATGTACCCTCTGAATCATATTCCCAGCCATGATACGGACAAACAAGATTGCCGTCTTTCACGCAGCCTAGAGAAAGTGCTGCTCCTCGATGAATACATAAATCCTTAAAGGCATGAATGCCTTGCTCATTTCGGAATAAAACAACTCTTTCGCCCATTATCACTACTTGTATTGGCTCTTCTTTAACATCTTCAATTTTACAAGCAACGATCCAATCACTACGTAAAACGGTATCATTGATGATCATTTTTTTACATCTCCTTCTAAAACCTATGTATCTATATTCTATTAAGAATATATTTTGAAGTCAAGACAAAAAGGCGAACGAAAATTTAAAGTATAATATAATTATTCGTTATTTTTATGTTTACAATCTATGAATCCACCATTATAATTCATTTAGGGTTTTTATTATCTGCGCAGTAATAAACCCATTTGTCTTCATTCATTTGGAATTTTACCAGTTTTTTAGATTAATTTTCTACATACTTAAAAAATAAAGGAGAATGGTTCCGTGGCACAAAAAGAGCAAAATCCGAACATTATCGTTGGGGTAGATGAAAAGATCAGTTGGGGTAAAGCCCTTCTACTTGGTATGCAGCATGTACTTGCAATGGATTTATATATCGCCCCCATCATTATTGCGGGATTATTGGCGTTAGATACGATGAATACTACTTTCTTCATTCAAATGTGTTTCTTAGCCGCGGGAATTGCCACCCTCATTCAAACGATTGGCGGCTTAAGATTGCCGGTCGTACAAGGTCCATCCTATGTACCAATTGGTGCTTTGGCAGCGATTGGTGGAAAACTTGGAATGGGAGCCGTATTTGGAAGCCTTCTACCAGGAGCTTTACTTATTGCGATTCTTGGATATCCATTAAAATGGTTTGCTAAAGCTGTTAAGAAAGTAATTCCCCCTCTTGTAGGTGGAACAGTTATTGTCATTGTAGGGATTTCCTTAATGCCAGCTGCATTCAATAGCATTTATAATGCACCAGGTAACGTTGGGCACAATGTATTAATTGCATTTGTTTCTGCTGCAGTTTTAATTATTTGTATCCTTCTTGGACGGAAGAAAAAAGGTTATGGAACTTTTTTCCGCTTAGTATCTGTTATTCTAGCGATTGTAGTAGGAACGATTACCGCATCACTGTTTGGTACAGTCGATTTCTCAACTGTAAAAGAAGCAGCATGGTTTTCGCTTCCTAGCTTTTTCCCATTTGGAAAGCCTGTATTTGATTTACAAGCCATTCTAACTATGGTCTTTATCTATCTGGTTATCTTAATAGAAACAACGGGTACTTGGTTTGTTGTATCAACGGTAACAGGCAGTGAATTAGATGAAAAAAGATTGAACAGAGCATCTGTTGGTGAAGGTATTGGTTGTTTCGTAGGTTCTCTTTTCGGTGGTACACCAATGACTGGTTATTCTTCTAACGCTGGAATTATCGCGATTACAGGAGTAGCCAGCAGAATGGCTATTATCAGCGCAGGGGTTATCTTAATCGCTTTAGGCTTAATTCCAAAACTATCAGCTGTAATTACTTGTATACCTGAACCAGTTATCAATGGGATTTTCGGGGTTGTATGTGTGGCCATTGTTATGAACGGGATGAAAGTTATTCAGCACGTGGTAATTGATGATCGTAATATGATGGTAATCGGCGTTCCGATTCTATTAACAATTGGTACGGTTGTTCTTCCAAAAGAAATTCTATACAGTGTTCCTGACTTTGCAAATTACATTTTATCTTCTGGAACAGCTGTTGGAGCATTGGCTACGGTTATTCTTAATCTAGTCATTCCGCAGGAACGGAAAAAAGTGGTAGCTTCAAATCAAGAATCACTAACTTAAATAGTAATGAAATGGCTCAGTCAACAGAACTGAGCCATTCTTATTTTCATGCTTATTCCATTAAGGCAATCCGTTCCAAAACCACTTCAAATTTACTAATTTCATCCAACAACTTCTTCTAGTCCTTCTTCTTTTATTTATTCGTCAACTTTTTGGGTGTAATATTGATAGCCAAGGTATTGGTAGTTCTGTCTCTTATACATTTCTTTTGGGGTATCCTGACCATCCGCGACTAGAATAACAGTCTTATCCTTAAACGTATCCATTACAAATTTTTGGATTTTGCTGCCGATTCCTTTCTTTTGAAAGGTTTCATCTACACCTAAATTATCAATTTCAGCTGTATCTTTCGAAATGATCACATCCACTACACCTGCTGGTGTACCTTTATATAAAGCTAGCAGCTGCATGAAATTCGGATCTTCAAAAATTCGCTTATTCAACTCTACTTTTTGATTGGCAAAATTACTGCCAAACACAATATCCTGCTGATACTGTAAAGCGAGAAAAGCCTTAAGGTTATGTTCAGTTACAATTTGAACCTCAATGTCGGGGTTATCCTTCAATTCTGGAAATTGAATCGGTTGAATCGCATATAGTTCTAGAAAACCAATATCATATTCTTCTTGATTTAAGTAGTTCACTAACTCAACTGGGATTTTTTCATCTACAGGAAATTTAAATTTCACGTGCTTCTGACCATTTCTTAGATGATAATCTCTTAAATAACCTTCTGCATGCTTAAATTCATCTAATTTAGGAAACGTCTTAAACTCTATATAATTACTATCATATCTCGATAACATTTCTGGAAAATGAAATTGCTTGTACAAATTATTTTCAGCTACTACATGACTATGAATATAAATATTTTCAAATGTAATTTGCATTAATGCTACCCCCTTTTGCATTAAGTATAAAAACTAATTTCAATAGCTATATTATACTTTATTAATGGGAAAATGATGCGTAGTTCTATTGGTGTCCTTTGTTTGCCACCCTTTATTTCTTCCAAATTTCATATATCAAATGTGTAAACATTTCATTTAAATCTTTCTTTTTTTGCTTTTTTAACCATTCAACCTGATCAATGGGCAGTTTTAACTTTAAACTAACGTCTTCAATGGGCATTTCTACTTTTCTAATTTCTTCTAATGTGATACCGTCTTCTACATTTGGAAACCATGAACTATTTTCGTCCACTCTATCAAAATCTTCATACTCATCTATGTCATCTAAATCACAAAATAAATTAAGCTGTGGTAATCCTCCAGACAGTGTTTTTAGGTGCATGATGGAATCTATTATTCTACCGTCCTCTAACTCTATCTCAATTATTAGTGTTTGCTCTTGTTTATATTTTTTGAACATAACTTCACTAACAATCATATCCAATTCAAGCGTAAAACCTGAATGGGATTCAAAGATATAAATCGCGCTATTAAAAATATGTATAATCTCACCATCAATTTTTACCGTCTTCACTGCAGCCATAAACCATTCCTCCAAAAAGCATTAACAATATTACTCTAATTTTATACCAAAACAGAAATCTTATAAAGGTGCTTTGATTTTACATATAAAGTTAAAGAAATGTTCACAGTAAATTAGTGTTCATTGCGTTAAAATAAAGACAAATCAATATGTGATGTTCTTCACATTTTAAGTAATTAGAAAGGAAATACTGTCATGTCATTATACAAACCAGATCAAATACTAGAAATTTCAATTAAAAATGGAATAAAAAAGACAAGTTATCCTTTAGTAACAACGATTCTATTAGGTTTCCAAGCAGGTGCATTTATTTCATTAGGGTTCCTGCTATATATTCGTGTCACAGCACCATTATCCGAAGGTTTATCAGGACTTAGTGCGATTTTAGGTGCCTCTGTCTTCCCGATTGGACTAATCCTTACATTAATAGCAGGTGGAGAACTTCTCACAGGAAATATGATGGTGGTTCCACTGGCTAAGTTTGCAGACAAAATTAAAACCAAACAGGTTCTACAAAACTGGCTCCTCATCACGGTAAGCAATTTTCTAGGGGCGATTTTCGTAGCTTACTTTTTCGGACACATTGTTGGTTTAACGGAAACAGGTGTATATTTGGAGAGTACCGTTCATATTGCTGAACATAAAATAGATGCAACCTTTCTTCAAGCTTTTGTCTCAGGTATTGGATGCAACTGGCTTGTCGCTGCAGCTGTGTGGTTATCTTACGGAAGTGAAGATATGATCGGAAAAATCGCTGGAATTTGGTTTCCGACTATGGCCTTTGTGGCAATTGGATTTCAACACGTTGTGGCCAACATGTTTGTCATCCCGGCAGCGATATTTGCCGGTCACTTGACATGGATGGATTATCTAGGAAACTTTATTCCGGTCTTCTTAGGAAATGCTGTTGGCGGAGCACTATTTATCGGAATGGCGTACTGGTTTGCCTACAAAAAGAATGAATACACCGTAATTGAAGGAACTAAAAAACCAGGAATGTTAGAGAAGAAAATTGGAATTTAACCAAAAAGACTGCAACAACATGAAAAAAGGCTGAAACGTTTACGTTCCAGCTTTTTTCATGTTTATAATCAAACTACCAACGCGCAGTTAACATTTTCTTTCTAGTATAAAACTCTACACCATCTGCCCCATTTGCATGAAGATCCCCGTAAAAAGAGTCTTTCCATCCTGAAAATGGAAAAAATGCCATTGGTGCTGGCACACCCATGTTAACACCTAACATTCCTGAATCGATCGTTTCTCGAAATTGTCGAACGCTTCCCCCATCTTTCGTATAAATGCAGGCACCATTTGCGAATCTAGATTTATTGGCTATATCAATGGCTTCGGCTAATGATTTTACACGGATAACCGATAATACAGGAGCAAAAATTTCATCCTGCCATATTTTCATTTCTTCTGTAACCTGATCAAATATCGTTGGACCTACAAAGAAGCCTTTGCTATTTACTGCACCATCTTCTCTGCCGTCACGAACAAGCTGTGCTCCTTCTTGAACACCTGTAGCAATATAATTTAACGTACGCTCTTTATGACCTTCACGAATTACAGGTCCCAAAAATACATCTTTTTCTAGACCATTGCCTATAATTATATTGTCTGCAGCTTCTTTTAATTTTTTCACCAATACCTCTGCCACTTCTTCTTGAACAGTCACTACTGAAGCAGCCATACATCTTTCTCCTGCAGAACCAAAAGCTGCAGAAGTGATTTGCGTAACGGCAAGATCAAGATCGGCATCATTTAACACAATGGAATGGTTCTTTGCACCCGCTAAAGCTTGAACACGTTTTAATTTTTCTGTTCCTTTTTTATAAACATATTCAGCAACAGGCTGCGAACCAACAAATGAAATCGCTTTGATTTGTTTTTCCACAAGTAATCCATTGACCACATCATGTGCACCATGCACAATATTCAGTACACCCTTTGGTAAACCCGCTGCTTCAAACAACTCAGCAAGGCGATTGGCTAATAGAGGAGTTCGTTCCGATGGCTTTAAGATAAAGGTATTACCACATGCGATTGCAAGTGGGAACATCCAGCATGGTACCATCATCGGAAAATTAAATGGAGTGATTCCGCCCACAATCCCTATTGGATATCGATACATGCCAGACTCAATGTCTGTTGCAATATTTGGAAGTTGTTTACCCATCATTAACGTAGGTGCACCCGCTGCAAATTCAACACATTCGATTCCACGTAAAACTTCACCATGAGCTTCGTGATAACTTTTCCCGTTTTCAACGGTAATTAATTTTGCAAGTTCATCCCAGTGATCGACCAGGATTTGTTGATATTTAAAAAGAATTCTTGCTCGTTTTGGTACAGGTACTTGAGACCAACTTTGAAATGCTTCTTGAGCAGCTTTTACAGCCATTACCACATCTTCATTTGTGGATAGTGGAACGTTTGCAATGATCTCTCCTGTTGCCGGATTATAGACAGGCTCTGTCTTAGTCGTTGTTGCCTCTACCCATTCACCATTTATATAATTTTGTATAACTTTGACTGTTGTTTTTGTCATGAGTATTTTTCTCCCTTTAATGATTATCGATTAAATTTTAGTGTAATTTATCTTTCCATTTTAGGTTGCAGTCGCTAATACTTCTTCAGAGTTTTCCATAAAACCTTGTATTTCTTCTAATGTTGGCATAGCTTCGGAACAACTGTGCTTGGAAATAACAATAGATGCAGCTGCACTTCCTAGCCTCATAGACTCTAAAACACTGAATCTATTCATTAGTCCGTAAATAAAGGCAGAAGCATAGGAATCACCTGCACCAAATGTTTTTAGTACATTGGTTTTAAAAATTCCACATTGGTATTGGTTACCTTCTTTGGTATAGGCAATCGAACCTCCCCCGCCATGTTTGATCACAACGAGTTTTGCTTGGTAGGAAAACCACCTTTCTGCTGTTGCTAGATTATTTGAACCGCCAAAATTTCTGATTTTTTCAATCATATCAAACTCCTCACGAGTTCCGATTATGACATCACATTTCTCTGCAGCTAAGTGATAGTAGATGGCAGTCTCAGTTTCGGATTCCCATGTGTATGGTCGATAGTCTAGATCAAATATAACCACTACATCATGTTTTCTTGCATACTCTAAAGCTAGAAATACCGCTTCTCTTGAAGGACTCTTGGCTAATGCGGTACCTGATACTAATAATGTCTTACATTGCTTTATATATTCTTCAGAAACTTCTAGGGCTTCAAGCTTCAAATCGGCGACATTATCCCTATACATTAATATACTGCACTCGGTAGGGCTTATAATTTCAGTAAAAGCTAAGCCAGTAACGGCACCCGTCTTATCGTTGAAAATATGATCAGTTTGAATGTTATTCTCTATTAAGTACTGAAGAATAAAACGACCCATTTGATCGTCCGATACCTTTCCAATAAAACCAGCCTTCATTCCTAGACGCGAAGCCCCAATGGCTATATTAGCTGGGGAACCACCAACATATTTTGTGAATGTTTTTGTCTCTTCCATTGGCCGTTGTGTTTCATTCGCATTTAGGTCAATACATAAACGACCAATCGCGATTAAATCCAATGGACGATCATGTTTAAAAACTAGTGAATCCATACACTATACCTCCACTTATTAAATCTTTCGTTTACACCATTTTCTATTATTTATTAAATAGCCATTCAAGGACTTCATCATTATGGAATCTCCACAACCGCTTAGGACCGGCCATAACATTAAGATAATAAAGATCATGACCGGGGCTTGCAGCTACAGGATGATATCCTTTTGGCACAACAACTACATCTCCATCTTTAATAGCCAGAGCTTCATCTATTGTTAAATCATCGGTATATACCCTTTGAAATGCAAAACCTTTATCTGGTTTCATTCGGTGATAGTAGGTTTCTTCGAGTAAAGACTCTTCGGGTAAATTTAATGCATCGTGTTTGTGAGGGGGATAACTAGACCAATTCCCTTCAGGAGTAAATACCTCTACAACTAGCAGACTATCTGCCTCCTTATCTTCGGGAAGAATATTATGAACATACCTTTTCATATTTCCTTTTCCTCTTTCAATTACTGCTACATCCGTCGGTGCAATTACTCTAGTTGGATAACTTCCTTTTGAGGGTGAATAACAGAACGCGATTTCGACCACATCAGTTATAGCCTCCATTTCACAAAAATCATCTTTAGTCACATAAAGGGAATAAGGGGGGATCTTTTCAAAAATATCTAATCGATTACCGATATTATCAAAATTTAGTTCTTTCGTATTAATTTTCACCTTTCCGCTTAAGATTACAGCGCATATTTCATTTTCCTTAGCTTGCCTGATAATAGTTTCGCCTTTTTCAATTTTACAAGCCTCAAAACCAACAAACTGTAGACCAGATTCATCTGGCATAACACGAACAAGTGATGGAGACTGTGTTTTGATAGATTTATATATGAATTTTTTTTGCATACAAACCCTCCTTCTGATTTACTTAACACTCCCGGCAGTAAGTCCTTGAAGAAAATATTTTTGAACAAATAAAAAGACAATAATTAGTGGTGCGCTTGCCAAAAAGGATAAGGCCATTAAGGCGTTCCACTCCGTTGTAAACTCACCAATCAACATCCCAATACCAATGGTTAGTGGTCTAACCTCAATTGAATTGGTGAGGATGACCGCAAATAAAAATTCATTCCAAGCCAATATAAAAGTATAGACACCTGTGGCTATTAACCCTGGCAAACATGGAGGTAAAATAATGTAAAAAAATGATTTTAGTGGCCCGCAGCCATCTATTTTCGCTGCTTCGTCTAATTCTTTAGGAATGGTATTAATAAAATCTCTCATCATCATGATCGAAAATGGGAGTGCAAATGAAGTGTATGCCAAAATTAAAGCAAAATAGGTATTATATAAACCTACTCTTGTAATGAATAAAAAGTAGGGGATTACCAAAAGAACCATAGGGAACATCTGAGTTAATAGAATGTAGATTAAAGCCGACCTTTTTCCTTTAAAATTAAATCTAGAAAATCCATAACCCGCCATTGCAGCAGCAATGATACAGATAAATGTTACGGACAGCGCAATAATATAACTATTAACAAATAGTTGAATTAAATCTCTGTTTTCAAAAACGGTTCTAAATGCATCTAAAGTAAATGTTGGGGGTAATAATTTTAAAGGAGAAGCAAACACTTCTGGATTCGTCCGAAATGAAATGCTAATCATCCAAAAAATTGGAATCATCGCAATGCTGCCAAGGACGATTAGTGATAAATATACTGCAAATTTATTTTTCCTAAACAAATTATTCTCCCTCCTTCTTCACTGAAGATCTTAAATAGAAAAATGATAATGCAACCATAATTAGGAGCATAAATATTGCTGCTGCAGAAGCATATCCGAAATCTAATGTTCTAAATGCATGATGGTAAATATATGTAGACATGATTTCCGTGCTATTCATTGGACCGCCACCGGTCATTAGAAAAACTAAATCAAATGATCTGAAATTCCAAATAAACTCTAAAATAACTAACGTCATAATAATATTTTTTAATTGAGGTATCGTAATATAGAATAATTTCTTGAAAAATCCCGCTCCATCAATATCAGCTGCTTCATATAAATCATTTGAAATGGTTTGTAAACCTGCTAATAGCATTAACATCATAAAAGGAAAACCTCTCCAAATATTAGCAACGATTACAGCTAGTAAGGCTGTGTTTTCATTTCCTAACCATGCTGTCTGGGAGAGTTCAGTTAACCCTATGCTGCTTAGAAATTTATTTACTAATCCAAATGGATTGAATAACAACATGAAAATTGCTGCAACAACCGTTGATGATGTTAACCAAGGAAACATTAAGATAGATCGAAATATGGCCCTAAATTTTGTGTTAATTTGTTGATTTAATAGTAATGCAAAAATTAATCCAATTGAAAGTCCAGAGAAAACACTGATAGTTGTAAAAATGACTGTGTTCTTCAATGCATTCCAAAACAGGGGATCGACAATAAATTCCGAGTAGTTTTTAAGGCCTGCAAATATTGGGTTTGCCTTGTCGGTATAATCATAAAAACTCATTAAAATAACCTGATATAAAGGATACGCCGTTAACAACAGCAGTAACGTGATTGCTGGTAGGATAAATGAAACTTTTCTAAAATACTCTACTAGGTCATTCCTCGCATGGTTATTGTTCATTGTGTTCCTCCATAGTGTCAGAGGCTCAAAATGAGCCTCTGACATTTATTCATTTATTTATTTTTTTCAAAAGCATCATTCCAGTAAGCCGCAGCATCATCCAATGCTTCCTGTGCAGTTTTCTTACCAGTAATAAAGTTTTGGATTTCAATAGTGAATTGCTTTCTCAAATCAACAGCATTAGGTAAATAATGATCAATTACTTCTACGCGATCGAAGGTTTCAAATTCTTCAACAAACACCTTCAAATAAGGATCTTCTTTAAAGAACGGATCATTCATGGTGTCTTTGTTGTAGGGGAAGAAACCTGTAGCTTTATCCCATAATAACTGGCCTTCTGCACTACTCATGAATTCAATAAACTTCCATGCAGCATCTTTGTTCTTACCCTTCGCACTAAGTGTTAAAACAGAACCCTGAGCGATTGTACCGGTTTTTTCACCTTTTGGTAATGGTACAACACCGAAATCTATGTCAGGATTTAAATTTTTCTGAATATTTACACCCCAAGGACCCTCAAACATGAAAGCAACATTTCCAGAAGAGAAGTTTGCTCTTTTTTCCTTTTCACCTGCACTTAGTTCACCTGGAGTGCTAACCTTATTTGTTACCATTAAATCTTTCAAATAGTTTAAAGCTTTAACACCTTCAGGAGAGTTAAATACTGCTTTACCATTATCTAAAATCTTTCCACCCGCCTGTAAAATAAAGGGCATAACCTCATAGCTTATGACTGTTGGAGGTTCTGCTGCTAGGTTTCCTGTTAAGGCATATCGATTTTTGCTTGGATCTGTTAGTTTAATAGAAGCCTCCATAAATTCATCCCATGTAGTAGGAACATCTACACCTGCTTCTTTAAGAAGCTTTTTATTATAGAACAACGCAATATTTCCATTGGTGACAGGAATACCATAAAGTTTCCCTTTATATGGAAGCATCATTGGCCCTTCGTTTGCTTTTTTTATTTCTTCTGGTAATGAAGCAAATCGATCATCAATTGGTTCAATAATACCTGCATCTGCAAATTCAGTTAACCAAGCTCCTGATGCCGTGATAATATCAGGTGGGTTACCGGCTAAATCTAAGGACAAAATTTTATCATGTTCTTGAGCAAACGGAAGATCGTCAATGATTAATTCAATATCCGGATTTTTTGCTTCAAATGCTTTTTTAACTTCATTGATTTTATCTGGTCCTTGCTCATTTACCCAATGCTGAAGCCAATGAATTTGTGTTTTTCCATGTTTTGTAGCGGAGCCACTATCATTATTTTTTTCCTCTGATGTATTTGCTGTTGAAGGAGGTCCACAAGCAGCTAACAATAACAATAAAACTGTAATTAATGTGAATAACTTAAAATTTTTCATCTAAATCCCCCATCCTAATATAAACTTTCAGTGGTTAAATATTTGGATTCCATATTAATCTCTTCTTCTAACAAAGGCTTTAAATAGTTTCTAAATTTATCTGTTGGCATAAAATTTGTATAATCCCAAAAGTCGGATGGTAACACCCTTTCTTTCCCAGAAATTTCAGACAAATCAACACATGTTAATTTGTAGTCATAGTGGGCACTAGAAGACCTTTCAATCCCAATCATCTTCCCGCTTTCCCCTCTTAAAGCAGCTATTATTGCCTCCCTTCCTATTATTTCAGCTTCATGTAAATCCTGATGTGAAACCAGACTCATAGAACTTCTATATAATTTATTTGGGATTGTAATACTTGTTTTAATCTCAAAATGCTGCTGTATTTCTAGGGCCAATCTATAACTTATGCCGCCGTTATACTTTTGTCGTGGGTTATGGGTGGTAATATCAGAAGTAAAAGACTTGAGTTTCATATGATCTGGGACCATTATTAAAATGTTTGTATTTTCTTTCAGTGCTGATTGAATATCTGACAATATTTCATCGATAGAGGTTTCTCTCTCTGGTAAATAGACTAATTGAGGAAAGTCATACCTGTGTTTTTTCCTTATAGCACTTGCACCAATCAACCAACCTGCATTTCCTCCCATCACTTCCATAATCTCAATTTGTGGAGGAAAAGAATTGGATCGAATATCTGCTTCTATATGATTTAATGATTGGATTAAGAACTTTGCGGCGCTTAAATAACCTGGAGTGTGGTCAGTTCCACAAATGTCGTTATCTACGGTTTTGGGAATAAAAATACACTTAATCCCAACATTTCGTGATTTACAAATCTCATGAACTTTATTAATCGTTCTTGAGGAGCCATTTCCGCCAATGTAACAAAAAACATCAATAGAAAGGTCTAGTAATTTATCTACAATTCTTTCAAAATCTACATTTGTAAGTTCAAACCTTGATCCGCCTAAAATGGCTCCAGGCTGTTCTTTTGCTTTTTTTATTAGGTCCAGTTTATCGTTTAACAAGATAATGTTATTTTTCAAGAGACCTTCTAATCCATCCAGAGATGCGAACACGTTCTTGATCTCATCGATCTCTTGTGATTGGTCAAGAACACCAAATAATGTAGAATTAATAACGGGCGTAGGACCGCCAGATTGTGCGACAAAAATATTCATAATTCACCTTCCGTCGATATTATGCAATGATAACATTCATCAATTTTTCCAGTTCGATTTGATTTTCGGGTTGTATATTATCGTCCGTAATAATCGTGTGTGATGAATCAAAAGAAGAAATTTGAAAAGAACTTATTTTCCCGAATTTTGATGAATCAACAAGCCAGTAAACTTCTTTTGCCGATTTAAGAAGTTGTTTTTTTACATCTGCTTCCAAAATGTCGTTACAGGTAAACCCATGTGTGTACGACAGACCTGTAGCAGCAATAAATAGTTTATCTACATAAATTGAAGAAATCATTTGCTCCATCATAGAACTAACCATTGTCGTTGTTTTAGATCTGAACACCCCTCCCAATACTATTTTTGTAATATTTTCTCTATCTTCTAATACTTCAGCAATATTCATCGCTGTAATAAATGCTGTAATCGTTAAATTAGGACTTATAGTCTTCGCAAATTCATATAAAGTAGATCCAGCGTCAATCAGGATACTTTCTCCACTTTTTAACAAAGTAGAAGCTTTTAAGGCTATCTGTCTTTTTTCTTTTATATTTGTTTTGCTTTGTTTATTAAAACGATCGTTTAAGTAATCTTTCGATATATTTCCAATATTTTCTTTGTTATCGCTTTCATTTTCCTCCCAAACAGCTCCTCCTCTTACCTTTTTAATATTAGGAGTAATTTCTGCAAGATACTCTACATCCCTTCTGGCAGTTACAACTGAAATATTTAACAATTTAGCTATTTCATTTATACTAACCATCTTTTTCTCCTCAATAAATTTCATGAGGCAATCAATTCTTTTAGTGGTTATCATACCCTTCACACTTTCTTGTTTTTTGAATTTTCTTAATTTTACTTTATTTTATTTTACTATTTTTTGTTTGTAAAGATTTATTTTCTATTTTTTTCTTTTATTTACTATTTTTTTCTTTTTTGTTGTAATCGCTTACTTTTTATAATATTATCAATATTAAGTAAATTCTAATAATAGGGAGGAATTACATGAGTTGTTCATTTATTGATGACTTATCTATTACAAACATTCGTATGCTATCAATTGATGCGGTTGAGAACGCGAATTCAGGACATCCTGGTATGCCAATGGGAGCTGCTCCAATGGCTTATGTTTTATGGACAAAAATCATGAATTACAATCCAAAGAATCCAAAATGGATAAATCGCGATCGTTTTGTATTATCTGCTGGGCATGGCTCCATGCTGCTGTATAGTCTTCTACATTTAAGCAACATGAATTTATCTATAGAAGATTTAAAAAGGTTTAGAAGGTTTAAAAGCAAAACACCTGGACATCCAGAATATGGTCATACCACCGGTGTGGAAGCCACCACAGGTCCATTAGGTCAAGGCCTTTCAATGGCAGTAGGAATGGCAATTGGCGAGAGGTATTTGTCCACAAAATTTAATAAGGAAAAATTAGAGTTAATCAATCATTATACTTATGCAATCTGTGGAGATGGCGACTTAATGGAAGGTGTTGCACAAGAGGCCTCCTCTTTAGCTGGCCATCTAAAATTAGGGAAATTAATTGTTCTATATGATTCAAATGATATTTCATTAGATGGAAGTACAAGCCTTTCTTTCACAGAAAATGTAGAAAAAAAATATAAGAGCATGGGGTGGGAAGTTCTTACTGTTCATGATGGTAATGATGTACCTGCCATTGAAAGAGCATTAATAGAAGCAAAGAAAGACGAAACTAAACCTTCCCTAATTATTGTAAAAACAAAGATTGGATATGGAAGTCCTAATAAAGGCGGAAAATCCGCGAGTCATGGATCCCCTCTTGGTAAAAATGAAATTGAATTAGTAAAGGAGAATTATCAATGGAATCATGAACCGTTTTTCGTGGATAGCAGAGTAAGAAACCATTTTGAAGACTATATTGATAACAATGAACAAAAGGAAAGAAAATGGAAAGAAGTATTTAAGGATTATCAACATCATTATCCAGAGGAGTCAAAACTATTAACGAACATTCTTTCCCATCCAATAGAAATTGAAAAGTCCATCCTACCAATCTTTGAAGAAAATACCTACATTTCAACAAGAGAAGCCTCTGAAAAAGTACTAAATGCCTTTGCAAAATCTAACATCAGCCTTATAGGTGGTTCAGCTGATTTATCCTCTTCTAATAAAACCTACTTATTTGATCAAGGCGACTTTAGTCCTGTTAATTATGGTGGGCAGAATTTACACTTCGGAGTTCGAGAATTTGCAATGGGCTCTATCTTAAATGGTCTATCCTTATATGGAGGATTAAAACCATATGGTGCTACCTTTTTAGTATTTTCAGATTATATGAGACCATCTATTAGGTTGTCTGCACTAATGAATCAACCAGTTACCTATATCTATTCACATGATAGCATCCATTACGGCGAAGATGGTCCTACACATCAGCCCATTGAACATATCCCATCATTAAGATTAATTCCAAATTTATTAGTGTTCAGGCCTGCTGATGCGAACGAAACAGTTGAAGTATACAAAACAGCCTTTTCACAGACCAATCGCCCTTCTGCTATCATTCTCTCTAGACAAGATTTACCTGTCATCACCAACGCTGAAGGACTCTATCAAAACGTAAAAAGGGGTGGTTATGTTTATAAATTTGAATCAAAGAAAGAAATTGATGCCATAATCATTGCGACGGGCTCAGAAGTATATCTCGCTGATAAAGTACGAAATCTCCTTTCAAATGAGGGCTATTCGATTCGAATTGTAAGTATGCCTTCATTAGAATTATTCAATGAACAGGACCAAATATATAAGGAAAGTCTCATCCCTTCTGATGTCTGTCATCGAGTTATTCTTGAACTAGCCGCTCCATACGGATGGGACTCGGTAAAAGGTGAAAAAGGTATAAATATTGGTATTGAAACCTTCGCGGCTTCTGCACCTGGAGATGATTTAGTAGAAGAATTCGGTTTTACAGAAGAAGTCCTTTCACAAATGATAAAAATTTATCTTAATAAAAATATAAGGGAGTTGTCCAAATGACACTTTTACCAATGACTGATATGCTTTTAAAAGGAAAAAAGGGAAAATATGCAGTTCCACAGTTTAATATTATCAATATGGAATTTACTCAGGCAATTGTGGAGGTGTCCACTGAGGAAAATTCACCCGTCATTTTAGGTGTCGGTGAGCCTACCATTAAATATATGGGAATGGAATATGTTATTGCGATTGCCGAGGCTGCTGCGAAAAATAATTCTATTCCAATCTCCCTCCATTTAGATCATGGTAGTAGTTTTGAGGTTGTCATGCAGTGTATTAGAGCTGGATTCTCATCCGTAATGATTGATGGATCAAAATATTCATTCGATGAAAATATTTCTCTTACAAAAAAGGTTGTTGAAGCTGCACATTCTGTTGGGGTCTCTGTAGAAGCAGAATTAGGAACCATTGGAGGAACAGAAGACAATATACATGTTCATGAAAAGGACGTCATATTACCGAGTTCTGATGAGGCAATCGAATTCTGGAATCATACGAAGGTTGATGCTCTTGCAGTTGCAGTCGGCACAGCTCACGGAATGTATAAGATCGAACCAAACATAAGGTTTGATGTCATTACAGATATTTCAAATTCAATTCCAGTACCGTTAGTACTTCACGGGGGTTCAGGTGTTCCAGATCAGGATATTAAAAGAGCTATAGATTGTGGAATATCAAAAATAAATGTAAATACAGAAAATCAAGTGGCTTTTTCAAATGCAGTACGAAAAATTATCAATACTCATGATGATATTCAAGACTCTAGATTATTCCTAAGACAAGGAAGAGAAGCCGTAAAAGAAATGGTGCGATCCAAAATACGATTATTTAATTCTATTAATAAAAACGATCCTTCCCTTTTAAATATTTAATCTATATATTAAAAAATCTATGTCTAAAAAACATAGATTTTTTTTGTCCTTCTTCACAGGCACTTTGCTTTCCCTGGGCGGTGCGGGGAGCCTCCTCGGCACTTAAGTGCCTGCTGGGTCTCACCTGCCCCGTCCTTCCACAGGAGTCTTCGCGCCTTCCGCTCCAATCAACAGACTGCCAAAATCAGCAATTAACATTAACACAGCCGTTATTTAAAACAGTTAGAACCATTGAACAAAGGAACATTCTATCCTTGGTAAACACAACAACAAGGCAGCCGAATACTATTCGGCTGCCTTGAAAACTATATCTATTTCCCTTTTAAAAGATGGGACGATTTGCAAAAGAAAATTATTCAAATAAAGGACTTACTGCTCTTTCATTGTGAATTCGATCAATCGCTTCTGCCAGTAATGGTGCGACGGATAGCATCGTAATCTTGTTAATTTGCTTTTCGTCTGTCTGCTCAATGGTGTTCGTTATGACTAATTCTTGAATGGCTGATGATTCAATTTTTTCTACAGCTTGTCCAGAGAGAACAGCGTGGGTACAACAAGCATAAATCGCCTTAGCCCCATTCTCCACTAACGCATTAGCAGCTAAAATCTGCGTTGTTGCCGTATTAATTAAGTCATCAACGATTATGGCATTTTTACCTTCTACATTACCAATGATATCAAATAATTCGGAAACACCAGGTTCAGGTCGTCGTCGATCAATGAGAGCAATCGGGGCATTTAATAGATTGGCCATTTTCCTTGCTCTCCCTACAGCACCGTTATGTGGTGCAACAACGACAACATCATCAAGTCCTTTTTTCTCAAAGTACGCGGATAGAATTGGCATTCCAATTAAATGATCCACTGGGATATCAAAAAAGCCTTGGACTTGTGGAGAGTGAAAGTCCATCGTTAACAGCCTTGTAGCACCTGATTTTTCTAAAAGGTTTGCAATTAATTTGGCTGTAATAGGCTCTCGGGATCTAGCTTTTCGATCCTGACGTGCATAGCTGTAGTAAGGAATAACAACGTTAATCATTTTTGCTGAAGCTCTTTTCAAAGCATCAATCATAATGAGAAGCTCCATAATATGATCATTATTTGGGTGTGAAGTGGATTGAACGACATATACGTCACAGCCGCGCACACTTTCTTCTATATTGACCTGGATTTCCCTATCACTAAATTGAGTGACTGAGCTCCTTCCAACCTCACAACCTAAAATCGCGGCCATCTCTTTCGCCAGGCTTTGATTAGAATTTAAAGCAAACAATTTAAACCCTTTTTTCAATTGATACGACACTTTATGTCCCCCATGCTTTGATTATTTACTTTACCTAGTTTAACTCATTCTCTTATTTTACATGAAAAAGCGTTTTCAGAACACTATTAAACACAAATTGATAAAATTAACAGTTGCCTGGTGATGGGATATTCTAATGTCGGATGAAAAAAATACGAAGGGAAAAAGTTATTGGACTCCTTTTATGAGACCTTTACATAATTTCAATACCTCTTATGACAAGTATTTTTTTGAAGTAAATTCATTTGTATTCTGATCACATTCCTTATGAAACGGACATACCTTGCATTCATTTACGTTGTTCGTCTTAAAGTAGTTGGAAGGATCCTCAATGGAATACTTCATGACTTGTAGATAGTTAAGACCCTCCTGTAAATCATCAGGGGTCGGGATGAAGACATGCCTCTTTCCGTCTAGTAGTGTAACCACTTCTACACTTTTAGGAGTTCTTTTTAATACCTTTTCAGAAAAAACAATCGACAAATAATTGTAAAGCACTAACATTTCTGGCGTTGCATCGACTAAGTACTTTTTTATCACAAAGGAGGAATCAGACCATTCTGCAACATCAAAGGTTAATGACAGGTCAACATCAAGCTCCTCAATATATGTATTTAATTTTTCAAACAAAAACAAAGGTGGAGATTTCTTGGATTCTGTATGGATATTCTCCATTAGATAATCAGTTATTTTGGCAATCACCATATAATACTGAATCCTTGATTCAAATATTTGAGGAGAAACTTTACTCCAATATTCATCAACAAGCCCTAGCACTTTTCCTGAATGACGGTGTTGAGCAGGGAGCTGAAAAAAAGAATACACAACCTTATTCACAACATGTTGCACTACTTGTCTCCAGTTTATTGAACGTTTTTTCTTTTCAAAAACCTCAAAGTAAAATTTGTAGGGACAAGTGAGGAAGTCTTTTAAGTTCTCTTCTGTTATCGACTGTATTTGATTCATTTACAAACCTCCCCTAAAAATATTCGTTCAACCTAGTTGATTCGATAATAATTGATAATGATTATCAATGTCAATCATTATTTTTAGTTTACCTGCTAAATTATTTGAATTGTTAAATTGTTGTCAAGAATCTGTTCGAGCCACATATATTTTTGGCAGGATGATATTAAAGGAGGACATGAGGAATGATGACATCAGATGGTATACGTTTACGAAAAATTCAACGGCTTGCACATGAAATTATGGATGAGGTCAATTTAAGAAATGTGCAAATGCCACCAGAACTCCTAACAATGGTAATCGATAACCTTTCACGAGCAGTTGGTGACTTAACAGACCCTTCCGGAAACTACTCTTTAAGTTATTTAGAGGAAAAAGTCGGAAATGCCCATTCCTTATTAGTTAAAAGGAAAGAATGACAACTTCTCCCATAGAGGAGACGCAAATTATTTAGTTAGATTAATAACTTTTGATAAAAATATAACAATATCGATAGAAAAGCGTGTAAAAAAAGACAAGGTCATTGATAAATGCATTAAATTTGGTTGCTTTTCTATCATTACTTCTGCCTAATCCTATGAAATCAGTGTAACAGAATTATTTTATCAGCGAAAAGCAACCTTTTATCAGCGAAACCAATTTTGAGAATCTATTTGACTAGTTTTCAACAGAGCCCACTAACAGGTCGAATCATGACCAATGTAGTGGGTTCTATTATAAAATTATTGAAACAACACCATTTGAGATTCATAATAGAAGAATGGAAGGATGTGGGAATATTGAGCAGATACTCAATTGAAGAATTTATCAAACAAACCGAGCAAAAGGATAAAGGCGAAGGTTTGTTTGAATTAGAGACTCCTCGGATGTTGGAGGTAAACTTAGACGGCCAAGTTTGGGCAAAAGCTGGATCCATGGTCGCCTATCATGGGGAAATGAAGTTTGTTCGCGAAGGAATCTTAGAGCACGGTCTCGGAACCGCGTTCAAAAAGGCATTAACCGGAGAAGGCGCATCTTTGATGAAAGCCAATGGGAGAGGAAAATTATATCTCGCCGATAGTGGGAAAAAGATCATTATCCTGAATTTACAAAACGATTCTATTTATATTAACGGGAATGATTTACTTGCCTTTGAACCTAGTATTAAATGGGAGATTAAATTAATGAAACGAATTGCCGGCATGCTTGCTGGCGGGTTGTTTAATGTCCGATGTGAAGGAACCGGAATGATTGCCTTTACTGCACATTATGAACCAATCACATTAAGAGTATCACCGGGCAATCCAGTCATTACTGACCCAAATGCAACAGTCGCCTGGTCTGGAAATCTCATGCCAACATTCCAAACTGATATTACATTAAAAACATTCTTTGGAAGAGGAAGCGGAGAATCCATTCAAATGAAATTCGAAGGTGACGGGTTTGTGGTCATCCAGCCATATGAAGAAGTCTATATGAAAGCTAAGCAAAATATTACATAATTATATGAAAAGTCCTTCATCCACCTGCCTATATGCTATTCATCTGCATGTTTAAGTTTCGTTTCATATAAACAAAGACCAGCAGCAAGGTATATCTCTTGCTGATGGTCTTTGTTTTCTTTAATTTTTATTAAGGGAAAACCCTTTTTCAATTGGTGTTTGTATGGTGGCTATCATGTTGTTCACTGCACTAAACAGAGCTTTTACAGAGGAAGTCATAATATCAGCATCAATCCCGCAGCCCCAATATACATCGCCATCCGTAGCAGTAATACCCACATAAGATACTGCGTTGGATCCGGATCCTATTTCTAGCGCATGCTCCTTATAAACTAAATCCTTATACTGGATACCCAGTTGTGTTTGAAGGACGTTGCTGATAGCGTCTAGTCTTCCATTCCCAACACCGGTAAATTCAAGAACTTCGTTATCTATCATAATTGATACAATGGTTTCGTAATGATCATTCTGAGTATATCGGTAATTGATAAACTTGACAGGGGTACTAATATTCACATAAACATTATTGAATATTTCATAGATTTCATTTGGCATAATTTCTTTATGCAAACGGTCTGATTCATCCTTCACCTTATATCCGAAGTTTTCACGCATTTTGGCAGGCATATCAAGCCCATAATGCTGCTCTAGCAAATAACCAATACCACCTTTACCAGATTGGCTATTAATTCTAATAATATCTCCTTCATATTCTCTGCCAATATCCTTTGGATCAATCAATAGATAAGGCACTGTCCAATACCGACGTTCTTCTTCCTCACGCCATTTCATCCCCTTGGCAATGGCATCCTGATGGGAGCCTGAGAATGCAGTAAAGACGAGGTCGCCGCCATATGGATGTCTTTCATGAACTTTCATTTTTGTCAATTTTTCATACTTGGTCCTGATTTTTCGGATATTATCAAAATTAAGTTGTGGATTCACCCCATGTGAAAACATATTTATTGCAAGTGTTACGATGTCTACGTTACCTGTTCTTTCTCCATTTCCAAACAGTGTTCCTTCAACTCTCTGCGCACCGGCCAGCATTCCCATCTCCGCATCAGCTACTCCCGTTCCTCTGTCATTATGTGGATGGAGTGACAGGATCACATTGTCCCGATAATTAAGATGATCACTCATAAACTCAATTTGGCTTGCGTATACGTGAGGCATGGACATAGACACTGTTGCTGGAAGGTTAATAATTACCTTGTTCTCTGCAGTAGGCTGCCAAATATCAAGTACCGTGTTACAAATATCAAGTGCAAACTCCATCTCTGTACCCGTAAAGCTTTCAGGCGAATACTGAAACTGGAAGTTGCCATCTGTCTCTGACGCATATTTTTTAAGTAATTTCGCACCGCTTACAGCGATATCGATAATTTCTTCATCAGATTTTTTAAATACCTGCTCACGCTGTGCCACTGAGGTAGAATTGTACAGGTGTACCACTGCATTGTTAACACCTTGTAGCGCTTCAAATGTTTTTCTAATAATAGGTTCTCTAGACTGTGTTAACACTTGAACCGTTACATTCTCAGGAATCAAATCCTGTTCAATCAATGTACGTAAAAACCTATATTCTGTTTCCGATGATGCAGGAAACCCAACTTCTATTTCCTTGAATCCTACTTCTAAAAGCAACTGAAAGTATTCTAATTTCTCTTCCAGACTCATAGGGACAACTAACGCTTGATTTCCATCTCGCAAATCCACACTGCACCAAGTAGGAGCCTCCGAAATATACTCCTTCTCTGTCCATTTCAAACTTTTGACTGGGGGCATAAAATATCCTCTAGAATACTTTTCAATATTTCTCATTCAAAACGACCACCTTTTCATATAATTTCAGATAACATAAAAAAGCCTATCATCTCATAAGAGACGATAGGCTTTGCCCTCGTGGTACCACTCTTTTTGGTTCGTCAAGAAACAACGAACCCACTTTAAGACTTGATGACGGTGGTCAACCGTTAAGACCTACATATCAGCCTTACCACTCCTGGGCGAGTTGGGGAATTTATTGACTGTCTTTCACCAGCCGACAGCTCTCTTGGCAATAAATATTCCTTAATACTCCCAATCAACGTGTTTTTACCATTTGATTTTTTTTATTTTCTCTATTCTATAATAAATTCAGATAATTTCCAACCCATATTTTTTATATTTTTTAATTTAACAAAATTCTACAATTTTACAGGCAGGAACTTTTGAACCTCTCCAGCATTTTTATACAATATCTTAACCATACCATAGGGTTTCATTTCCCAGATTAATAATTTGTTATAAATAATAACTTTTTCAAAAATACCGATATGTGATATTTAAAATCTAATTACGGTATCTATATAACTAGAGTAATAACTAGTTAAAATGCACATAAGTCATTTTTCGAAAATTTTGATTTTTGTATTTCTAATTACATTCTTAAAAATAGGCTCTGTTAAACTTGGTTGTTGATTTCAGTTCCAGGCACTTCGCTTTCCGCGGGCGACCGCAGGAGTCTTCGTGCCTTCCACTGCAATCAACAAGTGGTTAAAAATCAACATTATTCTTTAACAAAGCCGAAAAATAAAAAGACAATGCAAAAAATCTTTGCATTGTCTTTTTCTATTTTGTAATGATCATTTAATTATTGTCTTAATAGAATTGAACTTAATTGAAGGCTTGTTTTACTTAACCGACTCATTTCTATCTAATGGGTTCATACCCACTATTTCCATATAATTCTTTCCCCATTTATACATGGCATCAAGAATTGGCATCAAGCTTCTTCCTTGTTCAGTGAGAGAATATTCTACTTTAGGAGGTACAACTGGATATACTTCTCGATGTACAATCATGTCTTCTTCCAATTCACGTAGTTGGTTAACTAGCATTCTTTGAGTGATACCCGGCATAAGAGCCCTCAATTCACCAAATCGCTTCGTTCCCTCTTTACCTAAATGCCAAAGTATAAGCATTTTCCATTTACCACCAATAACTGATAGAGTTAATTCTTTTTCACAGTTAAAAGTTTTATCTTGCATACGAGACATTTATAACACCTCCACTTCATTAGTCTATCACATAGTATACTTTTTAACACTATGTAAAAAAAAAGTGCGTACTTACATTAAATTTTCATACACAGTATACTAACCACTGTACCAACTTTAAAGAAAGGTTGGTTATTATAGACGGTAGTTAACCAGAAACATGTTACTACTGTGCAACAAAATTAAAAACTATTAGGAGTGAATATAGATGGAATTACAATTAGCATTAGATTTAGTAAATATTCAAGAAGCAATTGAGCTGGTAAAAGAAGTCGAGGAGCATATTGATATAGTAGAAATCGGTACTCCGGTTGTAATCAATGAAGGTCTCCACGCTGTAAAGGCAGTAAAAGAAGCATTCCCTAATTTAAAGGTTTTAGCAGACCTGAAAATCATGGATGCTGCTGGTTATGAAGTAATGAAAGCTTCTGAAGCAGGTGCAGATATCATCACTATTCTTGGAACGGCTGAAGATATGTCTATTAAAGGTGCTGTAGAAGAAGCGAAAAAACAAGGTAAAAAAATCCTTGTCGATATGATTGCTGTAAAAGACCTTGCTGGACGTGCTAAAGAAGTGGATGCAATGGGCGTTGATTATATTTGTGTGCACACTGGCTACGATCTTCAAGCAATTGGAAAAAACTCTTTTGAAGATCTACAAACCATTAAAAGCGTTGTAAAAAATGCAAAAACAGCCATTGCTGGCGGAATTAAATTAGAAACATTACCAGAGGTCGTTAAAGTACAACCCGATCTTGTTATTGTTGGTGGCGGTATAACAGGACAGGCTGATAAAAAAGCTGCTGCTGCAACAATGCAACAAACAATCAATCAAGGGTAATGCGACCATGAATACGACTCAATATTTAGCTGAAATCTTAAAAGAATTAAATCGATCAATGGGTTATATTTCGGATGATGAAGCTGAAAAATTGGTAAATGGGATTCTTGAATCAAAGAAAGTCTTTGTTGCTGGAGCAGGAAGATCTGGATTTATGGCTAAATCCTTTGCGATGCGAATGATGCATATGGGAATAGATGCCTATGTGATAGGTGAAACGGTAACTCCTAACTTTGAAAAGGATGATATTTTAATCATTGGGTCAGGTTCAGGAGAAACAAAAAGCCTTGTTAGCATGGCTGAGAAAGCCAAAAGTATTGGTGGCACCATAGCGGCTGTATCGATTTTCCCTGAGTCCACTATTGGACAACTATCGGATTTCACAATTAAGTTACCTGGATCACCTAAAGATCAGTCGGAAGGTGATTATAAAACCATTCAACCAATGGGATCATTATTTGAACAAACTCTTTTAGTATTTTACGACGCTGTCATTCTGAGGTTCATGGAGAAAAAGGGTTTGGATACCAATCAGATGTATGGTAGACACGCCAACTTAGAATAAAAATCTGAGCATCTAAGAAATCTAAATATGAAAGACCGCAAACTGTTCCAATGCAAGTTGCGGTCTTTCTGTTAGTATTCATTACTTCAATTTGTTATTATTAATAATTGTTTTTAAATTTTTTTATTGGAGTGATAAAATGATTTCTTTAAATGGAAAAACTGCTATTATTACGGGAGCAGGAAGAGGAATTGGACGAGCTACTGCTATCGCCTTAGCGAAAGAAGGCGTTAATTTAGGATTGATTGGATTGAATATGTCTAATCTTGAAAAGGTAGCAGCTGAACTAGTGCAATATGATGTGAAAGTTTCCGCTGCAACTGCAGATGTTACCGATCTCGAATCAGTTACTCATGCTGTTGAACATATCAAATCAGACCTAGGACCAATTGATATCCTAATCAACAATGCTGGTATTGCTAAATTTGGTGGTTTCCTTGATTTAACACCTGAAGAATGGGAAAAAATCATCCAAGTAAATTTGATGGGTGTTTATAATGTAACAAGAGCGGTGTTACCTGGCATGATTGAAAGAAAATCAGGTGATATTATCAATATCTCTTCATCTGCCGGCCAAAAAGGTGCTCCTGTAACAAGTGCATACAGTGCATCAAAATTCGCTGTTTTAGGACTAACAGAATCACTTATGCTAGAAGTACGAAAGCATAATATCCGTGTAACTGCTTTAACACCAAGTACGGTCGTAACCGATTTGGCAATTGATACAAATCTTGTTAGTGGCAATGAAGATAACGTTATGCACCCAGAAGACCTAGCTGAATTAATCGTAGCAGGGTTAAAACTTAATCCAAGAGTATTCGTTAAAACAGCAGGGCTTTGGTCAACAAATCCTTAAACCAAAACAAAGCAGATCCATTGGGTCTGCTTCTTCTTACTGTTTGTACTATATATGGCTAAGGTAGACTTACACAACCTCAGTGATACATGGACATTACTCTCTCTAAATCACATATGAACTGGTTAATTTCATTCTGAGATAAGTGTACAGGCATTTGGTCATATAGGGTAATAATTTGTCCATCATCTTCATGCTCATGTTTTTTTAAATAGTGATATATATTATTTATTTGGTTTTCATTCAGGACCGATTCTGTGTTGAAATTTTTTACTTTCAGTATGGAAAATTCATTCAAAGATGAATCAAATTCACCTGCAATAATAGTCCCTTGCAAGAACATAATCTCACTCCTCAATGTCTATAAGTTAGTTTACCTCCAAAATACGGAACAAATTGCACATTAGAAATAATTATTTGAATAAAAAAGGTGGTGTCCCCAAAAAAGCTCAGACTTTTGGGGAACCTTCAGCATCATTTTTTTACTTTTATTTTCCCAGGAATGGCCGTCCAGTACATAGGGTCTTCTAAGCCAAGTCGCCAAATCCCGATTCCTTGTAAGTTAAATTTTTCCACAAGGTTTAGTTTATACTGCAGACTGTAACTATTCTCAAACCAGACCTCGTGGTTATGGTTTTTTTCATCGACATAACCGAAATGAGGTGTCTGTGAACGGGAGTCCCATAAAATTTCAGCTTTATATTTTGTTTTATGCCCCATTAACTGTGCATAGGAGCTATAAAGGGCTTTGTTCGCTGTTGTGTCCCAATCCCATCCATAACCAGCGATACCGAGTAAAATTTTTGATGGTGGTACTCCTTTATTCAAAGCATAACGAATCGTTGCTTCTGTCCAATCAACTGATGCCGTTGACCCGGGTGTTGTGTTTACGTTGTGTTCATCGTAGGTCATAATCATTAACCTATCTGCAAATAGACCAAGCTTTGCGTAATCAAACCATGGTGACCACGGATTAGAACGCGAATCACCTGTGTTTGCCGGGACTGAAACCGTCACTACTTTTCCATCGCGATGCAGTGTATCACACAATTTTTTAATCATCAGACTAAAGGAATCTCGGTCTTTCAAATACAAATTTTCTATGTCTATATTAATACCGTCATAATTGAACTGATTCATTTCATTTCGTAAATTTTGAATGAAAACACTGCGGTTTTTATCGTTATCGATTACATTACTCGCTACTTGCTTGCCCTTCTCCAGGGTTTCATAAAAGAGGTTGTGAACAACTAGATATACCTTCACATTTTTTTCATGAGCGTTTTGAATAACCTTTCTCTTATGATCTGCAGAAACAGAATCTATAAGACTGCCTGGACGTTTATCATCAAGTTTGTACCAAAAGGGTGCAATGATGCTTAAATTGGTGAATTGCGAATTAACTGTAGGTTGAGACCCTGGATAAGTTCCTTCCTGCTCTGTGTAAAAACCTAAAACTTCACGAGGAATTTTATTAATATAGTGTACCTGAACTCTCTGGCCAGGCGTTTCTGAGTAACCCGGATGAATATCCTGCACTTGCTCTGTCGATTGCTTTCCGATACCGTATGTATTTTCTCGAACAATTTTTGGGCTACCATTTTTTTGTGAAGGACTGCAGGATGACAGTAGTAAAAAGAATATGCTTAAAGTAATTATAGTGAATAACCGATAACAGTTTCGAGACACCTATTACACCTTCTTCTCTTATTTGTTTATTTCTTAAGTTGATGAGAAAATTTGTAATTTATTCACGGCAAAATAATTATGTATCATGGGCAACGGTCAATCAGGCAATTTATAGGGACATATTACGGGTCCTCTGTATGGGTTAGAGTAGCCAATTCAACTTAATTGCAAGATGAATCATGAAAATGTTCCATCCATTATCCTCCATTTTCTTTTTCTAAAAAAACATGATTACTCCATAAAATGAAAAAGGTTTAACCACAAAGCAATTTTTCTAGGTGCTTAACTGTTGGTGTTAAATTGACAAGAAAATAGGCTTCTCTTATTCTTCTTGTCGGGTCACTTGTTGTGCATATGGTTTTACGAGCTACATACATTCTCATAATCGTAACGGGTTGTATTCTCTTCTTTTCCGCCTATTCCATTCCGCTATCTTACTATTTGAAGGCAGTACTCGGTATATTAATGATTGGGTTATTTGAAATGGTTATCGTCAGGGAGCAGAAAGGAAAGAAGACAGACCTAATATGGATTGCGTTTTCCATCGTCTTTGTTATCCTTTTTGTTCTAGGATTTACACTCGCACAGGGATTCGATTGAATTAAATAAAAAGGAGTGTTTCATGATGCCTGGCACCGATGAAACACTCCTTTTTATTTTCCACATTAGATATTGATTAACCATACTTAATAAAGAAATTAACACTGACAGACCATCAAATGGTTTCCATCAGGGTCCTTGAAATTAAACCAATGATTATGCTCAATTCCAGTTGTTAGTTCGACATTCTTGCTCTTCATATACTCGAAGGCTTGTTCTATATTATCCGTGTTAAAATGAAAAACTGGACTTTTGATTATATTATCCTCTGAATAAATCTTACTATCTAGTACAATTCCAGTCCCAATCATCGGAACAATAAATAAATGTCCAAATAAGATCTCTCCATTGTTTTCTAACCCTAAGATATCACAATACCAATTACGTGCGTTTTCAACATTACGGACAGGTATAAAAATGGTTCCAATTTGGTTTATTATTGGATTCATATGTAAACTCCAGTCTTTATTTCTTATATTCTATTTCCACTTTTTCCTTTGAGGTGGCTAGGGAAAGTAGTTTCCTTATGGAAGGATGAATGGTGGTCGTATCTACTATTTTCATGCAGTTCATCGCCTAAATACCGGTGCTTTTTTCATAAATCTTGATATGCCCGCCACTTGGTCCATAGGCTATTCCGTTATGTTCCCAGCCGTATTTTTCATAATAATTTTCTAAATCTGTAGTCAAATAAAGCTTCTTATACCCCTTTTTGGCAGCTTCACTTAAACCGTGTTCAAGAAGCTTCGATCCGATTTCTTTCCCACGGTATTCTTTATCCACGAACAAGCACGCAAGCCACGGACATAAATCCTGGCGGCTATTAATATCATTTCTCAATAGAGCATACGTGCCAATAATATTTCCATTTTCAATTGCCATATAGAATCTTGGAAGATGTTCTGAAGTTTCAGCGGAATGAAGTATACAATCCTCGTAAAACTTATAATTATCTTCAGTCCCCCATACATTCCAAAATACCTGAATGCCTTCTTCAAGAAATTCGTTCCCTGTCTGAAGCTCAACAATTTTCATATAAATTCCACCTTTTATTAAAACTACCTAACTTTATTAAAACCCTCTAAAATATTCTTTGTTTCTATCTTACTTTGTGAGAAGTAACTAACTCTCTTCCCACAGCTGTTAGTATATTCAATTTCTTTCCAGGTGCTGCTGCCAAAATTTGTTATCGATGTGAATGTACTTTTACTATCAACTTACCTTTCTAATGCAACTTTGTCCATTCAAATAAAGAAAATTACCATTATTTAGACGTATTTATCTCCCCTAATGTTTCAAAATTTTTCAAACTTGAATATAGAAAAAGCCAACTTTCCGCTTAGGAAAATCGGCTTTGCATTATAAAGCATTTAGTACGTTTTTTCCTTCGCTTTTTTCCTCTTTGATCATAATGACTCCTAACACTCCCACCAAAGAAAATAAAACAGGAATGATAAACCCATAATGATAACCAACATTGATAGTATCTTGAGGAAATAAATCTAGTACCTTACCGAAAACAATTGGTAATAAAACAGCACTTAAAAAGCCACCCATATTGGAGAATCCTGTAACCACCCCTACTTCTTCTATCGGGAAGGATTTCCGCACTACAGCAAACGTCAATGCACTTGCACCAGTTCCAAAACCTACGAGAAAAAACAAAACTACTACTAGTATAAATGAAGGGTTCACACCTGATAAAAACAATCCTCCCCAACTTAAAAAGGCAATGATATGAACAAAGGTATAAACTTTTTTCATAGATTCTAGTCTGCTTGTAATCCAGCTAATTAAAGGGCCACCAAGAATGGCTCCAAAAAGACCATACATCATTAGCTGGCTAGCTTCTGAACGGGATAACTCCAGTACATGAATTCCATACGGTACTCCCCATGAACCGATAAATCCGACATACGCCCCAACCAACCCAAAATGACATAGAAACGTTGCCCAAGCTTGACGTGCGGAAATGGTTCGGCGGAGGATCCTCCAAACACTTTCACGATTTTTGTTCCTATTCTTTTTCATATCGAAATCATTTTTAAAGATTTTGTTAGGCTTCAAAACAAGCACAGTATAAAGAAGGTAAGAGAATAACGCTAAAATGATACCTATAGTTAAGAATGGTGTTCGCCAACCTGCGAATGAAATCCACATAGAAAAAGGAACTGTAGCTGTTAATGAACCAAGGCTCGAAACAAGTGAAATCACACCCAACAATTTTACAAATTCCTGCGCCTTGAACCATTGGCTTAAAATGATTACTAAGTTAAGAAAAATCATCGAATCTCCCGTTCCAACTAAAAATCGAGAAAAAATCAAAACATATTCATTGGGAGCAAAACTGTAAATAAGGCAGCCAATTCCCGTGAGAATGGTACCTAAAATAAGAAATCGATTGGGACCGAATCTGTCCGATAATAACCCTATCGGAATTTGAAGTCCTGCATAAGCAAAAAATTGAAAACTACTCATTAGACCTATGACAGCAGCTGAAACATGAAAATCCTTCATTAACTGATCAGTTATAAGTCCTGGAGCAGTCCTTTGGCTGATTATTAAAAAGTAAGCCAATAAGACGGTACTAAATACCACCCATCTATAGCTGCTTTCCTGTTTGTTCATCTTGAATATCCTCTTCCATTTGAAATTTGTTAAACCAGCCTGTTCGCAAACCAAAGCAATATTGGAATTCTCCCTATCCAGCTGTTTATAACATATAAACAATAGTGAACATCTGTCAATAATTGTGGATTTTGTTAGAGAGGAATCCATGATTTACCTCCAATTAATGAAGAAGATAAGGATAATTCCTGATAAACCTTCCCTTTTATATCAATATAGAAGTAGAGCAAATTTAGATATGAATTACTCTGCTACTATATTTTTTACGGATTCATAATTATTATTTCCTCACACGTTTCCTAAATAACTTCGGGTAAAATTCGGCATAACTATTTTTCCATTATGGCTGTATTTTTTAAATAGATTTGTGATGGCTTCTACAAAGGATTCATACTCCTTATCTGTCTCTTTTGGCGAATAGGACGCTGATAGGTTCCTGCCCAAAAATCCTTCAAGATCCAGGATCACATCATTTGGAAACCTTTTAAATTCATATTCTCCATCCTGAAAAAATTGTTTAAATACTTCCTGATCCTCCCCAATTCCACCACTAAATCCATGAAAATTCGGACAGAATTTTTTAAAAATCTCAGCATTTTCAATATTGAGCGGGCTTTTGAAATCTCTACTATTCCATACCAGGGCAACTTTAGCATTTTGTTTCAAAATGCGTCTACATTCCAACTTGAACTTTTCTTGGTCAAACCAATGAAATGCCTGAGCTGCTATAACCAGGTCTACACTATTGTCCGTTAAAGTAGTTTCTTCAGCTGAACCTTTAATAGAAGTAAAATGTTCAAACTGTTGTAAGTCTTGTTCAGCTTTTGTTCTCATATCATCATTTGGTTCCACCCCTAAAAGTTTTACTCTTCTCTCCAATAACTGCCGGCTTAGAATACCTGTCCCGGATCCAATATCTGCGATTCTACTAGTACCATTCAATTTATTAATTGAGAGTAGATAATCGATGTACTCATTTGGGTAACTAGGGCGAGATTTTGAATACACATCTGCCTTCCCGCTAAATTTATCTGTTGATTTCATACAAAACTCCTCCTTCTTCAATTTCGTATTTAGGTCCTTGTTTAACTAAAAAGTCCTTATAAAAAACATTTGAATAAATCGGAATACCTATGTAGTTACCAAAATACTATAAAAAAAGGACAAGTTAAGGTGGTGGTATGTTATGTTAAAAATTTTCTTGTTTGTAATTTTAATTCTAATAATCATTTCCATTCTTCTAATTTTTTTTATTAAAAACAGGAAACAAGCTACACAAATCTTCTCCATTCAAACTTTTTTAGGTAACAGCTCCAATACACTTGACGATGAACCAAATGAACAAAAGAAATCATTAATAGATGCAATTAATGATTTCTTTAAGGATGGTACCAATGAAACCATTGATGATGATAATGGTGACATTGGTGGTGATGATGCTGGAGAATAGTCTTACTCCATTAGGATTTGTTGTTTTGTTCCACAGTTATAACGACATTACCCTTTTTGTGTCCTTTCTCGACATATCGATGGGCTTCAATAATTTCATTAAACGCATAAGATCGGTCAATGACAACTTTTAACTTCCCTGATTCAACAAGTTCTTTAAGGAAGTTTAGAGCTTCTGCAGTTTCAGGTGAATTTCTACTCAATAATAGTTTCTTGCTGGTGGTTAATTGAGTCCATAACATTCTAGCATTTGGCAGCGGTTCAGTGACATTTATATACGTACCGTCCTTCTTTAACAGTTTCATACAATCTGTAAAGGAACTCTTGTTTACCGCTACAAAGATTACATCATACGATTCATCGTTACTAGAAAAATCTTCTATGGTGTAATCTATTACCTTATCAGCGCCCAGTGATTTTACCAACTCTAAATTCGAAGTACTACATACTCCTGTAACTTCTGCTTCAAGATACTTGGCAAGCTGTACTGCATAACTTCCTACGCTTCCTGAAGCACCATAAACAAGAACCTTTTGACCTCTCTGAATGTTAGCCTTTCTAAGAAAAAACAATGCTGTACGTGCTCCAATGGGAATGGCAGCTGCTTCTTCATAAGTGATATTGGAAGGTTTAATTGTTACAGGACCATCTTCCGGCAGACACTTATACTCCGCATAAGCACCAAAACCCACAAGAGATGCTGCAAAAACCTGGTCTCCTTCCTTAAACCTTTTGACATCTTTCCCAACCGACTCCACTATACCAGCTAACTCCATCCCCAAAATCTCTTTTTTTGGTTGTTTGAAACCAAGTGTAATTCGTGCCGGCAGCCAAAAAGCGGGAGGAACGGTAAAACTCCTTGACCGAATATCTGCTACTGTTACGGTTGTCGCTTTTACTTTTACTAGTATTTCATTATCTTTAGGAATTGGTTTTTCTATCTCCTTAAGTTGAAGAACGTCGGGCGGACCGTACTTTGTGTACACGATGGCTTTCATCTATCATCCTCCTATTCGTTATAAATTATTAATATCTATATCTACGATTAAATAGAACAATGGTTTGACAGTATTTGTTATGGTTTTAAATGTAAAAGAGCAGAAAAGGTGCAAGTATTGAAATAGAACTTGCACCTTTTCTGCTCTTTAATTTTTCTTTTCTGCATCTAAAAACTAACTGTAAGCTAGTTCTTTTTCTGTTAGACCGAGCGACTGCTCAGTCGAAGTATGAATTTCGTGCAGCAACTCTGGGTTTTCCATTAGTGACACGCCATAAGAAGGAATCATTTTTTTGATTTTCGATTCCCACTCATTCATATGTTCAGGGAAACATTTTTTGATGACCTCAAGCATAACCTGAACGGCAGTAGAAGCTCCCGGAGAAGCGCCTAGTAAGGCAGCAATCGAACCATCAGCCGCAGTAATCACTTCCGTACCAAATTGAAGCGTCCCTTTGCCGCCAGCTTCAGTATCTTTGATAACCTGCACTCGTTGGCCTGCTACTACTAAATCCCAATCCTCAGCAACGGCAGTCGGGATAAACTCACGTAACTCCTCCATGCGCTGTTCTTTCGATAACATAACTTGCTGGATCAGGTATTTTGTCAATGACATCTCTTTTGCACCTGCCGCCAACATTGTTAAGACATTATTCGGTTTTACAGAGGTTACTAAGTCGAGCATTGAACCCGTTTTCAAAAATTTTGGTGAGAAGCCAGCGAACGGTCCAAATAACAACGATTTTTTATTGTCGATATATCTTGTATCAAGATGCGGAACAGACATTGGCGGAGCGCCAACCTTAGCTTTTCCATAAACTTTTGCATGATGCTGCTCTACAACTTCTGGATTATTACATACCATAAATATTCCGCTTACCGGGAATCCTCCAATATGTTTTCCCTCAGGAATACCGGATTTTTGAAGTAAATGCAGGCTTCCTCCACCGCCTCCGATAAAGACGAATTTAGCAGTATGGCGATTGACTGAACCGCTAAAGAGATTCTGCACTTTCAATTCCCACAAGCCATCGCTAGTACGATTAATATCATTAACACTATGATTGTATTTAATATCTACATTTTTACTCTCTAAGTGGTCAAACAACCTACGCGTTAAAGCACCAAAGTTGACATCCGTTCCAGAGTCGATTTTTGTAGCCGCAATAGGTTCATTCCAGGCACGGCCTTCCATAATAAGCGGAAGCCATTCCATCAGTTTTTCTGGATCATCGGAAAATTCCATCCCTTGGAATAGGGGATTGATTGACAGCGCTTCAAATCGTTTCTTTAAAAAAGCTACATTTTGTTCGCCATGTACTAAACTCATATGAGGTAATTGTCTTATAAAGTCCTGTGGATTACTAACCTGCTTACTGTTTACTAAATAAGACCAAAACTGCATCGAAACCTGAAACTGCTCATTAATTTTTATCGCTTTACTAATATCTAGAGATCCATCTGGTTTTTCGACCGTGTAGTTAAGCTCGCACAATGCCGCATGCCCAGTCCCCGCATTATTCCATTCGTTAGAGCTTTCTTCTCCTGCGTTTTCAAGCTTCTCAAACACTTTAATTTCCCATTCCGGTACTAATTCTTTTATAATTGTCCCTAAAGTGGCACTCATAATTCCGGCGCCAATTAAAATGACGTCTGTTTTAGTTTCCTCGTTGCTCATTTTTATCAACCTTTTCACTAAAATTTTCAGAAAAAATATAGACGTCACACCAATCTAAGGCACGACCGGGTCACACACTTTTTCTGTCTCAATTACTACTATTTCAAAGTGTATTACATTATTTATAAATTAATTATATACTATTATATGATAATTATAAATTATTTAAAAGCTTATAAAAGTGAGAAGTTCTTCACAAGGTTTAGGAACACACAAAAACCAAAGTCTTAACCCATCTCTAGCAATGGTTAAGGCTTTGGTTTGCTACTTGTAAAATATTTCGGATGTTTCTCCAATAAGTCATATCATCCCTATTATTATGGTTGCTGTTTTTTACTATTTTCGAGAATTTCATCTTCTTCATCGATGATGGAAGTAGCGGTTCGTCGGAATTCGGATAATGTCTTTCCAAACGCTGACCCAATTTCAGGTAGCTTTTTAGGTCCAAAAATAATTAAAGCAATGATTAAAATTAAGATTAATCCTGGGATGCCTATATTTGATAGCATAGTTTCCTCCTACTAGAGTTATTTAAGCTAAAATCCCACCTTTTTGTTTATAGGATAAAATACCTTCAGCCGCCCGATAAGCGAATGCCCCGACTGTCCCGGTTGGATTATAGCCGCTATTATGCGCAAACGCTGTAGCGCCAACGACAAATACATTTTCAGCATCCCACATTTGCGAAAAATTATTTACAGCAGAGGTATTTGGGTCTGCTCCCATGATGATACCGCCTGTGTTATGGGTGGATTGATAGGTGGTAATATCATAGGGACCCAGTTCCTGCATCGTATCGATCTTATTAGCACCCATTTCTTTCATGATTTCTCTGCATCGATCCGTTAAAAACTTGGCCAACTGTCTGTCCTGCTCTTCAAAATCATAGGTAATCCGAATTAACGGATCGCCAAATTCATCCTTGTATGTCGGATCAAGGTCAAGATAATGATGCCTAAATGGCATGCTTGCGCCTTGTCCGCCCACGGATAAAACCCGATTTGCATATTTAACCGAATTTGCTTTAAACTCTTTACCCCATGTCGGAGTTCCTTTTGGAACTATGTTATTTGATATAGGTCGAAGCCCTGTTTGTGAAATGGCAATTGAGCCGCCATGAATAAAATTGAGATTAGAGTGATCAAAGTTATCTCCATTAAAATCATCCACCACCATGCCGAGAGATCCTGCACCAGCATAGGTATTAAATTCTTCTTTTTCAAAAAAGCCGGTCGCATTTCCTTTTTGGACTTGGTAAGCGTAATTTTTTCCAATCACCCCTGTCCCCGACACCGGATCATATGGACGACCAATGCCCGATTGTAATAATAAACGAACATTATTAAACACATAGCTTGTTAACACTACAATATCAGCAGGCTGTTCAATTTCTTCTCCAGTTGTTGTATCCACATACATGACTCCAGTTGCTTTATTGCCGGATTTCAAAACGCGTCTAACATTGGAATGCGTGCGAATCTCGAATTTCCCGGTCTTTTTTGCTACTGGTATAACGGTCACAACCGGGTCCGCTTTGGCACCATATTCACAGCCAAACCTTTCACAATAAGCACAATATTGGCAGGCAGCACGTGCTACCCCATCTGGATTGGTGTATGCTTCTGAAAGATTTGCGGAAGGTCGATTATAGGGATGTAACTTCAAGTTAGTTGCTGCTTTTTTAAATTTTTCAAGTGCAGGTGTTGTTTTCATCGGCGGGGTTGGATAGGGACTGGACCTCTTACCTGCAAGGGGGTTTTCTTCCCCTGAAATCCCAGCCATTTTTTCAAATTTATCGAAATAGGGCTCCAATTCATCATAGGTAATGCCCCAATCTTGAATGGTCATATCCTTAGGAATTTTGTTTTCACCATATCTTTCAATGGTTTTAGTGCGAATTTCAAAATCGTAAGGAAGGAAACGGTAGGTTTGCCCGTTCCAATGAACACCTGATCCCCCTAATCCCTCCCCTAATAGAAAGGAACCGTATTGCCGCATGGGCAGAGCACGGAGTTTTTCATTTCCTCTGAACGTAATGGTCTCCTTTGAGAGATTCTGCATCAAGTCATATCTAAGAGCATAGCGAAGTTCATCATGTACCATAAAATAATCTTCCGTTTTTCGCTCGATTCCTCTTTCCAATCCAACACAATTTAAACCTTGCTTGGTGAGCTCAGCAGCGATAATTCCGCCTGCCCAGCCAACGCCAACAATAACAACATCCACTTTCGGTAATTTCTTTGCCACCTCTTACACCTCATTCATCGTCGATTTAGTGCAAATTCAAAAATACATCAATGCCCAAGGTGATCTTTTAGACTTTTTGGAGGAATGACTGTAAATTCTTTATCAATCACTTGTGTATAAGCCATTTGACTACCTGGGTAATTCCGCATTTTCCAGCCTTCCATGTTTCGATTTCCACTGTATAATGGATCACTATAGACCCCTTCTAATGTGCTGCTTCTCAACATATTAAAAAAACCACTTGGGGAAATCGTTGTAAGGTTTATCTTGTCCTCTGCAAAATCTGTTAAAATATCGTTTTGCTCCTCTTCACTAAGTTCAACAAAATTCTTTTTGAACTTTGTTAAACTGTGATTTTGAAATTCACGTAAACCAATATCGAAAATTTCACGTCTTCTTAACCTTCCTTGGTACCCTTGAACTTTTTCACCTTTAAAGAATGGCGGTTGCATGTATTCTCTTGAATTAAAGCCCCAGTCCCCACTTAATTGATGATCGATAAAATAGGCAACACCCAAATCCTTTGCTCCAGGACCTTTATCATCAGCTGGGAAAATCCGCTCTGTTGCGGCCTCAACGATGTTAAATTGCTCGCGGGTAAAATACATTAATGCCAGATTATAGCTTTCAGAGGCCCCTTGGTTTTTAACTACTTGTGTATTTGTTGTTTTGTCTTTAAATGGGAGTAAACTGCCTAGTGCACCGCCTACAGCCAATCCCCCTACCGCAATACCAGAATTCTTAAGGAATTTGCGGCGAGAAAGTGATTCATTTTTTTCCTGTTGTTTGGATTTATCTGCCATAAAATCCACCTCCTACATTTAAAGGATAGATTACCCCAAAAAAAATCCATTCATACGTAAAAGTATGTTGGGCATAATAACTTTAAATTTATTGTTATGAGGTGGAAAATAATGAAAAATATCTGGAAATATGCGGGTATATCCTGTGCAGCCTTATACATCACTGCATGCTCCGGTCAACAGAATTTGATGGATGAAACCGTCAAAGCCGAAGAAGGTCATCGTGACATGCATGGAGTACATCAAACAAGTGTCTATGATAAAAGTATTTCAACAAGAAATATGAATGATGGCTTAATTATTCCTAGTGAAAACGGGGAAAAAAGACAAACAACGGATGAACATGGAGGAACCTCTCATGGAACAGGAACAAATGTATACAGCTTGATCGGTAGCTCAGGTTTAAATGATGGCGGAATTTCTTCTCATCTGGAATCGAGATTAGGAGGGGAAGGAATCAATGGGGTCAAGGTATTTGTATTAGATGACACAGTCATCCTTGCGCGCGCAACACCTGAGGTGACCTCCAATCAATACGATTCCATGCAGGAGCATGTCCTCAATAGTGTCGATGGAGTATCAAGAAAAGACCAAAATAAAAAAGTTCCTGCTAATATGAACAATACAGCTGCTCAAGATGTAGATGATAATCTCGACAAGGCAAAAAGTTATATGAACAAAGTCTTTAATGGAAATGTCCAAACCCTTACTATAACAAATCCCGAAGCAGTGGTGCTAATAGAAAAGATTAAAAACAATTTAAAAGCGGATTCTGTTCCATATGATACCGTATCACAAGATATTATTACGCTTGTTAAAATGACAAGGGAAAAATAAGAAGCAAAGAGACAGAGTCTATTTTGTTACGTTATAAGTAAAATTTTAGGTTTAATTATCAAATAAATACCATAAGAAAAACATTTATTAATAAGCAAAACTTGCCATATATTTGGCAAGTTTTTTTACTTTATTGCAGAGCCTTCGTCACCTGGTTTTGTTGTTTACCCATGACTGCTATCGTGATTTCAATCCACGCTTGATAATGTTGCGAATCGGTTCCTCGGTAGCAAGGATGAGATTAACCTTTGATGTGTATTGCTGAATGCTTTCTAGAACTTTGTTTTTTATATACGTATTATGATGGAATACCCCACCTTGTAAAATTAAATCAAAATCTTCCTGCTGGATATCAGCTTTTTCCATAACGGTTTTTATTAGGAGTATTAGTTCATCTGTCGCATGATCTAAAATACGTTTACTAACTGCATCTCCCAATTTATAAGCTTCATCCACGACAGCCGCAAGGGCTCCTACATTATCAACGGAATAAGAATCACTATAAGTCCAATTATAGAGATCTTCAATCCTATTGAAACCTAATTTATCCAATACAAGCCGCGTTAAAAGAGTTCTCTCTCCACGTCCATCCTGCATTTTGAGGACTGACTGGATCGCATGTTTGCCGATCCAATATCCGCTTCCTTCATCACCGACTCGGTGTCCCCACCCACCTGATCTGACAATTCGTTTGTTACCATCATGAGCATACACAATGGAGCCTGTTCCGGCAATTAAGAGTATTCCAGCTTTATTTTGCGTGGCTCCTAATAAGGCAGACAAGCAATCATTTTCTATTAGTAAATGACCAATCTTGATAGACAAATCAGTAACTACACGCTGAACGACACCTTCTACTATTTTTTCATCCTTTGACGTATCAATTCCAGCTAATGCAAATACTGCTTTTTCCACATTCACCAAACCACCGACTTCAGTAAATGCAGCAAGAACTGCTTCTATTAAAGCCTCTTTGGCTCCGTCCTCACCGACTACCTGATAATTAGATGCCCCTGCTCTTCCTTCACCAAGGATGGTTCCCTCAGCATTAACAAGAACAGCATGTGTCTTTGTTCCACCACCATCGACCGCAAGCAGTTCGATGGTGTTCTTATTCATCGTCTCCAGTCCATTTCGTAATAATGTCCTTAACCATAGAAGCTGATTTTGTCAGATGGTCTTGTCTTTCACTTAACCAGCTTGTTAAATCTTTCTGTTCCTTTGATCGCACATGGATTGTTTTTTCCATTCTACTTGGGCTTGGTCCGCCTTGTAAATCACGGATCTGAATGAAATATTCAGGGCTCAAGCATTGTTTTAAATCTTCTTCTGTTAAAACAGATTCCTTTCCTACTACATTTCTTGATTGCTCGTTTAAAAGTTCCAATGTTAATGATTCTAAAGACGTTTTTCCATTTTTCATTAACTCTTTAACCGTTGAACTTACAACATGGTGAGCCTGACGGAAGGATAGTCCATCCTTTCGGACAATGGTATCGGCCAATTCAGTGACGTTCGCAAAGCTTTCCTTAGCTCTTTTCAGAAGGGTTTCTTTATTTACTTCCATAGTGAGTAATACAGACGTTAATAAATCATAGATGCCACCGAGTCTTTCAATTGCTTTCCATATGTACGGTTGCATATCATCTTCTGTGTCAACAATATCTCCAAATGGAGTATTATGGACCATTAATAAGACTGTTTGACAATCTCCCGCTACACTAGATAAAAGAGCTCTCATATGCTCAATCGAAACAGGGTTTCGTTTTTGAGGCATGATAGAACTAATTTGCACGTATGGTGCGGAAAGAAGAAATGCACCATACTCTTGTGTACCCCATAATAAGAAGTCTTGCATGGATCTTCCTAAATTTAGTGCGGACAACTGAACTGCAGCAGCAGTCTCAGCTATATAATCTGCACCTGCAACAGCATCCCAAGCATTATCAATCATGTCCTCGAAGCCAAGGAGGTCTTTCATACGCTCTCGATTAATCGCAAATCCCGATGTTGTTAGGGCAGCTGCCCCCATACTACTGCGATTGACCGTTTTATAGGCGGCTTGTAATCGAAAGATATCACGTGTAAGCATATCAGTCATCGCATTTAAATAATGACTCAATGTTGTTGGTTGCGCCTGTTGGGTATGCGTATAACCAATCATCACCGTTTCTTTATGTTCGTCCGTTAATTCAATAAGGGCCTCGCGGAGTGTTAACGCCTTTTCCACCAATAGTAATAGCTTCTTCCGAAGTGTCATGCGGTAAATCGCAATTCCCATATCATTTCGGCTTCTTGCTATATGAAGGTTTCCAGCAATATCACCTGCATCCTCGATTAATGAATGCTCGACTTCAAAAAATAAATCCTCAAATTCACCGGTGTAGCTTCTTCTTTTAATATCTTCCATATCCAAGTTAGAAACGGCTTTGGCAATTTTTTGTGCTTCTTCTTTTCCAACAAGCCCTTGTTCTACAAGCATGATCAAATGGGCATGATGAATCTCCACCATTGAATCAATAAATTGTTGCTTTGCCTCATCATAGGCTGGTTCTAGCACCATGGACATATAGGTTCTAGAAGGAAAAGTTGTACCTTCCTTATTAATGATTTGTTCTCTGAGTGAGGTTTTCACTTTGGTCAATCCCTTCTGTCTATTAATTTTCAAGCCAGTTTTTGATTAACGCATTCATATTTGCTGTTGCTTTCTCAACGATTTTCTTCCCCTTTTCATAGGAGATTTGTTGAATAAGCCCTGTATAACCATCCCATGCCTTTGGAGTGCCCTCCACTAGAATGTATGGGTAGGATGAAAGCGAAGATACCTCTTTAAATTCTTCATCCTCTACATTTACATGGACCAAATCTGGACGAAACGCTTTAACAGCAGACATTTCATAAGGTCCACCATGTCCTCTTCCTTTCGTACCTTCAAATCCAATTTCAGCAGCAGCGTTTATATCGACCATTTGCCACCAATTTACCAGTAAGAAGCTTGCATCAACATGCTTACCAGTTACATATTCTGCTACTGTTCGAGAAACCCCCATATTTCCGTCATGTGCATTGAGTAGAATAATTTTTTTAATACCTTGCTCGATAATTCCCATCGAAATATCAATCAAATATTCTTGAATAATGCTGGGTCGAATCGGAATGGTCCCTTTATATTTGTTGGTTTTTCCGGGACAGGCTGTATAAGGAACGGTTGGGAACACAGCACCACCTAAGCTAGGATCAATCACGTTCGCAAATCCATCTGCTAACACAATATCCGTACCTAGAGGAGAATGTGGTCCGTGATACTCAAAGCTCCCTAATGGAACAACAGCAAATGTGGCCTGCGCAAGCGTATTTAGGTCTCTACCATGAATATCACATGCTTTCAACGAGATCTCCCCTTTTAAATAGCCGATCCTGCTTTTCCATCCGTTATCTTTTGCGAAACGAAAAGAACGGTAATAATCAGAATGATTTGTAGCACACCATAGGCGCAGGCCGTTCCGAATTGGAAAGCATACATTTTTTGGAATATCGCTACAGATAACGGCATGGTTGAAGTACTATAAATTAAGATTGAGGCAACAAATTCACCTATTCCTTGAACCAAAGCCAGCAAGGTTCCTGCAAGAATTCCTGAGAAAGCCATCGGAACAACCACTCTTCTAAACGAATACCACCAATTGGCACCTAAGCTGCGAGCCGCTTCCTCCACGGATTCATCCATTTGCATTAACGCGGCAGAAGTGGATCGGAAAATAAGTGGTAAATGCCGTACGAAATAGGCTAATGGTAAAATCCAGAATGTCCCAATTAACACTTGATTAAAGCTGAATACATTCGGTTCGCTGAATGCAGCTATCAAGTTAACCGCTACAACGGTACCAGGCAGTGCCCATGGAACCATGATTAATATATCAAGTAAGGCTTTTCCTTTAAACTTCGTACGAACCATGGCATAGGCCGCCGCCACACCGAACAAAATATTTCCGGCTGTTGCCACAAAACTCATCTGCAAACTGTTCCATATTGGACGCCAGGTTCGTTCATCTGTAAATAAATCAATATAGTGCTGCAATGTATAGGCGGTTGGGATAACTTGAACCGTCCATTCCCCGTCAACTGAAAAAGATATCAGGACAAGAACAAGGATCGGAAGCATTAAAATAATTACTCCTATAAATGAAAGAACCATAGACATATATTTTGCAAATTGGGAACGCAATTCGGTGCGATGAACACTGATTCCTTTACTTTGATTTTGATAGTTCCGTCGTCCTTGGTACCATCTCATCAAAATTAAGAAGGAAATCGATACAATCGATAGAATGGTAGATTGTGTTGCTGCCATATCGAGACTTCCATTTGTACGAGATAAATAGATTTGCATCGTCATCGTCCGTTCGACACCAAACATCAACGGTGCAGTGTATGAGGCCATTGAAATCATAAATACAAGTAAGGAAGATGCGATTAACGCTGGAGTTAACATGGGAAGGATGACCTTCAACCAAATGCGAATTCTTCCAGATCCAAGGCTCGTTGCGGCTTCTTCTAAGGAAGGATCCAGACCTTTAATCGCTGCTGCTGCCGTTAAATAAAAGTACGTGTACATAGTAAACGTATGAACGACGATGACACCCATAACACCTTTTAATGAAAAAGGTACTTTTTCGAGATCAAATAGTACCTGAAATGCCCTTGGGATAATACCGCTTTCTCCATAGAGAAAGGTAAAAGATAAAACACCCACCAGTGGCGGCAATGCCATCGGTACCAGAATTAAGACGGACAGAAGTTTTCTTCCTGGAAACTCGTATCGTTCCATTAAAAACGCCATGGTGACACCAACAATTGCACAGGTAATCACACTTATGACCGAAATATATACACTTGTCCAAAGCGCTTCAAGGTTGGCTGTACTTGTTAAACCAAAAAAACGTTGGTAATTTTCGAGAGTTGCCCCTTCCTCGCCCACTACACTTTGAAGAAAGGTTTGGTAAAACGGATAGATAACATACGCTAAAAGAACTAAAAATAGTGGAGAAATTAAAACATAGACAAAATATTTTGAACGTGTAAGCCGAGCCCACCAGTTTTCTTGCACGACCGTAGGTTGATTTGCACCCATTCTTTCACCTCCTATTCACCAATTAAGTAAATCCCTTTTTCCGGTACGTGAAGGGTAATAGAATCACCGCGCTTAAGGATCTCATTTCCTTTATTGATAATCATGACCTTCATGATATTAGAGCCTACTTTAACAACATAATTAATGCTTACCCCTGTAAATTCCACAAATTGAATGGTGCCTGTCACCTGGTTCGGACCCGAACCTTCAAATACGGCTTCAGGGCGAATCGAAACTTTAATAGATTCACCTACCGCTAGCTTTTTCCCATTTGCTGATTGTGACATACTTCCTTGAACGAAGATGTCCTCATCCAATTTAACCTTGACGGCATCAGCTTTTACTTCAACGACTTCAGCTTCAAGGATGTTTGATTCTCCAATAAAGGAAGCAACAAAATGATTGGTAGGTTGGTTATAAATTTCTTGCGGCGATCCAATTTGTTGAACGACCCCTTCCTTCATAACCATAATTCGATCTGACATCGTCATGGCTTCTGTTTGATCATGGGTTACATAAATCGTTGTCACACCTAATTCGACTTGAAGTCTTTTAATCTCTAGTCTCGTTTCCTCACGCAATTTCGCATCTAAGTTGGATAGCGGTTCATCAAGAAGAAGAATATCTGGTTCAATGACTAAAGCACGAGCTAAGGCAACACGCTGCTGTTGACCACCTGAAAGCTCATTAATTTTACGAGTCCCATATTTTTCAAGATGAACAAGCTTTTGGGCACGTTCGACTTTTTCTTTTATCACCGCTTTTGTCATTTTACGAACTTCAAGACCGAATGCAATATTTTCAAATACCGTCATATGAGGAAAAAGGGCATAGTTTTGAAAGACCATTCCAATATTCCGTTTATTTGGCTGCAGTGTCGTTACATCCTTGTTATCAAAGAGAATCTTTCCCTTTGATGGATAATAAAATCCCGCTATCATCCGTAATGTCGTCGTTTTTCCACATCCTGATGGACCTAAAAATGTAAAAAACTCTCCAGGTTTCACATCGATATCGACGTTTTCTACTCCTATGGCGGTTCCAAACATTTTACTAACGTGATCAAGTCTTACACTTTTCAACATAAACACCTCGCTGTTCTTAAAAATGAGCCAAAAAGAAAAGCCTTTATTAGGGCTTATTCTTTTACAAGGTAAGAAAGTAACTTAAATCCTTCCGACCTTGTAAAAGAGGGTGAAAAAACTCCTTCACCCCTTTTATTGTAATCTATTAATTTTTACCTTTAATATTTTCATCCCAATATTGCATCCACTCAGCTTCTTTTTCAGCCATTACACCCCAGTCAAGGTCTAATGACTTCAGGTCAAGCTCTTTATACCAATCTGGCATAGTGGATTTGTCGATATCTGTACGAGTTGGAATTTGATATAAATCTTTTGCTAAAGTTGTACGAGTTTCTGGATCAAACAAGAATTCATAGAATAATTTTGCGTTTTCAAGGTTTTTCGCATCTTTTACAAGTCCAACCGCATCTACTAAAATTGGTGCTCCACTTTCTGGATACACGAAATCAAATGGTTGGTTGAGCTGATTTTTTTGGATCAATATATCTTGTAGATTCCAAAGAGAAATCGAACCTTCTTGACGAGCAAGCTTTAAGTATAGGTTTGTTGGGTCTTGCGCATATTCTTTTGTATTGGCATCAAGCTTCTTAAGCCACTCATAACCCTTTTCAGGAGTATCTGCACCTTGTTCATGAATGATAGAAGAGTAGATGGTTCTCATGGTTCCTGATGCTAATACACCACGGATGATGATTTGGTCTTTCCACTTCGAATCAAGTAGATCATCCCAATCCTGTGGAGCTTCGTTTTTCTTAAGCATGTCAGAGTTGTACATGATTACTTCTGGCAGAAGCATTTCACCATACCAGAGGCCTTTTGGATCCTTATGTTCTGGTAAAATACTTGCATCAAAGCTTGGTTTAAACGGTTCTAACAAATCTTCATTTGCTGCTGTCATGAAAGCAGATTGTGTTCCACCCCACCAAAAGTCAGATTGTGGATTCGCTTTTTCCCCACGAACACGTTCAAGAACCTGCTGTGCTCCCATGGTTAACACATCAACCTGAACGTCAGGGTACTTTTCATTGAACATTCCAACAACCTTGTCTACTATCGTTTGGTCACGAGCAGTATAAATAACAAGGTTGCCACTTGGTTCAACTGTTTCTTCTTTTTTTCCATCATCATTTTCTTTCGCTGGTTTTTCCCCGCCTGAGGAACTGCTCGAACAGGCTGACACGAAAAGCATCAGTACAGCTATCAAGAAGACCAATAAATTTTTTTTCTTAAACATACTTCTCCCCCTATTAATGAATTTATTTATTCTTAAAGCAGGCAGACCTGCTAAGAACCAAAGGAATGAAAACTTGAATTGAAAAAACCTAATTCAAAATACTATCGTATTCCCGCATGAACAAAGAAACTGCCCCTAAAACTCCTGCATTTTCCCCTAATTGTGATCGAAATATTTCTACGGAACTAGGAAGGTATTGATGAACAATTTTTTGTAATCTTGGAAGAATGAAATCAGTTGATTTCATCACTCCTCCATCTAGAATAATGACCTCTGGATTTAATAGAGTAGCAGCATTGATGATTCCATAGGCTAAATGTTCAATGGCGTCTTCCACAACAGAAAGAGCGGTTACATCCCCTGCTTTCGCAAACGAGAAAGCCTGCTCACCAGTCAACTCCGTTTCTGCCGCTTCTGCAAATAAAGGATGACTCTTGTTTTGCTGGACAAGCTGTGAAAATTTTCTCCCAATCGCTTTTCCACCTGCAACACTTTCAAGGTAACCATATCGATGAAAGATTGGTTTAAACTCATTTTTCATATCATTTTTATCTGTAACCATATATCCAAGCTCCCCAGACGCATAAGAGGATCCCCGATAAAGCTGATTATGAATAATAATTCCACTGCCGATCCCTGTTCCCACGGATATAAACAGTACATTCTCTTTACTTTTAGCCCTGCCTAACCATTGTTCTCCAAGAACGGCTATATTGACATCATTATCAACATAAACAGGGAAGGAAAAGAATCGTTCAGCCTCTGTCAAAAAGGGATAACGAATCCATTTTAAACTTGGAGCTTCAACAACAACCCCCGTTTTCGTTTCTGTAATACCAGGCACTCCTACTCCCATGCCGAGAATCAAACCTTTATCTAACTCATTCCTTTGAGTCATCTCTTGCACTTCTTTTTGAATTTGTTTAAGTAACCCATTTTCTAAATGTTTACTAGTATTAAAACTGCTTGCACAAATTATCGTTCCCCCAAGATCAGAAATAACGGTTTTTACTTTGGTACCACCGATATCCACCCCGATTACATAGGCAGCCTTTTCATTAAAATAAAGATGAATAGGTCTTCTACCACCCTGTGAGGAGGATTCTCCGATGCCTTTTTCATGAACCCAGTTCTCTCTTACTAATTCATCGACCAGTAAGGAAACGGTTGGCTTACTAAAAAGGACCTTTTCCGCTATCTCTGCTCGGGAGATCGGTTGATGATTTTTGATACACTGCAAAACCATCTTTTTATTATTTGTCCGAATTGCAGCATTAGATAGTTTCTTATTCATAAACATCACGGCCTTAATGAATTTTGATAGTGTTAGTTAGTAAGTTTAACTAATTTAATTCCACTATACCTTAAATTGGAAACGTCTACAATAATAAATTTTTAAAATTTAGATAATTATGATTATTTTGTGAGTAACGAAGTAAAATCCATTCTTCTTAACCCTTATAAATACTGAGACCTATTACTTTAGCACTACTTCATTGGACCTAATTTCCAAATATCAGATAGTAATTTGGTAATATTTACAATATTCTGAAAGATAATATAATCGGACTTGTAAGTATTTTTATCTAATTAGTTAGTTATTTTTACTAACTAAAATACATATGAAGAAAGGAGATTCTGGAACGATTTTTTCACATACTAATGAAGGGGGTTTCACAAAATTGAAAAAACTTTTTTGTTTATTGATGTCCATTCTTTTAATTGCTTCCTTACTACCTCCGATAACTCTTGCACAAGAACAAAGTGAAGCTGATGTTGAGCTTTGGAATGTTGTTAAGCCTCTAGATACTACCGTTACTTTCTTAAATACAGGAGCACATCCAGACGATGAACGAAGTGACTTTCTTGCCTATTTATCACGTGGGTTAGGTGTGAAAACTGCTAGTTTAATTGCCAACCGTGGTGAAGGTGGTCAAAATGCCATTGGAAACGAGTTAGGAAATGCCCTTGGAATTATTCGCTCCAATGAATTGATTGAAGCAGCCAAGATTTTTGGTGTTAAAGCCTATCATTTAAGTGAAACAACATCTGATGCCATCTATGATTTTGGTTTTTCGAAATCACCAGTTGAAACCCTAACAAAATGGGGAGAAGAAGTAACGTACGAACGTTTGATCAAATTTATTAGAACGTATCAGCCTGATATAGTGATGCCTTCTTTCGAAAATGATGAAACCCAGCATGGACACCATAGATTGATGGCGATTTTATCCGAAAAAGCATTTAAAGATGCTGCCGATCCGAACATTTTCCCTGAACAATTGAAGAATGGATTACAGCCTTGGCAGATTAAAAAGTTTTATTTACCAGCTAATGCTGCAACTGCCACAACCTCTATTGAAATTGGTGACTTTGATCCAATCTACGGAATGAGTTATCCACAACTTGGTGAGGCATCTCGATATCTGCACAAGAGCCAAGGAATGGGAAATGATATTCCAGTTGCACCTAGAAAATCACATCTAAAATTAGTCGAATCAGCGGTCCAAACGGATTCAAATGACCTTTTTGCTGGAGTTCCGTACGACTTCCATGCATGGGCAGATATCGTTCCTGCTGATAATGTCAGCGAAAAATTGGATTCCTTACAAAACCAATTAGAAGGCATTATCAAGCTTTACCCAGATCGTGCGGCGATTTTACCTCAGTCACAAAAGGCTTTAGGAGATGTCCAAAAATTAATTTCTAACACAAAATCAGCAAAATTAGATGCTGCCGTTAAAAATGACTTACTTCATAAGCTTGCAGCAAAAGAAGAACAGCTACAAAAGGTTAGTTTCGTTGCTTCCGACCTTGCCGTTGATGTTGAAATCGGTTCTTATGTATTAACACAAGGTGAACAAACTCAAGTTAATGTTAAGGTTTCAAATGAAGGAAAACAAAAAATCAACCATATTGAAGCAGCTTTACTTACTCCTGAAGATTGGAAACATGAAGGTGTTAGTGAAGTAAAACATCTAAAACCAGGTGAATCAACAACGGTAACCTTTAATGTCACCGTACCTGCTAATGCTGAATATTACCAACCATACGGTGATGCAGTTCTTAAGGCACAACTAACATTTAAGGAAAACGGTGTGGAAACAACCTCTGTCATTGACTTAGATAATACTGTGAGTGTGCTCCCTAAATTCAGTGTTACACCTGACCCAGTGAATATCACTGTTAACACTGCCAAGGTACAAAAGGAAATTCCGGTCAATGTTAAAGTGAAAAACTATTACAATGGTTCTAATAACGGTACCGTTTCTTTGAATCTTCCTAAAGGCTGGTCAAGTCAACCAGCAGCGGCAGATGTCAGCTTTACGGAAAGAAATCAGGAAAAAGAAGTATCGTTCACATTAGTTCCTCCTACTACTGTTGCGGAAGGTAATTTTACAATCGGCGCCATTGCCAAAGCTGATGGTAAGACATTCAACACTACCGTACAAGAAATAAAATATGACCATATAAATGACTCTTTCTTCATGTACCCTTCGAATATTAACGGGGTTGCCTTTGAGTTATTAAAACCAGACAATTTGAAGGTTGGTTATATTGATAGCGGCTTTGACACCATTGCAGATTCATTGCTAAATGCTGGATTTGATATTACGAAGCTAACACCTGAAGACCTAGCAACCGGTGATCTTACACAATATGATACAATTGTTGCAGGAATCAGATCGACACTTGGAAGACCAGACATATTGTCAAATAATCTAAGGTTACTTGATTATGTCAATAAGGGTGGACATTTAGTAATGCAGTATGTTACTTCTGGAGATCCATGGAATAACAATCGATTCACACCACCATACCCATTAACCATCGGATCCCCTTCCATTCGAGTGCGCGTGACAGACGAAAATGCAAAGGTGACTGTGACTCAACCAGAACATCCGCTGTTTAACTATCCAAATAAAATTAATGATAGTGACTGGGATAACTGGGTACAAGAAAGAGCTCTCTACTTCCCAACAGCATGGGATGCAAACTATGAAACATTCGTATCGATGGCAGACCCTGGCGAAGCGCCTTTCAACAGCGGAATCCTAATGGCTAAATACGGTGAAGGAACATTCTTATACACCAACCTTGTATTCTACCGTCAAATCGGTGCTCAAGTTCCAGGAGGATATCGAATTTTCACGAACTTAATTAGCTACGGTGCAAATAACTAGGATCGTTTACTAGAGGTCTTATCTCAAACACTTTAATCAATTAGTGTTTGGAGGGCCTCTATAAACACTCTATTTAACACGTAAAAAAGCTCAGAGATTCTGAGCTTTTTTACGTGGCTTATTCCATTAGTAGCATAAAGTTAAAAAGGATAAGCATTGTAAACCTCTCCAATTTTTGAATGTTGATATTTTGTAGTTTCCTTTTTATCCCCATAGTTAATTCCAAGTTCTTGCACCCGTTCAATAACTTTTTCTTTTGTTCTCTTTACCTTTAAACATATACCGAATTCCTTTTCCTGCCAGAGCTTCATCTGCATACCTTGGTAAAACGTGAAAATGTGCGTGGAAGATATGTTGTCCACCAACTTCACCGCAATTCCAACCAAGGTTATAGCCTTGAGGTTGGTACTTTTCATCTAAATATTCTTTTACTTCTTTTAGAAGTGTGTATGTTGCATTCCATTCTTCACGAGTCAAATCAAATGCGGTTTCTCTATGTTTTTTTGGAACAATAAGACCAGCCCCTTCTAGTTGACTACCTCTTATTTCATATTGTTCCAACTGTAAAAACATACAATATTCATTACTAAAAATTACTCTTTGTTTGGGCTCTAGTTCTAGATTACAGAAAATACAATCTTTTACCATAGTAAAACTCCCTTGAAACTTCCTTTAATATTACTTAATTCCACTATATTATTGAAAAATCCTGCCTTGTTAGCCCAATTAGAAAAGGTTGTCACAACAGCATAGCCTCTAAAATTTCAGCTGACGTTAGTACAAAAAAGAAAGCTCACACCAATGTGAACTTACTAAAAAACATTGACATTTGTATATCAATTTTTACTGTTTCTGGCAAAATATCGATTGCCAACCTTCTTGTTCATTCTCTTCATAATAAAGAACCTTCCAATCTCTAAATTCAACTAACAACTCGTTTGACTTCAATTTATACTGATCGGATACTCCTTGATTTTTGGTAAATGGTGACTGATAGTAAGTTTCCATGAAGAAATACCCTCCATCTTTAAGCAGGTTCTTTACGACTGGAAACAGTGAACGATCTAGGTAATAGGACATAACAACAAAGTCAAAGGGGTTATTCTGCAAATTTAGAGTATCTAAGTCAGTTAGATCGGTTACTCGAGGTTGCACACTGAGATTATCTTTAACGGCATGCTCTTGGATGTAGTTGATAGCTACTTCGGAAATATCAATTGCCTCTACTTGATTGTTCATTCCAGCAAGGAACAAACTGTTACCACCAAGTCCACAAGCTATATCCAAAGCCTTACCACCTTCTTTAAAATAAGCTGCTAGCTTCTTCAATCTTGGATTTGGTTGAGGCTCCTTTATTTGAGTAATTCTATCCATATGTTTCAGATTCCATTTTTCTTTCGTGTTCATGCGAAAACCTCCTAAGTCTTTGGGGTAACTCTTTTCCTATTTTAGTAGATTTTAACATAATACTCTTAAATCTATATACAATTCACAAGCTATTAATAGATTTATCTCCTGCTATTCATTGAAAATGAAAAAATAACCATAAAAAACCGGAACGCTCCATTAAGATCTTACTGGTTCTGATTTCATGACTTTTTAAAATTCCCATTCAAAGGAAGTTGACATAATATTGTTATGTATCGTTGTTAAGATAATCGACATTTCAATTACAGTAGCTGTCTTTTCATTGTTCAATGTGGCAAGTTTCTGGAATAAGAATGCAACTTTACTTTTATTATTAAATCAAGGACTATTTTTGGTCCTTGATTTATATTTGATAATAAACAATATTATTGAACAGAGCATAAAAAAAATGAAAGAAGGCAGAAATACTTCTGCCCTCTACTATTAATTATTCGAGGTCCAACTCTGGTTCTAACTCTGCCTCAAAAATTCTTGGCCATGGCAGGTTTACATGAACATTTTCTAGAGATGAGATAGTTTTGTAGAAATCCTTATTTCCTCTTGAACCAATGTACACTTCTTTATCATCAAAATATTGGTACCAATTTACTGTTTCAGCTGTTAATCTTTCTTTTACAAAGCTGTTTACTAAATCATATTTGTTCCCTAAGTCCCATTCACTTGCGCCAATTTGTCCGATATAGGCTCTTGCTGCCGGATGGACAACATTTTTATACCCTTGGTCTTTAGCAAACCGGTGGAGTAAAAATTCATAATGATTTTCAGCAGCCTGTTCATATAAAGGCACACCGAATCCTGACTGTTGCTCTAAAAATGCAGTACGTGCTGCTGCATGACCTACTGTAATTCCAAGTGCATTTCCAGCCGTATTCCAGCCGCTATAGGCTAGAATTTTTGTTAAATCTACTGTTTCAGCAAGCTCCGTAACAAAAGCCTCATCAGCCTTGTTAACGATTAAGACATCACCAATAGCCACTTGTTTTCCACTTGTTGTTAATTCGTTCGTTCTAGCGACAAGCTCTTCAATATCTTCTAATCTAGGTGTTCCACTCTCAGATGGTGTGTTTAATAGAAGATGGATATCAGCATCGTCCTCGTTATCAACGACTCTGCCTCCAGCAGAAACGATATGCTTTTGAACATTGTAATCGAAGGTGGTATCTTCAAAAGGAGCAATCCAGTCCTTGCCATGAACTCCTCCATATTCAATAAAGAATGCCGGAGAGGTTTTATATAATTGGTTGACAAATCGTGATACCAATACCACTCCCACTTCATCTGCACCTGGGAAGACAGCAACTTGGTCTTCGACATCTAGTTGGTTCACCTTTTGGAGTAAAAGCTCTCTTTCCGCACGATGAAGTCCATAAGGTGCTGCGTCATCCTGTGCCAGTATTAAATGGTCGATATAACCTTCATTAACCCATTCAACCATTAAGTTATTAACGGTGTGATTTCTAGCTCTAGCTTTCTTGTAATCTTCCAATACCGTCGCAGGGATCGTCGACTCTAACACTTCTAATCGCTCTTTTCCTGGCATCCCTAGGTTCACTACCTTGTCATATAAAACCGCCCACTCACTTATTAATGAATAATATTTTAAGTATTCATCGCTTATCGCAGTGACGGCTAATCTTTGAATCGTATCAAAGACATATACAGGTTTTTCAGGGTACAATTTTTTCAATTCTTTTATTACCTGGATATCCTTCGTTGCTTCTTCTAACGATTTGACGCCTGTACGAGAAGCTACTAAACCGCCATAGGCAAGCATACTCGTTGAAATGACGAACCCATCGGCTTGGTCTCCATTCTCTAAAAGCCACTTACTAATTTCTTGGCCATTTCCTGGCTGCGTAAATTTACCTATCATCTCTTTTGGCGGTGAAATCACTTGTATACCCGCAGAAGCACCCACTTTCTGTGGAAAGTAAACATTGGCGGGTCTGTCATCTAAGGGAACCAGTAAGAGTGTAGCTTGTTCTTGTTTAATTTCTTCAGCAGAAATCATAGCGACAGAACTAAAAAAAAGTAGTAATGCAAGACTTAGGGATACGATTTTTCTCCAGTGTTTCATATGTTTCCTCCTCTAAAAAAGAATTTAAATGACCACACCATTCTCTATCAAAATGCCTTGAAGCTTTTTAATATCAATATCTTTAGGTGCCACATGATCGGTAATAGCAAGTGCTGCGGCTGTTCCAGCGGCTTGCCCTGTTGCCATTGCACTAGGAGTCAGTCTAGTTGTAGCTAATGCCTCGTGAGTAGTTGAAATACATCTTCCTGCCACTAATAGATTTTCAATTACCTTTGGCACGAGACATCGATAGGGAATTCCATAACATCCGTCACCCTCGATGTCATTGGCTTGAACGCCTTTCCCGGTAGGGTCATGGATATCAACTGGATAGCCGCTGAGAGCGATCGTATCATCAAATTTCTTTCCTGCTACAACATCCTCAATCGTGAGCGCATACTGCCCGTCAATCCTTCTTGTTTCACGAATACCAATTTGCGATCCAACAGCTGAGATAGAAGCCGTTTCAAATCCAGGAATTTTCTGCTGCAAAAATTCAGCCATCATCAATACTTGCTTCCTGCCTTCTTTTTCCGCTTTGGTTAAATCAAATACATCTGTTCCATCTAGTCCTTGAACACGGGTGCAATTGACGAGTACCTCATCTTCTTCAGGACCTGCAAAAAAGAGAACTTGATCCCGATTGATCGGCACTCCGGATTCCTTCCATTCCTTATAAAATCCCTGTACACCGGTGATTGGTATTTCATCCAATTCAGCAATCGGTGTCTTTTTATAAAAATTACTTGGATTTGCCTTCATGGCTTCCTTTACCTTCGAAAGGTCCACGCCCCGCATCCTGAACTTCATCGTCATTGGCTGTGTTTTACTATCACCTTCTCTCCCTTTTAAACAAGGGGCACCCGATAAGTAAGCAATATCCGCATCCCCTGTTGTATCAACAAATTGCTTTGCAGCAACTCTTATCGGTCCTGATTTAGTTGTTAGATTAATAGAAGAAATTTTATTTCCCTCTACCTTAACCTTATCTACAAAGCTATGAACAAGGACTTCTACCCCTGCTTCATCTAGCATTTCTAATGCTAACAGCTTATATTTTTCAGGATGGTATGGGGTAAGTGTATTGGTAAACCCTACGGTATCGCGCAAATGACCAGGTGATCCATCACTATCCATTAACCTCTGAACGATTTCCTGTGCAATGCCCTTAATAACTTGTTTTCCTGATTCTGTGTGGAAGGTCATCCATGGATAGACAAGTGCTACTGTCGACATTCCACCTAAAAAACCATACCTTTCAATTAATAGTGTTTTTGCTCCTGCTCTACCTGAAGCAATCGCTGCATTGATCCCGGCAGGACCTCCACCTGCTACGACGACATCAAATTCTAGTTCTCTCTTCAAAAAAGACACATCCTTTTTCGTATTTAAGTCTCTGATTACTTGCCGCCAGTCATAGCAACCCCTTCTATAAATTGCTTTTGGGCAAAAAAGAAGATAATTAACAATGGTACAGTTGCCATCACCGATGCACTCATAAGCAGCTCCCACTTCGTACCAACCTCATCGGTAAATAAGGCCAATGCTAATGGTAAGGTCATTAGTTCTTTTGAGTTAATATAAATAAGTGGTTCATAAAATTCATTCCAGCTTGTTAAAAAAGTAAAAATCGTAAGCGTTGCAACGGCTGGTTTTGCTAACGGAAGCATGATGTTCCAGTAAATACGGAAGTACGAGCAGCCATCTAATTTGGCAGCTTCTTCAAGCTCCTTAGGCACCAATAAAAAAAATTGTCTCATAACGAATACGCCAAATACTCCTGCCGGACCTAAAATCGGAATTGCAATTAACGGAACATGTGTGTTGATTAACCCTAAATCTCTCATAAATAAAAATAAGGGAATGGTGATGACCTCTACCGGGATCATCATCGTACTTAACAAACAGAGAAAAAGAAACGAGCTCCCCTTAAACGTAAGTTTTGCAAAGGCGTAACCGGCTAATGAACCCAAAAAGATGGTTCCGACTGTTACTAAAATCGCAATATATAAGCTATTAAAATAGAAAAGATGAAATGGTGTCGATTCTAACACCTGTAAATAGTTTTCCCACTTAAACGGGTTAGGGATTAATTGGAAAATAAATATTTTCGTTGAATCCTTGAATGAAGTATTGATCATCCATAAAAAAGGGACAATCATGATAAGCGATATTAGTGATAGCACTCCGTAAAATAATACCTTTGTAAAGATTCCGTTTTTGTTTTTATTCTTCATGGAAAACCCACCTTTTTCTTGCACTCCATTGAATGATGGTAAAAAATAAGATAATCACAAATAAAACAAGTGCTATGGCCGATGCATATCCAAAATCAAATAGTTTAAATGCATTCTCCCAAATATAGTAAACTAAAACCTTCGTATGATTTCCAGGTCCACCGTTTGTCATCACATAGATTTGCCCAAACACCTTCATTGAACCTATCACCGTTAAAATTAATGTTAAAAATACAGTAGGTGTAATCATTGGCAGCGTGACATGCCAAAATTGTTTTACTTTATTGGCTCCATCTAAATAGGAAGCTTCATAAAGATTTTTGTCCACTTGCTGAAGGGCAGCTAAGAATAACACCATATTTAAACCAACATTTTTCAAAGCACTTACCACAATAACGGCTCCCAGAGCTAGATCTGGATCATAGAGCCAGGCGGGTCCGTCAATTCCAATGGCAGCAAGTACTTGGTTAATAAATCCTTCCTCGGTTCCAAACATATATTTCCAAATAATCGACCAAACCACGATAGAAGTCATCACGGGAATAAAAATCGCCGTTCGAAAGAATCCAATTCCAGGTAAATTCCTCTGTAGCAGCAATGCCAACATTAGCGCAATCAGGATATTGATTGGCACCAGACCGGCTGCAAAAATAAGCGTGTTTTTCAATACTACCCAAAAGTCGGGATCATTTACTAAGCGTTGATAGTTTTCCGTCCCAATGAAATTTGGATCACCGAGAAGCTGCCAATCTGTTAAACTCATATAAATGGAATAGACTAGCGGAAAAAACATAATCAACAGAAAGCCAATCACCATTGGACTAACAAATAAATAGCCATAAAACGATTCACTGCCGATGAATTTCTTTCTTCTTTTGATACCCTTTGTGGGTAGAACTTTCTCAGTTTGAACATTTGATTCCAACTCTCCTACCCCCTTTACAATGAATCGATTGCATTTCGAAAAGATATAATAGCATGTTGAATACTTTCTTCAGTGTGTCCAATCACGATGGCACCGAGCATAACCGCTTTTACCCCAGCCTTAGCTAGTAAAGGAATATCAGAAGGAACTAACTTCCTTTGTGAAGGAACAAGAACAGGAACATCGACATGTTGGACAAGCCAATTATAGGCAAGCACATCCTTGAAGGTTAGTGGCGATCCATACTCTTCTCCTCGAATGATGGACGCTTCTAAAGCGGTAACACCCAAATGCTTAACGTTACCTATAGTTTCGAGAGAATAGTCACTCGATATCGCAAATGTTTTTTCAATCTTGTCTAGCCCAAGCATCCAGCTTGGTTTATCATGGGCATAAATGGAATAAAAATTGAACCCTAGAGCGATGAGCTGCTCCATTTCACTTTGTTTTATATCTCCAAATGACCCACCCGGAACGATTCCAAGTGGTCCAGAAAATTCATCCCTAATACTGCGAAATATTTCAACATAAGATTCCACTGACTTAAACATATTTCCTGATGCACGATGATTGACATTCACATGCAGTTTAACTGCATCTACGCCTGTCTGAATGGCAGCCCTTGCTAAATCGAATCGATTTTCTGGTAAACTCACAATTAAAGTCATTTTATTTTCTGTAAGATTTTGTTTTAATGATGCCGTCATAGTCTTTCACCCCTGTAAAAGGTATGCGGTTAAGCCTATTCAGGTTTAACCGCATCTTTTTGATTACTTCAATATCGGATTGATTTTTTCTTCCATACCTTTTAAGATGTCTTCTGGCTTTTTCAATTGACCAAATAGTTCGTCGAACCCAAATTGAATCGCCGTATCAATTTTTTGCCATTCCACATGACCAGCTTGTAAACGGGCATTATCCATTTCATCAATAACCGCACGTTTAATACTTTCTGCCGGCGGGTTATTTGGCTGATTTACAAACGCGTCAGAACTTAGCACAGACTCACGTGGTGGTACAAAGAATGTGGATGTTTCAGTGATTCCCTCTTGACTTGTAAAAAATTTAAGTAATTCTTTAGCCTCTTCCGGATGTTTTGAATCTTTAAATAATCCATATCCTGCCTGACCTAGCATTGGAAATCTGCCTTCTGTTCCTTCTGGAAGTGGTGCAATGTCCCACGCAAAATCTTTTACATTACGAGCAGCTGATACATAGCTATAAACGTCGAAGAACATCCCAATTTTTCCAGAATCAAAGCTTATTTGTTCACCAGCTTTTGGATGTGATGAATCTTTGAACATCATACGATCAAGCATGCTTAATGTTTCGAGACCTTGTGGGCTATTCCAAGTGAATTTGCTCATGTCTTTATTAAACAAGTCACCGCCATTACCCCAAGTATGTGATAGTAAGGAAATCCACGTATTCCAATCACGGAAGAAGTTCGCACCATAGACACCATCAGCTGAAATCGCCTTTGCTGACTTTTCGAACTGCTCCCAATTCCACGTTCCCGCTGCTACATGTTCATTTGGTGTTTTCTCACCAGCATTTACGAACAAGTCTTTGTTATAGAACATAACCATTGGCGGAGTTGAAAATGGGATTCCGTACAATTTACTATCCTTCTCGAATAAATCGAGTGTGGATGGGAAAAAGTCATCCATGTTATATTCTTTATCTTCCTTAAAGGAAGATACATCTGCTAACAGTCCATTTTCCATAAATTGAGGTGCCATCCGCTCTGCCACCCAACCAACATCCGGTAGTTCTCTACCAGCAGCTAAAACGGTGATTTTCTGCTGATAATCTGGAAATGGTACACTTTCCATCTTCACCTTAATATTCGGGTGTGTTTCGTTAAATTTTGCAATTAATTTGTTGTACACTTCTTGATGTGCTTCATTTCCCCACATCATAAAGGTCAACTCAACTTCTTCATCCTCTTTTGAGCCATTTTCCTTCGATCCCGTTTCAGTGTTGTTACTGCACGCCACTGTAAACGCTACCATTAAAAGTGTTAAAAAAATGAGTCCTATCTTTCTCTTCATTTGACATACCTCCCTTTGTCTTACATTTTAAAGATGAAGCCCTACAAAAAATATCCCTTCAAAAAGAGATATAGTTCGTTAATCATAGATTTGTAAAAAATTTTATGAAAAATTCCGAAATTGCACGGGTGTTGTCCCTACCTCTTGCTTAAAGACAGTCATAAAATGCTTGGGACTTCTATATCCTGAAAGCTGTGCCACCTCGTATACCTTTAAACTAGTACCTTTTAATAAATGCTTCGCCCGTTTTAAACGTTCTTCCGTTATATAATCCGTAAAGGTTTGATTCAGTTCTGACTTGAATAATTGTCCTACATATTGTGGATTCAAATAGACATGGTCTGCGATGTGTTTTAAGGTAATTTCATGACTTAAGTTGTCATTTATGTATTGAAGGATTTTTTGGAATTGTTTTGAGGTTTCTATTTTCTCTTCCTCTTGATCCTTAAATATTTTTGATAACGTCTCTGATAACTCGACTCTATTTATAGGTTTTAATAGATAATCGGTGATACTGTAACGCATAGCAGTCCGGGCATATTCAAAATCACCATGCCCACTTAAAATAATAATCGGTACATCTTCGGAAATCTGTCTTACCCTAGAAATAAAGGTAAGTCCATCCATACCGCCCATTCGTATATCGGTAATAATTAAATGCGGTATTCGTTGGTGAAAAAGGGTTAGTCCCTCCTCACCACTTTTTGCTTCCGTAACCTGAAACCCTCCGATCACTTGTTCAAGTAATATTTTTAGCCCCTGTCGAATAATGGCTTCATCCTCAACCACTAATATTTCTTTCACGAGTTTCTTCCCCCATTCTCTGTATTGGTAGTGTCAACGTTACTGAAAACCCATTCTGTTCCCTACCATCAATGGTTATTCCAAATTGTTTTCCATAAAGGAGCTGTAGACGTTCATGAACATTTGTTAAAGCAATCCCATTATGTTTTTCAGACGATACTGTATGTTGATTCTCAATTAATCTCTTAAGCTTTGTTAATTCTAGTTCGGTAATCCCTTTCCCGTTATCCCTAATAGATATTTTTAATAACCCTCTCTCTACATATGCCTTTATAAAAATGTGCCCGCCTTGTTGAAAAATCCCATGAACAATGGCATTCTCGACAAGTGGTTGTAATACAAGCTTTGGCAGTAAAACTTTATTTAGATTTGGTTCAATGCCTTCAGTATATTGGAGGTTTTCACCTATCCTTACCTTTTGGATCGCCACATAGGACCGAATAAAGGATAATTCTTCATCCAAGGTAATAATTTTGGATGAGTTATCGATGGTGTACCGAAGTAATTTACCCAGTGAAGAGACCATATCCGATACTTCTAGATTGCCCTTTGTAATCGCAAGCATATTGATAGATTCTAATGTGTTATAGAGAAAATGCGGGTTCATTTGACTTTGCAGCGCCCTAATTTCAGCCTCTTTTTCTCGTAAACTCGTTGTGTAAACCTCTGAGACAAGGCGATCAATTTCATTAATCATGAGGTTAAACCCTTTTCCTAGTTCACCAATTTCGTCATTGGACTGGATCGTTACCCTCTGGGCAAAGTTCCCCTTTTCCACTTTACCCATCGCTTTTCGTAATGAGTGAATCGAACCTACTAGTGGCTTAGAAAGCAAAAATCCTAATAAAAATGAGATGAGTATTCCCACGATAACAACTAAAATGATCACTTTCCGTAGATGATTCACTTCACTAAATACACTAGATCGTGGCGTGAGCATGATGGTTTTAACACCGGAATAGCTTGACTGATGATAGACCATCATATAGTCTGTACCATTTATCGGGATGTTGGTATAGTTATTCACCTTGATATTTTCAATCTCTGATAGAAAAGAGGATTCAATTAGTTTATCTTCCTTATTGGGGTAAATAAACTCGTTATTCTTATCCAGGATAAAAATATGACTTTTCGCATTTGAATTACTGACGATTTCATTGATTAATTCCTGCTTTAAATCAATTTTAATAATTCCTAGCGGTTCATGGCTGGAGGGATCTCGTATGAGCCTAGCTACAGAAAATACAGAAGTGTCTTTATTTAAATAATAATTTGGTTTATGTAAAGGAAGCAGGACCCACTCCCCGTCTGCCTTTTTTATCCTATTGATCCAGTCATTATCTGTTTCGAAAACTTTTAGCAAGACTGTATTTGAATCTAAATTACTAAAGATTGTACCGTCATTTGCCATGATATGTATACCTCTAATTTCATTTCGCATATGGATGAGACTAGAAATATATCTCCACATCGGAACTCTTTCAGCTGCTGGGGGAAACGATGTAACCTCACTAGGTGTTTGATGTGATTGCAAGATGTCCAAAACCTCTTGGTCATAAAATGGTGACAAAGAAATAATCTGCATTTCCTTTAAATAGCGATTTAAATGCTGGTTAATTTGATCCGCCAATTGAATCTGATATTCTTCGGTTTTGTTCTGGCTCGATTTTGCAAATTGATAGTAAGTAATACTTCCTAGAATGGAAGCAGTAATGAGAATAAGAAGAGAAAAAACAAGTATCAATTTTGCTCGGTATGGGAGGGAAAGTAGATAATTTTTGATCGTTTGATGAAATTTCCTCATTTTCATGTATTTCCCCTTACGTAAAGTGTTACCTATAGCTTTCTACACTTATAGTTGAAATCCTTTTCTGAACTTTCGGAATAAAATCAGTATTAAATTAATGAATACCTATTCATTTCGTGTTAAACTTTGACAAAGGGAAGGTTTTGGGGAGGTTTCATTTTATGTTATTAAAGAAGAGTTTCAACCAGCAGACGATAAAGGGTGTTCAAGCTGGAAACGGGACAGTAGCATTTCAAGGGGTAAAATTAAATGTTTATTGTTTCGTCCTCGACGGAGTTCTTATTGATACGGGTGCCGCATCATTAGAAAAGGAATTTAAACCATTTTTTAAACAACAGGATATCGATCAAGTGGTCATCACACATTTTCATGAAGACCATACAGGCTGTGCAGCTTTTTTACAAAATGAAATGAATCTACCTATTTATATGAATGATATGATGTTGGATTATTGTAAAAAGAAGCCTGATTATCCACTATATCGAAAGGTGTTCTGGGGGAAGCGTCCTCCTTTTCATGCAGAGACAATTGGAAAAACTTTTTCATCCCGCCATGCCACATGGGACGTGATTGAAACACCTGGTCATGCTATCGATCATTTGGCATTCTTAAATCGTGAAACCGGTCAACTATTTACTGGTGATTTGTATTGCCAGGAAAAGACAAAGGTTATTTTACGAGAAGAAAGCATTCCAACCATCATCGATTCGTTAAGGAAAGTATTAACCTTTGATTTTGGGGATGTGTTTTGCTGCCATGCTGGCTTTTTAGAAGATGGGCGTGCTGCTTTACAAAGAAAGCTTGATTATTTGTTAGATCTCCAAGGTAAAATCATCAAACACTACGAAGATGGCTTGTCACCAAATCAAATTAGCAATACCCTTTTTCCAAAAAAATATCCCATCACCATGTTTTCTTCAGGGGAATGGAACTCGATGCACATTATAAACTCGATTCTTCAAGAACAGAAGTTTATAAAACAATGAAATTAAAAGCCGAAATCCATATGCGATTCGGCTTTTAATAGTATGAAACTCTTATAATTTTCCACCACTAATACTTAGTAGGACAGTATTATTCAGATGATACATACTCCAGGGTTATTGGCTTATTATGATCCAGGGTTGCTTTATATATGGTAATTTCACCAGGGGTGGTATGGGTTCATTCGAGTTACTTTTAAAATTTTCATTTAATCCGATCGTCCATTGTGCTTCGTTATTTTTCATCAAAACAACAGCGATTGTCCCAAATTGAACAATATTTCCCCAGTCATATCTTTCAATTTCACCGTTGTTGTCTATCGTAATACCTTCAGAAGCACTAATAATCCGCATATTGCCCACTTCCCATTTTCCCTGGATAGATGGACCAACATAAGAATATGATGAACCTCCATTACGATCACCGTATGTACCAATGTATTGGTGTATTTTATTATCAGCCGCTTTGTATGTAAGTGCTGCAATGTCTTTTTCTAACCATTTTACCTTAAACTCGCCATTTGTTTTATAGGGCAAGTTTTCCTTTGGTCGAGCGAATATCCCATAGTAGGTTCTATAATATGTTGACTGACCAGTTTCTGTATTTTCTTTTATGACAAACACATGTTTAAGGTCTGGTGAGATGCTTACAATGTGATTTATTTTACTGCTATGGTTTATAAGCAAGCCCACAAGTAGGAGGACGAGAATCACTAGTATACTCCCAATTATCATTTTCCACTTATTAGTTACAGTTAGCAGAAGAAAAATGGAAAAAAACATGGAGACAAAAATTATAATGTTTATCACATAAAAAATTCGATTATCTGAGTACTCCATACCGTATCTTGATTGTAAAAAGAAGTATCCCATTTGGATACAAAAGAGCCCAATGGCGATAAGGAAAAACAACCACCCCACGATTTTCTTCTTATTCAGATTCATTTGGCAGTACCTCCATGGAAAACTCCCATGTTTTACCGTTGTCGTTTGAAGTGAATTTTCCCTTTACTTTCCCACCTTCGTAGTCCCCATTAGGTCCTTGATTGATATAAACAGCCAAGTGATTTTCTTCTTTAAAAGGGACTTCAGACATCACAAAAATTTCATGATACTTCTCTGGAATCATTACATTGGCTTTACTCCAGGAGTTCCCACCATCTTGTGTGACGTAAAGATCTGGTTCTATAGGATTAAGGATTCCGAATGATAAAAAGCCTGTGTTTTCATCAACAAATCCTCCATCATAAATTAATCTAGTAACATTTGAATGGTTAGTCTCTCTCCATTGCTTACCACCATCATTCGTGATATAAACGGTCGTCCATTCCTGTGACATAGTTCGATCACCTGAAATGATGACATATCCAAAGGACTCATTTAAAAAATTAACCTTTCGGAAACGGATTGTCGGATATTGAGCCGTCACAACACTATCTTCCCACGTTTCTCCTTGGTTAAGAGAATATTTCAATTTGATACTGTTGCCTTCTGAATATAAAAAGGCAGCACGATTTTGCGTAAGGATATAGCTATTCTCAATGAGTTCTTGCGCGTTTCCATTATATTCTCCTGCAAATAATTTCTCTTTTTCAATTGGGACTATAGACCAATCATCTCCTTTATTAAAGGTGATTTGTAATTGATCGTTTTGAAGCGAGTATCCAATTGAATTGTCTTCATAGATTGGCAGAAATGGGCTCGGTTGAGGTGGTTCGAATTCTTGTGTATCTTGCTCTTCAATTGGTTGACTCCGTCCTGGTGTAGTTAATTCTGGATGCTTTTCAAAAAAGTATGTGGCAACCGTTATTCCAACCAACATTATACAAATTGTACCTATGATGATATTTTTCACGCTGAAATACTCCTTTTTCCTTGCATTTCATTTTCTGAAAATGTTTCCTTCTAACCGCAGACTAATAAAACTACATCCACTTACTATTTTACTAGATTTTACAAATTAATCCAAAAAAAAAAAAAAGAACCATCCACGGGTGAGTTTTGTTTAAGTAAAAACCTTCACAATCTTTTTTTACCTTAACAAAATCTAATCCCTTAATGTGTAGGGGCATATCAAAAAGACGCTTTCTTACTAAAGATAAGCGCCCTTAAATTTAAAAAGAAACTCCTTCATCTATTTGAAGGGATTTTTGCAAGGTAATAATCTCATTATGTATACTTGGAAACTTTTCAATTTCAGGGACGTTTTTTATTGAGGGTGACTGTTTTCGATTGGCGGCATTAGCCATCGTTTCACAAACATAAAGCAATTGGGAAAGGGTTTTATCTGATAAAATAGGACGATATTCATTTTTTGAGCAATTTTCCAGTAAATATCCTAAATGCTCTATGGAAAATATGACTGGCCAGTAATATTCTAGTGCTTTTTTATTAACTGGAATTTCACCTGTAGCTGTATCATATAGTGTTTTTAAATTATTTAAATTCGTTCGCATTTTCATTATTTCTCTGCTTTTTCTCGCATTATATCCGGTTCCCTGGTCAGAGAAAAGAATTAATAAAAATTGCGCCTGACTTCGGATCGTTTTGGTTATTAAATGTGGGAGTCGACTAGAGGCAGACTGTCTTCCTACGAAGAATACTCCTATTAGACCAATGACAATACCGATAAAGATATCAATTAATCTGGCTGATGCAAAATAAGTAAAGGTAAAGCTTCCATGACTCGTGCTTTCAGCCATAAGCAAAGCATTCGGTGTAAAGAACAACGCAGCAAGACCATAATTTTTTACAATAAACAACTCTGTAATGAACGTCAATAGCAGAATAAGTACAGCTATGATGAATCCAGAAGGGTGAGTCATAAGAATTAAACTTGCAATCAATATACCTAGGATTGTACCAAATGCTCTTTGAATCGCACGATGATAGGTAGCGACAATAGTAAAGCCTGACATAACAGCTACACAGGATAACGGTACCCAAAAGGGCCTTGTAAATTCAAACTGATACGCTATAATAGCAGCGATAATGGTGACAATACCGAACCGTACAGCAGTAATAAAAACAATGGAGTTTTTATCAAAGGCCCCCAAAAAAATGGTCCTGAGTGATGGTTTAAAAATTCGAATCACTTGATTAATCTTTGAAGCTGGTTCATTCATGATCGCATCAGCATCGGTAATTTTTGTGAATAACTGTAGAACTGATTCATCCATTTCTTCCGGCAGAAGGATTTTTTTAGAAACACTTTCACTCTTATTTTTCAGATCAAGCGAATTAGCAATTTCCCGGATAAATTCTCCTAATTCTGGTGGCAATTTTACGTGAGTCTTCGAAAAATTTTCAAGTACATACAAAAATATCGTGTTTGCTTGATCATTTAAGATAACTAATCGATTAAATATGTCAGTATTTCTCCAAGGTATATATCCTACTGCAAGTGTTTGTTCTGCTTCCTTCAAGCCTGACATGACTCTGTGTCTTGTCTCATTATATTTCTCTGTACCAACTGAATCAAGAAACGCAGCCAGTTCTGAATATACTTTTTTTACTACACCTGTTTCCGGGCCATGAGGATCAAAAAACCAACCAATCATGGCAAGCACCCACGATAGTGCACCTCCTAGAAATACAAGGCCGGCGCGCAGCAATACAAGTTCTGGATGAACAGGCATACCAGTTGTCATTGCAAAAACTAAAACGAAAAAGATCGCAGATGGCCCTATAATTTTTAAAGCTCCAAAAATAAAAATAGACGCAGCTCCAATAATCCCCATCAAAATAGCTACTGCAAGTGGATAAGGGGCAGCAAGAGTCCCTAAAGCAGAGACTAAAGTCATTCCAAGTACCACAAAAAATAGCTTTTTAGCTCTTTGAGCATATGGGATATTAAACACATAAAGATAAGTAAAGCCCCCCATTCCAGCTATCAACCCATATTCTAGATTCCCAAATAATAATCCAATAATGACTGGCAAAGATGCAGCTAATCCTGCACAAAACGCCTTTACCCATGGAAAAGGTTTCCTATTAACAGTTAAAGCCTGTTTTATAATGGAGGGGGATTTGGGAGAGACAGAAGGTGTTTCTCTCATACTGATTACTCCTTTTCCAAAATCATCTACATATTAATAAATTTGTGAATAAAAATACAAAAACACAATCGTGATTATTATCAAAATTCAGTTGAATTGCTATTTTCCTACCAAAACAGAATCGCTAAAGCGATTTTTATGATGTCCCAAATGAAGTGAAATCATTTGCGACTTTTTTTTTCATTTTGTGCATAGTGAATCTCCTTATTCTATAAACCTGTCAGTTATTTAAGTACACACCTTCACAATCTCTTCTAAACTTTAATATAGATATCCAATTTTCTGTAAAGGTGTTGTTCTACTAAATGGCCCGATTGTTGAAAAAAAGCTAAATGACGATTGTTCAACTAAACTGACCCTATTAGCTCAATAACAAAATAGGATCGCCGCAGCGATCCCGTTCTTTCTGTGCAAAATTTAGACCCTTAGCGAGCCACGGAACCCTCTGGCAGCATAGTAAGATTCCGCACCGTTGTGATACACGAAGACGTGCCCGAAGCGACGATCGCAAAAAAGGGCACCGCCGAGTTCTCTAATATCAGAGGGTGTTTGCACCCAGCTCGACGTTTTAATATCGAAATTTCCAAGTTTCTGCAAAGCTCGATATTGTTCTTCCGTTAAGAGTTCAATGCCCATGGCAGCTGCCATATCAATGGCGTTATTTTCTGGTTTATGTTGTTTCCTTGACTCCAGCGCTTCACGGTCGTAACAAACACTTCTTCTACCTTTAGGACTTTCCGCTGAACAATCACAAAAAATGTATTCGTTCGTCTTTATATCATGTCCAACAATATCCGGTTCACCGCCACTGCTTTCCATTTCATTGAGCGACCACAGTTTTTCAGTATTAGCTTTCAGCTTTGCTTGTACTTTAGCCCATTCAAGCCCTTTATGGCGGTTCATATTTTTCTCAAAACGGGCTTTCAATGCTCTGAGTAGTTCTTCAAGTTGTTCTGGTGACAACTCCTTTTTATTGCTGATTTTATTTCTCTGTGTCATATTAGTTTCCCCCTTATTGTTTTTACTCATAATGGTTTAAGTATACATAAATATAATTTGTTTTATAATAAATAGTTTTCTGAAGCTAATTGGAAGAAATCACGATATTATCCCCCTCTATAAATAAAGAAAAAATCAAATTTATTTCCCTTTGAAAGCCTATCTTAATATTACCTCAAGAGAAATATTTTTTGAATTGCGTATTACGTTGAGTGTTCAAGACGTTTCCGAGACTTAGAGGCGAAGTCCTGAGCTAACCTGCTTCGTTAACATAACAAGAAAAAGCGATCGCCGCAGTGGTCCCTTCTGACCTTTGCTTGAAAAAGAAAGAGGCATTACCATGTTCTGATAATGCCTACTGTTAATGATATAAAATCTAAACTTCTTCCTGATATATTTCTGATTTTATGGGCTTTAAATTCAAAGGTATTTTAAACTCCTGAAGTTTTTCAATATGATTAAAAAAATCTTCTATATCATCGTAATCCATTGACCATTCAGATACCTCTAATTTTCTTAACTCATCTATTGGTTTAAACAACCATTCACAGTGAAGATGTTCCATATGAGAATACTCGTCTTCTTCATAAACAGTAAACTGCCGTACTAAATCAAAATGAAATAGTTCCTCTCCAGTAAAATCATAAACACCACATTGAAATAGAATTTCTTTATCTTCTTCTCCTTCAACTGGTTCTTTACAAAAATCTTTAAATGTTTCCCAAACTTTTTTTATATCATCAGCGTCTTCACCAATCTTCTCTTTAAGATAACTTTCAGCATTTTTAACCGTAACCATTACAACACCTCCGATAATATTATGTAAGTCTTTAGCTCTTATTCTACAATCGGGCCAGATTGTGGAGTAACTTATTGTGCGAACGATGAAATTTTGAAATTAATTATTATTAAGCTAAAGGGGGAAAGTTATAAACAACAAAAATACCGTTGGTCGGTGTTTTTTGCTGCGGCTATTTTTACGGTTTATATCTTTGTTAGGTATTCATCTAATTGATCAAAGGTTCCGGTATATCCTTCCTGAGCCATATCTTTTGAATCCTCGAAGGTTTTGAACTCATCCTCAGTCGGGGATACGGGAATCACAATCATTGTTAGGGTTGTTTTTCCTGCGTCCTCGATGAACGTAATGGTATTCAGGATTTCCATTGGCCAATTTGCGTTAAAGGGTGCACGTAAAGTGTTACCTTCTTCATCAGAAAAGAAACTGGTGTAAACGATTTTCTCTGGTGCAATAATTTCACTGTATACAAATTTAACCCACATTACGTTGCCGTCAGCAGGTTTCTGGCTGTAATGAAAGACACCGCCCCGACGGAAATCTGATTTAGAAACCTCAAACGTCCATCCTTTTGGCCCCCACCAGTTCTTTAGGTGTTCTGATTCAGTGAATGCCTTAAACACAAGTTCACGTGGAGCATTGAAAGTATGAGTGATTTTGATTTGAGTTGACATTATGATTCCTCCAATAATTTTAGTTTTCATTCTCTTTATTTTCTCTCTTTTGCAGATCCTGCAAATAACGATCCAAGTTGTCGAATTTTTCTTCCCAAATGTTACGGAATTCTTTCAGCCATAAATCTAAGGCTTCGAAGGGCTCTGACCTCAGCTTGTAGATTCGACGATTCACTTCTGCATCAAACTCCACCATTCCTGCTTCATGCAGTACACGGAGATGTTTAGATGCTTGAGGCTGGCGAATATGAAGATGGTCTGCTATTTCCCCCACTGTTAGTGGGCCTGAACAAACGGGCAGGATAGTTAATTTACACCTTTAAGTTTTAATACCATTTTTTGAAGAACCTTTACCTATCTTCTCCTTTTCATTCCATTTAAAGTCGGCGATACAAGCCGCTTCTGGAGAGGTCAAAGATATTAATCATTTTCCATGTATAACAACTCCTACAATGTTTATATTAATAATCGTAACCATTATAAGGAGGGATAACATTGAAAAAAGCAAAACTTTTTCCTATGTTTTTTTTGTTCATTTTTTCATTGATGGGATGTAATGCTAATAATAATGATGATGTAGCAATGAACAATCGTAACAACGATGGAGCACGGAATGTACGATATCAACCTGACAATGTGGATACTAGAAGAATTACAAATAATCAAAATGATATTGATCGAAATTTCGATAACAATACTCGAATGGAAGTAGCTGATAAGGCTGCTGATAGAATTACTGATTTAGACGAAGTAGATAGTGCAAACGTAATTGTAACAAATCGAAATGCATATGTTGCAGTTGAATTGCGCGATAGTGCAAAAGGTGAGGTAACAAATCGGCTTGAGAAAAAGATTGCAGACAAGGTTAGGGATTCAGATCGTGATATTCAGAACGTTTATGTATCATCAAATCCAGACTTTGTGGAAAGAATGAAAGATTACGGTAGAAGAATTAAACAAGGGCATCCAATAGAAGGCTTTTTTGATGAATTTAATGAAACGGTTAGAAGAGTCTTTCCTAATCCACGTTAAAAAGTAAATTTGTCACGTTTCTTATTTTATAGTGAAGCCCAGTCTAAGTATATTTTACAAGAATCTATAAGTCAAAAAGCCTTGGATTGTTAAATATGTCTAAGGCTTTTTGTATTATAAACATATCTTGTTCTTCAAGTAACGGGTGCAAGAGTTAAAGATCTAAGCTGTCATTATGGCTGCTTTTCTTTTTGTACAACGGTGAAGGATAGTTATAGTTGCAACATTTTAAGAACTCATTTAAATTTCGTGTAAATCTGTCCTAATAGGGCAAAATATGTAACGGGATTGTGCTGGAAAGTACATGCCTATTTTAAATAAGGAGTGAGATGAGTGGCTGATAAAAACCAACGCAATAATATCGATAATGATGCTG
>NZ_BAWM01000086.1:0-6707 GCF_000759675.1 Neobacillus niacini | reverse complement strand
TCTGTTCTTGGTCCAGTTGGTACCGTTGCAGGAGCTGTTGCAGGAGGAGCCATGGGTAACAAGGTCGGCGAAGGTGCCGATGAGACTAATGACAGTGTTGCGAACCAAGAAGATTAGCCTTTAACCAAAAAGAGGTACTGAATGCATTGGATTCCCCAAAAGGGAGTCCTTTTATTTTTATTAAGTTAATTCAGCTTTTTCAGGTAAATTTACAGTAAGATTTTGAATCAATTCACTTAAAGTAAATCAATCTTTAAAAGGAAATATTGAGTTACACGACAAGTTTATGGAATACTTGGACGAAGTTGAAAAACAAGACTAATCTGTTTAACTAAAGGGAGGCAAGAATGGACCAGGTGCCATTTTTGACGGCTTTTCTTTTTGAGCTAACGAAGCAGGTTGAAGAATAAATTTTCACTAAATTTATAATTGTTAAACCAAAAGGAAGTTTAAAAGTTTACAACAAGATGAATACCAATTATAGTTTTAAAAAGTCATTATGTCTTTAATTAAAATAAACATTAGCGTCAAACAACATAGAAGCCCCATTAAAATAAAACATAAAGGAGATAGAGAAATAATGGAATTCTGGGAATCAAGTTTTATAGAAAAACAAACGATGTGGGGATTTGAACCTACAGACTCAGCAATCTTAACAAAGGACTTTTTCCTTGAAAGGAATGTTAAGGATATACTGGTACCAGGTATTGGATATGGTAGAAATGCAAAGGTTTTTATTGACAATGGAATAAATGTTACAGGTATTGAGATTTCAAAAACAGCGATTGATTTGGCGAGACAAAATGGGCTTGATATTAGTATTTTTAATGGTTCAGTAGCTGACATGCCTTTTGATAATAAACTCTATGACGGTATATTTTGCTATGCACTTATTCACTTATTGAATAGCCGCGCGCGAGAGAAGTTTATTAAAGATTGCTATAATCAGTTAAAGCCAAATGGATATATGATTTTTACAACTGTTTCAAAAAAAGCCCCAATGTTTGGTAAGGGCAAACAATTGGATAAAGACTATTTCGAGATAATGGAAGGCGTAAAAATGTTTTTTTATGATTCTGACTCCATAAAACAAGAATTTGGAAAATATGGACTGGTAGAGTTTTCAGAAATTGACGAGCCAAGTAAGAACATGAAAAATAAACCACCAATAAAATTTATAATTGTAAAATGTAAGAAAGAATTATAAAGATAATCATACAAAAATTTAAAAAAGTGAATTGTTTGGAGATAAGATGTGAATATGCTAACGGCTGCTTTCCTTAAATTATAGGAAGCCTTTTTTTAGGTAACAATCGGGGCAGCATTCCTGTAATAAATGAGTGGAAAAAGAACAAATTTGTGAATAAATCTACTTAAACGGGGTGCGTTGTTCCAAGACGGATTAACTCTTCTTTTCGATGAACTTTATTGTGTAATAAGTAAATTCTCTCTACAGGTGTTAAACTAAAAAAAGAATGTATTAATGTTATTAATAGTGATGTCTTTAATGAAATTAAAGCATATAAAGGAGTGTAACTAATAAACAAAATATTACTTCGATGGATTATTGCTCTGTCGGGATTGTGCAGCTTATGTAATATTTTTTTTGGTTTTAACGAAACTCGAATTAAAAGAATTATTACCCGTCTAATTGGAGCAGTCTTGTATTTGGCAATTAAAAAATGCTATAAACGGCAGCATCTTTTTTGAATGTAAACAGAGCAAAAATACGCAAATAGTGCATAAAAACTTACATATTTTAGGCTCTTTAATTGTATTCCTTATTGTGTTAAAGCACCCGTTAGCCGTCCATGCAGCGCAATAAACAAGCGCTGCACCACAGAGAATGAAAATGGATCAGGGAGTCTATACTGTTTTAATGCTGGCGAAGAAGGTCTTTGAACTATGGTGCCTTTGAGCCCATCCGTTAGTCTGACTCCAACGACCACGGTGTACCACCGACTGTCGCGCCATTTAGGGGTAGCACTCATGGGAGATTAATCCTTTTTCTGTTTGTTGCGCTAGCTTTATTTTTTCTTATTATAAGTAGAAAGGCATTACCATTCGATTTACCAGCCAATCCCATATTCGATCCTTCTAGAGGCTCAGCCTTTTTTTAAAACTGGTTTTTCTGGGTCTATTTTTGTATGCCCTTTTTCAGTTTTTATTTTCATGGGAGTTCAATAAGGAAATGGTTATTTATATGTATTTTAGATTTAATCCAAGTGATTAAAAATGACATCTCCCACTCTAACGGGTTTCCAACAAGCTATGTGATTTAATTCTGCACTGTTCAATTCATTTTCATTTTTTTTAAAGTGATTCGTTCAGTTTCACTGTAGTCAATACTCTATAAAATGGGCTAAAATCTTTATTTAATTGAGGATCTTCAATAATTTTAATTTCTCCAAAATTCACTAATTGTCCTAGAAGTATGGTTAATTGTAATTCATACCCATTTGATGTTGCCCAAAAGTCCGTTTAAAGAACGAACCTTTCCTTATAGGTTACTGGCTTTGCATAAATTTCTCTATTCGGCGATCTGGTAATAACCACATAATTGCAACAATTACATAAATTATTTGAGCGATCCAAGGCCATTTCAAAGACGTGCAAACTGCAAAAAAATAACAAACTACTGAAACTTTTCCTTTCCAGTCATTACCTACAGCCTGTTTTAGCTTAGAGCTTTTCCCCTCTACTTTGATTATTATACCTTGTAATATAAAGTAAGCCACTGCGGCCATTAAAAGCATTACACCATAAAGCATTGTAGGATAAGGCTTATAATGGTTTTCTCCTATCCAACCTGAAGCAAAAGGAATTAAAGACAACCAGAAAAGTAAATGCAGATTTGCCCACATAACTGGTCCTGTTACCTTATGCAAAGTGTGTATCAAATGATGATGATTGTTCCAGTATATTCCTACATAAATGAAACTAATTAAATAACTAATGAAAGTTGGGAAAATTTGTAATAAATCTTGTATGTTAGAGCTGTGAGGTATCTTAATTTCCAGGACCATAATTGTTATAATAATAGCAAGTACCCCGTCACTAAATGCTTCCAACCGATTTTTATTCATTGTTAACACCCTATTAGTTTTTGACTTTTAGTTGATAAAATTGACATTCCTTCTTCACCAAAACAACTAGTTACTCTATTAAAAAAACTACATATATGCAGCTCATGAACTTCAACTAACGCACCCGTTAGCTGAATAAACAAAGGTGTATTTTACTGCTCGTTGGTGAATAGCATTATTCCTCATCTACAAAGTCAATCATCACTCCAACAACCTTTTTTGAAATGTTATATTTTACTTTCACCTCGTACATTCCGTCACCATAACCAGACATTGAAACCATACCATCTGAGACAACTCCCCCCTGTGCATCTGAAGCAACTACCTCATCAAATTGGATGGCTTCGTTTCTACCAAATGTTTTAAAATCAAAAATTCCTGCTTGTGCAGAGTCAACTCCAATCTGTTTATCGCAAACATGCCATTTCCCACTTGGTTTCTTTTCCCCATAAAATACAAATAAGTTTTTAACAACTTCATCAGGAGTATAAGAAATGGAAGCTGTCCAATTACCATTTTTCACATTTAAAAGTACGATTTGCAACTCAGCTTCTTCATCCACTTTATAGTACGGGTCAGTAACAATTAGCTTTCCACTTTCAACCATAAAAGTGCCAAGTTTATTAGGCTTATTAGTATTCACTTTCGGCACATGCCGATCAATAAATTCACTTAATGATAAAGACGCATATTTGCCTAACCCAGTTTTGTCATTCCAAGTATAAATTAGTTCCTGCATAAATCTTTTCCTAATTCGATAGCAAAGTTTGTCACCACTCATTTTTTCACCAATACAAACCATATCACTCGGTAGATTTTTGGGTCTGTTCTGATTTTGTTTTACTATATCAATTGTTAATGCAGTTTGTTCATTAGTTTGAATAGGGAACAAAGTCCAATCGCCAAATTTTGCTCCATTCGTTTCTAAAAAAAGTTCCTTGTATTCATCTGGAAAAATAGCACCAAGTGCTTTTTCTGTTTTTTTCAATTCAACTAACGACACGCCAGCCACTTCCGAACTTGGATTAATCATGTTTATTACTTTCTTCATCTCTTCCTCCATGATACTTACGGATTACTTTGTCATACTACATTCAAATTAACTATGAATGTTTTCGATATTTATTATAAAAAAACCTCTATTTATTCAATAAAATAAAGCATTTCTTCTGCAACTAAACTGCTTCGTTAGTTAAATAACAATAATGAAAAAGGACTGCCGAAACAGCCCATTTGTTGTGAAACTAAAGCACCCGTTACTTTAGGTACATTTTTTCACAATCTACTCGATAGTAGTTTTAAAGAGTAATTCTTTCTTATAATGGTGAAGTGTTCAAGAGAAGACCATTTGGTCGAAGTCGACTCATCATTATTTCATCAATAAATCTCCCCTGTGCTTTTAAGCTACCTTTCTTTTTTCCTTCTATTGTAAACCCAAACTTTTCATACAGTGCTTGTGCTCCAGGATTTGTTACAAGAACGCCAAGCTCAACTCTTTCAAGCATTAGCCAGTTGTCTGCTAAATCAAGTATTTTCGTAAGTAACGCTTTCCCAATTCCTTTTTTATGATATTGGCTGTCTACGCCAATAAATATATCTCCAGAGTGCGACCTCCGACCTTGTCCCTGAGTTAGACCTACAAATCCAACAACGTTACCATTGAACTCCGCAACAAATTCAAATTGATTATTTCCCAAGTTGCTCAGTCTATTTTCCATAGCATCCAATCTCATACTGGGAAGAAAAACCATATACTGTAAAACAGCATCCTGAGTACAGATACGATGAATTGCTTTCGCATCATTTATCTGCACAGCACGAATAATAACTTCCATCACAATTCCTCCTTTTACACTAAAAAGAAAAAGCCTATTTTATAAAGTTCGTTTTACTATTCAAAAATTCCTCCAAAACGAATGGGGAATGAATTGTAAATGGCTACTTTGTAGTTTCAATCCCTATTCAACTCCTGCTTCGTTAGCTCAATAAGAAAAGCCACCAAAATGGCAGCTCCAATCTTTAACTCTGGCACCCGTTTGTTTAAGTACAATTCTTCACAAACCGATTGCTAATTAAATAGAAATTTAATTCATATCAAAAACAGGCTTAGAGAAGTCTCTCCAAGCCAAATCTTATTTACCTTTAATATCCATAACTAATGTATCAAATAACTTACCGTCAATATAAACCAATAGTGCCCATTTCCCAGCCTCTGGTAGGACGACATTCGAAGGTATACTCGCATCTGCTCCGTTAACTTTACCACCACCGATACCATTCCTTGACCAAACCCCATCACTTAAAATGGGACTTATCTTTGAAGTATTATTGTTATAACCCACGACAGTAAATTCACCTTTATTAATTCCCCAAAAATGCCACAACCACTTATCTATTTCTTTAGGCTTTAATTCTGGTCCAATTATTCCAATTTTATTTTTGTTGCCAAACATATCATTTCTTTCGCCTGTGTCAAATTCGGTAGCCATTCTATCCCAATCTACCTTCTCAAAATCTTTCTCCTTTACAAAGCTCGGAATATCTTTAGGCAAAGTGATATTAGTTGAATTTTGAACTTTTTGAACCTTTGATGATTCACAACCACTTATAACAAATAGACATAGCAAAAATGCTACAAAGAACGTTTTTACTTTCACATTTCTTCCCCCTTTTATTTTATTGTATGTTTTTTCTAATATTAACATAAAAATCCAATTGACCTTATAAAAAATCACCCCTATTTTCTAGAGTGATTCCATTTTAAATTCAAAATATCATTTAAACAGTCAATAATTGTTCAACTAAACTGCCCAGTTAGTCTAATAAGAAAAGCCGCCGAAATGGCAGCTTGATCTTGAACTCTTGCACCCGTTAATTCATTTACGCTTTTATTTTTATTTTTTGACTTTTCAAGGATTATTGATGGTATCTAAACGTTTTAAAAAGTAGAGTGTCAAATCATCATCATTTGCACATTCTGCATATTGTTCTAATTGCTTCCCTCTATACCAAGCTCCAGTTCCGTCTGGAATGTATCCTCTTTTCACGTACATTCTTTGAGCAGAACCGTATCCATAATGCAATCCTACTGATAATGAAATAGAATTGCTTTTCTCTTTAGCTAGCCCCTCTAATACATCCATCATTTTGTTGCCGATACCCATCTTTTGGAATTTAATAAGTACATTTAAATCAACTATTTCAGGTATGTTTTTATAGGCATAAGGACCAATTGTAGTAAAAGGAAGTAATATAACATATCCAGCAACTTCACTATTTATTTCAGCTACAATGACTGATTTCTCACCATTTTCTTGCTGATTATAATATTCATTAAATAACTCAAATGGTTTATGCCAATTCTGTTCAGCAAATGCATTAACAAAGTCTTGTCTATCACTCTTAATCATTGCTCGAAAAAGTATATTTTCATCATTATAATATATCATTTATCTTCAACTCCAATATCTATAAGTGAAATTTATCATCTGGAACTTCTGTCGAAAAGAGACAAATAATGCTTACAACTTATAAAGTTAGTCGAGTAGAATGGAGCCTTTCTACCTTACGGTAGATTGTACTCCACCCCCTCCCAGAACCGTGCTTGCACTATTAATGCAC
>NZ_BAWM01000087.1 GCF_000759675.1 Neobacillus niacini | reverse complement strand
TCTTATTCGTAGGATTTCAAATATGTACGGAGTACCAGGTTTATTCAACAAAAGGGCACTGTGACCCATCAGGTTAGCATAACTGGCCTCCACCCCTTGGATAGGCATGACGAAGGAATGAGAGGGCAATTGACCCGTTGAGACATGGGAGGGAAAGCCTCCAGGGGCGGCGTGGAGATGTACATT
>NZ_BAWM01000088.1 GCF_000759675.1 Neobacillus niacini | reverse complement strand
TTGTTGATAACACGGGGCAAAAGCCTCTGCTTATCAAGGGCACAAGGTTAAAATCGATCAATCAATACTATAACAAATTAAAGGGCAAGTACATGAGTATTATTCGAAATGGAAAAGGTCCCAAAGAAGGGATATTTAACACTAAACGAATGATATCGTTGGATCGAAAAAGAAATAACCGGGTCATGGATTTTTTGCATAAAGCTAGTGCTAAAGTGGTGGAAATTGCGTTAGTAAGAAACATAGATACCATCATCATTGGAAGGAATATTGGCTGGAAATTGGAGGTTGATATGCAAAAGGCAAATAAGCAAACCTTCATCCAAATTCCATATTCGACTTTCATTGAAATGATTCGATACAAAGCCGAGCGAAAAGGTGTTCAAGTCATTGATAGGGAAGAAAGCTACACTTCCAAGT
>NZ_BAWM01000089.1 GCF_000759675.1 Neobacillus niacini | reverse complement strand
TAAAAGTTACGTTGGCTTAGCTTTTATAAAAAGCTAAAAAATTGTTTGTTGACGTTCTTGTTTGTTTAGTTTTCAAAGAACAATACATAGTCGCATTGGCGACTTTAATATCTTAACAAATGCATTATAACATTGTCAACATATTTTTTTAATTAATATAATTGGTGGAGCCTAGCGGGATCGAACCGCTGACCTCCTGCGTGCAAAGCAGGCGCTCTCCCAGCTGAGCTAAGGCCCCATATTATTAGAGTAAAAGAATGGTCGGGAAGACAGGATTCGAACCTGCGACCCCTTGGTCCCAAACCAAGTGCTCTACCAAGCTGAGCTACTTCCCGATAAAATATGGCGCGCCCGAAAGGAGTCGAACCCATAACCTTCTGATCCGTAGTCAGACACTCTATCCAATTGAGCTACGGGCGC
>NZ_BAWM01000090.1 GCF_000759675.1 Neobacillus niacini | reverse complement strand
ATTTATGATATCGTCGTGCCGAAGGATAATATGCTTCGTCAAATTAATGAACTAGTGGACTTCAATTTCATTCTAGAAGAACTAAAAACAAAATATTGCCTTGATAATGGCAGAAATGCAGTATCTCCAATCCGTATGTTCAAATATTTACTATTGAAATCAATCTATGATTTATCAGACATAGATCTAGTTGAACGCTCTATATATGATATGTCTTTTAAATATTTCTTAGATATGGCACCTGAGGATCCAGTCATCAATCCAAGTTCATTAACGAAATTCCGTAAGCTCCGTCTTCAAGATGTGGGTTTATTAGACATGCTTATTGGAAAGACGGTTGAAATTGCATTAGAAAAAGAAATCATTAAAAGTAAAACTATTATTGTCGATGCCACACATACAAAAGCA
>NZ_BAWM01000091.1 GCF_000759675.1 Neobacillus niacini | reverse complement strand
ATAAATCGCCTGAAAATCATTATAAAATTGATGTTCGACCTGTTAAACATAAAATTTCAATCCCAGATAAGTATGTTTTAAAACTCTTTAAACTAAAGATCAGAAATGACGCAACATATTTGAACATTTCAGGTTTTAATGTATTGGTTTTCGAAAGAGATAATTGGCAATATATGATCAGTATTAATAAACGGGTGTCTAACAAGGTGACACCTGAGATGTTAGTTGAAATTGCTAATTCAATTGATTATAAACCCAAAAGGAGAAGTTCGTTATTGAACTAACGGGTGCAAGAGTTAAAGGCTGGGATGGCGGCGGCGATCCCGTTTTCTTATTGTGATAACAGATACAGATTACATGAATAAGAGGTATAAGATCGTAATGTGAATCATTTCATACAAAATAGGTAATAAACTAGTCCGCACAAATCTAAGTTCACATAGACTAATGTAGTAACAAGATATTTTCACATGGAGGTCATTTAACGATGTTTTGGAAAAAAAGTCCAAAAGCAGTACCAAAAATAAAAGAAACTCCAAAAGCAGTACCAAAAATGAAAGAAGTTCCAAAAGCAGTACCAAAAATGAAAGAAACTCCAAATGTAGTACCGAAAATGAAAGAAACTCCAAATGTAGTACCGAAAATGAAAGAAACTCCAAAAGCAGAACCAAAAATGATAGAAACTCCAAATGTAGTACCGAAAATGAAAGAAACTCCAAATGTAGTACCGAAAATGAAAGAAGTTCCAAATATAGTACATCCAATGAAAGAAACTCCCAATGTAGTACCACACATGAAACAGATGCCAGTCCAATACTTTCCATTTCAAGCATGTCAGCCAATATACTGCCCGCCTCAAGCGTTCCCTGCTCAATATTATCCACCACAAGTTTCACCTTGGCAACAATATGTAAAAACAAATTTGTATAATACACATGTACACCCTTCGCATATAACTACTTTTAACAAGCATATGATTCATCATCAATACTATTTCCCGCACACAGAACCATATGTAAATCAATGCTGTGAAACACATACGATGTGCGGATTCCCATTCAACCCTTGTTGCCCGCCTAGACCATTTGGATACTAGCTTCATTTACCCCAGCCATTTAGGCTGGGGCATTTTTATTAAAGTCGTTTTTACTTCCCTAGGTGGGTCTATTGTGTAATATTTCTTATTAAAGTAACGGGTGCTTTACTTTAAGATCAGGTTGCTGCGGCTGCCTTTTTCTTATTGTGCTAACGACGCAGGATAGTGCAATAAGGCAGGAATTTTGGACGGGTTATCGAATTACATTTTTATACGATATTAGAAGGGTGATTGAAACGTGATAAAGGCAACAAACTTGAAGAAAGAAGTTTTCCGCATTTTAGTTTTTCTTATCATTTGTTTTGCATATGTATACCAAAAGCCAATATTGACAACTGGGGAAGCCACAGATTATGCAGTTTTGTGTTTGAACGTTCCACCAAAAGAATTGGTAATAAAAGCAGTTGATATTAATTTGGATGACATTACACTGGAGAAATTGTCTATTGATACAAAGAGTGGTTTTTTTAATCAATTCACTAATCAACGCGAGTTGAGTGTAACACTGAAAACTAAAAATGGAGAAGAACCAACCGTTAGGATGGACGCGTATAATGGAAAATGCCTTGAGGTGACTGGTCTATTAAATTAACAGGATGTCCTGCTGCTTATTGTGCTAACGGGGCAGTTTAGTTGTGCGAAATGTTTCTAGCTTAAATGGAGGATGGTCACATTTCTCTGGTAAAGGCTAGACAGTTCCTGTCGGAACTGAAGGATTATATCGAAGAATCAAATGATGGGGTAACGCCTTGAAGGGTTCTCTCTTAGTCGAATAGCACTCGATTTAGTAAGAATGATAGTGTTATAAGCTCGGCGAAAAGGCGTGAGAATTTACCGTAACAGGTTAAGCTGACGAAAGCCTACCCGATGGGGTGGTGTAAATCATGATGCTTGAGTTGAATGAATATGGTGAGAATGCGAATAAACCTAAAAGAAATGGTTAAGCTGACAAACTTCTGAATGTACGGGTCTATAGCTGCGATACATAGAAATGTGTATATCACCAAATTGTGAGGTTAGATGTGGGTGAGTAAAAATAACTAATATGAAAATCCATGATACGTTACAGGCGTATGAATGCTAACAGGCTTACAGGAAGCACCTAAGTTCATTCTATAATAGATATAATTCAACGTTGTAAGCTGATAACGTGGAGGGCTTACTCCCGAAGAAGCGTCGGCAAGGAAAGCAATTATGACATTAGTAATTGTATAACTTGTCTTTATATCAGTGAAAGTGGTGGCACAGTACCAATGAAAGGTCTAATCAGCCTGGAGGGATAGCCACTAGACTAATGAAGAATCATTTAATCATGCAAGGCAAATCTTTATCGGTTAATAAGGTTCTTGTGAGACTAATAGAGGTTCACCTCCTACGGGAGGCACCGACTTATTAAAACGGAAGAATTGAGACATGGAAGGGGCTGCGATTTCAGAAGTGTTGATGATTAAATCGAATTGGATTAGTTGGAACGCCGTATGAGGTGAAAGTCTCATGTACGGTGTGAACGGGGGGGTGCGACAAGAAGCAACTTCTTCCGCACAAAGTCAGTGTCTCTTCGAGACTATCCTGTTGCATAGGATATTCCCTTCCG
>NZ_BAWM01000092.1 GCF_000759675.1 Neobacillus niacini | reverse complement strand
GATCACCCTCTCAGGTCGGCTACGCATCGTCGCCTTGGTGAGCCGTTACCTCACCAACTAGCTAATGCGCCGCGGGCCCATCTGCAAGTGTCAGCGTAAACCGACTTTCAGCTTTTCCTCATGAGAGGAAAAGGATTATCCGGTATTAGCTCCGGTTTCCCGAAGTTATCCCAGTCTTACAGGCAGGTTGCCCACGTGTTACTCACCCGTCCGCCGCTAACCAAAAGGTGCAAGCACCTTAAGATTCGCTCGACTTGCATGTATTAGGCACGCCGCCAGCGTTCGTCCTGAGCCAGGATCAAACTCTCCAAGAAAGTTGATATAGCTCATAAAAGTTACGTTGGCTTAGCTTTTATAAAAAGCTAAAAAATTGTTTGTTGACGTTCTTGTTTGTTTAGTTTTCAAAGAGCAATCTAGCATGTCTTAAGCGACAGTGATACTATCATATCACATCTCTATTATTATTTCAATATATTTTTTTATCTTTTTTGCTCTCACTTTTAACTAGTAAAACTCGCGTTAAAAGCAACTTCCTTATAATAGCACCTTCGATTCACTTATGCAACAGAAAGGTTTCTTTTTTTTAGAATAACATTTCTTCAAAACCTTTCTTAAGATACAATATCTGTTCATTCTAAGCAACAACCAAAACTGAGTCCATATGAAGTCAAAAAATAAACTTACATTAATAATTACTTTGATTAATTATTGTGTGTAAATCTATTAGAAATTGAAAGCATCATGTTCTCCACTCTATTCGTATTATCATGTATGCCCGTTGCGAGCAACGCCGGCATTCTAGCAGAAAAATTTGATGCGTCACCAAAAGTGTTAACCAAAACGATTCTTTGGACTACCCTATTGTCCTGAATTTGCAGCAGAATTAAAAGCAGATTCTGTCCTGCAAGAACTTCTTTATAGTTTGCTAAATGTGACGGTGATAAAGAATGCTCAAACAAAAGAAATCACCGGTTCTTTAATTTTCGAAAGTCGCTGGGTCAATCTAAGGATATCCCCAGCGACTTTCTTTTTTATTCACATTTCAGGCTTACTTGTGAAGTGAAGTATGAAGATATGCGTGATATCACGAAAATTTTTCTTTTTTAAAACTGAGCTATTTTATTTAAAGCCAAACATAAAGGACTTCCATGACGGTTTTATAAATTATCATTAGCACCCTTTGTAGGCATTCGAATCGGCATTTTTACTTTTTGGTGGATGACAATTCCCACCTTCAGGAACCTTGAACTCGAGTCGGTGCGTCGCACCGGCTGCTCCCGTTGTATCAATTTCATACCCATTCTCGGTTTGTGTTACTGTTTCGTCGCTCGAGAGAAGCGTAATATCATCACGATTTATATTTAACTGAATCTTCTTGTCTGAATGCGTAGGATTAGAAATCGAAATGACAAGCTTGCCATCTTCTTCTGTTGTGACAATAGAAGCAGGCTTATCTACTGTAATCCCATCCACAGTGCCACCATTCTCTGACCAAATATTTGCAAGTAATGTAGCGCTTTCTAGTTCTTTAACTGCCTGAATTGATGGATTATTATAAAGAATTTCTAAAGTGTTCTTTTTCGCATACAATTTCGTATCATGTGCTGACCGCCCTGGGAGTAGTACATAAGCGTAGGTTGCATCTTTTACGCTCTGTCCATGATTGATCAGTAATTTTACATAATCATTTGTATAGGTTTGGTCATTATTGAAGTATCCGTTAATATCAGCGTATTTCCCTTCTCTTGTTTCTTTTTGAATCGTTAAAGAAGTTTTTTGAGGAAAATAGTAGCCAATGCTCTCTTCTTCCGTCTTACCCGCTAAATGCCCCCAAGCGTGTTCATCTAAATCAATAGTTTGGGCCTCATTAGATATTTGTTTGTTGTTCAAACTGAACACTTCGTCCTTGACCAAACGATTTTCTACAATGGTCTCGATCGAATAATCCGTCTGCCCCTGAATGTCTGCACCTAAGGCGACAATAGCGTCGTTTAGTAAGAACCATGATTTTTTCGCACGTAAATCCATACCGAGTTGAAGATTCGTTTTATCCAAGTACATACCGACGGCACCAATCTGCCCATTGTTCGCACCACCGGCCCATGTTTGCGGCGAGGTCTTCGATTGTGCTGCGCCGTCTGCCAGTGGTTTCGTGTCTACCGTTGTCCCAGGTAAGCGATACGGGTCTACTGTTGGCCAATATCCTTCATTAAATTGCTTCGAATCGTGATTGTATACATACAGCATCCCGTCTCCGGTATGCCAACCATGTTTATTCTCTGTATTCCCATACTCGTAATTGGCGATGCGATTTGAATACATACTGATGCCGATTGCATACGATTCTCTCACTTGTACAGCTCGCGCCATAGAACCGTAGACTTTCATTCCTTTGAACGGATTTGTATCACTAATTGAATTATCATTGATTATTTCTTTTGCTGCCAACAAAGCACCTAGATCACGTGCATGCTCAAAGTAATTATAGGCATTTTCTGACGATGTCAGCCAATATTTGACTGCTTGTTTAAAGTATTGTTGATCTTGCATACTAGCAAATTGGCTGATCAATAATGTATTGGCGATCGTCTCAGAACCCGCTGCATATTCAGTAGTGAATGGGTTGGTAAATGGTGCTCGTGAAATACTTCTACCATTGACCATTGACATCATCTGCCCACGAAACATAAGAGGAACATATCCATTTCGAATCGTCTGGAAGACATTCCCTATTGAATCATCTTTCATCTCCCACTCTGTCCCTGCGACAATCGATTGGATCCGTCCAACTCCTTTCAACAATTCATTTCCATAGCTTCCAGTGTACGCATGGTTCACGTGTTGGATAACAGAACCATCTTGATATAGTCCGTCCCCCGACTTGACCATTTTGAATACGTCAGGAACTTTCTGTTGTACAAGCTCCATCTTGGCATCTTGCTCTGTTAATAGGGCGGTCCCCAATACCGAAATCCCAATATCAGTACGATTTGCACCGGTAGCTGTGTACGATGGCCATTGCTTTGCAGGATCAGAGGCATACCCACCTATTGCATTCGCATACATCGCCAAACGATTTGAGCCCTCCGGTGTTTTCAATAAATCGTCTCGGAGGAGAATTAAAGCATCGACAAATGGCTGTGTGCTCCCGATTTGCCAATCCCACCAGTTCCCAGTCGAATAGATGCCATTATATTTTTTCATTGTGACCATAAAATCGAATGCATCGAACAAATCATCACGAAGCGCTTCGTTCCCTTGAAGCGTACTTCCTGTTATGCTGTATGCTAAAGCTAATTTCTTTAAATTATTGAACTGCGTCGTATAATCTGCTGATACGGTATCAGTTGAAAGTCTTGGCCATAAATACGTTCGATTAGCATCTTTGTTCAATGTTGACCACAGTTTTTCTCCTGTGGTGGAAACCTTGTTTACGTATGCTTTTACATCTTTATCGTCTATATTTAAATTAATTGGACCGACCAATTGTTCTCTCCAACGATTGCGCATTTGAACATATTGAGCTTTTTCAGCCACAACCTCTAGCATTGCCTCTGCTTTTTTCCCATTCGATGTTGTGATACTGATTATCGCTTTTCCTTCATGTAACGCACGAACGAGACCTTCGTTTGAGACCGTTGCAACCTCCTGATTAGAAGACGCCCATTCCACTTGTTCAGATGAAGTCAAATAACCAGGGGTGATAGTGTAAGTAAGTTGTTGTTGCATACCAGGTGTTAACTGAATTTCAGTATCCTCTAATTGTACATCGGTTACTTGTGGTACTTCTTTATAAACTTCAAGCTCCTTAATCGATGAACCATAATATTGACCATTTGAAGCATGCCTCCACTGTTTGTTCTGAACATACTTCACATATCTAGCACTCACGGCTTCAAAAGAAATGGTCTTCGTGACCGTATTCCCTTGTGAACCATTCGGTTCCTTAAACACCGATTGATAAGTAATACCATCAGCAGAAACCTGCACCTCGTAATCAGGGCTCTCTGCATGGAATTGGATGGTAACCATTTGTATAGGTTGCTCCTGGCCTAAGTCTACAACGATCCATTGCTTATCTATTTTGTCCGCGGACCATCTCGTCATTACGTCTCCATCAACCGCTTTTTCCCCTACAAACTGTGGATACTTCCAACTATCGTTTACTTTACCACCTTCAACCCCCGAATAAGTCACTGGCTTATTTAATGCGAGATTAAGTACTGGATCAGGCTCTTCTGCCTTCACTATTTTACTAGGTGTTCCTTCGAACTTGACCATTAGTAACACACTTAAAAACGCTGCAAACACCAAAGTAAACAACCACTTTTTCGAACGTTCGTTCATACAAATTCCTCCTGACATTCCCCTGTTTTGTATTTCTAAAAATAATGATAGAAAAGTTATTTAATATCTTAATTTGATAAACTATGATGTTTTTTAATTGCTCCTACCCAGTTAAAAAACATTTATCACCTCCTTTCACATATTTTTAGATCTCTCTTTACATCAACAAAAAAAGGCATGCGGTAACAAATCAAAAGAATTGAAATTCTTTCAACTGTACCACCATGCCTGATCGAATCAGTAACATGTGATCATATTAAATAAGAAGTATAGAATAATATTTTTTATAAAAAAGGAAAATGAAACCGCTTTTTTGCTGCACCTTTACCTAAAATTTTTTCCTAGAAATATACTACTATAATTGAATATTTTCAACCAAACTCTGATAATAATCATCAATCGCAATCGATTGACCATGATTTAACCTTGATTCCTCAGCTGCAAATGCCATTAGGTGGCTTCTTACGGATGCCGATGTGGAAGAAACACTATCCCGTTTGCTGCCATTTTGAATTTCTTTCAGGAACGTACGGATGATGCCCTTATCTCCGCCACCATGCCCTCCAATCGGCTTGTTAAAGTGAATGACGGTTTCATGTTTCGTTAGGAAATCAAAGATGGAAATCTTGTTTTCTGCCATATTTCCACGTATTTCTCCTTTGGTCCCCATGATTTGGACCATGCGTGTTTGTTCCCTTGTAAAGCCGCACATACTGAACGTTGCTGTTGTCCCGCCTTCGAATTCCATATTAACGACTTGATGGTCGACTACATTATTATCGGATCGGTACACACATCTTCCATAAGGTGTTTCATTTAATGCTTTGATGATGCCTTCATTCGTATCGTCTTCAGTAAATTTCCTTGCCCAGCCTTTGCCATCGCCAAGATAGTACCTGCCCGCATGAAAAGGGCATTCCAGTTCAGCAGGACAGCCATCTAAACATCGCTCTGGTGCTCCGATGGGTGCATTTTCTTCCTTAAAATGCATGAGGGAACCATAGGAACTAACCCTGTTACAGTCCTTACCAATCACAAAAGAAATAATATCCATATCATGACAAGATTTTTGAAGGATCATCGGGCTGGACTTTTCTTTATTATTCCAATTACCGCGTACAAAGCTGTGAGACATATGCATCGCTTCTACATTTTCATTTAATTGCAGTGAGACAACCTCACCGATTTCTCCTTTAGAAATAATCTTTTTAATCGTAGCCCAAAATTCTGTATACCTCAATACATGGCAGATCGTAAGCTGTCGATCGTATTTCTTGGCGGCTTGTTCCATCGCAATGCATTCCACTGGATCGGGGGACATCGGTTTTTCCAAAAGAACATGATAACCTAGTTCTATTGCCTTCATGGTCGGTTGAAAGTGATAGCGGTCAAGGGTACAGATAATGGCAATATCTGCAATCCGCCTATCTTGATTCAATACGTCTTCCCATGACTCATAGCAATGTTCATCGGAAATATGATGTGCTTGTTGAAATTTCATCCTTCTTTCACTATTTGGCTCTGCCACACCGATAATCCTTAATTCGTTCGGATAATCTAATGCATAAGGTGCATAAGCTCTCAGCCCTCTGTCACCTGCCCCGATTATGATAGCTGTCATTGGTTTCATCTAAAACTCTACCTCCCCGTTTTCAGCGTTCCATTTTTATCATTTTTACCGCCCTTAGTTTGACCGCGGCTGCTTGCCAAATCTCTGGACCCTTTGGTTTTTCTCTTACTTTATTAGAGTGTAGTTTTAAGGTATACTTTCCTGGCTGATCAATCTCAAAAACTCCTAATTGACTGTGGATTTCGGTGTATGGATACTGGCAAGTCTCGGAATCTGTGACAATATCATCCTCGTTTGGCAAAATGCTTTTTACATTGTTGCCAATAGCCACTTCCACCTTTTCTGTTAATTCACTTTTCCAGTCCACACCTGCTTTTTTATAGGTAATCAGATGAACTTCATACTTCCCTTTTTCCGCAATTTTCACTTGCCATTCCGCTGCGTTCTGATTCTGTTCCTTCTCTATTTTTGCATGACCGAAATCTAGTTTAATGACACCGGCTTGTTCAATGAAAGCTGGGTCAATCTTCAACTCTTCGGCTAATTCTAAAACGATGACCGAACTTAATTCGCAAAGAGGTTCTTTCGGCAACTCTACATGTAAGCTGTATAAGCCCTCATTATCACTATGCTCCTGCTGAAAAGGAATTTTTTGTTGAGGCTCAGATAGAACATAAGCTTGATGTACTTTTGTTTTAAAGCCATTAATTTGCAATGGACCCGAAGGCCATTTGTTATGATGAATATGGAGAAACACTTTATTTCCTTTTAAGGTTATCGCTCCCCAATCAAACTCATATGGAAACGGACTTCCCTTGGTTCCATAAATGCTCTCGCCATTTTTATGCATCCATTCTCCGATTTCTTCCAATTTTTCTGCTGAGAGTACCGGAATTTCCCCAAGTTCATCAGGACCTACATTAAGAAGCAGATTTCCTCCTTTGCTGCTGATGTTCACTAATTTCCTTATGATCGAATCAGTAGATTTATAGTTATCATCACCCTCATAGTAGCCCCATGATTTATTTAAAGTCATCGGTGTTTCCCACGGTTTTGTATCTTCACCGCTCATGGGAATCTCATTATCACCTTTTGATTGAAAGTCGCCGAAATTTGGCCAATGGCTGACCCTGCTGTTCACCAAACAGTCAGGCTGAAGGCTTTTGACCAATTGAACCATTTCCTCACTATCTTTTTTGGAAAGACCGCCTGAAGTATCAAACCATAAAAGACCTACTGGGCCATATTGTGTTAAGAGTTCTGTGATTTGTGGTTTAACCAAACGATTCCAATAGTTATAAAAAGCCTTTTCCTCCAGTTGATAATCCCATGTATTGTTATAATGCTCATGAATGGAATGAGGATGATGCCAGTCAATAACATGTGAATAATAAAAACACAGCTTCACCCCCTGCTTTGCACATTCCTCCGCAAGCTCTTTTAGCGGGTCTCTTCCAAAAGGAGTCGAATCTACGATATTATATTTGTCCGCCTTCGAGTGGAACATCGCAAAACCATCATGATGCTTTGCGGTAATGACGATATACTTCATACCCGCTCTTTTAGCCAAACTTACCCATTCCTTGGCATTAAATAGATTGGGATTAAATGTCTCCGTAAGCTGTTCATACTCTTTCACGGGCTTTTTTTGGCCGTACATCACCCATTCACCTTTACCGATTGCGGCATACAAACCCCAATGAATAAACATCCCGAATCTCGCTTCGGTAAACCAGTCGATCGAACTCTTATTTTCTACCATCAGTTCCCTCACGATATCACCATTTTCTTATATATTTTGCTAAAATAACATTTTCAGATTGATAGTTTCTCAGCAGCTTCTTCCTGTTTTGCTTTTTCAAAGGCGAGGTTTCCCATGAACATCAAAAACCATGCCAATAAACTTACACTAAAGAATGGCAGCAGGCCAGGAACATACGTCATAATAAAGTAAAATGCGACAAGCCCGCCGATCATGGAAATCCCATGAAACGGGCAGGAAAGGCAAAACAAAAGAGACATTTTCAGATATTGAAAGAAACGAAGCTGATAATGAACAAAAACCGGGCCCAGGAACAGATTCGTAATCAGAAAGACAAAGGTAATCGACAGCACGAGAATATAAAGAATGATAGAAACTGCGCCTTCATGCGCCTTAAGAAAAACTAGGTAGAAATACAGGATAAACCCTAAAAGAGTGATAATCCCGCCTAATGCGTTCGACTTCCAAAATTCCCTTCGAAACGTGCCCCAAAACGTCTGGAAAAAGGAAAATTCCTCCTCCCGTTGAATCATCTTCCTGAGTACTGCAAACATGGCCATCGTTGCTGGAAATATCCCGCCAATGACGAGACCAGCTACACTTCCAAGAAGCCATAGAAATTGTACATATACGAGCTTCGTAATCCAGTCCATTCCGTTATACAGCCTGCCCATTACCCCGTTTAATTCCATGATGAAAACCACCCATTCCTTTCAAACTACCAGTATAGTGTCCAGTTTTTCGTCATTCTGACAAGCGCTTCAAAATAAAAATAATCGCCCCACATACAGCTTTCATCGACCCCATGGCTGAAATTTTTATTGTACACACTATGAAGCAATACACCTTCTTCTGCATCATCTTCACTTGAAACATACTGTTTCGATAACGAAGAAATGATCTTTATGGCTGCATGTTCATAGTACCTGCGATCTTCATCCAAAACCGGCAGCTGTTTGACCATTTCCAGTAATCCGCATGCTGCGATTGCTGCGGCAGAACTGTCTCGTTCCTCTTCTCCCTCGGTAAAAATCAAATCCCAGTAGCAAACATCATCTTCCGGCAGCCGATTGAGAAAATAATGAGTTAGTTTTTTACTCACGGAAAGTAACTGTTCATCTTTTGTGTAGAGATAACTCAATGGGAAGCCGTACATTCCCCAAGCCTGCCCCCGTGACCAGCAGGATTCATCGGAAAACCCTTGATGGGTATCGCCCTTTATTGGTTCGCCGCTTTCCGGATTCATATAGTACGTATGGAAGGTAGACGCATCCTCGCGGACAATATAGTTAAGTGCCTGCAGAATATGCTGATAGGCAGCTTGTTTGTATTTTGGGTCGCCGGATTCGAATGAAGTCCAATAGAGTAAAGACAGATTCATATTGCAGTCGATAATCATCCGGCCCCGCTGCTTCGGATTGGTTAAATCTCCCCATGCCTGGATAATCCCGGCCTTTTCATGAAACCTTTCGAGCAAGAGGTCTGCGGCTTTTAAAGCGATTGTTCGAGCCTCCTGATTTCCCGTCAATTTATAGGCAGCCATGCATGAGAGGGTATATAAAAAACCGAGATCATGGGTATCGGTCATAATTCTTTGTTCAATTCTTTCCTGGTAGCTGGCCAGCTGAATTTCCGCGACTTTCCGGTATTTCATATCACCCGTTACTTCGTAGGCAAGCCATAGCATTCCTGTCCAAAACCCCGGCGTCCACTCAAGATTTTCAGTCGCTTCATAGCAAAGGTTTGTTGTACAAGGGGCTGGAAATTGCTCAGTAAAACGCGGGAGCTTTTGATCAATTTTTTTTAACACATGGCGAATAGCGTTTTCTGCCTCTTCTCTCGAAAACGCCGGCCTGTTTGCATAACGAGCTTTTTGCTGAATACCTTCATCTGTAACAGTTTTATTGATTTGTTTAATCATCACGTTCTCTCCTCCACAAACAGTTGATGCGGTACGATTCCCTTAATCTCGTAAACTTCTTTATTTTCATGGCTCTCAATGATCAGATTGTCATTTCTTAAAACTAACCTCGGCTTACGTTCCCAATGGAATTTTCCACGTTCCGAATCACAATGACCTGTGACGGCTGTTACGTAAAGATGCGTGCCAGGGTTGATTTGTCCGTGTAAAGTAGGAATGAACGAAGTAGAAGAATGTAGTACATTTGTATTTGGGTCAGCCAATACTAAGGAAGACGACCGTTCTCCAAATAAATTGATGATTCCACTAAGACCCCATGAGCAAAGTGTAGCAATACCATCTGCACCTACCAATTCCTGATGGAAGTGTTGAAGACTAATTTCCTTTTCACGGGCAATCGCAAACCCGCCTTCGGCCGTAATAAGATTTCTCTCCGTTTGAATTTTATGAATTCTTACATACCACCCCTCCAGTGGAATAAGCCAGGTCTTCACCTCGACATTACTCCATGGCTTCCAGCGTGAAAAAATTGCTGCGTCCTCCATCCTTACTTCTTCACATTTTCTCCGGCCGCGATAATACATATTTTCCTCACTGAAAACGAGCATCGAGTCAAACGCTCCCTGGATCAAGTCATAGTTGCTTTTTGGCACGCTGAATCCAAAGGCAGTCGAATAAGCAAACTTTGCATATTTTTCAGCTGTGTGGGCAGGTTCGAATAATGCATACTGTCCGGAGGTCAAAGCATACACATGGTCTCCATCCCTTGAAATGATCATGTTCGGGTGCAGCAGCCCTTTCGTGTTTTCTAATTCAGGCAGCGGTTCCTCTTCCGCTGCCCAGAGCGGGTGATTTTCGTCCAAAGCAAGCAGAAGGAATATTTTTAGCGCCCAATAGGGTGAACCGGGGGCATTATATTTTTCCGCCATAATTAAATTTGGATATGCATACCCAATGCTTAAAATACCATCTGAATGATAGATTGGCTTACTTAGCCACCATCGTAAATGGCGCAGAATAATTCCTTTCATCACGCCCCATGAATAGACTTCGAGGTCGGCAAACGCACACGCACTCCAAAATGACCCTTGGGCAAATCGATAGGTGAGACTTCTGCCAAAGGGGATCGATGAACCATCCTCGGAAAACCAATATATAAAGTCCTTCGCAAAAACTTTTGCCCGGTCTTTAAATCGCTTGGAACGTTCCGGATCCTTATCCTTCATGACTTCTGCGTAAATAAGCCCATAAAAATAAAACCCAAACGGAATATAGTAATCAACCTGCGGGGCTTTGCCATCTGAAAACCAGCCAACTCCTAAGTAGAACTCTTCTAATCTCGTTAACGTTTTCTCTTGAAGTATTTGGTCATAGGGTAACCCCAACGTATCAAACGCGGTATTCACCATGACTCTAAAAAAAAGCCAATTATTATCGACAGGCTGTCTTTGATTTATTTGATTTAACCACTGATACAAGTTTTGTTTTTCCTGATCTGTTAAAGGATGCCACAGTTTATCCGGAACGAGAATCAGCCCCAGTGAGATAGCAGCCATCTCTACCATCCGTTGATCAACATCAGTAATGGGTCCCCAATATTCTTCATGATCCGGATTGGAGCCGTTTCGGATGCCTTCGAGGTACACATCCTCTAATATTGGACATGTGCCGCCGCCCTTCCAAAAAGGCACAAGCCCCCATAACGGCCGTGAAAATCCCTCCATTTGAATCACTTGATTTCTTGAGATGGCGCTCGTTCTGCCAACATCTAATAAAGACTTACCATTTGAGTAAAAATCAACCAATGGCAGACAAAGCTGTCTTACTGCCTCCATAACATCTTCTCTCGTTTTAAGCGGGTTTTTCATTATCGGAATTTGATTTAAATTCATATTTTCCTCCTATCCTCAGTATGAAAGGAAGGTGTTAGTTCTGAAGGGAGAACTAACACCTCAAGTCATAAATCTAAATGAAGAGCTTAGCTATCTTGATAACGCTTATAAGCATCTTTGTAAACTTTGATATACTCTTTAAAGCCCATTTCATCTATTCGCTTTTTGAATTGTTCAAGGTTTACTGGCTCTGATCCCATAATCCATTTTTGCACGGTTTCATCTTTATATGTCGTAATTTGAGTTCCAATATCTGTAAGAACTTTCTCTTCTTCCTCTGTAAATGTCAGGTTTGGAATTTGTTCTGCAAAATAATTCCCCTTTGTATATTCCTCAATCCCTTTCACCGCAATTGGATTCATCCAAAGCTTTTCATATTCAAAATCTTGATGGAAGGAGAACGGAACTTGAGCGCCGTAAGACCGTAAGTTTTCAACAATATTCCCATCCTTCGCCTTTAACGCCTTGTCAGTAAACACCGGTTTACCTTCCTTGATTTCATAGGTTTCGCCTTCAATCCCATAGTTCATCAATCTTCGGCCTTCTTCACTATAGAAAAAGTCGAGATACTTAATAATTTTTTCAGGATTTTCGGCCTGTGCACTAATTGCAACCCCCAGATTATTTCCAAAATCAGATCGTTTTGTCGGCTCAATTCGTTTACCTTCTGTATTTTCAGGCGGTGCCATCACCACAAAGTTGATGCCAGGAACAGAATCCTTTAATGCATCGTTATAACCTGCCGTACTTCCGGGATAATATCGGGATGAACCACCAAGGTTATTACCTAACAAATATTCCCTCGCCTTTTTCCTGGTGAAAATTTCCTGATCAATTAACCCTTCTTTATACCATTTTGCCAGGTTTTCCATTGCCGTTTGAAACTCCGCTTCATATGGTCCATATTTAATTTCGCCATTTTCAAGGTAAAGGCCATCGAAGGCTCCCCATAATGTACCCAGACCAAGGATATTATCCTCCGAAAAATAAGGGATTTCATCTTGTTTCCCATTCCCATTCGGATCCTGTTCTTTAAACGCTTTCAAAACGTTGTAAAACTCGTCTACCGTCTGCGGCATTTGAAGCTTGAGCTTATCGAGCCAATCCTGCCTCATAAAATACGTTTCCGCTACCAATCCATCAGAAATATATGGCACCATATAAAGATTTCCGTCTGGTCCCTGATTAGCCTTTAAGAATCCTTCTTTCTTTTTTACATATTTTTGGATATTTGGAGCATGCTCTTTGATTAAATCATTCAGCGGCAGAAAAGCACCTTCTATACCATATTTATTTAAGTATTTCTTTTGACCGTGGACCAAATCCGGAATCTCACCGGATGCGATCATCAAGTTAAATGCCTCCGCACTGTTTGTCGACGACTTTGGTGCCGTTCCTTTTAGGGTAATCCCCGTCTTTTCAGCGGCTTCTTTAAAAGTGGCCCAATCGTCATTGAAAATAAAATAACCATTGGATGCATGCATAAAGACCTTCAGTTCTTCGACTTTTCCATCCTTTTTCGAACTCTTCTCTTTGCTGCTGGTGGAAGCGGCATCACTGCACCCGCTTGCTAACATCATCATACTTGCAAGTAAAGGAACCATTAGTTTTCTTTTCTTCATTTTATTGCCCCCCGATTTTCATGTTTTTACCTGCTAAAGCTTTCATTACAGATGCTATTCTTTCACTACCCAATCAAAAAATTATTCTTTTATCCCACCAATCATTGTACCTTTTACAAAATACTTCTGAAGGAAAGGATAAACCAATACAATTGGCAAAATCGAAACAATAATTGTGGCATAAATAAACGTTTCCTGCGACATCGCATTAGCTGCATTCATCGAGCCTGTCAATTCCTCATTTAAACTCATTTCAACAATCATTTTTTTCAGCAGTACCTGAAGCGGAATTTTACTTTCATCATTCAACAGGATCATCGCCCAAAAGTAGCTATTCCATTTGCCAACAGCATAAATGAGTCCTACGGTCACTAAGGCGGGCTTGGATAGCGGTAAATAGATGTGCCTCAGGATTTGCAAATCATTGGCACCGTCCATTTTAGCCGATTCCTCTAATGAATCAGGAATGGATTGAAAAAAGGTTCTTAAGAGAATGACCAGAAAGGCCGAAACAGCAAATCCGACAATGATGCTTGTCCTTGTGTCCAGTAACCCCAATTCCTTAAAATTCAAGTAAGTTGGAATAAGCCCCGCACCAAACCACAAGGTAAACGCGATAAAAAAGGCGACAAAGGTCCTGCCCCTCAGCCTGCTTTTCGACAGGGGATAGGCTCCGCAAATGGTCAACAATATACTAAACGCAGTACCGGCTACGGTATAGAAAACGGTATTGCCATAAGCCTGCCATAACCCATCTTTCGCCAAAATAGATTTATAGGAATCAAGTGTGATGTCCTTTGGAAACAGTAACACTTCTCCCGTGATGACTGCACTGCCTGAACTAAATGAAGCGGAAAGGACGTATACAAAGGGATACAGGCAGACAGCTGAAAGCATAATTAAAATTACTGCAATAAAGCCCGAAGATAGTTTATCAGAAAAGGATTGCTTCATCTCATCACCTACCATAATCCAATGTTAGTCATTTTTTTACTTAATTGGTTGGCTACAACTACTAATATCAAGCTTACCACCGAATTAAACAAACCGGCCGCTGCCCCTACCTCATAGTTTCCGCCTTGAAGACCTGCTCGGTACACATACGTGTTAATCACATCGGCCGTTTCATAGGTAGCTGGCTGGTATAACAGGATAATTGATTCATAGCCTACTTCTAGAAAGCTGCCTAGATTTAAGATTAGTAATATCATAATCGTTGGCAGCATGCCTGGAAGGGTGATGTGCCACACTTGCTTCCACCTGTTCGCCCCATCCATTTTTGCCGCCTCATAAAGGGCTGGATTGATGCCGGCAATGGCCGCTAAATAAATAATGGCACTATAGCCTACATCCTTCCATATCTGCATCGAACCAATATAGATGGTACGAAAGAATTCCGGCATCGCGAGGAAGTTAATTTTCTCGCCGCCAAATTTTTCAATAAAAATATTAACAATTCCATTCGTTGGCGCCAGAAAATTGGTAACGATCCCTGCGATGATGACAACCGAAATAAAGTGTGGAAGATAAGTAATCGTCTGCACGGTCTTTTTAAACATCATATTCTTTACTTCATTTAACAATAAAGCAAGAATAATTGGTGCCGGGAAAGCAAAAATTAATCCCCAAAAATTGATCATAAAAGTATTCACTAGATTTCTGATAAAATACTCACTCTGAAAAAAACGTTCAAAGTTTTCAAATCCCACCCAGGGACTACCTGATATTCCCTTAAATAAACTATAATCTTTAAACGCAATTTGCAATCCGTACATCGGCTTGTAGGCGAAAATTAAATACCATAGAATAAACGGAATTAACATTAAATAGAGGTATTTATCCCGCCAGACAATCGTTTTTATTGACTGCAGCTTCCCAGCAAGTACCGAACGGTTTGCTGGAACAATCTTTTCTTTTACTTCTGACAATGGACTATTCAACTGCAACCATCCTTCCTGTGTTTACTACCAATGAATGCGCTTTCCTTTATCCAAATGAAAATCCCCCTCCTTCTCTCTGTTAATTCTCATCATAAAAAACTAAGGGTCAGGTTTCTATCTTCATTTTTCAAGGTGTATATCCGAATATTCGTTTAATTCCGAACAATCAAGTGCTGTGGCGGTTTTGTTTTCTTCTATTTTGAAAGATTTGTAGATATTCCAAAAAAATGAATATACTATTTTCACGACTTTCTACGTGACAAACCAATAAATCTTATTAAAAAAGGCATGAACCGGATGTTTAGATCCGGTCCACGCCCAAAAATTAACTACTTTTTTCATATTGTCCCGGCGGCAGTCCTACATATCTCTTAAATGTACGGATGAATGTGTTTACATTGTTGAAGCCTACCATTCCGGCCAGTTCCTTTATTTTTACCTCTCTGTTTTCTAAAATCTCCTGCGCTTTTAATATTCGGTATTTATTCAAGTAATCTTTATAATTTTCACCGGTATGATTTTTAAAAATGGTACTGGTATAGCTGGAAGACAACCCAAATTCAACGGCGAGATCATGGAGAGAAATATCTTTTTCATAGTTTTGCTGAATATAATTCAAAAATTTCGTCGCAATCGACGTTTCTTCCTTACTCTCCGTCGTACTGATTTGCGTTAACAGCACGGAAAAGATCAAACGGATTCTCTCCTCTAATTGGTCTTTATCATGAATTTGCTGAAGCTCAAAATGAAAGGTGGAAATTTCATCACCAAAAATCTCTTTCGATGTTTTATTGGCCGCCTGCAATATCCGGTTAATCGTCCCTCTGATCGCGAACACAAATTGGGAGAGCGCATTCTTTGTCAGCTTCTTAGAAAGTAAATTTTCTTCAAGAACACGATTCAGGATTATTTCCGCTTTTTCAATGTTTCCCTGAACAACTAGTTGAATTAAGCTCCGTTCGACTTCAAACGGAAAATAAAAGTTGGTCTGATCCAAATATTTAAAATCCTCGTATGAGAGGACTGTGTTCCTCTCCAAGGCGAATTTACTCTCTAAAATTTTCAGCGCACTTTCAAATGAATGATAGATATTTTCCAATTTTGCAACAGGCTGGCCAACAGCTGTAATAATATTAAGCTCTAATTCTTTGTTCATCGTCGAGAATAACAGCCCCAGTTTTGAAACAATATTTTCCACATCTTCCTGATGAATGATCAGCACGATTTTCTCATAGCCATATTCAAATATTTCACAGGCAAACATCGGCTCAATTTCTTTAATAAGAATGCCAAGGATTTGCTGTTTTACCGACAAGATCCCCTCTTTAGAAAGTCTTTCCTGAAGCACGACATTGGAATCGACCTCAATCATGATGACCTTCAAATTCTCCTGTTTGACTTTTAGGTGAAAGCGATTTAATTTTTCTATAAACTCTTTTTGATTCATGGGTCCTAAAACCAATTCGTTTAGGAATTGCTGTTTGAGCGGCAGCTTATTGAGCTCGATGGTCTGCTTCAGATTTTCATTCATTGTGCTAATTTGATCGGTCGTACTTTTTATAAAAGAAAGTTCATCATTCCCTTCATATTTTTGGTATTGGGACAAATGATGAATGATATGTTGGATCGGTCGATACGTTCGATTCACAAAATAAGCTGCTAATAGTATTCCTGCTGCTAACAACGAAAGTCCGATCATAAAGGCTTTTACATACACCTCTTTCATCGCTGCAATCGAAGCTGGTTTTGGTGAAAAATAAACATAATTTAAATTACTGAGAATATCAGACTGTGTAAGATGAATATCGTACCTAGCCTTTCCCGTCGTGACAGAGCCGTGTTCAAAACTAAGCTCATCCAATTTAGCTAATTCCTTAGGATTAAGGATGTCCTCCACCTTGGCGGATTCTAAGTTGGTCTGCAAATATTTTATTTCATCCTTTGTTACCAGGCCAAAGCCTTCCTTGCCCTCTCCTTCCACAAAGGAAAAAAAGCTTTTTACATAAAAAGAAATAAAGAACAATGTTTCTACGTTATTAAAACTTGTTTCCTTTTTAATTAAAGTCAAATAATCACTATTATTTTCGTTCGATAGGATCATGACTTGATGATTACCATATTGCGGAGTTGATTTATGTACATAATTCTCTAATGCTGCAATATTCTTCTTAGAAAATCCTAATTCCTTAAAGAACATTTCTCTGTTCATCGTTGAATCTTGTGTGACGACTACGTTATCTGCAAGATTCAGTATCCCACTTTTATATTCAAAATTAGCAAATGCAGAATTATTGATTTTCAACTGTTTCAACACTTGCAGCATTCGGTAATAATAGTCTTCTTTTTGATTTGGCCTAATGTAATCTTTATATTCTTGGCTATTTTGCAGTTGCATCAGAGCATTAAAAGCTACCTGGATTCTTGTATCAATACTTTTTTTTGCCTGCTCCAGCAAGATTTTCTGATGCTGGCTTCGCTCCTTTTGGTACACTTCACTGCTGTCCTTGTATAAAAGGAAGGTGGTAACGGAAGAAAATAAGATAATAAAAATACCGAAGTACATCAGCATCTGCCAAAATAACTTTCTCCTTTTCATTTTTACCTCCTAAATATCATTAACGTAACGAATTGTCAGATTTCCCTTAAAGTGCCACCTTTTCACGAAAATATCAGAATACGTACTAAAGAGAAATAGGCGAAATTTACCATTTTGTATTTTTCGAAAATTTAGAATTGATTTCCACAAGTGATGATGTTAACTTAGTTTACAGTGAAAACACTTACAAAAAAAGTAACAAAGGAGGGTTCGTTGATAAAATAGTAAGTTGCTTTTCATTAACGATTTGGGTGCTGAGTTGAAGTTACTGGTAATTATATCATAACATCCATAAGAAAAACTTACTAGAATACTATTCTTCAGGTTACCCTATCATTCTTTCATCTTGAGTCAATTATGACGCGCTTACTGGTAGTAACATCATTACAACATTACAACATTACAAATGTAGGAAGAGGGTATAACGTGAAAAAAAATATAATAACAGTACTGCTCGCAGGTGGTCTAGCTGTAAGCCCCACTATTGTTCCCCTTGCCAACAATGAAGTACAGGCATTAAGCACTGTGGAAGCGGAGGAAATAAGCGAGTCTACTCAGGAACAGATAAAAAACGATTTGGCAAAGTTCTATAATGGGTTACAAGGATTTCCTAGTTACTCCAGTTCTCATGCAGGTGGTGTAAGTATCATCGGCGAGAATGCCTTTGCTGTTGCGATTAATCCCGAAACGGTTCCCATTCTTGGTGCGGCTAGATTTGGTAAAGGTAGAGTAGTTGCAGCGGGTATGAGTGAGTATTTTGATTTTACAAATACGGATTCAACAAAAACAGCTGTTGCTAGTAACATATTAAAATGGGTGACAGATAAGGATAAAGTCCTGCCCCCTCATTTAACCTACGAGGATGCTTTAAAAGGCAAAGGAAAAATTACAATGGTGACAAATAGAGAAATCCCAGTCAGTCCCGATTTACCAATAGAGTTAAAACACGTAGATAATTTCTTATCCATTCTTTTACACCCGTTAAAACACCAGGTTGTTTACGTTAATAATTTCCATCAGCCTTTATCAGACAAAGAAGTTCTAGCATTGCTTAAATATGTGAAGCAGGGAGGAGCGGTAATCTTTGGAGAAAAAGGCTGGGTAATGGAAGGTTATCCGAAAGAATGGATGGCGAATGAAAACAGTAAGCCAAACCTTTCCGATTACGGTATTCAAAAGTTCCTCAACGAAGTCGGCCTATCGCTAACCAATATTACAGCAACCACAAAGACAGCAACACTGCCACCTTTCTCCTATGAAAAAACACAAAATTATTATGTACCTGCACTTATTGACAAAGCAAAGGCGATTGAAAATGGATCATTTGATGTCAGCACCCTTGATATTGGTCCTGAAGGAGCGACATCCACTAAAAAGAAAGAAATTATTGCTCAAATTGTCAGTGGAACCATAGCCGGCTTAGTAGAGGGCCATCCTCTTCAAAAGAAAGTACTTTCTGACTTAAGCCAGCTTAACGTAACATGGCCTTTTATTAAGAGCGATTATCCCTATTCAAGTGCACTTTTAGCCTATCAGGTGAACGAAGCAACCTTAGACCCGAATGGGGAAAAATCACCGTATGCCGACCATTTTCCAGGTCCGGTTCCACAGGATGCACCTCTGATCACTAACAAAGAAATACAGGTCGATTTTGATTATGAGGATTTTAGCCACTTAAGAATGGCATATCCTCCTGGGAACTGGATCAGTACAGGTCTTTATGCCCCTGCAGGAGGCATGATCAACATTGAAGTCCCAGAAGGAACAGAGGATTTATATGTTCAAATCGGTTCCCACACAGATGTATTAACAGGAAAACCTACCTGGAGCCGTATGCCTGTGGTCGCCTTGCAAGAAAAGCTTGAGCCTGGGACGAATCAAATAAAAAGCCCTTATGGAGGCCTTATTTATCTCATTCCTAAAAAAGCAAAAGCGAATACAAAATCTTCTATAAATATAAGCGGTGCCGTTTCGTCCCCTACCTTTGTAAAGGGACAAACATCGAATGAAGAGTGGCACAGTACCATTAAGAACAACCCGGCACCTTGGGGCGAACTAGTCGGTGAGCACGTTATTTTCACATTACCAAAGGAGTCTTTATTAACAATAAAGGACCCGGCAGCACTCGTAGAACATTGGGATAACATAACAGCCAGCTACAATACTTTCGTCAGTATCTCGCCTGAATTACCAATCCCCCATAGAGGTCCCGATAGACAGCACCGATATGTGGCAGATGTTCAGATTAGCGCAGGCTATATGCATGCAGGCTACCCGATGATGATTCCAATTGACCCAGCTGCTTCTCATGTAGTCGATCCAGAATTGGCATTGATTAGAGGATGGGGATTCTGGCACGAAATGGGCCATGAATACCAGCAAAACTCTTGGAAGTGGGGAGATATTACAGAAGTCTCGGTGAATATCTATACTCTTTATATTCAGGAAAAATTTACGGATGTTCAAAGGCTGCTCCAAAAAAGTGCAGATGGGAAATCCCATTATGATAGAGCCTTTGAATTTATTGCCAATCCTTCCACTTCGAAGAAATTTACAAACTTGGATGGGATGGATCAGCTGGTATTTTTTAAACAGCTTCAATTGGCATATGGATGGGACTTCTATACAAAATTGCATAAAGCCTATCGTGAGCTTGATAGCAGTACGCTTCCAACAACAGACCAGCAGAAGAAAGATATGCTTTTATTTATGACTTCCAAAATAGCCGGCAAAAATCTTGTTTCTTTTTACCAGAAGTGGGGTTGGAGTCTTACAGAAGAAGGAATTCAAAAGGTGAATGCATTAAATCTACCAGAACCTGAGGTTGCTGTTGAGACATTAAGAGAATACGAGTAACCAATAAAATCAATCATTTCATAAGTAGAGTCGATAGCTTATCCTATCGGACTACTTATAAAAAAAATGAAAGTGGTGAAAAAATGATACCCCAAGTTAAGAAAATGATGTATTCATGCTTTTCCCTTCTCTTCTTATCTGCGGCAACTGTTCCAGCATCAGGTGCTGCAGAAGTTCAGTCTCCCATCCAGACAAGTGTGGCTCCAGCCCATTCAGTGGAGGAAGACTACCCTTTTTTTATAAAAGATTTAGATGGAATCCCTGTTGTTTCTGGGAGCGGAGGTGTTGCTGCAATTGGTGAAGATGCATTTACTGTCAATGTCCCAGAGGCAATTCCAAATATGGCAGCATCCCGGTACGGGAATGGAAAAATTGTGTTAGCAGGTGATCAAAGATATTTTTCTTTGCAAAATAATAAGGAGCCGCTAAGCTTGCTCTCTCGTAATATACTACTGTGGTTAACAGAGGATTCTGCTATTAATAATGGCAAGGGAACAAAATATACAGGAAGATATGAAGAAGCTTTAACAACTAACAAGACTTTAAAATTGATTACGACTTCAGAGGATTTAACGATTGACCCTTCTCTTCCCGTAGAAGTCGTAAAAGTAGACAAATGGGACAGAAGCTCGTTAAACCCCAATAAATATACAGTTGCTTTGATTGATGAATCTGTTAAGGAAAGTGAAATACCTATTCTTGAAAAATATATACATCAGGGCGGCAATATTATTGCTACTATATACGGTGGTAATTTAGAAGGCATTACAAGAAATACACCTGTAGAAAAAAGAGCAAAGCTCGGAAACTGGAGAGGAATCCGGATTAGCGAGCATTACCCTGTCCAGAATCTGTTAAATAGGACTGGTTTATCTCTGCTTAATATAATAACCAATTCATCCGGAACGTTAAATCATATGACTCCCGATACCATTAAGGAAAATCACTTTTTAAATCGACTAAAACAAGGAAAGGAAATTGAGGATGGAGTTTTAGGCTATGAAGATATTAATCTTGGCCCTGCTGGTACAGATAACGAAAAAAAGAAAAACCTTTTACTAAGTGTCTTAACCGAAACCCTGGAAACCATCACAATAGATTCTCCACTGTATGATTGGGCGATTAATGAAGCTGCCTCATATGGTAAAGTTCAGTTTCCTATTAAAAAGGGAGAAATGCCCTATCGTAATTCTTTATTAAACTTTCAATTTACTCATTTCACCATTGATGCAGGAAATGAAACGTCACCTTATGCTGATGAATTTCCAGGAAAAGTGTCTGAAACGGCACAACTTGTTCAGGACAAAAAGATATCTATTAATCTAGGAAACCCTGACCTTATGTACACTCGTGCTTTACCAAGCAAAAACTGGATTAGCACTGGTCTGTATGCACCTCCAGGAAAAGACATAACCATTAAAGTACCTGAAGGTGTTGAAAATGTTAGTGTCCAAATTGGCTCACACGATGATGAATTAAATGGATTGTCAGAGTGGAAAAGGGTGCCGAATATTGTTCACTTTAAAAAACTCACTCCTGGAACCAATGTGGTCAGCAGCCCATACGGTGGTTTAATTTATTTTATTCCCATGATGACTAATACTCCCAATCAGCAAGCGGATTTTTCCATAAGCGGTGCAATCGAAGCACCCTACTACGAAATTGGGAAGACCACCGAACAAGAATGGCAAAAAATAAAGGCTAGAGGTGCCACTACCCCGTTCGGTGAATTAAAAGGAGAAAAACTCATTATAACCCTTCCATCTGAATACTTATTGGAACTGGAAGATCCCGGGCGAATCATGTCACTATGGGATGATATTATTACGGATTATGATCGACTCGCAGGGCTGGATACAGAAAAAGAAAGGCCAAATAAAAGACATCCGATCCCCTTCCGTATTGTTTTGGATAAACAAATTAAAGGCGGATTAATGCATGCTGGATATCCTATCATGTTACCAATTGAAAATGGTTCCACTAATTATGCGGCTTCCATACTTGATGAATCCTATATCAAAAATAACGCTTGGGGATTCTGGCATGAAATCGGACATGAGTATCAGCAGGCTCCGTGGACTTGGGGAGATCTTGGAGAAGTGACAGTCAATCTTTTCTCCCTTCTTACACAAGAAAAATTCAATAACCCCTCACGTCTATTGGTCGAAACCAATGGAAAAGACTCATATGACAGAGCTTTAGAATTTGTCTTGGATCCAAATCCTGATAAGCTTTACAAGCAATTAGGAAACTTTGAAAGACTAGTTATGTTCCAGCAGCTTAGAATGGTTTATGGTTGGAATTTTTATACGAGCATCTTTACAACTTATAGAGAGATGCCGGATGAACAGCTCCCAGCAACAAATCAGCAAATGATTGACACCTTTGTTACGATCGCTTCCAAAACAGCGGGAGAAAATCTGGTAGAATATTTCTCTAAATGGGGAATTTACTGTTCGAACGATACTCAATCTCTAATTGAATCGTTAAATCTTCCTAAACCTAAGACTGAGATATGGCTAATAAGAGAAGAGAAAAAATAATAGGTAAAGCAGCACATTAGTAAAAAAGAGCAATGTCATTTTTAAGACATGGCTCTTTTTTGCTGCGCTAATTTTCTGACTTCACAGAATGACAATGGAATACTAAAGTCTTTCAATGTATAATTAGTGTATTCGAAAATAGATTAAATTAACGCAATAAGGAGTAATATATGATGATTAAAGATCCGAGATTACCCCTATATTTTCAATTGATGGATACCCTCCTCGAAAAAATTGAACTTGGAGAACTGAAAGAGTATGAAAAGCTGCCATCTGAAAGAGAACTCTGTGACTTATATAATGTTAGCCGGACCACAGTCCGTCAAACCATGCAATCTTTAGAACGGGATGGATATATTTATAAAGTACATGGGAAGGGAAGCTTTGTCTCTCCCAAAATATATAATCAAAGCCTAGTCCAATTTTATAGTTTTACCGAAGAAATGAAGAGAGCAAGAAAAAAACCTTCTACCCAAATACTCTCCTTCGAACAAATTATTTGTGAGGATAACATTGCAAAAAAAATGAACCTATCAGAAAATTCAGATTTATATAAAGTGACCAGGCTGCGATTAGCAGATGATGAACCAATGCTTTATGAAACTTCTTACCTCCCAGTCTCTCGTTTTGAAAATTTAACAAAAAATCAGTTAGAAAATAAGCCGATGTATGAAATTTTCCGTGAATCTTATAAAGTAACAATTACCAGGGCGAGGGAAACGTTCAAAGCAGTATCCACACGATCGATTGAAGCTGAATATCTTCAAATAATTGAAAATACCCCAAGCCTCATGCTTGAGCGTACAACCTATGAGCACGATTCCATTATTGAATATACTGCTTCTATCGCTAGAGGTGATAAGTTTTCATATACAGTAGAGTTGAAATAATAGATTAAATTCCATGTCCATTACATCGAATAAGGCGCTCAGCGTCACTGCCGTTCTAGAATTTGCAGCAGAATTAAAAGCAGATTCCGTCCTGCAAGCGTCTTTACAGTCTGCCAAATGGATCTGGTGCCACAGCTGCTTTAGGTGCATTCGATTATCTAATTCGAAATTAATATACTCCATAAGTCCTTTTCAAAAAAACCTTACTTCCGATTATGACGAAGTAAGGTTTTTTTCATAAAATTAATTTCTAAAAATCGACAATTCCATGTTTTTCGTAGCTTTGCCAATGGCACCGCCATCATTTTTAAAGATGGTTGATTGGTTCTCTGTTGATGGCTCAATATGGATAGTTATTTTGTTTTCTCCTTGATTTAGCTTGATATTACGGGAGAATGTCATGTCGTCATTGACGGTTACGGCCTCTCCATTAATGGTAAGGACACCTTCTTTAATCGCGTTCCCCTGAAGGATGATACTGTCCGCTGCGACACTTTGCCCATCCGTATGAGAAGTCACAACCACTGGCATATCAATCCATCGGAGGATTTTATCTTGAACAACCATTTGGTTACCACCTTGATTTGTTACGATGATCGAAAGGTCGGTTCCCGTTGCTCCGTAACCATAATAGCTCACGTCATCATCATTTGGGTTCGACGGAGTGTGGTCTGCTAAACCTTCTTGCTCCCAAGAACCATTTTTGACGTATTTGTAAGTAAGCACTTCACCTTCCTGTGCTTCGATTGTGTACTCATAATCATTTGTGACGGCGCCGCCGCGTGTCATCTCCCATGCGCCCGTATTCCAGCCGTTTTTTGATCCTGGCATCGTTATGTTGATTCCTTGTGGAGTGTACGCTGGTGCGTTGACTTTAAAGGTTACCTTAACAGTTATAAGTTCAGGCGTCACCGTACCAGAGTTTGATTTTACAATATTACCAGCCTGATCATACACGTGCACTTCGTACGAATACAATTTTCCGTTCGAAACATTGATATCTTTGTAAGTTTGCTGTGTTGTATCAAACAACATATCGAGAATATCACCATCGCGGACAATGGCAATCACATATGGATCATTTGCTCCTTCTACTTTCCATGAAAGATTGACCTGTCCAGATTCCTGCTCAGGCTGTTCCAACGTTACTTTTTCAGCTGGAGCTGTGGTATCTTCCCCTTTTGTAAAACTTACCTCCTGCGTTTCACTCGTGACCCAGTTTCGACCAAGGTCAGTTGAAAAAGCAAAACGATATTCATAGTTCCCTTCTTTTAATGGAAGGAAATTGGCACTAAAGACATTTGCGGTTTCCTGTTGATTAATATAAGAAGACTTATAGATAGTCCAGTTTTCATTACCAGGTTGTTTTACCTCGAGCTTTGCCTGTAAGCCTTCCATTTGATCTGTTTCTGTTTCACCTTGTACAAAGATATTAGCAGTAACGGTTTGTGGCTTCGAAAGGTCAATGATGCCCGTTTCAAGTGCGGTTACGTTCGTAATCTGGTAATTTCCATCCGTTAACTCAACATGTGGAATAACCGCATTCTTTGTTGCTGTTTTATTTGAATCATTCCCGTTTTTATCCAAAGCAGCAACGGCAAAATAATAGTTCCGGCCATTATCTAAACCATCGATGGTTACCGTATTCGCAGACGTCTCCGTTACTTTTTTATAAAATGCTCCAGATATCGTTGTTTGATAAATGGCATACTTAGCGGCATCGCCTTCCCACTTTAAAGTTGCTGAGTGACTACCTTCATCAATAGTTAATCCTGTTACGGCAGCCGGACGTTTCAGATTTTGACCTTTATCAGACACAAGCATACGGCCGCTCATCGCTGGAACCGTGACTGAAAGCTTTCCATCTTTTGATACAGTTGTGAACTTTCTATCAAGCTGGTCTGTTAATTTCACACCATTAATCAATAAATCTTCTAGTTCAAGCTCAATCGTTTGTTCTTCAGTGCCTCTGTTTGTTAAAACAACCGCAAAGTTCTTTTTGTCTGATCGGGAGAAAGCAAGAACATCGCCTTTTGCATAAAGATGGTTTAAATCACCGTAACTGAAAAGGTCATGATAGGTGTTTCTTACTTTTCCAATCGATTGATAATGTTTTACAAGATCGGTGTCCTCGTTACCCCAAGGATACGTTCTGCGGTCATCGGGGTCCTTCGACCCTGTAACACCCGCTTCATCACCGTAATAAACAGTCGGCGCACCCGCATAACCCATTTGCAGAATCGCCGCAAGTTTTAAGCGCTGAATTCCGATTTGATGGTTGTAATTTTTATCGTACTCTGCACGTTCAAAGGAGTCGGTTCCATTACCTAACACAAATGCTGCGCGAGGAGTGTCATGAGAGCCCATTAAGTTCATAAGGGAGTAAAATGCTTCTTTCGGATAATCTTCGTATACCGCATTCAACTGATTTTCTGCCCCTTCGGCATTTCCGTTCTTCAGGTAATCGATAAGAGCACCGCGGAATCGGTAATTCATAACCGAATCATATAAGTCGCCAAGGAAATATTCAGAAGCATCATCCCAGATTTCACCTAGAATCAGCGGTTCATCTTTCTTTCCGGTCTTAAGCTCATTACGGAATTCGCGCCAAAATTCAGTGTCAACCTCGTTCGCAACATCTAAACGCCAGCCTGTTGCACCCCGATCCAGCCATGTTTTGGCAACAGAATCGTCATCATACATCATGTAGTTAGCAAACTGCTTATTATTCAACTCTGATGAGTAATCCACCGCTTCTCCAGGAATCGATTTGATTTCTGGCAATGAATCGAAGCCCCACCATGCCTGGTATTTATAAACACCTTCAACCTTCACATTTTCAATGTTAAACCAGTTGTGGAAACCATATGGGCTAAAGGTTTGTCCCTCTTCCTTTAATTTTTCTTCTACTTGTTTCTTAGCCTCTTCTTCTGTTACTCCTATATTAACGAGGTCATAAATGGCTGACCAGTATTCATAAGCACCAACCGTTTCATATTTTCCATAACGGTCAAAGTAGATGGAATCGTCACCGACATGGTTAAATACGCCGTCTAAAATTAAATGCATTTTCCGTTTCTTTAGTTCTTTTGTGAAAGCTTTAAATTCTTTTGGAGAACCAAACATTGGGTCGATTTCCTTGTAGTCTGTCGCATCGTACTTATGGTTCGAAGATGCATAAGCGATTGGGTTTAGATAGAGTGTGTTGACACCTAAAGATTGAATGTAATCGAGTTTCTTTTGAACACCAGCAATGTCACCACCGAAGAAATCATTGGACCAAATTTCATCTCCATGATAGCCTTCGGAAGTGGCTTCACGCGGGTTGTCCGGAAGCTCGCTCCATTCTTGATGTTCGATTGGCTCTTCGCCGCGTGCTGTATCTTTTGCATCGTCATTCTTTTTATTTCCATTGAAAAAGCGATCCGGAAAAATCTGATACACAACCGCTTCCTTCATCCAATCTGGCGTTTTGTACGCTGGATCAAAAACCGTTAATTGGAATAGAGACGCATTAGCATCAGAAGTTGTCCCATTTCCACCTTCATTAATGTCTTCACCGTATTCCTTCTGAGATTCTCCGTCACGCGCAATAAACTTATATCCGTAAACGCCCTTTTCTTCCGGTTTTATATCTGCTTCCCAAAACTCTACAGGTGTAGCATCTATCTCAACCCATCCGGCATATTCCATTTCCACCATGATGGTATTACCAGTGCTGTAGTTTTTCAACTGAACCTTTGCAGCGGTTAAATCGCCCTTCTTCGCTTGAAGACGAAGCTTAACCGTATCCCCTGTCTTTACTGCCCCGAATGGTGATCTGTAAGCTGGATCCCAAGTATTATGAAACAGCTTATCTCCTTGGACATTGCCATCTGGCAAACCTGAATCATAATCGGTGTACACTTCCTTTGTATCATGGTTATAAAAGAATGTAACCATCGTGTCTTTTACGACATTTAGAACAAAATTATCCGCTGGATACGCGGGAGCATCCCAGTTGTTCCCAAGAACAAGCTTAAATTCATGTTTTCCTTTCGGTACTTGTGCGGTATAGGTGTAAATATTGTCGAGGTCTTCATCCTTTAATATCGCAGTTGATTCACCTGGCGCCCACTCTCCACCAGCATTCAGCTCAGGTTGGATATCTCCCACAATCCTTGGCTTCTGGTCATCTGGCAGCTCCATCGGAACAGAAACTTTATGCGTAATATCATCGTAAATAAACGTGACTTGTTTTTCCTGATCAAGAGACAACATATAATTATCACCCCCAGAAACCCCATTTACTCCATAGTTTTCATCCCATGAACCATTAATCGCAATTTTATATTCATAGTTTCCTGCAGGAAGCGTGCCCGTCAGCTTGTACTTCCCATTTTCCTGAAGTGTCATTCTTGTAGCAAAGTCAGCTGGATTCCATTCACCCGAACCACCAAGCTCATCCTGTAAGCTGCCGACTAGCGTTACCACCCTTTCAGCTGCTTTTGTTTCGTTTGGGTTTATAAACCCAACTCCTGCAAGCGTTTGCATAAATAAAAAGAAAAGTGCTATGAAACTTACGATCTTCCTCGATTTTCTACTCATCCATCCATCCCCTTTTTGAACGATTTTTGAGCAAGTGCTTCTTTGTGCAAACGCTTGCTCAAAAACTATTATCTCATTTTCTATATTTTCTGAAGATAGGATATTATTACTTATTAAGGGATTTATTTATAGGTCTTTATGCTTGTTTATTGCTTATAGTATTGAAAAACACAGGCATTCTTTCCGTGAACATTTGAAACGAAAAATGAGTTGGCCTGACTTCAAGGAGTTATATAGTATTCAGGATTTTAGAAATAACGCCTAACCTTTCTAAAAAAATTCTTTTTATCATCTATAAAACAAAGGGTCTGACCCCACTATCTCAAACATATAGCGGGGTCTGACCCTTTTGTGACATCAGAGAGATTGTAAGTTGAACAATCTATAATTTGTAAAAAAATTCCCATCGCAAATGTCGAAAAGTGAAACTATCTGACTCCTATCCTCGTATGAATTAGATGAGGTGAAAGTGATGTACATAAATATTGAGGAACCAACAGAAACAATTTCAAATGACGCAATGAAAGTGTGGAGAATGTCAAATACCATTGGACACCTGTCAGCAATCCTGATTATTGCTGTTCTGGTCTTATGTTCAGAAAAGTTTGGCTGGTATGGTTGGATCGGTATTGTCCTTTATTTTCTTAGCGGACTATTCGTTGTATCAGCCATTTTTTCCATTTTCATTGAACCAACTTACCTACAAAACACCTGGAGGTATAATATCAATCAACAATTCGTTCAGTTGAAACATGGGAAATGGCAAGAAAAGCACACCTTAATACCGATGGAAAAAGTAGAATATGTTCGAACAGAACAAGGTCCTATTATGAGACGCTACGGATTGTACAACATTGAAATTGGGACCACAGCTTCCAACCATATCATTCCTGCCATTCCATCCGAAGAAGCAAAAAAACTAAAGGCACAAATCGCTGTATATGCAAAATTAAAAGATGAAGATTTAGCGGAAGGAGAAAAAGGCGCATGACCGATGGTGTAAAACGGTACCACCCCGCTTTCATTGCGGTTGAGCTAGTATCATTCTTAAAAGGCTCTATTGGATTTTTTCTCTTTTTATTTATTTTAAAAGCAACCTCCACGGCGACCTGGGTGATTTGGGGACGTTACCTTTTCTTAATCGCCTCCGTCTGCACGATTTTTTCCATTATCTTAAAATGGTACTTTCATCGATACGAAATCGTTGGGAATTCCATTGTTGTTTATGAAGGTGTTTACGTTAAAAAACAACGCAGCGTCGCTCTAGACCGTATCCATAACCAAGTATCGAACGCTACTTTTGTTCACCGGTGGTTTGGACTAACCTCCCTCACGCTTGAAACCGGTACAAGTGGAGAAAATGCCAGATTCAATTTTCCAGTCATTACTGAAAAAGAGAAACAACAAATCCTTCTTACCTTGGAACGAAGGGAAGTTTCTATAGAGGCAGTGGAAGAAGGAAAATCCTCAAAGCGTACGATTCATTTTCATTCAACTAAAAAGGATTTGGTTAAGGCGTCCTTTACATCACTTAGCTTCTTGGCCATCTTTCCTTTATTAACTGCGGTTTATTTCAATCTGGCAGATTTTTTTCAAATCGAAGAAACAGCAGAAAATGCTCTGGATTACTTATTAATCCATTGGTGGATGTTGATTGTTCTCTTTGTCTTAGCGCTAGCCTTATCTGTTGGGATTGGGTTCATAAAAACCTCCGTGAAGTATGGAAATTACGTGATCAGTGATGATAGTGAGCGAATTTATATTGAAAAAGGGATCGGGAATTTTATCAGCTTCTCTATTCCAAAACACAGGGTACAAGCGGTGATCGTTGAACAAAGCATTCTTAAGCGTTTACTTGGATTAGCGTCCATAAAGCTACTCAGCGCAGGAGATGATAAAGGTCAGGAAACGAGTTCATTATATCCCTTTATGCCCAAGCATGAGGCTTATCGAATTTTACAAATCATGCTGCCCCACTATCATATTGAAGAAAATATGAATCGATTTCCATTTAAAGTCCTATGGCTTAAACTTATTCAACCCTATTATTTAACGATTTTGGTGATAATCGGATTGATGATTTTTAAAAGAGAGTGGCTATGGGTGGCTGCCATTGTCTTTGGACTTTCGATTCTCTCTCGTATTCTGGACTACTGGTTCACAAGCTATATTCGTCATGGAAAGACCGTCCAAATTAGAAAAGGTGGATTTACAAATGAAACCTTTGTCACCCACCGTGAACGAATACAACAGATCACCGTAAAGCACTCCTGGCTGCAACGGAAATTTGGTGTCGCTACCCTTGTTTTTACAAATAAGGCGAAACCACTACATGAGAGTGAATTATATGGAGTTTCTAAAGAAGAAGCAGGTAATTTCTATAACTGGTATCACACGAGGTCCGCTTCATAGTAAGACAAAAAACTCGGTTGTAGCTTGCAGTCCCCAGTATGAAAGGAGACGCTGCTATTGACCGAGTTTTCTAAGTATTACTTCTTATTTATTCCTCATAAAAAGGATGGTGCAAAGTTGCTACAATCCTTTTTTCTTTTAGTTTAATTCATAATAACTGCAAACAACCTGACCAACCGCTTTGGCAGCCACTAGGAGTGCATCTTCATCGATATCAAATTTTGGATGATGATTGAAGTAAGGTTTTTCTACCCCTTTTGGCGTACATGCGATATAAAAGAAGCAAGCAGGGAATTTTTCAGCATAATAAGCAAAGTCTTCGGAAGGAGACAATGCAGGAAATTCTTTCACTTCTTTTATATCTTGATCATTCATGCTTCGTAAACTTTCTGCAACCTTTGCTGTAAGCTCAGGGTTATTGTATAAAGGTGGATAATCTGGAGTATACGTAAGCTCACAGGTTACGCCAAATTCTTCTTCAATTCCTCTTACAATCCGTTTAACTTCTTTCTCAATCGTTTCTTTTGTTTCTACAGTCATATAGCGAATATCGCCTTCAAGTTCAACGCTGTCCTTGATCACGTTGAATGTACCTTTTCCATCAAAAGATCCGATCGTAATAACACCCACATCGAAAGGACTTAATCTCCGGCTAACGATGGTTTGAGCAGCCGTAACAAAATGTGCCGCAGCCACAATGGCATCGTTCGCTAGATGCGGAGAGGAACCGTGTCCTCCTCTTCCTTGAACCTTCAATTTCATGTATGCTCGTCCATTGAAGGAAAACCCAGCATGATAACCTACTGTTCCCGCAGGTCCCATTGGCAACAAATGAATGCCATATACCGCATCTAAATCATCAATCAACCCAGACTCGACAATACTTTTTGCTCCACCTGGCGGAACTTCCTCGGCATGTTGATGAATGATTTTGATCGTACCTGGAATGGAGTCTTTTAATTGGATTAAGCAATCAGCTAAAACTAACATGTAAGCCGTATGTCCATCATGTCCACACGCATGCATGACTCCATCATTTTTTGATTTAAATGGTACATCCGTTTCTTCTACAATGGGAAGGGCATCAAAATCAGCGCGTAGCCCAATTGTTTTTCCGGGTTTTCCACCTTTAATCGTTACGACAATGCCATAACCATTCCCAACATTCGTTTGAATGTCAACATCTTTCCCTTTATAAAAATCCGTAATATACTGAGCCGTTTTCTCCTCTTTAAATGATACCTCAGGATTTTCATGTAAATGGCGGCGGATTTTAATGATTTCTTCTTTTCGTGACTCTAGCATGCTCAATAATTCGCTTTTCATATTTTCGTCTCCCCTTTTGATGGCAAAGAATATATACTTCCATTCTCTGCCGTATGATAAAAATGGGCTGAATTCGACTTAATCGATACTTGATCTCTTTTAATTAGTGACTTCCAGTTGGTGTTGGTGTTGGTGTACGTCTGGTTTTTGTCGATGGAGCCTCTGAAGGTTTTCCTGCATCCTTAGGAACCATGACAATAATCGAAAGAATAGAAAGTATCCCAAAAATAACGTTTACGATAATCCCTACTGATGCAGCCGTCGCTACACTTCCAGCTGCTGCAACTGAACTATACACCGTTGCTGAAATGGCAACACCGATTGCACTACCGAGTGAACTTGCCATTTTATAGACCCCTGCTGCTTCACCCACTTTATTGGATGGTGCATTGGATACAGATGTATCTGTAGATGGTGTTGCATATACCCCAAGTCCAAGACCGAATAAGACAAACCCTATGAATACTACAACGGTATAAGTAAAATCAGGCAAGAAGGTTAAACCCATAATGGCTACACCAACCGTAGTGATAATAGCGCCCCAGACCATTGGTAATTTCGCACCTACTCTTTGCAGGATTTTCTCTCCGACACGAATCATGGCGAGCACCACTACTAAGTATCCAATGGATAGCATCCCTGATTGAAATGCTGTGAATCCTCGACCTACTTGAACATACGTATTTGCAACAACGAGCGTTCCGGCTATCGCGTTTAACAAAAAGTTAGAGTATGTGGCACCAGCGTAAGGTTTATTTTTAAATAAAGAGAAATCAATCAGGGCGATCTTTTTCCTTTTTTCAACTTTGAAGAAGACAAAAGCTCCAATAATGGTAACAATGGCAGAGATGATGGAAGTTGGGCTTGTCCAGCCTAAGTCGCCACCGAAAGTAATAAAAACGTTTAATGCGATCATGGTGACGATAAAGATCGCTAAACCACTATAATCGAATTTAAACTTCCCGGTTCCTTCTGCTTTGCTTTCAGGTGTATCTTTAATCAGCCACATGGCAAGAAGAGCAAAGATAATAGAGAAGATAAAGATCCATCTCCATCCCATATACGTTGCAATGGCACCACCTGCAAACGAACATACCCCTGAACCGCCCCAAGATCCAATGGACCAGTAACTAAGAGCACGTTGTCTGTCTTTTCCATCAAAGTAAGCTTTCATTAGGGCAATCGTTGCTGGCATAATACAAGCTGCGGAAAGTCCTTGAATGATACGTCCGATAATTAACAATGTCGATCCTTGCGCTAATACTAGGCAAAGAGAACCGATAACGCTTAAAATTAATCCAAGATAGGTAATTTTTTTGCGACCAATTTTATCTGCGATCCCTCCAGCAGCTACGATAAACATTCCGGAGAATAAAGCTGTTAAGCTGATGGCTATATTCAATGTCCCAGATGTAATCCCCAAATCTTTTTGAACGGCCGGGACCACATTGACCATTGCTTGTGCAAAAAGCCAAAATGTGATAACCCCGAACACAATCCCTGTGATCATCTTATCTGTACCTTTATAACTTGTCTCCATGATTTGCCTCCTATATTTTAATAGGTCCTTGATATAGTTAGAATGCTTCTAACCGAATAACATTAGTCAAAAGCACTCGCCATAATAAAACTCAGGAACCCTTTGTTGTGTTTCTATACGATAATTATAAGAATAAACTTATTGTTAAGAGAGTCATATTTGATGCAAATCAATCAGACAATATGTAAATTTATTAACCTGCTGTTTGTTGAGGTAAAAATTATACGGTTGATTTTTACCCTTACAACGAATAAAAGGTCCGACCCACCGCCTCCAAAGTTTAGGAGTAATGGGGTCAGACCCTTTTGGTATTATCTATAGGTTTTCCGGATATCAAAAAAGTGAATCGCATTACTGGTTAGATAGGTATAAAATGACCAATCCTCTTCAATCGATTCGTCAAAAATCTCTAAAGAAGGTCTGCTGGAATTGATAATATAATCAATCATTTCAGCATCCATGCCATGCTTACTGTTTAAACTCCACCATTTTGTATACAATGCTCCATGATTTTTATCAAACACGTGCTTGCGTATTTGATATTCCCCTTTCGGCATTCCAGAAATCGTTACGTGAATTTCCTTATTGAGTTTTTGAAGAAATGTCTCTTCAACAGAAAAATATGGATTGATGATCGTACTATTCATCAGAATCAATTGATATCCCCGCTCATTCTGTGTCATCACGTAATCCTTGCCATGTGCAACAATCTCACCATGCAGACGTTTTAAAAACATCAACGCAAAATAAGCAGGGCGTTTTCCGTTTAAATAGTGGAATAATTCGACGCCATCCATCCGATAACGCTTATCTTTTCCTACTTCTTCATGGACGATGGTATTGATCCAGAGAGCAACTGTTTTCACGTCATTGGCAATATCTAAAACATTTTTCAAGACTAATGCTCCTCGAAAAAAAGTTCCGTTCGTATACCGGGTATTGCCAGACAACGTGTTCCATGATACGAGATGAAGGGGTTTTTCTAAATGGTTGCTTTTTAAATACCGCTTCATCTTATCCGTTTTTTCCTTAATATAATCCTTTGCTAAATCGAATTTGGTATCCGCCATTTCTTTAAAATCAATGACCTCATTTTGGTTAGCGTTATAACCGATAAAATCAATAGACGCTCCATGTTCAAGCTGCCATGCATGATGATCACTTGCCTTTTCTTTGCCGAACGAAAAAGGCATATATACACCTACCTGAATCGAAGGGATTATCGTTTTCAATACTTTGTGCAGCTTTAAATAAACCCTCTGAAGTTCTTTTGCTTCGACTCCAGTGTAATAAGGTTCGTAAAACATCACATGCCATTGTTTCACAAACGATTCTCCGTACAGCTGCAAGCAATGTTTGATGAACTGAGAGAGCTTTATAAAGTATGATTCTTCATTTCGAGAGATATCCATATAATCGGACCGGACAAACAAAGATAAATCATGCTGATTCATGAATTCCAATGCACTATCAATAGTAAAATACGGAGAAGTTGTCGGAATCTCTTCATCTGTTTCCACCTCTGGAGGGATGGCTGTATTGCTAAAAAGATGACGAACTCCGATATAACGTAACTGCAAATCCCTTTTCACGTCGAGTACCTGAGATCGTACATCTTCCTTTAATAATTCAATAATTTCTCCAATTTCAAGAATGTGATCAGGACAATTTAAATTCATTGTCACAGGTTGGGACAGATTTAACGGCAGCTTTTCATACCTTGTCTCAATATGGGAATAAGATTTTTGATCATCTAAAATCATGCTGCTTAATTTTGCTACAATTTCAGGTGAGCGGATAAAATCTGAAGCATCTTCCTTGCTATAGCTTTGAACGGAATCTTCTTTTTTTACATAATGTTTGTCTCGATATACATGCGGGGTCACACCATACACTTCTTTAAAAAAGGTTGAAAATGACTTTGTATTGGGAAAGCCATTATTCATAGCGATTTGCGAAATCGAGTCAGTCGTGTAAAGCAAATCCTTCATACTATGCGTAAGCCTGATATTCATTAAAAAACGACTAAATCCCATTCCCGTTTTCTGTTTAAAATATCGGGACAGATAGCCTGTAGACAGGAAAAATTCCTTTGCAATCCCCTCTAATGTAATCATCTGGTCATAGTTTTTTTCCATATAGTCAATGATTTGCGATAAACGAAGATCGCCAGTATCCATTTTCTCTAGGACACTTCCTTCTTCTTTAAAACCTCGAATCAGGATAAGTAACATTTGACAGATATAACTTTTAACCTCAATTCGATAGCTTTCATCTTGTCGATAATAACTAATCATCACATTGGCCAGCAGCTTACGAATCGAAAGAATCATGTCCTCTCTTCCCAAATCAATTTCTCTTGAATAGCATTCAAATCGCCGATTTCGATAGTCTGCGTAATGAAAATCCATGAAGGCATCCGAAATGGTTAATAGCATGACCCTATTATTTTCACTACCCTGAACCTGGTAAAGCTGATTACGATTAATCACAAGCAAATCCTTTTCTTCCAAATGATAAAAACGACTAGACGTTTCTATTTTCAATTCACCATTTATGACAAGGATAAATTGGATCCCTTTATTTACCCTTGGAACGAGTAAATCAATATGTTGAAATGATAGTTGAAAATCTGACAATGGATCGTTCAATCCAGTCACCCCTAACCTCTTATTGTCCGATAAAGCGAATGCCCCAAAAAGCCGCAAATGATATCGCAGTTTCATTAAAAATTATAATAACTCTTTTGATACGATTAAAGAAAGAGGGAGTCAGGCACTGTTTAAATAGGGTGGTACCTGTTTATCCTATTTAACAGTCCCTTGCTACTTTCAAAAGTATGGGTATCGCTGATAATTCATAGATCGGTTAGAGAGTTCCACTCTAAAGGTTTCATTCATTCTATCAATTTCTTCTTTTTTAATAATGTGCATAGTGAATCTCCTAACTTTAGGATAATACTTTACAGTTTAAAAAGTTTCATTGATTTCTGATTACTAGATTATTTCAGAAATATTATCGCAATATAAATGCCACGGATGTAAACGAATTAACACCTACTTGTTCTTTTTCTCAGAAAATTCTATGTTACGATTATTAAAAATTAGCAACCAAAGAACATGGAGGGTAAAAGAATGCTTAAGAAAATTATATCAATTTTAGCAGTTGCTGTACTCTCAGTAACTGTAAGTGCTAATGTACAAGCTGCAAGTATTACTGTACAAAAAGGGGATACCCTTTGGGCCTTATCTCGCGCAAACAACATGTCATTAGAAAATTTCCAAAAGTTAAATAATCTTACGTCAGACCTTATTCACCCTGGGGATGTACTTACCGTCGCTCCTGAAATACGTTATACGGTTATAAAAGGTGACACATTATGGGACATAGCCATGAATCATCAGGTAACAGTATCACAACTTAAGGAATGGAATCAATTACATACTGATCTCATCCATCCTGGATTAAATCTATTAATCTTTGAAGGTTTAAAAACTACTAATATTGTTTTATCAGAACAACCAAAACAGCCTGTAGCACCAGCTCCAACTGAAAGTGCGCCCGATGCAGAAGCTCCTGCTCCAACTGAAAGTGCACCTGCAGTAGAAGCTGCGGCACCTAGTAATACAAGTTCAAAGGAAATTATAGTGGAAGCAACAGCCTATACAGCTTCATGTGAAGGCTGCTCAGGTATTACGGCTACTGGAATTAACCTATTAGAAAACCCAAATCAAAAGGTCATTTCAGTTGACCCATCTGTTATACCGCTGGGAAGTAAAGTTTATGTTGAAGGCTATGGCGAAGCAATTGCTGGAGATACCGGTGGAGCCATTAAAGGAAATAAAATTGATGTCTTTATTCCTTCTAAACAAGATGCCATCAATTTTGGTAGAAAACAATTAAAGGTAACCATATTAAACTAACATCTCTAAAAAACAAAACACTGCAAAACCTTTACTAAAGGGTTGCAGTGTTTTTTGTATCCAGTTTCCTCACGCTGTTGGATTTTTTCCCTATTTCAGTTCCGGATGATACAGTCATAATATCTATTCCGTTTTTACGGTATCAATTTTTTGATTACCACTTATAAAGTTTTGGATATACTCAAGTTCCTCTTCATTTGGTATTGTCTTTCGTATTTCTTTAAATCTGGTAACAGCTTTATCAAGAATAACCTCTTTACCCACGATTTCCCCGATACTAGTTAAATCATCTAAAAATCCCCACATTTCTTCGTGCGTTTTTGGATTTTGATGCCCAGTCACATAGTAATTTACATCGTATTTTTTTATTTTATCTAATAGGATAATGAGTTCGTCCTTGTCATAGCTCCATTCACCGCTATAAAAGTCCTGATATATGCAATCTCCAAGAAACATTACTTTTTCATCAGGAATATAAATAATGGAGGAATCCTGTGCATGTACCCCTCCAACATGCTCAACAACACAGGTTACACCACCCAAATCAATTTCGATCTTATTATTAAATGTCATATCCGGCACCTTCAACTCCAAATGATCCCGGATAGGCATTTCACGTTTTATCATTTCACTACAAAACTCAATTTCTTCACCAGTCTCAACTCGTGCATCTAATGAAGCATCATCCCATTTTAGAGTTTTTAAATATTCCAATTTCTTCTTCGTTTCATCGTGACTAATCGTTAATAAGCCCATCGTTTTGATACCAAAAATATGATCCCAGTGCCAATGTGTAATGACAACAAATTTCACCGGCGGTATATCCATTTTCTTCACTAGATTGAGAAAATCCCTTGCATGTGCAGGTGAATTCCCTGAATCAACGATCAAGCTAAAGGTATCCCCACAAATTAAACCTAATGCGGGACGATCAGTTTCTGAATAATGAGGCATATAATACACTCTATTTGCTAGCTTTTTTAGCATTTAAATCCCTTCTCTCATGTTTTTATAAGTATTAAAGAAAAAAGTCTGCCTTAACTAGTATAGGCAGACTTTACTCTATTTCAATCATATTACTCTACTTAGAAAACTTCTTATCGTGTTATATATTCATTTTTAGATAGATAATCCAAAATCATTACGTTGGCTTGAATCTCATCAAAATCTTTATCTTTTGTGTACTCAATATTCCTCTTCTTTTTTTCACTATGGGCACAATCCTTATAAAACTAATTCATTAATTTCCATGACCTATGTCAAGGAAATTAATGAATTGATATCTTAAACTAAAATTGCAAACATACATATAAAAAGGAGACTGAATAGCATGAAAAAACTTGGATTATTTTTATTAGCGGGTGCGTTAACATTAGGCTTAGCTGCTTGCGGAGGTTCAAATGAAGTAGCGAAGACATCAGACGGTAGTGAAGAAACCACTGCCCAAGCGACATCAGGATCAGATCTAGAGGAGTTTACTATCACTGCAACGAACTGGGAGTTCGCTTCAGATAAAGAGTTGACCATTAAAAAAGGAGCAAAAGTTAAACTTAAATTGGTTAATGAAGAAGGAATGCACACGATTGGCAACGATGATTTAGGAATTGAGCTTAAAGCGGATGCCCCAGCAGAATTTACAGCAGAAACAACAGGCGAGTATGATTTAATCTGTTCAACTGTTTGTGGCGCTACGGATGACCATGAAGCAATGAAAATATCACTAAAAATAATAGACTAAGTATTTTAACCAACATTGAGCTAACAAAAACCACCTTCATGAGAAAGGTGGTTTCTTTAGCATAATCACTTACAAACAATCACTTCACGGGAAAATACCCCTTTTTTCGCAATCGCCCTGTCAACAATATCAAATCCTGCCTTGATGAGGATTTCATCGATGGGTTCAACGGTTACGACTACAACTTTTTTCGCAATCCCGCGCGCACTTTGGAGCATTTCGAGCTGCTCTTCTGGTGATATCACAGAGCATAAATTATAGGGTAAATCGATTATAGCTACATCGTAATGATTGGTGATATCACGCATATCTATAAACTTCACTTCACACGAAAGCCCAAAGTGTGCGATGTTCTCTCTTGTTCCCGCGAGAATGAGAGGGTTATTATCGCTCCCCACGATATCAATCCCCATCGATAGAGCTTCAACCAATACGGTGCCAATTCCGCAGCATGGATCAATAACCTTTATCCCTGTTGGGTCCGGGATGGCGATATTCACCACCGCTCTCGCCACACGTGTGCTCAGCGCAGTGGAGTAACTATGCGGCTTCTGCTGATGGCGAAACCAAACAGATTCACTTTTCATATAGTCACCGAAAACCCATCTTCTGTTTACATTCATCACCGCAAACAAGCGCTGCGGGTTACGAATATCCGCAACACCATTAATCTCCAATCCAACTTCTCGCTCAATCGAACGTCGGTTCTCGAATGTTTCCTCGGCACTGGCATTTTTCACAAACATCACTTTAAACGTCTCACCGACTTTTAAAGTAGAGACTTGTTTGAGAAGTTCTTGAAGGCTTACCCCTTCAAAAATAACCGTAATTCTTTCCTTTATAAATGGACTTCTGCTGGGATCTATTTTTAAAGGGCTTTCCAAAATATTCGTTTGCGATTCAGCCCCAAACAATGAGCGCATTTCCAGTTCGCGCAACGAGCGTTCATCCTCATAACTGGCGTAGGTATATATATAGGTAGTTACGTTTGTATTACGATCCAAATATTTTCATCCTTTATATTTATCAATTTCTACTACACTTCAAGAGATATTACTATTATGATTCAATCCTTGGACTTCTTTCGAGTAAATTTACAAAATAACCGTCCGTACCTCAAATGACCAATCCAATAATACCTCCATCAAGTCTACCTTTGCAAATCAGCTTTCCAGTATTACCTTAACGTATTTTAAAAAAATAGAAATCATTCTTGTTGACAACATAGTAGATTTTATATGATAATAAACATTGTATTAGAATTATTCTAATTTAGTTATTACTATTTGTTGTGAACAATTCTCACAACCAACAAATTTTAGGAGGAAATAGATTATGTCATTAATTGGAAAAGAAGTATCAGCATTCAGAGCAAAAGCTTATTTTAACGGAGATTTTATCGATGTTAGTGAAGCAAACTTTAAAGGTAAATGGAGTGTCGTTTGCTTTTACCCAGCAGATTTCACATTCGTATGCCCTACTGAATTAGAAGACTTACAAAACCAATACGCAACACTAAAAGATCTTGGTGTAGAAGTATATTCCGTTTCTACTGATACTCACTTTACACACAAAGCATGGCACGATAATTCAGAAACAATCGGCAAAATTGAATATATTATGATTGGCGACCCATCTCAAAAGCTAACTCGCATCTTTGATGTACTTGACGAAGAAGAAGGTCTTGCACAACGCGGAACTTTCATCATCGATCCAGAGGGCGTTGTACAAGCGATGGAAATCAATGCAGACGGTATCGGCCGTGATGCAAGCACACTTGTTAACAAAATTAAAGCAGCACAATATGTTCGCAACAATCCGGGTGAAGTTTGCCCAGCTAAATGGCAAGAAGGTGCTGCAACACTTAAGCCAAGCCTTGACCTAGTAGGAAAAATTTAAGGAGTAGATAAAATGTTACTAGATGCAGATATAAAAGCACAGTTATCCCAGTATCTTCAACTGATGGAAGGCGATATCCTTCTTAAAGTCAGCGCAGGAACCGATGACGTATCTCGCGACATGTTACTTTTGATAGATGAATTGGCTACCATGTCCTCCAACATTAAGGTTGAAAAAACAGAACTAGAGAAAACACCTGGCTTTAGTGTAAACCGTATCGGTGAAGACACGGGCGTAACCTTTGCTGGTATTCCTCTAGGACATGAATTTACTTCACTAGTGTTGGCTCTCTTGCAGGTTAGCGGAAGAGCTCCAAAAGTTGATCAAAAGGTAATCGATCAAATTAAAGCGATTAAAGGTGAGTATCACTTTGAATCTTACATCAGCCTGACTTGCCACAACTGTCCTGATGTCGTACAAGCCCTAAACGTAATGAGCATTCTCAACCCTGGTATTTCACATACCATGATTGACGGAGCAGCTTACAAAGAAGAAGTTGAAAGTAAGAACATCATGGCCGTACCAACGGTTTTCCTAAATGGGGAAAATTTTGGCGGCGGCCGCATGTCCATTGAAGAAATCCTTGCTAAAATGGGTTCTGGTACAGATGCATCAGAGCTTTCTGATAAGGAACCATTCGATGTGCTTGTAGTTGGCGGCGGCCCAGCTGGTGCAAGTGCAGCTGTCTATGCAGCTCGTAAAGGCATTCGTACGGGTATTGTCGCTGAACGCTTTGGCGGTCAGGTTATGGATACCATGGGGATCGAGAACTTTATTGGTACAAAATATACAGAAGGTCCTAAAGTCGCAGCAAGTCTTGAAGAACATGTCAAAGAATATGACATTGATGTAATGAATCTTCAACGTGCAAATCGTTTAGAAAAGAAGGACTTCGTAGAGGTTGAACTCGAGAACGGTGCGGTTCTAAAGAGTAAAACGGTCATCCTTTCAACAGGTGCTCGCTGGCGGAATGTTGGTGTCCCAGGCGAAGCGGAGTTCAAGAACAAAGGTGTAGCATACTGCCCACATTGTGATGGTCCATTGTTTGCAGGAAAACGGGTAGCCGTTATTGGCGGCGGGAATTCCGGCATTGAAGCTGCAATTGATCTTGCAGGAATCGTAAAACATGTAACAGTTCTTGAGTTTGCAGCTGAGTTAAAAGCTGATTCAGTGCTTCAAGACCGTCTTTACAGCCTGCCTAATGTAACGGTTATTAAGAATGCTCAAACAAAAGAAATTACCGGTACTGACAAGGTAAATGGTATTTCCTACATGGATCGAGAAACTGAAGAAGTTAAGCATATTGAATTAGAAGGTATTTTCGTTCAAATCGGTCTTGTTCCAAACACCGACTGGTTAGGTGAAGGTATTGAACGTACTCGCATGGGAGAAATCGTTGTAGATAAGCATGGCGCAACGAGCATCCCGGGCGTATTTGCTGCCGGAGACTGTACAGATAGTGCATATAAGCAGATCATTATTTCGATGGGATCAGGAGCAACTGCAGCATTAGGTGCATTCGATTATCTAATTCGAAATTAATGAACAGACATGAGTAGTACGTACTGTTGATAATCTCCATTTTATACAAAACACTGCAAAACCTTTATCTACTAAGGGGTTGCAGTGTTTTTTGCAGCGAAAAAATAGTCTTCTCACCTATTTAAGCAGGTTTGGCGCAGTCACAATGATTGAAGAGGAAAGCCAATTTTTCGATCTCTTTTCATAGCCCCCCTTTTGTTTTATTTTTTAGATTCGGTCATTAGCCGAATCTATATTTTGTTCCAATGAAGCACGAGAACCGTCCCCTTGCTTCCCAGTTTACATAGCCCCCCCAAAAAACTACTTCATGAAAACATTTTCATTACTTAGGGAACGTTAATGAAAACATTTGAAAACGAATCCAACTCCATTGTGTAATCAGGAGGTGAGTTTATATAATACGAGTGTAAGAAAACATACTCTTAGAACATTACAACATGGGAGGTCAATTAGATGAAAAAGGCTTTTGAAAAGGCCCAGCAATTTGGTAAATCATTTATGCTTCCAATTGCGGTTTTACCCGCAGCTGGTTTGTTATTAGGAATCGGCGGTGCGTTGTCTAATCCGAATACGGTTGCAGCCTATCCATTTTTAGATATCGCATGGCTTCAAGCTATATTTACAATTATGAGTGCGGCAGGGAATATTGTCTTTGCAAACTTACCAATCATCTTTGCGGTTGGTGTGGCGGTTGGTTTAGCTCGTTCGGATAAAGGGACGGCTGGATTAGCTGCGATGATCGGTTATTTTGTTATGAATAGTACCATCAATGCCTTACTTGCATTAACAGGAGAATTGGCTACTGATAATTTAGCAGGTGCAGGTCAGGGGATGGCCGTTGGGATTCAAACATTAGAAACCGGTGTATTTGGTGGGATCGTGGTTGGGATTGTGGCCGCTTTTCTACACAATAAATACAATAAAATTGAATTGCCTCAAGTATTAGGGTTCTTTGGAGGATCTCGATTTATTCCAATCGTAGTTTCCTTTACATCCATTTTTATAGGTGCCATCCTTTTTGTCATCTGGCCTTATTTCCAGCTTTTAATTAATCAACTTGGATCGATTGTAACCAGTACAGGGGAAATCGGAACCCTTTTCTACGGATTTATTTTACGGATGCTTGGACCTTTGGGCTTGCATCATATCTTTTACCTTCCATTTTGGCAAACCGCTCTTGGTGGGACGATGGAGATTGGCGGTAAATTAATTGCCGGTACGCAAAATATTTTCTTTGCCCAATTGGGAGACCCTTCTACCACACAATATTACGAAGGTGTATCAAGATTTATGTCAGGGCGCTTTATTACAATGATGTTTGGTTTACCAGGTGCAGCATTAGCAATTTATCATTGTTCTAAAAAGAAAAATAGAAAAGTTGTTGCCGGAATTCTGCTTTCAGCAGCGTTAACTTCCTTTTTAACAGGAATTACTGAACCGCTTGAATTTAGTTTCTTATTCATAGCACCATTTCTCTATTTCATACATGCCGTATTTGATGGATTTGCTTTTATGATGGCAGATATATTCAATATTACCGTTGGACAAACCTTCTCAGGTGGATTTATTGATTTCATCTTATTTGGAGTTCTGCAAGGCGTCGATAAAACGAATTGGCCTTATGTGATACTCGTAGGGATTCCGTGGTTCTTCTTATACTATTTCACATTTAAATTCTTTATTAAGAAAAAGAATTACAAGGTTCTTGGACGTGAAGACGATGAGAATCAGGTTTCAGAACAAGTTTCAGCTACAGACCGTGCGAAAACAATTGTTGAAGGATTAGGCGGAGCGAATAATATAGAGGTTGTCGATTGCTGTGCCACTCGTCTTCGTGTAACCATTAAGGATGAAGCTTTGGTTCAGGACGAAGTAATCAAACAGACGGGCTCAAAAGGAATGGTCAAAAAAGGAAAAGGCGTCCAGATTATTTACGGACCGCAAGTAACCATAGTGAAAAACGAAGTGGAAGAGTATTTAGGCGAGTAAGTGAAAGATTTCAACATAAGGACGTGTTTCGAAATGCATCAAGTGTTAGCACAGATTAAAGGCGGATTAATTGTTTCCTGTCAGGCGCTAGAGGGGGAACCGTTACACAATTCGTTCATTATGGGACGAATGGCGGTAGCGGCAAAAGAAGGCGGAGCAGTTGGAATTCGTGCCAATTCCGTTCCTGACATCATCGAAATTAAAAAACAAGTAGAATTACCACTCATCGGAATCATTAAACAAGTATACGGAGACAACCCCGTCTTCATTACACCAACGATGAAAGAAATCGATGCCTTAGCAGCAACTGGTGCAGAAATCATTGCGACGGATGCGACTAATCGAATTCGGCCAGAGGGCAGTGACTTAGTGACATTTTATAATGAAGTTCGGTCAAAATATCCTCACCTTCTATTGATGGCAGACGTCTCTTCAGTGGAAGAAGCTATTTTTGCGGATGAATTGGGCTTTGATATTGTCGCACCAACATTATATGGCTATACAGAAGAAACACACGGCTTGAAAATAGATGATCATGAGTATGAAGTCATTAAACAAATGGTCAAAGTAGTGAAAAGAGCAAAGGTTCTGGCAGAAGGCAATGTTACGACCCCAGAAATTGCCCGGTCCGTGTTAGATAGTCATGTTCATGCAGTTGTTGTAGGCGGAGCGATTACAAGACCACAGATCATTACAAAAAGATTTGTAGAAGCATTACAAAAGTAAAAATTGGTGAAAATAACTCAGGCAGTCGCTTGAGTTATTTTTTACATGGTGCTGTACTAGCACAGCTTATATTCGGTAAAAATAGGTGAAAGTCCGAAACGTCAATAAGAAACGAATGGATTATCCTGAAAGAGGAGAAAAATATGGAATATCTTGGTGAGAATCTGATTCATGGGATTACAGTGAATATGGAGTTATTTACGAGTACGGAGGCAGAATTAGCAAAATATATAATAGAAAATACGGATGAAGTCAGTCAGTTATCGATTAGTCAAATCGCAAAAAAACTTCATATTTCGGCAGCAACGATTACACGTTTTTGCCAAAAGATTTCTTTTTCAGGATTTAATGAATTTAGGCATGAATTAAAACGGTATGTCGACTTAAGAAATAAACCTACTACGACAAGTGATATCAAAGAGATTGATTATTTTTCTAAACTGTATCAAAACCATTTGGAGATTATCGAAACGACCTTTCGAAAAATCACGTATCCGGATATTCAACAAGCCGTTTCCCTTCTAACCCATGCGAAGAAGGTCCATGTTTATGGAATAGGCAACTCTGGGATTGCAGCCCAAGAGTTTAAATGGAAGTTCTTTCGAATTGGAGTAAATGTGGATTCGATTACGGACCCGCATCAAGCAGTGATAGATGCCTCCTTATCAACAGAGAATAGTTTAGTCATTGGGATCTCGGTATCGGGAAAAACGAAAGAAATCATACATGCCGTCAAAATTGCCAAGAAACAAGATGCGACCATTCTTGCGATAACAAGTGAAAAAACATCAGAACTCTCCCAGTTAGCAGATTTAACGCTTTTAGTTATGAGTAAAAAGAATATGCACATGGCTCAGAATATTTCACCTACCCTACCACTCTTCCTGCTTTACGATCTACTATACACAGAACTTGTTGCTAAAGATTATATCAATCGAATTCAAATTCGAGAAAAAACATTGAAGGCGTTAGAATGAATTCCCCAAAAAGGCTTAAGAACAACCTCAAACTTCGGTGGTGCCTGTCACCGAGAATCCACACACCGGCTGGTTAGGAGCTACGAACAAGTATTGAAGGATGCTTTAAATCAGACCCATGAACTGACACTGATCGATGTTATCCAAAAATAGAATTTCCTTTGCAAAAAAGGAAAAGGAGAAAACATTTTCATCCACTTAAAAATGCTTTCTCCTTAATTTATAGAAAGGCAAATTTTTTGCAATTAATCCATATCAGATTTCAAAATATCAGCCTCAACCCTGCTCATGAACTCTTCTACTGCGCTGTATCCTTGCTGCTTTAAATACCAGTTATTCGCTGCTGCCTCTATTAGCCCTGCCACATCACGTCCAGGCTGAAGTTGGATTTCCATTGAGGGAATTTTAACACCCATATAGTCGGTATAATGATATTCCTGTTCTAAATCATTATATAAGGCATCATTTTCCCACTTCGTTAAATGAATATCTAGAGAAATTCGGGTTTCATCCTGAAAAGCCTTACGACCGTATAAGCGGACCACATTTAACAATCCAATACTGCGGAGAGCCAAAAATTCCTTGCATTTCCCATCATGAGTTCCCAGAATGGTTTGCGTACTTAGCTTCTTAAGGACAACGATATCATCCGAGACCAGCCGGTGTCCGCGGCGAATTAATGTGTGCGCCGTCTCGCTTTTGCCTACCCCTGAACTTCCCCGAAGTAAAATACCAATGCCAGAAACATTCATACAAACTCCGTGAACAGCCATTTCTGGTGCTAGCTCCTTTATCAAAAACGCATCCAATTTAGTGATAAACTCTGAAGTTGTCTCAGGCTGGTTTGTTACTAACAAGGGGATACCCTGCTCTGTACAATGGTGAATTAAATAGGTAAGTCCTTCTTCACCAGCCGTTACGATAAAACATGGCGGATGATAGTGAACAATATTTCCGATTCGAATTTTACGTTCCTCTCTACTTAACTTATGTAAGTAGGTAATTTCCTTTTTTCCTAGAATTTGAACTTGTTCTGTTGGAAAAAAGTCAAAATGGCCCACAAATTCCAAGCCCGGACGATGCACCCGTGATTGCGTAATGATCTTCTGCAGGCGGCTTTCCCCAGCCAGTACTTTCAATGAAAACTTTTGAACCAAGTTTTCTACTGTTACTTTTTTCAACCTATATTCACGTCCTATTGCCTTTTAAATAAAATTATACTTAAATTTATTGAAAACGTCATCATTTAAGTAATGTTTCCTAAAGAGGCTGGATTTAATGTGAATGCTTTATCATTGGATAAAAACTCTTGTTAATTAGATCGGCTTTTCAGCCTTTTTCGTTGATACGTTGATAGTACTACTCCTCCCACTATAAAGAGTGATCCTAAAATTTCAGCTCCAGTTATTGGTTTGTATAGCAATATCAATCCCATGATCATGGCTACAAAAGGTTCTAAATTAGATAATATTGAAGCCTTTGAAGCATCAACATGTCTAATATTGTTATTCCAAATCAATGTTGCTATACCGTGCACAACAACGGCAGTTCCAATCAGAAAAGCCCAATCAGACATTTTAGAGCTTATTTGTAAGGGAGTGTCTAGTAAAAAAGCAAAAGGAATCGACACAATCAAGCCTACAACATTTGAATATAAAGTAATGGTAAGTGGGTCTACTCTATGAGAAAGAAGCCTCGTCATGATAATCATAATGGCGAATGTTATCATCGTTATGACAATCCATAATAGACCTTTATCGATATGCAAAGAAGATAAATTGCCTTTTGCTACAACAAAATAAATACCTATGATTGCTACAATAGACCCCATTAACATACGAATTGTTAATTTTTCTTTTAAAAAAATGGCAGCTAATACGCTAGTTAAAATAGGGGTAGTTGCCAAAATTAATGCTGATGTTGTTGGATCCGCTGTTTGTAATCCTATAAAAAAAGACCATTGGTTTATAAATACACCAATAACCCCTAGAAAAAATACCGCGAGTAAATCTGATTTATTAACTCGTTTAAAGTGTTTTTTGTTTAAGGATAATCCAATTAAAAATAGTACAATAAACAAAAGTCTTAGCATGGTTAACAGAGCTGGGGAAAAATCTTGGACTAACATCTTTCCAAATACAAAATTACTTCCCCACACCATGACACAAAATGTTAGCAAAGCATATGCTTTTAACATATTTATCACCCTTCCTACACCAAAATGCTAACTGTCCTATTTTTAAACAAAGAAAGAGTATAGGAAGGTTAGCTGATTATGCTGCCAGTTTTCGGTGTTCTTTTTTAACAAGTAAATACTTTAGTAGTGTTTTACATTGCGGTAAGGAAAAGCCTACAATCGGACCCAGGAATAAGGCAATCATCACCGACCCAACACCAACTGGGCCTCCTAATGCCCAACCTAGAATGAGTACGAGTACTTCCATTCCATTACGAACCCATTGTATACTCCATCCGGTTTTGTCTACAATCATGATCATAATACTATCTCGTGGTCCAGAACCCAATTCAGCCGAAACATAGAGTCCAACTCCATAACCCATTAGAATAACTCCTAAAATAAAGAATAATACGGCTCCTATTAAACTATCGATACTTGGCAATAGCCACAAAAAGAAATCTATGAATAAACCAAGTAACAGCATATTTAAAAACGCACCTATTTTAGGTAATTTTTTCGTTACAATGGAGGCAGCGGTCAGCAATAGAAATCCTATAATGATGGACCATGTGCCAATCGTTAGCCCCAGATGCAGAAACATCCCGTAATGAAACACATCCCAGGGACCTGCTCCTAATAACTTTCCTTCAATCGTTAAGGCAGCACCCAACCCTAAAACGACCAGTCCAAAAACAAAAAAAGACCAGCGAAGAATCCATTCTTTTCTCATCATTTCCCCTCTAATCTCGAAACTTTAACTAGACCACTATACCATACCAATATAACGGAAACTATGAAAATTAAATGGAAATCCCCCTAGAGCTCTCTGCAGGCGGGTCGCCAAATCAATAATAAATGAAATTCTGCCTGTTTATTAGATGGAGACCTGATTCATTGAAACCGGTCTCTTTTCATCTAATTATTTATGAAATTTTTATTAAATTTCCTATTGCGCCTATTTTTATATTCTGATAATATAAAATAGCGTTATTGGAAAGCTATTATTCAAGAAATCTTCGAGTCTTTCCAGCAGATAATTTTGACCACTCCCTTTTGGAAGTTAAGGCCATACGGACAGCCGGGTCAAATGCCGATTGGCAACCTTTAGTTGCCTTATTGATTGAGTTAAAAGCTCAAATTTTATAAGTTGGTTACTTTACAACCAGTGCAGATGCACACAACTTGTGAAACGGTCAATAAGAGTAGTAAAAGTAATTATTTGCTATATAGACTCTGAACCTATGAAGATATATTTTGAATATTATAGAGCTTCCTTACATAATGTCCTAGGACTTTTATGCTAGATGTATACTTTTTTATGGTATACGTATGCTTTTTTAATATTGATGATATCCAAAACAAGTGTTGTGCGCAATTATGCGTTTTTGCACTTGTTTTTTTTGTTGAAAAAAATCAATTATGTTAGGAGATACGAAAATGGGAAAAGCACTTATTATTGGCGCCGGGGGCGTGGCATCAGTTGCAGTTCATAAATGTGTTCAAAACAGTGACGTATTTGAAGAAATTTGTATCGCAAGCCGTACAAAATCAAAATGCGATGATTTAAAAGCAAAATTAGATGGTACTAGCAAAACAAAAATTACTACCGCTCAAGTGGATGCAGACAATGTAGATGAGTTAATTGCCTTAATCAATGAAGTAAAACCAGATATCGTAATGAACTTAGCACTGCCATATCAGGATTTAACCATCATGGATGCGTGTTTAGCAACAAAAACTCACTATATGGATACTGCAAACTACGAGCCAGAAGATACTGCTAAATTTGAATACAAATGGCAATGGGACTACAAAGAGCGCTTTGAAAAAGCTGGAATTACTGCTCTTTTAGGCAGCGGCTTTGACCCAGGTGTAACAGGAGTATTCTCTGCTTATGCACTAAAGCATTATTTTGATGAAATTGAATATATCGACATTCTTGACTGTAATGGCGGCGATCATGGCTATCCTTTCGCAACCAATTTCAATCCAGAAATCAATATCCGCGAAGTTTCTGCGAACGGACGTTATTGGGAAAATGGTGAATGGGTAGAAACTGAGCCTATGGAAATCAAGCGTGTTTATGACTTCGCTGAAGTGGGCGAAAAAGATATGTATTTGCTATACCACGAAGAGCTTGAATCTCTTGCGGTTAACATGCCAGGACTTAAGCGCATCCGTTTCTTCATGACATTTGGCCAAAGCTATATTACGCACCTAAAGGCGCTTGAAAATGTAGGAATGACTTCGATTGAACCAATCGAATTTGAAGGAAAACAAATCATTCCACTTCAGTTCTTAAAGGCGGTCTTACCAGATCCAGCATCACTTGGACCACGTACAGTTGGAAAAACAAACATCGGTTGTATTTTCCAAGGTAAAAAAGACGGAAAACCAGTTTCCTATTATGTCTACAATATTTGTGACCACCAAGAATGCTACCGAGAAGTTGGTTCTCAAGCCATTTCTTATACAACAGGTGTGCCGGCAATGATTGGCGCAGCGATGGTCATGACTGGAAAATGGAATAAACCAGGCGTTTTCAATATTGAGGAATTCGATCCAGATCCATTCATGGAGGAATTAAACAAATGGGGCCTTCCATGGGTAGAAGACTTCAATCCTGTTCTTGTTGATGAGCCAGTGAAAGAAAAAGAGTTGGAGCTTGTTCGATAACATGCGGTTCGAGGAATTACCAACCCCATGTTATGTAGTCGATGAAGCCCTTATCGAAAAAAATCTAAAAATCCTGAACGGAGTCATGAAGCGTACAGGAGCTAAGATTGTTTTAGCCCAAAAAGCATTTTCGATGACAACCATGTATCCGCTCATCGGTGAGTATTTAAGCGGTACAACCGCAAGCGGCTTATACGAGGCACGTCTCGGTTACGAGGAAATGGGCAAAGAAAATCATGTCTTTGCCCCAGCCTATCGTGAAGATGAAATCGACGAAATTGTATCTATTTGCGATCATATTATTTTTAATTCTTTTTCACAGTTGGAAAAATTTAAAGAGAAAGCTCTTCAAGCAGGCAGGAAAGTGGGCTTGCGGATTAATCCTGAATGCTCCACACAAATCGGGCATGCCATCTATGATCCTTGTTCACCAGGTTCTAGATTCGGTGTAACTTTAAAGCACTTTCGTCCGGACTTGCTAGACGGTGTTTCAGGGCTGCATTTCCACACCCTTTGTCAGCAAAACTCTGACGACTTAGAAACCACTCTGAATGCTGTGGAAGAAAAGTTTGGCCAGTGGCTCCCGCAAATGGAATGGATCAACTTTGGCGGCGGCCATCATATTACAAGAGAAGATTATGATATCCCGCGACTAGAAAACTGTATTAAGAAAATGCAGGATCAATATGGTTTAGAAGTATATCTCGAGCCAGGAGAAGCCATTGCTCTCAATGCAGGATATTTGGTTACGTCTGTACTTGACCTGCATCAAAACGGAATGGAGATTGCGATTCTTGACACTTCAGCAACCTGCCATATGCCTGATGTTTTAGAAATGCCTTATCGTCCTCCTCTTTTTGGATCAGGGGAAGCAGCAGAAAAGCCATTTACGTATCGACTTGGCGGGCAAACTTGCCTGACAGGAGATGTCATCGGTGATTATTCTTTTGATCAGCCATTAAAAAGCGGTGATAGATTAGTTTTCGGTGATATGGCGATCTATACAATGGTCAAAAACACCACTTTTAACGGCATGCCATTACCGGCCATCGCTGTTCAAGATAAAGATGGAGATTGTAAGGTCGTGCATCAATTTGGCTATCAAGACTTTAAAATGAGACTAGCTTAACCATTTAAAAGCCAGATTCTGAAATAGGAATCTGGTTTTTTATAAAAGAAAAAAAATCTGAATTATTTATGAACACCTAATTTTCAAATAGGCTTTGTAAAAGTTATTAGGTTATAATAGTAAACAAACTGGTAAAAGAAGATGATACTTTGTTATGTAAGAGCCTAGAGTTCAAAAATGCGGTTGGCCAGAAGATTAAAGTCATGGATATCCCTGTATTAGCAAAAAACAATCGATACTTTTTTTTAGTACAAGTTCGATTACAGCGCTTTATTTCCCTTCTCTATGATCAAACGCAAGAAAAAAACTGCCATTCCTTCCGTGAACATCTGAAACGAAAAATGAGTTGGCCTGACTTCAAGGATTTATACAGAATTCAAAATTTTAAAAATAACGCATAATTACCAAAACCGGTATCCAGTAGCAATGTGCTGCTGGATTTTTTTTCATTTTTTGGTAGCGTCCGCTGATTGTTACCCAATCTCTAAGTCTCCTTATTTTTCGGTAACAATCCGCCCCTGATTGATGGCGAAACCAAACGGATCCACTTTTTACATAGTCACCCAAAACCCATCTTCCATTTATATTCATGACCGCAAACAATCGCTGCGGCTGCCGAATATCGGCGACACCATCTATATTTAAGGTACTTCTCAAGCAATCCGTTTTGAAGTATCAAGTTGGTGAAGAAATTAAATTAACTAAAGAGGATTTTGTATTACTATCCGCGGTTTTTTTTTGCTGAAATTATAAGTAAATACATATAAAAGGCAATAGGCACAGTCATTTATTGACTGTACCTATTGCCTTCAATCATCGGTTTTTATCTAAAAAACACTTTGTCTATATTGTACTTCGACTTTGATTCATTAATGATAAACGTTTCATAAATTTCTCTATGTGTTGGATCTTCAATCACACAAACCTCAATTTTAGTAACTTCATCTCTGTGGTTTTTGATTGGAGACACGGTGTCCTCAAAATGTTTTTTGATTCTAGGTCGCAATTTCCTTGCTTTACCTACAAACAATAACTCATCGTTCTTGTTATAAAACATGAAGATACCACCCTTCTCACGAGTGATAAGATGAAAATCAGTAAAACCATAAATATTACTTAGCTCAGGTTTGTCCTGTTTGGTAATCGTAACATCTGGTTTTGGAACGGTTATATTGATCACGCAAGCTCACTTCCTCTTTCTACAATGCTTTAAATACTATCACAAATCCTCATATATTACTATCTCCTGAAAATCAATCATTTAATCTAACTACTGACAATCCCATATTTAAGTGCCTTTCTCCCTTTTTGAAGAAGGGATTCTTCGTTTTTTAAGTGATAAGTAGCCTTAATGAAATGCTTTTGCATATAGTAGAAAAAAGTCCTTTTAAGGTGGTGTTCATGATAACCAGTATCCAGGAAGTGACTGACGTCCTCTCCAGTCTTAATCATAGGCTAGCCAAAAAGTGGCTGTGCAACGACCTCATCAAAAAAACCATCGCAACAAGTTATGATTATTGGTTAGAAGATACCAATATCCCTATGACCTTAAAAGAATTTGTGTTACAGTATCTCGACCATGCAGAGTATCTGGGTGAATTGTTTGCTGACGAGTAACAACCCCATTCCGACAAATCCTGGCTTGGACTCCCATGTAAAAATAAATTGAAAGGGGTGAATCTGGTGATTCACCCCTTTCAATAAGGACAGGTATTAACATTCATAAAGTTCAATAGGTAAGCCATCTGGATCAGCAAAGAAGGTAAATTTCTTTTCGGTCCAGGGGTCTACCCGAATATCTTCAACTTCCACTTGCATTAGTGCTAAATGGCGAACTGCCTCTTCAATATTATCGACTTCAAACGCCAAATGCCTTAAACCCGCAGACTCCGGATAATTGACTCGTGCTGGTGGGTTTGGAAAGGAAAACAACTCAATTTGGTATTGGCCATTCACCTCAAGATCAAGTTTATAAGAATCTCTTTCCTCACGACACACTTCCCTTATAGGAGTAAGCCCTAAAATCCGCACATAAAAGTCTTTTGATACTTCATAGTTAGAACAAATAACCGCTATGTGGTGTATTTTGTTTAAATTCATTTACTATATCTCACTTCTTTCACAAGTAAATACATCTTTTTAGCAAACCTAAGAACACTTAGGAAACCATACCCTATGATCTTTCAACCTCTTCTTTGTCCAGTCCCGTCAGATCAGCAATCTACTCTACCTACTGCCTTGATAAATCAATTTCCCTGCAAAACACCCTGTCTTGCTTTTTCCTTTTTCTGTTCTTTTTCCGCTCTACCATGTAAGAAGTAGTAAAGAACGAAGGATACTACAACCACACCTGCCATATATAAAAACAGACCGCGATATCCTGTAATAGGAACGAGGAAGCCAAGTAAGTATGGTCCTGCGCCTAGTCCTAAATCATACAGGATATAAAATGTAGAGGTTGCCAAGCCAAAACGATTTGGCGGTGAGACCTGGATCGAAATGGTTTGTGCGACTGAAACAAAGTTACCATATCCTAAACCAATAAAGGCAGCTGCTAGTAATAAAATGACTCCGTAGTAGGCTTGACTAAACAATACCATTCCAATTGCAAAAACAGCCAGGCATGGATAAATAACGATATTAGCTCCTTTTGCATCCATTAAGCGGCCAGAAAAAGGGCGTGATAATAACAATATAATGGAATAGACAAGAAAGAAAAAGCCAGCAGCATCCACTAAATTAATGTCCTCAGCATAAAAGGACAAAAACGATAACACTCCTGAATAACTAAAACCAACTACAAGGGCTACAAATGAAATCGGTACCGCCTTGTATTCAAGATAATTAGATAGTTTAAAGCCTGTTCCAACCTGCTCTTTATCTTTTTTAACTGCTGGAATCGCTGGTAGATTCACGGCAAAGGATATGACCATACAAATAGCAGCTAACAGTAAATTAAACATAAAAATCATATTAAAATTTCCATACCGAGTGAAAAGCATTCCCACAAATGGTCCTATTGCTGTTGCTAATACGGCACTCAAACTAAAGAAGCCAATTCCTTCGCCTCTTCTACTTCTTGGAACAGTTTGAGCAATAATTGTTCCTGTTGCCGTACTGGCAACTCCAACTGCGACCCCATGTAACAGCCTGTTAATGATTAATAATGATAAATTTGATGTGAAAAAATACAACGCAGTGGTGATGATGAACAATAGTAAGCCCACACGAAATGTTTTCTTGCTCCCGACATCTTCAATCATCCGTCCCGTTACCAATCGACCAATTAACGATCCAATAATAAAGATACTGGAGACAAGCCCGGCAATACTTGTAGATGCACCAAACTGATCAACAGCATACCTAGCTATGGTCACCATTAATAAAAAATAAACTAAAACTAATAAAAAGTTAACCAAAGACACGATGGTAAAATTCCTCGTCCACAGCTTCTCCTTACCCATATTTCTCCCCCCTGATTCTTCCACATAACAGGAAACCTGCTCTGCTTTCCTTATAAAATAAACGTCGATGTCATCTCGCGAATTTAGTTGGTCGATACAACTAATTACTATACGGTACCACAATTTCTATTATATGTATAGTGTATATTTTCTTCAAAATCCTCAACTCTACATACAAATTTCGACTAGACCCAGCATTCACTACCTAATTAAACGTTTAATTAAATGTCCCACGAGCCCTTTTTTTGATAAACGAACTTTGGTATCATTTGAAGATATTTAGTTTTTTTGGAAGGAGTATATTAAGTTGAAATTAACACGATTTGGTATCCTTTTTATTTTGCTAATAGGTCTTTTAACGGCATGTGCTATAGAAGACAGCACGCCTAAGAAGGATACAGAAACACCTACGGAGCAAGCAAAAGAACAGACCCCACTACAAGAATCTGCTCCCGAGGAAGAAGAAGAGACTCCAAGTGAGCCAGTTAAAAATGAGAATGAATACTATACAGGAATTCCGAGGGGCAAGGTATTACCAGCTACTATTGTAAGAGTCGTGGATGGAGACACGTTAAATATTAAGGTGAATGGGAGAGAAGAAACAGTTAGGCTGTTACTAGTGGATACACCTGAAACAGTCCATCCCGACAAGCCTGTACAGCCCTTTGGACCAGAGGCCTCTGCTTTTGCAAAAGAGACATTAACACCTGGAAAACAGGTAGAAATTGAGATTGATGTCAGTGAGCGAGATAAATATGGCCGCTTGCTTTGTTATTTGTATGCCGATGGTAAAATGTTTAATGAGCTGCTGCTCGAAAAAGGGTTAGCTCGAGTGGCATATGTATACGCCCCTAATACTCGCTATGTTGACCAATTCTACAATTTACAAAAACAGGCACAAGCAAAGGAAATTGGGATTTGGTCGATTGAAAATTACGCAACTGATCAAGGCTTTAATGAAGGAACCGCCAAAAATCCGTCCACTGGTTCTTCTTCGTCAGGGAAGTGTAGGATTAAAGGCAATATCTCAAGCCGGGGAGATAAGATTTATCATATGCCTGGACAACAATATTATGATGTGACGAAGCCTGAAGAGATGTTCTGTAGTGAGGAAGAGGCACAGAATGCGGGGTATCGTAAGAGTAAGCGATGAATATAAAAGAACCAAAAAGGTTGCTCATGAATGAGTAACCTCTTTCGCAATGCATATCTATGAAAAACTGATGAATGGGGATGATTAGTCTTGAAGTTTATTGGTCATAAATCCGATTCAGTAATAGAAAAGCTACCCAATCATATAGGCTTGGGTAGCTAATATAAATCTTTCTTCAAAAAATTTTTTAATCCGTCCAAGGATTGTTATCAAGATGGCCTAAGTGGCATCATTTCCTATTATTAAGAGGCGTATCGATTCCAGCATTGATTCTATTTATGCTTTTTAATGGTGCAATATCTACATGGATGTCTTTTTTATTTAAAATGGGGAATTTCCCGCTGGTTTGAGACGACTTCCAATCATCGTGCATAAATCGGTACATATAGTCCTCAAATTGATAAATATCTCCACCGATTTTTTGACTTTTTAAATATCCATCATACACTTCTTTTCTTATTTCTTCTTTAATCTGTCTCTTGATTGTTGGGGAGAGAATCTCTTTGCTTGATTCTCTGACAATGGCAGAGATTGTTATATCTAAACCCATTTGTATCCCGTTTTCGTCTTTATTCACCATTCTTTTAATCTTTGGGTTCAATAATTCGATTTGAACAAATTCCTCCTTTCCTGCATTTCTATCACTAAAAATGACAGGTGATCGGACTGATTTGTTATTCACTCGAATAAAACCCTTAAGATCTTTTTCATTTAGGTGACCCTTCAATTTTGCCCCCTTCATGAGATAGGCACCATTAAAAATGGTCACAGGCAATTTATCTTTATCATGATTCATGATCGCATCGTTCGTGGATATACTTGGCACTAGTATCGTTTTTGTTTTTTCATGTAATTGATAAACAAGTCCCTGCAGCGATAAAGCTGGAATAGAGGAATCTTGCTGCTGCATGTATTCTGGCTGAACAATCCTGGCGTTTGTGTAGGCATAATTAAAGGGAACCTTCGTGGTAAAAATCTTTTCAACCGGTTCCTCTGTACCGTAAACCCAGCCCGTTAGACGTATATTGAAATTAGTATCTAACGCCTCTACTGTTTTACTTAATCTGTTTTCTAATACTGACTTTCCAAAAACAAACACACTTATCTGGTCGTAATTTACTGGAATTTGAATGCCATGGTAGATCTTAATAATCGCATCTTCCACCGTTTTTCCTTTACCTTCTCCAATCCAGACAGGGCTAGATTCATCACTTTTCCCCTGATCCATTTTCGCTACATTCGAGAAATCTAGGAACTGGAGCACAACGTGATATTCATCATTTTGATAGTCAATCCCCATCCCGACTGCATAGGATTGAAATTGGATCTCATTAATTTTCATACATCCCGTTAAAACAGATAGTATACAGATAATGGTTAGAAATTTCCTCATCTATTCACCTGATCTGGTGCCATCTTTAATATGTAAAGATGCATTCCGTTTTTTCATGAATGAAAACGGGATGCGGAAAAAGGTAAAGAGGATATCTTTACCTTCTGGTGAAGAGATATCCGCTAATATAGGAACCCCAAAGGACTTCAACCTTGTTAAATAAAGAAAAACGAACAACAGACTGATAATAAATCCATAAATCCCCATAAAGTAGCTAAAGATTAGAACGAACACTCTTAAGAGAAAAATGTTACCCGCTAGAGACTGATTGACAAGAGTAAAGCTAGAAATCGCTGTGATCCCAATAACAACTAGCATTGTCGGTGATGTAATACCCCCGCGGATGGCTGCATCACCTATGATCAAGCCGCCAAGAACGGCAACGGTTTGTCCAATTCCCTTCGGCAAGCGTGCCCCTCCTTCTTTAAATAACTCAAACATGACTAGCATGAGTAAGACTTCAATAAATGGTGAAAATGGCAAACCTAATCTCGAAACCGTGATCGTTGCAATAAGAGGAAGGGGTAATTGTCCTACATTATGTGTGATTAATGCCGTATAAAAGCCAGGCAGAAACGTCGTCGTAAATAGACCTATAATACGCAGGGTTCTTTCCAATGAAGCATAATAAAAACTCGTATTTTCATCTTCAGGGGTCTTAAAAAGAAAAGACAGATCGATCGGTGCTATCAACGCTGTTGGGGCTCCATCCATTATAATGGCAAACCTCCCTTGATTGATGGCTTCTGAGACAAAATCAGCTCTGCCTGTATAGTCTATTAGCGGAATAAGCGTAAATTTATTGTCCAATATATGTTCCATCAGCATAGAGGAACTTGTTAGAATATCAATATCTAAAGCCATAAGACGTCCCTGTATATCTCTTAAAATCTCTTCATTTATAATATCCTTTATATAAAGGAGAGAAATCTTTGTATTCGTTCTTTTGCCAATCGTGTAATCTTCTACCACTAAAGATTTCGTCCGTAACCTTTTGCGGATTAGTCCAAGATTCGTCGTGATATCCTCAACAAATCCATCCTTCGGTCCGCGAACCGAAACCTCTACCACCGACTCATCCGGCTGTCTTGAGGGAGATTTACTGATATCATAAAAAATAATCTTATCTCCAGGAGGTATGACCATTAGCTTCCCTGAAAAAATCGCCTCCTCTATTTTTTCAGCATGGATATCCTTTTTGCTCGTAGCCTCCATCTGTAAAGATTGATAAATGGAGCTGGAGGTTTCCATAGAGGGCAATACAAACGAGGGAATCAGACTAGTATCCGTTAAGGGTTTACAATAGACAAAAATAGAAGATTTCCCCTTAGAATGCTCCTCTTTTATTTCGATATCAGACGAATGGTTGAAAAGCTGCTTCAGGTTTTCAATCGAGAAAAGGTGTTCGTTCATGATTCAATCTTGCCTCCTGACCACTTCTGTTTATTCTTCACGATATAGACCATCAAGGATAAGATTTGAATGGTTAATAAAAAGAACGACAGAGGTCTGAAATATCCATAGATAATGGTAGAGAATGGGCTTTGATCAAATGGATAGATACAGGCGATAAAAAGGATCGCGTATATGATCCTTACTACTTTTACATTCGCTATTCCTTTAGTAAGAATTTGGGATGCGATGAATACAAATAAACTGATTCTAATCACTCCACCTGAAAGCCATTGATAAATCGCAAAAAAATCCGCATGGGAAAAATATCGTCCAATGGAAATTAAGCGCCACTCTTCATATGCAGGATATCGATACTGAGAAGCCTGCTCAGGTCCAAACTCAACAATCGCCCCAATAGTCGGTCCTAGCATTAACCCTATGATAACCAATCCAACAAAGAATAATTGCTTTCTTGAAACAGCCTTCTGTAATACCGGAGTTAAAAAAATGATGATAAATAACTCTAAGATGGGTAAAGAAGTATATAGTAGACCCTTAGTCATTGGTAAATAGCCATCCGTAAACAATGGGAATAAAAGTTCATAATGCTTTTTCTTCATATTTGCAAACGAAATAAAAAAGCCTAAGAAAAGAACGATAGGACAAAGAATACTGCTTAAGAGCCCAATCGAAAACAAGCCAGACTCGGTACATAGCAAACAGAAAATGAGTAGTACAACGGCCAGTGTAAAACTGTTAAATCCTTGCATGTAGCTCAATTGTGACCAATAAATGATATCCTGTGCAGTCACAAAAGCATCAATCAGCATATAAATGGCTAATGGTAATAGAAGGAGGTAATAACTAAGCAGGCTCCCATGTTCCTTTAAAAGCTGAATGATGGAACGCTTGTTTACGATAGCGATAATCTTGTATAGAACGTAAATCCATAAAGGTAGAATGATGAACGTTACTAGGATACTAATCCAAGAATCTCTTTTGGCTGTCCTTAACAGGAAAGGAATAATCTCAACATGTGCAAACAAGCCCACAGAAAGTAAAATGATGTACACGATTGAAATAAATCTTAACTTATTCTGCATTTTTTTATTTCCTTTTTTCCATATTATTCATCTTGTTTTTGAAACCTATTCTGAGATATTTAACTATTTAGTTTTAAACACGATAAATAATGATGTTCCCTCTTTGATTCGAGGATACTCATGATTCCATAAAAAAAGAGAAGAAATTTCTCTTCTCTACGTATTTTAGTTGCAGGATATTCCTTACTTTTAAAAGATGTTTCAATAAAAGTGCGGGACGTTTATCAATCATCATCGGGTCTCTACCTCCGGAAATAATCATATAATAATACGCTTTCATATAATTGAATGATTGGGAACAATTAATGTGTGAACAATCTGACAAAATTGTGCTCAACTCCCAATCAGACAAATCTTTGTTCCACGATGGACAATTGTGAATATATTCACTATAGTAGTTTTAAAAAAAGCTGGTGAAAAACTATGTATTTAATGGATTATCATCATCACACCAATCATTCTTTTGACTCCTCCGCTAGTATGGTGAAAGTATGTAAAAAAGCAATCGAAAACCAGATCCAAGAAATTTGCTTTACCGAGCATTTCTCCGTTAATCCGCTTGCGCCAACCTACGGTCACATGGTTTTTGAAAAGTATTTGAATGAGATTCGTTCTTGTCAGAAACAATTCCACACCCAATTAACTGTAAAGGCCGGAATTGAACTTTGCGAGCCTCATCTATTAAAAGATCAATATGATGAAACACTACAACCACTAGACTTAGATTTCATCTTGGGTTCCGTCCATAATCTTAATAACCAGAAGCTTCGTCTGGCCCTCAAGGAAGATCATCCAACCGCCTATGAACGGTATTTTAATGAACTATATCATATGGTATCGACAGCAGATATAGATATCATCGCCCATTTCGATTTAATGAAACGATATGCCTATAAAGAACATGGTCTTTATGATTTTCATGAATATCAAGAAATGATCGAACAAATATTGAAAAAAGCAATTGATAGAAATATAGGAATTGAAATTAATACCTCTGGACTTAGAACAGGATTAAAACAGACATTGCCATCCATCGAAATCATCCAACAGTATAAAGACTTAGGCGGAGAAATTTTAACCATTGGATCAGACTCACACACCGCTGAGTCAGTTGGAGCAAACCTCTCCGATGCGCTTTCTATTGCAAAGGAATGTGGATTCAACTATATCTATAAATTTGAAAAAAGAAATCCTATACCAGTAAAAATAGAATCATAAATTCGGGTGAACAAAAACTTTATTCATCCTTGTAAAATAGGAATTCTATCCTCAAAAAAAGATATGGCTAAATATTAATAATTAATATTACCGTAAACCTTTATTCATAGTTTGTTCATGTTTACTAGGTAAGATAAATACATGAAAAGGACCTCCTATTTACTTTACCTTTTTCATACCCCCCTTTTTAAGATTCAGCATTATGCTGAATCTTTTTTGTTTTCTTCATTCCCAGGCATAATCTAGCCCTTCTTCGAATCTATCAACTTAGATTTCTACTTAAACTTCGAGCCTCCAAATCTAGTTTCGCTGATAAAGGGTGGGTTTTCGCTGATAACCTTTAATTTTCGCTGATAAAAGGTAGATTATCGCTGATAGATTTTTCTAGTAGCCTATGAGTCAACGAAATTAGATGGAAAACAGAAAAAAGCCTCTTAACCTTCAATTTTTTCTCCAGATAATAAATTATTTTCCACGACCATGTCCTTTTTCCCTATTTTTCTATATATAAAGGGTGAAAGGAGGTGATTACGATGGCACAAGCAGTTATAACAACGTCTAAGTTACGTTTGGTGTTCCAGGTAGGAATGGATGATGACGGCAAACCGCTTCTAAAGGCGAAGACTTTCAGCAATATCCAAAAATCTGCAACTCCAGATCAACTTTTACAAGCAGCACAAGCCATTATTGGTTTATCCAATGATACTCTCAGCAATATTGAGAGAGTCGACAATTCTGATTTACTAGCGTAAGCGGAAATTAAATGATGATAGGAGGTGAATAAAATGGCTAAAACACTAGAGTTAGAGTTTGTTACGGAGTTCGGGAAGTCTGCGCGTCTTTCAGTAGAAAATCCGAAGGAACCGATTGAGGAAGCAGTGGTAAAGGCTGCGATGGAGGAAATGATCGCGTCTGGAGTCTTTACATCTACAAATGGTAATTTTGCTTCTGTAAAAGGAGCACGAGTGATTGATCGCAATGTAACGGAATATGAGATTGTTTAATAGAGTAGGGGACCGGCTTCAGGTGAAAGCCAGTCTCTTTTTTGATTGGCTAAGAATTAATAATACCTTAAACCTTTATTCATAGTTTGTTCATGAATACGGGGTAAGATAAATACATGAGAAAGAACTCCTATTGATCTTTTCTCTTTTTCATAAAATCCCCCTTTTTTATGATTCGGCATTTTGCCGAATCTTTTTTTGTATACTAGGCCAACTAACAATATTCCACCATAATTGTTACCGAACGCTTCTTTAGGCACTATCATGCCCTGCTCCCGTTTCTGAACGAGTTCCGTATTCAAAAAAAATAAATCTACTCCAATGAAGGAGTAGGTTTATTTTTACTGCCAGTTTGTGTGAAAGACTCCTGACATATCCGTACGTTCGTAGGTGTGGGCGCCGAAGTAATCACGTTGTGCTTGTAAAAGGCTAGCATTTGAAATGCCTGTTCGGTAACTATCATAATAGGTAAGGGAAGCACTTAAACATGGAAACGAGATCCCAGAAGTAACGCCGTCACAGACGACTTTGCGTAATCCCATTTGATACTCTTTCACCTTTTCAGCAAAATAAGGGGCGATGAGCAAATTCGCCAAATCCGGCTGCTCTTGATACGCTTCGCTTATTACATTTAAAAATTCTGCACGAATGATACAGCCGCCACGAAAAATAAGGGCAATATCCTTTAATGGTAAATCCCAGCCATAAAGTTCAGAAGTCGTTTTATATTGAGTAAATCCTTGCGCATAGGCACAAACTTTACCTACATATAATGCTTGTCTAATGTACTCAATCCACACATCACGATCGAAATTCCGCTCATCCAACTCTGGCCCAGCTAAGATATTTTCAGCCAGAACCCGTTCTTCTTTTAAAGAGGATAGGTAACGGGCAAACAAAGACTCTGTAATAATTGATGCCGGGATCCCGTTATCGATGGCTTGCATGCTCGTCCATTTACCGGTTCCTTTTTGTCCTGTTTTATCCAGAATCATATCTATCAGTGGTAAGCCTGTTACTTCATCCTTCTTCCGTAGAATCTCTGAAGTAATCTCGATTAAATAGCTTTTCAATTCTCCTTGATTCCAGGTTTCAAAGATGTCGGCAATTTCATTAACGGATAAATGTAACCTATCTCTTAAAAAAGTATAGGCTTCTGCAATTAATTGCATATCGGCATACTCAATCCCGTTATGTACCATTTTTACAAAGTGACCTGCACCTTTTGGACCTATATACGTACAGCAAGGAACATTGTCCACTTTGGCTGATATTTTTGTAAGAATAGGTGCTGCTTTTTCATAGACGCCTTTATCGCCGCCTGGCATGATAGATGGTCCTTCCAAAGCCCCGACTTCGCCGCCAGAAATCCCGATTCCTAAATATCCAATTCCTTTTGACTTTAACTCATCGTATCTACGTTCCGTATCTTCGTAATGAGAGTTACCGCCATCCATAATGACATCACCTTCTTCAAGATATGGTACTAACGAGCCGATCACCGAATCAATCGCCTTACCCGCTGTAACCATAACAAAGACTTTTCTCGGAGTTTCTAACGACTGTACAAAATCTTGAACTTCATAGTAAGGGGTAATCGCCTGTCCATCAAGTTTTTCTACAAGTTGATCGGTTAAATCTCTCGTGTAATTATAAACAGCTACTTGTTCTCCTTTATTAGCCATGTTTAAAGCAATATTACTGCCCATGACTCCTAAACCAATGACACCAATTGTATGTAACATTTATTTCTTCTCCCTTAATCTAAGATGAATAGGCAGTAAAACCCTCACTAAAAAAGGGGTTTACTGCCTGAAATGACTTATACAAATAAGCTTAATAATAGAATAAATCCTAATCCCGCCACGGAAATAATCGTTTCAAGCAAAGTCCATGTTGCAAACGTTTCTTTCATGCTTAAACCAAAATACTCTTTAAACATCCAGAAACCAGCATCATTCACGTGTGAAGCGACTAAACTTCCCGCACCTGTTGCAAGAACCACTAATGCAAGGTTAACGTCAGATTGACCTAACATAGGAATGACTAGTCCAGCGGTTGTTAGTGCTGCAACAGTCGCAGACCCTAGCGCAATACGTAAGATTGCTGCAATGATCCATGCAAGCAAGATTGGTGACATAGAAGTTCCTTTAAATAGTTCAGCAACATAATCACCTACGCCGCCATTAATCAACACTTGTTTGAAGGCCCCGCCACCACCGATGATTAAAAGCATCATACCAATGTGTAAGATTGCTTGTGTACATGATTCCATAACATCTTTCATTGGAATCTTTCTTGCTATACCCATTGAATAGACCGCAAATAATAAGGAGAGCAACATGGCAGTTCCGGCTTCGCCAATAAATCGGATTGCTGCTAGTAAACCAGTATCTTCAAAGCCCATTGTCTTTTGCATCAACGTAATAATCGTTGCAATTGACATTAAAATAACAGGAAGTAAAGCGGTAAAAACACTGATTCCAAATCCTGGTGTGTTTTCAAGTTTAAATGTTTTTTGTTCACCTAATGAGGCAATGCTGCCCATTTTCGTAAAAGATTCTGGTACAATTTTTTTAGCAATTTTCGTAAAAGCAGGTCCTGCTAAGATTACTGTTGGTACAGCAATGATAAAACCATAAAGTAAAACTTCACCAATGTCCGCACCAAATTCACCAGCAATAGTAGTTGGACCCGGATGTGGAGGCAAGAAACCGTGTGTTACGGATAAAGCTGCTGTCATTGAAATACCGAGAGACAATATTGAAACTTTTAATTCTCTTGAAATCGCATAGACAATTGGAATCAATAATACTAATCCAACTTCAAAAAATAATGCGATACCGATAATAAATGAAGCAACAACTACAGCCCATTGAGTATTTTTTTCTCCAAATTTGTTCACAAGGGTCATCGCAATTCGCTGGGCACCGCCAGAATCGGCAATTAACTTACCCAGCATTGCTCCAAGTCCAAAAATTAACGCGATATGGCCAAGTGTACCGCCTAATCCCGCTTCAATTGTTTTGACAACTTCCTCTAGTGGCATTCCAAGTGCTAATGCAACACCGAACGATACAATGATCAATGAAACAAAGGTGTTTAATTTTAAACCCATGATTAAAATAAGTAATGCTACAATTCCAATTGCTACAATTACTAATGGCATTTTGTAAATCCTCCAAGTTTTTATCTAGTTGTGTGGTGTAAGCTTTCTTTGATAATTGGCTATCCGTGTATAATCTTCTTTTAATACTCTGGATAAGTGAATAAAGATCGGCAGCAATTGCCTGTATTCTTTTGAGGCAGCCTCTTCAGGTGTATGTGTATAGGTGCTGCCAACCATTTCAGAAACAACTTCAAATGAATCGATTTTTTCTGTTGCATATAGTCCTAAAATACAAGCACCAAGGCATGAACTTTCATAGCTTTCAGGAACGACTACTTCAGATTCGAATATATCGGACATCATTTGTCGCCAAACCTCCGACCTTGCGAAGCCTCCCGTTGCTTGGATTCGGGTAACTGGCCCATCCATGCATTCCGTTAAAGCTAGAAAAACGGTGTATAAATTGTAAATAACTCCTTCTAACGCTGCTCGAATCATATGTTCTTTCTTATGTGACAAAGTTAAACCGAAAAATGAGCCGCGCACGTCTGGATTCCATAATGGCGCACGTTCACCTGCGAGGTATGGATGGAATAACAATCCATCCGCGCCTGGTCTTACGCGTTCTGCAATCTTGGTTAACACTTCGTATGGATCAATTCCTAATCTTTTCGCTGTTTCGATTTCAGAAGAGGCAAATTCATCTCGAATCCAGCGAAGGACGATTCCACCATTGTTCACCGGCCCGCCTATTACCCAATGCTTCTCCGTTAAGGCATAGCAGAATATTCTTCCCTTTTCATCTGTTTGCGGCTTGTCAATAATCGTTCGAATCGCACCGCTTGTCCCAATAGTGACGGCAATCTCGCCTTTTCCAATCGCATTGACACCAAGATTTGATAGGACTCCATCACTTGCTCCAATGACAAAAGGAGTTTGTGGATCGATACCAATTTGTTTGGCTAAGTCAGGATCACAGTTGCGGAAAATCTTCGTTGTGGGAACAAGTTCAGATAATTGATCACGCGTTACACCCGCAATATGTAATGCTTCTTCATCCCAATCCAAGTTTTCGAGATTCATCATGCCCATACATGAAGCAATGGAATGATCGACAACATATTGATCAAAGAACTTTTTAAAAATAAATTCTTTAATTCCGATATATTTTTTCGCTTTGACAGCGATTTCAGTACGGTCATTGACTATCCAGGCCATTTTGGTTAATGGTGACATTGGGTGAATTGGTGTTCCAGTTCTCCTGTAGACTTCATGCCCATTCATTTCATCTTTTATTTTATGTGCCCAAGCTTCACTCCGGTTATCTGCCCAGGTGATACACGGAGTCAGTGGTTGGTCGTTTTCATCCATGGCAATGACACTATGCATGGCGCTGCTAAATGAAATAAAAGATGGTTCTTTATCAGAATGATGTTTCGTGATGTTCGAAATCGCTTGCAAAACAGCCTGATAAATCTCATTCGGATCTTGTTCCGCTGTCGACATATCAGGTGTGTACAGTGGATAACCAAAATTCTCTTGCTGGATGACTTCGCCTTTTTCAGTAAATAATACTGCTTTGGTACTTGTTGTACCGATGTCTACTCCTAACATATAGTTAGTCATTTTGTTGTTCGACTCCTTTTGAAAGCAGCTGTTGAGACCTCCATAAGTCCTCAACTTTCTCTTGAACATCATCAAAGTTTTGATGTAACGATTTGACCATAAGCTCTCGATCTTTTGTTTCGATTGCATCAATATAAAGTTGATGATTATTAATGATCCTTGAAAAGTCTTCATACTTTTCTTTAAAGCGACTACGCATAGATAAAAGAATCAAGCTTTCCATCACAGGTTTTAAATTATCCCAGATCATTAGGATATAAGAATGATCGATAGCCCGAATAATCGTTTCGTGGAATAGGACATCCTGATAGGAAAACTCATCAGCGTCCTGGTATTTTATAGCAACCTTCATCATTTCTAGTATTTTACTAAGTTCCATTACCAATTCAGTCGTTTCCACCCTTACAAGCCGTTCAAATACAAATGTTTCAATAAGGATACGTACATCATAAATTTCTGCATATTCTTTTTCTGTTAAACCTACTACAGTGGCTCCCATCCTTTCTAATCGGATGATATTTTCAGATGCAAGTACTTTTAATGCTTCACGGATGGGGGAACGGCTCACAGCAAAGTCTGAAGCTAATTTATTTTCCGATAGGACGGTACCGCTTTCAATCATACCCGAAATAATCCGCATTCTAAGCTCACTGGTTACACGATCTCCAGTTGAAGCTTTTGAAAGCCATTTTGTGGGATATAAAAGTTCATTGGTTTTTGTCATTCATTCACCTTCTTTTAGAATACGAGAATACTTGTATACAAGTATTATAAATCAGAATTTAAATTTTGCAAGCGCTTTTCTTCTTCCATTATTTAGTAAAATTACTCTGTTAAAAAAAAGCTTGAGGATAGTCCTCAGCTCTTACATGGAATAATTAGGCGTAGTTTCATAATCGAAGTGCGCTTTTTTATATGCCTGACTTGATTGGTTAAGATGAACCTAGTCCTATCACACTGTTTTTTAATTCTTATATCCCCACTATGAATATACAAATTTGGTAAATCATATCCAATATAGCAACAAAAATAGATAAATAACACTAGAGTATTTACTAATTCTCCTAAAATTAAAGGTAGTTTCTACGTCTACCAACCCTTTTGAAAAACGAACTCAATGTAACGGAATATGAGATTATTTAACAAAGTAAAGGCCGGTTTCCCATGGAAGCCGGCCTTTTACCTTGTTAGTTCGCTATTTGTGCCAAAGATGACTTTTTGTAATCTAACAGAAGGCTCACGGAAGTACGATTACATAATAAAAAGTGCTAATTATTAGCACTCTAAAAATTTTTCTCGATGGTAATTTACCATCTTTAAAAGTTTTTGTTTTAAGCCAGAATTCAAGCAATCACAATGAAGTTGGTAAAAGTAATTATAACTCAATTTATGATAATTTTTAATCAGTTGCCTTTTCACTTTCTCACCTCAAAAGAAGGATTATACCTATCTTATCGGTTTTAAAAAAATAAAGTTTAGAGAATAATGTACATTTGGTTAAAAAGTCCTACTTCCAACAAAGGAATTCCGTTAAAACGTTATCGTATAATTGAATCCAATTGCGTAATACTCTACCTCCTCTTTCCTTAACATCAGCGATTCCAACATCAAAAAGGGAGGTTTCTAAGTAATAGAATCACCTCCCTTTCACAATTACCAACATCTACATCTAAATAAACACCCAATATTCCTACATCGTTTGCGTTCAGTATTATCCTTCTTATGCTTTTCATCATGATTACAATCATCGTGCTTGTCTTTATTGTCTCGCTTCTTACAATGACAATCATCATGTTTGTCGTTTCTGTCTCGTTTATTACAGTCATCATGCTTGTCGTTATGGTCTCGCTTCTTACAATGACAATCATCATGTTTGTCGTTTCTGTCTCGTTTATTCCAGTCATCATGCTTGTCGTTTCTGTCTCGCTTCTTACAATGACAATCATCATGTTTGTCGTTTCTGTCTCGTTTATTACAGTCATCATGCTTGTCGTTTCTGTCTCGTTTATTACAGTTATCATGCTTGTCGTTATGGTCTCGCTTCTTACAATCACAATCATCATGTTTGTCGTTTCTGTCTCGTTTATTACAGTCATCATGCTTGTCGTTATGGTCTCGCTTCTTACAGTCATCATGCTTGTCGTTATGGTCTCGCTTCTTACAGTCATCATGCTTGTCGTTTTGATCATGGTTTTTCTTATTGTCATGGTTGTCCTTATTGTCATGCTTGTGCTTATGATGTTTTCTACCCTTCATTATCACTATTCCCTTCTTAACAAACTTTTTTATATAGTTAGTTTATTAAGACTGGAGAAAACTGTTTGGACGAACTGCCATCTTAGAACAGTTTTTTTACTTACTTCTAATATTGGTCCATCTGGATATTAGAAATGGAGGTAAAAGCTAGTTGATTATAGGGCTTTGACAAGAGGGAGTAGGAGATTGCAGCTTCTTCATTAAAAATAAGACTTGCCCTCATCCAAGAGCAAGTCTACGCGTTACTTCATGATAAAATACAAAACCATCATTAAAACCGAGACTCCCTGTCCAACGGCTAGCCCAATCAGCCATTTTTTAAACAGTCCTTCACGCCGAACACCACTCTCAACACTCTGCTTCCACTTTTCTTCCCACTTGTCCTGAACGTCTTTTTGAACTTGCACAACCTGTTCACTCAACTGCGCCATTTCCGCTTTGTACCTGTCTTCAACCGCAGTAATCTCTTTTAAAATCAACCCTAACCGGTCGCTAACCACTTCATATTTCACATTCAAGGTGGAAGCCTGCTCACTCAAAGCCTCCGTCAGATGCCTAATACAAGTCAGCACCCTTTCCGTTTCCCTAACGATAAACTCTTGATCATCCGGCTGCAATCCTTTGACATCAGCTAACAGCTTTTCTGTCTTCTCTATATAATCCTGATATTGCTGGTGCCAAAAAGCAATCTTCTTTTCAAGCACCAAGATATTCTCATCGAATCGTTCCATCCCACGATCAAACAACTCATTCTGTGGATTTATGACCTCTTCCTTTAGCTGCTCGCTAACCTGCATGGGGAAGCTATTCATTGATTTCTGCATGTTTTCAATAGATTCATAAACTTCTTCGTTCAATCCCGCAATCGTTTCTTCCCGGTCTTTCATAAGCTTCTTCAGGTCATCATAGAAAAGTTCATTATTAATTTTCTTAAGTGATTGAATGGCCTCTGTATATTTCTCATCAATTGTATTAGAAGTATTCATTTCCAATGATCCTCTCCGCTTGCTTTAATATAATTTGGCAGAACTGGTGATAGGCCCATCGTTCCTCATCAGAAGCATTCTCCGCGAACAACTTCTCCTGCCAACCTGAAACAGCTCTCACAAACTCTTCTTTTAAAATATCATCTAGCAGTTTAGGACGTAGCAAATCCTGTTCCCATTCCAGCTTTGCTCTACCCAATCTATCCTGAAGCTCTAAAATACAGTTTTCCTTTTGACGTTCCTTTTCCTGCAGCTCAAGTAGGTTTTCCTCTGCTAACCGTTTATGCTCATTCTTTAGTGCCCATAGCTGCATCATTTCTTCCTTGCTATTCACCTTAAACTCGTTGATCTGGCTGAGATAATAGTCATAAACACTATCGTTATTCCGTTCTAACGTATCAAGCACAATCTGATAATCCTCTTCAAAGTTGCCAAGCTTTAAATATTGATCAAGCCCCCGACCATGCTTCAAACTTACACCCACAGCAGGCAGGTTGGTTTCAAAATCAAATTTGGCGTTGGAGGAGATGTTCTCCATGCTCCGTGTTAACAACAGCCAAATGTTGGATAGCTGCTTTTGATAAAAATCAAGCATTTCCATCTCGACCAAATGATAGCATTCCATCAACTTGGATATCTTCCGCTCCTTAAAGACCACTTGATCCTTTTTATCAAATTGAAACTTGTCATCTAATGAGCACTGGAACTTTTCCAACTGAATCATATCCAAACCCTTACCTTCACCCTCGTAAATCGCAAGTTCCTTTTGCAAAGCAACAACAGTTAACTCCAAATTCTCGAGAATTCGCTGATCTTCTTCTATGCTTTCTTCCATCGTTTTCATCTCAGTCTCCATCCGTTCAAGATCGAGATTCTTCTGCTTGCTCATGCTATGCTCGATGTTTTTTATCTGCATAATCTGATTTTCAGCGGTTCTTACCGCCGTTAACTCATCTAACAGTCCATTAACACCAATCAGTACCTGATCCTTCTCATACCTATGACCATCAAACTGCAGGAGCTCCTCATTAAAATGGTCAATTGCTACGTAAATCCATTGATCCTTTTCTTCTTCCAACCTCGTTAGCAAATCAGCGATCATGTATTCGTCACCTTCGGATCAAATGCCCGGTACTCCCCTGACATCACTCTCATCTTGTTAAAAAGATTCTCTACAAAAAAAGCATAACATGCATTCCGCATCCTTTTCCCTCCTATGGGACTAGATATTTCCATTTTACTATAATACTAGGCAGACTTCGACATTTCTCTACCATAAATCCTTCCAATCAAACGTTTGATTAAAAAGGTCACACACCCTTTTGAAAAACGAACTCTGTATGATTTTCAAGAAAATTTATAGTCGAGGATTGGCACGGTTTTTTATTACTAATCTCCAAAGATCATCAAAATGATGGCTCTTTTACAATCCTCGACGGGTTCCTACAGGAATTAAATTAATTAAATGATTGATTAAAACGGAGAAATATCCCTTCAAATTAATCTTTTGCCCTTGAAAATTGTTAAAAGCAAGTCAAAATGTGAAAGGTAAATCTTGCGATTTACCTCCTTTTATTTAGGATGGTGAGGTTGATACCCCCTTACCTACGTGGAGTCGATTGCCAGGAAAGAGATACTCGGAATGGGGCATCAGCACAATTTGAGCGGAGGTTGAATAATGTGTTTAAAAGCTTTTTAGGAGTGGTTATTCATGGATATACCTGTTTCTGGCTTTATGTATGCTTCCGATGGTTCAGACCCTATGCATTCCCATCGACTTTATATTACTTCCTGGGATGGAAGACCTGTTCATGTTCACAGCTTTAGCGGCATTACATCTTTTGAAGATGGACACAGTCATCAATACGCTGGAACTACTGAACCAGCACCTACAGGGGTCCCGCATAACCATAGATTCTTTACCTTTACTTCTGTTGATAACAGACATAGACACCAAATACAAGGGGTAACAGGACCTGCCATTCCTCTTGCAAATGGTGGACATTATCATGAATTTAATGGTACCACCACTATCAACGGATCCAACCCACATAGACACTTTTATAGTGGAAGAACAAGTCTCTAAAATCATTTTAGCCATATATTTGTCCATATAAAAAATAGCTTGGCATTCACGCCAAGCTATTTTTTATGTCCTTCGGGTAGTGACACTTTTTATTTGCGGTTTGCAGATGCGTAAAATCGATCTCTTACGCGTTTAAGCCTTGCATGGTAGTTAAGAAGATCCAGCCGCGCCTTTTCTGCTTCAGGAGCAATCGGCCTAAGCTTCTCGATTTCCCAATAGTCAACAATGACATCCAGCACTTGATCAAAATATTCGAGCGGCCCGTAATTGGCTTCCTTTGCAATAATGGACATTCGGTCTTCAAAATCAGGCATGACCGTACCCGGCATCTTAAAATTTTTAATGACATGACCGAGGTAGTAGCAGTAATTTGGTTCCAATTGCAAGTGTAACTTGATGACGTCGCGATAAAAAGCATAATGAAGCGTTTCATCCTTTGCAAGCCGTCTAAGGAGCGTGGCCAATTCTTTATCATGACTTCCAGCTACTTTGGCAACATTATAATAAAAAACCATGGTTGCAAGTTCCTGGAGTGAAGTATAGACCATCGTCTCAAAAGGGGTATCAAAATCTGGCTCAAATCCACCTTCTACTGTCTGCTTGTGCAATTGACGAATGCGTTTGGGATCGGCGTTTCTTGTAATCAACAGGTAGGTCTCCAATAGGTTTGAATGTTGATCTTCTTCCGCTGTCCAGGTATGGACAAAATCCTTGATGACAGTGAGCGACCCTTTAAAGGTTTGATCTAGATGGGATGTAAACCAAGGTAGATTAACCTCTGTCAAAAGAGCGGTCTCTACTGCAGTTACCACACCTGGCGGTAGTGCTACTTGGTCAGGGTTCCAAGGTACTCTCCGAAAATCCTGCGCTTTATCCCAAGGCAAGAAGTCATGATAGCCCCAATCTATTTTTTCAGCCCTTCTCTTGTGTTCCTCGTAAAGCTCCTTCAATTGCGGTTCAAGTCTAAAGTCTAAATGGTTCGTCAGCAAATATTTCCCTCTCCCTTTACTACTACTTTTTCTTATTATTCCATTTAACCATAAAATTATAAACATTCCGATTTTATAGGCTCCATTTTTGAAAAGTATTTAATTGGTTAAAATTGTAATGAACATAATGTTAGTGAGTTTCCCAAATTAAAGGTAATTACAAATAAAAATTCGACTAGTGGTAACCCTGATTTGGCTTCATTCTAAAATTTATTAAAAACAAGGACAAAGGTAATAGGAGGATACTCCCGAAATTTGTCGAAATCACAGTGACTTTTTTCTACTTTTATGTTTATAATAGTAAGTATTTAAGGGCAAACTCACTGAAAGGTGAAGACGCAAAGCTATAGGGGCTTCTGTCCTAGGACCAGCCAGCCAGCTACCATCAAATGAAAAAGGGGAATTTTTTGATGTCAAAAAGTATTTGGATCACACCTGAAGAGGCAATGAGAAAGAAGAAAATGAAGAAGAACCTACTGTATATTTCAATTATGATTGGCACAGTCGTTCTTAGTGCAGTAGTGACTGTACTCGCCAACTCAATTTAGAATAGTCTATGCTTATATAGATCGCTTCGTTTTCCTATTATTTCAACTAATAAACTACAAGAAACAAAACTAGCATTAAACCCTACTGGGGACACAATTGCTACTATGTTTCATTAAATCGGCATTAAGCCGATTTTTTTGTTCATAAATCAGGCACTTGACTGATTGAAAAATCCATTTTTAATTTCATCATGCTAATGGCTGCGATAGCTGACACGATTCAACATTATTCAAGCTTAATTTAACTATTTTAATCTAACTAAACGATTGCAAGAAAAAGACTACCATTTTGGCAGTCAGATATTTAAGTAAGCATAAAGCACCTGTCTTTGGAAGTCCTGGCTTAACATTTATTTAGTTTTTCCTTAAATTCTCTTAAAACTTACTTCCGTTTTTAGAGAATGGGATTTCCTTCTTACTTACCAAAGCAGGTATCTATTCGATTACTTCCTTATTACTTTTAGCCTTCTTCACCACGTAAAGTAAATATAGTCCAATTAATACATGAGTATCCCCATAGCTAAAGCTAGGGGTTTCGAAAGAATAGTCTTAAAAAGCACCATTGTCTATACGTGGGCTACCACAAGTCCCGCTACTACATCAGGCCGAAGCCTTCAGCTTTGCATGGCTATTTTTCATGATGATGATTTTCTGTGGAGCTTGAAGGAATTGATTTCTTTCAAGTCCTTCAAAGGCATTCTTTACATGTTTTCGAACGATATTAAAGGCTCCATTTACATCTGCATGGATTAGAACTTTTGAGCCCCTAATTTTGTAAAAAGCTCTAGTGCTTCGATACCCACTAAAAATAGTT
>NZ_BAWM01000093.1 GCF_000759675.1 Neobacillus niacini | reverse complement strand
GCACCCGTTAGCCATCCATGCAGCGCAAAATCGGCGCTGCACCACAGAGAATGAAAATGGATCTGGCAGTCCATACTGTTTTAATGCTGGCGAAGAAGGTCTTTGAACTATGGTGCCATTGAGCCCATCCGTTAGTCTGACTCCAACGACCACGGTGTACCACCGACTGTCGCGCCCTTTAGGGGTAGCACTCATGGGAGATTAATCCTTTTTCTGGTTGTTGCGCCAGCTT
>NZ_BAWM01000094.1 GCF_000759675.1 Neobacillus niacini | reverse complement strand
TCGCTACGAGCGAATGGCTAGTTCTTACTCGACGGGAATTCCACCCGCTATATGATACGACCTAGGCTCGGCCGCACACCTGCCTCGTTAGCTCAACAAGAAAAAGCTGCCTTAATGACAGCTCTGACCTATAACTAAAGCACCCGATAGTTTAAGTATAATCATTCACAATCTCTATTAACTTCTCTAAAATTTTTAAGTTATGTACAAAAACTATACTTTGACATCGCATAAAGTATGGAGATTATTTCAAGTAAAATAAAACTGCCAAGTTGATTTTTAAACTCACTTATTTATTGAGTTCATTAGTTGGAAGAAGTATTCAAGTTTGTGAGTCTTATTTAGGTTATACCACGAATGTAATGTATCTGGT
>NZ_BAWM01000095.1 GCF_000759675.1 Neobacillus niacini | reverse complement strand
AATATGCGGGTGTGGCGGAATTGGCAGACGCACCAGACTTAGGATCTGGCGCCGCAAGGCGTGGGGGTTCGACTCCCTTCACCCGCACTTATTTATTTTAATATGCGGAAGTAGTTCAGTGGTAGAACACCACCTTGCCAAGGTGGGGGTCGCGGGTTCGAATCCCGTCTTCCGCTCCAATATTGCCGGGGTGGCGGAACTGGCAGACGCACAGGACTTAAAATCCTGCGGTAGGTGACTACCGTACCGGTTCGATTCCGGTCCTCGGCACCA
>NZ_BAWM01000096.1 GCF_000759675.1 Neobacillus niacini | reverse complement strand
ACGTACTAAAGAAGATGAGTTTGAATTTAATAAAGATGCAGGCATGTACGTATGTAAAGCTGGGCAGATGGCAATTCGAAAAGCGCGTACAAATAAGAAAAATGTGGGGAAAAATCAGCGTCAAACGTATTATTTTGACACCGAAAAATGCAAAGTATGCCCTTTCCGTGAAGGATGTTACACAGAAGGAGCAAAGAGTAAA
>NZ_BAWM01000097.1:718-1299 GCF_000759675.1 Neobacillus niacini | reverse complement strand
TATTATTCCGCAGTAGCTCAGTGGTAGAGCTATCGGCTGTTAACCGATCGGTCGTAGGTTCGAGTCCTACCTGCGGAGCCATTTTTTTTATGGGGAAGTACTCAAGAGGCTGAAGAGGCGCCCCTGCTAAGGGTGTAGGTCGGGTAACCGGCGCGAGGGTTCAAATCCCTCCTTCTCCGCCATAAAATTAAGGCCCCTTGGTCAAGTGGTTAAGACACCTCCCTTTCACGGAGGTAACACGGGTTCGAATCCCGTAGGGGTCATCAGGGACGGGAGATGATTATAGCTCATTTCCTGTTTCTTATTTAAAACAACATTTGGTCCGGTAGTTCAGTTGGTTAGAATGCCTGCCTGTCACGCAGGAGGTCGCGGGTTCGAGTCCCGTCCGGACCGCCATTTTCACAATAAATATTGATGGGCTATAGCCAAGCGGTAAGGCATCGCACTTTGACTGCGACATGCGTTGGTTCAAATCCAGCTAGCCCAGCCAAGAGCCATTAGCTCAGTTGGTAGAGCATCTGACTTTTAATCAGAGGGTCGAAGGTTCGAGTCCTTCATGGCTCACCATTTTATATTTTATT
>NZ_BAWM01000097.1:0-708 GCF_000759675.1 Neobacillus niacini | reverse complement strand
CGGGTGTGGCGGAATTGGCAGACGCACCAGACTTAGGATCTGGCGCCGCAAGGCGTGGGGGTTCGACTCCCTTCACCCGCACCAACCAATTATTAACTCTTGAAAAACCGTTTATAATCTGATATGATTATAAATGTCGCTAAAACGTATGCGGTCGTGGCGGAATGGCAGACGCGCTAGGTTGAGGGCCTAGTGGGGGCAACCCCGTGGAGGTTCAAGTCCTCTCGGCCGCACCAAAAAAAATGTTGACACATCAAACTTAGTTTGATACAATGTAAAAGTTGACTTTAAAAGTTTGCGCCCGTAGCTCAATTGGATAGAGTGTCTGACTACGGATCAGAAGGTTATGGGTTCGACTCCTTTCGGGCGCGCCATATTTTACGGGAAGTAGCTCAGCTTGGTAGAGCACTTGGTTTGGGACCAAGGGGTCGCAGGTTCGAATCCTGTCTTCCCGACCATTCGAAATTTTATATGCGGGTGTAGTTTAGTGGTAAAACCTCAGCCTTCCAAGCTGATGTTGTGAGTTCGATTCTCATCACCCGCTCCAAAAATACCTTTGATATGAATTAGTTATTACTCAACGTTTTGTTGATGTTATAACCTGGATAATTTCAAGTGGTAGTCTTGTTCTTTGAAAACTAAACAAACAAGAACGTCAACAAACAATTTTTTAGCTTTTTATAAAAGCTAAGCCAACGTAACAAAATG
>NZ_BAWM01000098.1 GCF_000759675.1 Neobacillus niacini | reverse complement strand
TTAAAACAGTATGGACTGCCAGATCCATTTTCATTCTCTGTGGTGCAGCGCCGATTTTGCGCTGCATGGATGGCTAACGGGTGCGTAAGTTTAGTAAGAGATACCGTCTAAAGACGGTATTTTTAATGTCTCTTGTTTTTCTGCGATCATCCAGCTGATCTTCTCTTTGTATTTCTCATTTATGGAAATTTCTTCGGTAGTATTTCCATAATTTCTAGCATGTCGGGTAAAGTTTTTGTCTAACTTCCATTCTCGCAAATTGGACTTGGTAACTGACCATTGATTTGAAATGGTTTCGTGGTGAATCGAACTGTATTTGATTTTCTTTTACTTTTATTCTTTTTGACTACATTATCATTCTTTGTGTATACATTTGTATTCGTTACAACTACATCATCACTCATTTGGTCATCATCTGTATTCACTTCTGCTAGTTGTATGCTTGCAGCTGTTTCTGTATTGCCTCCTATCCCTGTTATTTCGCGTTTTACGAGCAAACAAACTGCTTCACTGATAGATAAAGAATAAAGTCCTAGTTCATCACAATACGTCTTGAAATCATCATAAACGCTTTCTTGCAGCCTTGCGGTTAATACGGTCGTATTTTCTTTTCTTCTTCGGTTTTGTGCGAACTGTTCTAAGTATTCCATGTCATCCTCTCCTTATGTTTCGTTTTGAATGATGATGAAAACATTCTGCATTCTCTTTTGATTTCCTGCTGAATGATGACGAATACAAAAAAGCCCTTGCGTAGTAGTAGTAGTAGCAGGGGCTTTCCTTTTGAACTTAACGAACCATCATAGGCTAATGGTGGATTAACCTGGGTCACCAGGTAATATAGGTTGAGGTGGATAGAACCGAAACTGACCATGAAGATCATTTTCCCATTTCTATTCCCTTCTGTTCTTCTATGGAATCGATCCCATGGAAACACTGTTTAAATCATTTGCTTAAAAGAATCTGCGTCTTCTATCGAATTCAAAACGTCTTCTTCTTTCGAAGTCAAAGCCGAAAGGGAAAAATGGAAAAAAAGGGAATAACCTTCTTCTTCTAAAGTCGTCACGAAAAAACCTGTCTCTTCGATCAAATCCAAAAAATGGCATTTGATTCCTCCTCCTTTCATTTCAGAAGTCTGTATGACAAAGGGATAGATTAACTTAACCTGCCCTTTGTTCTGTACTATTTAGCAAAATGAAGCCCCTACAATGATCAGAAGTATGAACAATACAACGATTAATACAAAGCTGCTGCCGCCAAAGCCACCGCCGTATCCATAACCGCCTTCGTATCCACCGTATCCGCCGAACCAACCCATTTTTTTCACCACCAATCGGACAAAAGCTATTTCTCCTTATGTATATTTTTTAAAGACAAGGGTTGATTGGACATATATCATTGTGGTTAGGACAAAACAATTTCTAAAAATAAAAAAGCGTCTGCAATACAATGCAAACGCCTCTTCTGAGGTGTTATGTTGGCCTGGCGGGGGCTTAATAATAACTTATGCACTCAGAATTCAGCTGAATGGGACAAGTGCTGATTAAAAGTAAATTAAGCAGTGAAAAGTACGGGATACTGTTAATGAGTTTGATCTGGGAGCAGATCGAGAGTCTGAAAGAAGACCATCAAAAGCAGATTGTTCAGCTTCAAAAGGAGAACGAAGATCTGAAACAAACAAAGAAAAATGGGAAAAAGGGAACTGCTGCGGAATAATAAGCGGCAGTTTTTTAATGATATAAGAAAGGTATAAGATTGATCGCTTCTTCAACTAACGAGGCAGGTTAGTGAAAGAAGGAATTCGCTTTCAAAACTAGAATTCAAATTAATAACTAATGGGATAGGAAGGAGATTCTTATGATAATAAAGGGTTTTGGAGGAATCTTTTGGAGGACTAAAAATCTAGAGGATATAAAAAAATGGTACAGTAAAGTCCTGAAAATTGAAATTGAAAATTGGAATGGTACCATTATTACACCACAATCAGGCAATGAAACTATCTTTTCCTTCTTTTCTGAAAATGACCGCTATTTTCCAACAGAACAACAATTGATGTTAAACTTTCAAGTTGAAAATTTGGATGACAGTATCAAACAACTAGAAAAAATGGGTGTTCCCCTTGTTATGGAAAAGTCGATTAATGAATTTGGAAAGTTTATTTGGATTGAAGATCCAGAGGGAAGACGTATAGAGCTTTGGGAGAAGTAATAGGATAATAATAAATTTTGTTGTTGAACTAACTGCTTTAGTTTAATAAGAACTTGTAAGAATGATTTAATTTTTATAAAGAGGGTAATCGGCCACATTAAATAAGAGCATGTTTTGAAAAAAGATTGATCAAAACATGCTCTTTATATTTGCTTTTATCTCAAGGTTAAAAAAAAAGCGTTAATTTAATCAAACTTTATTTTAAAGCTACAGCATGATAATGATATTACTCCTTTCCCTTTCTTCCCATCTATTAGGGCTTATTTATCATGTCCGAAACTTGAGTAAGTAAGTTTCCTTCCTACTTTAGGTCCTCTATTACATTTTTCAATTCTTCAATAATTCTTAAAAACTTTTCAGCATATTCTGGGTTAATCTTTTTACCGGATTGTGCCTCAACTTGATTTCCAAGAGCATTTAACACATTTAATACTTCCTTTTTATTGCCTTGGTGTTTCTGGATCGTATCAACCTTTGCAAGCAAACTGTTCAAAATCCCTTGATTGGTTATGAACCCTTGCTCATAGGCCGTTTTCAATTCCTCATCTAAGCGATCTATTCCATTTTTAACAAATGTCTCTTTTAGGACAAGTGAATCTATAGCCATTGCTAGATTTTCACTTGCTGCATTCACTTCTTCTTGCGTTGCTACATCGTCGGCTAGAACTTTCTTCGCGTTTTCTAAAGCTTGAACAAATAGTTTCCAGCTTTCAGTCGTATAGTCTGACTCTACCTTCTCATTTGCAACTTCTATTGTCCTATCTAAGGCTGCCTTATCGACTACCGGCTTTTCATATTTCGGTGGTAATTCAACATCACCCTCAAGCCCCATTACTTCAAACTCATAAATACGCGCAGCTCGATCGTCACCTTGGGTTGGTTTGTCAACCATTAGGCGAACATAACGTCCTTTTGTAACGGGGACTTGGTCCTTGGTAATAGCACTTTTATTGTCAGTAACCTTGACTACCTCTTTAAAATTTACACCATCTTCACTGATGAGAACGCGGTAAGCTAAGGTATTCATACCTGATGGCTCTCCACCTTCTTCAGCATGTTTCATCACAATCTCACTTACTACATTCAGTCCTCCTAAATCAACAGTTAATTGGTGTGTACCAGAACCATTACCACACCATTTTGTATTTAACTTCCCGTCAACCGCATATTGAGCCCGTTCCGTTGAAGCACAAGAACTAGAAGCAGTAGCTGCTTTACCAAGGGCAAGATTGGTTGTTTCTTTGTTTGCGAGATTGGTAACAGTTATTAAACCTTCTTGAATCACTTCATCTCTCCCAAGAGGGTTTTTACCCACAAGTTTAACGGTATAGACTCCTTCTTTTTCGTACACAACTGTTGGGTTTTGTTCCGTACTTTTCTCGACCTTAGCCCCTTCAAACGTCCATTCTACTTCTTCTGTAGTACGGGAACTCGTATTTTTAAACTGTATTTCTTCCCCCGGAACAACTAAAGTTTTCGAAACTTCAAAAGAAGCAACGGGTAATGGATCATATTCAAGGGCCTCCTTAATAAAGGCAAGCGCCGTTTCTTCCGAGACTCTATTCCCTTTATTCAGTGCAGGTAAGCTGGCCTCGATTTGATTTTTTAACTCAATATATTTATCATTCTCATTATTTTTTTTAGCTAAGACCATATCCAAAGCTAATTGATCGGTTTCCCCCAATCGTTTTAGTTTATCTAAACTTGCTAAAGCTTCAGTTAAGAATTCTTGTGGCAATTCTACCTTCAACGTGTCTGCTGCTTTGACCATATCAGCAAACTCCTTCGTTAATAGATTGATTTCTTGTGTTGCATCTTGTCTTTTGGATATCTTTAACCACAATTGATCCATTGTCTTTCGTACATTTACAGCATCTCCACGTCCAATACTCCACGAACCAGTCATACGAGATGAATGATTAGCAAACGTCTTCATCTCAGGGGCAAGATCATGAAAAAGGAGTTCGATGGAACGATTCCATGATCGATCAGAGTCATAGTTTGAAATATTCCAAGAATAATCAGCCCCTGTTGCCAAGGAAATTTTAGATAGACTTGCATGTTCCATGGGGTTCATGGTAAAGAAATCAAGTTTACCTTCAAGTCTATTATCGACATCAACTATCGGACCAAGGGCGAGCTTTGATCTCAAATAATCCGAAACAGGATAATTCCACCAAACTCCAATCCGATCACCATATACTTCGCGCATAAATTCAACATTTTCTAACGGAAGTGTTTCTGAAACAACGGCTTGACCGGTCCACATGACCTTAATATCTTTATCAAGTGTCTCAGAGAACGCCTTCGTATAAGCGCTTAAATCACCAATGGCTCCCATTGCATGTGTATCATACTCTGTTGGAACGGTGAAAAGAGGTTTCACATCTTTTTTTGCTTTAATAAATTCTTCGTTAAAACGATTTAATAGTTTTGCTTGTTTATCCCCTGATTTATTGGCAATATCGTCAAACAGAATGGCAAAGCTTCGTACACCCATGTCATATAGTGATTCGCTTTTTGCCAACAGTGCTTGAAAATCTTCTTCCCCACGTTCACCATCGAAGCGAATATCGATACCCGGAGAAATAGCAAATACGAAATCAACTTTGTTCTTCTTTGCTGTATCAATTAAATCTTTCATACGTGCCATCTCATTTTCCGGATAGGGGGCACGCCATTTTTCACGATGATAGGGATCATCCTTCGGTGCATAGATGTAAGTATTCAGTTTATAATCACCATAGAACTTTAGTTGATCTAGGCGGTCTTCATGACTCCATGGGTTACCATAAAAACCCTCTACGATGCCCCTGACACTCATTGACGGTTCATCTGTAATCATTACATTATTAAATGCAAGAGTGTCATCCTCTTTCTCAGCAAGTTGAATGAGTGTTTTTACACCGTAAAAAGTACCGTCCCCATCTTTTCCTTTGACAAAGATGGTTCCACTTTTACCTATTTCATTTTCTTCAGAATTAACCACCATTGCGTAACCCTCAGCTTTTAATTCTGTACCATTCGGAAGTCCAAGCTGATTTTCTAAAATCTTTAGCTTTGATTCAAGATTCCCTTCTTCACCTAAAGCAATCGTAGTTGCCTTGCTATCAAATTCTCCATTGATCTCAATATTATTTGCTTTTAAAAATTCTTTTAAAATATTTAATGCGTCTTTATCTGCAGATTCTTCCCCTAAAATATTTACACGGTCACTTATTTGTAATGACCCACTTTTAACATCAACATTTTGAGGCATTGGAACCAACTTACTACTTATATCATTCGAGGGCGAATCAGATTTTGCATAAATTTCAGATTTACCACCAAATGATAAGGTACATGTGACTACTAAGAGCAAAAATCCGTAGATTACTTTTTTCCACATATTTGATCCTCCTTTTACTATTTTTTAACTTTGGCGACTACTACTATAAGTTTCAAATTATATGGCAACGCTTTCTCACCTCCAAAAATAAGATAAAAATTCAATTAATGAGGTTTTTATACCACACTGATTGTTAGTTCAACGAATCGGGGATTTGTGGGCAGCTCGGCTTACCCCTTGATGTATACAAAGAGGACACCACATTTAGTATAAAGCCAACTATTAAGCTTGCTTATATATATTCATCCGAAGTTTTACGTCGTAAAAATCAAAAAAGGCATGGTGTGACGAAAGGACATAAATCCTTTCAATCTACCACCATGCCTAATCGAATAAGTAACATGTGACACATATGAACTTATGTATAAAGTACCATTCGAAAACATAATTGTCAACTATTTATGAAAATTCTGTTTATTTTTGATAGACTTCTATAAAAGATTGGAAAAGGCAAATTGAAACAGCGGTAGTTTTGCATTCAATGGAGACTGGTAAAACAACATTTCCAATCAATAAAGTTTGAAAACACTTAGAAAACGGTTCAGAGGATAGTTTATTTTTCTATGACCAAGTAGTAATTAGTTAGAAGCAAACTTCTTATTGCACAAACGGGTGCGTTAGCTGAAGATCAGAGCTGTCTTTAAGACGGCTTTTTCTTTATGCAACTATCGGGGAGTTGAAGAAGGAACTTTTGATAGAGAATTACCGTCTATATATAAAAAGGGGGTAATGCGTTGGTTCATAAATTATTTTATGTCTTGATTGCATTAGCATTATTTACGATTACTGGATGCTCTAATGGAGGGGAAACAACCAAAGTATCAATTGATAGTATTGATGCTCAAGAAATTTTAACATTGGACCCAGCTGCTGATATTTTTCAGTATGATGGAGTAATCTACAAAACTAATATCGATTGGGTTGAAGAATTGTCTTTAACAAAAGACGTTCAAATCGGTAAAATAAAAACAAAAAATGAAACTAATACAGATTTCAAAGATGAAATGGCGAATAAACTTCCAGTTGGTGCAAAGATTTTTTCAGCCAAGGAAAGAGGAGATATTTTAATCGTTGAATTAGAAGGAGAAATTTTGAAATACCTTGCAATTGTTGAAGGGTAATTAATTTTGTAATTATTATACAGTCAAAGTTTGTGAAAAAATGTACTTAAACAAACGGGTGCTTTAGTTCAAGAACAGGACTGTCAATAGACCGTCTTTTTTATGCTATTAAGTGTTAAGGGGGTGGGTTGTAGCCTGCCCCTTTTTGCTTACTCCGTAACAAGTTTATATACATAAAAAAACCAATCCTTTACACTTCAAGGGATCGGCGTTTATCACTTTATTATACTGGGTCAACAGGTGAAATTGGGCCAGGTGGCCAGATCCGGGAAATCCAGGCTGCTTAATTTACTTTTAATCAGCACTTGTCCCATTCAACTTTATTCTGAGTGCATAAGTTATTATTAAGCCCGCCAAGCCAATATAACTACCTCAGAAGAGGCGTTTGCATTGTATTGCAGACGCTTTTTTATTTTTAGAAATTGTTTTGTCCTAACCACAATGATATATGTCCAATCAACCCTTGTCTTTAAAAATATACATAAGGAGAAATAGCTTTTGTCCGATTGGTGGTGAAAAAAATGGGTTGGTTCGGCGGATACGGTGGATACGACGGCGGTTATGGATACGGCGGTGGCTTTGGCGGCAGCAGCTTTGTATTAATCGTTGTATTGTTCATTCTTCTAATCATTGTAGGGGCTTCATTTTGCTAAATAGTACAGAATAAAGGGCAGGTTAAGTTAATCTGTCCCTTTGTCATATAGACTTCTAAAATGAAAGGAGGATGATTACAAATGGTTTTTTTTCGTGACGATTTTAGAAGAAGACGATTTTTCCCTTTTTGAATTTAAAAGAGGAAGAAGAAGAAGACGTAGATTCTAAAAGCAAAAGATTTAAACAGTATTTCCATGGGCCTACTGGCCTTCTTTTCTTCTATGTAATCGATCACATACATAATTACGAAGAAATGATAGAAATGCTTGTTTGCTTGTCAGAACCGAAGTAATTAAAAGGTTACATAGTCGAAATAGCAAAAGCAATTTGAGGGTGTGGGCGGAGTGCCTACCCCTTTTTTCAGTATAAGATTGATTACTTTCTTAAACTAAAGTGGCAGGTTAATTTAAGAAAATAGATGCCCTAGGGATTTATTGCCTCTGTGGGTTATGAAGGTTCACAATTTCTAAATCTCTTAAAAATTCTATGCCCATCTTGGCTTACTGTATAACTTGAAGAACCCTATGGTGATTCACCCCAATAAATAAGCATCCGATTATTCGGATGCATACTTAATTATTCCATGCAAATAAACTGAGTATTCTCTCTTTACATTTTCTCTTAATTTAATTCTTTTTTCTGTTTCTAATACTCTAACCAATTCTTGAATCTTTTTTTCATTTTCTTTTGTAGTAGGAATCTCTAATGAAAACAAATTACCTCGACTACTATTTAATAATTTTTTTAATAACTCAACTTTATTCATTGGATAATCCCCTTTAACTACTATATTCGACATAAAGGCGACTTTTTCCTTTGAACATCCTATATTGTTTCAAGTTTTACCTACTTTCCACTAAAAAATCTGATTACAGGTACTATGACAGGAATGGGGGAGCTTTTTTAATTAGCTTTTTTTATAACTTCCTTCTACCAATCTAATCATATCACGCCCTGATATCTTTTCTGTTTCATGATAACCTTCTTCATCACGCAAACTCAAGTACCAGCTACTATCTTTATCTTCATTTAACCTATATAGCTTATTGGTAAAAACATTTGTATATAAATCTCCATTTCTTAGCCTCATACTATCCCCTTCTCTAATGTATGTATTAGCAGTATTATACCCAAGATACTGACCTGGAGCCATTAGACATATACAGTCCCAAAATCCTGGATATACAGGGGAAAGAAGTGAAAATCAGGCGGGAGGGACAGAGCATGGATAGTTGATTAAAGTAAGAAGTGCGGGCAACGGAATTTTTCCTTATTCAGCTAACGGGTGCTATAGTTTAAAAAGTGGACTGTCAAAGTGGACTGTCAATTGACGGTCTTTTTTTCATGTAAAAAGTGTCATAACTTAAGAATATTAAATCATTTAACGATGGACTACCACTAGTTGTTCTTCCAAATCCTTCTATTTCTATCCCTAAAACGAAATCATTAATGGGTGACTCATCAGGTACGTTAAAAAAACGAGTTGTAAATGACCTTGGAGTTGTTTCTCCAGTTATTAGACCTGTGCCACTTAATTCAAGTTCACAACCTTCAATTTGAGTTTGGCAAATACATCTGTAGTACTTGTTAGTGTAAAAGTAAAACTGTTAATTGGATTTAGATCATCTGGTGTAAAAGAAAAAGTGAAAATATTAAACAGGGATCTGTCTGCACAAACATCAACTGTATATGTGCATGTACCACTTATACTACTAACAAAAGTATCAAAAAAGAATTCGTTATTCTGTACTAAAATTGGATTTGAACGCACACCACAGGAACACCTTAAACCCATTGTATCACCTCCTTGAATCTTGGTAACTACTATTGTATTTTTTATTGGTCAAGCCCGACTGTATTATTAGGTGATATTAAAAAGATTTTATTTAGCGACTGGAACCCTAGTTCATGCTGTATGATCATCTTAATGATAGTGTACATTTTACAAACAGGTAAGACTTTTTGTGTTTCTATTCGTCTCTTTTGGGTGATTTGGCTGGAAACTAGGGGAGGGGTTTTTGAAATCCCTGGCTTTGCAAATAAAAAGGTAATTTCTGCAAATAAAAAGCCTAGTTAGCGGGTTAAGGTAAAGCATTCAAAGGGGTTATTATGAATTCAATTTTAATATCAAAAGTTTCACTTAGTAGGTAAAAAACCTCCGGTGGGAGTTGTGCAATACGCCTATGAAATCATTGGAATTCTTCCCAGCACAGAAAGCGAACTTCATCTTTATGAATCTTCTCAGTAAAGCTTTTTAAGTCTATAACTTGTATGTCCTTGGCCAGAAATCAGACGGACATCCCATACATTAGTTTTTATTAATTTGTTGAATATTAAAAATTATCAGTAAAAGAGGGTTGCCTTCACAGAAAATAATGGTTACTATATACTTAGAAGTTACATAGTGAATCACATGTTACTAATGCGATTAGGCATGGTGGTAAATGAGGGAATGTATCCATTCCTAAATTTCCACCATGCCTTTTTTATGTGATCACCTGTAAAACATTCATATTTAAAGGCGGTGGATTGATTCAAGTAAGATTATTAACAACCAAGTGGATGACATAAATAGTAAATAAGTTCATAACGATGGAGGAGTAATTATAGTAATGAAAAAAATTTATAATTTATTATTCAGTTTGCTATTGATATTTAGTTTGATTCCTTTCTCTACTGCCTCGGCAGAAACCCCTGATGCCTCAAAGGACTTAAAAACACTAGTAAGTGAATTAATCTATTATTATGGACAAGATGCACGTACAGATGTCCAAAGAACTCTTGAACTGATTGAAGAACAATCTCTGGAAGATTATAAGTTATGGAATTCGGTCATTGATTATTGGGATTGGATCGAGAATGATATGGAAGAAAATATAGATGTGGCTCCCGACGGTCTTCCAATAGATAATACGCATGCCTTTATTGTTTTAGGATTTGCTTTAAATAGCGACGGTACAATGACAGATGAATTAGTTGGTAGATTACAAGTTGCCCTAAATAGTGCAAACAAATACCCTAACTCTTATGTCTTAGTAACTGGCGGAGTAATGAAAAACGGTTGGACAGAAGGCGATCGTATGCGTGATTGGCTATTGGCTAACGGACTTCCGATAGAAAGAATCATTGTAGAAAACAAAAGTGCAAATACCGTTCAAAATGCATCGTTCAGCTATGATATTTTGTACAACGACTATAATATAAAAACCGCTTCTATTATAAGCAGCCAATATCATTTAAAAAGGGCAAGTATATTCTATTACACCATGTCACTTTTGAAAGCGAAAGAACTTGGCAAAGCTCCGATTGAGTTTTTAGGACAAGGTAATGCAGGCTGGTATCGAGCAGATAAAACAGAAGAACCAATGACCCTAAAAGTCAGTGGAATGTCCTCCATTGCAGGTGTACCAAGAGCTAGCAATCTCCCTATCTCCAAACTGGAAGATTTGGCTATTGAAGGGGACTTAGAATACTACGCAGGTGAAGAATTAAATTTAACGGTTAATGCACAATATGATAGTCAGTATGTCCGTGACGTTACAGAACTTGCGGATATTGCGGGATTCGATTCAAGTAAAATCGGAGACCAAGAACTTGAAATCACTTATGAAGAAAAGGGCATAAAACTAACGGAAAACATCGTGGTTAGTGTTGAAGTAAACAAATCCGCACTAGAAAAAGCAGTTGCGGATGCTGAGAAAAAAGTAAAGTCTGACTACACAGGACAGAATTGGAAAGATTTTTCAACTGCACTAAGTCTTGCTAAGCAAGTATTAGGTAATAATGAAGCGACACAAGAAGAAGTAGATGGAGCACTCCATTCCTTAATGAAAGCAACGGAAAACCTTGTAAAAAAACCAGTAGTAGTAGAAGTAGATAAATCCGCGCTGGAAAATGCAGTGACCGATGCTAATAAGAAACAAGCATCAAAATATACTGCTGCCAGCTGGACGGCCTTTAAAAAGGCATTAGCATCAGCGAAAGCGGTACTTGCAAATCCAACTTCATCTCAAGCAGAAGTAGATACAGCTCTTAACGATTTAAATGTTGCAAGTTCCAAGTTAGTATTCGCTACGGTTCCAAAGCCTCACAGGGAACGCATAAGCTACCAAATACAGCAGTAAATATGTATACGTACCTGTTAATTGGCTCATTATTGGTTGCAGTTGGGGAAATGCTCTATATTTATAGAAGAAAAGCGAATCCTGATGCATCAAGGTTATAATGGGAGTAAAATGAAAAAGGCTATTTTTTTAAAATAGTCGACAAGCTACTTAAATAAAATTTTCATGATAAAAGGCTAAACCAAAAAATTGGTTTAGCCTTTGTTGTGAGGTTAGCGCTGCTTGTCCGGATATTGCCAAACGCCGGTGGCTCTCATTAAGTCGCGGTAAATGACCATTGTTTCGTCTTTGGTTACGTTGTGGGCTTCTTCAATCGATGGGTAATCCAAGTAAACCACATTCGTGAATGCCCGGTCGCTGTTTTTTGCTTTCATTTTATCGTAAAAATCGCTTGCTTCTGTAAAGATGGTGAGTGCGCGTCTCATATGGCTGGCGCTTGTCACGAGCGTGACATCCTTCAGACCTTCTTTTTCAAGGATTGCTGTAGTGAATAGGGCATTTTCAACGGTGTCTGTTGATTTATCCTCTGTCAAAATCCTTCCTTCCGCTATACCGTTAGACATGAGCCACTCCTTCATCAATTTTGCTTCCGTATTGCCTTGCTTCGGCACGCCGCCGGTCACAATGATTTTGGAATTTGGATTCTTGTTGGCTGCGGCTAGGCCGACCTTTAACCGTTCAATTAGTGGTTCTCTCATCGTTCCATCATCCGCAAGTGCATATCCCAGAATCACTATGGCATGCTTGCTCTGCGGCAGGTTATCCGGCACCTCTGTGTTTAAGGTGGTTTTCATCATCGTTTTTGTAGTAGCAAATTTTTCAAGGTATTCATTGGTTTTATGGGCGTCGAGCCGTTTTAAGTTGGCAATGGCCGTTTTATACTCTTTCTCATCCCCATTTACTTTGGAATAAACCCCGTATAGCAGATGTGCATTATAGTTGTCAGGATCCAAATTCAGAATTTGCTGGTAGGTCGTTAATGCTTCCGGGATTTTCTTCTGGATGATTTGTGTGGATGCCAGCGAGATTTTGAGATCCACATCATGAGGGTCCAGTTTGACGGCCTCATTATACGCCGCTTCGACTACATCATATTTGCCTTTTAGGGTAATGCCTTTAAAAATTTCTTCCTCCGCTTGCTTGAGGTCACCGCCATGCCAGTAATAGTACATCGCGATATCTTCTAGTTGATTTATTCGATAAGAGGTAGGTTCATCTGTTTTAATGGGGGTAATAACCGGATTCGGGTTGGTTTCCTCCGCCTCTTTGAAAGCAGGTGCCGCAAAAGCGGATGATAGTGTGATGGTCCCGGCTAAAGCAAGGGCCAATCCCCATTTGCTTTTCCATTTATTCATAGTATCTCTCCTATATTTTTAGTTGCCGTTAAGATAAGGTGCGGACCGTTCTAATTCAAGGTCCACAATGATTGGCAGGTGATCGGAATAGGTCGATTGTAAAACCTGTTGACCGGAAAACTTCACTCCTTCACTAACGAAAATATAATCAATTCGTTTTGAAGGGTTTTTAACCGGAAAGGTATTAGCATTATCTGCATCTTGAAAAACATCAACAAGATTGCCGCCAGTACGCAGTAATTCCACTTCTTCCACACCTGGTTCAGCGTTTAAATCACCCATGAGGATGGCCGGGGTTTCTTTTTTCGAAAGAATATCATTGATTTCATTCACTTGTGCCAATCTTTGCGGTACATCCAACCCCAAATGGGTATTGTAAACCCGAACATGATTTCCTTTTACATTAACAGTCGCTTCCAGTAAGCCACGCTGCTCTTTTCCAAAGCTTGATAAAAGGTAATTCTGAGATTGGATAATCGGATATTTGCTCAAGATGGCCGTTCCATATTGGCGGCGGTCCTGTCCCTCTACAGCAGGGTTAAGGTCAAGATTGGCTCCATACACATAATGATACCCAAGCATTTCGGCTAGCACTTTGGCTTGATCCTCGAAATTGCTGCGTGCGCCATAATGCCTATCCACTTCTTGGATTCCCACTACGTCAGCCTGTTTCTCGGTAATCAAGTCAGCAATTCGTTGAAGATCAAGGACATTATCGACTCCTACTCCATGATGGATATTGTACGACATTACCTTCAAGTTAACCTCGTTGCCCCTTGGAAACTCAGATACAGATGCTTGTGCCGGAATGCTGCTAACGGTTAGGAACGCTAGCACGATGGCGGCAATAAAACTTGTGATTATTTTCCTCATTTTTGTATTCCCCTTTACTAAGTATTTTGAACCACTGTCACTGTTAATTTGAACCTGCTCTGCGATGCCTCCTTTCTGGGTAAATTCTCTAGGTGGATATCTCGATGGAGTATATTGAAAAAGCATAAAGCTTGTCCAAGCGTAGTGTAGGAAAAGAAGGAACAACAAAAAGGCAGGGGAACACGATGAAAAGGCCAATCCTTTTCATACGTGCCGCCCTGCCTGATCGAATCAGTAACATGCGCATAATGACATTCACAGAAAATTATAACTATTAACAAAAGCCTTTTAAAGAGGAAAAAGGCCTGTTTAAGGGCGGGGCTAGAGTGGGATGAGAAACGTGAATTCCCTTTTTTAGTTTTCTATCGTCGTAGTCTTTTTTCGCTGAGAAAACTGACCATAAGTCCAGTTAATACGTTACCACTCTGGGGGGTCAGGCACTTTTCATAAACTCTTATTTTTTTAGCTGGTCGAGTGCCCTTTGGATAAAAATTTCAAGTGTGCCTCATGTACCATAAATCGTTAAGGATAAATTTCCCCATAAAGAGAATCTTATCTATATATATCCTAATTTAATGTTAGTAAATTTAGTGTTTAATTTTGGAGGAAAATAATAATGAATATTGCCGACGTTATGATCATCATTGTATTTGTTTTATTAGTTTTGTTTGTATTGGTCTTTTTAGTGGTTGGATTGTATTTATTATTTATCGACCGAACCCAGAAACAGCATCCAATTCTTCGCAATTATCCACTTTTAGGACGTGTAAGATACTTTTTGGAGACAATTGGACCAGAGCTTCGTCAGTACTTATTTGATAGTAACAAAGATGGAAAACCTTTTTCTCGAAACGATTTTCAACATATTGTAAAACAAGCAAAGTATAAACGTAATGTAATTGGATATGGTTCACAACGGGATTTTGAAGAAGCTGGATTTTATATTCGGAATTCCATGTTTCCTAAATTAACAGAGGAATTAAAAATGGACCAAGAGACAAAAGTAACGACGAATCGTTACCTCTTGTTAAAAGAACCTTTATTTACACAGAAGAAAGAATTGTTAGAGGAAAATGAATCATCCGCCTATTTATTAGACGATAAGGATGCGATCGTGATTGGAAAAAATTTAAAGCACCCCTTCATTGTAAAAGGGCAAATTGGGATGTCCGCAATGAGTTATGGTTCATTAGGTGATCATGCCATTACCGCACTATCCAAAGGCTTAGCTATTGCGAAGGGGGCATGGATGAATACAGGCGAAGGCGGGCTTTCAGAATATCATTTAAGAGGCGGCGTAGATATCATTATGCAAATTGGCCCCGGATTATTTGGGGTAAGAGATAGAGAGGGAAATTTCAGCTGGGAAGCATTAAAGGAGAAAAGTCAAATCCCTGAAATAAAAGCATTTGAGATTAAATTAGCTCAAGGGGCAAAGACACGCGGCGGCCATATTGATGGAGAAAAAGTAACAGAGGAAATCGCAAGAATCCGGATGGTAGAACCATTTAAATCCATCGATAGCCCTAATCGTTTTAAAGAATTTAGTGATTTCCCATCCTTATTTCATTTTATGGAACGGATTCGTGAGGAAACAGGAAAACCGGTTGGAATGAAATGCGTTATTGGAAGTATGCATGAAGCCGATGAATTGGCAAAAGCCATAAAAGATACGGGAAAAGGCCCCGATTTTATCACCGTAGACGGTGGTGAAGGTGGTACAGGTGCTTCTTATCAGGAACTGGCTGACAGTGTAGGATTACCTATTAAAGCGGCTCTGCCATTAGTAAACAATGCCCTCATAAAATATGGCGTCCGTGATCAAGTGAAAATCATTGCCTCCGGAAAACTATTTTCACCAGATCGAATCGCTATTGCTCTTGCGATGGGGGCGGATCTCGTCAATATTGCACGGGGATTTATGATTACAGTAGGTTGTATCCAAGCCCTAAAATGCCAATCAAATGCTTGTCCAGTCGGGGTAGCCACAACCGATCCCCATTTACAAAAGGCTCTTGTAATTGATGAGAAAAAGCACCGTACAGCCAATTATTTAATCAGTATGCGTAAAGGGTTGTTCCGTCTGGCTGCCGCAGCCGGTTTGGATTCTCCAGTGCATTTTAAACCTGAACATATCGTTTACAAAGATGAAAGAGATCATGTTTATTCATTAGAAGAAGTGTATCAATCCATTGTAAAGGGTGTTAATAATGAAGGCAGCTGAATTATTAGTTAAGTGTTTAGAAGAAGAAGGGGTAAAATATATCTTTGGAGTACCAGGCGAGGAAAATATCGATATTATGGATGCTCTTCTAGATTCAACGATTACATTTATCATAACCCGACATGAAACGAGTGCTGCTTTTATGGCAGGTACCTACGGAAGGTTAACGGGAAAACCGGGTGTATGCTTAGCCACATTAGGGCCAGGCGCAACAAATCTTTTAACAGGTGTGGCAAATGCCAACATGGATTTGAATCCAATTGTTGCAATTACTGGTCAAGCTAGTTTAGACCGGCAACATAAAATTAGTCATCAGTATTATGATTTGATTCATATCTATGAACCTGTAACAAAATGGAATGCGCAAATTAAAAAGGGAGAAATCATACCTGAGGCAGTGCGTAAAGCATTTCAAGTATCGACTCAAGATAAACCAGGTGCTGCCCACATCGATCTCCCCAATGATGTTGCTGGAATGGAGGTTCAGGGATCTCCATTAAAGGGAACAGACCATACATTAACAGAATCAGGGGATCAGGTCATTAAAGGGGCAGCCCAACTTATTGAACAGGCAGAGCACCCCCTTATTTTAGCTGGTAACGGAATAACTAGAGGAAATGCTGCTGATCAATTAAGGGCTCTAGTGGAAAAGATCAATATCCCAGTCGTCCATACTTTCATGGGAAAAGGAGCACTTCCATGGACCCATGACTTAAGCTTACTTACAGCAGGCATAGGCGGGAATGATTACATAACTTGTGGATTTAATCAGTCCGATTTAATTATCGCGATTGGTTTTGATATTGCAGAATATGCTCCTTCAAAATGGAATCCTGATGGTGCCACCTCCATTTTACACATTGATACAGAAGAAGCAGAGACCGATCAAAATTATCCTGTAAAACTTAACGTTATAGGAGATATCAAACGTAATTTAGAAAAGTTGCATCAGGTTCTTTCTACTAGAGAAAGGAATAATTCACGGGTATTGGAGGTTCGTACTAAAGCACTGGATGAGCTGCAGCAATTTAGTGACGACACAAGCTTTCCGCTCAAACCTCAGAAAATTATTTCCGATTTACGTGCTGTTTTAAAAGAAGAGGATATCGTGGTTTCAGATGTGGGGGCACATAAAGTATGGATAGGGAGAATGTTCCATACCTATCAACCGAATACTTGTCTTATTTCTAATGGCCTGGCATCGATGGGGATCGCTGTCCCAGGAGCGATAGGGGCGAAACTTGCCCAGCCGAATCGTACCGTTGTAGCGGTATGCGGGGATGGCTCTTTTCAAATGACCAGCGCTGAGTTGGAAACAGCCAAACGACTAAATCTCCCAATTATTGTTTTACTATGGAGAGATGAAGGATATGGTTTAATCGAATGGCATCAGTTGAAAAAGTTTAACCGTTCTTCCCATATTAAATTTGGAAATCCTGACTTTGTGCAGCTTGCATTGTCCTACGGATTTGAAGCTTTGCAAATTAACAGGGCAGAGGAACTGAAACCTGCATTAGAAAAAGCCATTGCCATGAACAAACCTGTCTTAATTGATTGCCCAGTTGATTATAGTGAAAATATGAAATTAACGGAGAAGTTAAGTAATATTCGTTGCTAAGAAAGGGAGGGTCAATATGCGGCTCGGTTCGATTATTAATGGTGAAGAGTATAACGAAAATAATCGGGAAACGCTTGAGGTGAAAAACCCTTACAATCAAGAAAAAGTAGCGGAATTGGCTTTAGCGACTGAAGCTGATTTGAATGAGGCAGTAGAAAATGCCTTTGAAACTTTTCATTCTAAGATGAAGACGATGCCAGCTCATCAACGGAGTGATATTTTGCGAAAAGCTGCCGACCTATTAGAAGAAAAGTCGGATGAATTTATATATACTATCGTCCAAGAAGCTGGTAAACCAATTAAATATAGCAGGGATGAGATAAATCGTTCCGTTCAAGTCCTCCGATTTGCTTCGGAACTTGCCAAAAATATTACCGGAGAAGTTCTGCCAATGGATGCAGCTATCGGCGGGGAAAATCGAATGGGGCTTGTGAGACGGATTCCATTAGGTGTGGTTGGAGCCATTACTCCTTTTAACTTTCCGCTGAATCTTTCTTTGCATAAAATTGCACCAGCGATTGCTGCAGGTAATACGATTGTTTTCAAACCAGCGGAGAAAACACCCGTGACCGCTTATAAATTAGTAAAGTTATTACAAGATGCCGGTCTTCCGAATGGGGCCTTAAATTTATTAATGGGAACTGGAGAGGTAGGAGCCCCTCTCGTCACTCATAATAAAGTCCATAAAATTTCATTTACAGGAAGCTTAGCCGTTGGAAAGAAAATTCGTAAAACCGCCGGCTTTAAAAAAGTGACCCTTGAATTAGGCTCCAATTCCCCTAATATCATTTTCGATGATGGGGATGTTCAATCTGCTGTGAAAAGATTAGTAACAGGGGCATTTGCTTTTTCAGGACAAGTTTGTATTCATGCACAACGAATTTATGTACAAAAAAATGTTTATCAGTCATTTTTAGAACAGTTTATAGAAGAAACAAGGGCTTTAAAAATTGGGAATCCAATGGAGGAAACTACAGATATCGGGCCCATGATCACCGAGAAAGAAGCAGAGCGGGCTAAGCTTTGGATTGATGACGCGGTCAAAAATGGCGCGAAAATAGAAGTTGGCGGTGAACAAAATGGGACCATTCTTTCCCCGACCATCATGACTGATGTTGATCGTAATATGAAAATAATCGCAGAAGAGGTATTTGCACCGATTGTATCAGTCATTCAGTTTGATACAGAAGAGGAAGTTATCGGATATGCCAATGACTCCATTTACGGTTTGCAAGCGGGTGTCTTCACCCAGGATATTGACCGAGCAATCAGAGTAGCAGACCAATTAGAAATAGGCGGTGTTTGGATTAACGATATCTCTACCTACCGGCAGGATAATCTGCCTTACGGCGGTGTAAAACAAAGTGGTGTAGGCAGAGAAGGGATTAAATATGCCATAGAAGAAATGACGGAGCTGAAATTTATTGGCATTAAATTAAAGTAGGACCGTGGGGACGGTTCTCATGGTCCATTAATAGTATCTCTTTTGAAAAATTAGCAAACTTGGAATTTCTTCCGAAAAGATTTGGGTTTAAAGTGGCCGTTTTCCCTGTAAAGATAAAAGATGCCAGTGCAGGATGGGCACGCCCTGTTGCTATTTTTGAATAAACATCAAATAGATATTTATCATGTTACAAATAATAATTTGAAAAATCTGAAAAAATAAATTAAAATATAAATGATATTGAAAAATTATCACATGTTACTGATTCGATCAGGCAGAGTGGTTCAATTGAAGAATCTCAAATTCTTTTAATTGGTACCGCTGTGCCTTTTTGTGTTGTTTTAGACATTCCTTATTAAAGAGGATAAAAGACACAAAATAAGAAATGGTTTCAATACAGCTTAAGAAATACATACATTTCATTTTTATACTCATTGAAAGGAGGTTGCCGAAGGGACACGGCTCTTCTTAGATTTACTATCAAGCTCGATTAGTAAAGTAACTCTTTAAAACTATGATTAGAGGTGTGGTCAATTTGAAGTTAAGGAAGAAGAACAATTTCTATGTCAGTTTCTTATGTATTGTCTGTCTGTTAATGGCGACTTTGCTGCCAGCAGGTGCGGTATTTGCAGAGGAGCAAAACTCAAATTTAGCACTAGATAAACCTGTTCAAGTTTCTGGATTGGAAGTGACGGACGGAAGGCTAGCCGCTGATTTTGCTGTCGATGGACTCCGAACGGGAAAATCGAAGAATGGAAAATCGGATGCGAGATGGTCTTCTAATAAAAGAAGCACCACTAATCCTAATGCATCTCAATGGGTTTATGTTGATTTAGGTACACCACAGATGATAAGACAAATAAAAGTATTGTGGGAAAAATCGTATTCTCCAGACTATGAGGTTCAAGTTAGTAAAACAACGAAAGAAGAGGATTGGAAAACCGTCGGTCATTACACGGATGCTTCAGAAGCCAACTTAGAAAAAACCATCTATTTACCTCAATCTGAAACGGCAAGATATGTACGAGTGAAAGCAAATAAATCGCGTAACACCCCTGCTGCTGGTGTTACTCAATTTTTAAATGTCTCCATCTGGGAATTGGAAGTCTATGAACAAATTACGTTTAATAACGCCCAAGACGTTGTGAACTATATGAGTGAAGTGAAGCCTACACTTTCAACTGATGGCAAAATAATTATTTTACCAGAATCTCCTGATCCGCGATATGATGTTTCTTTATTTGGCTCAGATAATAAACAGATTATTGATATGAATCTTAATTACTATCAACCAATTAGTGATATGAAGGTAAACATTTTATATAAAGTAACAAATAAAAGTGACAATAATGATTCTGCTGTTTCTTCCAATGATGTTTCGATTAGGATAGAAGGGAAATATCAACAAGAGGAAGGGGATAACCCCGTTCCGAACGTCATACCTGGTCTTAGAGAATGGAAGGGGTATACTGGTAACTTTGAACTTGCAAAAGGTGCTAAGTTAGTAGTAGATTCATCTGCTCCGGAGTCATTAATGGAAACAGCCCGAAGTATTCAAAGCTATTTTAAAAATATGTTAGAAAAAGACATTACTGTTAATAAGGGCTCCAATCCAAGAGCTGGTGATATTTTTTTAACCATCGATCATGCGAATGAAAATTTAGGCGAGGAAGGGTATTTTCTTCATATCACCGATAAAATAATTGTTAGCGCTCCCAAATCAAAAGGTATTCTTTATGGAGGAATTTCCCTTACGCAAATCTTATACCAATCAAACGATAAGGATACCATTCCTAAAGGAATGGCAAGAGACTATCCTAAATATGAAGTGCGTTCCGGAATGTTGGATGTTGGCAGGATGTATATTCCGTTAGACTACGTTCAAGAAATGACAGAATATATGGCATGGTTTAAGTTAAATGAAATTCAACTTCATATTAATGATTATTGGGGCGCAGCCAATTATCAAGCCTTCCGGGTAGAAAGTAAAAAATATCCCGAAATTAATGCGAAGGATGGTTATTATACACAGGAAGAGTACATTGCTTATCAAAAAAATATGAAAAAGTATGGTATAGATGTTGTAACTGAAATTGATACACCTTACCATGCTGAAAGCTTTAGGGCAGTGAATCCTGATATGATGCTCTCCAAAGGAGCATTAGACATTACCACCCCTGAAAAGCAAAAAATAGTTTATCCATTTATCGAGTCTCTTTTTGACGAGTTTCTTGGTAATAGTCCGAATGATGATAATAGAGTCGTTCAAAGTGGTAAATTTCACATGGGGACCGATGAGTATGATAAGAAATATTCAGAGCAAATGAGAGCTTATACAGACCATTTTATTCACTATATTAATAATAAAGGCTATGAAACAAGACTTTGGGGATCTATTGGAAAGAATGGATTCAATGGTACTACTCCTGTAAGTAATCAGGCAACGATGAATATTTGGGCACCATACTGGTCCGCTGTAAAGGAAATGTACGATTTAGGGTATGACATTATCAATACAGTCGGAGGAGATTTATATATTGTTCCTATTGGAAATGCAGGGTATCCGGATTATCTGGATATAAAGGCTAAATACGATACCTGGGAAGTAAATGATTTTTGGGGAAATAACAGACAGGGAGGAAAAGGCGGAGCCACCATGCCATTTGCCCATCCGCAGACAAAAGGTGCAGAATTTGCGGTCTGGAATGATATGACTTCCTTTTCGGGTGGTTTATCCAGTTATGATATTTTTAATCGAATGAAAGATGCTGTTGTATTAGTGTCCGAAAAAAGCTGGTATGGAGAAAAAACAGCAGGGCAGACCTCTGAGCAGTTTATGGAACGGGTGAACGCGGTTCAGGATAGAATTGCAACATCTAACCCTGCTAGATTTGTTGAGTCCAAAACCGATGTAGTCCTTAAATATGACTTTGAATCTATGAAAAATAACCAGGTTAAAGATTTATCAGGAAATGAATATGATGCAAAAATCAAAAGCCGTCCGAACCTTGTAGATGGTTATGATGGTAAAGCCCTACAATTGGATGGGCATAATTACATTGACCTTCCTTTATCAGGTATAGGATATCCATATACGGTTTCGTTCGATATTAAACTAGATGAAGGCTCTTTAAGTGATGCCACCTTGTTTTCAGGTATAGATGGAGATTTCTACTTGAATTTCAATCAATCTGGGAAACTAGGGTATGAACGAAATGAGAAAACATCCGAAGGAAGTCTGAATAAATTTGAGAACTATACATTCAGCCAAGATTATTCACTTAAAGAAAATGAATGGCAGAATGTCGTGTTAGTTGGGGATAAAAAGAAAACAACTTTATTTATTAATGGAGAAGAAGTGTCTATATCTAAGCAAACAAATAAGTTTGGCGGCCGGACCAATGACTCCTCGACATTTGTTCTGCCACTGGAGAAAATCGGCCAAGGAATTAAAGGGGAAATTGACAATATTACCGTAATGAATAAGGCTCTTACAAGCAATAATCTTGATGAAATATTGTCCTATGATCCAGGACAGGGAAATTTTGCTTACCAACAAAAGGTAACTGCTTCTTCCGAGTACGATAATTCTCAACGTGCTGCAAATATTACGGATGGGGATTTGCTTACGCGCTGGGGGTCACAGTACAAAAATGTTTCCGCTGATGAGGCAGTGCAGCAATGGATTATATTAGAACTAGACCAATCTCGTAATATAAATACCGTAAAGCTCCATTGGGAAAGGGCTAGGGCAGAGAAATATAAACTGCTTGCTTCAAACGATGGCATTACATTCGAGGAAGTCTATTCGTACCCAGATCTTAATGGTCCTAGTCCTGGAGACATAGACACCATCCATTTAGAAAATGTAAATGCAAAATATTTAAAAGTCGTTATGTCGGAACGCAAACCGATAAATGGTAACTTATACGGATACAGTATCTATGAGTTTGAAGTATACGGGAAGACGGATCTTTCTGGAGCGGAAAATTTATTAGAAAAGGCAAAAGCATTACTTTACGAACCAACAATAGGTGCAAAAGCAGATCAAGAAAGAACGGAACTGATTGCTGCAAAGGATGAGCTCGAGTCTTATCTAAACACGGGACAAGAATTGGATGCGTTCACCTACCATGTTCTGGTTCGAACACTTGAAACAAGAATGGAGAGTTATCAGAATAGGATCAAAGTTTAAAACAGGTATGAAAACAGTTTTATATGGAAAATTTTGACCAATCAATTGTATTACTGTAGAGGCTTTCCTTCATTGGAGCCTCTATTTTTTTATCAATAGAAGAAGTACCGATTAGGTATTGCTTTTGGTTGTAAGAGAACAGAACTTAATTTCTAGTTACATGTACGACTATAGCATAGGTTTTGATGTAGGTATTGTTTAAATAGTACTTTCAGCCAAGTATGGGTCTCTGACTATTAAACTACAAATCTAGACAAACATCGGTGAGTGACAGGCACTTCTATCTATTATCTAATGAGAAAGTATTCAGCCCATTGTTTATGTTTCAAAACAAACTAAAAGTGAGCTCGTTTTTTCATTTGCAAAACCGAGAATCAGTAAATCTCCATAGGGGTTACAAGAAAATATGGTAGACAGCAAGAGTCTGTTAATGTAATATAAAGAAAATTAAATACATATTTTAAACAGGTGTTATGCATGTAAGATTGTATAGCTTAATAGGGAAGTTCGGTGAAAGTCCGACACGGTACCCGCCACTGTAATTCGGAGCGACCTGCACAATGTCACTGCTTTATTTTAAAAGCGGGAAGACGCAAGGAGCAACGATGGTAAGTCAGGAGACCTGCCTGTTTAGAAAACACGACGTGACCTACGGGATATAGGGATGTGTTTACGGAGACGGAAGTATGCTTTTTTCTGATTAAAGCAGAACATACCATTGTTTTTTGTGAGCATTTAAACCCACCAGGTTTAAATGCTCTTTTTAGTTTGGTCACTATTTTATACCATGGAGGTAAGTTTAAAGTGAAAAAAAGATCATTATGGGTTTCATTTGTTGTACTGTTAGGTTTAACAAGCTATTTTTGGACGAACTCTTATCGTCCAGCCTATGCAATGCATATTATGGAAGGATTTCTACCAATTGGCTGGGCTGTTTTTTGGTGGGGGATCACCATTCCATTTGTTGCCGTTGGAATACGATCGATTACGAAAAAATTGAAAGATAATCCTGAATTGAAAACAATGCTAGGCCTGTCTGGTGCATTTGCATTTGTTTTATCTGCGTTGAAAATTCCTTCAGTGACAGGTAGTTGTTCTCATCCAACGGGTGTAGGATTGGGGACAATTTTATTTGGTCCAACGGCGATGAGTGTTTTAGGAACAATAGTCCTTTTATTTCAATCACTATTGTTAGCACACGGTGGAATTACAACGTTAGGCGCGAATGCCTTTTCGATGGCTGTCGTCGGACCTTTACTTTCTTACGGAATATACAAGTTTGGAAGAAAAATGAATATATCCGTCGCCGTTTCAGTATTTGTAGCTGCAATGTTAGGGGATTTAGGGACATATTTAGTGACATCGGTTCAATTAGCCTTAGCTTTCCCTGCTGAGGTAGGTGGATCTGTGGCTTCATTTGTAAAGTTTGCTAGTATCTTTGGTTTTACACAAGTACCTTTAGCGATTAGTGAAGGCTTACTTACGGTTATCGTGATGAACTTACTTCAAAAATATAATATGACAGAATTAAATCAATTAACTACGATGAAGGAGGCACGCTAACATGAGAAATGGAGTATTATTTTTATTCGTGATTCTATTAGCAATTATTCCTTTGATTTTTTTGAAAAATGCAGAATTTGGTGGGGCTGACGGGCAGGCGGAGGAAGCGATTATCGAAGTGGCACCTGACTATGAGCCTTGGTTTAATGCGATATGGGAACCACCAAGTGGAGAGATTGAAAGTTTACTATTCTCGTTACAAGCGGCTCTTGGAGCCATCATTATAGGCTATGTTATTGGATATGGAAAAGCTAGAAAAAAGTATTCTTCATCCAAACAATAGCGGAATGAAGTGAATTTATGATAAAAATTGATGATTATGCTTATACCAGCGGATTAAAGGATGTTCATCCCGTTGAGAAGGTCAGCTTTGCACTGATCTTTCTCTTTTTTACAATTCTTTCAAAAAATATTTCGGTGGCTTGTTTTACCTTTACTGTAATGAGTATAGGGGTGTTATTCAAGGCGAAAATCCCGTTTATAGCCTATATGAAACTTCTTTTCGTCCCTTTTGTTTTTTTAATGACAAGCTTGGTTGCCATTTTATTTTCCATTGCACCTATCTATCAAGTAGATCTAGATGTGCTTTGGATGGCTGAAATAGGTTTATGGCAAATCTATATTAATTCATATAGTATCCAACAATCATACGAACTAGGTACAACGATTTTAGCAAGTGTGAGCTGTTTATATTTTCTTGTTTTATCAACACCTCTTAATCAATTTATGTGGGTATTAAAAAAAGTAAAATTCCCCACCGTTTTTGTAGAATTAATGGGGATTACGTATCGATTTATCTTTGTTCTATTGGAAAAGATGAATGAAATTTATATTGCACAATCTAGCAGGCTTGGCTATCAAAATTATAGAAGCTGGTTTTCCAGCGTTGCACAGCTTATTGTCAGCCTTTTCGTTAAATCGATGAGCTCAGCAAAAGAACTTCAAATCACAATTGATAGTCGAGGTGGAGATGAACATTTGTATGATGTGGATTTATCAATGGGCTACAATCGTGGGCATTTTGTCTTTATTTTTATTTCGTTTGTAACACTTTTCATGATTTATATTATGACAAAATCATGAAAGACCAATGAAAAGGAAGTATGCAGAGTGAGTGAACAAATTATAACGTTTGAACAAGTTTCTTATCAATATGCAGATGGAACGATGGCATTGGATCAAATAAATCTTTCAATTGAAAAAGGGAAGAAGATAGCCTTATTAGGTAACAATGGCGCTGGGAAATCAACACTATTTCTTCTTATGAATGGTATTTTAAAGCCAACTAGTGGCAGCATTTTGTACAGTGGAAAGAAGTTGACCTATAAACGGAAAGAGATTCAGCAATTAAGGCAGCAAGTCGGTATTGTATTCCAAAATTCTGAAACCCAACTTTTTTCATCTAGTGTCTATGAAGATATTAAGTTCGGTCCAAAAAATTTAAATTTACCCACCGAAGAAATAGAGAGGCGTGTAAAGGAAGTCATCACATTAACAGAAACGGAATCGCTTAAAGATAAACCTCCCCACTTTTTAAGTATCGGACAGAAAAAAAGGGTAGCAATCGCTGGAATTATTGCTATTGATCCAGAATTAATGGTGTTAGATGAACCAACAGATGGACTTGATCCTTACTATTCAAAAAGAATAATGGATATTATGGAAAAAATGAATCACCGAAATCGGACGATTTTATTGTCAACGCATAATGTAGATTTAGCTTATGAATGGGCAGATGAGGTCATCATCTTAAACAATGGGCATTTGTTAGCTCAAGGAACAGCCGTTGAGGTTTTTAATAAAAGAGAAATTCTCGAAAAAAGCCATTTACAAAAACCTTGGATTATGGAAGTGTTTGAAAGATTAAAAGGAACGAATTTATCCAATAAAAAGTATCCGAGGTCAAAAGCAGAACTGTTTGAAATGATGGAATCATGTTTTAATGGGACTAGCATTCAAGCTTAAGGTGGAACTCTGACGAGAAATCCCTGGTTTTTTGATGCATAATTTTTTGAAATCATCATTTCAACCTAAGAAGGAGTTGTTCTACATTAGCTTTTATTAAATTTTCAAAAAAAAAAATAGTATGTTAACTTTAGAGATTATATGGTATATTTATAAAAAAATTTAATAAATGCTTTAAATAAGTGCTCACATTTGTGAGGTAAAAGGGAAACTAGTGAAATTCTAGTACAGCCCCCGCTACTGTAAGAGCTGATGAAATTACAATACCACTGAGAAATCGGGAAGGTGTAAGAGTAAAAAGAAGCTTAAGTCAGGAAACCTGCTTATTTAAACTACACTTGCTTTTCGGAGGGAGAAGTATAGGCGGGACAATTATACCTATTGTTTTTGTGTTTCAGTATGCTTTTTTTATACTGCATCTCACATGCCTGTATTCCTTTTAAAAGGAGTGCAGGCATTTTTTATTTGGAGGTAAGTCTATGAAAAAGGGGAAAATCTTTGTTGTTGGCTTCGGACCCGGTGCTCATGAGCATATTACAAAACGAGCTGTAGATGCATTGCAGCAAAGTGATTGTATTATTGGCTATAAAACATACGTGGAGCTAATTGAACCTTACGTATCAGCAAAATCCATTGTCAGCACGGGTATGACAGAAGAAGTGTCACGTGCACAGGATGCAGTAAAGAAAGCTGAAGCAGGCCAAATTGTCTCAGTCATTTCCAGCGGAGATTCAGGCGTTTATGGGATGGCTGGATTAGTGTATGAAGTGCTGATTGAAAAGGGGTGGACTGAAAAAGAAGGAATTGCAGTAGAAATTGTTCCAGGTATTTCAGCCATTAATTCTTGTGCAAGTTTATTGGGTGCGCCAGTCATGCATGATTCCTGCACGATAAGTCTAAGTGATCATTTGACGCCTTGGACTGTAATAGAAAAGCGTATTGAAGCAGCTGCGATGGCAGATTTTGTAATAGCTTTATATAATCCGAAAAGCGGTCGACGGACACGCCAAATTGTAGAGGCACAAAATATTCTATTAAAATATCGTTCGCCTGAAACACCGGTGGGACTTGTGAAAAGTGCCTATCGTGAAAATCAAAATGTAGTGCTGACAACACTGGCTGAAATGCTTGAACATGAAATAGGAATGCTGACAACGGTTATTATCGGGAATTCTTCTACTTTCTTTTATGACAATAAAATCATTACCCCTCGAGGTTATCAGCGTAAATATACGTTAGGTGAAGAAAAGCAAAGCTTAAAACCGCATCAGCGTTTGAAAAAGGAAGCCGAACCCTGGGCATTAAATCAAGTAACAGGGGAAGCGCAAGCTGGTTATGAGCAAATTGAAAGAAAAAAACAGGAAGTAAGCACATTAGATTTGGCCATAAAGGCTTTATCAATGGTGTCAAAATCGGAAATAGAACATCCGCATTTGGTTCAGCAGACAATCGAAGATATATTTGAATTTGCTGTTTCACCTGGTGTTGCCAATAAATTTATTAAGCCAGAGCAAATGCGCGTATTGGCAGAAACCATTGGCGAGACAGGCACCATGGAATATACACCGGATCATCGTTTTTTACTAAAGATTCCAACTGATCAGCCTGAATCGATTGTTGAAAAACTTGAACAAAATCATTTAATTGTCATGCCTGTAGGCGATGTTTTAAACTTAAAAGCTTGTGATTTTTGCTACGGTGAAAAAGCAGAATCCATTCCATATGCAGAAGAAATATCAGCAAAATTGGGTGGCTTAAAGCTTCCAAAAGAATTACATATTGGTTTCAACGGCTGCGGTATGGCCTGTTATCGGGCAGTATTCGATGATATCGGGATCGTTTACCGCAAGAAAAAATTTGATTTATTCATTGGCGCAAAGCCGGTTGGCCGTACAGCCCATGCAGCACAGCCAGTAGCAGAAGGAATTGAACCAGATCAGCTGCTGCCTTTATTAACGGAAATTATAGAAGAGTACAAACAAAATGCCCATCCAAATGAACGCCTTTTTAAATATTTTAAACGTGCAAAAAGAATTCAGTATTTTAACTATCAGGATATGAGCTCCAAAATTGAAGTCGAGCCGGCACCATGTGGAGATTAGGAGGAACACATGATTTTATTTTTAGCAGGCACAAGTGATGCGAGAGCATTAGCCATTCAATTGCAAAATCAAGGCTATACGATATTAGCAACAGTTGTCACAGAATCTGCAGCCGAAAGTTTAAATGCATACGATATTCCTTATCAAGTCGGGCGGTTATCAGTTGATGACATGATGGCGCTTATTATAAAGCAAAAGATGACCTGTGTCATCGATGCCAGTCATCCCTATGCGGAAGAAGCGTCGAAAACCGCAATGGCAGCAGCAAAAGCATGTGATATTCCATATATTCGATATGAAAGGCCAGAAGAACAGTTTATTTCTCCACTAATTACAGAAGTTGAAAGTTATGAAGATGCAGCTAAATTAGCTCAATCTCATAATGGGACAATCATGTTAACAACAGGCAGCAAAACGTTAGAGATATTTTCCAAATATTTAATGCGTGATGAAATTCGGCTTATTTGCAGAATGCTTCCCAATATAGGGAATATGGAAAAGTGCACTAGTTTAGGTATTAAACAAAAGGACATTATTGCGATCCAGGGTCCATTTTCAGAATCATTAAATAAAGCACTATTAGAGCAATACAATGTGACTCTAATGATTACTAAAGAAAGCGGCAAAGTGGGGTCTGTAGATGAAAAAATGACAGCTTCTCTGCAATTAGGGATTCCTGTTATTTTAATAAAACGGCCAGCACTTGAATATGAAAATTTTTGTTCTTCTTTTGAAGAAGTAACTCAACTATTGGGAGGTTTTATTCATGGCAAACATGAACTTTAATACAAAATTTATTCCTTTAACGGTAGATCCAGACAAAATTTATGATCACAGTTTCGCCATTATTAAAGAAGAAATGGGCGAACATCCCTTTACAGATGAGCAATGGCTAGTTGTTAGGCGGGTGATTCACGCTTCAGCAGATTTTGAGTTAGGCCGCAGCATGATTTTTACACCTGATGCCATTGAGGCAGGGATTCAATCCATTTTAGCGGGTCGTCATGTAGTGGCGGATGTACAAATGATTGAAAGCGGTTCAGGCCGTAAGCGATTCCAAAAACATGGCGGGGACTTGCATTGTTATATTGCGGATGAAGATGTCTCAAAGGAAGCAAAGGCTCAAGGAACAACAAGGGCTATTATTTCCATGCAAAAAGCAACGAGTCTACATGAAGGAGGAATTTATGCCATTGGCAATGCGCCAACCGCTCTGCTGGAGCTAATTCGCTTAATTAAAGACGGTGTAGCAAAACCAGATTTAATTATTGGAATGCCAGTTGGCTTTGTATCAGCAGCAGAATCGAAAGAGGAGTTAGCAGTGCTGGAAGGGATTCCGTTTATTACGAACGTAGGTAGAAAGGGTGGCAGTACAGTGACGGTCGCTGCACTTAATGCCATTTCGATTATGGCGGATGAACGTGCAAAAGAAACGAGATAAAAAAGACCCTTTACAAATGCGTCATGGATACACGACTGGAGCTTGTGCAACAGCGATGACAAAGGCAGCACTGCAAGCTCTTGTCGTGGGAAAGGTACCAGAGGAAATCACGATTTATTTACCGGTTGGCCAGTATGCAACATTTAAAGTAACCGCATTTGAAGTGTCAGATGACAGGGTAATGTGTGAAACGATCAAAGATGCCGGGGACGATCCTGATGCTACGCATCAAGCACGAATTCAGAGTACCGTTCGTTATTCAAAAGAAAAAGGCATCCATTTAGATGGCGGGGTTGGTGTAGGGCGAGTGACAAAAGCGGGACTACCTGTATCAGTTGGTCAAGCAGCGATAAACCCCGTACCGCGAAAAATGATATGTGGTGTTGTACAGGAAGTAATTGAAAAATATAAATTGGATTGTGGAATTGAAGTGGTCATTTCCGTACCAGATGGTGAAAAGATTGCTGAAAAAACATTGAATGGGCGTTTAGGCATTATCGGCGGAATTTCGATATTAGGTACACGGGGAACAGTGGTTCCATTTTCAAGTTCTGCTTATATGGCAAGTATCGTACAAGCGATCAATGTAGCAAAAGAATCAGGATGTGAGCATTTAGTCATTACAACAGGTGGACGCAGTGAAAAATATGCTATGCAGCAGTATCCTCATTTACCAGAAGAAGCATTTATTGAAATGGGCGATTTTGTCGGTTTTACGATAAAAAATATTGCGCGGAAGAAGATTCCGAGAGTCTCATTGGTAGGGATGATGGGGAAGTTCTCAAAAGTTGCCCAAGGCGTTATGATGGTTCACTCAAAAAGCGCACCGATAAGCTTTGAGTTTTTGGCAGGCATTGCCAATAAAGTGGGTGTTGATGAGGAGACACAGCGAGAAATTTTACAGGCGAATACAGCTTCACAGGTTGGTGAAATGCTTCAGGGAAACGAGGCATTCTTTGCAGCACTTTGCAAAAACTGCTGCTACTATGCACTGAATCATATGAATACTGACATCAAAGTGTCGACAACCTTGTACGCCATGAATGGAGACTGTTTAGGAAAGGCTGAGAATATTGACAAATTGGATGAAGATGATTGGTATAGGGGATAATGGCGCGGAAGGATTGCTCCCCCAATATGTTGAGTGGATCAATGAATGTGATGTGCTAGTAGGCGGGGAGCGTCATTTACAATTTTTCCTGGAATTAAAAAAAGAGAAAAAAGTAATCAAAGGCGGTTTATCAGCATTAACAGCTGAATTACAGCAAGAAACACGAAATGTCGTTATTTTAGTGTCTGGTGATCCGCTGTTTTATGGACTTGGCGGTTTATTTGCGAAGAAGCTTCCAATAACGATTTATCCTTATACCAGCTCGGTACAACTTGCTTTTTCTAAAATGCAGGAAAGCTGGCAGGATGCGTATATTGTCAGCTTGCACGGCCGTTCCATAAAAGGGTTTGCACAAAGAATTGATGGGCGTAAAAAAATTGCTGTTTTAACAGATGAAACGAATTCTCCGCAGGCAATTGCAAAGTATTTAAAGCGTTTTGGCATGACAGAATATGATGCCTTCGTTGCTGAAAATTTACAAGGTGAAATGGAGCGGTGCCGCTTCTTCACATTGGACGAAATGGAGCAAACCTCCTTTTTTCCTTTGAATGTTGTGGTTTTAAAACAGCGTGAGGTAGTGGAACGTTCTTCTCTAGGAATTCCGGATGATGCATTTCTTCAGCGAAAGCCAGATAAAGGATTAATTACTAAAAGAGAAATTCGGACTCTTTGTCTGCAGGAGTTAGGGATTAAGGAAAATAGCATTGTTTGGGATATAGGAACCTGCACAGGTTCTGTTGCTATTGAAGCAGCGAAAATGGCTCGGGAAGGTGCCGTGTATGCAATTGAAAAAAATGAGGGTGACCTGGAAAACTGCCTGGAAAATCAATTAAAACATCGTACAGATTTTGTTGCAGTGCTGGGGAAGGCACCTGACCGTCTGGATGAATTTCCAGATCCGAATGCGATTTTTATTGGCGGTAACGGTGGAAATATGGAGCATTTATTGCAAACATGTATTTCACGCTTACAGCCAAATGGACGCCTTGTTATGAACATTGCAACCATCGAAAATCTGGCAGAAGCGCTGCAGCATCTAAAAGCATTAGGTTGTGAAGTATCAATATTACAGGCACAAATTTCAAAAAGTAAGCCAATCTTAAATTTAACACGTTTTGAACCGTTAAATCCAATCTATATAGTGACGGCAAAGAAAGGAAACGAATCATGAAAATGGGAACCTTATTTGGATTAGGTGTTGGGCCGGGAGATCCAGAATTAATCACAGTAAAAGCATTTCGCAGATTGCAGGAAAGCCCTGTCATTGCTTATCCCAAAAAATTAAAGGGCAGTAAATCTTATGCCCATCGTATTGTTGAAGTGTATATTAACCCGGCAGAAAAAGAGATGCTTGGTTTAGTATTTCCCATGACAAAAGATGAAAATACCTTGCTCGCTGAGTGGACAAAATCAGTGGAAGCTATTTATAGCTATTTAGTTCAAGGAAAAGATGTAGCTTTTGTGACTGAAGGAGATCCGATGCTGTTTAGCACATTTATACATTTAATGAACTTAATGAAATCGATGTACCCTGATGTTCCGATTGAAACGGTAGCTGGCATTTCGTCGTTTAATGGTTCTGTTAATCGCTTAGGGATTGCATTGGCTGATGGTGATGACCATGTCGCCATGATTCCTGCTACGGAGGATATGGAAGAAATGCGCCGAGTGATTGAAAACCACGATGCGATCGTCTTTATCAAAGTAGCAAAAGTTATAGACGTAATGCTCGATCTTCTGGAGGAAATGAATTTATTAGAAAAAGCACATGTCGTTACAAAAGTTACATCTGATGAAGAGGTAATTTGGAAAATCAATGAACTACGTGGTGCAGATTTAAATTACTTGTCATGTATGGTGGTGCGCAAATAATGAAGAAAATTTGGATTATCGGAGCAGGTCCGGGAGATCCGGATTTAATCACGGTGAAAGGTTTAAAGCTATTAAAAGAAGCGGATGTTGTGATGTATACCGATTCACTCGTAAGTGAAACGTTAGTAGCGGAAGCGAAGGAGTCGGCCGAAATTATCCGCACAGCAGGGATGCATCTTCAGGAAATGGTGGATTGTATTGTCGAACGTGTCAATGCAGGCAAAAAGGTTGTACGTTTACATACAGGCGACCCGGCGATGTATGGGGCAACGATGGAGCAAGTGGCACAGTTGAAGCAGCATGAGATTGGCTATGAAGTTGTGCCAGGTGTAAGTTCTGTTTTTGCATCTGCAGCAGCTGTTGGGGCAGAGCTGACGATTCCTGATTTAACCCAAACGCTTATTTTAACACGGGCTGAAGGACGCACACCTGTTCCTGAGCGTGAAAAATTACAGGCACTGGCAAGCCATCACTGTACGATTGCCATGTTTTTGAGTGCTACTTTAACCAAGAAAATCACAAAAGAATTGCAGGCAGCAGGCTGGGCAGACGATACACCAGTTGCTGTTGTGCAGCGTGCTTCGTGGCCTGACCAAAAAATTGTGCGGACAACACTGGCTGAATTAGATGAAGCAATGCGTGTCAACGGCATTCGCAAGCATGCGATGATTCTAGCAGGCTGGGCATTAGACCCGCACATTCATGAAAAAGAATACCGTTCGAAGCTCTATGACAAAACCTTTACTCATGGCTTCCGCAAAGGTGTGAAGGAAAATGATTAGTTTACGTGAAGGTGAAATTCCTGTTATTGTAAAGCGCAAACCATATGCCCTCGTTGCCATAACGAAACATGGGGTGGAACATGCAAGAAGCTACGTGGAAAAATTTCCATATGTGGACCTTTATTATATGAAGAAATTCGAGCAGGGCGACGAAGAAACGCGCCAAATTCAGTTATTTGATGGTACGGTTCGCCTACTATTGCCCGCTTTGTTCCAGCAGTATTCAGGAATCATTTGTATCATTTCCCTCGGTGCTGTCGTTCGTATGATTGCTCCGCTAATGATTGATAAAAAGAAAGATCCTGCCGTGTTAGTGGTGGATGATAAAGGTCAGTTTGTCGTCAGCGTATTATCGGGGCATATTGGCGGTGCCAATGCCTTAACCCATGAATTTGCAAAAGCGATTGGTGCTGTACCAGTTGTAACAACAGCGTCAGATGTTCAAAAAACGATTCCCGTGGATTTATTTGGCGCCCAATTTGGGTGGATGTGGGATAGTGAAGAAAAATTAACACCTGTTAGTGCATCGGTTGTTAATGAAGAGCATGTTGCGATCGTGCAGGAAACGGGAGAAAAAAATTGGTGGATGTACGATCGCCCAATGCCAGATAATTTGAAAATTTATCCAACAATAGATGAAGCGATCATGGTAAAGCCACAAGCGGCACTGCTTATAACAGATCGTTTAATTGAGGCACATGAAGAGGTGCTGCTCGAGAACGGAGTTATGTATCGTCCAAAATCAATTGTACTTGGCATTGGCTGTAATCGTGATACGGCAATGGCAGAAATTGAACAAGTCATAGATGAAACATTAGCGGAGCTGCGTTTAAGTAAAAAAAGTGTCAAAGCAGTTGCGACCATCGATTTAAAGAAAAACGAAACAGGCTTGCTTGAATTAACTGCTAAACATAACTGGCCGTTTGTAACTTACGCACCTGACCAGCTGAATGAAATACCGATGCAAAACCCATCGGAAACAGTCTTTAAATATACAGGTGCTTATGGGGTCAGTGAGCCTGCCGCATTGCGTTATGCGAATGCGAAAGAATTACTGCTGGAGAAAAAGAAAAGCGGAAACGTGACCATTTCCATTGCACGTGTCAACTTTGAGGAGGAAGTACAATGAATCGATTTGTTTTAGCCGGCACAGGAAGCGGTGTTGGAAAAACAACATTCACAGTCGGCATCATGCGTACGCTTATGAAGCGTGGTTTAACAGTCCAGGGCTTTAAATGCGGTCCGGACTATATTGACCCAACGTATCATACAGCTGTCACAAAACGCCCTTCTCGTAATATTGATAGTTTCATGATGTCCCATGAAACAGTTCGTGCCATTGTCGCAAGAGCGAGCCAAGATGCAGATGCAGCTATTATTGAAGGAGTGATGGGCTTTTATGATGGCAAATCCCCATTATCAAATGAAGGATCTGCTGCTCATATTAGTGAGATTACAAAAAGTCCCGTCATTTTAATTGTCAATGCGGCAAGTATGGCAAGAAGTGCGGCTGCGATTGTCAAAGGATTTCAAATGTTAGATGAAAGCTCCAATATTGTTGGTGTTATTGCCAATCAATTAGGAAGTAAAAGCCATTTTGAAATTGTCAAAGCAGCGATTGAAGAAGAATGTAGAATTCCTGTCATTGGCTATCTGCCAAAAGGAGCTGTCCCTTCGATGCCAAGCCGTCATCTGGGTTTAGTGCCCGCCATTGAACGAGGCGATTTAGATTCCTATTTTGATAGTCTTGCAGAAGCAATCGAAGAGACATTGGATATTGAACAGCTGCTGGAAATTACAAAAACACAATCATTGGAAGTCTCTGCATCTATTTTTGATATACAGCCCGAAAGACAAGAAGTACACATTGCAGTTGCAAAGGATGCCGCTTTTAACTTCTATTATGAAGAAAATCTAGAATTACTCCGTACATATGGTGCCACTTTGCATTATTTCTCTCCATTACAAAATGAAGAAGTTCCAGAAAAAGCGCAGGGGCTGTATATCGGCGGCGGTTTCCCAGAAGAGTTTGCTGAAGCTTTGGCGAAAAATGAGGAAACGAAGCAATCAATAAGAGCAGCGCTTGAACGCGGGGTGCCAACATTAGCGGAATGCGGCGGTTTTATGTATTTAACAGAGGAAATTGTGAATCGTCAAGGACAGGTATTCCCGATGCTCGGAATTATTCCAGGCCGTGTGCGGATGCAGGATAAATTAGCGGCACTTGGCTACCGGGAAATTACAGGTGTTCCAGGCAACTTTCTAATCAATGAAAAGGATCAGGCAAAAGGGCATGAGTTCCATTACTCAACATATGAGGGGGAGCATACATCACCAGCTTATTTTAGTAAAGGCCGTTTTCGTGCTCAGCAGGAAGGTTATCTACATAAAAATATTGTTGCTGGCTATACACACTTTCATTTTGCTTCGAATCCACAGCTTGTGAAAAATTGGCTGACAGCATGTTTGGAGGTAAACAATGAATTATTTCCCACTATTAATGAATATTGACTATAAAAAGGTTGTTATTGTTGGGGGCGGACATGTAGCACGTCAAAAGGTGGAAGCGCTGCTGCCAACAAATGCGCTAGTGACAGTGATAAGCCCAGCGGTAACCGAAAAATTACAGAACTATATCAATGAAGGGCTTGTGACATGGAAAGAAAAAGCATTTGAACCTGCTGATTTAGATGATGCAGTACTGATTTTCGCGGTTACAAATGACGGAGAGGTAAACAATGCAGTGGAAGAAGCGGCCCAGCATTGGCAATTACTCAGCCGTGCGGATGCAAAAGGACGTGTTGATTTCATCAATCCAGCAGTCGTTCGCCGCGGTGATTTTGTTTTAACTGTATCGACGTCTGGAGCAAGTCCAGGTCTGACCCGTCAAGTAAAGAATGATTTAGAAGAGCAATTTGGAGTACATTACGAGCAGTATGTTTCTTTTTTAAAGGAAGCACGTCAGCGAATTTTACAAGTGTCTACGGGCGATGCGAAAAAACAGCTATTAGCAGAGCTCCTGGATCCACAGTTACTACAATGGATGGAGCAAGGTCAAAAACAAAAATGTGAAGCGTGGCTGCATCAGCGTATAGGAGAAAAACGGTGAGCGGATTTGTATATATTGTAGGAGCTGGTCCTGGAGACCCAAAACTATTGACGATTCGAGGATTAGAGTGTATTCAGCAAGCAGATGTGATTTTATTTGACCGACTGGTGAATGCTGAATTATTAAAACATGCGAAAGCTGACGCCGAGCTGATTTATTGTGGAAAAGAACCAGGCAGGCATGGACTGATTCAAGATGAAATTCATTGTGTGCTAGTGGAACAAGCCAATCTTGGCAAGCAGGTTCTCCGCCTAAAAGGCGGTGACCCCTTTATCTTTGGACGTGGTGCAGAAGAAGCAGCGATTTTACGGAAAGCCAATATTCCATTTGAAATCGTGCCTGGTATTACAGCGGGGATTGCCGCGCCTGCTTATGCAGGGATTCCTGTGACACATCGTGATCATGCTGCAAGCTTTGCGATCGTTACAGGTCATGGCCGGCCAGAAAAGGAGCAGGACTTTTTAAATTGGTCGGCGCTTGCTCAAATTGATACGGTGGCCTTTTATATGAGTATTGGCAATATCGCGCATATAACGAAAAGCTTAATAACCTATGGCAAAAGTGAAACAACCCCTGTTGCCGTTATTGAATGGGGCACAACTAAAAACCAGCGTACGATTACAGGCAATCTCTCAACGATTGCACAAGATATTCAAATACATCGTATCTCTAATCCAGCCATGATTTTAGTTGGTGATGTTGTTAAGGTACGGGATCAAATTGCTTGGTTTATTGAAAAGGAGCATGAATTATGTTAGATGCATTAAAAAAACGCCGTGCGATTCGTCAATTTGAAACGCGCGAAGTGGAACGTGACAAAATTGAGACGTTATTAGAAGCAGCAACGTTTGCACCAAATGACCGTATGCGTGAGCCCTGGCATTTCTATGTATTACAGGGCGACAGCTTTAAACGTTATGAGCTGGTGGCGCTTGATTATTTACAAAAACGTTTCCCAACAAAACCACATTTAGTGGAAAGCTCAATGGAAGCCATCACAAAAACACCGCTGGTTATTGTGGTGACATCTGCCATTGTCGATGGAGATGAAGGTGCAACAAAAGATAATACCTTTGCAGTAAGCAGTGCGATTATGTCGATGTGGTTAATGGCCGAACAGCTGGGTTTAGGCATGGTATGGCGTACACGTGGAGTGGGCTTAGTTCATGATACAGCATTACATGCTTTTATAGGTGCATCAGATCAAGAGCAATTAGTAGGGACGTTATGCATAGGTTACCCTGCAGAAGAAAGCACTTCCGTGAAGAAGCGAACACCATTTGCTGAAAAAACAACTTGGCTATAGGGAGGTTTGTACATGGCACGACAGGGGGTGCTGTTAGTTTATACAGGAGAAGGCAAAGGAAAAACAATGCAGTAAGGGTAGCTATTGCATACACCAAAAGGATTGTCCATTTATGTTGTCGAGATTGAGGAGAAAATTCAATGATAAAAGGATCCCCTTTACAATTTGATTTTGAAAAGCTTTGGAAAGAAGGCATGTTAAACTGGCATGGCAAGATGCCAGAACGAATGATCGATGATGAGCTGGAAGAAACATTTTGGGCTCAGTCCATGAAGAAAAAAACATACAAGCAAACAGACGCCTATGCAAAAATAATTTACGAAAAAATGAAACAGCATATCCCGCAAAATTCAACTTGTATTGAAATTGGGCCTGGATGGGGCAACTATACCTTCCAACTTCGTCAAGATGTCAAAAGTTTAACGCTAGTGGATGGTTCTGAAAGTGTGCTTGATTATTTAAAACAATACTTTGAAAACGATACAAATGTTCAGTTCGTCCATAGTAAATGGGAAGAAGCGCAAATTGAGCAGCATGATGTTGTTATTGGGGTGAACTGCTTTTATCGTATGTATGAAATGATTGCGGCGCTGAAAAAAATGAACAGGCTTGCCAATAAGCGCGCCATCATTGGCTTAACAACAGGACCAATTCAGCCGCATTACGTTATTTTAGATGAGCAGTTTTGCTATGACATTAAATATCCTCGCCGTGATTATATTACCATCGTCAATATGCTGTATCAGTTAGGGATTTATGCAAATTGTGAAATGCTCAAGCTGGAGCGTGAGTATCGTTATGATACATTGCAGCAATTATATGAAGCACAAAGCAAAAAAATCTTATCATCCCGGTTTGATATGGCACATGTGAAAGCATCACTCGAACCTTTTATTGCTATGGAGGATGGCCAGTATGTGTACCGTTACCCATTCAATGCTGCAATCATTACTTGGGAACCTGCGAAGTTACATGACTAAGTTTCGTTTGACATTAATAATATGGGCTTTGATCGTGGGCACTGTTGATATAACAAAGAGATATAGAGGGTACAAAATGATGGGAGAAGGGGAGGTCACTTTATGACGACCTGGAATTTAACGCAAATGCAGCGTCACTTACTCATTTGTAATGGGTCAACCTGTATGGGAGCAGGAGCTGAGGCTGTCACTCAGCAAATTCGGGACGAAATCCGGAAAAACCGTTTAGATGAGCAAATTCATACATCGCGTACACGCTGTAACGGCCGCTGTAAAGATAAATGTGTCGTAATTGATTATCCAAAAGGGACATGGTATTCGGTTCAACATGAAGAAACTGCACGTGATATTGTTCATGAAGAAGTTAAAGAAGATGCGATCATTTATTCAATGGAGCAAGGTGTGCGGAAACGCGGCGAAGACCGCATAAAAGGAATTGAAAAATACAAGAAAGGTAATGGACCAATGAAAAAAGCAGTATTATTTGTTGGACATGGCAGCAGGCTGGAGGCAGGGAATAAAGAAGTTCGTGAATTTGTCGGGCAAATGGAAGAATACATTGATCCAGCTCTTTTAGTAGAAACATGTTTTTTAGAATTTGCATCACCAAATATTGAGGATGGTATTCAGTTGTGTGTTGAAAAAGGTGCGGATGAAATCCATGTAATTCCCATCATTTTATTACATGCAGGACACTCAAAACTGCACATTCCTGCAGAAATCGAACATGCTAAAGAGCATTTCCCAGATGTTCGATTTACTTATGGCCAAACGATAGGTGTACATGAGGAAGTTTTTGAAATTTTAAAAACAAGACTTGCTGAAGCAGGTTTTGATGTAGATCAAAAGCATGAGGATACGGCAATTTTATTAATTGGACGTGGCGGCAGCGATCCATATGCTAATGGTGATTTTTATAAAATCAGCAGATTATTGTGGGAGAAATTAAATGTACCTATCGTTGAAAGTGCCTTTATGGGGGTAACTACGCCAACTGTGCAGGATGGGATGGAACGCTGTATTAAATTAGGCGCAAAAAAAATCATCATGCTGCCGTATTTTTTATTTACGGGAATTTTAATGGAAAGACTGAATAAAATGGCCGAACAGTTTAAAGAGACTTATCCGCATGTAACAATTGATATTGCTCAGTATTTTGGCTATCATCCAAAGTTAAGAACGGTACTGTTAGAACGTATGAATCAGGCCTTAAACGGTACTTCCACTGGAATGTATGATTTAGAAAATTTTGGTAAATATGCGGAAGAACATGGGTATGAACATCATCATCACCATAATTAAAGGATAGACAACCGTTTTTTTTTATAGTTCGGTTTTTCTTAGTATGATGGTTTACGCTTGCCAAGATCACATATGAGCTGTACGTGGGAACTGTTTTTTTACTGTTATAACCGAGCATGACACCAAAACCCCCAAAAATAACCCGACAGGACTAACATCTGTCGGGTTTACTTCGGTTATTATTATAGCGGCCTTGAGTGATTCTTCAATAATAAGTACATCATTGTTATCTTTTCCATGTAATAGAGCTGATAAGTGAAATATTATTGATCTAACATTTAATGATAAAAAGAAAAAAGCTGCCTATTTCGGCAGCTAATAGTCAAGATAATTCTTTTCCATGTTTTCAAGATTTGAGAAGGATAGGATAAATCCATTAGAATCTAGTTTGAGTTACAAATCCTCTATTACAACTTATCTCCCAATTGAAAAGTATTCAATTGAAAATCGGCTAACTTCTTCCAATGAATAACAGTTTCGTCCATCAAAGAGAATAGGAGTTTTCATTAATTTTTCATATTGCGATAAAGGAAAGTTTTTGATGTCATCCCAATCCGTTACGATAAATGCCATCTCTGCATTTAATAGAGCGTCTTCGATCGAAGAAGAGTAGTTAATATTATCACCAAATTGTTTTTTTGCGTTTTCGATCGAAACAGGGTCAAAAGCAGTAATATTAACTCCTTCTTCTAACAGCACACTGACCATCCTTAATGCCGGAGATTCCCTTATATCATCCGTATTCGGCTTAAACGAAAGGCCTAAAATGGCTGCTTTTCTGTTATTGAGGCTTCCAAAGCGATGCATTGCTTTTTCAACTAACACATCCTGTTGTTTTTGATTCACAAGATTGACTGCTTTTAGGATTTTGAGTTCGGCTCCATGTTCAGTAGCTGTATGAATCAGAGCGCTCACATCTTTTGGAAAACAGGAACCTCCATATCCAATACCTGCTCTTAAAAAATGCGGTCCAATACGGGAGTCCAGACCCATCCCATGGGCTACGTCCTCAATATTGGCACCGAGTGATTCACATAATTCAGCTATTTCATTGATAAAACTTATTTTTGTTGCTAAAAAGGCATTGGAGCTGTACTTAATTAATTCTGCACTTTGAAGATCAGTTTTAAATATTGGGATGCCAAGTGGTTTATTTATTTCCTCGACCAACTTGGCAGCTTTTTTACTTTCAGAGCCAATAACAATTCGATCGGCAAAAAATGTATCATGGATAGCTGACCCTTCTCTTAAAAATTCCGGATTGGAAACCATTTCAATCTCGAATTTAGAAACTGCTTCGATCCGTTCTTTAATAATCCGATTCGTTCCTATTGGGACTGTGCTTTTTATGATAATAATGACTTTCTGAGTTATGTTTTTCGCGATTTGATCAGCTGCATCGTATAAATAATGAAGATTTACTTTTCCATTTAAGCCCATCGGTGTGCCAACTGTGATATAGATAATTTCACTATAAGTCAAAGCTTCGAGAATGTTATTAGTAAATGATAACCGGTCGTTTTCAATATTATTATTCACTAACTCAAGTAACCCTGGTTCAAAGAAGGGTATTTTCCCTCGTTTTATCAATTCGATTTTATCGGAATCAATATCATAACACGTGACTTCATGACCGATTTCCGCTAAATATGCGCCGGTTACAAGCCCGACATGGCCTGTTCCAACAATGGTGATCTTCATACATGTACCTCCAATAATGCTATTTTAATAAAGTTAAATTTATTATACACTTTTCAAAAATATTTCTCATTTCCAATTGACATTGAGAATCATTCTCTTTATAATCAAATTTGTGAATGAAATTCATTATCAATTAGGCACTTATTTTTATCAATTTTTTTTGCAGAAGAGGGGATACATATGAAAAAGAGACAATTAAAAATTATTTTTGCAAGCTTTTTAATGGCTTCAGCTGTTTTATCTGCTTGTGGGTCAAAAGAAACTTCAGAAAAGCCAAAAGAGGAAAAACAAGAAGAAACAGCAAATGCGGGAGAGTCAAAGGAAGAAAAAGCTGCAGAAGAAGTCGATTTTGCTGCGAGTTACAAGGAAGCCATTACTGAATTAGATAAGGCTAAAGAAAAAAAAGAAGTTGATTTTGTGATGGTGACAGATCTTTATACAAAAAATCTACAAAGCCTTGTACAAGAACGCGATGCCGAGGTTGAAGCACAACATGATCAGCATATTACAGCTGCACTAAAAGCAGGTCAAGACGGCTCTATGGATCCTATTGTTGTTAGACAAATCTTCGATAAGTTAATGCAAAAAGTTTTCTATACCACAGTTAAACATGAATTTACTGAAGTTGGAGAAAACTGGGGCAAGAAGGACGCAGTAAAAGAAGAAATTGAAGAAGCAAAGGAATTTTATGCAATTTTGAAATCAACAGTTGAAAAACGTGATGCTGCCTATGGAACAAATATGGTTTCCGTCATTGACGGCGGCTTCGCTGAGATTGAAAAAGCTGTTGAGTCAGATGATCTGTTAGCCTTCCAATTAGGAAAACAAGTGGTAGACAAAACGTTAATGAAAACCTTCTATTTAGCTACTGGTGCAATTCCTAATGGATATGCGACAAAAGCTGCTGCAGAAGCAAAAGAAAATCCAGAAGTTGCCAAAATTGAACAAGCAGAGGGATGGGCGTTTTACCAGTCTCTATTCAAGTACCTAAACTCACATGCCGCAGAGGATGCTGCATTGATTGAAAGCCAATTTAATTTAGAAACGGATGTGGCAACACTTGATCCTGCAGCCGTTAATAAAGCATTTGTTCGTGGTTTCTCTAAAATTGCCTTGGATGAATATGCGGAAAGTTTAGAAACTTGGGGAGAAGACAAGTCGCCAATAACCGCATTAGAAGGCGCGCTGTTTATTGATGTAATTGGTGAAGATATCAAAGGTATCATTGGCGCAGAAGCGTATCAAACATTAACTCAACAGGCTCAAACATACCTTGAAGCAGCAAAAGCAAAGGATAAGGAAGCTGGAGAGCCAGTTTTAGCAGAAATTCAAACCACATTACAAAATGTGATTAACCAAGCGAAATAAGTAATTTGCATGAATATGAGAACCTTGTCATCCAAACAAGGTTTTTCCTTTTGGATAAAAAGTCTATAATGGGAGTGATGAGGTCCAATTAAATAGATAGAGGTGTTATGTTGAAGATTATCATTACAGGTGGTGCAGGCTTTATTGGAAGCCACCTTACAAGAAAGCTAATTTTAGAAAATCATGAAGTACATGTAATCGATTGTCTGCATCCATACTATTCGTTAGAAAGAAAAAGAAAGCAATTGCAAACGATAGACTCTTTGAAAAGGGAGCATTTTACTCAATTAGATCTCTTAAATTGGAGTGAAACAATCTCTTTCTTTCAATCCCTATCACCTGACGCTGTAATCCATCTTGCAGCATTACCGGGTGTTTCCTACTCGATTGAAAGACCACTAGAGTACGTTGATTATGATATTAAAGCGACCATTAATGTGCTGGAAGCCTGTGGACAAAGTGATGTAAGGCAATTCATTTTTGCTTCTTCCTCATCTGTTTATGGGAACCAAAAGGGTCCATTGAAGGAAGAAATGGCCACAGGAAACGTGATTTCACCTTATGCAGCATCCAAATATTCCGCAGAATCCTTTTGTCATGTGTATAGACATTTATATGGATTTGAAACGAAGATATTAAGGTTTTTTACCGTGTATGGCCCTTGGGTTCGTCCAGATATGGCCATCGGCATCTTTCTAAAAAAGTTGATTAACAAACAAGTTATTAACCTTTATGGTGAAGGAAGGGTTCGTGACTTTACGTATATCGATGATATTGTCGACGGAATATATTTATCGTTAACACAATTACATAGAAGTGAAGTGATTAATATTGGTTCAGGTAATCCCATCTCGATGCTTTCATTAATTAATGAATTGAGACAATATTTTCCTGAGATGGTGGTTAGGGAAGAAGAATCTCGTACAGGTGATGTTGTCCAGACGTGGGCAGATATTCGAAAAGCAAAAGATCTTTTAGGATATAGACCTAAAATAAATTTTGAGCATGGCTTAGCTGAAACCGTAAAGTGGGCGAAGGAAAATGAAGCTTTCCTTTAAAATCATAAAATTTTTATGTTCCCTCATGATTTTAAGTTTCTTTTTTTATTTGACGTTTAATTACTTTGATGGTGAATGGATTTTGAACGGTATAAAAGCCATTATTCAATCACCTATCATCCTAATGACTATATTAACTGTTTATTTGCTTTCTTTTTGCTTGAAAGCCCTTGCCTGGAAAGTCTATTTAAATGGGCGGCCAAGGTTTTCAACGTGTTTATTGGGAGTTTTATATAGTTTGTTTGTGAACCATTTATTGCCTATCAAAGCAGGGGATCTCGTAAGAATAAAAATCATGAGTAACCGGGATAACATAAGCGGTGAGGATGCGGCTCATTCCGTCATTATTCTTAGGCTGCTTGACATGATATGCTTAATAGCTTTTACATTGATAGGCCTTGTCATCCTGGGAGTTGATTTTCAGGTTCCCATGCCACTAATAATAATTGGAAGTATTGTATTTGTTCTTACAATGCTTGTCTTAGTACGGTTTTTTCCTGTTTTTTTAAAGCGACAGATTAAATTATTTAAACAAGGTATTAGAGGAAAAAAAGGAATATTTATTTTTACTGCAATCGGGGTCAGTTGGATTCTAGAGGCAGCTGTCCTATATGGAACGATTTTCGTCTACCACGAAAACTTATCGATTATAGAAGCTGTTTTTGCCAACAGTGTGACGGTTTCAGGGCAAATTTTTCAAATAACACCGGGTGGAATCGCCAACTATGAAAGCTTTCTTGTTTTTGCATTACGTTTGTTCGGATTTGCGATTCAAGATGGCTATACGATTGCCATTGTTACTCATGCAGTCAAATTCTTATTTTCCTATACTGCAGGAGTCATGGCTGTAATCATGTATCCCATTCCATTCAAGACCGTGTTACATTGGAGCAGAGTGAGAGGAGTGAGGATAAAATGAAAAGTGCATCTAAATTTGAAAAAGTTGCTGCACGTTGCTGGAATTTATTAAATGAGGGGAAACCTTTTACACCGATCTTTGTCGTCGGAACGATGCTGTTATTCCACATCGAAGCTTTAACTGATTGGGTTACGGCCTTGGCTTTATTTCAATCTTTTTTGTATGTGATCCCTGTTTTGGTCCTTTATTTTCTATTTGATTTTCCACTATTTTTAAGAAATTATCTTTGGATTCCTTTTGTAGTCTATTTAATCATTTGGAATGATACAAATATTGGTCTATTATTCTTTTCAATAGGGCTTTATTTCTTTTTTACTGTTTTCTTTTGGGGTACGCTTTATTACCATTTAAGAATCGGCACTTCATGGTTAAACTTTACCCGTTTCTGGAAGCTAGTGTTAAAAAATAGCGATTCCACAAGCGGAAACGCTCAAGAACAAATTCCTAAGTTTTTATTGGTGTTAACCCTTTGGGAATTCTTCTTTGGAAAAATAACATCGGGAGATCCGATAAATTTGTTACTGTATTTAATCTTTTTTATTTTTGTTCTTATCTTTGCTTATATTCTTCATCGTAATTTATTCGATTGGAAACCTAAAATGTATAACGGTTATACAAGGGATTATTTTCCGCAGCCAGAGAATAGCATATCTGATAAAGCCATTGTTATCGTTATTGACGGGATGAGAAAAGAACGCTTTTATGAAGCGGATACGCCATTCCTTGATTATTTAAAAGATAACGGAACAGAGTATACGAACATGGAAACCGTCTATCCAGCGAGAACCGTTGTCTGTTTTTCTTCCATGTTTACAGGAACGTATCCTATGGAACATGGAATTCACTCCAATATGGTTTGGAAGTTAGGAATTAAGGTGGAGAGTATTTTCGATTCCTTAAGGAAGGTTGGCAAAAAAGGAAGGCTTTTCGGATGCGCTCATCTGGTTGATTCGATGGGGAGCGATGTTGAAACCTTTACGGCAGTTATGCATAACGACAAGGTAGATTCTACTATTATGGAGCGGGCAAAGAAAATTATGAAGGAACAGGATCCAGATTTGTTTATCGTGCAAATGATTGCAACGGACCAAACTGGTCATAGCAGAGGTGTACTCTATGATGAATACCTGCAAAAAATTAATGAAGCAGACCGTCTCGTTAAAGACTTTGTCGACTGGCTCACAGCAGAGGGCAAAATGGACAATACAACGCTTTTCATTTGTGCAGATCATGGGCAGGCTGACGGGATTGGCGGTCATGGCCATTTAGATGAAGGTGAAAGATTTGTTCCATTTTTTATCCACGGACCGAATATTGCCAAAGGAAAGAAAGTGGAGGAAAAACAAAGTCTTGTCTCTTTAGCTCCTACACTAGCCCATTTGCTGGGTGCGCCTTTTCCTAGTCATAGCAGAGGCAAGGTCTTATTAGATGCAATTGAACAGAAGGATGAGATTTAAAAATGGATAAAATTAAAGTCATTGTGTTTTTACCAGCCTATAATGAGGAGGAATCTATCGGAAACGTTATTAGGAATATTCCGAGATACTTTCATGACAAAGTAGATGTGGAAGTTTTGGTCATTAATGACGGGTCCAGAGATCGAACTGTTGAAGTTTCAAACAATGCAGGAGCAGACTATATTGTCAGTTTCCCGAACAACCAGGGACTTGGTGCAGCGGTTCGTGCAGGGCTACGTGAGTGCTTTGAAAGAGGTGCAGATATTGGGGTGATGATTGACGCTGATGGTGAATACCCTGCCGATCACATTCCTAATTTGTTAAAGCCCATTTTTGAGGGTAATGCAGATTATACAATGGGATCCCGCTTTTTGGGTAACATAAAGGGAATGAAACTCCATCGACGTTTAGGAAATTATTGTTTTACCTTTCTTCAGAGCTTGTTATTGAGGAGATGGATTTATGACGGGCAGTCTGGGATGAGGGCTTTTACAAGACAGGCACTTCAGCATGCTGAAATTATTCATGACTATAATTACGCGCAAGTTCTCACGTTAAATCTTGTTAGAAAAGGGTTTCGGGTAAAGGAAGTACCGATTCCTTATCATGTCCGTTCAACTGGAACGTCATTTATCACGTTTAGCGGATATATGTCTTCAGTACTGCCTGCAATTTGGAAGGAATGGAATCGAAACGTTGAAAAAATTGACATTCAAACGAAAGTATGTAATTTGGAATCGTTCCAGAAGATAGATTTGAGTGAAAATAGGGATACAAAAGGTTTTCTCATCGCAAAATAATATTGACATTAATAATGATAATCATTATCATTGATGATAGGAGGAATAGTATGAAAAAGCAAATACTTTTAGCTTTAACTGTCTTTTTACTTTTTAGCAATGTGTTTTCCATAACAGCTAATGCTTATACATATGGTGATCCAAATAAGGAAGACTTGGCAGAAGTCTATAAAAACATGGTGATTGAATTAGATAAAAATCCTCCAGACTTCAGTACGGCACGAAAACATTACGAAACCGTAAAAGAAGAAGTCGACATGCATATGGGCCCGGATCCATCAAAAATAATTATCCAAAATATAGAGGATAAAGATAAAGAACAAACGATTAAAAATCTGGATGAACTTCTCATATTAAATATTGCCAGGCGTTTGGAAAATGTCGAAAAGAATTTCTCCGAGTTTGATACGAGTAAACGATTGTTGGCAAAGGGGTTTGCTACTTACGAAGCACTGTCCCCTAAAATAGAAGCAAAGAACCCAGATTTTGATAAAGAAATCAAAGCAGAATTTGATAAGGCATTAGAATCTTTAGGAAATCCAGGACTTTTTGGTGTGGGGCAAAAGGAAGCCGAATTTGAAACATTTAAGGAAATTAAAGAAGTGATTCTTTCAAAGCTTCAAACCGAATTTAACATTAAAAGTTTAGAAGTTGGACATTTTTCTGAAAGTGCCACAGAAACAGAAAAAGAGAATAAAGATTGGACGGATCTATCCAATCTTCGAAATTGGATTCCATTAATCATCATCGTGGTCGTTATTATTGCTGTTGTTTTAATGGCAAGACGAAAAAGAAGACCTAAGAAATAAGTTGTTCTCAACTGGGAGAGGTGAAAATTTAAATGGAGATTCAGGCTCTGTTAATTACATTTCGTGAGGTACTTGAAGCATTGCTGATTGTAGGTATAATCACAACATACTTGAAAAGAACGGATAACAAGAAGTATACAAAATATGTTTGGTTGGGTGCAGGTCTTGCGGTTTTGGCAAGTATCGGAGCAGCCATGTTATTTCAGCTTGTGTTCACAGGCTTTGCGGCCATGGTCAGCGAAATGTATTTAAAGGTAGGTATAATGATTATTTCCGCTCTCCTTTTAACGCAAATGGTATTTTGGATGGCGAGCCATAGCAGAGACTTAAAAGGAAAATCGGAAGACAAAATGAGTAAGTTCATTTCAACAGGAAATGTAGTTGGAATGGTTATACATTCTTTCTTAGTTGTACTTAGGGAAGGGATTGAAACCGTCTTTTTCTTTGCAGCAATTACGGGGGGGAATATTGGAGCCGCAATGCAAGGATGGGGTGCCATTACAGGTGTCATCATCGCCGTTGTTGTCTCTTACCTATTCTTTAAAGGCACAATGAAGGTATCACTTAAGACGTTTTTTAAAGTCACAGGGGTGTTTATCATTTTAATCGCTGCCGGGTTATTGGTTCAGGCTATCTCCATGTTGCAAGATTTAGAAATTATCGGAAGTATCATCCCACATCTATACGATTTAACATGGTTCCTACCGGAGCATCCGATTGATTATGATCATTATTTACGTGATCATGGGACGGCACCGTTATTGTCAGGGGATTTTGGAATCTTTTTAAAAGCATTGTTTGGGTACTCATCGATGCCATCCATCGAAGAAGTGATAGCATATCTTGGTTATTTTGCCGGAATCTATTTAATGACTACTTACCAATCTGACGATAAAAAAACAAGCCGTAAAAAAGAGGCAAAAGGTTTAGAAACTGCCATAAGCAATCAAGAAAGTTAAGCCTGTTAATGAAAAGTACAAGGAATTTATTCCCTTGTACTTTTTTCTTACTATTTAATATTTTTTTTAAAAAGGTGGTCAAATGGAAAAGAAAGGTTTACATAGAAGAATTCTTGTTTTTTCAAGTATGACAGTCTTGTTGGTATTGTTTTTGTACCAATTAAGGCATATTAATTCCTACGCAGCTACATGGGATCAGGTGGATTATTCGCTTGCTCTTGAACGATTCGATATTATGGCAATGCAGCCGCATTTTCCTGGCTACCCTTACTTTATTCTTGGTGGTTTATTTATTCATCAATTCATTGAGGATAAAACGGCTTCATTAACGCTATTTAATATTCTTTTTTATTTTAGTGCGATCTTCCCAATCTATAATCTGGCAAGATGGTATGTTTCAAAGCCATTCAGTTTCTTAATTACTGCGATTATTTATTCCTCCTCCTATGTGCTTATTACAGTTAACCAGCCAATGTCAGAAGGCGCCGGCTTAGCCGCGTTATGGTGGTATTTCTGGAGCATCCAAAGAGCGGTTCGGCAGGAAGGACGTAAGGGGGATTGGCTGCCACTTGTTTTGTTCAGTATATTACTTGGAATTCGTTTGTCTTATTTACCTTTTGGAGTCGGACTTATATATTTGTTCTGGGTAAAGTGGAAGAAAAAGGAGTATACACCTAATCAGTTGAGTATACGAATCTTGTTTGCTATGTTATTACAGCTTATATGGGTTGCCGGCCTTGTTGTTTCTGAAGGAAGTATTCAGGGGTTTCTAAAACTCTCTCTTGCTTTCACGAGCGGCCATTTCAGTGATTGGGGGAATACGGCAGTTTCAAGCAATCAATCGGTAATGGAGAGGATTTTTCTATTATTATTCAATAATCTTTTTTGGCATGGACTCTCATCGCTATCTATTATTATAGCTTTCATCATGATTGTATTTGGGCTGTTGAGTTTATTTCATTTTAAGTGGAGTATAAAAAATCTTGCGTTACCTTATATCATGGCTATAAGTTATTTTATCTGGGCGTTATTTGCACAAAATGTAGACAAACCTCGGCATATTGTTCCAGTTATCTTGTTTATTTTGTTTATTCTATTGGTTACAGTTTTAAAGAAGCTGCCTAATCCCATAATAACGGTTATTTGTTCGGTCTTGCTCTTTTCTAATTCAATACAATCTGTTCACATGATTAAGGAACAAGCTACCCAGCGGCCAGCAACCTACCAGTTAGCAGAATATACACAAAAAATGGATAAAAACTCAATTCTTTATACATGGGAAGAAACAAGGGTTTTGGAATACTTGAACGCTCCTATTCCTCATAAAAGGATTATGACATACGAAGTATTTGCACACGATATTACTTATTATAAGAACAATCAAATTTATTTAACGAATAAAGTCATTGAAGGTTTTAAGAGTCAAGGAACTGATCTTTCAGGTAAAATAAAAAAAGTAAAAACGTTTCAATCCAATCCTATTTATGACCCTGTTTATCATGATATTGCATTGTATGAATGGATTCAATAATATAAAAATTGTAATAGGATATGGTCCTTATTTGGGATGATAACGAACATGCTATAGTGATAATAATTGGTTATTGAGAGGCTACACTTTCCATAGGTGGTAATATTTATAGAATGAAAGTAAATAAGACAGCACTCCCCACATCCAATAATGGAGTGGGGACTTTTTCTGCGTGAGGGAGGGTCCCTTGCTTGGTGCCCAAATTTTTAAAATTACAAATCACAAGAAATCACTTGGAAGCAGGAAAGCTTGTTTTATCAATACTTGAGGACACATCAAGATACAAGAAAAACAGACCTCGATGTATGGGTTATTTCTATTAGTTTGTTAATCAATAGTTCCTGTTTGCAGGATTTCTACATCTGCATTTACAGTGACTTTTACGTTTGGATAATACATTTTCCATTGTTTTTCATTAAATCCGCGATAATGTTCTTTATATTTTGCTCCTAAACCTAAAGGGTCAACTTTATGCTCCTTAAATTGGTTGACGATATTTATGGCGTTTATTTCTAATTCCTGTTCAACCTGTTTTTGATACCTTTTTTTATCAAAAGCCTTCCTTTGTTTCTCTGACGGAGCGAACTCATGAAGTCTTGTTTTCATTTTTAGATTAATCGTAAATTCTGGTTTACCGTGTACAATTTTTACTTTATACTTTGCATTTGAATAGAGAGTTTCAAGAACTATCTTATCACGATGTTCTAATATAAATTGGCGTAATCCAGTCCTGTTTTTATCAACTAGCGCTTTAAAAATAAAAAAATCTTTCATTGGAATAGATGTAACATATTGATCATCCTTAAAAATTGCCATGCCAGTAATCCTAATGTTACCGTTTTCATTTTTTATTAAAGGTAAATAAGGATCCTGTCCTATCTGAAATAATTGAAATAAAAAGGATTGCAAATTAGTTTGAGGAAGTAGTCCCATTTTCATATTTTGCTCAAGCAATTCTCGGACATGAATTGAAACATTCTCATTTTTATATTTCTTCATTTTGAATAATTCATTCGCACCGCCATCAACAATTGCCAATTGAACAAGGCTCCCAATAGCAGGATCACGATGTAAGGTATCTACAAAATCAGTTATCCCTTTATTTGCAATTTTTTTGCTATAAAGAGCTACGCGAAGCTGCCCACTTACCAATGGATAGCGAGTTTCGTTATTTAAGATCGAACGAATCTCTTTACTGGACTTCCCTATAGCTGTTCTGACTTCTGTAGAAGAAGTTTTGTCTCTTTTAAAAATAGGAAATACAATTGTTCCCTTTATGTTCTTTTTTTCGGCCAGATCATACCCTACCCCTTGAGACATATCGATTTCATTGACAATGTTGGTAGGGAGAAAGCTGCAACCTGATAATAATAAAATTAGAAACAAACAAAACGCTGACCTATTAATCATTTTGCTTTCCCCTTATTAAAAAAGTTAAAACAAGTAAGAGTATGGGAATATAGCCGTAAAATATCCATAAATTCATTTGAATGATAAATTTATTCAGTATATCTTTGAAGGAACCGTTAAAATGACAAAGGATAATACTTAAGAGGCAAAGAAGGAGTAATGTATATTTTTGCTTCCTGTTAAAAATTTTCTTTAAACCTCTGCTGGAGCACCATAAAAAAAGTGAGATTAAAACACTAATGATAATCAAATACATGGATATATATAGGTATTCAAAACGCTCCAAGAAAGACAGCGTAACTGTTTTTGTTAAAGAAAGTTCAGGCCAAATTGTCGTTTTTAATTGATTTTCACTAAAAAAGGTAAAGGAAACAATAGCAGAAATTGTATACAGTATAGTAGTAAATAAAACACCTAAATGAGCGAATTTTTTTGAAGCTTTAGGATCTCTTATAAATGGATAGAACATCAACAATGCCTCAGTTCCCGCTATTGAATACATCGAGCTTTTAATGGAGTCCGCCATGTCCATAAAGGAATGGTTCATGATAGGCAGCAAATTTGAAAAGTGTGCAATTTTTAACGGGAAAATAAAAAGTACGATTAGCAAAATTTGCGGAAAAATAAACGATAAAAAAGACATGCCGACAATAACCCGAAATCCTCCAGAAACACAATAATACACTGATATTAAAATTAAAGTAGATAGAATCCATGCAGGCATGGTAGGAAACATCCATACTTGAATGATCTCAATAAACCCAATTAAAACAGAAACACTTGCTAACCAATAATAAATCATGATAAAGAAGCTAAGAAATTTACCTAGTACATTTCCAAAAATAGTAGTATGAACATCGATAATATCTCCATTGGTTTTTCCTAAAAGTTTGTACATCACCCAAATAAACGCTTGTACAAAACACCCAGCAGCTAATACACCAATCCAGGCATCATATCCTGCTTTTGCGGCAATGGTCCTTTGAAAACTTAAAATGCCGACACCAACCTGGGAATTGTAAATGATAAAGAAGACTAGATAGGGAGAAACTTGATGTCTAATATTGGCTTGCAAATTGTTTTTCCCCTTTACGATTTATTCATAAAAATCGTTCGTCGGCCCCGTTTTTTTTCCTTTACCTGTTGATTTCCACTTTTTTTGAGGTCTCAAGGTTTTTGGGTTTTCTTTTTGCATGGAAAAAGGGAGCCTTACCCATAAATCTTGAAAGGAAGTATTCCGTATTGGATACTGGCTTAAATAAGGCCGCCCAAGTGACGTTAACCGGAGTAAGTGGATTTGTGTAATTAGGAAGGCTAAAAAAACCCCCAGCAAACCAAACCATTGGGCAAGAAAAATGACTGGAAACTTGATAAACCGAATCGTATTACTAAATTTATACACAGGTGAGGTGTAGGAAGCTAAAGATCCGAGTCCTACTAAAATAAGCAATACATTGCTAGTTAATCCGGCTTCCACCACAGCTTGCCCGATTACAATACCACCTACAACACCGAGGGATTGTCCGATTTTAAGCGGCAGACGGATTCCGGCCTCTTTTACCATTTCAATCATTAATTCTAAAAAAAGAGCCTCTAAGAATGGGGCAAAAGGAACAGCTGCCCTTGAGCCAACAAGCGTATCTAGTAAACGTGCAGGGATCAATTCATAATGATAGGTCATAATGGCTACATACATAGGACTTATCATTGTAGAAATAAACATAGCCGTAAGTCGCAATAAACGGAAGAAATTTGAAATGATCCAGGAATAACTATAATCCTCCATTGCAATAAAAGATTCCATGAAGGTAATGGGAAGTATGACAAGATTCGGTGAACCATCTGCTGCAATGATTATTTTTCCTTCTGTTAGTCCAGCAGCAACTCGGTCAGCCCTTTCTGTTGATATGGATTGTGGAAACAAAGAATTAGAATTGTCTTCAATCATCGACGCGATATAAGAACTGTCCTGAATATGATCATATTGAATATCTTTTATTCTTTGGATGACCGTGTTTACATTTTCAGGATCCGCAATACCATCCATGTAAAGTACAGCTACTCTTGTTTTGGATAGCTCTCCAACCTTCATTTCTTTTACGAGCAGTTCTGGAACAGGCAGTCTTTTTCGAACTAGATTGATATTAGTATCTAATTCTTCAATAAACCCAACCTGCGGTCCTAGTGCCGAGGATTCCATAGTTGCCATGCCGACATCTCGAAATTTACTGTTCGCAATATTGATTAATAAACATTCGTCATCATATTGATGCTTTTGAATAGCTAGGGACCCATTCAAAATGTTTTGGATGATTTCATCTGCATCCCTTGTAAAAATAATCTCTTGAACAGGGATTCTACTTTTTAATTCTTCTAGTGGAAGTTGTTCATGTAAATAGGGCAGAACATCTTTATGTAAAATGTCTGATGAAATAAGGGTGCGATAATATGAAATCCAAAAAGGCTCCTCGTCTCTTAAGGAAGTATGCTCACGAACGAAATCATTTGACTGAGATAATCGTTCAAGCCAATTCTGATTTGAGCCTGCTCCATTTTCCTTGTCCTCATTTTTTACCTTCATTATAATCCCTCGAGTAATTTTTTTTCAGTATGTGTAGAGATGGAGATTTTATACAAATTAACATATATTATCCTTTGGAATTTTCATTTTTTATAAAACAAACTTTTTATTCTGGCATTATGGGAAAATATAAAAGAAAAAGGGTTCAGTCAATGTAGCATTAATCATTATGAAATGAACAAATTTTGAAACACCAATCTTTTTTAGGTTGGTGTTTCTTTTTTTAAGAAGCTAGTTTTCATAAATAAATTAATTATCATTTTATTTTTTCAATCTTTATACCATCTTCATCGCATCTTTATCTGTAATGGTTATTCTACGAGTATATGAAAAACTAAAAATTTAATTGTTGCTTACATTGAAAAAAAGGAATGATTTAATGAAAATAAAAAGGCTCATTCAAAAAGATGCCTGTATTGCAGTACTATTCTTAATACCAAGTGGAATAGGATTTTCCCTATTTTATCTAATTCCTTTTGTTTTAAGTATCTTTTATTCACTTAAAGACGGATTGATTGATGGCTCATTTGTAGGACTTTTTAATTATAGGGAACTATTAAATAGTGTTTCTTTTTTGAAAGCAGCTTCGAACACCTTTTGGTTTACCATTATCAATGTGCCGCTTGCAGTTGTAATATCTCTATCATTGGCTCTTTGCTTACAACAAAAGATTTGGTTTAAGAATTTTATAATCAGTTCGTTTATCTTACCAATTGTTGTTCCGGTCGCTTCCATTGTCATGCTTTTGCAGATATTGTTTGATTGGAACGGTACATTAAATGCTTGGATCGTTAGTATGGGCTTTAAACCTATCGATTGGATGAAGTCAGATTGGTCCATAGTTGTTGTGTCTATCGTTTATTTATGGAAAAACATCGGTTACAACATGATATTGTTCTTAGCTGGGTTACAAAGCATCCCTAAGGATTACTATGAGACAGCGGAGATGGAAGGAGCAGGGCGATATTTCAAACTTAGGCATATTACACTTGTATACTCTACACCTACAATGTTTTTTGTCATTTTGATAAGTATTGTAAACTCATTTAAAGTTTTTCGTGAAACATATTTAATCGCAGGGGATTATCCGTTTGATCGCATTTATATGATGCAGCATTATATGAACAACATGTTCGCGTCACTGGAATTACAAAAACTTACATCTGCGGCAACATTGATGGCTGGGTGTATATTAATTCTCGTGTTTGTATTATTTACAGTTGAACGTCGTTATAAGAAATTTATGAATGGTGATTGAGAGGTGAAGAGGTTGGAGAGGAATACCCTATATTGTAAATGGAGCTTAACCATTTTTTTACTATTAATTGCTGGAATGATGTTATTTCCAATTATCTTTACTTTATCCAATTCGTTCATGACTGAGAGTGAAATTAAAAGTAACTATTCATCTGTTGGAAAAATGACAATTGAGGAAACGGAATTGAATATGAATTTGATTCCGAAGAAAGTTTCGTTTGAACAGTACCAAGAGGTCCTTGTAAAGAATCCGATTTACCTCAAAATGTATAGGAACTCTGCCATTTTGGTGGTTCCGATCTTTGTTGGTCAAGTAATGGTCGCTTCGTTAGCGGCTTATGTGTTTGGAATCCTGAAGTTTAAGGGGAGGGATCCATTATTTATCGTGTATTTGGTCACCATGTTGATGCCATTCCAAGTAACCCTTGTACCAAATTATATCATTGCAGATAAGTTAGGGCTTCTAAATAGTGTGGGTGCCATTATCTTCCCAGGAATTTTTTCATCGTTTGGTGTGTTTATGCTTAGACAGTTTGTATTGTCTGTTCCATATTCTTCTATCGAGGCAGCAAAAATGGACGGTGCAGGCCACTTCACCATTTTTATGAAAATTATTTTGCCCCTCATTAGGCCAGGACTTGCTGCATCAATTGTATTATTGTTCGCAGATTATTGGAATATGGTTGAACAGCCGCTTATCTTTTTAGATGATCCATCCCAGTTTCCGCTATCTCTTTATTTATCAAGTATTTCACAAGAAGAAAGAGGAATTGGTTTCGCTGCTTCCATTCTTTACATGGCACCAATGATCTTATTATTTGTTTTTGCCAAAAAACATTTAATCAAAGGTATTCAGTTGCAAGGCTCAAAGGATTGAGTATTCACCTCTTAAACCTTTTTTCATAGCTAGTGTATGGTTCTTCCTCAAAGAGGATGGACTATTTTTGTTTGTTGTTCGAGTTCTTTATCTTATCTTTACATGGGTTTGTTATTCTCTACTTAATCGAACGACGCAATAGGAAACAGTTGCAAATAAAAACCTGTGAATGGTTAAATTAATCGAAGGGCAACTTTCGATAGAGAGTGTGGGTAGATCATGAAGCAAAAAATTCTTATCGTGGAAGATGAAGAAATATTACGCGACATTACAAAAGAATATTTAGTTAATGAAGGGTTTGAAGTTTTGGAAGCAAGTGATGGCGAACAGGCATTATCTTTATTTCAAGAACATGAAGTTGATTTAGTCATTCTAGATATCATGCTGCCAAAAGTGGATGGGTGGGCTGTATGTAGGAGAATACGAAAAACATCTAACGTACCTATTATTATGTTAACAGCTCGTGTTGATGAGGACGACACATTACTTGGATTTGAGCTAGGTGCTGATGATTACGTTACCAAACCGTATCGTCCGCCAGTGTTGTTAGCAAGGGCAAAACGTCTTCTTGAGAGTCGCTATCGTTTAAATGAAACATCAAAAGATACATTAAAAAGAAATGGGATTTCCGTTCATTTTCCTTCACGGACTGTAGAAGTCGACGGTAGGAAAATTAATTTGACCCATACCGAATATGAAATATTATCTTATTTAATGCAAAATCAAGGGATTGTCATTTCAAGAGAACAACTAATATCAAAAATTTGGGGTTACGAATTCTATGGTGATGATCGAACCATAAATACACATATACGTAATTTACGTACGAAATTAGGAAATAAATCAAAACTGATTACAACCATTATACGTACAGGTTATAAATTTGAGGAATACCGATGAGAATTGGAATTGTATTAAAATTATTTCTCTTAACATCTGTTTTATGTTTATTAATTACAGGAACGATTTATATTGGTCAAACCATCTTCTTTAAGCAATATTATGCGAATCGTAAAGTAGAGGATATAAAGTCCAGTATCAGATCATTTGAAAAACAGTTTATTAAAAATACCGGTAATGTTCAAGTTCTTCAACAGTTAGAACAAGATTTTTATCGAGATCATAATACATGGTTAACAACATTAGATCAAAATGGAAATATAAAAACGGCAAAAGATTTTTATATAACAATTGAATTAGCAAACCTTAAAAATCCTTTACCAGATAAAACAATCACAATCCCACTTTATCATCTATTTACTATAGAAAATGCCATAAATAACGAGACTCCCCTTTCCAATGGTGACATAGTGGATCTCTATACAATTGAAAAGAATAATATAGTAGTACCGTTTTATTTATTTTCTGTCCAGAATAATACAAATTGGTTAAACCAACTTATTTGGACAAAAATAAATGAAAATCTTCAAACTAATTATGAAGGTAAAAATCCAGATGAAGTTGTTCCTAAACTGGACTACCTAATAAAATATAATACCGATTTCAAAATCAATAGAATAAAAGGAAAAGTAATAGATGTTCGATTTCCAGAACGTAATGATGTATCAAGGTTTATTTATACAAATAGCTTGTTTATGGATCGGATTAATGAATTTCAGACCAGCCTATTATTGAGTAAAAATAATAATCAGTATGATTCTTTCAAAATCCTTGAGTATGAACAAAATGATATTAAGTATATTCTGTTCATCGATCCGGTCACAGACAAAAATGGAGAAATAAATTATATTTTTTCAATGGCATCATTGCAACCTGTTGATGAAGCTGTACAAATGGTAAAAGATTATTTTGTCTATATTGTTGCTTTTGTCTTAATGCTCACTTTATTAGCGTCTTTTTATTATTCAATTAAGATAGCTCGACCGTTATTAAAAATAAACACTACCACTAGAAAGATTGCAAACTTAGATTTCACTGAAAGAATTTCCATCACATCAAAAGATGAGATTGGTGATTTATCACAAAATATTAATTTTCTTTCAGAAACCTTATATTCACATATAGAACAATTACAAAAAGACATTGAGAAAGAAAAGCAGCTTGAAAATACGAGAAAAGAATTTATTTCAGGTGTTTCACATGAATTGAAAACACCCCTTAGTATTATGAAAAGCTGTATATCCATATTAAAAGACGGTGTTGCTAGTCATAAGAAAGATTTTTATTTTGATGCTATGGAAAAAGAGGTCGACAAGATGGATCATTTAATTGTCGATATGCTTGAATTGGCAAAATATGAGTCGGGAACCTACAAAATGAAAATGGAGTCGTTTTTGATTGATCAAGTGATCAGCCACATTTGTGAACAATTATGGATGGAAATAACGAAAAAACATCTATCCATGCATTTAGATGTAGCTCCTATTGAAGTCATGGCCAATCATCATCGAATCGAACAGGTTATTACAAACTTTATCACCAATGCCATCCGTTATACTCCTGAAAATGAACGTATATTTATATCTGCGCTCGAAGAAAATGATCAAGTGAAAGTATGTGTGGAGAATAAAGGAGCTTCAATTCCACAAAATCAATTAAATAAAGTATGGGAACGTTTTTACCGTGGTGATACATCTCGGCTCCGATCTGAGGGTGGGACCGGATTAGGCCTAGCTATTGCGAAGAATATATTAGAACTTCATGGTGTGAAATATGGCGTAATTAATACTGGCGATGGAGTATTATTCTTCTTTTACTTAAATAAAGCAACTTAGTAGCTTCATCCAAAATTTTAAATTCTTTACTTCATCTTCATTTCATCTTTATTTGCGGCATGTATTCTAGGGATACAATTAAGATGAAATGGGGATGAAATATGAAAAAAGGGTTCCATTTATTAATGAGCTTGATGGTGGTCTTAAGTTTGGTTGCTTGCAGCAACGGAAACAACCAAAGCAAAAGCAGTAATACCAATCATCCAGCAAAAAGCACGAATGAATACAGTGACAAAGGCGGCATAACCAACAGGGAAGATCTCTCGTTAAAGGTTAGTAGAGATGAGAAAAAAACGATTGTCATTTCCGTGATGGGCAATACTCCTTTTTTTGAAATGGCCAAGAAAGAATATGAAAAAAAGCACCCGAATATAACGATTGAAATAAAAGGTTTTACCACGAAAAATATGCTTTCTCCCGTTTTATTTGAGAAATATCTGACAACGACCACGACAGAAGTTCTATCTGGAAAGGGCGCCGATTTATTCGTTTTAACCGACAGAAGTTTGCCAATAGACCGGTATGTTGAAAAAAAAGCCTTTGTTGACTTGAACCAATATATCGAAATGGATACTTCCTTTGATAAAAGTCAATATCAAATGAACATCCTTGAAAATTCCAAGATGAATGGCGGTCTATATGTTTTGCCTACGCGTTTTTTCTTGAATGTTTTATTTGCTAATCAAGATGAGATTTCAAAAACTGGTGTCAAAATAGATGATCAACATAATTGGACATGGAGTCAGTTTGTTGACGTGAGTAAGCAGTTAAAACAAAAAGGAACACTTGAATATGCAATGCAAGATAGTCCTGAAAATATCTTAAATACCTTAGTATTTGAGGATAAAAATTTTAATCAACTTGTGGATATAGGAAAAAATGAAGCACATTTTGATTCCAAATTTTTTACTGATTTATTGAAGCAAGTAAAGGCATTGTATGACGATAACGTATTAACAGAACAGTTCACAGAAGAAGGGGCTTATTTCAGAAGTTCGCAAATCTATTCACCACAAGATTACGTAATGCGCTCATCAGTTTTTTATAAGAATGCAGCCATTTATCAAATGCCACATTCATCTGAAAACGAGTCAGGTGTTTCATTCGTAGGTTACGATCGATATGCGATGAATAAGAACTCTAATGTAAAAATGGAAGCATGGGATTACTTAAAGTTTTTACTATCATACGATATGCAGCTTCAATCGCAAACGGATAGTAGTTTTCCAGTAAATAAAGCTGCTAATGAAAAGGCCTTTGCCGATTTGAAAGATGGAACGAAACTTGATAATCCAAAAGGCGGTGAAGTAACCATTTCAGAAGCTTCATTTCAACCGCTAAAGCAAATGATTAATGAAGCGAATACTCAAATGAGATGGAATGACAAGATCCAACAAATCATTTCTGAAGAATCGAAAAGCTACTTTAGCGGCCAAAAATCTGCTGAAAGCGTCGCTAAAATAATACAGAACAGAGTGATGACATACTTGAACGAGTAGGATGATTACAAAGCTCTAAATCAAGAGGCCATTGGTAGATGGCTTCTTTTTGTTATGTATTTTTCAGTGAACCAAATCTATCATATGATTACTCTTTATCTTATCTTTATCTCACATTCATTTCCTCTTTATTAATGTCTTTTATTATAACTATATCAACAAATTTGAGTTTGATAGAGAGGGGATATCAATCTATGGAAAAAAAGAAATTGTATTTTTTATTACTACTAATTGTTTTAATATTTTTAGCTTTGTCGTTTATAAAAGTTAATGATATTAAATTTTTAGAAACAGTAGATAAGATAGCATTTGCCGCACAAATTAACAAAAAGGAACAGGGATTAATAGAAAGTAACTTTATAGAAGAAAAAAATTTAAAAGGAAAAACGATAGTTATTGACCCAGGACATGGAGGAAAAGATGTTGGAGCGATTGGACAAAGCGGGACATTCGAAAAAGATGTAACACTTACATTGGCAAAGAATCTTCAACGTGGATTAGAAAAAAAGACCGGTGCTACAGTCATTTTAACACGTGATAAGGATGTTACCATGTCTCTGAAGGATCGGGTCGATCTTGCAAAAACCATGAATGCAAACCTATTTATCAGTATTCATTTTGATGCATTTACTTCAAATGAAGTGAATGGAATAACAACCTATTACAATAAAGAGGCTGATAGAAGTTTAGCTGCCTTAATCCATAGACATTTATTTAAACAGGATATGGGAACTAGAGATAGAGGTGTTGGTTTTGGTGATTACTTTGTATTAAGAGAAAATACTAAACCATCCATCTTACTAGAACTTGGATACATCTCAAATGCAGAAGTTGAAAAACGAATAAATTCACAAACATATCAAACACAAGCATCAACGGCAATAGTAGAAGGAGTTATCGAATACCTTTCAAACTAATACTGTTTGTTATCTTGTTACAATAATTTGATAGTAAAAGGAATGTCTCTAAATGAGACATGCCATTTCTATTTATTGATTAATCAAGATATGTGCCATCTTTAATGCCCTACGAGTTTGTTTCTGTTTAAAACAATAATTAAATAATTCTTTTTCGGAACGTTTACCAGTTTCAATTAATGATGATATTGATTTATTGGATATAACATTAAAAGTAGTCGATGACCATAATTACATGGTAGAAAGTACATTCTATTATCAAGAATCTTTATATCAAACAAGCTCTAGTAGTAAGTCTTCTTTACAAACATTTGCTGAAAGATTTAAATTCATCTCTCAGCACTCATGGGTAGAAGGTTACTATCATGGTGAAGCCGTTAATTTAGACAACTATGATTTAGATTATTCAAAGATTGGGACAAAAGCTTATCTGGTTGATAAAAACGATAAAAAGTACCCTGCAGATATTTCAGAAAGTGGGTATATGACGTTTACGGATATTCCTGCAGCGAAAGAAGACTATACGTTAATAGTAGATATTCCAAGTCATTTCCTATATAGTGAAAAATTAACTTTAAGCAGGACAATTGATGGAAAAGTTCAAGGCAATTTCTATACTGTATATACGGATACGGTAGCTGCTGGAGATGTCAACGGAGATCATGTAATCGATATTTATGACGCAAAGCTTATTGCAAACAATGCTGGAATTTCAGGGGATAGATTGAAAGAAGATCTTAACAAAGATGGAGTGGTTGACATTATTGACTTCAACTTTGTCGAAAAGAACTTTATGTCCATCAATCCATACTTCCCAACGTCAAATAAACCAGTTGAAAAAACTAAGAATCTAACATTAGAAGAATTGAAAAAGAGTTTTAATTAATAATTGCACAGAGGTATTTCAGGGGTACAGAAAAGTTCCAAATTTAAATTAGACAGAATAAAATTCGTTGAATTACGACCCTAAACTGACTTCAGAGCAAGGCAAATGAATGATAAAACCTAGATGAGCAATGGTTGGTCTCTAATCCCCATAACCGCACTGTGATTCCTTCACTCGTGCGGTTTTTTTCTTAGTTTGGCATTTAATTGACAACTTTACATAGATATTTATCAGAAAATTCGAATGTAAGGGCCTCTCTATTAATAAAGTAAATGTAAACGTGCGTAAAAAGGCTCTTTAGCTGTAAAACAGCCGGCACGGTTAGTAGAGGAACCATTGCTTTTTATTAAAAGGGAGGGGTTAAATGCTGCATATTGTAGCCTGTATCAAGCAAGTACCTGACACTAAAATTATCAAGATGAATCCAAAAACAAACACGATGGACCGTAGGACGGCGCCTGCGATATTAAATCCATATGATGCTCATGCTGTTGAAGAGGCGGTTCGTCTAAAGAATAAGTATGGAGGAATCGTATCCGTTGTAACGATGGGACCGCCTCCAGCGGTTACCGCGATTAAAAAGTGTATTGAAATAGGCGCGGATGAGGGCTATTTGATCACGGACCGCCGGTTTGCGGGTGCAGATACATTGGCAACGAGCTATGCCGTGACAAAGGCGATTGAAAAAATTGCAAAAACGAATTCAGTAGATTTGATCATTTGCGGAAAAATGTCCATCGATGGAGATACCGGGCAAGTCGGGCCAGGAATTGCGCGCAGGCTCGATATTCCTCCGCTGACTTCTGTGAACAAAGTAGAAGAAATCAATCAAGAAGAAGGATATGCCATTGTCCATCGGAAGTTGGAGGACGGATATGAAGTCGTTCGTTCCACATTGCCTTGTTTGTTTTCCGTTGAAAAAACAATCAATGAAGTGCCGTATTCTCCGCTTCCTAACATGATAAAAGCAGCGAGATATAAACCTCATATTTGGTCTGTTGATGACCTTGAAGAGGTAGATGTGAAACAGCTCGGTTTGAAGGGATCCCCAACGATTGTTTCTAAAGTTTGGGCTCCGCAGAAACCGGCAGGGGGAACGTTCCTGGAAGGCAACCCAACATCACAAGTAGAGCAATTGCTCTCTGTCCTGCTTGAAAAGAAAGAACTGTTTGAAACAAAGGAGGGAGTGTAGTTGGATTTCCAAGATTACAAAGGTGTTTGGGTATTTATTGAACAAAAGGATGGAGTGGTTGCTTCTGTATCCCTTGAACTTTTGGGTGCCGGAAGAAAGTTGGCAGACAAACGGGGAGTGGAATTAGCTGGTATTTTAATCGGGGAAAATGTTAAACATTTAACAAAAACTGTTTTTGAATATGGTGCAGATACAGTGTATGTTTATGATCAACCCATTTTTAAACATTACCGGACCGAAACCTATATGAAGGCGCTGCTGGAATGCACTGATAAACATAAACCAGAAATTATCCTCTACGGGGCCACCTCAACGGGAAAAGACTTGGCTAGCGCGGTAGCCACCGATCTGCCGACAGGTTTGACGGCGGATACGACAGAGCTAGATGTTGAAGAGGAAACAGGCTTACTTTTGGCGAGCAGGCCGGCTTTTGGCGGAAATATTATGGCTACCATCTTATGTAAAAAATACCGGCCCCAAATGGCGACTGTACGCGCCAAAGTCATGAAGGCACTGCCCCCTCAATCAGGGAGAACAGGCAAGGTGGTTAAAGAAACAATATCCCTAAAGGAAGAAGATATACGGACAAAAGTTTTGGAGATTGTAAAGGAAACGGTAAAGAAAGTAAGGATCGACGAAGCGGACATCATTGTGGCAGGAGGAAAAGGATTAGGGAGCTTCCAGGGATTTCAGTTAATACACCAATTGGCGGAAACGCTTGGAGGAGCAGTAGGTGCCAGCAGGGATGTGGTGGAAGCGGGTTGGATCGATCACGCTCATCAAGTAGGGCAAACTGGTGTGACGGTGACACCAAAAATTTATTTTGCGATTGGAATTTCCGGTGCGATTCAACATGTTGTGGGAATGAAAAATTCCGGTTTAATTATTGCCATTAATAAGGACAAAGAAGCCCCCATTTTTCAAGCCAGTCATTATGGAATTGTTGGTGATGCCTTTGAAATCGTTCCTATTCTTATCGAACAGTTTAAAAAGGCTTTATCCATAGAAAAGGTAAGCAATACCAGCGAAGGTTGATGTAATGATGCCGGAACGATAAACATAAAACAGAATTTCTCAAAAAGGTAGGAGTCTAAGTCCCACAATGAATCATTGGATACTCTCGATAAATCTATATTAAAGCCTCACAGTGAATTTTGAACTATGAGGCTTTTTCTTATATACTTATTTTTTATTTTTTTGTCTGTCTCCGCTTAAATTAAATAGTTGCTATTTTTACATAACCCAATTTCATTTATCTTTATAAACTATATTCTTGAAGCAAAGTGGACAAGGTTCTATGATGTTAAATTTAGCTTCGCTAACTTTAAAAGTTCGGTCATTTTAAGCTTTACTTCATAACATATTAAGTTTTCTGGAGTTCATTAAACGAAAGGCACCATGAAAAAAAAGGATGTGTTTGTTATTCTGTTAACGACCTCCGTTAGTTTGGATAATTAATCGTTGGTGAGTAACTATAAAGAAAAGGAGTTTTTTTTGTGAAACAACCAGATTTTTCTTTAAATAAGGGGTGGTGGTACCCAGTAATCCTTAGTGTAATTCTACTTTTAATTGTTTTTTTCATGCCGAAGAAAAGAATAAACTGGAAAGAAATTTATATAACTTTTGGTATTATTGGTTATCTCCTTTGGATGATAGATATGACAATAGCAGTTCCATTTGACATTTTCGATTTGGGAGACCCACAAAAAGAAGGGATACCTGAACTTACCCTATTTGGTATCATACCTTCATGTTTATCAGTTATTTATTTAAATTTATATAAAGAAGATAAAAAATGGTTCTTGGTTATCTCCTTTTTAATTTTGTCACTTGTACTTGAATGGTTAACAACTATAGTGGGATTAATGAAAAATTATAATAACTGGTATTCAACCCCCGTTCACTTCGTTGCGTATGCTTTTTACTTACCCTGGCATTTAAAATATATAAGGAGTAACAAGGATGATTAATCACTTCCTTCTTCAGCTAACCTGCCCCGTTAGCTGAAGAATAAAAAAGGACCGCCGGAGCAACCCTAGTTCTTCAACTCTTGCACCCTATAGTTTAAGAACAACATTTTACAATCTTGATTTGAAACAATAAAAAGGCGACGGCATCTAGTAAATTAAAGTAGTCACAATATGTACCTGATAAACTAAATTAATAGTGGTACACTTGAGGTAAGTTTCTATTAAAAAAGGAGCTTAGAAATCACTACTTATATCTAAATAAGTTATAATAAAAAAATATTTTTGAGGTGAATAGGTATTGGATTTTTATTCGAATTCAGACGAACAAGTAGAAAAAGTTGATGATGAAGAATATAAAGAAAGAAAATACGCTACTAGACAAAAAGCAGAAAGGGAACCGGAAGAAAGAGGATATAAACAATGGCTTATGGGAAGGAAAAAGAAAAAAGTAGTTGAAGAGGGCGAAGCGGTAGTATATTCGCCATCCAGATCTTCAAATAAGAAAAAGAAAGCGGAAATGTTCTCATTAAAACTAGTCTTTAAGATATTTGTAGTAGCAGCTGTTTGTTACAACTTCAAATTCATTTGGAACTTTATGAAAGAACCTATTGGTAATTTGACGTTTTATCATACATTGTTTGTGCTTGGAATATGTGCAGGTATTAATTTTATTGCCGTTTGGATTCTGTTTTATAAAAGTTCGTTTATGAGATTTTATCTTTCCTTATTTGCAATTTTAGGATCGTTGGGGTATTACTTCTATGTAAATTACACTAATCACTCCTTTGTGGTGAATATCAAAACTTCGTTGCTTGTTATGATATCAGTTTTGATGGTCATTAATCCCAAAGTAAATTATTATCTAAAAAGCATACTACTTCTTTTGATACCTATTATAGGTATATATTTAAGTGGTAATAAATTCGCACTTGTATGGGCTTTAATGTTGAGTGGGGGATTTATACTATTATTTAGAGTGTCTAAATCAAGAGCAAAATCAAATAAAAAGGAAGGTCGAGCAAGAAGAAACGAAAAGCAATCAGCTTAATATTTATATTTGGCAAATAAATAATGCTGGTTATGGCAGTATATTTATTGAATGAAAATAAGCCGAAAATGTACAAGTGGTGAATATAAACTTGTATATTTTCGGCTTATTAAATTTAAAAAATGGAAGAAAAGCACCCTATAGTTTAATAACATTATTTCATAAACTTTAATAAAGACTACCTTTATCGCGGGGAGTCACACAGCCTTTCATTTAAAATAAATAGAAATAGTTTGGTGTAATTTTTTAGTAAAGTCTATTACAAATATCTATACCTTCAGTTTTATTTTACATACATTGATAGTAGGACAAGCAAAGGAGGTGAATATATTGGGTATACGAATTTGTCCACCTGTAACCGATTATCCAAATGAACCACCTGAATGTAAGCAACGACGGATAGATTTTGCTCTCGATTCTCCTATTGCCTTAAATAATGGGATGCGAATTTCTTTTCCGAATATTATAGGGGAATTCCCTCAACTAGCTACCTGTGATAACCTAACTGGCGATCCAGAATTTAGTACTCCAACAGTCGAAGAACTAGCCAACCCTTTTGTTCAAGCAGAACTTTCTAATAGAGACATATGCCCAATGGTAGTTTGGGCTTTGAATAATGGAGTTCCTACCCTGGTAAGATTAGAACCTGGAAGTGTTCAACCTGTAATAATACTTCCAACGGTGTCCAAATCCTGTCCTGCTTATATATTTTGTCTTGATAACCCCTAGTAACACCTTTCATCATGGATAATAAAACATTAATAAACAAGGAAAATGACGTATACCAATTCATACGTCTTTTCTTATGAACATTTATCAAGAATACACCCGAAAATGGGACCCTTTAATTTGGTAGAAAGTCCATTACGTTAACTATTACCGTTTTCCAAGAAATTCCTTCCTAAATTAACCTACCCAGCTAGCGTAATAAGGATTATTTACTTAGTTGCTTATCAAGAAGAGATTTTAAAGGTGTTTTGTGCATTAGGATTGTTTATAAGTCTTTTAGTTAGAAAGGTACTTTGCAAAAACTTCCTTACTCGCTTATTTACGAAGAACAAACGATGATACTTTTCATCATCGTATAACTTATTAAACCAGTTATATTTTCTTAATTCTTCAATATGCTTATCTATTTTCTTTGTATATAAAGAGTTATCTTGTCCGATACCTCCAAGCAGTACTGCAATAATCTCAAAAATCATAAAATCGTCTCCTTTAGAAGATATATTCAATAGTATAATTTCCCCTAAAAGTTAGACCAAATGCCCCACCCTTATTCAACTATCCTGCCCGTTAGTACAGTAGGCACAGCTTCATAAATATTAGCATCTATACAGTTTCTCTTTGAGTAATGTTTCAAAAGGATTGATAAACATACTGCCAAAACATACATCAATTAATTGCCAGAAACACAAATTTTAAAAATTACAAATCACAAGAAAACACTAGGGACCAAAAAAGTTTGATTTATCACTACTTCAGGTTACAAGTAGATACTAGAAAAATAGGTGCTAGCAAACTTCAAAACTGCTTGAGACCTGCGTGTGTGGTCTGGTGGGTTCGATTCCCACGCAGTCCCGCCAACTCAATATTATCAAGGATTCTGACGAATTCTTTTTGTACATAGACCAGAGGCCACTCGGACTTTTTTTTTTGTTGTTGGTGTCCAATAGTGCTATTAGTTGAAGATGAAATAAAATTGATTGTAATAAAAATCAATATGCGATATATTGGTTTTATGGAAAAGAACATGATAAAACCAATTAAACGTTTGTCGTTTAGAGATGAAGTATATCAAACTTTAAAAAAGTCGATTATCAACTTGGAATTAGAACCAGAAGAACGCTTAAATGACAAAGAATTAGCAGAAAAGTTTGGAATTAGTCGTACTCCTGTCAGGGAAGCATTGAAACGACTTGAAGACGAAGGCCTTGTTGAGTCACTTCCAGGGTCATCTACTCGTGTAGCACCATTAAAGTTAGAGGAGGCGAAACATGCTTTTACGGTTGTAGCAGCTTTACACGCATTAGCTGCTCGACTTGCAAGTCCTTTATTGAAGGATATGGATATCGAAGAATTAGAGTTTAGCAATAAGACTTTGAGACTAGCTATTGAAAATGGTGATGTGATCAAGGCAATTGAAGCAGATGGTACTTTTCATAAGGTTTTCCTAGATGCCGCTGCTAACCCTGAAATTGCATTAGCATTGGAACGTATCGTACCTAAAATTCAACGATTAGAAATCTCACAATTTATTTCGCTCAAAGGGTTAAAATCGGTAGAACAGCATGATCAAATAATATCAGCTTGTAAAAATCAAGAACATGAAAGAGTAGTCCGTCTTGTAGAAGAAAACTGGCTAAGTCTTGGCGAACTATTAACTCAGGTAAGGAGCCGAGGTGAATTCAGTTGAAATCAATTTTAATCGGAATTTGTGCAGCCTTCTTTTTTGCTTTTACATTTGTTCTTAATGCATCGATGGAGCTTTCTGGTGGCAGTTGGATTTGGAGTGCCTCGCTCCGATATATCTTTATGGTCCCATTTCTTTTGTGTATTGTCATCATGAGGAAAAATCTACGACCACTCTTGAATGAAATGAGAAAACAACCAGGTAAATGGATACTATGGAGCTTTGTTGGCTTCGGGTTATTCTATGCCCCCTTATGTTTTGCCTCTGCGTACTCACCTGGCTGGCTGATTGCTGGAACATGGCAAATTACGATTATTTCTGGTGCATTGCTGGCACCGTTATTTTTTGAAACAATACACACCAAAAATGGTCCATTACAGATAAGAGGTAAAATTCCCTTTAGAGGACTTATCATGTCATTGATTATTCTGTTAGGAATTGGTGTCATGCAACTGGAACAAGCAAAGCAACTTTCCTTTGAAAATCTATTATTAGGTGTTGTTCCGATTCTGATCGCTTCATTTGCTTATCCTTTAGGGAATCGCAAAATGATGGATGTATCTGAAGGGCGTATAGATGCTTATCAACGAGTGTTAGGAATGACATTAGCAAGTCTCCCATTCTGGTTATTACTTTCCTGCTATGGCTTGTTTACTGTTGGATTGCCAAGTGGAGGGCAAAGTCTTCAATCGTTATTGGTGGCACTTTTTTCAGGAGTCATTGCTACAGTCTTATTTTTCATGGCTACAGATATGGTAAGAGGAAATATGCAAAAGTTGGCTGCTGTTGAAGCAACCCAATCAATAGAAGTAGTTTTTGCATTAGCTGGGGAACTAATAATTCTATCTATACCTCTTCCTTCGCCATTATCCACGGTCGGTATTTTTATCGTTATCTTTGGAATGATTTTGCATAGCTTTGTTTCAAATAAAAGAGTGGAAAGTCATTTTAATCAGTCTGTAAACTTAAACTAAATAAAGGTTGCGATGCTGAAAGAAGGCATCGCTTTTTACTTTCGAGGGATTGTCATGAAACATCAGGAGGTTGTTATATATGCACATACATATGATTTCAAGAATGATGAAGGAAAATTAGTGCAAAGTGGAGAGATTCATATTCTTAGTAAAAAACAATCTAGTTCTAATGAAAAAGGTGTTTCCAACGGTCACAAAATCGCTCAAGTTGAAGTACCATTTGAAGTAGTTCAAAAGATTATTGGTCAAGTACCAGCTGTCTGTGATATAGAATATGAAATAAATGTTGTTAATAAAGCCCTTGTACTTCTCTCAAGAAATGTTCAAGTTATTAAACAGATTGAAAGCTTAAATATATTAGAGGAAAAAGATAGATTGGCAGAAGAATTACTTTGATAAAAATTCATATAGGGAATTCCTACACAGTTTCCAGCCAGTTTCATGAAAGACCGTTTTAGACTGGGGCAAAACATTGAATACAAGAGGTTCTCGTTATAATGACGAGAACCTCTCACTGTAAATAATACACTGTCTTTGATATCGCTGTTTTTCCGTGAACCTTTTAATCAACGGTTGAGCTTACTCTCGGTCTCTACCAATTTCAAAGAAGGATTTTTCGATTTTATTATTCTGAGCCTTCACTTCTTTACCCTTCGCTATTCCTTTGCCTTTCTTTTGAACCTCAGAACCAACGGAAGCAAAGATGCTGTTTGCTAAGAGTCGATAGCTGTATTGCGTGTGTGCTCTAAAGGCCAGGTCATTGGCAAAAAGGGTAATAGTGGTATCTTCAAGGTTTTTAGTAAAGGCAAGAGTTTGACCCTTCGCACTTTCGTGACCTGGCCACCAGCCAGCAACATAGAAATCATCACTACCACTGAAGGTTGCTAATACTTCAGCATCTTCAGGAACAAAAGTAATCCATGCCCCTGAGGTTGTATAAAGAAGCTCATCTGCCTGATAACCTGAAGTTAGCACGTGGTCATTTACTTTTGCTTTTACAAGACCTTCATGACCGTTACTTGTGTAATCGAAATTAAAGCCAGGGAGCAAGCCGCTATCTTCTACAGCACTCAGTGTGCTTGTTCCAATTCCAACAAATGATTTCCCGGATAAGGTATTTGGATCAAAGATTCTTCCATCACTAACAATCACATCTGCATCAGCTTGATCAACTAAGTCAAAACCAAGCTCTCTCAACGAGAATGCTAATTGCGAAGACCCTGTTACTGCTACCTTTGGTAACTTCAATTGCTCTGTATTAAGTTTTTGAGAGGTGCCTAGTGATTTTGCTTCGAAATAATAGTTTTTACCAAAAGCCTGTAGATCCTTCGTACTGACGATAAAGTCGCCCTTATTTACACCAGCTTTTGTTTCAGTAGCCTTTTCGACAACTGCACCATTTTTAAGAAGTTCATTTACTAGTTTGATAGTTTCATTATTGGAATTTTTCAGCACTTGTTTCGGTGTCTTTCCAACTACTTCACCTGTTGGTAAAGTTACGGTTTCTACTTTAGCAGTGTTTTTATCAAAAGCATTTGCTTCACGAATTTCATGTACATCAAATCCCCGTAATGCAGGGAAATTAACCACTACCGGATCGTACATGGCTTTCCAGTCTGACACATTGTCACCTTTATAGAGCATAGCGTTTGCCAGACCGCGTTTTGCTTGTTTCATAGGAACCACATATGTTCCTTTAGGATATAAGGTGTTATTTACTCTTATATTTTTGGTTGTTTGTTCGATCTTCACCCCATTACGAAGTAAATAGTCTACCATTTTATGTGCCTCAAGATTATTTTTTTGATTCTTATCATCGGTTGGAATCACATAGTAGTCTGGAAAGAAGTTATCATTTTCACCTCTAATTCGTCCAATCGATTCTCCTGCAGCATTTACATAATATTCATCTACTGCTCGGTTATCCTCGCCATTCACCCCGCGCTTAAAGATCTCAAGCTGGTTTTTGTAAAGTTCATCCTTGTTTTCTGTAACAAACAACGTAGCCCCAAGCCCAGTACCCACCATCGCATTAAATGAATCCTGGCCTAATGAAGGAACTTCAGTTGTATGACCTAAAGATCCATGCAGCATCGCAAATGTGGCAGTATAGGCTGGAGTCATATCATCCCAACTATCTTCCCATTCAAGTGCTGGAATAAAATAAGAGTTTAAGTTAGAATTGCCTACGCCAGCCTGTCCCATCGCATGAGCCTCTGCAATCATATTTTCATGAAGCAGATCATATTCATAGTTCGGGTTATGTGGTGGCGTTGTTGGCTCAATTAAAAATCCGTTTACGTATCCATGCATATCTAGGAAAGAAAGAGGTGTCCATTTTGCAATTTCCTGAGTCACTTGCTGTGTTTCCACTTGTGTTTGATAATGATTGTCACGATTTAAGTCAAAGCCATTAGCATTTGCTCTAGTATTTGCCACTCTTCCATCAGGGTTGTTAGTAAACATATATAGGAAAATCACATCATCTAGTACCTCATCCACATTCAGCGTTACGGTTCTTTCTTCCTGATTGTTAACTGTATTAAATTTTACTTCATCCTCAAGTGCAAACTTCTTTAGTAAATCAACCGAAGCATCAACACCTTCAACTTCATCAGGGTGAATATTGTTCAACCAGATCGGAACTTGGTAATCACCCATTGACCCATTTTCTATTTTTTCGATTAAACTTTCAGGATTTTCTAATGCTGTTGGTAACGTTTCGTTTAAATATTTGTCAACAGCCTCTTTATCTTTTGCTAAAATAACGAAGTGAAGATCACGTCCCTCTACTGTCTTACCAAGACTTTGATATTCAAGGTAGCGTTCGTTCGCTGCATTTGCTTGTTCAAATACTTCATCAATAGCAGGCTTTATTTGATCGTAAAATAAAAACTCGTCATACACATTCAGTTTGACCGTAGTCGCAGCCTTAGTCCTACTTTCCGGATTGATCAATGCCAATTCGTAATCGCCAATAAACTGCTGATATTGAGTTCGGATTGTTCTGTTTGATAGATTATCTCTATTAAATAGAAGTCCAAACTCTAGCGTCGCTGCAACAGTAGAAGTTCCTTCAATAAAATGAGGTTCTTCTTTTACAGTTATAAATGGATCCCCATTAAATTTTGTACCGCTTGTCCACTTTTTCCACTCAGATAGGCTCTTCTCGCCAAATTGAAACTCTAGTTGACTTAAATCAACCTCGTCACCCAATTCAGCTTGTACCTCTACTGTCCTTGCTTCAGTAAGAGAAAATAAATCCCTATTTACCTCAAGCTCCACCACAGATTCTTCCACTGTTTCATTTGCTAAAACAGGGAATGCAGCTTGTGAAAATACCGCTAGCACCATTAAAAATGCTAGTAAACTAGCAAAGTACTTCTTCATAAAATCATCCTTTCTATGTACCAAATTAGTAGACTACGAAAATAATATAACAGAATATTCCAATAAAACATAGTGGATTATTTCGAATATCGAAGTGTATCTCTCGACAAATTGTGCGTTTCCTTAGGTTGATGTTGGTAAACTGTACAGGCTGATTTTAACTAGAAAGGGAAGTGAAGTTTGGGCGAGCCATAGAAGACTTGTTTTATAAAATAAAAGACTGACCCAAAAAGTTATTTTTGGGTCAGCCTCAATGATACATTCTTCTTATGAGAATCTATCGGTTTAAATTATAGTAGATTAATTAATCCCTTGTACTAGGGTCTTCAATTCTATTAGTTGATTCTGGAATCGCATCATAAATCGCAGGATCCACATCATGAATCGATCCGTCTGCAAGCCCTTTAAATACCTCAAATAATGGTACTTTTACTGTTTCTTTCAGCATGCCAGCCTGTTTTTGTCCTAGTGTCTGGCTTTGTCCTTTGATTTCAATTAGCATGATGGCTGCATCATTTAATGCAAACGCTCCAAGTGCTGTACCTGGAAGGTTAACGTCAGGATATTTTTGAACGGCGCCATAATGGGAGTTCCCTCTTTGAAGAGCAAGATTTGCTAGCGCATTAACTTGTTTGCCAAGCTTTAATACGTCTTCACCCACTTCATATTGCGTACCTGAGAAAGGATCAGTGTATGGATCTGCTACTACTGCTGCAACTTGAACAGGAACAGATCTGTTGTCCTCATCAGAAAGAGTATTGAATCCGCGGTGGTGAACATCAACATATACATCAGGCTTAAATTCTTTAAATACGCTTGTAACCGATCTAGCTTCGGCTGTCACATAAAAACCGCCATAGATGCTGTTATTGGTTGCCTTATTATTCAGGAATGCGGCTACTTCGGCTGGATCTTCATTTTCTACTCTAAAATCCAAATTCGGATTGTAGTCTCGGTTTTGGTCGTAACCAGGGATGCCATACACCACACGACCATCATTAGTCTGTCCTCTCTCACTGCCATCGGCGTTATAGTACCATGGTGCCAACGTACCTGCTGGAAGATCGATTTTTTCTGGAAGCCAGGTTTGATGTGTATAACGGGTAGGGTACCATTTTCCTTCAAATGTATTATCTGATCCTTCTGGATTAATTCTTGGCATAATCCAAATGGATACCTTTTCTAGTATTTCATCTATTTCCTGCCCGCCGCTTGATAGTTTTTGAATAATATCAATGGCAGCCTCTGTTCCAATTTGTTCGTTACCATGAATTTGCGTGGTAATTAAAATTCTTTTTTTGTTTGGACCCGCATCACCGAATTTGACAACATACAAAGGATCTCCTTTATCCACTTCGGTCTGGTATCCATCTAATGTATGGTTAGAATATCCAACAACCTCTACCTTCATTTTCCCTTTAGAGGATGCTTCTAGTTTCTCTAGAGTTTTGCTTAGTTCTTCATTTGACATGTAGCTTGATAAAGAGATGTTTTGCTCATCCTCAATATAGGGTCCGTTTGGATTTGATTGTGGCCCTGCCAATGCAGTAGATGAAAGAGTCATGGTTAATGCCATTGCGGCCGGAATAACAGCCTTTGAAAACCTTTTTATAAAAACTCCCTCCAATATGTAATAGATACCATTTTTACTAGTTATGAATATAGAAAAAAATGGTAGTTAATAAGTATATTACCAGAGGGGCGTAGGGACATTAACTGAAAAATTTATATATTTAGAAAAACGAAACAATAGAACTTGTTTTAGAATTCATTCCGGTCCAATTTACCCAATGTTTACTTTTTGATAGATGGGCTTATAATCCTGTTTTTATACCTTGGATATTTTAGCAGTTATTATAAAATTAACTATTGTTGGTCTGTAATGTGTCTTTATCTTTTATATATTTATAAATATTTATTGCTAAATGGATATTAAATAATGGTTGGCTATCATTCAAGTCCGTTAATAGAATTTCCTCAATTCGTTTTAACCGATAGCTTAAGGTATTTGTGTGAATATGTAAAAAGTCCGCCGTTCTCTTGATGTTTTGATTTTGGTCTAAATATACAATCAGAGTGCTTAACAATTCTCCTTTTCTGGATTGTTCGTATTGAAAAAGGGGACCTAATACTTCTTGGATAAAATCGATCAATTCTTCCTTTGAATTTTGTAAAATAAACCTCTGAACCCCAAGATCTGTATAACTAAGGACCCTATCATCAAAAAGATAGTTTTTGAGAAACTTTATGCACTTTGTCGCTTCTACAAATGACTTATGGACAAGAGTTAGCCCTTGCTTAATTCTTCCAATGCCAATCGATACGTCTATCTCACTATATTTATTTTTTATCTCTAGATGTAACTTTTTTGTAAGTTCCTTTATTTCAGCAACAATATTGGTCGAAGAAACTCTTGAATGCAAGGATAGAAGAGCAACAATTTGATTTTCATGCCTTACTGCCGTTACTTGAAAGTTCCTCCCAAGTAAGGTCATATTGGTCATATGGAGTAAATTCCTTATAACGGGATCACCAAAAACCTTTTGCTCGTTTAACTTATCTTTTACATTAATAATAATGGCAACGTAGTTCCAGTAAGGGTCAAAATTTAAATTTTTTGCTTTCTGAATGAGTACTTCATCAATCTGTCCTGAAAAAAGCTTCGTCACGAATTCTCCTCTTAAACGCTGCTGTGTTTCAAAAACGGCTTGCTCTTTTACAAGTTCAAGTGAAATGACAGTACAAGCATGTTCAAGAGCGGCGATATCCACTTTACTCATTTTTTGTTTAGAAAGGATTATTAACCCGCCTAGAGACTTTTGTTTGGATCCAAGTGGCAATACAACTAATTGATACGTATCATCAATTAATGTTACTTCGGAAACGGTAAGTGAGTTTTCTAGTGTTAGGATAATTTGTTTTGCATACGCTTTCATATATTCGGTCATTTCAACAGAAAATGAGGAATGGCAAGCAGAAGCCCTAAGCTCTCCTATTTCATCAAAGAGAAACATATGTTGTCCAATTGTTTTATGTATATAATTCATAATCGATTGAATTCCTTCTCCATTTACAACAAGATTAGCTAAGTTCCTATGTATTTCAATTGAATGGGAAAGCTTCTGAACCATTTTTTCCTTTTCAAAATAAAGACTGGATTTTTCCAAGGCAACCGCTGCTTGGTGGCCAATCGCTTCCAATAGATTAATATCCTCTTGCTTAAACTGCAAAGATTGTTCAAAAGAGTCCAATGTAATCACGCCAATACATTTTCCCTTTTGTAAAATAGGTGAAGAAATGACAGATGTAAAATGAAAATTACTCGGAATAGACAGATCCAATAAATCTCTATTATATGGAGTTAATGTAGACAGTGCCTGTTTAACTTCTATCTCATCCCAAAAAATGAGACATTTTTTTGCAGCAAAAGCCCTCCCCGTCATGGATTCACCGCTAACTAGTTTAATTTGCCTAAAAATATGTGGATAAAATAATCCTTGAGCTGATTTTGCGATTAGTCGATTTTGGTTTTTGTCAAAAATCCATATAGAGCCACCCCCAGCAGCTTCAACGACAGATATTGTTTCATTCATGATTGAATCAAAGATGGTATTAATATCTAATTTGGAATTAATAACGTTGGACACATGGATTAAGGACTTTAGTTGCCGATGAGTTAATGTATCTTGCATCTTTCATCATCCATTCTCTAAGGAATTAAATAATTTTTCATTTCGATCCATTTTCATGTTTTTGTGTAAAAGACACAAATTTATCACAATTATATTCATGAAAATGGACATAGCATTATTCTCAAAATAGTTATATTCTGATTATATGAAAATTTCGAAAGTAATGATAGGGGGTCAGCACATAGAATAGTGGGCTTAGATATGTTATTTTATATTTTTTTTGCTGAAAACAATCAGAATATTTGGAAAGGAGTTGTATATAAATGAATTTTGATTTAACAAAAGAACAAGAGATGATACGCAAATTAATTCGAGATTTTGCTGATGCAGAAGTTGCTCCTGGAGCAGATGAACGTGATCGAACGGGGGAATTCCCTAAGGAGATTTTTTCGAAATTAGCAGAGTTAGGGATCATGGGTCTGCCTTTCTCTGAACAATATGGGGGTGGTGAAGCAGATACGATCAGCTTTGCAATTGTCGTTGAAGAACTTAGTCGTGTTTGTGCATCAACAGGAATTACATATTCAGCACATATTTCATTAGGAGGGGCCCCTCTAAATTTATTCGGTACCAACGAGCAAAAAGAGAAATACTTAACACCCATTTGTACTGGAGAGTCTTTCGGAGCATTCGGATTGACTGAACCGAATGCAGGCTCCGATGCAGGGGGAACCCAAACAACGGCTGTTCTTGATGGAGATGAGTGGGTCATTAACGGCTCAAAATGTTTTATTACAAATGCAAGCTATGCCAAACACCTTGCAGTGACAGCCGTAACAGACCGCTCAAAAGGAATCAACGGAATCAGTGCATTTATTGTACCTACTGATGCTCCAGGATTCACTGTGATCAACAACTACGAAAAAATGGGTCTGCATGCCTCAAATACAACAGAACTTATCCTAGAGAATGTAAGAGTTCCTAAAGAAAATCTGCTAGGAACAATTGGAAACGGTTACAAGCAATTTTTAGCTACTCTTGATGGCGGAAGAATTGGAATCGGTGCCATGGCTGTAGGTATTGCACAAGGAGCGTATGATAAAGCTCTTCAATATGCAAAAGAAAGAAAACAATTTGGAAGAAGTTTATCCAACTTCCAGGCAATCCAATTTAAATTAGCGGATATGGCAATGAATATCGAACTAGCACGGAATATGGTTTTCAAAGCAGCATGGTTAAAGGATCAAGGACGAGTATTTAAAAAGGAAGCGGCATTCGCGAAATTATTTGCTTCGGAAATATGCATGCGTGCATGTGATCAGGCCGTTCAAATTCATGGCGGATATGGATATATGAAGGAATATCAAGTTGAGCGATTCTTCCGTGATGCGAAACTTTTGGAAATTGGTGAAGGAACATCTGAAGTTCAACGAATGGTCATTGCTAAACAAATTGGATGTTAATGAATTTTTATAGGTATTAACTAAAAATTGTAAAGGGGTCATGACATGGATATCAGTGGAATTTTACAAGTAGTTTCAAATAGCAAACGCATTTATCCTGCAGAAGAAAAAGTTCGTTCAACCTCCATTGGGAGCAACGAAGCTTTCCAAGAACTTCTTAAATTATCCCAAGAAGATCCTGCGGCATTTTGGGATCGTGCAGCACGTGAACTTGATTGGTATGAACCATGGAATGAAACCATTAGTGGACAACTTCCCGATTTTCGCTTTTTTTCGGGCGGCATTAGCAACCCAAGTGTAAATTTACTTGATCGGCATATCGAAAATGGGGCAGGAAACCGGACCGCTCTCATTTGGGAAGGTGAAAACGGGAACACCAAATTTTACACGTATAATATGCTTCTTGCTGAAGTAAATCGTTTTGCGAATGTTCTTAAATCATTTGGTGTAAAAAAAGGTGATTGTGTAGCTATTTTTCTTCCAAATCTAGCCGAAGCCTTTATTGCCGTTTTAGCTTGTTTTCGAATTGGTGCAATTTATAATACGATTTTCTCAGGTTATTCCGAAAAATCATTGACAGATCGACTCATTAATTTTGAGCCAAAAGTTTTGGTCACTGCAGATGCCACTGAACGCCGAGGTAAAATCATTCGTTTAAAAGAAAAAGTCGATAATGTTGTACCATCTATTCCATCTATCGAAGCAGTCATTGTTGTAGACCGATTAGGTTCAGAGGTTCAAATGAAAGAAGGCCGGGATTACTGGTGGCATGAGCAGACAAAGGCGGCAAGCATCATTTGTGAACCTGAGAGATTAGAAGCGAATGAGAGCGGTATTGTGTTTTATACAAGTGGTACGACAGGTAAACCAAAAGGTGTTGTCCATTCCGGCATGGCTTTTGTCATTCAGAATTACATATATGCCAAGTATCATATGGATCACCATAATGACGATGTTTTCTGGTGTACCGCGGATATTGGCTGGTTAACCATGCATATTTGGGGAATTGCAGGTGCCTTAGCCAATGGTGTAACAACCGTTGTCTTTGAAGGGGCAGTTGATTATCCAACAAAAGACCGTTTTTATCAAATCATTGAAAAGTACAGGGTGAATAAACTGTTTACTGCCCCAACAGCATTAAGAATGTTAAAAAGTATGGGAGAAAAGGCAGTAGAGAAATTTGATTTATCTTGTCTTGATGTCATTTCCCTTGTGGGAGAACCTTTTGATCCAGAAACCTGGCATTGGACATATGAAGTGTTAGGAAAGAAAAAGGTATATATCAATAATACTTGGGGTCAAACCGAAACAGCGGGATCGCCTATAGCTGGAGCAGCCTGGCTGACACCAATGAAACCGGGTTCCGCAGGTACTTCCTTTTTAGGAGCCGTTATGGATGTAGTGGATGAAGCAGGCAATCCAGTTCAGCCTGGCAGGTTAGGAAATCTAGTTATTCGAAAACCATTTCCTATGCTATGCAGAACACTTTGGAAAGAACCAGAACGCTATTACGCATCCTATTTTAGTCAAGTGGAAGGCTGTTATTATGCCAGCGACCTGGCGTTGATAGATGATGATGGATATTTATGGGTAGTGGGCCGTTCAGATGACGCATTTAATGTAGCTGGACACCGATTAAGTACAATGGAGATGGAAAGCGCTGTCCTAGAATGTGCGGGTGTTTCTGAAACCGCCATCATTGGAATCCCTGACGAAATTAAAGGAGAAGTACCGCTCGTATTTGTTCGTCTAGCTGATGGCTATGAAGAAACAGAAGACTTAAAACAACAAATAAATGATCAGATTATTCAACAAATCGGGAAGATTGCTGCTCCAAAATCCATTATTTTTACGGATATGCTGCCGAAAACAGTCAGCGGAAAAATCATGCGCCGTTTATTAAAGGAAATTGTTTTATCAGGAAAGGTTCAAGGCGACATTACAGGACTTGAAGATCCAGCAACCGTTGCACAAATACAAAAAAGAGTTGCTGAAAAATCATTCGTTAAATAGTTAGTAATGAGAGCCAGTCATTTGTCAGGAAAATGAGCAGCGAATGACTGGTTCCATTTACTAGCTTAGAAGTTCAAGAATGCTGAAAATAAATGATTAAATTTTACATATCTTTGTAATACAGCAATAGAGTTTTGAACCTATTTAGATTTTGGAAGAAGGGGTGGAAAGAATGTTCAAAAAAGTATTAATTGCCAATCGCGGCGAAATTGCTGTTCGTGTCATGCGTACATGCAAGGACTTAGGGATTACAAGTATTGGAGTTTACTCAGAAGCAGATGCTGATGCTCCACATGTAAAATTGGCAGATGAGGCCTATTTAATCGGAGGTTCAAGGGTAGTTGAAAGCTATTTAAATATTAATAAAATTCTAGAGGTCGCACAGGTTTCAGGAGCGGAGGCAATCCACCCGGGGTATGGACTGCTTTCGGAAAATGCTGAATTTTCCCGCCGTTGTGAGGAAGCGGGCCTTATCTTCATCGGCCCTTCTCCAAACGTTATTTCTAAAATGGGAAGTAAGATTGAATCTCGCAAAGTGATGGAGGAAGCAGGTGTTCCTGTCGTACCAGGAATTACCTACCCACTGTCAGACGCAGAGGAAGCAGTAGAAGTGGCCGACACCATCGGTTATCCTGTCATGCTAAAAGCCTCTGCTGGGGGTGGCGGAATTGGCATGCAAGTGGTCCATAACGGGGATGAAATCAGAAAAGCTTTTGCGGGGAACCAAAAACGTGCTACTGACTTCTTTGGCGATGGATCGATGTATATTGAAAAATTTGTTGCAAATCCAAGACATATTGAGATTCAAATCTTGGCAGACGGTTTTGGTAATACAGTTTACCTTTGGGAACGTGAGTGTTCGATCCAGCGTCGTCATCAAAAAGTCGTAGAGGAAGCCCCATCATCGTTTATTACTGAAAAAACCCGTACCAAGATGGGAGAGGCTGCCGTAAAAGCGGCAAAATCCATTGGGTATAAAAATGCCGGAACAATTGAGTTCTTAGTTGATGAAGAGCAAAATTTCTACTTTCTTGAAATGAATACCCGTTTGCAAGTGGAGCATCCGGTTACGGAAGAAATTACAGGTTTAGACTTAGTTGAAAAACAATTGCAAATTGCTGCAGGTGAAGCTCTGAATTTTTCTCAAGAAGAGGTAAAACGTGAGGGGCATGCAATTGAGGTTAGAATCTATGCCGAAGATCCCAAAACATTTTTCCCGTCACCTGGAAAAATAACAAAATTAGGGTTGCCGAACGGGCCTGGAGTTCGACATGAATTAGCCATTCACGGTCAATCTGTAGTCACTCCTTTTTATGATCCAATGATTGCTAAGCTTATTGTTAAAGGCAGCAATCGTGAAGAGGCAATAAACCGCCTGCAAAATGCATTAGCTAATTATCATATTGAAGGGATTAAAACAAATATCCCAATGCTGCAGGAAGTTATTGCTCATACGGCATTCCATTCCGGTGATACAACAACAGATTTTGTAAACAAGTATTTAAAAACTAAAAAAACAAACACCGTAAAATAGGAGGAAAAATCATGAGTGAAATCATTGCAAGTATGGCAGGAAGTGTATGGAAGGTATTAGTTAAAGCTGGAGATCAGGTAGAAGAGGGTCAAGATGTTGTGATTTTAGAATCGATGAAAATGGAAATTCCGATTGAAGCTGAATTCGCTGGAACGGTGAAAGAAGTAAAAGTGAATGAAGGCGACTTTGTAAATGAAGGCGACATCATTGTAGAAGTTGAATAAAGCCCTTAAAAAAGGTATTAAGGAGATGGAACAATGAAGTGGCCGGAAGATGTAACGATTAAAGAGGTGGGCCCTCGTGATGGACTGCAAAACGAAAAGTCTTTTATTTCTACAGAAGATAAAATTGCTTGGATTAATCAATTGTCAGAAAGTGGACTAAAACATATTGAGATTACCTCTTTTGTTAATCCAAAATGGATTCCTGCACTTTCAGATGCAGCTGCCGTCGCAACTGGCATTACAAAAGTGCCTGATGTCACCTATACAGCACTCGTTCCAAATCTTAAAGGATTGGAACAGGCATTTAAAGCGAACATTGATGAAGTAGCAGTGTTTATGTCAGCTAGCGAAACACATAACCTAAAAAATATAAATAAAACGATTGGCGAGACTTTCCCTGTGTTAAGAGATTTGGTCAGAGAAACCATTTCAGCAGGAAAATTAAGCAGAGGTTATGTTTCGACCGTTTTTGGCTGTCCGTATGAAGGGCATGTTGATATTGACGCGGTCATTAGAGTTTCGGAAACATTATTTGAAATGGGTATTGCAGAACTGTCCCTTGGGGATACAATCGGTGTGGCAAATCCAAAGCAAGTTCAAGAAGTTTTGGAAGTTTTATTAAAAAGATTTCCAGCAGATAAATTAGCCATGCATTTTCATGATACACGGGGAACTGCTTTGGCCAACATCTTAGTATCGTTAGAAATGGGAATTACCATTTTTGATTCTTCTCTTGGCGGCTTAGGAGGATGCCCATATGCTCCAGGTGCATCCGGAAATGTAGCAACAGATGATTTACTCTATATGCTTCACGGGATGGGAATTCACACTGGAGTTGATCAACAAAAGCTGCTTCATTCATCCCAATTCATTCAGGAGAAGATTGGCAGAATTTTACCTAGTAAAAGTTTTCAAGCAGCTAGCTCCGGGCTGGATGGAAAGCTTGGAAATACCATGTGAGAAAGGTGAAACCATGACTAAAACCATATTAGTTAACAAGATGGAAAACGGAATCGTGATGATTACGTTAAATAGGCCGGAAGCTGCTAATGCTTTATCAGTAGAGATGTTAGAGGGTCTCCGCGACGCACTTCTTACATGTAAATATGATCGATCAGTCCGCTGTATAGTCATTACAGGGGCTGGGGAGAAAGCTTTTTGTGCAGGAGCTGATTTAAAAGAGCGAGCTGGAATGGATACGGTTCAGGTGAGAAAGACTGTTTCTTTGATCCGCGATACTATCAACTCTTTAGAATCATTACCCCAACCGGTCATAGCAGCTGTTAACGGAGTTGCTTTTGGCGGGGGAACTGAACTGGCTCTTGCTTGTGATATCCGCATTGCCTCTGAAACTGCGAAGCTTGGCCTTACGGAAGCATCACTGGGAATTATTCCTGGTGCCGGCGGAACACAGCGTTTACCAAGATTAGTAGGAAAGGGACGTGCCAAAGAGCTGATTTTCACTGCTAGACGAATTGATGCAAAAGAAGCCCTTGAGATTGGATTAGTAGAGTATACGGTCCCTTTTACAAGCTTAATAGATAAAGCCTCAGTAATTGCAGGTCAAATTGTTCGAAATGGCCCGATTGCCGTCGCACAAGCAAAGTTCGCAATCGATAAAGGCTATGATGTTGATATAAACACCGGTCTTGCAATTGAGCAAAATGCCTATGAAGTGACGATTCCAACAAAAGATCGTTTAGAAGGATTACAGGCTTTTAAGGAGAAACGCACCCCAATATACATTGGAGAATAAGAAAACTAAATTAATAAAGGAGGAAGAAAATGACAGTGGATATGAAACCTCTACAACAAACTCTGCAAGATAGAGTCGAACAAATTAAAAAGGGCGGAGCTCCCAAATATCATGAAAAAAACCAAGAGCAGGGAAAACTGTTCGTCCGCGATCGTTTATCATTATTATTCGATTCTGGTTTTGAACTGGAGGATGCTCTATTTGCGAACTGCATGGCAGGGGATCTTCCTGCAGACGGAGTTGTGACAGGGATGGGCAAGATTAATGGCCAGCTTGTCTGTGTGATGGCCAACGATTCAACGATCAAAGCCGGTTCTTGGGGAGCTCGTACGGTTGAGAAAATAATTCGAATCCAAGAAACAGCTGAAAAACTTCGAGTGCCATTATTATACCTGGTAGATTCAGCTGGAGCACGGATCACGGATCAGGTGGAAATGTTCCCGGGGCGTCGTGGTGCAGGAAGAATCTTTTACAATCAAGTAAAACTTTCAGGTAAAATTCCTCAAATCTGTATTCTGTTTGGACCCTCTGCTGCTGGCGGAGCCTATATTCCTGCTTTTTGTGACATTGTCATTATGGTTGACAAAAACGCTTCGATGTACCTGGGATCACCGAGAATGGCCGAAATGGTTATTGGTGAAAATGTAACCTTGGAGGAAATGGGTGGCGCTCGCATGCACTGCTCCGTTTCAGGATGTGGAGATGTTCTTGCAAAAAATGAAGAAGAAGCCATTTCAATGGCTAGAAACTATCTTTCTTATTTTCCAGCCAATTTTTCAGTGAAACCGCCAGTTCGTGAGGCAGTGGATCCTAAACAATTGAAGAAACCGTTAGAAGAGTTAATTCCGGTTAATCAAAATTCACCTTTTAACATGCATGATCTAATAAATGGGATTATTGATGAAGGCTCTTTCTTTGAAATCAAAAAACTTTTTGCTGGTGAACTTATTACCGGGCTTGCCCGCATGGATGGGAAACCTGTCGGAATCATTGCCAATCAGCCGCGAGTTAAAGGCGGGGTATTATTCCACGATTCAGCAGATAAGGCCGCAAAATTTATTAATCTTTGTGATGCTTTCCATATTCCACTTTTGTTTCTAGTTGATGTGCCTGGATTTATGATCGGTACAAAGGTAGAACGGGCAGGAATCATTCGCCATGGTGCGAAAATGATATCAGCGATGTCTGAAGCAAGTGTTCCAAAAATCTCTGTTATCGTACGTAAAGCATATGGCGCTGGTCTTTATGCAATGGCTGGCCCTGCGTTTGAACCGGATGCTTGTCTTGCTTTACCGTCTGCACAAATTGCAGTTATGGGACCAGAAGCAGCAGTCAATGCCGTTTATGCGAATAAAATTGCTGCACTGCCTGAAGAGGAGCGTACCGCATTCATAGAACAAAAACGTGAGGAATATAAAGAGGATATTGATATTTATAATTTGGCTTCCGAAATGGTGATTGACGGTATTATACCAGCAAACTCATTACGCAAGGAACTTGTAAATCGTTTTGAGGCATATTCTTCAAAATATCTCATTTTCTCAGAACGAAAACACTCTGTATATCCGGTCTAATTTTTAACAGTCAATTTCAAATTTAAGAGGCTTTATCTTTTTTAAAAAGGAGGCGGATTCTGTGAAGAATGGAAAAATTGTGAACTCGTTCGTGGAAGCAATACAAGAAATTACTGATGGCGATACAATCATCGTCGGTGGTTTCGGACTGTGCGGAATTCCGGAAAAAGCAATTCTTGCCTTAAGAGATCAAGGAACGAAGGATTTAACAATCGTTAGTAATAACTGTGGCGTTGATGATTGGGGGCTTGGTCTCCTGCTCGCAAATAAGCAAATTAAGAAAATGGTTTCATCGTATGTCGGTGAAAATAAAATTTTTGAAAAGCAGTTTTTAAGCGGGGAGCTTGAGGTAGAACTAGTCCCTCAAGGAACGCTTGCTGAAAGAATACGTGCCGGCGGTGCCGGAATACCTGGTTTTTATACGGCTACTGGGTTGGGAACTCCGGTTGCAGAAGGAAAAGAGTGCAAGGAGTTTAACGGCAGAACCTATTTATTAGAAGAGGGAATAGTCGGCGATTTCGCTCTGGTGAAAGCCTGGAAGGCAGATCCGCTTGGAAACCTTGTTTTCCGAAAAACATCACGTAACTTTAATCCATTAGCTGCAATGGCTGGAAAAATTACGATTGCAGAAGTAGAGGAAATCGTTGGGTTAGGAGATTTAAATCCGGATGAAATCCATACGCCTGGAATCTACGTTCAACGAGTTTTGCTCGGAACAAACTATGAAAAGCGGATTGAAAGACGTACAGTTGTACAAGCCTAATAGTTGGCAAGAAATTCATTCCATTGGACAAGCTTTTATCGTTTAATAGAAAAGTTTTGTTAAATTACTATGATGATATATTGCGAATAAGAACAAGTCATTAATGAGTGCTTATTAGTGATCGAAACCTTATTGGAATAGAGAAAGTGGTCACCAATAAGGACTATTGGTGACCGAAATTTGGTTGAAATAGAGAAAGCGGTCATCAATGAGTGCTATTGGTGACCGAGATCTGGTTGAAATAGAGAAAGTGGTCGTCAATGAGTGCTATTGGTGACCGAGATCTGGTTGAAATAGAGAAAGTGGTCATCAATAAGGACTATAAGTGACCGAAATCTTATTTGAATGGAGTAAGTGGTCACTAATGAAGGTCCATGTTGACCGAAATTAGAGGAAAAACGGAAAAGTGGTAACCATAGAGTGTTCATGATGACCGAAATCAACGGAAAATTAAAAAAGTGTTAACCATGAGGAGTTTCAATCTGTCCGTAATCAAACTCTAGAAAACTCAACAAAAGTAATTAACAGAGCCAATAGAAAAGAACGAGTGAAGCGCGGTTATTTTAAAAGTAAAAGAGGCAAGGAGTGAGAGGATTGAAGGATGCGCGATTAACCATTGTAAAACGTGCGGTTCAAGAAATTCAGGATGGTATGAACGTAAATTTAGGGATTGGGATCCCAACCCTGATTGCAAATGAAATTCCAAGCGAATACAATGTCTTGCTTCAATCAGAAAATGGCTTACTTGGCATTGGCCCTTATCCGGTTGAAGGTACAGAAGACCCCGATCTAATAAATGCGGGAAAAGAAACGGTAACTGCTATACCTGGCGCTTCTTATTTCGACAGTGCTGAATCATTTGCAATGATTCGTGGCGGTCATATCGACCTAGCCATCTTAGGGGGAATGGAAGTTTCTCAAACAGGAGATTTGGCTAACTGGATGATTCCGGGAAAGATGGTCAAAGGAATGGGAGGCGCCATGGACTTAGTAAACGGCGCAAAATGTGTTGTTGTCATTATGGAACATGTGAATAAGCACGGAGAATCAAAGGTCAAAAAAGAGTGTACACTTCCCCTTACTGGAAAAGAAGTGGTGCACCGTTTAATTACTGATTTGGCTGTATTTGATTTCACTCCTGAAGGAATGGTTCTCGTCGAAACTCAGGACGGAGTATCGGTTGAAGAAGTTATTGAAAAGACAGAAGCTTCATTTAAAATTGGTATCAAATTACCAGTTAAGTAAAAGGGGTTCCTATTTCGAGTGAAATCAAAGGGGTAGGTAATCGTGAAAAAGACCACGCATTTTCGGTAGTATGTAATGCATATGGAAAACCTCAGTAGGGCTCTCGACAACAATCCAGTTTATCGAAGCGGCTAAACCAGGAGACAGAATAGTTGCCCGTGCAATCGAAATAAGACGTAACTTTCGTACTGGATTTTATCGAATTGAGATTTTCCATGAGCAAAATCTAATATCAACAATGGAGGCAGTTTCTTACCGTAAGGATCATTACTTTATTGAACTTGATGTCCAAGATTAAGAAGAGCAATAGACCTTCGTGCCAGGTCTCGTGGGTTGGATTCCCACACAGTCCCGCAAAAGGGTCAGCCCCCCATCGAGTAATGCATTACTCGATGGGGGGCTGACCCTTTTTGTCATCGACAAACACCAAATTTCTAAATTGTGGTGTGCCAGGCACCAAATTTTAAGTTATGATATCATTCTTTTTCACAAGTCTCATAGTTTATACTGGTCCAACCTGTTGAAATATTGGATAAGGAATTGATAGAAATTCTTTTCGGAGGGTGCAATGTCTCTATGTTTCGGAATAATAACGCCAACTGTACGCATAGCCTTTGGTGTTTCAATCGGTACTTTGACTGTGAATCTGGGAATAGAGTCATAGAAAGTACTCTCAGGTAATAGGCTAACGCCGATTCCTGCAGAAACAAGTCCTTTTAAAGCATCCATATCCTCCCCTTCGGACGTAATGTTCGGTTCAAAGCCAGCCTCATGACAGGCATCTACAGCAATTTTTCGAAGGACATATCCATTTGGAAATAAGACGAATGGATCTGTCCGCAAGTCACTTAAATCCAGACTTTTTCTATCAGCCAAGGGGTGATGCTCAGGAAGCAAGGCAACGATATTTTCCATAAATAAAATCTTAGCCTCGAGATCTGGTTCCTTCATGGGGACAGGGCCGAGAAAGGCTAAATCGATTTCACTGTTTTTAACAGCATCGATTAAGTAGGCATAGGAGCCATGCCGCAAATGGAAATTAACATTTGGCGCAACTTCCTTATAAGCCGAAATAAGATTTGGAAGCCAATATATGGAGAGACTTGAAGGATATCCAATAGTAAGCGTTCCTCCCATTGGATTGAGATATTCTTCTACTTTTTCCTTTCCTTCTTCTAATATCTTTAAAGCACCCATTGCATATTGTAAAAAAATGTTTCCGATCTGAGTAATCTTAATGTTCCGACCGACCCTTTCTAATAACTTAACCCCTAGCTCCTCTTCCAGCTTGGTAATTTGATAGCTAACGGCTGATTGTGCCACGTTTAGATTATCAGCTGCCTCAGTAACATGCTGCCGTTCCGCAACTTCGATTAAATAACGTAATTGACGAAGCTCCAATGCTATTCCTCCTTTTATTTATATAAAAATCAGATTGATTTGATATAAATTATATATTGTTTGTATTAATTAGAAAACCTAAAATAGTTCATATAGAATATTTCGACAAAATAACTAACAGGGAGAGATTTGATATGACTTATCATCAACTACCAAAAGCACAAGGTCTCTACCGTCCAGAATTTGAACATGATGCCTGTGGAATCGGCTTGTATGCTCACATAAAAGGGAATGCCACACATGATATTGTGGTAAAAGGACTAAAAATGCTTTGTCAAATGGATCATCGCGGCGGACAGGGGAGTGACCCGCTTACAGGCGATGGAGCGGGACTTATGGTTCAAATACCTGATTTATTTTTCCGCCAACAATGTTCAGCAATAGGCTTACCTGAAAAAGGGAAATACGGTGTGGGGATGCTGTTTTTCTCAAAGGATGATACGGAACGGGAAGAGATTGAAACCTATATCAATAAAATGGTCGAACAAGAGGGGCAAACGGTTCTTGGTTGGAGAACGGTTCCAGTCAATGCTGAAACAATAGGGGTAACGGCGCAGGAAAGTTGTCCTGTTATTCGCCAGTTGTTTGTTGCTGACAGCGAAAAAAGTACGGATTCATTAGCTTTTGAACGAAAATTGTACGTGATTCGGAAACAAGCAGAAAAATGGGCGAAGGAATCCGAATATCGGTTTTATTTTGCGAGCCTTTCAAGCAGGACCATTGTTTATAAAGGGCTGTTAACACCTGAACAGGTAGATCAGTTCTATTTGGATTTGCAGGATGAGAATTTTGTCTCTGCGTTTGCTTTAGTGCATTCACGCTTTAGTACAAACACCTTTCCGAGCTGGGAAAGAGCACATCCTAACCGTTATTTAATTCACAACGGCGAAATTAATACACTTCAGGGAAATATTCACTGGATGAAGGCGCGGGAAAAACAATTTGTTTCTGAAGCGTTTGGAACGGATTTGGAAAAAGTATTGCCTATCCTTGATACAGATGGAAGTGATTCCTCGATTTTAGACAATGCGCTTGAATTTTTAGTGCTTGCAGGCCGAAAACCAGCCCACGCAGCCATGATGCTCGTTCCTGAGCCTTGGTCTGAAAATCCTCATTTAACTGATGAAAAGCGAGCTTTTTATGAATATCACAGTTCTTTAATGGAGCCTTGGGATGGACCGTCAGCGATTTCATTTACGGACGGAAAACAAATTGGCGCTATTTTGGATCGGAACGGTCTTCGTCCGGCGCGTTATTATGTTACAGATGATGATTATATTATTTTTTCATCAGAGGTTGGCGTTATTGATGTTGAGCCAGAAAAGGTGTTATACAAAGAGCGCCTGCGCCCAGGAAAAATGCTTTTGATAGATTTAGAAGAAGGGCGAATTATTTCCGACGAGGAAATTAAATCCGAGTTGGCGGGAGCAGAGCCGTATCAGCAATGGCTCAACGACCAGCTTGTTCGATTGGAAGATACAGTAGAGGCGGAGGGAGAGGCTCCTGCTGATTTACTAGTTCGCCAAAAAGCTTTCGGCTATACGTATGAAGATATTCAAAAATATATCCTTCCTGCTGTAACTGAAGGCAAGGATCCGCTTGGTGCAATGGGAAATGATATGCCGCTTGCGGTATTGTCAGATCGTCCGCAGAACTTATTTAACTACTTTAAGCAATTATTTGCCCAAGTAACCAATCCGCCGATCGACTCTATTCGTGAAGCAATCGTTACGTCAACGATTTCTTATCTAGGAGCGGAAGGAAATTTACTTCATCCATCAGCAGAAAATTGCCGTCGGATTCAGCTGGAGACACCAATCCTAACAAACAGCCAGCTTGAAGAATTAAAGAGTAGTGAATCATTTAAGAGTAAAGTGATCGACATCTTGTTCACTGAGAATTTAGAGAACGGCTTGAACGAGGTTTGCCGTCAAGCAGACGAAGCCATTGCGGAAGGCATTAGCTTGATTATCCTGTCTGACCGTAATATGAATGAAAATGAAGTGGCTATTCCATCTTTAATGGCAGCGAGCGCCCTTCATCATCACTTAATTCGTGAAGGTTTAAGGACGAAGGCTAGCATCATTGTTGAAACAGGGGAAGTAAGAGAAGTTCATCATTTCGCCGTGCTGCTTGGATATGGCGTTGATGCGATTAACCCTTATCTTGTATTCGCTACTTATCAGGAAGCTGTTCAGGATGGAACTTTACCGTTCACATATCAAGAAGCAGTTGAAATATACTTGGACGCGATGACCGAGGGTGTTGTTAAGGTCATGTCGAAAATGGGTATTTCAACGGTGCAAAGTTACCGTGGTGCACAAATTTTTGAAGCAGTTGGAATCAGCTCAGATGTAATCGACCGCTACTTCACTGGAACTGTATCTCAGCTTGGTGGAATTGGATTAGAAACATTAGCCAAAGAAGCGAAGCTGCGCCACGTGGATGCGTATGCGGAATCAACTGACAAGACCTTAGAATCAGGGAGTAACTTCCAATGGAGACATGATGGAGAACACCATGCCTTCAATCCAGGCACGATTCATACTTTACAATGGGCTTGCCGTAACGGTGATTTTGACTTATTTAAAAAATATTCGAATCTTGCAAATAAAGAAAGAATTGGCTTCTTACGTAACTTATTCTCATTTAATGGTTCACGACAAGCTGTGCCAATTGAAGAAGTAGAATCAGTTGAATCGATTGTTCGCCGCTTTAAAACAGGTGCGATGTCCTTTGGATCGATCAGTAAGGAAGCACATGAAACATTAGCGATTGCTATGAACCGTTTAGGTGGAAAAAGCAACTCGGGTGAAGGAGGGGAGGATTCAAGCCGCTTTGTGTTGGATGAAAATGGAGACAACAGAGGAAGTAAGATTAAACAAATTGCTTCTGGACGTTTTGGTGTAAAGAGTCATTATCTTGTGAATGCCGAAGAGCTCCAAATTAAAATGGCACAAGGCGCAAAGCCTGGTGAAGGCGGCCAGTTGATGGGTAAGAAAGTATATCCATGGGTAGCCGACGTTCGTGGGGCAACGCCAGGAGTCAGCTTAATTTCACCTCCACCGCACCATGATATTTATTCCATCGAGGATTTAGCTCAGCTGATCCATGATTTAAAAAATGCGAATCGTGATGCCCGAATCAGCGTAAAGCTTGTTTCAAAAGGCGGCGTCGGAACGATCGCTGCCGGTGTAGCTAAAGCGGTAGCCGATGTAATTGTCATCAGTGGTTACGATGGTGGAACTGGTGCATCGCCGAAAACGAGCGTTCAGCACGCCGGATTACCTTGGGAGCTTGGATTAGCAGAGGCACATCAAACACTTATGTTAAATGGTTTGCGTGACCGCGTAGTGCTTGAAACAGACGGGAAATTAATGACAGGTAAAGATGTTGTCATGGCAGCCCTGCTTGGAGCAGAGGAATTTGGCTTTGCAACTGCACCGCTTGTGGTTCTTGGCTGTGTGATGATGCGTGTTTGTCATTTGGATACATGTCCAGTTGGTATCGCCACTCAAAACCCTGAGCTTCGAAGAAAGTTCACGGGTGAAGCAGATTATATCGTTAACTTTATGCGCTTTGTTGCACAGGAAGTACGTGAGATTATGGCGGAACTTGGTTTTAGAACGGTTGAGGAAATGGTCGGGCGCACCGATGTTTTAACGGTAAGTGAGCGGGCAAAAGCGCATTGGAAGGCTCAGCATTTGGATCTAACAGCCTTGCTTTACAAGCCTGAAGGATCACGCACCTTTAAACGTCCGCAAAATCATCGAATTAACGAAACACTTGATTTCCAAAAAATACTGCCGGCTGTACAACCAGCTTTAGAACAGGGAACACCTGTGGAGGTCAGCTTCCCTATTACGAACGTAAATCGTGTGGTTGGTACCATTGTCGGAAGTGAAATTTCCAAACGATATGGTGAGGAAGGTCTTCCGGAGGATACGATTACCTTAAGGTTTACTGGTTCTGCTGGGCAAAGCTTCGGTGCCTTTGTACCGAAAGGAATGACTCTAACCCTGACTGGAGACGCAAACGATTATGTTGGTAAAGGTCTGTCTGGTGGAAAAATCATCGTTAGAGCAGATGAACATACCAAAATCGCTTCAGGCGAAAATGTAATCGCCGGAAATGTCGCCTTTATCGGGGCAACAAGCGGTGAAGCTTATATTAACGGACGTGTCGGAGAACGTTTTGCCGTTCGTAACAGTGGGGTAAAAGTGGTTGTTGAGGGAATTGGCGACCATGGCTGTGAGTATATGACTGGCGGACGTGTTGTTATTTTAGGTGATGTGGGTAAAAACTTCGGAGCTGGAATGTCCGGCGGGATTGCCTATGTCTTTGCTGAAGACAAGGAAGCATTTAAGTATTTATGCAATCAAGAATTAATTGAATTTGAATCGGTATCAAGTACTGCAGATCAGGATGAGCTAAAACAGTTAATCGAGAACCATTTCCATTATACAGAAAGTGTGAAGGCGAGCTGTGTTCTAGAAAACTGGGAAGAGTATGTGAGAAAATTTGTCAAAGTGATTCCGAAGGATTATAAACGGATGATCCAATTGATCGAGGAGCAAAAACTAGCAGGCTTATCGGAAGAAGAAGCAGTAATGAGTGCCTTTTTAGCGAATTCCTCAGCAAAACCAAAACAATTTAAACAACAGGAAGCTTCAATCGGTTAAGGAAAGGGGAGAGGAAAAATGGGGAAACCAACAGGCTTTATGGAATATTCTCGCGAAAAAGTCGGAGAAAGACACCCTCTAAAACGCCTAAACGACTGGAAAGAGTATACAGCTCCTTTTTCTGCTGAAAAGTTAAGTATACAGGGGGCGCGGTGCATGGATTGCTCTATCCCCTTCTGCCATACTGGGATGGAGATTAAAGGTGCTACATCAGGCTGTCCGATTCATAACCTCATCCCGGAGTGGAATGATCTAGTCTATCGCGGCCGTTGGAAAGAAGCACTCGAGCGGCTGCTGAAAACGAATAATTTTCCAGAGTTTACAGGAAGGGTTTGTCCGGCTCCGTGTGAAGGTTCGTGTACGTTGGCGATTTCAGACCCGGCGGTAACCATCAAGAATATTGAACAAGCGATCATCGATAAGGGTTTTGAAAACGGGTGGATCACACCGAGGACTCCAAGGTCACGGACTGGAAAGAAAGTAGCTATTATCGGTTCCGGTCCTGCTGGTTTGGCGGCTGCTGACCAGCTTAATCAAGCAGGCCACTCGGTCACTGTTTTTGAACGTGCTGACCGTCCTGGAGGTTTGCTGATGTATGGAATTCCAAACATGAAGCTTGAAAAAGAAGTGGTAGAACGCCGGATTCGATTATTGACACAGGAAGGTATCGACTTCGTTACGAATTCAGAAGTGGGCAAAGATATTAAAGCTTCCGAACTTCAAGCTCAGTTCGATGCAGTTATCCTTTGCACAGGTGCACAGAAGCAACGTGATATAGAGATTGAAGGCCGTGAAGCTAAAGGCATTCACTTTGCAATAGATTATTTGACTCTAGCGACTAAAAGTCTATTAGATTCGAATTTTGAAGATGGTCTATATATCGATGTAGAAGGCAAAGACGTCATCGTTATTGGCGGTGGGGATACAGGTGCCGACTGTGTGGCAACAGCGCTTCGTCAAAAATGCCGCAGTGTCGTTCAGTTTGGCAAGCATCCACAATTGCCTGCTGAACGTACTACTGATAATTTATGGCCAGCCTATCCAAACGTCTTTACAATGGATTATGCTTATAAGGAAGCAGAAGCCAAATTTGGGGGAGATCCTCGTCAATATTCTATTCAAACAAAGAAAATCGTCGCCGATGAGAATGGGACCGTTAAAGAGCTTCACACCATCCAAATGGAGAAACGAAAGGATGAGAAAGGGCGTTATTATTTTAAAGAAATTCCAGGCACTGAAAAAGTATGGCCTGCACAGTTATTGTTTATCGCGATTGGCTTCGAGGGAACAGGGCAGCCTCTATTAAGCCAATTCGGTGTGAAAGCAGTCAACCAAAAGGTTGAAGCTAGATACGGTGAGTTCAAAACGAACGTTGAAGGAGTGTTTGCAGCAGGTGATGCCAGAAGAGGTCAAAGCCTCATCGTTTGGGCGATCAACGAAGGCAGGGAAGTCGCACGGGAAGTCGACAAATATTTGGGTGTAAAAATTCCTTCATTTTAATAATTTTTTTATATTAATACTCAAATGAAATCTTTAAATCTATTATTTATCAAAAAAACACTTTTCCGATTCAGTGGAAGAGTGTTTTTTTAGGTAACGATTCTTTTGAATCTTGAAATTTTATGTTGTACAAAGATAGTTTGTAAGGTTTTTATGAAAATAATATTAAAAAAAACAGGAGAAAATGACTAGCTAAAATCGATAGAATAGCTGTTGGATTAGGGAAAACAGAAAATATTATTGTTATTTTTATCCATATCTAAATTGAATTGCCTATTATAAATGAACTAACAATCGAACACCATACTATTTTCAATTTACAATCTTCATAATATTTTAATAAATCCTATTTATAATCAAAGTCGTGGTAAAAAAATGTAGTCTGAGAGGGGAAGATATCATGACAAATTTGGACGAAATGATTAGGAAGTTTAACGAACAAAATTTGAAAAAGAATTTAGACCGACGGAGCTTTCTTCATGGAGCCGGAAAGATCGCAGGGCTGTCTCTTGGGTTGACCATTGCTCAATCATTGGGAGGGTTTAAAGTAGAGGCTGCTCCGAATTTCAGCGAATATCCTTTTTCTCTTGGTGTCGCTTCCGGCGATCCGCTATCAGACAGTGTCGTATTATGGACAAGGTTGGCTCCCGATCCATTAAATGGTGGAGGAATGCCAGCTCATGTCGTTCCCGTTAATTGGGAGCTAGCAACAGATGAAAACTTCCGGAACGTAATTAAACGTGGAACGGAGCATGCTTCTCCTAATCTCGCACATTCTGTCCATGTAGAAGTGAGCGGCCTGAAGGCGAATACGATTTATTTTTACCGTTTCAAGACCGGAAATGAACTGAGCCCTGTTGGAAAAACAAAAACGCTTCCGGCAGCAGGTTCCAGCGTAGCAAGCATGACATTCGCATTCGCTTCCTGTCAGCAGTATGAACACGGCTATTTTACTGCGTTCAAGCATTTGGCGAAAGAGGATCTTGATCTTGTATTCCACCTTGGCGATTACATATATGAATACGGTACGAACGAGTATCTTTCACCAACTGGCAATGTCCGTGCCCACAAAGGCGATGAAATTATCACGATTGAAGATTACCGCACTCGCCATGCCCAATATCGTTCAGACGAACACCTCAAGGCTGCACACGCTGCATTCCCATGGGTTGTTACATGGGATGATCATGAAGTGGAAAACAATTACGCAAATGTCATTCCAGAAAAAGGCCAGTCTGTTGAAGCTTTTATTAAGCGCCGTGCCGCGGCTTACCAAGCTTATTATGAGCACATGCCACTCCGCAGGTCGTCATTGCCTCATGATGGCGGCATGCAATTATACCGGGATTTCACATATGGTGATTTGGCGAATTTCTATGTACTTGATACGCACCAATACCGTGATGACCAGGCGAATGGTGATGGATCAAAGGCTCATACACCAGAGTCCTTGGATCCAAAGCGTACTCTTCTTGGATCAGAACAAGAAAAATGGCTGCTTGGTAATCTAGGAAACTCGAAATCTCATTGGAACGTCCTTGCCCAGCAGATATTCTTTGCACAGCGCAAATCAGGTAGCATCACGGCACCAAAATTCAGTATGGATTCATGGGATGGCTATCCGGCGGCACGCCAGCGCATTACGGATTTCGTTGCTGGCATTAACATCAACAATGTTATCGTCCTTACTGGGGATGTGCATGCAAGCTGGGCTTCTAATCTTACGACTGATTTTAACAATCCAGAGGCTCCGATTTTTGGAGCAGAGTTTGTCGGAACATCGATTACTTCAGGCGGAAACGGATCAGATTGGCGTGCAGACACGGCCCAATCTTTAGCGGATAACCCGCACATCAAATTCTTTAATAATTACCGCGGTTACGTTCGTTGCCAGGTCACTCCTGAAAAATGGCGTGCAGATTACCGTGTCGTCCCATTTGTAACCGAGCAGGGAGCAGATATTTCAACAAGAGCGTCATTTGTTTTTGAGAAAGATCTTAAAGGGATCAAAGAAATAGCAACTACTACAGTACCTATGGGTGTTCAAATGTCTGATGAAGTGGAAGAAGATCGCCACCGTGCCCATGCCCGCGCGCACGAAAAGCAAATGGAGAAAAAGCGAAAACGTGAAGCAATAACGAATTAATATTGATGGAGTCCTAGTCAGGGAGCATGAACACCCCCACTAGCTACCATTACTTGTAGGAGATGAACGTAAATGCTTTCCAATATTGGAATTCCAGGGTTAATTATAGTACTTGTCATTGCTCTTATCATTTTCGGTCCTTCTAAGCTGCCGGAAATCGGTCGGGCATTTGGCCGTACATTAGCCGAATTCAAAAGTTCCACAAAAGAATTACTATCCGATGACAGCAAAGAGGAAGCGAAAAAAACTGCGCTTTCCGCTGTTAAAAAAGAAAATTAATAGAAAGAGAGCAGTCGGGATTACCCGTCAGCTTTCTTTTTTTTTTATGGTCATTAAAGATATTCAGTAATTGATAGTGGCACTAATGGTACGATGTGCTGCATTCACGTCATAGGGAAAACCTGATTGTTGCGCAAAACCCATTGCTGCAGGGACACTTGATTCTGGAACGGCACCGACAACATCCGCTTGTGTTGGAGGTTCTTTACCATGAGCATAATGGGGACGAAACGATTGTTTGAAACTTCGTTTGCCCACCCTGATGGCAGGGCGGAGATGGTGGCAGTCCCAAACCGTCCAGACCCGGCTAAGGAACAGCTGAGCGAGGAGTATCCCCTCTTTTTAACAACAGGAAGAGTGATGTCGCACTATTTAACAGGAGTACAAACGAGAAAAAGTCCCGCTTTAGCTGCTAGAGATGTAGAATCCTTTGTCGAAATTCACCCGGCGACTGCTAAAAAATACGGTATTGAAGATCGGTCCTTAGTAAGGATTGAATCTAAAAGAGGTAGTATTGTTGTCAGAAGTATATGGTCGGAAACCATTCGTCAGGATACGGTATTTGTTCCTTTTCATTGGGCAGACTCGCAAAATGTGAATCTATTAGTTTCAAAAGACCTTGATCCGGTATGCAAAATGCCAGGATTTAAATTAAGTGCAGTAAAAGTAAGGTCTGCAATGGATTTATACGCTCATAAAACAGAAAAAGTAATAACAAATCAATTTTCGACTACCTTATCATTCTAAGATAAACGAATGGCCTGCGTTTTAGCTGAAGACAAGGATGCATTTAAACATTCATGTAATCAAGAATTAATTGAATTTGAATCGGTATCAACTGCTGCCAATCAGAAAGAGCTAAAACAGTTAATCGAAAACCAGTAAACATGAGTAAATGACGGACTAAATAGCAGCAGACACCATCTTAATTGGATGGTGTTTGTTTTCGTTCTTTAAAAGTTATCTGTACAAAATAGGGAAGAAATTGTAGAAGATCTCTAAATAGCTGTAAAAGTCCCCCTTAAATTTGTAGATATCACTGGGTATCTGCTACGTTAGATGATTCATCGGGTCTTTGCCCATCCTGTAAATCGGCAATTGTTAGTCCAAAATCCATTTGGAAATGTGGATAATCTTTAAAATCTTTCCAATCTCCGCCCCACTCAAACCCTAATGACTTTGCCATTTGCACTACCTCGGACCAATCGGCCTTTCCATTTTGATTGCGATCATATTGACGATCCCAAATAACATTTCCTGAAGGAGTTTCAAGTGCAAAATCAATCGCAAGCCCATAATTATGATAGGACTCTCCACCTTTTGCATTCGTGACAATATTTCCCTCTGCCGTACGTCCTTGTTCATAAATGCGGTTCTGCTCCTCTATACTGCGAAACCCGTCAGTAATCAAAACTACAATTCCTTTTTTTGCTGCTTGTTGGACTAATTGATCGCTTCGTTCCTTTACTACGGGATGGAGTTCAGTTGGTAATGGTACAACTTGATCTTGTTCAATGCCTGTTGCTTTAGACGGTTTGGTTTCGTTGTCTTGTATTATGAAAAAAGTGCTTAGCGCTATAGCAGCTAGAAAAAGTAATAATTTAATCCATTTTCTTTTCATGGTGCATCTTCCTCTCGATTTAGAAGAATACTAGTCCCGCTCTAAGCCGAGCTTTCGTCCTCTTCCTATTTATCTATCAATCCCTTCTATTGTTCTATATAAACCTTAAATTATTCTTAAATAGTATAAAACTAATTTGTTTCAAAATAAACAATCATGATCTTCTAGTAAAGGTAAATAACTTCTACTCTATTTATTCTAACATAGGCTTCTGGAGTAAAGTAAAAATGGTTTCTAAACGGAAATAGATCCTTTTGGGGTTTGATCCTTTTTGTCGTTGTCTGACACCAAATTTTTACACAGTCGACAATTATAGTAAGAAAATTTCATTTACCTACGATAACGGAACTAGTTTATAATAAAAGGATGTCCAAATAGGATATTAGGAGTCTATACCTATGACTCTATGAAGATTTAAAGTAGGTGAGTACAATCAATGTAATTGAAACACGGGTGAGAGGTTTTATAGCTGATATTCAACACCCTAAACAAAAAAAGAAGATAAATATTAACGATTTAGAACTACAGTTGCGCAAGCTTATGGATGATTATTTTGAAATGGACGGTTATTCGTTGTTTTATCGTGCGGTTGAAACCTTGCAGGATGAGGGACAACTTATCCCGATTCAAAATAATCAATATAATGGTAGAACACCAGCGCTTCCATTATATTACTGGGTTAATATAAAAGTTCATAACACCAAATGGGATCGTCTCGCGATGATGAAATTAAGTGATCAGTTTGATTTTTCCTTTTATGAACGGCATCCCGAATGGCAAACGAAAGAAGAATGGGACCGAATCGACAATTTATATTCTTTTCTCCAATCCATGCAGGAACGCGAGATCGTGTCATTCGAAGAAAGAAGTTTGGAGCTCTTTGGCCATGAAAAATTCTTACTAGACATTGAAAGCTTTCCTGATGGAAAAGGATTTTTAGCTAGAATTGGAATTTCTGAAGAGCAGCTTAAAATGGTGAACTACGGTGAGCCATTTGTATTTTGGATGAAACAAGGGAAAGAAATCAAAGATATTCAGCGGGTACTGATTGTTGAGAATCTATCTTTCTTTCATACTTCTATTAAGTTATTGGAAGCTAATCAACTCGATTATGAACCTGAACTGATTATTTATGGTGAAGGGAAGAAAATTGAACGGAGCTTTTCCTTCTTCTTCCGAATGTTTCCAGCTAAATCCTATCTTTTCTATTATACAGGGGATCTTGATACGGAAGGATATGGTATCATCATTCGACTTATCGAAAAATACCCGGAATGCAGTATTCAGCCTGCCTTAAAAATTTATCGCAAAATGCTTGAATGTCTGGAACAAAGGAATGACCAAAAACAAGGCCAAACACAAAATCTCAAATACCGTGAGGCCTTCTTTCAATGGTTTACCGAAGAGGAGCAAAACCTATTAATGCAATTATGGCAGGAAAATAAACGGATCCCGCAAGAAGTCTTAACAATTGAAACATGGAGGAGATGGATGTGAACGAATCATGGGAAGGATTCGCCCAGCGAATGCAACGATTAAATCCACTGTTTGAGCTTGGGAGGGGAATGGAAGTGGGTGAGCTGAAACCTCATATCCAAACCATTCTTATGCAGGTGCTCCTCACCATCTTTTATCGAGAATTAAACGATGATGATCATCGACGTAAATCAGATATCAAGTACATGGTTGAAGACTCTATCAAACAAATGAAGCTTCTAGCAGACGATAAGCAAATTGAACGGATTACAAGCGGGTTGTTGTATCAGGGAAAGGAAGAGTATAGCAAACCATTTGAGGCCTCATATTACGATGAAATCAGACAATCTTGGGAGACTCAGGTCTTTCGCTATGTCACGATGGATGAATTATATACCAATTTAGAGATTGGCGGATCGATTGTTTATAAACTCACAGATGTCTCTCAGGAAATGATTTTTATGAGCAGGGAAATGGCCGAGGAATTCTCCATCACCATTGAACAACTTTATAGTATGCAGCTAATTAAGAACGGTAATTTTAGAAAAGCTACTCGAAACCTCGATCACCTCATTTCACGCGTAAACCGCTTAATGGCAAAGGAATTCACTTTTCAAAAGGAAATGATCAACAACCCCAAAATTTTATTGATTGAAGAGGAATGGCAAAGGGCAGACAATCGTGTTGAAATTGAAAAGCAATTTGAAGAAGAAAAAAATCACTTCCGAACTATCACAAGCATGATAGATAAAACGAAACGAAGGAATGAAGAAGATGATTATATTCAGAAGGAATTAATTCTTCTCCAAGAAAAAATTGGCCATACAAGGCAATTGCATGATCGTTTTGCCAAGCTTGTTATTCAAAATATTTCATATGAGATGAAATTAAAAGCGGAAAACCCTTCATTGTTTTGGGAAAATAGCCTGGTTTCATTTCGAGAGCACATTTATGAAAATTGGTTAATGAAGGAAGGAGTCCATCGTTTTTCGGGTATCGAAAAAATCCTTTCTCCATTATTCTCACCGAAGAATGAATTTATTTTGCCGCTTGATTGGATTTGGGGTGAACAAGAATTCGATGAAAAACTAATAACGGATACGGTGGTCGAAGATGCGACAGAAGAAGGCATTACCCGTATGCGGGTGACTAACTGGGATTCTGTTATTAAGGCATGGAGTTATGTTTTTCAATTTTTACAAACAAACGGAGAGTTTTCGTTAGCTGATTTAAAAACGATGCCATTAGAAGTACAGGATTTATGGTTTGAGGAATCTGAAACCATTGATTTGTGGATGATGTTCGATAAAAAGCCACTGAAGGTTCAAGTGATGCATCGGAAGGAAGAAACATTAAGCGATGAGAGAGAAATTCTTCTATATAAATTAATGAAGGAATACCCTCAATTTCAAGTGTTTGAGGGCTCAAAGATCTTTACCGAGTTTGATCATCGAGCGGAGCCCTTCCTATGGTATCAAATGAAAATAACACCTTTTAAAATATGTGTACAGGAGGAGAAATGATGAATGCAGATAGTATCAAAAAAGCATCCGCTGTCTATTTTACTCTATTAAAAGATAAAGTAATCGACGAAAATAGTGAACACTTCCAGACTTATTTTGACCCGGAAGTGAGACAGACAGTTCTTCTATTAGCAGACGAATCAGGTACATATATCATTGAATCGCCTAAACGCATCCAATTAGTTGTCCAGCCAACCGGCTCCGTCTTTGCTACGAATTTTACCCATATGAAAGAAAAGCATCGGCAAATCGAAACGAAAAAACACTTTCATCTTATTAGTGTTGTCATTATGTCATTTTTAGCAAGCATCGACCGCAACCAAGCTGCAAAAATCCGTACGAAGCGGGAAGGGATTAGCTACTACGCATTAGAACGGCAAGTCAACGATCTAATTACTAATTGGGATAGTATTCTTAAAGCTAAACCTACCTTCGGAGAAGAAGAACGAATCGATATGAAAGAAGTTGTGACAACATGGAAATACATGGAGGTTGACACCGATGATTATGGAGTTAAAAAAGGAAATAGACGAACCAGAATCGGTTTAATTGCCGGAGCTATGCGCTTATTAGAGACTGAGGGGCTGATCGTCATTCTTGATCGGGACGATATAGCTAAGGCGATTCCAAAACAAGAGCTTTTTGAGCGAATAGAATACCTGTATCACGATTATGATCGTTATGAACTATTTAAAAAGGTAATGACAACAGAGGAGGGTGAGCATGCCGAAAATCCATCGAATTAGAATTGTTAACCTGAAGTATGATGGCATGCAAAAGCAATATAAAGATACCACTTTTAATTTCCATAATGAAGAGACATCAACAAATGGCCTCATAGCGATGATGAATGGCGGTGGGAAAGGTGTGTTCCTTCAAACAATCTTTCAAATACTCAAACCTGGAACTTCGTGGGGTAAACAAAACAATCGATATTATCAGCAGTTCTTCTTTAATAATAAGGAGCAATTTATACCCTATACCTTTCATGTTCTCATTCAATGGGAATTGGACGGTGCTGACCGACGGCACCTGATAACGGGAGGAATGTTCTCTGCCGAACAGCGAATCTCGATGAGTGAAGAAAGTGGAAATGAAAGTAGAACGTTGGAACAAGAAGCAAAGATCCTCCCGAATATTACTTTTTATACAAGAGAATTTGAACGGAAAGAAGAGGCAGCACTTGAGCATATCCCACTCTTTGAAAATGATGAGGTTGCTGATACCGAAAGCTTGAAGGACTATTTAAAATGGAACGGATTTGACGTTTACCGAGATACGAAGAAGCACTATCGTATCCTTGATACATACGGGATTAACCGTAAAGACTGGGATATTATGAAGGATATCAACAAGGATGAAGGCGGTGTTGGAAAATACTTTGAAGGAGCTGAGGATGATCATTCCCTGTTCCAAAAACGAATTATTCCAACTGTTAGTCAAGTCTTGCACCGAACGGAACATCAAAAGAACGATCTTGTGGAAATTTTCAAAAGTCAGGCCAGTATCGCTAAGGACCTGCCTGTTCTCTTAAAAAGAGAGCAAGCCCATAAAGAATTTTTAGAAGACATCGTCCCATTTGAAGAGCACCTAGCTAAAGGAATAGAGCATAAAGAAATTGTTAATGAAAGTATAAAGGTAGGAAGACAATTGCTTGGTGCGCTAGAGCATTTGAAGCAATCGGAAGAGGAAACGCTGCTTACTTTAGAAAAAGACATGGAGAAATTAACCATAAGACAAGCAGAACTACGCTATCAAAAAGATAATTTAGAGTTTGCAAGAGCACACAGAGAGGTCATGAATTGGGATAAGAAATTAGTGGAAGAAAGAGATAAACATACTTCCTTACAAGAAATCGTTAAAGAGAAACAGGAACGAAAAGAACTGCTGGTCTTTCAAGCTTTATTGAAAGAGTGGAGTGAAAACGAACAAAGTATTCGTTCTCTTTCGCAACAGATAGCGACATTGGAACAAAATAGCGGCTTAGAGCAAGTGAATCAAAGAATGGATGAAATCAAGCAAGAAGCTAGAAAGCAATGGGAGCAATCCTTTCTATCGATACAAGAAGGCGTTAAACAGTATTTGGGGTATCAAAAGTTCCTAAATAAAAAAGCAATGGAGCTGTCGCGTCAGGATAAACAAAAGACAAAAGACATTGCTCAGCTAAGTACTGAAATTGATTTCCTATATACCCAACTGCATACCTTTGAGACTAAGGAAGCGACACTCATCCAAGAATTTGGCGACCGCTTAACCTATGACTTTAAGGGGTTAATCGACAGTCTTTCTAAGCAAATTGAAGATAAAAAGGCAAAGTTAGTAGAGTTGCAAATAAAAGATAAAGAATCTAGTGAAGTGCAAAATCAACTTGCCACTTCACATGGGACCCTAGTCCAATCAATTAAGTTTTCAGAAGAAAAATCTGAAGAATTAAAGGCAGCAAATGAAGTGCAAATGCAAAGAGAAGCAAAACTATTAGATAAACTTCATGGTTTATTAGATGATGTAACTGCGCCTTTTACTCACTCAGTCTTATCCAAGTATGCAATACAAATAGAAGAAATACTGGGTAATAACCGACACCAAGGGGAACAAATAAAAAAAGAACTTTGGGAAACGCAACTCGACCATTCCTTAAACGATGAGCCCTTCTGGATTGCGAATAAAGATGTGAAAGAATTAAAGGAATGGATCGATGAGAAGACTGGAATAGATGTTTTTTATGGAACCCAATTTCTCCAATCATTAAGTACAGAGGAAATGGTGAATACCCTTATGACGTATCCGCTCCTTCCATACGGTTTGGTCGTAAGCGGGCAGCAATGGCAAAAAATTAATCAGCAGGTTCTTTCAGGAAGAATGTTTAAGAGTCCTGTTCCGATTTTTATGCGTGAGGAAATGAACAGTGTAAATCACCAACCATCCTTTGTCATCATTAACGGAACCGAGAAAGACCTATTAAGTGATAAAAATCAATTCACCAACTGGAAAGTAAAGATTGCTAAACAAATAGAAGACAAGAAAGATACACTTTTTGAAATTGAAAAAACAGAAACCTCCTTACGTCGTATTTTAAAAGAAATTGATCGTTTTTTATCAAGTGAGCTTTCTAGTGATATTGAAAAATCTTTTAATCAGGAACAAAACGCTCTTCTTTCTCTGAAAACGAAATTACAGGAAATCAAAACACAAGAAGAAAAAGAAAAAGAATTACAGATCGGGTTAAAAGAACAGCTGGAAAAAACAAAAGGTAAGATAGAAAAGCTTACAAGAAATGTGGAAACATTAGAGGAGTTTAATCAAGAAAAAACTCTGAACCAAGAAAATAAACGGGTGAAACTAGAGAAAGAGAAGCAAAAGGAATCCTTAGGCCTTCAGCAGCAAGAAATAGGAAAAGAGCACCAAAGTATCGTTGAACTACAAAACCAGTGGAATCATACGTATTTAGAATGGAGGCTTAAAACCGAACAAAATATAAAGAAGATAGCCTTCTTTATTGAAGAAGCGGTTTTTCCTGCTGATGAAAAAACAGACCTATGTGAAGAGGTCCCACGCTTATCTCCACATTTATTAAAAGAGATAAATGGAAGTATCGATGAGCTAAAACAGCTCCAAAAATCAAAAGAAGAACAGGCCAGAGAATTACTTGTTCTTCAAGCAAGAAAAGAAACAGAACAAAAGCAGCAAAAGAAATTAGAGAAAAAACTTAATGCTCACAATGAGGATTGGAGTAAAGCTCCAGAACCAGAGGAACCTATAAGTATATTAGAAAATATGCTGCAAAGTGCACAGAAGGAAGCGAAGGCAGCGGAAAAAGAAGAAAGGGAACAAGGAACGGCTGTAACAGTAGCTGAAACGTCCTTAAAGCATGCGACCGAACAGCGTGACAAGTCAGGAAAAAAGATTGAAAAGCATGAAAAACAGCCTGAAAAATGGGAAGAAATAGACTTAGAAGTAAAGGACTTAGAAATTAAGGACCAAACGAAATTAACGAAAGAGGAAGTAAAGCAAGCTGAGAAACGCCAAAAAGAAACTGAATCGAATATTACAGTTTATGAAGGAGATTTGTTAACCTTATCCGTTATCCTAAAGGAGGAAGCGGCAGCATTTACGAACAATGATTTAGAAAAAATTAAGAGTCAAGGAAAAGGATGTATCTTATCCTGGTGTGAAGAGCATCAAGCGATTCAGGAAGAAGGGCAAGAGAAGCATGCGAAAATTGATCAATCATTGCGTAATTTAAAGCTTACGATTGAAGGCAAAGATTGGGAGATTCGTTTTAAAAATGAAGTATTAACTACACTAGACCATTTGGATACAAGGCATTATACGCATATCCAAAGCATTGTTAAAAATATGAAGCGTTTTTCACAAAGTGGATTGGAACAATTAGAACGCGACAAAGAAAGGGCTGAAAAGGCTCAAAACTTCTGGGCCAGCCGTGCCAGCATGAAAATGATGAGCATTTCGGAGGCAATTCGTTCGATGGTTGCGAAAATGAAGCTGAAAAATGAACGTGGATCCTTTCCGCTCGTACAGCTCAAAGAAGACATCTTACCTAAAAAGCCTGAAGATATCGAACCACTGCTGAAGCAACATTTTGTAGCTGCCATTAACAAAATTACCAAACAATTTGATATGATAGATGATAATAATCGATTGCTAGATGAAGAAATAAAACAACTCATTAGTGATGAGCAAATTTTATTTGTATCACTTCGAAATCGATATCCCGAGCTGCTCGTCTATAATATGCGAACGGATAATGCCTTCATGTACGGGAAACCGCAAAGAGAGCATTATTCAACCTGGCAGACGATTAATCAAGGTTCTAAAACGAAATCGGATGGTAGTGGAGGACAAAAGTTATCAGCCCGAATGGTTATGATGATGATGTTACTATCGGTTAAAAGCGAAACCGATCAAAGCTGGGTTCCATTAGTTTGTGATAATCCGTTCGGACAAGCTGCATCGGCACATGTCCTTGACCCGATCTTTGCAGTTGCTGAAAAACTGAAGTTCCAATTCATCGTCGTAACTCCACCTGAACTGGTGAAAACAGAAATCAGCCAAAGATTCGACGCCTATTATAAATTGGACTTCATTCGTGAAAAAGGAAAAGAAATTGTTTCGGACACCATTGTTCCAGCATTTCGAATTTACCAGGGCGCTGAAGCATAAAATTTAGGATTTTATATTATAAGCCTCACTTTCTGTAAGGAAGGTGGGGTATTTATTTGTACTATAATAATGGTAACGCAGCCTGAGATGAGAAGAAGTGTTGGATTAATAACACCCAAGGAGTTTCTATATGCTAAAAATAAAAAGCTGAGTGTCCATGATTAGCACTCAGCACTAAATGTCGATGATTTTGGTGTGGCCCATCAATTTTTAGGAACCTCCTTGATATCTTTGCTGTCCATACTATCCATTCCTTGTTCCTGTTCATCCTTTTGTTTTACTTTCTTTTCCTTCAGTTTGTCTAATTCCTCTATCAATTCGGTAAAAAGTTCCTTTGGGATAGCACCGTTACCAAAGGTTGTGCCAATATTTAAATGTCCGCTTAGTTCTCTAATTCCTAAGTTTCCTAGATTATTGACCTGTTCATATTTATCAATATATAATTTTTCTACCTTAAATTCCTGGTATATAACCGGCCACTCTTTAGCATTTGGTTTATTATCTTCTATTTCGGTTTCATTCGTATCCATGTTTTCACTATACAGTTTCTCTATTGTGGATATACGGTGCTCGATATTGGAAATACGTTTAGATAAGTTGTTAACCGTTTTCTGTAATGGTTCTAATTGTCCCTTAATGGTTTCTTCTACGAATAGTAAAAGCCTTTTTTCGAGTCTTTTGACTGAGTCTGTATTAATGTTTTCCCCTTTTGAAATATCGCTCCTATTCATTAACCCAAGCTGCTTTTCCAGCTGCATTACCTGTTTCATATATACTTCAATCGTATTCACTCTTTTTATATGATTTTCTAATGCTTCTATTCTTTTATACACATCTTGTGGAAATTTATTCCCTTTTAAAGGCATAATGCTCACCACACCTTAGTCAACGAATCATGATTGTCTCTTCCCTTGTATATCTTCTTTTATAACTAATGATTAGAAGTCCATTTTCAAACCTTGCGAAAATATCTTTACTATCAACGGGTTCAGGTAAATTGATGTTTCTTTCGAATTCACCATATTTTCTTTCACTCTTTATCGTTACACCTTGAATCATTGGTGGCCGCAGCAGCCCTCGAACTGTCAGTTTCGTACCAGAAAAGGATAAAGAAATATCTTCTTTAATCGCTCCTGGGACCTCTAAAATGAGGATGATATCTGTTTCTGTTTGAAAAATATCGGTTGTCGGATATTTCATCAATGGAGGCTTTTCCTTGGGGGTTACATTGCGTCCCTCATCTTCCTCAAGTTGATCATGGGAATTCTCATCAAAAACCATCTCCCAAAACTTTCCGTTTTGATACTTTTGTGTAATTTCCATCCATTGTTTTATTTTTTCATAGTCCATTAGGTTTCCCCCTTACAGCTTTTCATACGTATTAAAATAGCTGTCCTTTAATTTGGGGAGGGACAGCTACACAAGAAGTTGACTTTAGAATTGGTTGCTTATTGGAAGTGAAGGATTAGCAATTTGGTCTTGGTCACTCACATCGGGATCAAAATTACTATTGCCCATTAGGGATGATGAAGGTGAGAAATCACCTAACGAAAAATTAGCACCAACAAATTTTGAATTTGCTGTATGACTATTATGGATCGTTGCTCCAATATCAAAATTCCCATTTTGGGTAATTCCATTCGTCTTAATGTTGAAAATATTTATAAAGTAAGGCATTTAAAAACTCCTTTCATTGAATACGAAAACCCTTATAACTGCTTGGAATTGACATTAGCTGGATTTGCAATGTCTCCTTGATCATTCATATCGGGATCGATAAATACATTTTCCATACCTGAAGTAGTTGGTGAAGTATCTCCGTATGAGGAGTTAACCCCTTGTGATTTTGTGTGGGCGGAAGGTGCATTATGGAGAGCATCGCCAATATTTATAGAGGCGTTATTAGATATGTTATTGATTTTAATGCTGTATATATTTATATTGGTGGGCATGTTCTCTCCTCCAAACTTGTCGTTGGTTATATATATGCCCATTTTTTCCATTTGGTTAATAATAAGTTCTTATTCAGGGGGTTTCACTTTGTTCTTGCTTGTTAATGTCAACTACCTGCGTTTTGTTGTGAAACTGATAGATATTTGAACAATCTCCAAAGGTAAAAGCCGCTCCCGTTGCTTTCTTATTGGCGGTATGACTATTTTGAACCGTGGAGCCGAAATTAATATTGCCGTTTTCGCTGATGATACCTGTGTCCATATGATGCACGTTTTGTGTGTTTTCCAAGTATATCACCTCTTTTTAATTCCATTTCCTATACTATATGCTTAAATGTTTTTTCAGTCCCTATGGGCAATTAACCACGGTCGAGTGAGTTCCACGGTAGTATTCTTTCATACACGCTTCGAGATGAAGCATGAAACATTCTGACTAGTTCCGGCTTGCTTGTAAGCAATTGAAGGGATGAATTGTTGTTGGCAGATGACAAAAGAAATCTATTTGAATCAATCAATCAATCCTTAAGCAGTAAACCCTTATTAAGGGCTTTTTAATTATTTGATCGAGGTAGTAAAAATGGATGAAAAATAAATTAATTGGAAAAATAACTAAAAAAGGTGATTTAGATGCTGGATATACTGATACCTATATTAAGAACAAGTGCCAGTTTTATCATATTAATATTCGTTACTCTGTCATTTGGAAAGCACATAAATACCCATAAAAATCATTATAGCTTTGCCTTATCCGTTACGATTGGCTCCTTTATTGCTAATATGGGATTTGATACGAATTTAAAGTTTCATGAAATGCTAATAGCCTTTCTGACTTTAATATTATTGTTTTATTTGTTTAACATCATATCCTCAAGAAGCCGAAATATGAGGAAATGGCTTTCTGGAAGACCAACAGTGTTAATAGAGAATGGAAAAATATTGGAAGAGAATATGAAAAAAGTAAAGTTCTCTATCGATGATCTTAATCAACATTTAAGGGAGAAGAATGTTTTTAATATTAATAAAGTAGAATACGCATTGCTGGAAGTAAGCGGGGAACTATCTATTTTTATGAAGAAACCATTTCAACATGTAACCAAACAAGATTTAAATCTACCCAATTCAAATGAATCACTACCTGTTGAATTGATTATGGATGGAAAAATTATCCTGAAAAATACAAATGGACAATATAATTACAACTGGATCGAAGCTGAATGTCAAAAAAGAAATCTTCAAATAGAAGAAGTTTATTATGCTGTAGTCAATAGTAATGGACATATATTTATTGATAAATATGATGATCATTTACTATCACCAGTCGATGTGGAATAAACCTTCGAATAATTCCATTGGGGTGCCATTACTAGTTAGTTATCAAGGGAGAGAACCTGCCTCTTACTGAAGAAGAGCTACGGGATCGTCCGCCAATCGCATCTGATCTATAAAAAATCCAAATGGAATATCCAGAGCCTGGAACCAATATTGCCAGGTCAAACTCCACCCATTCAAGTACTCTTAAATTCTAGTAAAATAGGAAATCTCCCAAAATGCCTACACAGCTACTAAAACCATCCTTGCCCAAATTTACGTTCCGGCCTTGAATATAAATATCTTATGCAAACACAAAGGCTTATGTCCGGAAAGCATATCAGTCGGAAAAAGGATTGGAATTGATAACTCTGATCAAGCCAGAGATTTCCCTTGGCGTTTATGTGTTACGAATAATTAATATGATTCAAGGCATCAAAAAGCGGAAAATGTAGTTAATATGACACAAAATTAAAATGTTAATAAAATGAATGTGTTTTCGAAACGACAATTTATAGACTATTCACTTAATTTTATATAAAATGAATTTTATATATTATAGCTCTATTTAATAATATAGTAATCTCACGCTCCAAAACTAGGTAATAAATCTTTAATATATACTGGAGGCAGTTATGAACTTTGTTAGTACACGCGGAAATGTAAGTAAAATCGGTTTTATTGATACAGTCTTAATGGGACTGGCAAATGATGGGGGACTATTAGTACCTGAGAAAATCCCACAAATTCCTGCAGAAAAGTTAGAAGTAATGTCCAAGTTGACATATCAAGAATTAGCATTCGAAATCTTCTCTTATTATATTGATGGTGAAATCCCAGACAATGAGTTAAAATCCTTAATCGAGAAAAGCTATGCAACCTTCCGCCACCCAGAGATAACACCTATTCAAAAGCTGAAGGATAACATGTATGTGCTAGAACTGTTCCATGGTCCGACATTTGCGTTTAAAGATATTGCGCTGCAATTCTTAGGAAATTTATATTCATATGTATCTAAGAAGACTGGTGAGTCGATTCATATTCTTGGCGCTACTTCAGGGGATACGGGTGCCTCAGCTATCGAGGGTGTAAGAGGAAAAGAAGGTATCCGCATTTGTATTTTGCACCCACATGGCAAAGTAAGTAAGGTTCAAGAATTACAAATGACGACTGTCGATGACAAAAGCGTTTTGAATTTAGCAATTAAAGGAACGTTTGATGATGGTCAAAGAATCATCAAGGAATTATTCTCAGATGTAGATTTTAAAAACAAATACCATATCCGTGCAATAAATTCGATTAACTTTGTTCGTATCATGGCGCAAACGGTTTACTATTTCTATGCTTATTTCCAAGTGAAAAGAGAGACTGATCTAGAGAATATAAACTTTAGTGTGCCGACTGGTAATTTTGGAGATATCTTTGCTGGTTATCTTGCAAAGAAAATGGGGCTGCCGGTAGGTAAACTCATCGTTGCAACCAACGAGAATAATATATTAGAAAGTTTTATCCATGATGGAGTGTACAAGCCTGGTGAATTCCGAAGCACATATAGCCCTTCTATGGATATCCAAGTAGCTAGCAATTTTGAGCGCTATCTATATTACTTGCTTGGTGAAAATCCAATGGTCGTGTCGGACTTAATGGAGAAGTTCAAGGAAGAAGGAAAAATTGTTGTTAGCGACGATCTGCTCCATAAGGTGAAAGAAGATTTTGCAGCGCATGGGGTTAATGGGGAAGAATGCTTGAAAACGATCAATAAGTACAGTACTGATATTGGTTATTTATTAGATCCGCACACGGCGTGTGGCGTTGCTGCATACGAAAGTTGTAATAAATCTAGTGAAATTTGTGTCACACTTTCAACTGCTCATCCGGCAAAATTTAATGAATCCATAGAACGTTGTTATATTCAGCAAATATTCCCTGAACAAATAAGTGATTTGTTTAATAAACCTCAGTATCTAGAAGTTGTTGAAGCCAATAAAGGTGAAGTTGTTCGGCATTTAGAAAAGCTTTTTAGTTTAACTGCTAAATAAAACTGAAAACTAGGTTCTTGATATCAAGGTACTACAGAAAAATAAAAACAGGTTCTTATTAATAAACAAACGATCAAAAAAACACTCTTTCCGATTTCTTCGGATGAGTGTTTTTTTTTAGGAAATAATCCTTTGTTAATATTTTTGTTCTGTTTAAATGTTAAGTTTACTTCCTAGTTTGGCGGATATGCGCATGCTATATTGGATTACTTTTTCGATTAATAACCGCTGTTTTTCATCTTTTTGGTTAAAGGTTACATAACCGATGCTTAAGGCTCCAATTAATTCATTGGAGTGATTGAATATTGGTGCTGCGACAGAGGCGGTGCCTTTGGTTTTTTCCCCTTGGCTTTCCCCGTAGCCTTTATGACGAATGGTATTTAGCAGGTGTAGGAAGGACTCTATTTCTTCTTTTGGTACTAAGTCATTTATGATTTTTAACGCTTCGTCCTTATGCATATTCGCCAGCATTACTTTGTTTGCAGCCCCGATATTCATTGGGATTCTGATTCCCAACTGATCATATATCCGGATTGGATTATGCGGGCAATCGATTCTTTCTACAATTAGAGCTTCTAAGCCTATAGGTTTACTGAAATAAACACTCTCTTCCACCTCATACATTAATTTCTCCATTTCGGGGCGGATCAGCCCGACAAAATCAAAGGTATCATACATCTGTAGTCCATATTCCAGCCAGGTATACCCCATTGAATAGAGTTTTAGATTCGGATCCTGCTGAATTAATCCGTGTTTGATCATGGATTGTAAAAGACGATGCATGGTACTGACAGGCAAGTCACATTCCTTTGATAAATCCGTAATCGAGAACCATTTTTTAGTATCGCTTTCAGCTAGAACTTTAATTACTTGCATGGCCCGGTCAATTGTTTGCATTTTATTCAACCCCAATCATTTTCATCATCAACTATCTCCAAAAAAGGGAGAAATTAATTATTCTGCAAATTCAAAATATATTGACATGCATTTCTTCTTTTTATAATATCATATTATAGATTTCCATTAAAAGAAAATATTTTCCACTATGCGGAAAATGGAGGGGGGATAAAACTTGTTATCTTCGATGCATAAAAATCTTAACAAGGTTATTTTAAAACACCCAAAGGATGCCTTTATCAGTCAGGAGCATCTAAGGAATGAATGGGAAAAGTTCAACTACATCAATGAACCTGACTACATAAAGGCACAAAATGAATATGAACAGTTTCATGCGATTATAAAAGAACATGTCGCTGAAATTGAATTTTTACCTGTTTCAGAGACAGTTGGATTAGACTCGCTTTATGCACATGACCCTGTAAAATTCACGAAGAATGGGGCGATTATTTTAAAATCGGGGAAAAAATTACGGCAGACTGAGGCTGAGGCTTATAAACAATTTTTACTAGAAAAGAACATTCCTATAGTAGGTGAACTAACAGGGGACGCGGTGGCTGATGGAGGAGACCTCGTCTGGCTCGATGATCGTACATTAATGATTGGCCGCGGTTATCGGACGAATGATGAAGCCATCCGGCAAATTCAGGAAATGACAAATGATATGGTAGATGAGTGTATTGTTGTACAACTGCCGCATGACCAAGGGGAAGAGGAATGTCTTCATCTTATGTCATTTATTAGTATCGTAGACGAGAATCTGGCAGTGGTATATTCAAGACTGATGCCGGTCTTTCTTCGGCAGTTACTAATCAAGCGCGGTTTTCAATTAATAGAGGTACCGGATGAAGAATACCACCGGCTTGGATGCAATGTTCTTGCGTTAGCACCAAGAGTCTGCGTAATGGTTTCAGGGAATCAATCAACAAAAGAGCAACTACTCGAAGCAGGCGCAAAAATCTATGAATATGAAGGAAATGAAATATCTTATTTAGGAACGGGGGGACCAACATGTCTTACATGTCCAGTAGTGAGAGGGTAATAAAGGAGGATAATGTCATGTTTAAAAAAACGATTGTTAAAATACCTAGTGAAAGCTATGTCAATGGCTTAACTACTTCCGATTTAGGAAGACCTAATCTGGAAAAAGCATTAGAACAGCACAAGGCCTATATAGAGGCGTTGAAAAAATGCGGAACAATAGTAACGGAAGTTCCTGGGAATTTACAATATCCGGATTCAACTTTCGTGGAGGATACAGCTGTACTAACTCCTAATTTCGCTGTGATTTCGAATCCAGGAGCACTTTCCCGGAATGGAGAAATCCATGATATGGAACATGTAATCAAGTCTTTCTATGAATCTATTTATTATATAAAGTCTCCAGGAACTCTTGATGGGGGAGATATCCTGCAGATTGAAGATCGTTTTTTTATAGGAATTTCGGCCAGAACTAACCATGTTGGTGCTGAACAATTAAAAACAATTCTAGAATTAGAGGGTTACAAAGGTACCATTGTTGAGCTGGAAAAATTCTTTCATTTAAAAACAGGCATTGCTTATTTAGGAAATCAAACGATTGTGGTCGCAGGAGAATTTGTTGATCATCCTGAGTTTAACAAATATCAAAAAATAGTTGTTCCACCTGAAGAGGAATACGCCGCAAATTGTATTCGTGTGAATGACTATGTCATCATCCCTGCAGGCTATCCTGTTACGAAACATAAAATTAATGATGCCGGTTACCAGACAATAGAACTCGAAATGTCTGAATTCCGTAAGCAAGATGGCGGTTTAAGCTGTTTGTCACTGCGCTTTTAATGATAAAGGGGTAAAACTAATTTAAGAGGGGTGGGAGAGGAATGGAAACAATTAATCAGGGGGGGCAACAAAATCAGTTAAATCGTTCCATGAAACGGCGTCACTTATTTATGCTTTCATTAGGGGGAGTTATTGGAACGGGACTGTTTTTAAATGCAGGTTATACCATTAATCAGGCTGGAGCAGGGGGTGCATTAATCGGGTATATATTTGGCGGGATCATTCTGTATCTTGTCATGGTCTGCCTGGGGGAGCTCGCTGTCTATATGCCCGTAACAGGTTCATTTCAGACATATGCCAGTAAATTTATAAGTCCTTCTGCTGGGTTTTCTTTAGGATGGATGTATTTTATTGGGTCAGCCACTACGGCAGGAGTGGAATTTACCGCCGCCGGTATCTTAATGCAGAGGTGGTTCCCGGGTATTTCTGTATGGGTATGGTGTGCGGTTTTTATCCTGCTATTATTCGGACTCAATGCTTTAACGACGAGAGGATTCGCTGAGGCCGAATACTGGTTTGCCGGAATTAAGGTAGTGGCGGTTATTTTCTTTATCATCATAGGTGTCGGTGCTATTTTTGGAATTATACCACTTGAAGACAGACCGGCTCCTTTATTAGAAAATCTGGCTCCATCTGGATTATTCCCTGCTGGGATTGCTATTCTTTTTGTCACGATGATGAATGTTATCTTTTCCTATCAAGGATCAGAATTAATCGGGATTGCTGCTGGTGAGAGCGAAGAGCCACAGAAAAACATTCCTCGTGCCATTCGGAACGTGCTGTTTAGAATTATTATATTTTATCTTGCCTCTATTATTATCTTATCAGCTATTTTTCCCTCGAAGGAACTTGGATTACTGGAAAGCCCATTCGTTACTTTAATGGATTTGGCTGGAATTCCATTCGCACCTGATATAATGAACTTTGTTATCCTGACAGCGATATTATCAGTAGGGAACTCTTGTATTTATGCATCAACCCGGCTCCTGTGGGCCATGTCTCATGAAGGGATGGCACCTAAACGTTTTGGTAAACTTTCAAAACGGAAAGTTCCATTTACAGCACTTGTGTTTACCATGATATTCTCGCTTTTATCACTGCTGACAAGTGTTATTGCAGCAGATACAGTATTCGTTCTCTTGATGTCTGTTGCCGGAATATCCGTAACCATCTCCTGGATCGGAATTGCTCTCTCTCAGTTAATGTTTCGGCGTAAATACCTGCAAGGCGGTGGAAAATTAGAAGACCTGCAATACAAAGTACCATTTTATCCGTTAATCCCGGCTATATGTATCGTATTCTGCGTATCCATACTTATATTCTTAGCCTTTGACCCAACCCAACTGATAGGGCTCCTCATCGGCCTGGGATTCCTGGTAATATGCTACCTATTCTACTACTTCAAAAACAAACAAACCAAAGCAAATTCAGAAACGCATATAAAAGGATAAAAACCGATGGGTGACAACAAATTGGGTGACAGGCACCGCTCGTGGACAGTGTCCACTTCAGGCGGACACTCGGTTAATGAATAATTGGAATGGTAAAGGGGTAATTGATAATGGAACAACTTAGGTGGGGAACACCGGATAGGCTTCGGAGATTGTTGTGTGAACTGGTGAGCTGGAGAAGTATGACGTTAACCGAGGGGGAGCGTGAGTTTCCCGGCAGGGTTCAGGCGAAACTTCAAGAATTGCGGTATTTTCAGGAGAATCCCGGCCATTTGGGTCTTCATGAGGCTGATTTAGGGCGGCGGTTCTTAACTGGGTTATATAAGTGTGATGCAAAGGAAACGATTGTTTTACTGAGTCATTTTGATACGGTAAACACGGAAGAGTATGGGGACCTTGAGGAATTTGCCTATCAGCCGGAGGAATTGACAAAATTACTTTTAAATAGAATTGATGAGTTGCATGGTGATGCACAAAGGGATCTCACATCAGGTGAATATTTATTTGGCCGGGGCACAATGGACATGAAAATGGGACTTGCGATGCATATGGGATTATTAGAAAAAGCATCTTTTGAGAAATGGCCAATTAATCTCCTCCTGTTAACAGTCCCTGATGAAGAGGTGAATTCATCCGGTATGCGTGCGGCCGTTACGAAACTGCTGGAATTAAAAGACAAGCATAATCTTAGCTATAAACTTTTCCTAAACGGAGAACCGGTATTCACCCAGGAACCGGGTGACAGAAGTTTTTATGTTTATTCCGGATCGATTGGAAAAATTATGCCATCAGCGCTCTTTTATGGAAAAGAAACACATGTCGGCGAACCACTCAGTGGCATTACGGCACCTTATATTGCCTCATTCTTGACTCAGCGGATGGAGTGGAATTTGAGCCTTCAAGAAACAGTGATGGGAGAAACCACACCACTTCCTGTAACCCTTCAGCAAAAAGATTTACGATTGGAATACTCTGTCCAAACGCCATACCGTTCAGCGGCATTGTATAACGTATTTTTAATGAAGCGGAATGCAGAAGAAATCATGGAGATTTTTGAAAAGGTTGCCATAGATGCGGCCGGTGCTTGCAATCAGGCGTATAAAGAGGTTTGTTTGAAGCAGTGCGTGGAGCCCGTTGGCGAAGTCCGTGTTTTGCGTTATGAGGATTTACAAACTCATGCGATCCGTAAATTCGGATTAGATTTTGTGGAAGAAATAAAGTCTCAAGTTCAGGCAAATCCTAACTGGGATGACCGTGAAAAATCATTGCGGATAGCAGACAGTCTGATGATCGAATGTCAGGAGCTTGCACCAGCCATTGTCTTAATCTATGCACCTCCCTATTATCCGGCTGTTAATTCATCTGATGATGACCTTGTTAAGAGATGTGTCCAATATGTTAGGGAAAAAGGACAAGAAAAATTTAATTTACCAGTAAAACAGGTTCATTATTTCAATGGAATCAGTGACTTAAGCTATGTTAACTACCAGGATGAAGGGGAAGGGTGGACTGCTTTTAAAGCAAATACACCGGTATGGGGAAGCAGTTACTGTATACCTTTTGATGCAATGGCCGAGCTGCGGGCTCCTGTCTTAAATGTCGGTCCGTTTGGAAAAGATGCCCATAAACGAACAGAGAGACTGCACATAAAAAGTGCCTTCGAAGAAGTGCCAACCCTAGTTGAGGGAATGATAAAAATGATGATTATGAGCAATTGCCAATCTGTTCATTGATTAATAAAGGGGCACCTTCCTTATAGAAGGGTGCCCTTTAACAATTTACTTGTGTTTTTTCTTCGAGAAAAATTCCCCATGATATACATTTTTAATTTTCTGTAAAGTGGGTAAAACAATAAGAAAATCATTATTATGGAGGCAGTAGTTATGGGAGAATTTCCTAAAGAAATCGTTCCATTATCGGAAGAGTTTTATGAACAGCCTACTCTAGAACTGGCAAAGGCATTGCTAGGATGCCTCCTTGTAAAAGAAACTCATCAGGGAATTGCAGCAGGATATATTGTAGAATCAGAGGCATATAAGGGTCCTAGTGACAGGGCTGCACACAGCTATAATAACAGGCGGACTGCAAGGACAGAGGTCATGTTCCATCGTTCTGGTCTTGCCTATACATATCTTATGCATACACATTGCCTTTTCAATGTGGTTTGCGGTGGAGAAGAAAAACCTGAAGCCGTTTTGGTCCGTGCCTTGGAACCCCGTTACGGCATCGAGCTTATGAAAATCAGGAGAGGGATTGAAGTGCTGAAAAATCTGACAAACGGTCCTGGAAAACTTACAAATTCATTGGATATAACAATGGAGGACTATGGCGCCTCACTAACGCATCCACCTATATATATAGCTAAAGGCTTTTGCCCAGAAAGCATATCTGTCGGAAAAAGAATTGGAATTGACAACTCTGGTGAAGCCAAGGATTATCCATGGCGTTTTTGGATCACTAAAAATAAATATGTTTCAAGGCATCAAAAATCTGAATATGAAATTAATTTATAACAAAAATCAATCTATCATAAGGCTGATTATTTTGATGTCATTGTATTGTTAATGGTAGGATGTAACCTGAAGGTATTTGGAATAAGAAAGGGTGTAAACGAATGTATCAAATTAAGCAGTATAAAGATAACAATTTCGATATTTATGAATTAATCGATTCCGATTCCAATTCATGGTTAAAGGTGGCACCTGAAAGAGGTGGCATTATTATCGGATTTGGAGTTCAAGGGGAGGAAATTTTATTTTTAAATAAGGAAACCTTTTATGATCCTGAAGCAAATGTTAGGGGTGGAAATCCAATCCTATTCCCTATATCTGGTCAATTGGAGAATGGTCAATATGATTGGGACGGGAAAACCTATAAGATGAGAAATCATGGAGTGGCAAGAAATCATCCTTGGGAAGTAGTCGGAACAAATGATAAGGATGACGCTTCAATAACGATTCGTTTGAAAAGTAACCAGGATATGAAACAGTCTTATCCGTTTGATTTTGAAGTTATTTTTACATATGTCCTACGAAATAATAGCTTTACCATTTTTCAAGAATACAAAAATCATTCAGATAAGGAAATGCCTATTTATCCCGGCTTTCACCCATATTTTCGGACTGCTCAAAAAAATATAGCTTATGAAACAGACTCAAAAACCTACCTGGATTATAATGATATGAAAATCAAAGATGTCAGCCAAGGCTTGGACCTAACAGATAAGAAGGAATCCCTGGTTCTTTTGGATGCAAGCGAAAAGAAAATTTCCTTCAAATTACCGGAAATAGAAAAGAAAATACATATGACATATGGCGAAGAATTCAAATATGTATATTTATGGACCGAAAAAGATCAGGAGTTTATCTGCGTAGAACCGTGGATGGCAATGACCAATGAGTTAAATCGGAAAGAGGAACTTGTATTCGTAAAACCAAACAAATCAATAAAAACAGAACTAACAATTTCAGCTGAATAAACAGTCACTAGATAAAAAAAGACTGTGTTAAAGCTAAATATTGATTTGGGCACTTTGTTGATTGGAGCGGAAGGCAGGAGTTCCTCTAAAATGCTAGCGCATTTCCTTCGTGCGGTGATTTTTCAAAGATAGAATCAGGGATGCGAATGGGCATTGATCCTTCGTCCCCAGACCAAACGAACATAACACTGCTGGAATGTGAAGGGCTGGATGTTCAATTAATTGACATAAACTATATGTAGCTCTTTCAGATGTTATAAATGAAATAAGTAAAAACAACTTTTATAGGCAGCTTCTTTTAGCTTGTTGACAAATCTAGGTTCTAGATACGTCTACAAGCTTTTTTATATGTCTGAAATTATTGATTAAATAAAAATATAATGAAGTATTTATTTTCCCTTCGTGAACAAAATGAACAAAATGATTAATAAGTTTTTAATGCTGTTTAAATGTTTAATCTATTAAATATTCGAAAGTTTTGTAAAATTAAGAAAACGTTTACAAGGGGGAAATTAAATGTTATCTACCAAAAAAATTTCAGCATTAATGTGTGCTGGAGCATTGGTGCTAAGCCTGGGTGCATGCAGCAGTAAAGAAACAGCAAGCCCAGGTAAGAAGGAAGAAAGTACAGGCTATCCTACGAAAGCGATTACAATTGTGGCACCATCAGGGGCAGGTGGCGGCTGGGATTTAACGGCTCGAGCGTTTACAAAAGTACTAAGTGAAACGAAAGTGGTCGAACAGCCTTTGACGGTAGAGAATAAGCCTGGTGGCGGCGGTGCTGTCTTTATGGCTGAATACGCTACCCAGCAAGTTGAAAATAATGACATGCTCTTTGTCAATTCACCACCGATTGTTATAAACAATCTGAAAAAAGAAGGAAACAGTCCATATGGCTACAAAAATACAACACCATTGGCGCAACTGACAAAAGATTTCGGGGCAATTGTTGTAAAAGCGGATTCCAAATTTACAGACTTAAAATCAGTATTGGAAGAGGTAAAGAAAGATCCTAGTAAACTAACATTTGCAGGTGGATCTGCACCAGGTTCCATGGACCATTTAATTTCCATTCTCCCTGCTTACAAATATGGGGTGGATCCAACAAAGGTTAAATACGTTTCCTATGATGGAGGCGGTGAAGCGATAACCGCACTACTTGGCGGTAACGCAGATGTCATTGGAACCGATGCCTCAAGTGTTAAAGAATTTTTAAAGGCAGGTAAGGTGCGCGTGTTGGCGATTACTTCAGATGAGCGATTAGCTGGTGATTTTAAAGATGTCCCAACTGCAATAGAACAGGGTGTCGATGCAGAGTTTACGATTTGGCGCGGGGTTTTTGGTCCGGAAAAAATGTCTAAAGAAGCCAAAACATATTGGGAACAAGCCATTGATAAGCTCGTTAACTCTCCTGACTGGAAAAAAGAAGTAGAGACGCAAGGTTGGGAATTGGAGTATAAAAACAGTTCTGATTTCAAAAAGTTTTTAGAAGAGCAAGAAAGCCAAGTCCAGCAATTATTAACAGCATTAGGTATGCAAAAGTAAAACATATGGGAAGGAGTAAACTCTCTCCTTCCTCTATTTTTTCCTAAAGGGGGATTACGAATGGCATTAAAATTCGATTACATTGCTTCTGTATTGTTTCTTGCTGTAGGTGTTCTTTTTATTATTGGAAGCAAGCATCTCGAAAGCTCGTCCTATGGAAGTGCAGTTGGGCCTGATATATTTCCATTAATTCTTGGCAGCGGACTTGTTTTATTAAGTATCCGATTATTATATGAAACATTCATCACGAAGAATCAACAGGGAAGGAAAGAAAAATTACAGTACAAGCCTTTCTTAATCATTTTTGCAGCTACATTGGTTTATATTTTAACGCTGGAAACGATAGGATATGTCATCACTACATTTCTATTTTTATTCGTTTGCTTTCAAACAATGGAACGTTCGAAAATGATTCTATCCCTTATCATATCAGCTTGTTTTTCAGGACTTGTTTATTTTTTATATGTAGAGGTTTTAAAAGGTACACTGCCAGACTGGCCAATTTGGTTTTAAGCGAGAAAGAAAGGAGGACACAAAATGAGTACACTTGATTATTTATTTCAGGGATTCGGAACGGCACTTATTTGGTATAATATCCTTTTTGCCTTTGTTGGGGTTTTAATTGGGACAGCAGTTGGTGTGCTTCCTGGGATTGGACCGATGAGTGGCGTTGCCCTTCTCATTCCAGTAACGGCTTCTATTACGGGCGGACTCCCGCCAGAACATGCAGCCACGAGCGCGATCATTCTACTCGCTGGAGTTTATTATGGAGCGATGTATGGAGGATCGACCACTTCCATTCTATTAAATACACCTGGAGAATCTTCCTCTGTCGTTACGACATTGGACGGTTACCAGATGGCCAAGAAAGGAAGAGCAGGAAGTGCCTTATCCATTGCGGCAATCGGTTCTTTTGTGGCGGGGATTATTACCCTTGTGGCATTGATTGCATTAGCGAAACCATTATCAGCTGTAGCGCTCAAATTTGGGCCAGCAGAATATTTTTCCTTAATGCTATTAGGGTTGGGTGCTGTCAGTGGATTAGCAGGAAAATCGGTAACCAAAGCATTAATTATGACTGTTCTAGGTTTATTACTTGGTACGATTGGAATCGACAACGTATCTGGTATTGCCAGATTTACCTTTGATGTTCCTTGGCTGTATCAGGGAATTGAGTTTTTAACCATTGCGGTAGGGTTGTTTGCAGTAGGTGAGGTTTTTAAGACGATTTTGGAAAAAGAAGAGGAAGATAATGAGATTGCAAGGATAAATAATTTACTTCCATCAAAAGCTGAACTAAAAGAATCTGCAGGACCAATTGCCCGAGGTTCACTCTTAGGCTTCTTTGTAGGAATTTTACCTGGTGCGGGAGCGACGCTTGCTTCTTTCTTTTCCTATATTCTTGAAAAAAAGATCTCAAAAACACCTTCAAAATTCGGAACAGGAACGATTGCTGGGGTTGCGGCACCAGAATCAGCGAATAACGCGGCATCAGGGGGAGCGATGATCCCATTACTAACATTAGGTATTCCTGGTTCAGGAACAACGGCTATTTTAATGGGAGCGCTGATGATGTATAACGTCCAGCCTGGACCGTTATTATTTGAGGACCATCCTCAAGTGGCATGGGGACTAATTGCCAGCATGTTTATCGGGAACATCATGCTATTAATTTTAAATCTACCACTAGTTAAAGTGTTTGCTAAAATTATTCAAACGCCAAAGCAATTCTTGATTCCTATGATTATTGCCATCTCGATTTTTGGTGTCTATGCGGTCCAAGTATCAACTTACGATCTTTTACTTTTATTGGGATGTGGACTTTTTGGCTATTTCTTAAACAAAAACGATTATCCAATTGCCCCGCTCGTTCTGGGATTGGTGTTAGGACCGATGGTAGAGAATAATTTACGAAGAGCCCTAACAATATCTAATGGAGATTTCAGCGTTTTCTTTACAAGACCGATTTCACTGCTTTTTCTAATTATTACTTTCCTTTGGCTGATTATACCGTTCCTCATGAAAAAAAGAGGGAAAGATGTAATTATTAATATTGAGGGATAATTTTTTTAATAATGCGAAAACTCCTTTATTTAAGGAGTTTTTTTACTATAATAAGAATGGAGGCGATTGTGTGCGTTTACATTCAAAATTAATGCTAGTCATTCTTCTTCTCATAATCTCAATTGGAGGTATTTTTGAGGTTACGTTTAAAAATATGATGGAAACCAATCTAAAACATGAAATCGGTTCTAAAGCCTTATCAGTAGCCCAATCGATTGCTAGTATGCCAGATATCCAGGAGGCCTTTCAAGCGGAAAATCCTGCTTCAACGATCCAGCCAATCGCTGAAAGAATTCGTAAACAGGTTGGTGCCGAATTTATTGTCATCGGGAATCGAAATGAAATTCGATATTCCCATCCTAATCCAAAGCGATTAGGACAAAAAATGGTTGGGGGAGATAATGGACTTGTTTTTAAAGGAGAATCTGTCATCTCAGAATCTACCGGAACACTAGGACCTTCACTAAGGGGAAAAGCACCTATCTTTAGCCAGGGAGAAGTAATTGGTGTTGTTTCTGTTGGTTATCTCCAGACAGATATCGAAAAGGAAGTCTCAAAAATTCAGAAAAAAATCTTTTTTGCTACACTGCTGATTTTAATAGGCGGATTACTAGCAGCACTACTCATTTCGTTAAATATAAAAAAAGCAATGTTTGGACTAGAACCGAAAGAAATCGCCTGGATGTATCAAGAGAAACATGCAATATTAGAGTCCATTCATGAAGGGATCATTGCGATCGATACGAATGGAAGAATCACCGTAGTGAATGAAACGGCTCATAAAATTTTGGGGGTTCCGAATGAGACTCTTCTCCGAGGAAAAAGAATTGAAGAGGTCATAGAAAATACGAATCTACTTGAAGTAGTTCGAAATGGACAGGCAGAATATGATAAGGAAATTTTGATATTTGGGGACGTTTTTTTGGCAAATCGTATTCCGATTTTTAATAAGAAAGGGAATGTAATTGGTGCTGTCGCAAGTTTACGTAATAAGTCAGAGTTGGCCCAGTTACTTCAGGAATTATCCCATGTAAAAGCCTATGCAGAAGGATTACGTGCTCAAACCCACGAATATTCCAATCGTCTTTATACCCTTCTAGGCTTGATTCAGCTTGGATCTTATAAAGAAGCCATTGATTTTATCTCAAAAGAAGTGGATGTCACTCAAGGATTCATTCAATTTTTAATGAAGGAAATACCCGATCCAATTATTGCAGGATTTATATTAGGGAAGGTAAGTTTAGCAAGCGAATTGAAAGTTCATTTTTCAATAGATAGAGAGAGCAGCTTTAAAGATATACCACATGAAATCAGTAGAGATTCATTAGTAACCATTATTGGCAACCTTATTAATAATTCCTTTGAAGCTGTAAGAGAAAATGGAAAAGGAGAAAAAAGAGTAACACTATTTTTGACCGACCTTGGTAAAGAGTTAATTATTGAAGTAGAAGATAACGGAAAAGGGATAGAAAGTAATAATAACGACCAGATATTTAAACAAGGCTTTTCCACAAAGGACAAGAACAGTAATTCCGGAATTGGACTGAGTCTAGTTCAAAATGCAATTAATAGTTTAGGTGGATATGTCACGTTTTCATCAAATGTGGGGGAAGGTACGATTTTTACTGTGGCGATTCCAAAGAGAGGGGGAATGTGAATGAAAGGGAAGCGAGATATTGAAGTATTAATTGTCGAGGATGACTTTAGGATAGCAGAAATACAAAAGCGGTTTCTTGAACAGGTTGAAGGCTTTCAAGCAGTAGGGATTGCAGCCAGCTATATAGAGGCAAAAACCTTAATTGATATATTGCAGCCGGATTTACTTTTGTTAGATGTTTATTTTCCTGATATGAACGGACTAGATTTACTAAAAGAAACAAAACAACAATCGAAACAAATGGATGTTATTATGATTACAGCTACAAAAGAAATCCATAAAGTCCAAGAGGCTATTAGTATAGGAGTATTTGATTATATTATTAAACCTGTAGTTTTTGAACGCTTTAAACAATCGTTACTGAGATTTAAGGATTATCATGGAAAGCTATTGCAATTAAGAAAAGAAAATATCCATGTAACACAGCAGCAGGTAGACAGGCTATTACGGAAAGAAGTTGCTGGTGCAGGAAACGAAAAGGCTTACCTCCCGAAAGGAATCGATCCGCTAACGCTTGACAAAGTGTTGGAGGTTCTTGGGAAGGTAGAATATGGGCTTACAGCAGAAAATGTCGCAAAAGAAATTGGTGTAAGTAGAACAACTGCTAGAAGGTACCTTGAACACTTAGTAGCCAATGATAATATAGAAGCCGATTTATCATACGGAACAATAGGGCGTCCAGAACGGGTTTATATGGTTCCAGGAAGATTCCCACAGAATAGGTCATAGGAATAGGAACAAAGTTAAATAAAACAGGCCAATAACAAATGAGGACTCCTTCTGTTTATTGGCCTGTTTTATTTTTTGCAAAGTTATTGAAATTCCAAATGATATTTTAGAAGATGCGGATGCCAGCAAAGTTACAGAACTACAAATTAATGATGAATTAAAATTATTTGTTATTGGGAAAGAAGACATTATATTGGTCCGATTAAGAGCATGCATCAATTGGAAATCAACCTCTGATTGTGAATGTGGAAAGAGGATGTTTCTCCTTCATTATGAACATTTAGATATTGAATATATGAAAGAAATAAGCAAAAAGGATTTAACAGTGAATCTATTAGAGCAATGAAATAAGGATAGTTAATATTCTTTAAATCAATAAAGTGCCAGACACCATCCATTCTCTGGAAAGTGCCTGGCACTTTATTCTTAACCGATTTGCAATACTTGGATAGTTGGTACAACGTAGCTTGCGTTTTCAGGTAAACTAGCAGAAAGTTGAACAATGTCGTTTGCTAATAAAGAAAAGATTATAGAAGTTCCTAATGTAGAACTCGTTTCTTCCGAATTGTCGGTCTTTGTGGAATGAGTCTTTGAAGAAGCTACGTTGATTGAATCATTGATAATAATTTGAAACTCAGCTTGACTATTTTCAGCTGTTAAGGTCGCAGTTGCCTTATAGCTGATTTGAAAAATACCATCTCTTAAAACTTGTAATCCGTTTGGCATAAGATTTACATCATTTAATGGACCAGCAATTGTAAAAGGAACAGTACCTGAACGAGTAATTTTTGATGGATTATAGGCAAATCCATATGCTGCATCTATCGAAGATCCAGGTAGACCTGGAGGACCTTGCTCCCCTCTGAGTCCTTGCTCTCCTCTAAGTCCTTGCTCTCCTCTAAGTCCTTGCTCTCCTCTGGGACCTTGCTCTCCTCTGGGACCTTGCTCCCCTATAGGTCCTTGAGGTCCACTTCCCCCAAATGAAGAAGATTCCAAATCTGACGATTCATAATCTTTTTTAGACATGTTACCACTCCTACCTTTAATTATAAACTACCTTGAGCATTCGTTCTGATTAACGTCTTATATTTATTGGAACTGCTTCTAGAATGCCGCCTGAAGTTGATTGAATAGTGATCGCCCTTGTGGCATCAGGTTGTGTATCTGAATCACTTATTCTATAACTCCATATGCCATCTGGATCAACTTCTACCTCTGCAAGAATGGACCCATTGCTGTTGTTTCCTAAATAGATAGTAATCGTTACCCCTGGTCCAGCAATATTTGATGTTCCTTCAATTAGCCATTCTGCATTCGTTTTTCGAAATTCCGCCCGTGTAACGGTTAGGGTATTTTGGACGGTTGAAATTTGAACTGTATCCGTTGAGGATCCACCAGGTCCACTAACAGTTAATCTAAAAGTTAGAGACTCTGTCTGATTAGGGAACGTGAAGGATGGATTGGCGGTATTGGCATTGGATAATAATACAGTCGTTCCAGAGATTTGCTCCCAAAGATAAGTCTCTACATTCGTCGAAGCGCTCCCGTCCAGCGTAGCAATAGATCCTTGCGATACAATTTGATCTAATCCAGCATTTGCTACTGGTGTTGGTGTTGGATTATCAGATAAACTAATAATTTGAACTGGAATCGTAATCTCTCCACCAGCTGTAGAGGTAATCGTTACATTTGCTGGTGAAAAATTTAACGCAGCAATGACTAAGTTTCCATCAGGAGGAAGTGATAAATCTCCAATTCCAAAATCAGAAACTATTAGGCTTACGTTATCGATTTCGTTACTAGATTTTGCGATAATTTTCAATGTTGTTGTTAACGTATTGTATTCTGCTGTAGCACTTACAAAATCGACAGGAACCACTGTCTTCGAACTATCAGGATTATCACTAATATTTGTCACGGTCACTTCGCTTGGTACAACATCTCCTGTGAAATTAGCACGAGTAAAATATATGCCATTCGTACCGTCCATTCTAGTTGGAAGAAGACTAGGACCTGTAACTTCTATTTCCTGCGGAGTAACATCAGAGATCGCAAAAACATCCACAAACCTGCTGCCATCCGCTAATTTACTATACGTTGCACGTGTAACGTCAACACCAGAGTTGGTTGCAATTGTACCTAATAATGTGAAATTCCTTGTTTCAATACTATTATCCGTCAATCGATCTGGAGAGCCAATTCCAATACCAGGTCCATCAATCCGAAAATAGTTCTGGGGTTGACCATTTTGATCCAATAGAACACTACCGATTATAGGATGTAGTACGTTTGGATCTCCAAGGTATCCATCTGGAGCAGGAGGCAGAACAGCAGGGTCCCAGCGTAGAAATGGATGAACTCTACTATTAAGGGCGAGGTGAAAATCCCCTCCGTTAACACTTCCAATATCCTCTGTAAAATTAATTTCACCGATTCCTGGTTCATTAGGATCTGCTATTTCAGCAATAAATGTATCCGTTCCGTATGGATGCCTAACTGTATAGCTGGCATTAGCTACTAAACCAGAAACTCGAATTCTAACTCGTCCAAAAACAATTTGTTCCCCATCCGTTGGGGTCTCGCCAACAAATGCTGCTTCCAATGCTAATACCAATCTTGCTCTTTCGCCTGTACCTGTCGTCATTTCAGCTTCTGCTGAATGATAAAAGGCTTCAGATGGAAAATTGTTTGGAAAGGATACAGGTTGTGTAGGGTTTGGTAATTCTTCGGGTGCAAAGCCAGAGAAGGGATCATTAGGATCGAGGTTTAACTGCAGACGAACTCCATTCTCATCCTCATACCAAACCGGAAATCCATTATCCCCGCTTGTTGGACCAACTTTCATGAATATGCCACCTTTCTGTTGTTTATTTATTTTTCCATTTTTTATGACATAGACTAGACCTACTATCTTATGAACTCGAGATAAAGAAGGTGATACAAACTTTCGCGGAATTATTTCATTCATAAATAAAGCAATTGTACAACTTCTGTGCACTAAACCCTTTCGGAGACACGGGGATTTGCATATATTGAAATAATCATATTTGAAAGGAGGTTATTAACTTGGGATCTAAAACTAAAGAGCATAAGGATAAAAAAAGCAAAAAAGAAGAGCGTAAGTCTGTCAAGCACTTAACTAAAAATGGATGTAATATACCTGTTAATCTCACTTGTCCGGATTGTCCCGAAGATTTTCATTTAAACTTAGCTGGATTGACAGGAAATTTAAATTTCCAATTATTAAAGACTGAAGGTTGTAATGTAGAAATCGATACAGCTTCCTGTGACAACATGAATAAACAAAGAGGAAAAATTTTTAATATTGGTATTGATTTTATTGAATTAAAAAAAGAAAACGGTGTGATTGTTACTATATTACGAGATAAGATTAGTCAAATAATCTGGTTAGACAATGACTGCAATCCTCTTGTTGGTGAGACTCATGAAACTGTTATTGGGAATGAGTGAGATTCCATAAATATATTTTATAAAATATCCAAGTGAGATTAGTTCTCACTTTTTTTGTGGAAAGGCCTATTTCAATATGTGATGAATAGAATATTACAAACGTGTGAATAGGTGGGATTAAGTTGATTCATAAATGGCAGCGACTAATCTTTTTATCCTTTGTCCTAGCATTTTTATTTTTCATGGGTCCTCAAACTGCTTGGAGTCATTCTTTTGTTGTGAAAGAAACGCCTGCTCCCAATAGCCAGCTCGAGACGTCTCCAAAAGAGATTATCATCACTTTTGATAATAAAGTAGAAAGAGATCTTGTCTCAATAAAGGTATTTGATGATAAGCAACAGGAAATAACGAGCAAACCAGCTCAATTAAGTGATAATCAACAAGCAATCATTTTAGAGGTACCAGAGCTAGCGGGGGGAATCTATAAGGTTGAATATTACGCAGTTTCATCCAATGATGGCCATCCTATAAGAGGCTCTTACCATTTTAAAATTGCAGATGCTATTCCATCTCAGCAATCGCAAGAGGAAGGGAATGAATCGGATTCACCTTCATATCAGGAATCAAAAGATGAATCAAATCATACTGAAGTGATTCCATCCGAACAAGTAGGACTCATGTTGAATGAAATCAATTTATCAGAAGTGATCATATATTTCATGAGAGCCATTTATTATATTGGTCTTCTTTGTATAATCGGCTGGGTGTTTTGGTGGAGAACGATTCAAAACGATTCAACTGAGTTGAAGAAGAAATATTTGTTCTGGGGAATCATCATCCAAATGACACACCTAGTTGGTTTAATGGCCATGATTCTAATCCAACTAAATATTTTTACTGATAACGGGTTGTCATTCTCCCTTAATTTTCCTCTTGGTTCTATTTTTGGTATGGTTTGGCTGGCTTCCCTTTTCATGTCACTTATTGGCTTTGTTTGTTTATTCCGAAATAAATGGTTTGATTTAAGTTGGATACTGGTAATCCTTGTATCTAAAAGTTTAAACGGTCATTCACTTGAGTTTGAACCCACTGTATTATTAGTGATTAGTAATGGAATTCACCTATTGGCAGCAGCTATTTGGGCAGCTGGACTCACTTTTACGATCATTTTTTGGCGTAAACAAAGATTATATGTCCATTCTTTTTTGCCTGTATTTTCAAAGTATGCATTCTTAAGTATCGTTATTCTATCTATTACAGGAGTTTTCACAGCGTTTTCCTTTCTCTCCAGTTTTAATCAAATTTTCACCAATTGGGGGTTCTTCCTTCTGTATAAATTAATTGCTGTGATTCTTGTTGTTGTATTAGGGGGGATCATTCGATCGAAACAAAAAAAACACAAAACAGTGGATTTAGGAATATGGATAATTATTGATTTCACTTTAATGATGATCATTATTATGCTTGTGTCCATATTAACTTATCTAAACCCACTATCTTAATATTAAGAACGAATGGAAAAACAAAGTATACCAAACGTGAAATATACTAGAATAGTAGAAAATGTAATGAGCCCAAGGTCGGCAATAACTCCAATCATTGGACCCATTAATCCAGCCATCACTCCACTTGAAATGCCAGAAAGTAATGTTTGATAATCCACTAACGCACCAAAAATAGCACCTATAATGATCGCAATAACAGTTGAAACAATGGTAATCGCCGTATAATGGGCTGGAAGGGCGTATCCAAGAACGGTTCCAACTGAAATCCCCATTATCCCACTACTTGACATCGCAAGATTCATTCCAAGATGGTATCCAATTACATTCTTCACTTTATATAGGAACGAATAGGAAACAAAACAAACAATGAAATAGCTTACCAAAATCAAGATTATTAATAAACTCATATGATGATCTCCTTTTTATAGTGTAAGTTTAGGGTTTATTCAGAACGTTTCATTCGAATAAACGGATAAAAAAAGTGTTGATAATTCAAAAACCATCGGGAGGATATTCAATGTGATAAGTAATAAAGAAAACGTGAGAGAAAACGAAAAATATGAAAATCAATATCCAGAACTTAAAAAAGAGGATCGGTTTACATCACCTGCAAGTTCATTACCATTATATGAGCTGAAAATGTTACAAGAATATATTCATGGAGAAAATCTGCAAAACTTAGGAAAACATTTGCCACATTATAAAAAGCAAATGATGTTATTAAAATTCTTTAAATATAAAAAAAACCAGAAAGTTGAGGTCTATTCAAGAAACGGAGATGAAGTGATTCACACTCTTGGTAAAGTGAACATCGTTGGAAGAAATTTTGTCATGATAAGGACTCTATTTACCCGCATTTGGATTCCGTATCATGCCATTCATTCTGCAAAAACTCCTTTTGGAACTCCAGACCTTCCTAGCGGTCATCAACATGTAATCTATGATGAAGAGCTTAGAAGAAAATTACTGACTAATTTTGGTGTTACTGTTTCAGGTAAAGAAATATTAAAACAACAGTTTTATGAGGAATTGCTAGATACGAATTTAAAGTCATGGAAAGGGACTAGATTCACAATATATGCTGATAGGCTTATGCAAGGAAAGCTTGTAAATGTGTTAAAGGAGAAAATTTGTATTAAAAGTAAGCAAAAACAAGAAATTTCCATCAATAAAATAAATTATATGAAGCAGGGAAGATTTATTTCCTTTTTCCAGAGGATATTTTCAAAATAGACCACTTGCTAATTTCAGAAAATTTAGGTAATAATCTAGTTCAACCCTATTAAATCCCCATACAATATCTTATTTACTCAATAAAAATTTTAGGAGGAACTATGTTATGGCAGATCCAATTATTGAGGAAAATCAACTGTTCTTGGATATGTTATATAAGAACATTTTACTTGTGTTGGAATGTGATCAATTAAATATTTTAGGTCAAACGTTTCGGCCAATCTTTACTGGGAAAGTAGTGGAAGTAACAAATGGTTTTATTACATTAGATCCTGCCATTATTAAAATGCATAACGCACCGTTTTATAAATTCCCAACACCACTTAGTTTTCCTATGGAGGATATTGCTCTCTTTACTCCCTTTGACCCTAATCGAAGACTTCCGCTTGTTTAATAACATCAAAATTTTATATAAAGGCAGGGTGTAACCTTATGGATATAAATAGTTTATCTAAACAACTTGGTATTGAAGGCGGGGATATAAATGCCATACGGCAAGCAGTCGTTAGTCGGGAATTCAAGGATAATAAAGGACAAAGGGCTTTAATTCTCATTGCTCCATATCCGTTTTTAATCATTGGTACTATTTTTGAAGTTGTTAGTGATTATGTAGTCATAGATGCACAGGTTACAAATATATCAGAGTTAGATGATGAAAGATTTTCGATTCATATTGATGACATAGAAGTTTTTTATATTCAAAAACCAGGCAGACCGGAAATCCCAGACATTAGGAAAGAGCATCATGATTAGAAAATTTCATATTGTGGCCATTCCAATCCGTATCGTTGTAAACAAATTTGGTGATCATGATCCGGATGGTATGATGTATGCCTTAAAGGAAAATGAAAGTCTTATTCAAAAAAAAGTTCAACACCACCCCTTTACTCCTGTAGATCTTGTAGAACCATTAGTTATTCGAGCAAATGCAGGGGATGACATCGAGATCACATTTGAAAACAAACTTCCATTTAATACATCCATGCATATTCAAGACGCGGAATATGAAGTTTTTACTTCAGACGGAGCATTTGTTGGAATTAATCCGGATACGACGGTTAAACCTTTTGACAAAATCGTTTATAAGTGGAAAGTAAACTTTGAAGGACTGTTTTTCTTTTCTGATTTAGGCAATCCATTGTCAAGTGAATTAGGAAGCAATGTACATGGATTATTCGGAGCTCTTTTTGTTGAACCACGCGGGTCCTGGTGGACAGATCCTGTTACAGGTAAACCGATCAAAAGTGGTGTTTTTGCAGATGTTCATAACCCGATTCTCCCCTCTTTCCGAGAATTTGGCTGGTTTTTTCATGATGAGATGGAAGTGGATGATTTAACAGGTCAAAAACCAATCAGTCCTCATACACTTCAACCAGAAGCGACCCATGCAATTAATTATCGAGCAGAACCGATGCGTAACAGATCGAGATTGATCCAAGAAGGTGTGGTTTGTCCAGATTGTGAAGGCGAGGAAGTTCATCATGACTCATGGGCATTTGGAGATCCAGATACTCCTATTTTACGTGCATATGTAGGAGATCCGATAAAGATTAGGCTGGTTCATGCTGGAGTTCAAGAGACGCATGCGTTTCATTACCATGTCCACCAATGGTTATTTGAACCAACCGATCAGGATTCAGAGCTTGTCGATGCACAAGCGATATCACCACAAACACATTATACGGTAACGCCACTTTATGGGGGGGGAAGCTTACAGGGGGCAATTGGGGATGCAATTATACACTGTCACCTTTACCCACATTTTGGAGAAGGAATGTGGGGGATTCAACGTAACTTTGATACCTTGCAGGATGGCAGTCAATGTTATCCAAATGGCGTCCCGATAAAAGCGCTACAGCCTTTACCAGGTCTACCAGTACCATCTAAGCCGACTCCACAAAGACCAGGGTTTCCGAACTTTATTCCAGGTATTTTTGGAAGTAAAGCACCTCGTCCGCCTCTTGGGATTGAAGGCGGACGAGAAGCTACTAAAATTGAAAAAAATCATTTCGCACCAAATGCTCGACCTGGGGCTGTTTTTGTCAATCCATGTATACCAAATGTAACACCAGAGAGGGAATTTCATGTTGTTCTGATTCAGAGACCGATTATCTATAACAAACAAGGATGGCAAGATCCGGAAGGCCGTTTATATGTTCTAGCTGAAGATGAAGAGGATGTGTTAGCTGGAAGGAAAGAACCTGAACCTCTTGTTATTAGAGCAAATGCTGGTGAGTGTATTCGATTTAAATATACGAATAAGTTACCTGAAACGATTGGCGGCAATGCTTTTCAATTAGTCAATCGAACCTATGAAGCAGGAATGCATGTTCACTTTGTTAAGTTTGACCCCCTTGTAGCGGATGGTGCGAATGTTGGCTGGAACTATGATTCTGGGGTTCTGCCAGGTGAAACAATCGAATACCAATGGTTTGCAGATGTAGAATTAAAAGCAACATTTTGGCATGATCATTTATTTCCAAATGAGCATCAACAGCATGGTGTTTTTGCGAGTATTAATATTCAAGCAAGAGGATCAAAATTCTTAGATTCCCACTCAGGAAAAGAAATAAATGCTGGAACTAAGGCAACGATCACAAATCCATTAATTCCAGATTTTCGTGAGTTAAGTTTATTTGTCCAGGATTTTTCCTTATTGTTTGATAAAGATGGCTGTCCATTAAATCCTCCACCATTTCCAGGCTCGCCTGAAGATCCAGGTGTGATGGGAATTAACTATCGCAATGAACCGATTCAATTTCGTTTAAAAGAGCCGGATTTTGATCCTGCATATATCTTCAGCTCGTGGGTTCATGGAGACCCGGTAACACCAATGCTCGAGACTTATAATGGAGATCCTGTTCGGATTCGTCTCCTTCAGGGAGCTCATGAAGAGTCGCACAGCTTTAATCTTCACCGTCAGAGATGGTATAGAGAACGACCTGATTTAGATTCAGAAATTGATCAGCAGCAGCATATTTCGATATCGGAATCCTTTACGCTTGAATTTAATATGGAAGGTGAAGGGGACTTCGATATGCTTTATCATTATGGATCACTGGACGATATCTGGCTAGGAAACTGGGGAATCTTCCGAACCTTTGAGAAAATGGTGCCACATTTAATCCCATTAAAGGATCGAGAAGCACCTCCTACACGGAAGGATCCATTGCCCCGTCCAACAGGACAGAAACCGCCAATGGCCCAGCAACCAGGAAAACCTTGTCCGCCGAATGCCTATGTTCGGAAATATGATGTTGTGGCGTTAACTACTAGAATCAATTATAACGATGATGGAGATCATGATCCTCATGGAATTATCTTTGCACTGAAAGATGATGTGCATGACATCTTAGAAGGAAATGTAAACCCAGAACCTCTAATTTTACGTGCAAATGTCGGTGAATGTGTAGAAGTAACACTTTATAATCAATTGGATGAAGATGCATTTCATCATGGGAAAGAAGAGCATGGCTATCCTGATGTACCCGTGAGTGCCCTATTTCCACCATCAAAGCGGATTTCTATACATGCTCAGCATGTGGTCTATGATGTAAGGTACTCAGATGGGGCGACGGTAGGATTTAACCAAGATCAGACAATTGGCCAAAACGAAAGTATCACCTATCGGTGGTATGTGGATCGAGATTTCGGATCAGCAAATCTCTGGGATATGGCTGATATTCGTAATCATCGACATCATGGAGCCTTTGGAATGTTGATAGCGGAGCCAAGGGGATCAACGTATCTTGATCCAATGAGCAGGGAAATGGTATACACCGGAAGTCAGGTTGTCATTTCAAATCCATTGTTATATGAGTTCAGAGAATTTGCCTTATTAATGCATGATGGTGTAAGGCTTGTCGATGTAAATGGGAAACTCATTCTGGATCCAGAACCGTTGTTGATCGTAAGTGAGGAAGAATTAGAGGACTTTGAAGATCAAGGGTCAAGAGGATTTAACTACCGTGCAGAGCGATTAAGTCATCGCATAACGAGTATAAACGATGTTTTTAAAGCCTTTAGCTCAGAAGGAGAACATGGTGATCCAAGTACTCCACTATTTAAGGCATACCCAGGAGATCCGCTGACTATTCGCTTTGTATTTCCTGCTGACCGTGCAAGAGCACATGCATTTGTGATCCATGGGCATAAATTCTTAAGAAGCCAAAATGATGTTAACTCGTCCATTGTTTCCGTTAAGGGACAAAATACCGTAGGGACTAATGACGATTTCCTTTTATTTTATGGTGCTGGAGGATTGTTAAGACAACCAGGTGATTATATGTATCGATCAGGTAATATCAGGTGGGATATCGAATTAGGAGTTTGGGGAATTATTAGGGTTCTTGATCATGAAACTGAATTATTGGCACCTCTTAAACCCCATTCAGTAATAATGATGGATCAAGTGGGTGGTGATTCAGAATGAGTCGATGCTCAAAATGTAAAAAGGAAAAATGTATCTGTGATCATGAATTTAATAACGCAGAAGAGTCATCCTCGTCATCGCAATTTGATGAGTTTCTAGATGATTGTGTTGAATTTCCATTTAAATGTCCTGATAAAATTCGAACGCGTCGTTTTTCTTCACCAAATAGCCCATTGCCACCTGATGAGTTAGAAGAATTACAACGTTGTATTGAGGCTGCAAATGATTTGCTTCGGTCTATCGGGAATGAGAGCGATCCAGAAAATACCCGACAGCTGCAGTTGCATTTTCTTAGCCTTCAGGGTGAATTTGTTGAAGTGAAATTGAGTTTTGGAGAAATAGTGCCAGAAGAGCCAGAAGTGCCAGAAGAGCCAGAAGAGCCAGAAGAGCCAGAAGTGCCGTCAGTAGAAAAAACAGAAGTAGTAAAAGGAATTCTAGCTACTGCTGGACGAAACTTCATTCAGATAAACTCAATAGGAAAATTCATTTTTATTTTGTATGAGCGGCTTATTTCCCTTTCACGAGAAGACTTTAAAGCATCCGGACATCAAGAACAGGAATTTATTGATGCAGACCGTACTACTAGAAGAGAAATGGTATTAAATTTTGGAGATTTTGTTTCAAAAAGACCTGAATTAGTTAATTTATTTTTTGGAATTCAGCTTCACATACAACTGCTAAACTATCTAGGTGACGATGTTAAAGTAAAAACGGATGATCATATTATAATAGAAGGAACTTTATTTGAAGCAGATGAAGGGAAAATTCGGGTTGAGAATAGGAATGGATCTACAGAAATAAATATGGACCAAATATGTTTTCTCGAAGTAATAAATATGAAATGAGTGTATTATACCCGAAAAGGCACTGACTTCTAACAGTGTCTTTTCGATTTTTTACTGTAATATCAGTAAATTTAAATAACAATAAAGTGCCAGGCACCATCCAATTCTTAACATAAATATACACGAAGTTTTAAGCTTTTGTGACATGTATTTAACATTGAGTCTGTTAAAGCAATCGCTTAAGGAAAGTTAATATAGATCGCTCCTATTAGCATGCCTTTTGCTTAAACAGATTTTCTTATTGAATATTCAACGAGCCAGTCAGGTATTGGTATTCGTTTGGCATGGTTACGATCGCGTTCAATTCTCTCACGTCCTTTCTTCAACCATTCTTGCAATGTAGGCTGAATATTTTTGCAATGGAGCCTGTTAGCGGTGATAAAACCCTATGGTTTTACGAGAGTAAAGTGGGCTGTTACTTTGTGGAAATTAATGTTTTATTTTTAAAAATATTGTCACCTGATTATTAACATGTTACTATTAGTTGAAATTAAATCCCTTTAATCTGGTCCAGAGAGTCCAAAAAGGCGAAAGTAAAATTCATACATATTAATTATGTCTATGAATGCCCTTTTGTCCTTTGGATGAAAGGGTATTTTATTTCTGCTAACTATCTTTTAATCTGAGTCCTGTGAGGCTTGAAAGGAGAACAACAAGAATGGATTATCGTAAAAAAACAGTAGTCGCTTCAGTAGCAGGTTTAACATTAGAGGGCATGGATATTATGTTTATATCCTTTGCGATGTCGATGATTATTGCGGAGTTTCATATCGATATGGCAGCTGGTGGACTTATTTCATCAATTACTAATTTAGGAATGCTTGCTGGGGGAGTTATTTTCGGTATTTTAGCAGATAAATTTGGGAGAGTTAGAATATTTACCTATACGATTCTATTATTTGCTGTCGGAACAGCATTAACCGGTCTGGCACAAAATATTGAACAAGTATATTTATTTAGGTTTATTGCAGGCTTAGGAGCAGGAGGAGAATACGGTATTGGTATGGCGCTTGTCGCTGAGGCATGGCCAAAGAATAAACAAGGACGTGCTTCTTCATATGTGAGTGTCGGTGCTCAATACGGTGTTATCCTTGCGGCTCTTCTTAGTGCGATGATCCTTCCTTCTTGGGGATGGAGAGGATTGTTTTTCGTTGGATTAGCCCCGGTTATATTCGCCTTTATTGTACGAAAGAAATTAGACGAATCACCTGAATGGCTGGCTTCGCAAAAGAAAAAACAAATACTACAGAAGCAAGGAAAATTAAAGCAATTATTTGCTACTCCTAGAACTACAGTAACAACGATTGCTTTAGCAATAATGGCAACGGTCCAAATTGCAGGTTATAATGGCTTGATGATTTGGCTGCCATCCATGCTCCAACAATCCCAGGGGTTATCGGTTTCAAGCTCGGCTCTTTGGACTATCAGTACCGCAGCAGGAATGATTGCAGGTATGTTAACATTTGGACAATTTATGGATCGGTTCGGAATGAAGCGCTCATATGGAATCTTCTTAGTCGCTTCGGCCGTTGCTGTCTATTTATATTCCTTTGCTTCAGGCAGCACAGGTCTTCTAATTGGCGGTGCGATAGTAGGGTTCTTCTCGAATGGAATGTTTGCAGGATATGGAGCATTAATTAGCAAGTATTACTCAGTAGAAATTCGCAGTACAGCTACTAATACAATTTTTAACTTTGGTAGAGCTTTAGGCGGCTTATCTCCTATATTAGTAGGATATATCCTCCAAAACGCAAATGTAACGGTAGCAATGGGATATCTTGCAGCGCTTTATTGTATCTCCTTTATAGCGATGATTAGTTTGCGAAAAGGAAAAGGTAAACAAGTCGAAATCAATACTTTATCTAAAGCAGTGTGATTTTTTTAAAAAAAGCCATTCTCTCAAACATTAATGTAGGAGAGAATGGCTTTTTTTAAAAGAGATAGATTAATATTATTTAAAACAAATTTTTGGAAAATAGATTGACTCCTTTGAATGAAACATGATATAAACACAGTAAGAATTTTAGCGCTTTAAAGTATATGAAATATTCAGGAGGATTACTTTCATGAGTCAACGTAGCAAAATAATAGACTGCACCATCCGGGATGGTGGCTTGGTTAACAATTGGGACTTCAGCATCGAATTTGTTCAAGACTTGTATAATGGCCTAAGTGGAGCGGGCGTTGAATACATGGAGATTGGCTACAAAAATTCACCTAAGCTTTTGAAGGCGACTGAGCCTAATCCATGGAGATTCCTTGATGATAACTTCTTGAAGGAAATTTTTCCTGTAAAAAAACATACGAAGTTTTCTGCTCTAGTAGATATTGGCCGTGTTGATCCGAATGACATACTACCACGTGAGCAAAGTGTATTAGATATGATTCGAGTGGCATGCTATATCCGCGAAGTAGATAAAGGATTAGAGCTTGTACAAATGTTCCATGATTTGGGCTATGAGACTTCACTTAACATTATGGCTTTATCAAGTGTACCTGAACAACAGCTTACGAAAGCATTTGAAATGGTGAAGGAAAGCTCTGTAGATGTTGTCTATATCGTGGATTCCTTTGGAAGCTTAGATCCTACAGATATTGAGCATCAAGTGAAAAAATTCAAAGCGTTAATCCCAGACAAACAGCTTGGAATCCATACGCATAATAACATGCAGTTAGCATTTGCGAATACATTAACGGCGATGCAAAACGGGGTTACCTTCCTGGATTCGTCTGTATACGGCATGGGGCGTGCAGCAGGAAATTGTAACACAGAACTTCTTGTTAGCTACATTCAAAAACCAAGCTATGAACTTAAGCCAGTACTTGAAGTGATTGAAAAGCACATGCTAGAAATGCGCCAAAAGTGGGAGTGGGGTTATATCATTCCGTATATGATTTCTGGTGTACTTAATGAACACCCACGTGTCGCAATGGCTTACCGTGATAGCGCCGATCGTGATAAATTCGTAGATTTTTATGACAAGGTAACATCACCAGAAGTCTCTCTTTCTCCAGCGACGAAATAGGTTAAACTCAAAAAGTACCTCTCTTGATAGAGGTACTTTTTTGTCTGGCTGTATAATTAAATTTGTGCGGTTTTTCGTTGTTTTATGTTCGACCATTCTGGTGACTATATTTAAAATTGATCCAATTCACACTTTACTTATTGGATTAATTGGAGTAAAATTTAGTAAATTTATAAATAATGTTAATTGCCGATTGGACATCCAAAGGCTCCTATACGCATTACGCGTAAAGGAGCTTTTTTTATTTCGTAAAACTAGAAAGGGGTTAGGGAAAGTGAACATTGATCACCTTGAAGCATTTATGTATGTAGTACATTTGGAAAGTGTTCATAAAGCTGCTGAAGCTCTATATTTATCACAGCCAACCGTTACAGCGAGAATCAAAACGTTAGAACGAGATCTTGGCATCGAATTATTTTTGCGAAACGGTAGAAGTTTGACAATATCTGATGAAGGAAAAGCTTTTATTCCATATGCAGAGCAAATTATTCGTACCTATGATCAAGGGAAGAAACTATTGAAGAAGGAAGAAAATCCTGAAGAAATTGTCATAGGGGCTAATATAATTACTTCACAGTACTTTATTCCTTTTGCTCTTCCTTTCTTGAAGAAAGCAAATCCTAAATTACGATTTAAATTTTATTCAGCGCCAAACGATGTATTGCTCGATAAACTTCTTCAGAAGCAGGTGGATATCGCCTTTATGAAGGATGTTACTCATCGTGGAATACAAAAGCATGAGCTTCTAAATAATTCTGTCCGGTTGGTTGTTTATCCTGGACATTCCTTTCAAGTTCAAAAGAATTTATCTGTTCAGCAGCTAGCCAGTGAACCCATGGTTTTTTTTGAATGCGGCGCTTTTGACTGGAATCGGATCCATAAATTATTTGAAATGGCAAATGTTAATCCTCGCATAGAATTTTTAGTCGACCATCTTGAAGTAGCAAAATCTATTATTCTTAGTGGAAATGGCATAGGGTTTTTACCATACCTATGCATTAAAGAAGAGCTTGAAAGAGGGCGCCTGATCGAAGTAGATGTTTCTCATATTCTTCAAATAAATCAGCATATATCTGCGACACATTTAAATAATGGTTTTGTGTACCCCGAGCTTTGGAATGATATTCTTCAGTCAGTTAAAGAATTTGAGAAGGAAAAGAATCCTGTCTTTTGAATAAATTTTCTAATGTAAAGATTACATTTTTCTATCAGCTATCGTATTGCCATTACAAACTTCTCGGTGATAGGATTAAACACAATAAAATAACAAGCAATCATTTCTAAGTGTAAAAGAGAAAAGCATAGCTTTAATTCCTACTATTCAAGTGTGTATTATTGGAAATAAAGAAAGGATGATAAGAATGGCAACGCAAAATAGTAATGATGTAAGGAAAATTGTAGAAACCAAAAAGGAAAACCCCTTCGGATTAAGTAAATATCTTAATTTGCCAGATTTACAGTTTTTTAATTGGTGCAATCAACAGTATCGGGTTAATAGAGGTGTTTATAATACGATGGATCAATGGTTTTACGAATATGGAATTGTCAATGTTCATTCCCGTAGAATTCAAATTTTGGCGTTTTTGGATTTTGTCAAAAACGAGATGTTAGAAGAACAACCTAAATTTATCCGATTTGGTCATGGTGGTCTCTCAAAAAGGCTAAATGAATTTATGAATGATTATGGGCAAAGCAATGTAATTCCCCTAAAGAAACCAAGTAAATGAATTGATTAGAGATCAATTGATAGATTTTTTAAATTAGTATCCAATATTTTCTTATCAAGTAAATTATTGCCAATATATTGTTTTCGGTGATAGGATAAGAATCAATACAAAACATACTTTTCTTATCGACTAGATCGGAATAAAACTGTGGAGGATAAATAACATGAGCTATATGCTAAGTATTTTAGATCAAAGTCCCGTTTTTCCAGGGAGCACTGCTTTTAATGCGTTACAGAAAACCGTTCTATTGGCTCAAAAAGCAGAAGAATGGGGCTACTCACGTTTTTGGGTATCAGAGCATCACCATACAGATCAATTGGCAGGTTCCTCTCCTGAGGTATTAATTTCGTATATATTAGCTCGAACGAATAAGATTCAAGTAGGTTCAGGGGGCGTAATGCTTCAGCATTATAGTCCTTATAAGGTGGCTGAAAACTTTCATGTCTTATCAACTCTCGCTCCGGGAAGAGTAGACCTTGGGATTGGAAAAGCACCGGGAGGTCTTCCGTTGTCAACAAAGGCGCTCCAGTATGGCACCGTTAATGATGGAAATGACTTTTCTGGACGGCTATCTTTTTTAAATGAATTAATTGAAAATTCCGTTGATGAAGAACACCCTCTTACAGGAATTCAAGCAACTCCGATTCCTCAGAAAAAACCTGAAATTTTTTTACTTGGTGCAAGTGTTAAGAGCGCTCAGCTTGCGGCTAATCAAGGGATATCATTTGTATTTGCAAAATTTATCAATAGTGATGATAGGGTATTGGAACAAGCGGCAAAGGTGTATCATGAAGGTTTTCCAAATGGAAGATTCATCATCTCATTGGCTGTTATTGCTGCGCCAACTCAATCAGAAGCAGAACAACTGGCAGGAGATAGAAAAATTGTTAAAGTCCATCTTCAGAGCGGACGCTCGGTGACATTACAATCTATAGAGCAAGCAGAAGTGTTTGGTAAGCAGGCGGGTGAACCATTTGAAATCACAGAACAAAAAGCAGACATTGTTGCCGGGACTACTAGTTATGTAAACGAAATTTTAACAAAACTTCATCGAACATATCAGGTGGATGAATTTATTATACATACACCGATAGAAAAAGAAGAAGAAAGAATTCAATCATTTCAGTTGTTGAGCCCTCGTAACACGAATCGAAATACGGGAATAGAGATTAGAGAAGATTACCCATATATAGCAAGTAAAATCTTTATAAAACAGTGAGAGATGTTCATTTGTATGGCATTTTTTTATATTGCAAATCAAAGTTAAGGAGTAGGTTTAGTTTGATTTGGCTAATGTATTTAAAAGGAGGATATTAAATGTCTATTCGAAAAAAATTGAAATTTGGCGCTATTATTCATGGGGTTGGAGGAAATATTGCTGGTTGGAGACATCCTGATATTCAAGCGGATGCAAGCGTGAGTTTGGAGTTCTATACCAATCAGGCACAAAAGGCCGAAGAAGGAAAGTTCGACTTAGTTTTTATTGCCGATGGCTTGCATATTAACGAGAAATCGATTCCACACTTTTTGAATCGTTTTGAACCACTAACTATTTTGTCTGCCCTTGCAGCAGTTACTTCAAAAATTGGACTTGTGGGAACACTGTCTACTTCATATAGTGAACCCTTTAATGTTGCAAGACAATTTGCATCGCTTGACCATATCAGTCATGGCCGTGCTGGCTGGAATGTTGTTACCTCTCCATTAGAGAAGACGGCATTAAACTTTACCAAAACAATCGAGGAACATCCTGATCATGCGAAAAGGTACCAAATTGCTGCTGAATACTTGCAAGTTGCTAAAGGACTTTGGGATTCTTGGGAAGATGATGCATTTGTTCGAAATAAAGAAACCGGGGTATTTTTTGATTCAGATAAATTACACCAATTAAATCACAGAGGGGAATTTTTCTCCGTACAGGGACCACTTAACATTGGTAGATCCAAGCAAGGCAGACCATTAATATTCCAAGCTGGTTCCTCAGAGGCAGGAAAAGACCTTGCCGCAAAAGAAGCGGATGCTATTTTTACAGGTCATCCAACATTATCAGCCGCGCGAGAGTTTTATCAGGATGTCAAAAACAGAGCATTAGCTTTGGGACGTAATCCAGATGAACTCGCAATCCTTCCAGGGATTGCACCAATTATTGGTACAACGGAGGAAGAAGCTGAAAGAAAATATCAAGAAATCGCAAATTTAGTATCAATCGATAAAGCTCTGGATTATCTAGGTCGATATTTCGAGCATCATGATTTCTCACAATATCCTCTGGATGAACCGTTTCCTGAGGTAGGAGATTTAGGTAAAAATAGCTTCCAAAGTCATACAAATCGAATTAAACAACAAGCAAAGGAAGAAAATTTAACACTTCGTCAAGTGGCATTAAGAGAGACCACACCAAAGCCAGCATTTATTGGAACTCCTGAAAAAGTAGCTGATCTCATTCAGGAATGGTTTGAAGGTAATGGCGCTGATGGGTTTATTATTGGTTCAGCTGTTCCAAATGGATTGAATGATTTTGTTGATTATGTCGTGCCGATTCTTCAAAAACGAGGACTATTTAGAACGGAATACGAAGCTGAAACATTACGTGGTAACCTAGGAATTCCATTTCCAGAAAACCGCTATGCAAAAAAGGTGACAACACATTGACAAAACAAAAAATTAATAAAAGCGATGAGTATTTCTGCTGACTAGTCAACTAGAGGCTCTCTATTTAAGACGATAAATCTTTTAATGGAGAGCCTTTTTTATTAAAAATAAAATGAAAAATGATATGGAGGAAAAAAAGATGGGAAAAGAATTATCGGTTGTGGTTTGGGCTAAAGAAGGTTGTCACTATTGTGGTGAGGTAAAACAATATTTAAAAGATAAAGGGTATAAATACGAAACGATCGATGTTACCCATCATGATGAGCGCAGAGATATTTTGGAAGTTAAGTATGGAGTCAGACATGTACCTGTAGTTGAAATTGGTCAGGGTGAGTTGTATGAAGGGGTAACAAAGGTGGGAATTGACCATCTAGAAAAAGTTCTTGAGAAATTTAATAATAGTAAAATTTTGAGTTAATTCCGATTAAAGACATATTTTTAATAGGTTAATAACATTTAAGTTAAAAAGGATGGATGGAAAATGAAAATGAATAAAAAATTCATGGTAGTAATATTAGGGCTGCTTGCTTTACTCCTTGGAGCATGCTCCTCTCAAGAAACGAAATCATCTACAAAAGAAAGTTCAGGTGGTGCTAATGAGGGTTCAAAAGTCCAAAAAATAATAGTCGGAACAGGGACGCAGTTTCCTAATGTTTGCTTCATTGATGAGGATGGAAATTTAACTGGATATGATGTTGAATTAGTTCGAAAAATTGATGAAAAGCTGCCTGAGTTCGAATTTGAATTCAAAACTATGGAATTTTCTAATCTTTTATTAAGCTTAGAAACAAATAAGATAGATTTTGTTGCCCACCAAATGGAAGTGAATGAGGAACGACAAAAGAAATTTCTGTTTAATGAGGAACCATATAATATCTTTCCGCTTCATGTAACAGTTCATAAAGATAATAAAGACATTCAATCCATTAAAGATTTAAAAGGGAAAAAGGCTATTGTTAGTGCAACCAGTAATTCAGCTGTTTTTCTAGAAAAATATAACAAAGAGAATAATGCAGGAATTGAAATTGTTTATGCGGGGAATGGACCTGATTCTACTATTAATCAAATAAAAACAGGTCGCGCAGACGCAACGATCACGACACCATTTTCTGTCGATTTCAGTAACGATGCCGTAGATGCGCAACAAAAGGTAGTAGGTGAGCCGCTGCTTAATTCAAAGGTTTATTTCCTTCTTAGAAAAGATGAAACACCTTTACAAAAAAGAATTGACGAAGCACTTGTTGAATTGAAAAAAGAAGGAGTAGTGAGTGAATTGAGTAAAAAATGGTTAGGAGCTGACTATACCGTTAATTTTTAAAGCGTTTGGAGGTTTGAACTAAAATGGGGAAAGCATTTGATATTATGTTAATCTTTGAGTTTATTCCGACACTTATTCATTACCTAGGAGTAACTCTGCAGATTTTAGCAGTATCTATAATTCTAGGATTTGTCCTCGGTATTGCAGCAGCGATACCGAGACTTTATAAAATACCACTTTTGAATCAACTAGTGATATTATACGTTTCATTTATTCGTGGAACACCGATATTAATCCAATTATTCCTGGTTTTTTATGGCCTGCCAGCACTTCTCATGCTGTTATTTTCTATTGATATTACAAGGATGGAGGCCATTTATTTTGTCATCATAACCTACGCAATTAGTAATGGTGCTGGATTTTCTGAAATTTTTCGAGCCGCGATTCGAGCAGTGGACTATGGTCAGACCGAAGCCGCCTTTTCTGTTGGGATGACAAGCAGACAGAACTTTTTTCGAATCGTTCTTCCACAGGCTGTAAGGATTGCCTTTCCGAATATGGCAAATTCGGTGATTGGTTCATTAAAGGATACTTCTCTTGCTTTTACCATCGGAGTGATGGACATGATGGGAAGAGGAGATACCCTGATTGCTGCAACCGCACATGCCCTTGAAGTTTATTTATCTCTTTCTATTATTTACTATATAGTCGTGTTATTGTTTGAAAAAATATTTAGCAAACTAGAAAAATATTTCAATCGTTATCAGAAGGCTGATGTAACGGCCGTTGCTTAGGAAGGAGGATCGCTTACATGACAATTGATATTCCATTTATTTGGGTAGCCTTTAAAGAAATTATTAAGGCGCTTCCTATTACACTCATCCTAACCATTGTTCCCTTGCTGGCTGGATTTTTAATCGGCATTGTGGTTGCTCTCGTTAGAATTTATAAATTGAAATATCTTTATCGCATCGCAAATGGCTATGTGTCCTTTTTTAGAGGAACACCAATTATCATGCATATTATGGTCATCTATTTTGGCTTCCCTTTACTACTCGATCAAATTTCACTCAGGTTTGACTTAGGTTTACAAACAAATAATATCCCGATTATTTTGTTTGTATTAATCGCCTTAACATTAGCTGCAGGTTCGTATTTATCTGAAATTATCCGATCTGGTATTATCAGCGTTTCAAATGGGCAATTGGAAGCAGCTTATTCGGTTGGGATGACAAAGTTTCAGGCGATGATCCGCATTATATTACCACAGGCTTTAGCTCAGTCTATTCCAAATTTCACGAATATTTTTGTTGGCTTTTTACACACTTCATCGATTGCTTTTCTTGTATCTCAGAAAGAAGTAACGGGAGCTGCTAATATTGTCGCTTCGGTTAACTTGAAGTTTTTAGAAGCCTTTATTGCCGCGGGTATAATCTATTGGGGCATTACGATTCTAGTAGAAGGGATATCTTTTTTACTTGAAAAAAAGGTGACTGCTTATAATCGAGGAGGGGTGTCATGATTTATTTAAAAGGTATCAAAAAATCATTTAATCAGTTGCCAGTGTTAAAAGGAATTAACTTGAAAATAGAAAAAGGGGAGGTCGTTACCATCCTTGGTCCAAGTGGATCGGGGAAAACAACGCTGTTAAGATGCCTGAATTTCTTAGAAAAACCAAATGCAGGATTGGTTCAAATAGGAAATATAATCGTTGATGCAGAAAAAGCCACAAAAAAAGAAATGCTCGCCATTAGGAAACAATCGGCCATGGTTTTCCAGCATTATAATTTATTTGCCCATAAAACAGTGGTTGAAAATGTGATGGAAGGATTAATCGTAGCAAAAAAGGTAAAGAAAAAAGACGCAAGACAACAAAGTGAAAGAGTACTAGATAAGGTGGGTTTAAGTGATAAACTGGATCACTATCCTTCTCAGCTTTCAGGCGGTCAACAACAAAGAGTAGGGATTGCTAGAGCGTTAGCGTTAAATCCGGAGGTGATTCTTTTCGATGAGCCTACATCAGCACTTGATCCTGAGTTAGTAGGAGATGTACTTTCCGTTATTAAATCCATTGCACAAGAAGGTATAACCATGGTTGTTGTCACACATGAAATGAGTTTTGCAAGAGAAGTATCGAATCGGGTGTTGTTCATGGATGAGGGAGTTATCGTCGAGGAAGGTACACCATTGGAAATTTTTCATGCTGCTAAGGAGGAACGTACCCGCCGTTTCTTACAACGAATATCTGGTGAAACATATTTTTTACCTCTGAAAGAACAGGTGAATTAACATTCAATCATAGGGAGGAAGGTGAATGTTTTGGTGACAAACCAAATCATCATAGATGAAATAAGAGAAGATGAAAAGGAACAGGTTAGGAATTTATTAGTAGAGAGTTATCAACAGTATGAACATTCCTATAAAAATCCTGAAAGCTGGAAAATGTATTTAGAAAATATTCAAGCATCCGTTGATAATCCTGATGTCGATAAGATATTAGTGGCAAAAAGCAATCAGGACATCCTTGGCAGCTTGCAGCTTTTTCAATCTTCCGAAAAGGCATATTCAAAGCCAGAGCTTGAAATTTTCTCGCCCATTATACGATTGATAGGTGTTCATCCACATGCAAGAGGTCGAGGTGTAGCACAAGAGTTATTAAAAGCCAGTGTTACTTACGCAAAGGAACTTGGAGCGACAAGTTTGTATTTGCATTCAAGCGATAAAATGCATAAAGCAATTCGGCTATACGAATGGTTTGGTTTCAAACGGGATCAAACCAAGGAATTTCAAAATCAAGAGATACTGGTAAAATGCTTTCGATTGGATTTATAGAAGGAAGTGAGGATATGAATCGAACAGATTTAGAATCAAACCTTATTTCGATACGGCGTCATTTACATCAATACCCAGAGTTATCAAATGAAGAAATTGAAACAACTAAGTTTATTCAAAAATGGCTGCAAGAAGAAGATATTGATATTCGCAGGACGGGATTGTCAACAGGTGTCGTTGCAGAAATAAAAGGAGGCAAACCAGGACCAATCGTTGCCATTCGTGCAGATATCGATGCTCTTCCGATTGTTGAACAAACAGGTCTTCCATATGCCTCAAAAGTCAAAGGAAAAATGCATGCATGCGGTCATGATTTTCATACAGCTGCTGCCATTGGTGCGGCTTATCTTTTGAAAGAATCTCAATCTGAGTTGAATGGAACTGTCCGGATAATTTTTCAGCCGGCTGAGGAATCAGGGGGTGGTGCCAAAAAAGTGATTGAGGATGGTCAACTCGACGGAGTAGAAGCCATTATTGGACTTCATAATAAACCAGATCTGCCTGTGGGGACAATTGGCTTAAAAGATGGTCCTTTAATGGCGGCAGTCGATCGATTTCACATTTTTCTCTATGGTAAAGGGAGCCATGCTGCAATTCCGCAACATGGAAAGGATCCAATTGTAGCAGCAGGACACCTTATCACTGCTCTTCAGTCTGTTGTTAGTCGGAATGTGTCTCCTCTTCAAAGCGCTGTATTGAGTGTGACGAAAATCGTGGGCGGTAGCACATGGAACGTTATTCCAGATAATATCATCCTTGAGGGTACCATTCGAACTTTTGACAATAAGATTCGTGCAGATGTAAAAGCAAAATTTTATACAATTGTTGAATCAATTGCTAAAGCTTTTTCACACGAAGTTGAAATTGGCTGGTTTCCAGGTCCGCCACCACTGGATAATCATAAGTCGGTGACTGAGATTGCTAGGTATGCTGCTAAAAAGCATTCCTTAAAAGTTATTGATCCGGAACCATCAATGGCCGGTGAGGATTTCTCCTACTATCTTTACAATGTCCCAGGGACATTTGCATTTTTTGGTACAAATGGAAACGAGGAGTGGCACCATCCTGCATTTACCCTGGATGAATCTGCTATTATTAGAGCCGCATATTTTTTATATGAAAGTTCAAGAGAATTATTAAATCGACATTTTACTAGTTAACAAATCTAAAGATTATTATCCTTACGAAAACGATGTATTTATGTAAAAAAATATAAATAGGAGTGATTCGGATGGGAGAAATTCTTCGGAATGCTGTTGAAAATAAGCGCAAAAAATTAATAAAAAAACTGATTGCTTATAATGTGTATAAGAAAGAAGATAAGCACCTTTTTGAGCTATCACTAACGGACCTAGAAAATGAATATAGGAAATTTCAATCCATTAGTCATCCCCACAGTGATATTGGGTCCATCCAATTAATTGATAAAAAATCAAACAAAAAGTTAAATCAATGACTAATAATTTTGAAAATCCATCATGAAAGGAAGTTCGAATAATGAGTAAAATGACAATTATTTCTGGAAGTCCTTCAGAGCATACGAGATTGAATGGGGTTTTACATGGTGTTGTAAATCATTTAAATGGGGTTGGAATTACTCCTGAAATCATTAATGTCCGCAATCTTCCATCAGAAGATTTAATTCAAGCAAAGTTTGATAGTGGAGAAATTATAAAGGAAAATAAGAAAGTTGAGAATTCAAATCTGGTCGTGATTTTGACTCCGGTTTATAAAGCTTCCTTTTCAGGGGTTTTAAAAACATACTTGGACCTCTTGCCGCAAAATAGTCTCGAGGGTAAAACCATTTTACCAATTGCTATTGGCGGAACTTTTGGTCACTTATTAATGATTGATTATGCTCTTAAACCTGTTCTTACAGCTCTGGGAGCAACCCATATTTTAAAAGGGGTATTTATTTTAGATAGTCAAATTAAAAAATTAGGAAATAATCAATATGAATTAGATTCAGAAGCGAAAAATCGATTAGTTTCTTCATTAAATATTATAAAAACATCATTACCTGAAAAAAGTGTTTCTGGTACCATTCTTTAAAGGTATCTATCAATACAGCTTTATTAACTTCACTACAATAAAGGCACCTACTCAAAAGAGTTAGGTGCCTTAGATATGAACCGATTTCAAATATAACCAAGAAAAGGTTTCAAAAAAGGCAGCCTTGAGGGTGGAGATACTTTTAACGCCGCAAATCTTTAATTTCTTAATGAAACTAACCGACTAAACACTCTATCTTGATAATACTGGGAAGAAGTACATTTCCAATAGCAATGGCTAGACCAATCACAGTAGTTCCAATAAATAGCATTTCTAACGATGACATAGAACGTAATAAAATATCCCCAGTAAGTAGGATTAGACTAACAAGAAGGGTATTTTCCAAGCCGAAACGATGTGATATCCTCAGTGCTAACAGTGATAGAGCTGCAAACGGAAACAAAGGAAGGGTAGTAACAAGTCCCATTTGTGCATTTGATACACCGGTGTCCATAACAATTGTACCAATTAACGGGCTGACTGACGTATTAGAGGACCGTAAATTAGAAGCGATTAAAACAATCCCCAAGATTAGTAGAATGGTTTTATGAATTTTAGTCATTTTTTTATACCCTCTTTTTGTTCGTTTTCCGAAGGACACACAAGTAAAATAAATGTACCATTTTTTTACCACTTTAATTTGATGATCACTATTATGATAAAAAGATATCCTCATAGAATATTTCGTACTTCCTGCATGCCAGGTAATATTGAATTTCACAAATATGTAAATCAGTATGAATCGGGATGTGAACTAATCTTCCTTTCTTGACTTCGTTACTAAATGTATTTGGTGGCAGAAATGATACTGCATTTTGGTTGTGAATGAGGTCATTAACTAACTCAATCTGATTAGTAATTATTCTTTTCTTACAATTTACATTTCTGAACATCAGTTGATCTTTTGAAAAAGGTTTGTAGAAAATTAAATATTCCTCTTCTAAATCTGCTATATCTTCCAGATATTTTTTTTCCGCCAGAGGATGCTCACCTGAGACAATTAATCCGAATTTTTCTTTGTATATCGGGTACGATTCTAATTGTTTATTGTTTATCGGTTCTGTTACAAAAGCTATATCAAGAATTCCATCAATTAGCGATTTTGCAATCAGAGAGTGATCCATTATAAGAAGGTTTATATTTTTATTGTGAACGCCATTGAGTAAATTGATTTTTTCATAAATAAATGGATGGGTTAATGCAATAGAGCTTCCTATGGTCATCAAATTTTCATTAGCGTCCTGGTTTATCTCACTTTTCGCAGTTTTTAAGGTCTCAATAACTTGTTCTGCATAAGGTTGAAACATTTTTCCTGCTCGTGTTAGTTCCACACTGCGTTTTCCTTTTTTTCCTCTAACAAACAATTCTTGGCCCAGTTCTTCTTCTAGGTAACGAATTCTATTGGATATCGTTGGTTGGGGAACAAAAAGTCTTTTTGCAGCTTCAGTGAAGTTTCCATTATTACAAACAATTAAAAACGTTTCCAAATATAGTACGTTAATGAAAAACATCCCCTTTCCAATTTTAAAAAGAATATTAAGAATATTGATAATTTACAAAATTTATTATATCATCTATTTATCATATGTAAACATAAAATCACAATAAGTAAATGATTAAAATGTAAACGTCTTCAATAAAATAAAAGGGTGAGACAAAATGAATGATATTTGCAGGTTATTAAAGAGATTGAAAGAGGATAAAGACAAAATCTTTGCCATGGCGACTATAATCCGTGTTGATGGCTCTGCTTATAGACGAGAAGGAGCAAAAATGCTTATCGGAGCAGATGGCAGTTATTTTGGCACCATAAGTGCTGGCTGTTTGGAAGAGGATTTAATCTATCAGGCACAGGAAGTAATCAATTCACTTCAAGCAAAAACAGTTAATTATGATCTTCGATCCGAAGATGATCTTTCTTGGGGACAAAGTGCCGGATGTGATGGCGACATAGAAATATATATTGAACCGATAGGTTGGGAATTGAGTAAATTTCAACAAAATACTCCTTTATGGCCTTATATAGACCAACAGCTAAATAAAGGTTTAAACATGGTTTCAGCAAAATGTTTGAATGGGGGAGCTAAACAAGGGACTTTAATCCTTTTTTCCAACAACGGAGATATTTTAGGAGAGTCTGAAGACAAAAATATTGAACAAGGACTACTCCCGCACATCAATACCTTTCTTCATAGTGGCTCTAAAGTAAATTTCTTTCATATTGATGAATTAAATAGTGATTACTTATTCGAACTATACCAGCCAAAAGAGCTATTATTTGTTTTTGGGGCTGGTCCTGATGCGGAGCCTATAGTTGAACTTGCCTCGCAATTAGACTTTTCTGTCACAATAATAGACCCAAGAACAAGTCGATGCAGCGAGAAATATTTCCCGAACGCTGATTTTCGGTTCATAGAGCATCCTGAATCGTTTTTTAATAAAATACAGATTCCATATGATAGTTTTGTACTCGTCATGACCCATAATTTTAATAGGGACCAAAAAATCTTGGAATATCTTTTACATGCTCCTCCCAATTATCTTGGAGTATTAGGGCCGAAAAGGAGGACAGAGAGGTTAGTAAGTGATAAAAATTTATTATCATTTATTCAATCACCTATTGGTTTAAGCATTGGTGCTGAAGGACCTGAGGAGATTAGTATAAGTGTGCTTGCAGAATTAATAAAAATTAGAAATCAATCTAATTCTCAGATTATAGATCAAAGTGTTAGCTGCTCGATTTAGTTTGCTTTTTGATGTAAAAAATAGAGAACCTAATGGCGAAGACTAAGCGTATATTTCAAGAGCCTTCGCTTATTTTTTCTATTAAAATAATAAAAATATTTTTGCATAACTAACAGTATAAACTGGGTCACTCTAAATCCATGAGGTTTACTTAGCAATGTATAGACCAACACTCCACGACTTCACAAGAACAGCTTCTCTTTTTAAACCATTCTTGATTTCAAAAGAGTTCCAAGATTATTAACATAAACCATATGGAAATATAAAAAATTTATTATTTCATAAAATTTACGTATTTCACAATTATATATAATATATTTTATAATTTTTTTAAGAAATAGAAAATTCTAATAAATAATTAGAAGCTAAACTGCATATTTGCAAAACTCATTCTGAGTCAATTGCAAGTATAAAAAAATATTCGTAAAGGTGGTTTTAATGTGAAGGTACAAGGTGAAATTGTTGTTGAAGCAAGTCAAGAAGAGGTTTGGAACGCACTAAATGATCCTGAGGTTCTAAAAAAAGCAACTCCTGGGTGTAAAGTTTTGACAGAAACAGAGCCTGATAGTTACAAGGCTGATATTGTAATTGGCATTGCAGCGGTACGTGGTGAATATGAAGCTGAAATAAAAATCTACGATAAATTAGGACCGAACAAATACTGTCTTGCAATGAAGGCTGATAGTAATATGGGTTTTTTGGAAGGTAATGCCGTTGTTGAACTCGATTATTCACATCCTAAAACTACCATCTCGTATGAGGGAGAAGCTCAGGTAGGCGGGAAAATTGCAGGTGTTGGTCAGCGTATTTTATCGGGAATAGCAAAGATGATTGTAAAGGACTTCTTTAAGAAAATTGCCAAAGAAACAAAAGCTAGAACAGCAATGTAATTGGAAAAGGAAAGTCATTTTTAAAACATTCTAGTTAGGAAAGAGGGTATAACGTGAAACCAGCTGTTTTTGACTATTATTCTCCATCAGAGCTTGACGAGGCACTATGCTTATTGGATGAATTTGGTTATGATGCAAAAATCATGTCGGGGGGACAGAGTCTTATCCCAATGATGAATATGCGTTTAGCTCGTCCTAAAGTTGTTATAGACATAAGTAAAATTGAGGAACTCAATTATATAAGAATTACCGATTCAGTTATTCAAATCGGTGGACTGACTAGACACTTTCAGGTAGAGGAATCAAAAGAAATCGAACAGGTCTGTCCCTTACTTACAGAAGGAATGAAATTGATAGGGCATTCTCAAATTCGGTCTCGCGGGACGATAGGGGGCAGTGTTGTACATGCTGATCCAACTGCAGAACTTCCTGTGATGCTAAGTACACTTGGGGCTACTATTACTCTTGCATCATCAGAAGAGGTTAGAACGCTTACAACCGACGAGTTTTTTATGACCTATTTAACAACAACTATCGAAACGAATGAGATTTTAGTATCAATTGAAATTCCGATTCCTCCTGCAAATACAGGTTATGCAATAGATGAGTTTACCTTGAGAAAAGGAGATTTCGCTATCGTTTTGGCTGCAGCATCCGTGACCTTAGATGAGCAAGGCAAGGTGAAATCCGCTACCCTTTGCTTAGGTGGAGTTGATGGTGTTCCTGTCTTATTAGATGAAGTAACAGAGGAACTAATCGGGAATTTTCCTGATTCTGATTTAATATTAGAATGTTGTAATAGAATTGGAGATTTGGTTGATCCAGAGCCGGATATTCATGCAAGTGGTGAATATCGAAGGGATTTAAGTATCACATATGCCAAGCGTGTGTTGGAAAGGGCAGCTATGAGGGCTGTTAATCGCAAGGGTTAGTTAGTTTTCTAGTATTTTACGGAGGTGGAATTATGCCACAAAGTAATTTAAAAAACATTGCTTTAACGGTGAATGGTAAAGAATATACAGCATTTGTTGAGCCACGAATGCTATTATCAGATGTTCTTCGCGATGAGCTTGGATTAACAGGAACGCATGTCGGCTGTGAGCACGGAATATGCGGAGCCTGTACGGTGATAATGGATGGTCGTCCTGTACGGTCTTGTCTAGTTTACGGGGTTCAAGCCGATCAGGCTGAGGTTTCTACAGTGGAAGGATTAGCAGATTCAGACGGTGGACTTCATCCATTACAAGAGGCCTTCTGGGAAAAACATGGTTTACAATGTGGATTCTGTACACCGGGAATGCTCATGTCGGCCTGCCATTTCCTTGAGCAGAACCCAAATCCTAACCGTGAAGAAATCCGAGAAGGTATCTCTGGAAATTTATGTCGATGTACAGGTTATCAAAATATCGTCGATGCCGTGGAGTTAGCCGCAGAAATGATTTCCAAGAATAAAAAGTGTGATGATGAGTCAAGTGATTTACAGGTCGTACAGACAGGAAGGAAAGTGAATGTATGACCATCGGCACGAGCGTGAAGCGAATAGAAGACCCGCGGTTAATTACAGGTAAGGGACGATATGTGGGAGACATAAAGCTGACTGATCAATGTGAGGCTGTAATTGTTCGAAGTCCACATGCTCATGCAAATATTCTTCGAATAGATACAGAAAAAGCAAAACAACTCCCAGATGTTCTAATGGTAATGACAGGACAGGATTTACCTGAAGATCTTTCTCCCATTCCGATGCGTCTGGCACCTAATGAGGCTTTAACAAAAGCATTGCAGTTTCCGCTGGCGAAAGATAAAGTCCGTTATGTTGGTGAACCCGTAGTTCTCATTGTAGCGAAGTCGAGATACAAAGCAGAGGATGCCGCAGATCTGATTAATGTCATTTATGAACCATTAACTCCTATAACGGATGTACATACAGCGATTAAATCGGATACGATTGTGCTGCATCCTGAGATTGGAAGCAATGACCTCTTTCTTATACATTCAAAAAAGGGATCTGTTGATGAGGAATTGAAAAAATGTCGCTATATTTTAGAAGAAGATTTATATGTACAGCGGCATTCAGGCATTCCACTGGAAACAAGGGGTCTACTAGCTGTTGTCGAAGAAAATAAAAGGCTTACAGTATATGGTCCAACAAAGGTGGTTCATTTCAATCACCAGATACTTGCTACGCTATTAAAGAAAGATTCTCAAGACATTCGATGCATTGAAACCGATGTTGGCGGCGGTTTTGGTCCAAGGGGGGAATTCTATCCCGAGGATTACTTAATCCCTTATGCCGCTCTTCAGCTTGGCCGCCCGGTTAAGTGGATCGAGGATCGGCTTGAGCATATGGTGGCTACGAACCATTCTCGTGAACAAAAACATCATGTAGTTGTAGGATTTGATGAGAGTGGAAGGATCCATGCCCTTCGTGATGAAATTTTTGTTGATACAGGAGCGTATATTCGTACTCATGGAGTAACGGTTCCAGTATTAACTCAAGGGATGTTTCCAGGACCGTATGATTTTCATGCACTGGAATTCATCACACATGTAGTTGCTACTAATAAAACACCAACCGGAACGTATCGTGGTCCCGGCAGGTTTGAAGGAACCTTTGTACGTGAACGCATTATCGATATGGTTGCAAAAAAGCTGAACCTAGACCCGACAGTGGTAAGAGAGAGAAATCTAATTAAACCAGAGCAAATGCCCTATTCAAATGGTATTTCGGCACTCGGTCAGGTGGTCGAATACGATAGCGGCGACTATCCTCAAATCCTCGACATAGCTCGCAGTGCAATGGATTGGAATCATTTTGCTAAGCGTAAGGCTCTGGCCGCAGCTGAGGGCAAGATAATCGGATTAGGATTTGCCATGTTTGTTGAAAAATCAGGGTTAGGACCATGGGAGTTCTGCGAAGTCGAGATACTGGAAAATGGAGAGTTATCCTGTAAAACCGGACTAGCCGACGTTGGTCAAGGGGTAAAGACAGCTCTTGCTCAAATTTGCTCTGATCAATTAGGAATTCCGTATTCAAATGTGACTGTTATTCATGGAGATACTGATGTAGTTGAGAAAGGAAATGGCTCTTTTGCCACACGCGGTACCGTGGTAGGAGGATCGGCTGCTTGGTATGCTTCGGAGGCACTTAAAAAGAAGTTGTTGCAGGTAGCTGGTGACTTGATGCACCTTCCAGACGAGGATCTCGATATAAAGAATCAATTTATCATCCAAATTTCAAGCCAGCAGAAGCTCTGCCCGCTGGACCTCATCATCACAGAATGCAGAAAGCAGGGGGTTGAACTTCGTGAAAAATATACCTTTTCGATTGATCATATGTCCTATCCGTATGGTATTCACGCTGCAGAAGTAGCAATTGATTCAGAAACAGGGAAAGTAAAAATTGAAAAGTATTATATTGCTTATGATATTGGCCGGGCAATTAATCCTTTATTGGTACATGGGCAGCTAGTTGGCGGAATGGCGCAGGGACTTGGGGGAGCACTATTTGAAGAGCTTCGCTACGATGAGAGTGGACAGCTGATAACGGGCTCATTTATGGACTACTTGATACCAAGTTCAATGGAAGTGCCTGAAATAGAAATTGAAATTTTAGAAAATTCCCCATCACCATTAAATCCACTTGGTGTAAAAGGGGCAGGTGAAGGAGGAACCGTCGCGGTTGCACCTGCAATTGCAAACGCGATTATCAATGCACTTGATAAATACCAAATCAACATTACTTCCTTACCAATACGGCCTGAGGTTATAAGAGACGCTATTATAAAAGGTCCTGTAACGAATGAGGAGGAGCAAAAATGAAGTATATAGGCAAGGCCATGAAACGAAAAATTGATCCGCGTTTAATTAAAGGCGATGGGCGTTATATCGCTGATCTGAACATTCCAGGAACATTAAGCGCCGCTTTTCTTAGAAGCCCGCACGCTCATGCACGGATACAGGATATTGATTTGGAGCAGGCACGTAAGCTGTCAGGTGTTATTGCAGTTTTTGGGCCAGACGATGGACAGGAATTTGATTCGCTTCCCGCACTTTTTCCTCATCCGAAACTGGTGCCGGTAACACAGCGTCCACTTGATTCTGTTGTCCACCATGTGGGCGAACCGGTTGCGATGGTCATTGCCTTAAATCGCTATATCGCAGAAGATGCGATTGACCTGATTAATGTTGTTTACGATCCGCTGCCAGCGGTTGCTCATTTGGATCACGCCATTCAAAGTGATGCTCCACTAGCTCATCAACATTTGGAGTCAAATGTGGCTGCTCATTTTCAACAGTCGGTAGGGGATGCGCAGGCAGCCATGAAAGAAGCTCCTGTCGTTGTTCATCATCGATTCAAAATCGGTCGTGTTAGCTGTTTGCCAATTGAAACAAGAGGCTTGCTTGCAAAATGGGATTTTAATGGACCGGAACCTTCCCTTGAAGTCTATGCAGCAACCCAGAGTCAGCATGAAATGCGATCTATATTAGCGAAACTACTAAAGGTTTCTGAAAATAATATAAGGGTTATAGCACCAGATGTGGGAGGAGCCTTCGGTGCGAAAGCGATTTTTTATGTAGAAGATTTTCTTGTTACATGGGCTGCACGTAAGGTAAATGCACCTGTACGCTGGATCGAGGATCGGCTTGAACATATGATGAGCTGTATTCATGAACGAGAACAATACCATGAAGCTTCTCTTGGTGTGACAAATGAAGGAAAGATCCTTGCCGTAATGGATACGATGCTGGCCAACAATGGAGCATATGTTCCTTGGGGGATCATAGTACCTATTATGACATCTACCCTTATTCCCGGACCTTATAAAGTACCAAATTATTTTTGCGATGCAAAGGTCATATATACCAATACTGTTCCTTTGGCGCCATTTAGAGGAGCAGGACGCCCCCAGGCAGCATTAATTTTAAATCGATTACTTGATCAGGCAGCTGAAAAACTTGGGATGGATCCAGTAGAGATTCGCCGTCGGAATCTAATTAGAGAGGATGAATTTCCTTATAGAACAGGACTTCTGTCTCGAGATGGAAAACCTCAGATTTATGACAGCGGAAATTATGGAAAAGTATTGAGTGAAGCTGTTGAAATTTCAGGCTATTCCGAGTGGCGCCAGTGTCAGCAAGAATACCGGAAGCAAGGGCGTTATATTGGAATTGGTGTTGCCTCAGCAATTGAAAACACAGGCTTTGGTTCATTTGAAGGAGCAACCGTTCGTGTGGAAACTACAGGAGAAATAACAGTGCTGACTAGTGCTGCTACTCAAGGCCAAGGTCATGAAACAACATTTGCACAAGTTGCTGCTGAAGTATTTGATGTACCTGTGGAGAACATTACTGTTCGTGAAGGAGATACAAGTCTCATTACTTATGGAACAGGAACTTTTGCCAGCAGAATGGGTGTTATTGTAGGTACGGCGGTATACAAAGCTTCTCAAACTGTTAAGGATAAGGCTTTAAAAATTGCCTCTGAAAAACTTAATATCCCACTAGAAGTATTAGAGATGAAAGACGGCTGCGTTTTTTCGGTGGAACAACCTTCTAGAAGAATTAGTTTAGGAGACTTAGCTCATGAAGCAAAAGGACTCTTCCCTGGAACTACATTCCCATATTCTGTTGAACCGGGATTAGAGGTTACTGAATATTTTGCTCCGGAAGCTGCCTCTGTAACAGGGATGACGGATATTGCAGTAGTCGAAATTGATCCAAAATCTTGTGCAATTCAAATCTTAGATTATACATCAGTACATGATAATGGAAAGCTCCTAAATCCACTAATTGTTAAGGGGCAGGTCCAAGGGGGTATTTCAAATGGGATTGGAAATGCATTGTATGAGGAAATTGTTTATGATCGCCAAGGTCAGTTGTTAACAAGTACTTTAATGGATTATCTTGTACCTTCTGCTTGTGAGGTTCCAGAAATGAAGATTGGCCATGTTGAAACACCTTCGCCACTCAATCCACTCGGAATGAAGGGTGCAGGCGAAAGTGGTACCATTCCTGTTCCAGCCGTAATTCAATCAGCTGTAGAAGATGCATTACGTGAATGGAATATTAAGGTGGAAAATATTCCTGTAAAACCAGCGCAGCTTAGGGAGCTTATGCGACAATCAAAAGAGTTTCAGCTAGTGGAAGCCATTAAGTAAAAATTTGTAAGAAAATAGGTGATTATTAATGGAGGAATTAATTAAAGAAGTTCAGTCTGATGTGTGTATCGTTGGTGCTGGCCCGGCTGGAATGCTATTAGGACTACTATTGGCGAAACAGGGGATGGAAGTAATCGTTCTTGAGCAAAATGGAGATTTTCACAGAGAGTATCGAGGGGAAATAACACAGCCGCGTTTTGTTCAATTGATGAAACAATTAAATTTACTAGATTATATTGAATCCAATTCACACGTAAAAATACCTGAGGTAAACGTTTTTCATAATAATGTGAAAATTATGCAGCTCGCATTTAATACTCTAATTGAAGAAGAAAGCTACTGTGCAAGATTGACACAACCTACCCTTCTTTCGGCATTACTTGACAAAGCAAAAAAATATCCAAACTTCAAATTATTATTTAATACAAAAGTGAGAGACCTTCTAAGAGACGAGGGGAAAGTTATTGGAGTTTATGCCCAAGCGAAGCCAGGAGATCAAATTAACTTCACAGAGGAAGATTTATTTGAGGGGAAATTAAATATTAAATCCAAAGTAACAGTAGGCGTAGATGGAAGAAATTCCACGATGGAGAAGCTGGGGAGTTTTGAACTAGAGCTCGATTATTATGATAATGATTTATTATGGTTCTCATTTGAAAAGCCTGAATCTTGGGATTATAATATTTACCATTTCTATTTCCAAAAGAATTACAATTACCTTTTCTTACCGAAACTAGGCGGTTATATTCAGTGTGGAATTTCTCTAACTAAAGGAGAGTATCAAAAAATAAAGAAGGAAGGAATCGAGTCCTTCAAAGAAAAAATCCTTGAAGATATGCCAATTCTTACACAACACTTCGAAAATGTTACAGACTTCAAGTCATTCGTTCAACTTTTATGCAGGATGAGATATATAAAGGATTGGGCTAAGGAAGAAGGTTGCATGCTAATTGGTGATGCGGCCCATTGTGTTACCCCTTGGGGAGCAGTAGGAAGCACACTGGCTATGGGAACAGCAGTTATAGCAGCAGATGTTATATATAAAGGATATAAGAATAATGATTTATCACTTGAAACACTTAAGCAAGTACAAAATAGACGTAAAGAAGAGGTAAAAATGATCCAAAACCTGCAATTAACGTTAGAGAAGTTTTTGACAAGAGAGCCAATTAAGAAAGATTTAGCTCCGCTAATGTTCAATATTGCTACCAAAATGCCAGACATAACAGATGTTTATAAAAAATTATTTACAAGGGAAATTCCACTTGATATTGATGAATCTTTTATCTTTCATGATGAATTAGTCGAAGCAAAATAAACCATACCCTAGTATTGTAAAAAGGAGAATTAATGAATGTTTATTACAAAGCATGATGATGGATATTTATATATTGTTAATCAATATGATCATTCTGTCCAAGCAGGGGAGGTTGCACGTCATTGGGGAAATGACCAATATGCACGGCCTAACCATTTTGAATCTCTCTGCTTGGCTGTCCAAAAGCATGATATTGGCTGGATCGAGTCCGACACGACCGTATTGTTCAATGATGCTAGTGGTCAGCCTGTTCCTTTCCTAAATGTCAACCTGCTGCAACACGTAGATTTTTATGGGAAAGGTTATGAACAAGTAAAAGTAGAGGACCCTTATGCTGGACTCTTGGTAGGTATGCATTGGATTGGTTTATATACCAGCCGTTTCGGTTATGATCCATCGTTTACTTTTAAAATTCCATCAGATTTGGCTCCACTTATCGATGAGAAAATTATCAGCTTGCAGAAGGAATGGGTAGATTTAAAAATGAAATTATGGGATAAATCAGGACCCAGAAGTCAATTCGAAAATAATCTGTGGAAGAATTATGAGATTGTTCAATTTATGGACCGACTTTCTCAATATGTTTCTATGCATAAGCAGGATACGACGAATGAATTAATTATGGGACCAGTCCGTCAAACGGTTGATAGCAAAGGATGTATGATTACCGTTAAAGGGCAAGGTAATGGCTCAGTTGTAATAGACCCATTTCCTTTTGATTCCGAAGTAGAAACAACTGTGGTATTGCGGAAAATTCCAGATATTCGATATGAATCGCATAATGCAGTATATAAAGCACTTGAAGAAGCTGAAGTAGAACGTGTCACATGGAAGTTCATACCTTCACAGCAAGGACAAAACGTTAAATCAATTGCAAATGAAAGTGTAATATCGTAACTGCCAAAAATTTTAAATTTCAAACAATGTGGAGGTTTAATTATGAAAAAGGAATACCGTCTTGGTCTGATTGTACCCAGTTCAAATACTACAATGGAAAAAGAGATCCCTGCGATGTTGCACGCGCGGGAACAAATTGAACCACAAGAAGCGTTTACCTTCCATTCCAGCCGCATGCGCATGATGCATGTCACAAAAGAGGAACTGGCAAAAATGGATACAGCAAGTGACCGATGTGCATTGGAGCTCTCTGACGCACGTTGCGATGCACTCGCATACGCATGCCTAGTGGCCATTATGTCACAGGGTCCGGGCTATCACTGTATTTCTGAGGACCGCCTTTCTTCAATTGCAAGAGAAAATGGTACTGCCGTTCCAGTAGTTAGCAGTGCAGGTGCCTTAATCGAAGGGATAAATGCTTTAGAAGCAAAAAAGGTAGCGATCATCACCCCTTATATGAAACCTTTAACAAAGTTAGTTGTTGATTATATTGAGTCTACGGGTATTGAAGTCACTGATTCTATCAGTCTAGAAGTTTCCGATAATTTAGAAGTGGGCAAACTCGATCCTTTAAACCTGATTAATATAGTTAATAACCTAAATGTAAGCAATGCGGATGCGGTTGTTTTGTCGGCGTGTGTACAAATGCAGTCACTTCCTGCCATTCAAAAAGTACAGGATAAGTTAAACCTTCCAGTTCTTTCAGCTGCAACTTCAACTGTGTATAAACTATTAAAAGAGTTGAATTTAAAGCCAGTAGTTCCGAATGCAGGGTATCTCCTATCTAGAGGATATTAATTCTGTTGAGTGTAGTGGGCAAGAACGAAAATATGAGATTGGGAGGAATAGTAAATGGCAAAAATTCTTATTCATTTAACACATGGACCTGAAGCACCTACACAAGCTGACCGCGCATTTCTTATTGCTAAAACAGCGATAAATGAAGGGCATAAAGTCTCTATGTTTTTAGCTGGAAGCGCTGTTCAGCTGATGCGCGATGATATTTTGGATAGTGTAATTGGAGTTGGAGAAGGTGTAACCTCTCTGCGTGAATCATACGAAACGATTATTGCTGGTGGAGGGGATATTTATCTATCCAGAATTTCCTGCGGTGCCCGGGGCATGAGTGAGCAAGCGTTAAGTGGAAAAAAGGTGGAACTTGCTGAACCCAATGTTCTTGTACAGCTGACCGTAGATCATGATCGTGTAATTACTTATGGATAAGGGGAGAAATATTCATGAGTCGGATTTGGGATGATTATTTGGATGAACGGGATAAAAAGGTCTACCAAGGGGCTGGTTTAGGAAAAAAGATGGGAATTGGTAAAAAACCTGCTCTTGTAATCGTAGACGTACAATACGGTTTTACAGGGGATTGCCCAGAAAACATCGAGGAATCCATTCGAAAATATCCAACTAGCTGTGGAGAAAGCAGCTGGCAAGCCATTGAACATATTAAAGTACTGTTAAATGCTGCAAGAAAAGCTGAGCTTCCCATATTTTTCACAATTATTGAGGGAAGTAAATCCTCCTCTAACGAACGCGTGGCCATCAAAGGAAATATTTTTGATCATCCAGCGCTTTTGGAAGGAGAAAAGGGCACACAAGTAGTAGAGGAGCTAAACCCTCAATACGGAGAGGTTGTCATTTCCAAGAAAAAACCTAGTGCTTTCTTCGGGACACCATTAGTCTCCTATCTAACAGCCCAACAGGTTGACACAGTAATTATTACGGGCTGTACAACTAGCGGCTGTGTACGTGCCTCTGTTATTGATGCATTCTCAAATAATTATAAAGTGGTCGTTCCAGAAGAATGTGTGTTTGACCGGGGAATTGCATCTCATGCTATTAATCTTTTTGATATGCAGCAGAAATATGCGGATGTCGTATCCCTGGAAGAATTGATAAAGGAACTCAATTAATTTAAGTTAGGTCATAACTTAAGTAATACTGGTTACTTAACACTGTACAAATGGGAGAGAGAACTTAAAATATTATCAATAAACTCCTATGAAACTCTCTCTCAATCCATCTTCTATACAACCATTTCTACTTTTCTTCTATTAATCCCGTCCCATGGCTTTATATCTCAAGATACACGGATTAAAAAATCCAGTTTAGTTAATATAGACAGACAGTGAGGAGGGTTGTTGCATGGTTTATCGTGATGAAGAAATATTTGACATGATTATTATTGGTGGTGGACCTACTGGCCTTTTCACTGCTTTTTATGGGGGAATGCGCAAGTGCCGGGTTAAAATCATAGAAAGCATGCCGCAATTAGGTGGACAGTTGGCGGCTTTATACCCTGAAAAATATATTTATGACATTGCTGGATTTCCTAGAGTACGTGCAAAAGATCTAGTAGAGTCCCTAAAAGAACAGGCTTTAGGATTTAACCCAGCTGTTGTATTAGAAGAATGTGTTTTGCGAGTGGAGAAGCAAACCGATATGTTTGAAGTAACAACCAATAAAGGAACCCATTTTTCAAAAGCTATTATTATTACTGCCGGAGTAGGAGCCTTTGAGCCAAGACGCCTTGAACATCAAGACGCACATTATTATGAAAAGAAAAATCTTCAATACTTTGTAAGTGATTTAAATAAGTTCTCTGATAAAAGGGTAGTGATCTTTGGTGGAGGGGACTCTGCTTTGGATTGGGCATTGATGTTAGAATCAGTTGCAAAGGAGGTTACAATTATTCATCGGCGGGAAAAATTCCGTGCGCATGAACACAGTGTTGAGCAATTAAAAAGATCTACTATAAACATTCTTACACCTTATCAGTTTAAAGACATAATTGGAACAGAGAAAATAGAACAAGTTGTTATTTTTAATGGTAATACAAAAGAGGAAAAATCGATTGAATTAGATGAGTTAATCGTAAATTTTGGTTTCGCTTCTAGTTTAGGTCCTATTAAAGATTGGGGCCTTCTATTTGAAAAAGGCAGCATCGTTGTTAATTCAAAAATGGAAACAAATATTCAAGGGATATACGCAGCTGGAGATATTTGTATATATCCTGGAAAAGTTAAATTAATTGCAGTTGGGCTGGGTGAAGCTCCTACAGCTGTAAATAATGCAAAGGCATATATCGATCCGGTTGCAAAGCTTCAACCAGGTCATAGTACTACAATGAATATATCTAAACAAACAGTACTGATTAAATAGGAGGGGTGATACCTTGTCTAAAGTAGATTCTTTAACAAATCTTCCTAAAGAGTCATTAAAGCTGCATAAGGAACGTCAAGGTAAAATAAGTGTTATATCAAAGGTTGAAGTGAATAATCAAAGAGATTTAAGTTTAGCATATTCTCCAGGAGTTGCAGAACCTTGTAAGGAAATTTATGTGGATCCTGATAAAGTTTATGATTATACCATTAAAGGAAACCTTGTTGCTGTTATCACTGACGGAACAGCTGTATTAGGACTTGGTAACATTGGTCCTAATGCAGCCATGCCTGTGATGGAAGGAAAAGCGGTCTTATTTCAGGCATTTGCAGGTGTTGATGCATTTCCTATTTGTTTAAATACAAATGATGTTGATAAATTTGTTGAAACGGTAAAAATGTTGGAACCAACATTTGGGGGAATAAACCTTGAGGATATCGCTGCACCGAACTGCTTTTTAATCGAGCAGCGGTTAAAAGAGGAAATGAATATACCAGTATTCCACGATGACCAACACGGTACAGCCATTGTAACTGCCGCAGCATTACTAAATGCATGTAAATTAACTGAAAAGAAATTAGGGGATATCAAGGTTGTTGTAAATGGTGCGGGTTCTGCAGGGATTGCTATTATAAAGTTTCTTTTGAACATGGGTGTTCAGGATGCGATTCTTTGTGATACAAAAGGTGTTATTTCCGAAGGTCGCACAGTTGGCATGAATCCAATAAAAGAAGAGATCTCAAAAATAACAAATAAAACTGGGGTAGAAGGTTCTTTGGGCGAAGCATTGGCGGGCGCGGATGTGTTTATCGGAGTATCTGTAGCCGGAGCATTAAAAAAGGAAATGGTAGAATCGATGAATACTGATCCCATAATTTTAGCCTTGGCAAATCCGGATCCTGAAATTATGCCTGAGGATGCGAAAGCAGCTGGAGCAAAGGTGATTGGAACTGGACGATCGGATTTCCCGAATCAAGTAAATAATGTTCTTGCCTTCCCAGGTATATTTAGAGGGGCACTTGATGTTCATGCCACTCAAATTAATGAAGAAATGAAAATCGCCGCAGCGATTGCAATCGCTGATCTTGTCCAGTCATACGAATTAACATCAGATTATGTGATTCCTTCTCCTTTTGACAAAAGAGTAGCGTCACATGTCGCTGCAGCTGTTGCGGAAGCTGCTATTAAGACTGGAGTGGCAAGAAGAAATGTGGGTTCGGATGAGATAACGAGAAAGATGCAATTCCTGTAAAGTTGAAAATTTAAAGGTCGATAATGATTATTATAGATAGGAGGGAGGAGGATGGATACATCCAGTAAACTCCTTAAGGAAACTACATCAATGGCTGTTTATAGGCTTTTATATAACCACATAGTAACGGGTTACTTTCAACCAGGAGAATGGATAAGAGAAAGACAACTCAAGGAATTGTTGGGAGTTAGCAGTACACCAATCCGGGAAGCTATAAAAATGCTCGTTCAGGAACGAATATTAGAGTCAGTTCCTCATCACGGAGTTCGTATTAAAAATTTTTCTATTAAAGAGATTGAAGATATTTATGAATTAAGGGCGGAATTGGAAGGATTGGCAGCCCACCTAGCTGCTAAGCGTGGAAGTATAACCCAGTTTAGAAAAATGGAGGAGCTTCTAACACTAACAGAAAGAAAAATAAGAGAAAATAGCAATATACCGGATTCGGAATTACTTATTTTCAACAATGATTTTCATGACTTTATTATAGAAGTAAGTGGAAATCACGCATTGAAAAATACTCTTTATCACCTTCGGGCAGGTATTGATTTGATCCGAGTAATGTCATGGAAGAGAAACAGTGGTCGTTCATTCGAAACCTTAAATCAACACAGGTTGATTTTGGAAGCTATAATGGCTAGAGATCCAAATTTAGCACGTAAAAGAACCCAGGAACATATTTGGGATTCTGTAAAATTAGTTTTACAAGCTGCTAAAGAGGCGATTAATGCGAAATAGCATAGCGGCATCGACCTGTAATATTAAAACCAAAAACTCCTCTTTAAGAGGAGTTTTTACTGTTATGATAACGTGTATAGAAGTTTCTTGATCCTATTATCCAAACTGCAAAGACTGCGATAGTTCCATACACTCTTTTTTTAAACATTTAATCAGTTCTGAATCACTCGATAGATCCAATACACCTAATATCCCAACAATTGAGATGGTCGCAATAATTTTATTATCCCTGCCAAATACGGGACATCCAACGGCTACAATCCCCGGAATGAGAGACTCCCTCGTGATGGAATATCCATTTTTTCTGATTTCTGAAAGTTCATTTTTAAATTCTTCTGGATTTAGGTGATGCTCAATGATTTCTCTGTGAATCATTTCATTTGGTACTACCTCAGGCAAAAAAGCGGCAAACAACCTTCCTGAAGTAGTGAGGACGATACTAGTTTGATACCCTACTCTAATCCCGATATTTACCGATCGGTTGCTCTCTTTTAATTCGATCGGATAGGGAGCATTTCCTCTCCAAATGGTTAAAAAGACAGTTTCATTTAGTGTGTTTCTCAATCTGATTAAAGTTGGTGAGGCTAACTCTCCGATATCCAAGCTTTTTGAGGCTTTATTCCCAATCCTGATAAGGTCAGATCCAATTGTATAATGAAGTGAAGAATCCCTCTGTAAGAATCCAGTTCGACAAAAGCTAGTAAGGTATCTGTGAAGCTTACTTTTAGATATATCGCACAATTCCGAAATTTCAGAAATGGATAGAGGCTTATCTGCTTCTCCTATTTTCTTTAGAATATTTATCCCGAGTTCCAAAGATTGAATCCCTTGTCCGCTCATTTCTAATTCCATTTTCATATCTTTTATTTTTTCTCTCCTCACTTATTTTTTTGGATATATGTAATCAGAATACCACCTTATATATATTAATTTCTGGGTATGATAAAACAGGATATTAGTTGCGTTTATGAACTAGTATATAAATAATACAAATGATTCGCAAGATTAACAAAGGAAGAGTCTTTAAATGTTCACACAATATTAAGAAAAAAAGGTCTTTTGAGTTAATAACATCGAATTAATTATTCGAAAATAATATAAAGAAACATGTACTGAATATCCTTCATTAAGATTAAGGAATCCAGTACATGTCAAAAATCACAATGCTTCTTTGATAATTGTTTCTTCTTCTTCTAGTTTTGGTTTAACACGCGTTTCTTTTCCAAGGAACAATACATTTAATGCAGCAATTATACATGTCACAAAGAACATGATAAAAATGGTAGTAAAGGGAACCTTGGCTGCTATTAAAGTACCTACTATGAGTGGACCGATTATGGCTCCTATACGTCCTGCAGCATTTGCCAAACCTGCTCCTGTTGCACGAACGGTTGAATCATAATGATCGGTAGTGTATGCATAGGTTGTACCAGTTACTCCTAAGAAGAAAAACGAGAGTGCCATTCCCCCCGCAATAAGCATAGGCAATGATTCTGCATTTCCAAAAATAATAGCACTGATCGCTGCCATTATTAAATAAGTAATCAATACAAATTTACGGCCTACCTTTTCAACAAGCCAGGCTGCACTAAAAAACCCAGGTAATTGTGTTAGGGTCATTAACAATACATAACCAAAACTCTTAATAAGACCAAATCCTTTTAATACCATTACAGAAGGTAACCATAAAAACATCCCATGATAAGAGAACATTACCAAAATCCATAGGATCCAAAGCATAGTGGTATCCTTTGCATATTTTGGTGACCAAAGAGACTTAATATTTTGTATGATGCTAGTATTTTTCTTTCCAGTAGATTGGAATTGTGGAGAATCGGGAAGCCCTTTACGCATATATATTGCTAATAGTGCAGGTAAGGCTCCAATTATTAAAGCTGAGCGCCAACCCCAAATCGGCATGATGAAATAAGCAATCATAGCTGATAGAATCCATCCTACTGCCCAAAAACTCTCAAGAAGAACAACCATACGACCTCGTTTATGCTCTGGAACATTCTCTGCTACTAAAGTAGAAGCAACAGGAAGTTCGCCACCTAACCCAAGACCGATAAAGAATCGGAAAATGAGAAAAATCGTGAAAGTGGTTGCAAAAGCTGATATTCCACTGGCTAGAGAAAATAATAAAACCGTGTACATCAGAATTTTATTTCGTCCCATTCGATCAGCTAATGCACCAGCAACGATTGCCCCTATGAACATACCAATAGCATTTACACTTCCTAGTAATCCTGCTTCCTGAGGTGTAAGATTCCATTCTATTATTAACGCAGCAGCAATAAATGATATTAGACCAACATCCATTGCGTCAAAAATCCAGCTAAACCCTGATACGATAAAAATTCTCCGAAAGGAAACTTTCTTATTACTCTTGGTCTCCATTTTCTTTCACTCCTTTTTCTTTAAACTTCATATGTTTGCTGACAATCCTCCATTTCTTTAATTTTAAAAATTCAAAATATTATATCTTCTATAAATAATAATTTATATTTTATATATTGTTAAATATCAAAATCTAATAATGATATAAATTTTTCACATAGTAATTTCATTGATTAATAATAGTAGAGCTTGTAATATGAAAAAAAGATACTTGCATAATATTTTGAAAATTGTACTAAAAAAAATGGATCTTTTCAATACAGATAATTGATATTCAATTATCTGTATTTTATGGAGTTAACTAAAGGAGGTAAACCTTTTTGAGTAACGTTTTTATGAAAGAGATTAAGGTCGAAAATGCAGTTGGTATGGCACTTGCACATGATCTTACTCAGATTATTCCAGGGGAATTTAAGGGGAGATTGTTTAAGAAGGGCCATGTAATTAGTGAAGAAGATATTCCTAAATTATTGGATATTGGTAAAGGTCACATATATATATTGGACATACCAGAAGATTATATCCATGAGGATGAGGCAGCCCAACGAATGGCTAAAGCGATAGCAGGTGAAAATGTATATGCTATAGGGCCATCAGAAGGAAAAATCACGATTAAAAGTCAAATACAAGGTCTTTTAAAAATAAATGAAAAAGTGATACATCAAATCAATAGTCTAACGGGGATAGCCCTGTCTACTTTAGTAACGAATCGTCCTGTAAAGAAGAATGATGCTGTAAGTGGTGTTAGGCAGATTCCACTAATTTTAGAAGAGTCTATTATAAGGCAGGTTGAATCCATTTGTCAGGAACATTCTTATATTGTAAAAGTTATTCCGTTTCGCTCACTAAAGGTTGGAATGGTTACTACGGGAAGCGAAGTTTATGAAGGAAGAATTCAAGATAAATTTGGTCCCGTGGTTAAAAAGAAAATGGAGGACTTTGGTTCGAAAATTGTGGAGCAATGTTTTGCTCCTGATCAGTCAGAGATTATTGAAAGTAAAATAAAGTACTTTTTGAATCAGGATGTCGATTTGATTATTGTTACTGGAGGCATGTCTGTGGACCCTGACGATCGCACACCTTTAGCGATTAAAAATACAGGTGCTGAAATTATCAGGTATGGAATTCCCATGTTGCCTGGGTCAATGATGCTTGTTTCCTATTATAATGAAATTCCTATTTTGGGTCTCCCTGGCTGTGTGATGCACGACCCCTATACATCATTTGATGTTTTTCTTCCGCGAATTCTAGCGGGAGAAAAAATTATAGAAAAGGATATTATTACGCTTGGATACGGTGGGTTTCATACTTGTTAAAAGTAATAAAATTGACTTTTTAAGATAACAGAGAGTGAGGAAAAACAATGACAGTTAACAATTCCAAATCATTAGATTCAATAAATCGTCCTCTCCGTGATTTACGTATCTCTGTTACAGATCGATGTAATTTCCGGTGCCGCTACTGTATGCCAGAAGAAATTTTTGATAAAAACTTTCAATTTATGCCGAATGAAAAGCTGCTTAGTTTTGATGAAATCACTCGTCTCGCTCGCATTTTTGCTTCACTCGGGATTGAGAAAATACGTCTTTCTGGCGGGGAGCCATTATTACGAAAGGACTTACCAAAATTAATTAGGGTATTAAATGAAATTGATGGGATTTCAGATATAGCTTTAACAACCAATGGTTCTCTCCTTTCACATTTCGCAAAGGATTTAAAGGAGGCAGGTCTTAAACGTATTAATGTTAGTTTAGACAGTCTTGATAATGAAACATTCCGCCGAATGAATGGCGGTCGTTGCGATGTAGGTACGGTATTGGAAGGAATTGAGGCGGCTGCCAATATTGGAATGGAAATTAAGGTGAATATGGTGGTCCAAAAAGGAGTAAATGATCAGGATATTCTTCCAATGGCTAGATACTTCCGAAATACCGGGCATGTATTACGCTTTATAGAATTCATGGATGTAGGCAATAGCAATGGCTGGGATTTAAGGCACGTTGTTTCTAAACGAGAAATTATCGACTTATTAAATGATGAAATGCCCATAGAACCGGTGCCGCCCAAGTACTTCGGTGAGGTAGCAAGCCGTTTTTACTATCGAGGTACAAACAAAGAGATTGGAATTATTTCTTCCGTAACAGAATCCTTCTGTTCTTCTTGTACAAGGGCACGTCTTTCTGCAAATGGTCATTTATACACCTGTCTATTCGCAACGAATGGGACGGACTTACAAGGGCTGATCCGATCAGGAACAAGGGATGAAGAATTAAGGTTATTCATTCAGGAAGTTTGGGGAAGTCGATTTGATCGATACTCTGATGAAAGATTTTACGCAACTAACATTCCTAAGCACCAGAAAATAGAGATGCACTATATTGGGGGATAAATTAAAGAGGATGTTGCTTTGTTGAAATTAATGTTTTATTTTTAAAAATATTGTCACCCAATTATTAACATGATACTATTGGTTGAAATTAAATCCCCTCCAGCAACGAAATAGGTAAAACTGCAAATAAGTACCTCTCTTAATTGAGGTACTTTTTGTCTTCCCTAGAGAAAATATTTTTTCTTTAAATACATGAAATTTTGCTTCAGTAACAATTCCCATTAATTTTACCTCCAATTCTTTTACAAAGGTGAACTTTGTGGCCCAAATATACTAATTTACACAATGTTAATAACAAAAAGTCATATAAAAATATCTAAAATATGCAACTGTAACGGTAGCAAAAAAAAATTGCGGGAACAACCATTTTAAACATTATTATGCAAAGTATTTTGGCATATAGCAAAAAAACTTTGCAGTAATTCCTCGTAAAAGAATAGTTAAATGTATATTTCTTATGGGAATCAGGTTGGCACACTTATTGCATTAAAGAAGAACAAGATATAAAACAATTTTATGTTGCTAATGGTGAAAATCAGTAAATAAAAAAACTGATTTGATTTATCTGAAATATTCAGAAGGTTCAGTTTTAACTTCAAAAAATTTAAGTGAGGGATGTTTTATGTGGATCATTACGGTGCATACAGAAAAGAATATTCAAATGTTTGAGTTCGATAATCAAGAGGAAGCAAGAGCCACTTACAAGAGTATAAAAGGGTGTAAATTTCTCAGTGAAGTGATTTACTATAATGATTTTGATGTAGTTGAATCACAATATTAGACCGATTTTACCAATCTTTAGAAGTATTGACAGTCTTTTTGGGAAGTTTAGGTTATTTTTATATTTTTGCAAAAAAATATTTTACTTTTCTTAAAATAGTAACTATTATAATATTAAAAATAGTTTCAAATTTCTAAATCGCTGAATCCGTTAAGGCACGGGGGAACCATATGGATTTATTGAATCCAAGGGGTGAATCCTTTTTAAGGTAGGGCTACTCAGGAGGCCCGAATCCGGCAGCTAACCTCGTAAGCGTTTATGAGAAGGAAGGTGGAACTTGTGACACGATTATTAAGTGTCAACAAGTCTATTTCCCATGACTTGTTGACACTTTTTTTGTTTCTTTAATAGATTTTCTACTACTAAGGGGGATTATTAATTTTCAATAAGTAAAAGCATTCATCTGTTTGTAACCGTTTTCTATTAAAAAATGAAAGGACTGAAGTAAATGTTACCAGAACGTGAAATGAAAATATTCCAGCAATCTGTAGATCAACAAAATGAACAGACATTAAAACGCGAGTTAAAATCCCGGCATTTAACGATGATTTCAATCGGAGGTGCGATTGGTACTGGACTGTTCCTCAGCAGCGGGGCAGCTATCAGTACAGCCGGCCCTGGGGGAGCTTTGCTTGCATATGCAATAGTTGGAGCAATGGTCTTTTTTATCATGACTAGTTTAGGAGAAATGGCTGCTTTTATGCCAGTAAGCGGTTCATTTAGTACATATGGAACAAAATTTGTGGATCCAGCATTTGGTTTTGCGATTGGTTGGACCTACTGGTTTAGCTGGTCGATGACAATTGCAGCAGAGTTAGCCGCCTCAACCATGATCATGAAATTCTGGTTTCCGGATAGTCCTTCTTGGGTATGGAGTGCATCATTTTTAGCGCTTATTTTTCTATTAAACTATTTATCTGTTAAAGGTTATGGGGAAGGGGAATATTGGCTATCCTTAATTAAAGTTTCAGCGATCATTATATTTATTATTGTTGGCTTACTGATGATTTTCGGCATTATGGGAGGAGAAGCAATAGGGTTTAAAAACTTTACAGTGGATAAAGCTCCTTTTTCAGGTGGTATTTTAAGTGTTTTTGTTATTTTTATTGCAGCAGGTTTTTCTTTCCAAGGTACGGAAATTGTGGGGGTTACTGCAGGAGAAAGTGAGGATCCAGCCAAAAATGTACCAAAGGCGATTAAAAGTGTTTTTTGGAGAATCCTAATTTTTTATATTTTGGCGATTGCAGTGATCGGGCTTCTTATTCCTTATACCAATCCGAATTTACAAAATGATAATGTGATGGTAAGTCCATTTACCCTTATTTTTGAAAAGGCTGGGATTGCCTTTGCAGCTTCACTGATGAATGCTGTTATTTTAACTGCAGTATTATCAGCTGGTAATTCTAGTTTATATGCTTCAACCCGGATGTTGTATTCGATGGCGAAGTCGGGACAAGCACCACTGATTTTTGGAAAACTTAACAATCGTGGAGTTCCGGTTGCAGGGATGATTCTAACCTGTGCTATAGGTGCGCTTGCCTTTTTGGCTTCCTTTTTTGGTGATGGTATGGTCTATATTTGGTTAATGAACGCGATCAGTATAACTGGATTTATCTTCTGGCTCGGTATTTCCATCAGTCATTATCGGTTCCGAAAAGCCCTTATCGCTCAAGGGCATTCATTGGACAAGTTACCGTATAAGGCAAAATGGTTTCCGATTGGGCCAATTTTCGCTATTGCTTGTGGAATTATCGTAATATTAGCTCAAAATTTCCAAGCCTTTCTTGCCGACCAGATTGATTGGGGCGGTGTTGTAGCAGCTTACTTAGGTATTCCGTTTTTCCTTTGTTTATATTTTGGATATAAACTGATTAAGAAAACGAAAGTGGTTAAACTTGAGGAAGTTGAGTTTGACTTTGACAAAAAATATAATTAATCGAAAACGGTTTTTTTGTTGAAGATGGAGAAGATTTCAGGCTCTTAGGAATGATCCCTAGAGCCTGTTTTTTATCTGAAAGAATTTTTAGGAAATAGTTTGTTGTTGCTGTTGGCGGAGTTTTCGTGCAGCTTTCACCATATTTTTTAATGATGCAATGGTTTCATCTTCATGACGTGTTTTTAACCCACAATCTGGATTCACCCAGAACTGTTCCTTTGAAAGAATGTCTAAGCTATCTTTTAATATGGTGTCGATTTCTTCTACACTTGGGACTCGTGGGCTATGTATATCATACACACCTAAACCTATACCAAGTTCATATGGATTTTGTTTTAGTGATTGAATCAATTCCCCGTGACTTCTAGACGTTTCTATTGAAATTACATCTGCGTCAAGGGCACGAATCGGCTCTATAAAGTTATTAAACTCGCAATAGCACATATGTGTATGAATTTGTGTTTCATTTCTGACACTTGAAGTAGCCAGCTTGAATGCATTTACTGCCCATGTTAAATATTCATTCCAGTCTTCTTTCCTAAGTGGCAAGCCTTCACGTAGTGCAGGTTCATCCACTTGAATAATTGAGATGCCTGCATTTTCTAGTGCTTGAATCTCTTCCTTGAGGGCTAAGGCAATTTGGTTGGCAACATGTTCACGAGAAAGATCATCACGGACAAAAGACCAATTTAAGATGGTGACTGGACCTGTTAACATCCCTTTAACATACTTAGACGTTAATCGCTGTGCCTCTACTACTTCCTTCACTGTCATTGGGGATGTCCACTCGACGTCACCATAAATAATGGGAGGTTTAACACAGCGTGACCCATATGATACCACCCAGGCTTTTTCCGTAAAAGCAAAACCTTTCAGCTTTTCACCAAAGAACTCGACCATATCTGTTCGCTCAAATTCACCATGTACGAAAACATCAAGGCCAATTTCTTCCTGGATTTGAATCCAGCGAGCAGTTTCATTTTTTAAAAACTCAGCATATTTAGTGTCCGTAATTTCTTTTTTACGCCATGCGGTACGTGTTCGTTTTACTTGCTCAGATTGAGGGAAGCTGCCAATCGTTGTTGTTGGGAAATCCGGTAAATGTAACGCAGCTTGCTGTAAAGATTGACGTTCATTAAAAGGCATTGGACGTGTAAAATGCTCTGGCTTGACTTGTAATAAAAGCTCCTTCACACGTGTATTTTTCCTCGCCTCATGCTGCTCTATTGCCTGAATTGCTACCATACTTTGTGACACACTTTTACTTCCTGACCAGTTCTCGTCTGAAACAAAGGATGTTATATGTGTTAACTCAACGATTTTCTCATCGGCAAAGGATAATGCATTTAGTATTGTAGCATCCAGCGTCTTCTCAGATTTAGTTGTTACAGGTACATGCTGTAAACTGCAAGAAGATTGAACCCAGGCTTCATTTACACCGCTTAAGGATAAAATAGCTTTTGTCATCATTGCTTTTTCAGCCAAATTTGCCCGCCAAATATCACGCCCATTGATGATACCAATCCCTAATACTTTATCTTGTGGGAAACCATATTTACGGAGTGAAGCCATATTCTCATCTGCACCATGAATAAAATCAAGTCCAATCCCTGCAACAGGTAATTGAATGAGCTCTTCATATGCTGATAGTTCTTCAAAATATGTTTGTAACATCAGTTTAGCTGCTGGTACTTCTTCTGCTAATTGTTTGTAAACTTGTTGTACTAGTTTTATATCTTCTGTTGTTAGTGAAAGGACTAATGCTGGTTCCTCCACTTGAATCCACTGTGCCCCTGCATCTACAAGTTGTTGAAGTACTTGAGCATATAGAGGTAAGAGTCTTAAAATAAAGGATGCTTTGGATATGGAATCGTAGCCTTTAGATAATTGCACAAAAGTATATGGACCAATAATGGTAGGCTTTGTAATTAGACCTAATTCTTCTTTCGCCTCTAAAAAATAGTCTAAAATGTAGTTTTGGGTTAATTGTAGTGATTTTCCTTCATACTCAGGTACGATGTAGTGATAGTTGGTATTAAACCATTTTGTCATCTCAGAAGCCACAACATCGTTTGCCCCACGTGCCATTGCGTAATAAGTTGTTAGATCTACCTTTTCACCTGCCCACTTATAACGGGCGGGAATTAAACCGAACATTGTCGCAAGGTCCAGCATACGGTCATAAAAAGTAAAATCTCCCACCGTAAGTATGTCTAATCCTAATGATTGCTGGTGCTTCAAATGATTCAAGCGAATTGTCTTCAACTCAAAGATGAACTCTTCCTCTGATTTCTCACCCTTCCAAAAAGATTCAACACAACGTTTCCACTCTCGATTACCACCAATGTATGGGTAACCAATGGCTGTACTAGCTAGTTTCATTTTCGATTCCTCCTTTTCATTTACATATTTCCAAATACAAAAAAGCCATCTCCGTGAAACGGAAATGGCTATACAATCAAGTTAAAGGTATGTTTAAAAAACAGGCATAAACAATACTACTCATAACTCGTTTGTCGTACAAATGAATGTCACCACCTATTTCCACGTAGGTATCTGGTGTGTACTAGAAATTGGCAGGTCTCCTGGCTTATCATCAATGATCCTCACACCTTCCCGTCAAAAGACAGTGGTATTTGTGATTCACTCCGAATTACAGTTGCGGGACAGCGACGGAATTACACCGTTCTTCCCTTTTAAGCCAAGCGTTAACTTGGCACCAATTTTTACACGATATGTAATTGCCAATTAATATAACATATAAAAAATCACAAGTACATAATTTTCTGAGAATTAATTTTGTTATTGTCAAAGTGAATTTTGTATATTATATTTGTTCATATACAATATTTAGTGTTGTTTGTGTAAATAGATACTAAATATAGATAATGACCAATTTAAATGATGTCTGTATAGACTTAATAGGGAATCTGGTGAAAATCCAGAACTGTACCCGCAACTGTAAGTGCTGACGAAATAATCATATCCACTGTCTTCGGACGGGAAGGGATTAGAGTAGGGAAGAAGCACAAGTCAGGAGACCTGTCATTTTTATTACGTATTATCTTCTTCGGGAGCTGGGAAGATATAACGAGGGTATTCCTACTATTACAGTGAGTTAGCTGTATTATAGATTATTCCACGTTATCAAACCCATCTTCATAGATGGGTTTTTTTGTTGTTTCACTCGCGAAGACTTATAGCTTTCATTACGAAAAGAAATGAGGAAATTGGTATGGTAGTAAATAATATTTATTCAGAAAAAGATACAGTTTTAGCAGCAGTGATAAGAGGCTCTGAAAAATATAATCTGGACACAACTGAATTAGTTGAAAAGATCAATAATCTTGAAGATTCTTCAATATATGAACAATCCCTTTTTTATGCATTAAATCAAATTTCAATGAGTGACCCAAACTGGACCTTTTTAGCAGCAAATCTCTATCTACAGGAACTTTATCGGAATGCTTCAAGCAGCAGGGGGTACAAACCGGAAAAAAAATATGGGGACTTTTACTCTCTGATTGCGGAATTAACCAAAATAGGGATCTATTCTGAGGATCTATTACAAGATTATACAAAAGAAGAGATTCAAATATTAGGCGCAGAAATAACGTCTGAAAGGGACCATTTGTTTAATTATATAGGGTTGTTTTTACTAGCAGATCGTTATTTGGCAAAAGATTACGAAGGAAATCTATACGAATTGCCTCAAGAACGGTTTATGATCATCGCCATGACATTAATGAGAAAAGAACAAAAGGGAACAAGGTTAAACTATGTAAAAGAAGCATACTGGGCACTAAGCAACTTGTATATGACCGTTGCTACCCCAACTCTATCAAATGCCGGAAAAAGTTTTGGGCAGCTCTCTTCCTGTTTTATTGATACAGTAGATGATTCACTAGATGGAATTTATATGAATAATTGGGATATTGCTAGATTAAGTAAAGACGGTGGCGGGCTAGGTGTTTATCTAGGTAAGGTACGTGCCTTAGGTTCAGATATCAAGAAGTTCAAGGGCAATTCTTCTGGGGTGGTACCTTGGATTCGTCTTATTAATGATACGGCTGTGAGTGTAGATCAATTGGGCCAAAGGCAAGGAGCGATCGCCGTTTATTTAGATGTATTTCATAAAGATATTATGAATGGCTTTTTAGACTTAAAAACAAATAACGGAGATGAAAGGCGAAAGGCTCATGATATCTTTACTGGTATTTCGATACCTGACTTGTTTATGAAGAAATTAGAAGAAGTAGATGAAAACGGCAGAAGTGTTGGAGAATGGCATACCTTTTGTCCTCATCAAGTAAAACAAATAATGGGATGGAATGATCAAGACGGGAATCCCCTTGGCTTGGAAGATTTTTATGATGAGTGTGATGAAAAGTTCTTTACAGAAAAATATGAAGAAGCAGTAAAGCACCCTCTTCTTCCGCGAAAAATATATCGAGCAATGGATATTATGGCAAGGATTATGATTTCTCAATTAGAAACAGGAACTCCATATATGTTTTATCGAGATGAAGTAAATCGTCAAAATCCAAACAAACATGTAAGAGGAAAGGGACGCGCGTCGATTTTTTGCAGTAATTTGTGTACAGAGATTACACAAAATATGTCTGCCACAACGATTGTTAAAGAATTTAAGGATGAAGAAGGAAATATTGTTATTGTTCGAAAACCTGGGGACTTTGTTGTCTGTAATTTATCATCTATTAATCTGCCGAAAGCTGTAAAAGGGAATGTACTAGAAAGATTAATTCCTATTCAAATGAGAATGCTAGACAATGTTATTGATCTGAATACCATTTCAGTCGGACAAGCCGAAGTGACAAATAAGAAATATCGACCAGTCGGATTAGGTACTTTTGGTTGGCATCACCTTCTAGCATTAGAAGGGATCTACTGGGAATCTGATAGAGCCGTTGAATATGCAGATCTACTATATGAGGAAATTGCTTATCTTACGATTCGTTCATCTATGGAATTAGCTAAGGAAAAGGGTGCCTATAATAAGTTTGAAGGTTCAGAATGGCAATCAGGCAAGTACTTTGAACGAAAAGGGTATAAATCAGACCGATGGAACCAATTGATGGGGGAGATTGCGAAGTATGGGGTTCGAAATGGCTGGATGATGGCAATTGCTCCAAACTCTTCCACCGCAAAGATTGGTGGTTCAACAGATGGGATCGATCCTTTATATGCTGTCGAATACGCAGAGGAGAAGAAAAATTTCAAGTTTAAAGTAACGGCACCTGATTTGGACCATAACAGTTACAACTTTTATCGACGTACCAGGCATGTTTTGGATCAGAATTGGAGTATTTTGCAAAACGCAGCTCGACAGCGCCATATTGACCAATCGATTAGCTTTAATCTCTATGTTCGTCATGATATTAAAGCAATAGAGTTATTAAATCTTCATATGCAAGCATGGAAGCAAGGCTTAAAAACAACCTATTACGTAAGAAGCACTTCACAAACTGAGATAGAAGAATGTGAAGCATGTCAAAGTTAGAAGAGATGATTGAGGAGGTTTGAATTTGATGATACATACACCATTAACCAAAATTAAATTACTAAATCCTGACTTTCCAAACAAATCCACTGGAATCATAAATGGAAAGTCATCGGGCATTCTTAACTGGAATGATATTGCCTACCCAAAAATGTACGACTTATATCAAACTCTATTATCAAACTTTTGGAAACCACAAGAAATTAATATGCAGGATGATATAAAACAATGGGATTCCCTTACTAATATAGAAAAGGATGTGTTTCTGCGTATTAATACGCAGCTTGCTTCACTTGATAGCTTGCAGACACCAACCATGACTCAAGTAATGGATTATGTGAGTGACTCTAGTTTCAAAGCCATCTTTGCGGTTATTTCACAACAAGAAGCCGTTCATAATGAATCGTATTCTTATATACTAAGCTCGCTTATTCCCATTGGCGAACAAAATGAACGATTTAATCAAGCGAAAAGTGATCACATTGTACGAAAACGAAATCAACTTATACTAGATGCTTATGAGGAGTTTAGACAAAATCCAACGCCACAATCTTTATTTAAGTTATGTGTAAACTCAATCAACCTGGAAGGTATCTATTTTTACGCAGGTTTTGCCTTTTTCTATCACTTAGCACGTCAGCAAAAAATGCTGAAAACAAGTACGATGATTAGTTATATTCAACGGGATGAAATGCAGCATGCCTACTTTATTGCTCAATTCATTCGAATTCTTTTAACAGAAAATCCTGAGCTTCATACAGATGAAAATATTAAATATGTCTATCAAACAGTTAGTGAAGCTGTTGAGCTGGAAAAAGAGTGGGCTCAATATATTTTAGCTGAAATAAAAGGAATCGATTTAGAGGAATTCGAAGGGTATGTAGAATATTTAGCAAATAAACGATTGAGACAGATTGGCTTGAACAATCTTTATGAAGAAAGAAGTAATCCGATGCCGTGGATTCAAATATTTGGAGATGAAATGATGAATGAGACAAAGTCGGATTTCTTTGAACAAAAGTCAAGAACCTATTCAAAGGTCTCACAGTCCAATGGATTTGACGAACTGTAAAATGAAAGTTGCCATTGTTTATGCGTCTGTATCAGGAAACACAAAAGAATTGGCTGAAGAGCTTTATCAAATCTTGTTAACGAAGTCAGTCCATTTATCAATTTATAGTATAGAAGAGTTTTCATTAGCTGATTTATGCCAATATAATGCAGTAGCTATCGGAACGTATACGTGGGGAAATGGTGAAATTCCAAAGGAAATGAGGCGACTCTATCAAGCGTTTGAATCACTTAATAGGAAAGAAATTACTACTGCCGTTTTTGGAACTGGAGATAGCTTTTATCCCATGTTTTGTGGAGCAGTCGATCAATTTCGAGACATGCTATACGTTCATACAAACTTAGCTGCGACCCTAAAGGTTGAACTTCGGCCACAAGAACAGGATTTTCATCGTTGTGACAAGTTTGCTGAAGCGCTGCTGTTGCGTGCAAGTATGGGAATTCCGGTATCGTAGTTTATAAACAAAAGTAAGGTTTAACTTCAAACGTAATTAATATGTAAACAACCAGCAAAACCCACTAAGTTAAATCCTAACGGGTTCACTTCAGAGGTGCAAACAAACAATTCTCAAGACAAAACACACTGTATTTCACATAAGAAATCACAGTGTGTTTTTTTGTTATCATATAAGGTTTGATGGTGTATTTGTGTCTTATTCTCATCAGAATTAGCAAGGTAACCCTAAAGAAGGAAATAATTATTAAAGTGTATGCGAATTTGGTGTGATTTATGGTGAATATGTATTGAAGTTTTATAGTACATCAAGAAAAATGTCCTTTATAGAGCCAATGAAGGACAAAACCCCGAAGGAAATCAAGAGAAATGTCCTTCATAAAGCCGATGAAGGACAAAACCCCGTAGGAAATCAAGAGAAATGTCCTTCATAAAGCCGATGAAGGACAAAACCCCGTAGGAATACAGGAGAAATGTCCTTCATAAAGCCAATGAAGGACAAAACCCCGTAGGAATACAGGAGAAATGTCCTTCATAAAGCCGATGAAGGACAAAACTCGGTAGGAGTACAGGAGAAATGTCCTTCATAAAGTTGATGGAGGGCAAAAACCACAGGATAGTAAGTTGGAAAAACATATATGAATTGTCCCACGAATTAGGTGGTGAAAAACTGGTGAATGAGCCATTGTTTTGACTTGTTATTTCCATTTTTGCACCCCACAAGTGAACCCGTTAGTTAAATCTTAGGGGGTTTGTTTTTTGGTCAACACTTTATAAAATAAAATTAGCAAAAATATATAAAATAACAATACTAATAAAAATCGTTATATTTGACATAGTGGCTATAAAACGGGTGCTGTTGGTACTATATTTAAATTCAACTGCAAATGTTAAGGCGGATGCTGCAACAGGCAGTAACAGTCCAATCAGAATGGTATATCGAAACATAATATCGAATGGAAGGATAAAGTATAAAACTAAACCCACGATAAGTCCTAAACCATATCGGAAGGTTAAGAATTTCACCATAGGCTTAATAAATTGTCTATCAAATTTAAAATTTAGGAAGAGTCCTAATAACAATAAAGACAACGGCATGTTAGCTCCAGAGATTTTACTTGCAACATTAATGATCGTGTCAGGTAATTGGATTTGACTAAGATTTAAAATACTAGCAATGATATAAGTCATTAACGGAATAGACTTCCCCAGTTTTTTTAGAATTTCCACTATGTTAAGTCGTAGACCTTCTTCTGAAAAATAACTTCCTAATATGTAGCTAATTCCAAAGACTACAAATGAGGCTCCAACATCAAACATACTAAAATATGTTAATCCATCTATCCCCCATATCGCATAAACCAAAGGAAATGCAAATAAGCCTACATTAAACCCGGAAGATAGCATTAGAAGAGAACCCTTTAATTCTCTATCCTCGTTTTTAAACACTAATAAGCCTAAAAATGCTGTTATGATTCCATAAACGAGTACAATAACGGGTAACAAAATTAAAGAAGTTTCTATCTTTACGGAATCGAATGTTACAAGAACTAAGGCGGGAAGGGTAATTTTAAAGATAATTTTTGAAATGACTTCTCCATCTTTTTCTTGTAAAATATTTATCCTTTTTAATAGATAGCCAAAGGCAATGATGATTATAATGTAAATAAATTCCTGATTCATAAAAAAATCTCCTCTAAGGTGTACATTCATTTATGTTTTTCTATGGATATAAATGTGATGAAATCTCATTAATATCCATAGAACTCATTATATATTAAAAAAGGATATTTAACCCGGCTGCTGGTCTAAATATCCTTGTATTATTATCTGAATTTATCCTAATTGATAATCCAGATAGCGGCAATAGTTCTTCTCAAATGCTAGATTAATAACACCTACTTCCTTCCGCGTCAAACGGATTTTCTTGGTGAATATTCGGCTAGCCAGGCAGGTAGTGGTCCTCGTTTGTTTGATTTATGATCGCATTCAATTCTCTCCCGTCCTTCCTTCATCCATTCCTGTAACGTGGCAGGAAAATGATTTTCTTCAAAGTTGAATACAGCAATATCACCAATCGCAGGAGGAAAGGGACTTTTCCGAATATGGTTTTTCAGATTCGTTAATATCTTCTCATAATCCATCTCAGAACAAAATTGAAACCATTGCTGAACCGTTTCGTCTTTAAATATGCAATTGAAATAAACCGATTCAATCAGTACTAAAAGTTTGACTACCTCTTCCTTGGTCATTAGATTTCCTCCTGTAACATAATTTTCCCTTCGTGAATCAACCGTTCAACCCGATCAGACAGGGATTCTTTCTTAGATTTTTTCTGCTGGTTGGCGTACTTCTACGCTTCTAGTTTTGTCCCAATAACCTTTTCACAATACGATACGCTGCTAATTTTCCCGTTTGGATACTTAGATGGTTATTTCTACACACTTTTGGAATATATCTACATATTCCTGTTCGGTATCTACACAAAATCCTAAGATATATACACACTTCTTGAGGATATCTACAAATACCAAGTAAAAAGGCAGCCTACCATTCAAAATTGAACGATAGGCTGCCCATTTTATTGACAAAATAAGCATAAAACAATATATTATCTAATAGTATTAGATAATTTCTTGAAGGAGTTTAGTTATGGATTACAAATTGTTAGCGGAAGAACTGTTTCATATTTTGACTAGGACAGCTAAACTGCCGTTTCAGAAAAAAGTTGACGACCTATCTCATGGAGAAAGGAGAATATTAGGGTATCTTACTTTTGGAAAAAACGGGGTTCCATCAGGTGACCTCAGTGATAAACTCGATCTCACCACCCCTCGTGTTGCATCCGCACTCAATAGTTTAGCTAAAAAAGGATTTATTGAGCGAAATAAGGATGAGATTGACAAACGAATGGTTATTGTTACGATAACTGAACCGGGTAAAAGCTTTATCATGGAAGAATATAATAAACTGATTTCGATGATGCAGCAAACACTTCAGAAACTTGGTGAAAAAGATGCACAAGAATTAATTCGAATTATTAAACGGATTAAGGAAATTACCAATGAAATGAATGATCAAGAATGCAGGCAGGAGTAGTGGATCTGCTTAATTTTTCAAAAGTATCTAACACTATTAGGTTTATTGCAAATGGTTCTCAGGAGGGATAAAACATGTTGCAAATTTTTAAATATTTACAGAAAAAAGAATACCTGTTAATTATGTTTAGTTTGGTATTCATTGTGACACAGGTGTATCTTGATTTAAAACTTCCTGATTATATGCATGAAATCACCATGCTGGTTCAGACAGAAGGAAGTAAGATGAGCGATGTTCTCCTTCAAGGTGGATATATGCTATTGTGTGCAATTGGTAGTATGATCGCTTCTATCATTGTTGGTTTCTTTGCAGCCAAAGTTGCTGCCGGTTTTTCTGTTCGTCTTCGAGCGATGGTGTTCGAGAAGACGATGTCTTTTTCTATTGAAGAAATCAACGGATTTTCAACAGCAAGTCTGATTACGCGATCAACGAATGATATCACTCAGATTCAATTACTTATTGCAATGGGACTTCAAGTAATCGTAAAGGCCCCGATTTTAGCTGTTTGGGCAGTCATTAAAATGATGGGAAAAAGCTGGCAATGGACAGCCGCTACTGGATTTGCGGTTTTATTCCTTATATTGATGCTCTGTATTCTTATTTTTGTTGCGATGCCAAAGTTCAAAATGATTCAGAGTTTAACAGATAACTTGAACCGTGTAACAAGGGAAAACTTGACGGGCATTCGTGTTGTGCATGCCTACAACGCTGGTGGTTATCAGGAAAAGAAATTTGAAGAAGCCAACAACATGCTTACAAATACAAATCTTTTCACCAGCCGAGCGATGGCGTTTATGATGCCGACTATGGGAATCATCATGTCAGGTATGGGTCTAGCAATCTATTGGATTGGTGCCTTCTTAATTAACGCTGCTGCACTGCCTGACCGATTATCCTTGTTCTCGGACATGGTTGTTTTCTCGTCTTATGCCATGCAGGTTATTATGGCATTTATGATGCTTTCATTTGTGTTTTTCATGCTTCCACGTGCATCCGTTTCTGCAAAACGTATTAAAGAAGTGCTTGATACCGAAGCAAAAATCATTGATGGAAACGTAACAGAAGGGAAAAATGGTCTTTCTGGAGAAATCGAATTCCGAAATGTAAGTTTTAAATATCCTGATGCAGCCGAGTATATCCTACGAAATGTAAGTTTCACAGCAAGTAAAGGAGAAACGGTGGCATTGATCGGCTCAACTGGCAGTGGTAAGAGTACACTACTCAACCTTATTCCACGCTATTTTGATGCAACAGAAGGAGAAGTGTTGGTAGATGGTGTGAATGTTAAACAATATACTCAGGAGTCGTTACGCAAAAGAATCGGTTATGTATCGCAAAAAGCAGTGTTGTTCAGCGGTACAGTTACTTCCAATGTTGCTTATGGGGACAATGGGGAAATTTCAGAACATGAATCAGTTGTCAAAAAGGCCATTGATATTGCACAGGGAACCGAATTTGTTGAAAAGATGGAAGACCAGTATAATGCGGCTATTGCTCAAGGCGGTACCAATATTTCTGGCGGCCAGAAACAAAGATTATCTATCGCTAGGGCAGTTTATAGAGAACCAGAAATTTATATTTTCGATGATTCATTCTCAGCGCTTGATTATAAGACCGATCGAGTACTGCGGTCAAAACTCAAAAAAGAAACACAAGATGCCACTACATTAATTGTGGGGCAGCGTATCGGTACCATTAAGGATGCTGACCGGATCGTGGTCCTGGACGAAGGGGAAGTAGTTGGCATTGGTACACATGAAGAGTTAATGCAAAATTGCAGTGTTTATCAGGAAATAGCTTATTCTCAGTTGTCAAAGGAGGAGCTTGAAATTGGGTAAGAAAAAAAGTGGCAATCACATGAAATCCCCACGAGGAAATGGAGGACCTGGTGGAAAAACCAAAGATTTCAAGAAAACGATCAGGCAGCTCATCTCCTATTGTAAGGTATATTTACCAGCTATCATCATTGCATTGATCCTTGCAATGGCAGGTGCTGTTTTCAATATTATTGGGCCGGATCTACTTAGTGAGATTACGGATTTGATTACAGAAGGAATGATGACGAGCATTGATCTTGACGCTGTTGTCAATGTCGCAACTGTATTGGCAATCCTTTATGGCCTAGGATTTATATTTAACTATATACAAGGGTTCATTATGGCTACGGTCACTCAGCGTGTTTCAAAGAACTTACGAAGGGATCTATCAACCAAAATAAACCGTTTACCTTTAAAATACTTTGATTCAACAAGTACTGGGGATGTCCTTAGTCGTGTTACGAATGATGTAGATATGATTGGCCAAACAATGAACCAGAGCTTAAGTACTCTAGTTTCAGCCATAACCATGTTTCTTGGGACGCTCATCATGATGTTCTACACAAATTGGATCATGGCCATTGCTGCAATATTGTCTACTATAGTAGGGTTTGGTTTTATGACATTCATTATCTCCAAATCACAAAGATACTTTGCTCAGCAGCAAAAAGAGCTAGGAAAATTGAATGGTCATATTGAAGAAATTTATTCAGGACACAATGTAGTGAAAGTTTATAACGGAGAGAAAGAAGCACGAGAAACTTTCCATGAGATTAACACTAGACTATATACAAGCGCATGGAAATCTCAATTCATGTCAGGGCTTATGATGCCGTTAATGATGTTTGTTGGTAATTTTGGCTATGTCGTTGTTTGTATCGTTGGGGCAGTTCTTGCCGTGAATAATATGATTTCATTTGGTGTGATTGTTGCCTTTATGCTTTATATCCGTCTGTTTACCCAGCCGCTTACCCAACTTGCTCAAGCAGCTACCAACCTCCAGTCTACAGCAGCTGCTAGTGAACGTGTTTTTGAATTTCTCGCTGAAGAAGAAGTTGCAAATGAAAGTGATAAAAAAGAGAAGCTTGAAACGGCAATCGGTGATGTCGAGTTTAAGAATGTACACTTTGGCTATAGTGAAGATAAAATGGTCATCAAAAACTTTTCGGCAATGGCAAAAGCAGGAGAAAAAGTGGCGATTGTCGGGCCTACAGGTGCTGGGAAAACAACATTGGTCAACTTGCTGATGCGTTTCTATGAATACAACGGTGGTGAAATATTGATTGACGGTGTTCCTATCAATAAATTAACTCGGGAAAACATTCATGAACTTTTCAGTATGGTTCTACAAGACACATGGCTGTTTGAAGGAAGTATTCGCGAAAATATTGTCTATTCCAGAAATGGCATAACGGATGAAGAGGTAGTGGCTGCATCCAAATCAGTTGGGCTGCACCACTTTATTAAAACTCTGCCAATGGGATATGACACGATTCTCGACGATAAAGCAAATCTTTCAGCTGGGCAAAAACAGCTTATTACCATTGCACGGGCGATGGTTGATAATAAACCATTACTGATTTTAGACGAGGCGACAAGTTCGGTGGATACTCGAACAGAAGTATTGATTCAACAGGCAATGGATAAATTGACTGTCGGAAAAACTTCATTCGTAATTGCCCATAGACTTTCTACAATTAAAAATGCGGACTTAATCCTTGTTATGAAGGATGGAGACATAATAGAAAGTGGAAATCACGAAGAATTACTTTCGAAAAATGGTTTCTATGCGGAGCTTTATAATAGTCAGTTTGAAAATGCATCATAGCAAGACCTCTCAATAAATAACAAAATTTATAAAAACTTATTAGTGAATATGTCAAAAAGTAATTTAAGTGACGAATTAATGACTACCATTGTTTATTAAAAAATAGTGGTAAAAATGAAAACCTAAGTGATGATTTCTGTATTAGCAGAGGTCATCTTTTCTATAAATGGGTTTCAAAAAATTATAAATATCTAAAGCACCATCCCACCCCCGCCAGCCAAAGTTAATAAAAGCCTTCGTGGTTAGGTTCAGAATTCATTATAGAAACTTGAATAAGTGTGTAACCGGTAGTAAAGATTTCCTAAATGTTAAAACTTTGTGATAATTATGATTTTCTTTGTAAGTTTAAGTAATAGCTTAGTAGAATATAAATAGAATAATTATAGACATCCAGTTTTATGTTCTCACCACTAGAAGAATAATTATTAATTTCATAGAAAGGGGACAAATTTATGGACGCTAAAAACAATGCTAATACTGGAGCATGCCCGTTTGGGCACGGAGGCGCTACTAGTAACACATCTAGTGGTACATCAAACCGAGACTGGTGGCCAAATCAGTTGAACTTGAACATTCTTTATCAGCATGACAGAAAATCTAACCCCATGGGAGAAGACTTTGATTATGCAGAAGAATTTAAAAGCTTAGACTACTATGCTCTTAAGCAGGATCTTCGTGATCTAATGACAAATAGTCAAGATTGGTGGCCTGCTGACTATGGACATTATGGTCCATTTTTTATCCGTATGTCTTGGCACGCAGCAGGTACATATCGGATAGGTGACGGCCGAGGTGGTGCTGGAACTGGTGCACAGCGTTTTGCTCCACTTAACAGCTGGCCAGACAACGGCAACCTGGATAAAGCTCGCAGATTACTATGGCCGATTAAGCAAAAATATGGCAACAAGATCTCATGGGCTGACTTGCTTGTTCTAGCAGGCAATGTTGCCATTGAATCAATGGGTGGCAAGACTTTTGGCTTTGGAGCAGGACGCCCAGACATTTGGCATCCAGAAGAAGACATCAACTGGGGGACCGAAGCGGAATGGCTAGGAGACAATCGGTACACAGGTGATCGTGAGCTTGAAAATCCACTAGCTGCTGTTCAGATGGGTCTTATTTATGTTAACCCAGAAGGTCCAAACGGTAAACCCGATCCTGTTGCTAGTGCTCGTGACATTCGCGAAACCTTTGCACGGATGGGAATGAACGATGAAGAAACTGTAGCACTAATAGCAGGCGGTCATACTTTTGGTAAGGCACATGGTGCAGGAGATGTTGCTCTTGTTGGTCCAGAACCAGAAGCTGCTCCAATTGAAGCACAAGGCTTAGGTTGGTTAAGCACTCACGGCAGCGGTAAGGGTCGTGACACAATCACCAGCGGTATTGATGGTGCTTGGACTGCTAATCCAACACAGTGGGACAATGGTTACTTTGATCTATTGTTTAAATATCAATGGTGGCTTACAAAGAGTCCTGCAGGTGCCTATCAGTGGCTTGCTGTTGATCCGGATGTGAATGATCTTGCACCGGATGCAGAAGATCCTTCCATTAAAGTTCCAACGATGATGACCACCGCGGATATGGCATTACGTTACGATCCCGAATACGAAAAAATATCTCGGCGTTTCCATCAGAATCCAGAAGAATTTGCCGATGTGTTTGCCCGTGCATGGTTCAAACTTCTTCACCGTGACATGGGGCCTAAAGAAAGATATTTAGGACCTGAGGTTCCTGAAGAGGATCTAATCTGGCAAGATCCTGTACCAACTGTTGATTATGAATTAACAGATGCGGAAGTAGAAGAGCTTAAAGGAAGGATTATAAACTCAGGACTTACAGTCAGCGAGTTAGTAACAACTGCTTGGGCTTCCGCTAGTACTTTCCGTGGCTCAGATATGCGTGGCGGCACTAATGGTGCACGCATCCGTCTTGCTCCACAGAAGGATTGGGAAGTGAATCAGCCGGAGCTTCTTGCCAAAGTGCTTCATGTACTTGAAGACATTCAAAGTAAATCAGATAAGCGGGTTAGCCTTGCTGATTTGATTGTATTAGGTGGTAGTGCGGCTGTAGAAAAGGCAGCGCGTGAAGCTGGCTTTGATGTGACTGTTCCTTTTGCTCCCGGACGCGGTGATGCAACAGAAGAGCAAACGGATATAGAAGGCTTTGCAGTACTAGAGCCTATCGCTGATGGTTTCCGCAACTATCAGAAAAAGCAATATAGTGTAAGTCCAGAGGAGCTCCTAGTAGACAAGGCACAACTTCTAAACCTTACTGCACCAGAAATGACTGTACTTATTGGCGGTATGCGTGTTCTAGGTACAAATCATGGTGGCACAGAACACGGTGTATTCACTGATCGTATAGGAACCCTCACTAACGACTTCTTTGTTAATTTGCTTGACATGGGAGTAGAGTGGAAGCCTGTAGAAGAAAACATATATGTAGGGCGTGATCGGAATACAGGTAAAGTAGTGCGTACAGCAACTAGAGTCGACCTCGTGTTTGGCTCAAACTCTGTTCTACGTGCGCTAGCAGAAGTTTATGCTCAAGATGATAACAAAGAGAAGTTTGTACGTGACTTTATAGCAGCCTGGGTCAAAGTAATGAATGCAGATCGCTTCGACCTTAAGTTGAAGAAAGCTCAATTAACAAGGAATTAAAGTAATAAATCAGAGTGGGTTAAAAAAGCGAATCAATAAAAGAAAAACTAATCGGAAAAAACTTCCGATTAGTTTTTTTGTGAGAATAGCAACTTAGGAATTAAATATATATAACCTTCCCACTACATATTATTTAACTAGATACCTGATGTGGGGTAGTTAACAGCTTTGCTGTTACAAGCCTTTTATAGACCGTGATACCAATCCATGATGCTAAAAATGCTTTAATTAAACCAACGATAATAAATGGTAAAACTCCAGAAGCAAATGCTGCGGTCCACGTCATATCAACCGCAAATTTCAGCCAAACGGTCCCAAAGATCAAGGTAACAAGCATACCGATTGTATTTGCAATCATAGCTTTCATGACAGTGAAGCCTGATTTTTCTAAAATAACACCAATTAAAAATGCTGCAGGAATGAATCCAACAATATAACCGCCAGTAGGACCAACAATCACCCCGAGTCCACCCGACATTTCACTAAAAACGGGAATACCTATAGCTCCAATTAAGGCATATAAAATAACGGCAAAAGTGCCATATCTAGAGCCTAAAATTGTCGCTGCTAAACCAACTGCAAGTGTTTGCCCTGTAATCGGAACAAGTGGCAATGGGATTGTAACTTGAGCCAAAATTCCGATAATAGCAGCAAATAAAGCACTCAAAATCCACATTTTTAATTGATATTGTGACGTAAACATCATATCCCCCCATATCGTTCGTGTTAACTTATATTATGTATTGGTTAACAATTAAAGTATAAAGTGCTCATTTTAGTTTTGTCAATCGTATTTTTTAGATTATAAGAGAATTGAATGCCTTTGAAAACAACGTACTAAATTAACTAATAGTTAATAATGGTTGATTATTATGTAATTTTCATAATGAAAATTCTAGAATTCTACTATAATAGTAGGATTAGGTAAAAAGGAACATTAAATAAAAAAGACTTAACACATTGGTTAAGTCTTTTTAATAAATTTCGCTGCTAATTTTTCCCTTTCCTAATTATTTTCAAATCTATTCAATCGAGAAGGATTATCTATTAATCCTTTTGTTTCGATTAGCTTCCTAGTATGAAATTGTGTATTCCTTTTTGGGCAAGCGCCTTTACCCTCCCCTCATGATAAAAATGGTTTGGTTGCGATCACCTGGACCGATAAAATCTAATGCGGCAGGAGAGAATACCATAACTTTTCTCTTGACGCCCTCCAAATACATTCGGATTGGATCTATAACTTCATTATCTTGAAAGACAAAGCCTCCAAAGAATACCTTATTTTTGGCCCTCCTTCCGAAGACAATCATTTTTTTCTTCCTAACAGTTTTAATTATGACACTTTCTTTCGACTCCTCATAAAGTTGCAATGATACTTTCTCTGTTTGTAAAACTTCTTCTTCAATCGAAGCGACTATTCCAATTTCACGTTTATTTAAAACTAAGATGAAGTCATATCCTGTTTCCGTTTTCTTTTGCACAACAGCCACTTCATCTGTAATAAACGTGACAAAATCATCGGACTCCTTCGTGAGTGAGTCTGGAGAGGTTTCTTTTTTCTTGATGACTCGAAAAAATGCTTTTGCGCCAATTTCTTCATCAGAGAAGTCAAACGGTTTTATACTCTGTGTGCGTACAAGGTATAAATTATTAACCTTCTCTTTGTTACTTAATTGGACACATAAAGCAACATCTTCATTCACCACCTTTCCCTCATTGTTGGAGAGCAAAGGGACATTCATTTTCATTCCTGGAAATTGAACGAAGATGTAGCTAAAGTTCTTCTTAGGCTGTACATCTAGAAGTCTCATAAACTCAATCACAACCTTTCCGATTAATATAAGGTTATTTACCTTGTAAATGTATAATTCAATACTCTTTCTTTCTTTCCTGTTTGAGTATGATGAGTTTTCATCGTCACTTTCTTATGAAATACGATGGATCCTCCCTATAATTGAGTAATTATGAGCAATTCTACTATCGAAAAACAAAGATAGACTAGTTTTTTGTCGTTTCAATCACCGATTTCCCTTTTACTTTTCTAACTGGTGGCAATAACCCCAATGATAATAGTGTTGGTTAAAATAAATGTTTTCCTTGTTGTTTTTAGTAAAGTGAAACCAAAACGCAAATGGATATCACAAGGTGAAAGTGAAGTTATTACTCCAAATATTCTTAAACGCGATTTTAATGCAAGTAAACCAAATGCAGTATGTAATAAACTATACAGGTATTCGAAAAGCCAGGCTATGAGCCTGGCTTTCATTTTAGGAACATTGTCCTTAGTTTATTTTTTCACCATATGTACTTTAGAAAGCAATGGTCGATCGTTATTCCAAATTACGCTAACTGGAAGCTCGAAAAACTGGGAAAGCCGTTCACTTGTTATCAACTCATTTGTGTCTCCAGAGGCAAAAACTTGTCCCTCTTTCAGTAGTAAAGTTTTATTGAAGACTGGCAAGATTTCTTCTACATGATGGGTGACATAAATCATGGTGGGTGCATTCGGGCTTTTCGCAATTTCTTCAATGGATTCTAACAATTTTTCACGGGCGATAAAATCCAATCCATATGTAGGTTCGTCGAGAATTAGCAAAGGGGGATCCGCCATTAATGCACGGGCAATCAGCACACGTTGTTTCTCCCCTTGGGAAAGTGTTTCATAATTCCGATTCGCATAATCGATGCATCCCAGGTTCTCGAGTAACGTAACGGCCTTTTTTCTCATTTCATCCGAGGGTGTTTCGTAAAGACCTATGGAAGCAAATGCACCACTTAAAACTACTTCAAATGCGTTATCCCCTTGATGAAATTTTTGTTGAAGGGAAGAGGAAACAAAGCCAATTTGTTTACGAAGTCGTTCAGCAAGATATTGTTTTCCAAATTCCATTCCCAAAACACTAATTTTTCCCTTTGTGGGGAAGTAGTAAGCATTAAGTAAATTTAAAATTGATGTTTTCCCAGCTCCGTTTAGTCCGAATAATATCCAGTTTTGTCCTTTTTCAATTTGCCAATTAAGATCCTTTAAAATCCATTTTTCTCCCCGTCTCAAAGAGAGATTTTCTAATTGAAGAACCAAATTTTATTACCCCCTATGAATTCTTTTACCAGATTCCCCTTATAATCAAATTGTGGTAGATAGTTATCTTAATAATAACATAATTCACCAATTCGCCTGTTAGTCAGACTGTCTGGCATAATAGGAGAGGTACATTCTATAAAAATCTTAAGAAATTCTTCATTTTTCTCCTACTATTAACTTAAGAAATATTACTTATACTAGAATCATTCATAACAAATGGAACGTTATACTTTGGAAAGGGGGTATGTTCTTGATGAATCAATATACTGTGTTGGTCGTAGATGATGACAAAGATATACGTGATGGGATTGAAATTTACTTAAAAAATGAAGGTCTAACAGTGTTAAAGGCTCATGATGGTTTTGAAGCACTTGAGATTTTAACTGAGCATGAAGTTCATTTGATTCTTCTCGATATTATGATGCCAAGAATGGATGGAATTGCAGCCACGTTTAAAATACGTGAACAAAGGAATATTCCGATTATTATTTTAAGTGCTAAAAGTGAAGATACAGATAAGATTTTAGGCTTACAGGTTGGTGCGGATGATTATGTGACCAAGCCATTTAATCCATTGGAGCTCATTGCTAGGGTAAAATCACAGCTCAGAAGGTACGTGACATTAGGACAATTTGATAAGAAAAACAAGACAATTGATTTGAATGGTCTTACGATTGATCAGGAAGCGAAGGAAGTTGCTGTAAATGGAGAGCAAGTTAAATTAACACCGATCGAATATAAAATTGTAGAATTGCTAATGGTCAATGCCGGTCGTGTGTTTTCTATCTCTGAAATATACGAAAGAGTTTGGAAAGAAGCCTGCTACAATGCGGAAAACACGGTTGCAGTCCATATTCGTAAAATACGAGAAAAAATCGAAATCAACCCAAAAAATCCAAGATATTTAAAGGTGGTATGGGGAATTGGATACAAAATGGAAAAATAAAATAAAAATTATCTCATGGCTCGTATTGTTTGCCTTTGGAGTCAGTGGTGTTATATCCGCTTTAATAAATGAAAATGACTATTATCAGCGAAGTTACTTTAAAACATCACAATTTCAAGTTGAACTCGATAATTTAACAAAATATATCCATGCATTTGAAATTAGTTACCAATCAAAGGAAGAAATGAAAGAGGCTATTACCGTTTCAGAGGATGAAATAGAGAACCAACGGTACCAGTATGGTAATTTAACAGACCAAATCAGGGACATAGAACTGCAGTATCAATCTAGAATAGATGAAGCAAAAGCAAATAAAAACCAAAATATTGCTGATATCTATATAAGGGAACGCGACCAAAAAATTGAAGAAATCTCAAAAAACTTTGAAAGTGATGAGAATATCAAGAAGAGCATCATAGAAGAAAAAGAAGAAAATATTGAAGAGTATTTCAAGGAGCTAGAAATTTATCGTGACGAATATGAAAATTATCAAGAGGCATTTGTTTATTATCTAAAAAATATAGAAACGGGTCAAATATACACCAATCTTTCTACAAAGGATAGGAAATTAGTTGATCAAAATATAAATGAAGAAAATATGTATTATATTCAGAGCTATCCAACCAAAAAACAAGGTTATCTTGAAATGAAAGAAGAACCAGTAGTCAACGGTTATGAGGATTTTATTGAACTGCCACGAACAAACTCAAATGCCTTATATGAAGGGAAAATAGGAGTTTCAAAGGATGCTCCTCACACAAACAGGATTATGCTTGATTATCATAGCTATGATAATCAAAGAATCGTCTTTTGGATATATACTATAGCTGGAATTATGGCTTTAGGAGCAAGTGTCATCATTGGAAAGAGAATAGGAATTATCCCGAAAATTGCACCTAGTGAATGGCAAAGTAAATATAATAGAATTCCATTCGATGCTGCATTACTGCTTCAAGTGATATTTGTTATAACTTCCATTGCATTAATTGATAATGTATCATATATCTATTTTAATATCGATTTAGATGATATCTTAATTAATCTTTTATTTTTAACACTATTTATTGGATTAACAATGATACAAGCCATTTACCTGTACACTAGAATTAAAATGATGCCAAATGAAAAGGGAGTTTGGCAAAACACGATAATCGGACGTGTATTAAAAGGTATTAGAAATTTCTTTGTGAGTTTGGTAAATACGTTTCGTAATGTCTTCCTCAATCGAAGAGTGGGAACTCAGGTTTTCTTAATTTTGACCATTGTGTTTTTATTTGGAATCTTAACGGCACTAATTTTCATTGATGAGGACTTCTTAGCGTTTTATATTCCCGCAATTTTGATTATTGGGGTGCCACTTTTTATCCTAATTATCAAAAGAACAGGCTATTTTAATCAAATCCTATCAAATGCAGCAGCATTGGCAAAGGGAGAGTTTAAGCCTGATTTAACTATCATTGGGAAATCAGTTTTCGCCAAGCTTGCAGGGGATATTAATCAAATGAAATACGGTGTTAAAACATCACAAAATGCCCAAGCAAAAAGCGAAAGGCTTAAAACCGAATTGATCACAAATGTCAGCCATGATTTACGCACACCGTTAACCTCTATTATTACGTATTCTGAACTCCTAAAAAATCCTGAGTTATCTGAGGATGAGCGAAATGCGTATATCGAAATAATTGACCGCAAGTCAAAACGATTAAAGGTGTTGATAGATGATCTTTTTGAAGCCTCCAAAATGGCCAGCGGGGCCATAGAGCTTACAAAAGCAAAGGTTGATATCGTCCAATTACTACAGCAATCTCTAGCTGAGTACAATGAAACAATGGAGGATTCTCAGGTCCAATTTAGGGTGTCAAATCCAGACACCCCCGTATATGCCTATGTTGACGGACAAAAGCTTTGGCGTGTTTTTGATAATATCATTGGAAACATAATCAAATACTCTTTAGATAACACAAGAGCTTATATTCAAGTTCAAGAGGAAAATCATCAGGTGAGGATTACCTTTAAAAATATCTCTAAATATGAGCTAAGTGAGGATATCGATGAATTATTTGAGCGGTTTAAACGTGGTGATGAATCACGCCATACGGATGGATCTGGCCTAGGTCTTGCCATTGCTAAATCAATCATTGATTTACATGAGGGTACTTTAGATATTGATGTAGATGGAGATCTATTTAAAGTAACAGTTATTCTAGGTCTTTTAGATAATTGATATGGACTGGCATTTACAAAAAACTAATTCCAAAACATAATGAGACCTGGATTCCAGGTCTCATTGGTTTGACTTCGTATTTAATTTAATCTCTTTTACCTTCTGATATTGTTCATCTGGCCACCATGCGCCGCAATCGTCTGAAACGACACATGCCGCACATTTTTCTAAGTCATAGACAATCATTCCGGTAACGGGTGGGGAATAAAGATGGAGAGTAACCATATCTGTATTGTTGGAGGCTTTCATTTTGTGGATAGCCTTTTTCGGTGCGTAAAAAAGTTGCCCTTTTTGATGGTACTGATAAAACAATTCTTTAGGCAAACCTTTCCCTTTTACCTCATAAATAGAATTTTGGGAAGTACCGGAGATAACTTGTATCCAGCCGTGGGAATTGCCATGATCATGAGGGGCACACTCCAGCTGAGACCAGTTCATCACGAGCAGCTCGACTTCATCATTCTTAAATAGAAGCTTTCGATTGTAAGGCTTTCCTTCGAACGGTATTGGCAGGTTAGCAAGATCTTCTAGTGTCAAATCTATTTGTAATAAAGCGTCTTTCAAGTCGATTTTAGATGGAATTTTTAATGGATCTAAAATATTCTTAATTTTAGCTGTCAATGTCATGATGCTTTCCTCCTATGGTCATTTTTTCTTAAAGAAGTTGAACAACATAGGCACAAGCTGACCATTTACGATAATCACTCCAATTATAATTATGATTCCTCCAGCAACACTTATGAGTGAAACTTTTTCTTGTAAAAGTAAAACCGCAGCAACTAACGTTGCGATGGGCTCCAAATATAGGAACATCGAAACCTTCGAAGCCTCTAACACTTCAAGTGCCTTTCCCCAATACCAATAGGCGATACCCGAAACGAAGACACCAAGAAATAACAAATGTGCCCACTCCGAATGGTTCAGCAACGAAAGGGACTCCCAGCCGCTGTTTCGGATAATAAAAGGTGTAGTAAGAATCAAGCCTAATACACACATATAAAACGTCACTACAAGAGGGGGATAAGGAATTTTTAAACTTTTTAATAGCACCGAATAAACAGCCCAATTTAACGTGCTCAAGATCATAAGAAGGAAGCCTATATTCATGGCGAACTGAAAGGATTGTCCGCTTCTTGTCGTGGTAACAATTACGACACCAGTAATTGCCAGCACCATACCCACTGCCTTCGGTATACTCATCTTTTCATGCAAAAAAAGTATCGACAGGATCACGGTAAAGATGGGGGAAAACGAAATGAGCCATCCAGCTGAAGAAGCATCAATCGTTAACAATGCTGTTGCCTGGAGCACCTGATGTATAAATACTCCCAGAATGCCCAGCACCATTAAATGAGGGAAATATGTAATGGAGACAATTAGCCGATTGCGCTGCATTAGTAAAAGTAACAGTAAAAATATGGCACCTATTCCAAAACGAATAACGAGTAACGAATAGGGGTCTAGCTTTCCTAGCACAGCCTTCGTAGATACAAATGAAACTCCCCAAAAACTAATTGACATCAATGCATAAAGCGAAGCCGTTAACTTCGACCTAGTATAAATCATGGCTGAGCAGTCCTTTCAGCAAAAAGATAGATATTTCATCTTATGTTTGTCCTATTAGAACATGATTTTTCTTTTTAGGGGAAAACTAACAAAGTATAGAGGAAATAATTTATTTTCAAATTAGGAACTGTATTTACTTAAAAGTGGAATAATCGGGAGGCTATCGAATGAGAAGGATAAATCCTGGCTCCGTCAATTCTTATATTAGATATGGGAATCTAAAAATACCAAAGAGTATACAAAGTGAGTGCCCAGAATGTCGAAAAACTACTGAGTTTATGATCAATGCTAACTTCCAAAGCAGCAAGAATGGATTGTTAACGGAGTCCAGTTGTCCTACCTGTAAAAAATCTACTGTTTTTATTATTATGACCAAGGATGCTCAGGATGAGCAGAATGAACACGCAGATACGTATATTTATGACGTCCATGCTTCAAAACATTTAATTAATCATATTGAAAGTCTCCCTAATATACCAAAAGATCTTATTAGAGCTTACCGATCAGCAATTAATGTATATGAATCCAGAGAAAATTCAGCGACCGCTGTTATGTCTAAACGTGTAATTGAGAGTATCCTAAAACACTTTCTTAAAGAAAAAAGTAAAGGCCAGCCATTATCACAACAACTTGAAATTCTTCCAAGTCATGTTGACCTAGCAAAGCCGATTCAATCTCTTAGTCATATTCTTGTAACAGATGGTTCCTTACATCGGATGCTTGAATTAGAAACAGAAATGGATTATGAGACAACCTCTTTATTAATGGATTTACTAGAAAGTTTAATTGAATATCTTTTTGTCTTGCCAGGAAAAATCGAAGTTACTCATAACAAAATAGCCAAGAAATTTAATTAAGCTAAAGTAATTTTATTTTTATTTAGCCTCCTAATTAATGCTGGTGTCATAATATCCTCATAAAACATAAACTGATGTTTAGATATCTATTGAGGGGATGGCTAAATGAAATTCGAGATGCAAAAAGCGATTATCTTGGCTCAAAATATAAATGGTTTTATAAAATTTGTTGAAAGTCAAAAAACCAAAAATAACTTCAGAATTGATACAGATAAATTGTATCAAGTAAAGCTTCTTATTGAAGAGTTTAACTTTCAAATTCTAGCAGATGAACTTCTAAGAATTAATCAGTTTGATTGGGATGGTAAGTACACACATTACTTAGTTGATCAATTCCAACAAGGTATAAATATTATTGATGAATACGTAAAAAAAAATTACAATGATTTATTTATTTTAACGGCTAGATTATATACATTAAAGAACCTTAGCACGACCTTTAGTATAATGGTATAATATATCTTTTCCTATTTTCCGCACGCATGTGCGGTTTTTTATTGTCTAAGCGTATGTTTTGATAAAGTAAGACAATTAGGAGAAAATAATATTCGGATAAGATAATTTAGTAAGGAATACCATAAATCAATTTGAAAAAGGCGGTCTTTTATATGTTTAAGAACTTATTCAAAAGTAAAAAGGTTGAAAGTGATTCTACGATTTTGCAGCCATTAGATGGGGAAATTGTTCCTCTAGATGTGGTTCCAGATCCTGTATTTTCTCAAAAAATGATTGGTGATGGTTTTGCAGTAAATCCAACGAACGGTACGGTTGTTTCTCCTGTTGATGGAGAAATAATCAGTGTATTTCCGACAAAACATGCGGTTAGCGTAAAGTCTGCTGATGGCAGGGAAATATTAATTCATGTTGGTCTTGAAACAGTTACTCTAAATGGGGAAGGCTTTACATCGTTTGTAAGTGATGGACAACGTGTCCAAAAGGGACAAAAGCTGCTTGAAGCTGACTTTGAATTAATTAAAGAAAAAGTACCTTCCATTATTACGCCTGTGATATTTACCAACTTGGCTGAAAATGAAAGAATAGTGATTGAAGAAGATGGAGTAAAAATTAAGAACTAATTTATCAGTTAAGCTGTATACGAGGACAAAAGAGGGTGGTTCCTAATCTGGAAACACACCCTTTTTGTCATTTAACATGCAAAAAATTTGTGGTATTAATCGTGTTTTCAGTTAAGTCATCAGAGTCAAAAAATTGCTTTCAGTAGCAAGAGTATTATAGAAGACCCAGCCTTCCATAAGCCTAGCTTTACAGGTTTGCTCTTTTTAATTTAGAAGTAGCATAATGACTAATGCTTTATATTTGTTTAACTAGCTTTCAAAAATTGACCTGGCGTTTCCAACTGAATCAGCTTACTTCTTGTCTTTGCCATCAATAATGACAAAGTGCGCATCCAAACAAAATCTACCTTCAATTATTCCTTCGCCCATCCGGTTTACAGTAATCGACTCTACCTGATCAACGGACACTGAATTCGTATTTCCAGGAGGGACAGTAAACGAAACTGGATTTTTTCCTTTCCGATTCACGATAACAAATATCTCTCCCAAACTCCTTGCACTATTGAATACAGAAACATCCACAATAGACTTAGTTCTAATTTGATTTTGCCAAATCTCCTGAATTGTCACTTCATCTCTAAATAAGATGTTTCCGCATATTTTGCTGGAAACAACTGTTTTTGATGGTTTCTTCTTTTCTTTCTTCTTTTTTACTTTCACTTTGCACTTTTGTTTGTCACATTTCTTTTTACATTTACACTTATTATCACCACAGCTGTCACATGTTTCCTGATCGCATCTGCACTTCGTAAACCAACATTGCTGGCACCTATTATGCTGGCACCTACACCTACTGTATCCACAAATTCTGCAATACTTTTTTTTACCCAATACCATTCACCTCTTTCAAGTTGATGCCATAATATGTAAGCTTAAATCGATTGGATTGGACACGTATCGTGGGTATATAAACAAAAAAGCCCATTATTAGGTAATCAAACCTAATAATGGACTTTTTAATCATCAAGAGTATAGCAAGTACTCGCTAATACAAATTGATGCAATAACGAATAGAATCGCCAAGTTCTAGGTCGATATCAAAAGAAGTTGGATTCACAACAGATATAGATACTATAGTTCCTACAGGAACTGGTGTAGTAGTATTTACACCATTAAATCCAAATTCAATGACAGTTGCTCCAGTATTTGTGACTGTGAAAGTGCCTTGAAAATAGTCGTTTGGTGTGGGTGCGATCCACACTGGTTAACAAAACAAAAGTAAACAAAAATAAATTACTGTTTTTGCGATCAAAGGTGCGATTTTTGTTATAATTGTTGAGCAGGTCGGCTATGATAATATCAGTTATTTTTACCGAATTTTTAAAGAGAAATATGGACAGACTCCAAAGTAATTCAGGACTAATAAAAGATATTATCAATTAATATTTTTACATCATAAGGAGATACATCATGAATTTTTCTGCAAAACAAATTGTCTTTATTAGTTTTATGTTATTTTCTATGTTTTTTGGTGCAGGTAATCTTATATTTCCGCCTTTCCTCGGGCAATCAGCGGGGGATCACCTTTGGACTGCTCTTGCTGGTTTTATCGTTTCCGCAGTTGGGCTGCCAATTCTAGGTGTGATTGCTGTTGCTAAGGCGGGAAGTTTAAACGAGTTAAATCTAAGGGTTCACCCTATTTTTGCTTTACTATTTCCATTTTTTATTTACATCGCAATCGGTCCGGGACTGGCGATACCTCGTGCTGGAAGCCTTGCTTTTGAAATGGGGGCGGCGCCTTTCATGCCCAAAAATTTGGTAGATAGTCCTGTCTCTTTATTCGTCTATAGTATTGTCTTTTTTGGATTAGCTGCATTGTTAAGTTTGTACCCCTCAAAACTGATTAATCTTTTTGGGAAGTTATTGACGCCTATTCTCTTAACTCTAATTGCGATTATATTTATAAAGAGCTTAATGGATCCTATAGGTTCATTTGAATCACCGATTGGGAACTATCGAGAGAATCCTTTATTCCAAGGGATATTAGAAGGGTATTTAACCATGGATGCCTTGGCAGCCCTCGCATTTGGTATTGTGATCGCCAACACATTGACAGCACAAGGTGTACTCGATTCCAAAAAGAAATCGCGCTATATGATGTACGCAGGTTTGGGTGCTGGATTGTTATTAGCAGTGATTTATCTTATTTTAGGATATCTAGGAGCTGCTAGTTCTTCTTTAGGACAAGCAGAAAATGGAGCAATTATTTTGTCCAACATCATGACTTACCTATTTGGGCAAAGCGGAACACTTTTATTAGGTATCGTCTTTACGCTGGCGTGTTTTTGTGTGTCAATTGGATTAATTACATCATGCAGCCAATTCTTTTCCACTGCAATTCCAAGAGTCACTTATAAAATATGGGTCATACTCTTAGCTGTTCTAAGTACTGCGATTGCAAATTTAGGTTTAACGCAAATCCTTCAGATTTCTGTACCGATTCTTGGCATGATTTACCCAATTGCCATCGTACTTATCTTCTTAGGGCTGTTGGATGATATGATTAAAAGAAAATCATATATTTATAGCTCTGTTATCGGCTTTGTTGCTCTTTTTAGTATCTTAGATACGATTAACAAGGTATTCTTCAAAAATACATGGAGCGGGGCATTTGAAATTCTTCCTTTTTATATCGAAGGAATAGGGTGGCTAATCCCTGCATTTGTTGGATTAATTGTTGGATATCTGTTAGGAAGGTTAAGAAGTACTTCACATGTAACAAGAACAAATCGATAGTATATGTCAAAAAAACGAGAAACCCATGAATACAGTGGTTTCTCGTTTTTTTATGTATTTCTTTATTAATACATTTCATTATACGTTGGTGTGATGGAGTTGTATATGGGGGTATTTATAAGTGACTTTTATCTTAACTAATGGTGTGAAATAAGTGAGAAATCCGTCGAATGATTTGTTTACTAGGAAAAAGTACTCAATTCATAACCCCCATAGCTAATTGATAATAAAGCAAATAAAATATGTATTGAATAAATATTTTGATTTTTAAAAAATCTTTTATTTATTTAAGTAGATTGATAGTTTTTAAAGGCGAAGGGGAGTGTTGCAAAATGAAAAAGAGAAGAAGGTTTCCATATAAGGTATTGGCAACCACAACATTGGCTGCGATGTTGATAACGACAACAGGATTTGCGGAAGGAATTGGTAATAATCCGGTTCCAGCTCCTAGTGTAGATGAGATTGTGAAACAAGGGCAGAAAATATTCTTGGAGGAACAAAAACAAGCTACGGAAAATGCAGCAGACCAGTTTGGGTATAAGGATTTGAAGAAAAATGGTCTGGCAAAACCGTATCAGCCAAATGATAAGGTGCGTCTAATTGTTGAAGTAGAGCAGCCTGATACAGTAGGGGATTCTAAACAAAACAAAAAGGCAAAGTTTAAACAAAAGCAAGATCATGTGATTGCACAAATTTCTAAGACTAAATCTGCACCGAAAGTAAAAAATCGTTTCTATGAAGGCTTTAACGGTTTTAGTATAGAAACTGAGTTTAGTAATCTAAAGGAAATTCAAGCGACACCTGGTGTGACAAATGTACATATCGCGAGAACGTTTCAACCATCTATGGGGGCAAGCAAAGAATTAGTACAAGCCCAAAAGGTATGGGAGGAATATGGTTACGAAGGGGAAGGATTGCTTGTTGCGATTGTCGATTCCGGAATTGACTTTAGTCATCAGGATATGAAGTTAACAGAAAAAGGAAAAGAAAAACAAAAGTGGACCCAAGAGGGGATTGAAGGTGAATTTTCTGAAACCGAGATAAATGAAGTATGGTACACCGACAAGGTTCCGACAGGATATGACTGGGCAGATAAAGATACGGATGTCATTCCTCGCGGGCAAAACGGATCTTCGCATGGTATGCACGTAGCGGGAACAGTAGGGGCAAATGGGGATGAAGCAAATGACGGTGTACAAGGTGTTGCTCCAGGTGTGCAGCTATTAGCGGAAAAAGTATTCTCCGATAATGGCGGCGGTGCATATGAGGATGACATTATTGCTGGTATAGAGCATGCAGTCACAATGGGAGCAGATGTCATTAACATGAGTTTAGGCTCCGATGCAGGATTTGTTGGTGAGGAAAACGATCCGATTCAAAAGTCAATTCGTGAAGCAACAGAACAAGGGACTCTTGTAGTAGTGGCTGGCGGTAACTCTGCTTACAGTACAAAAACCAACCTCTTACAGTCTGCCGTGAAACCATATGCTGAAAATCCAGATATTGGGACAGTAGGAGAACCGAGCGTAAGCCCTTTTGCATTGTCAGTCGCTTCCTATGAAAATACGAATATCCATATGAATACATTAGCAGAGGAAAACGGCTTGCAGCTTCCGTACCAAGACCAAACTCAATATAATTTCAAGCTTTCTAGAGTGTTAACACCAGGTGAAAGCTATGACATGGTCTATGTAGGAGAAGGAAAAACAGCAGATTTCGTTGGAAAAGACGTCACTGGTAAAATTGTAGTTGCAAAACCGAAGCAGCCATATGCTACGTACTCGTATGTACAAAATGAAGCAAAAAAGAAAGGCGCAAAAGCAGTGATCATTGTGCCGCCTAGTGAAATGGCTGACTATCCATACGTATATCTTAGTTCTTTCTTTATTCCTGCCGCAACAACAAGTAAAGAAGCTGGAGATGCGTTAATCACGAAGCTTACAGCTGGTCAAAGTGTGAAAATGAAAAGGTCAAAAGGAACATATATTGCTAATCCAGATAAGAATACCATTTCAGATTTCTCTTCTTACGGAGCGCCGCATACATTAGACTTTAAACCGGAGATTTCTGCACCAGGAGGCAACATTTATTCAACGGTTCCGGGTAATGAATATGAGATCATGAGCGGAACATCAATGGCAACTCCGCATGTGGCTGGCGGTTCAGCCTTATTGCTGCAAGCTTTATATGAAAAAGGTTTATCTCATGCTAAGGAAACTGCTTTAAAAGCAAAAATTGCTTTAATGAATACATCTCAATTAATACAAGATCCACGTACTAATGATGAAATCCCATACTCACCACGTGTACAAGGATCGGGCTTAATGCAAATTGAAAATGCAATAAAGACACCAGTACTTGTCACAAGTGAAAAAACTCCGCTTGAACAAGCTGGAGCAGTTGCTTTAAAAGAGATTACTAGCAATAAAGCACACTTCAAGTTAAATGTAGAAGCCCTTCAAAACTTAGATGTAAAAGACTTGGAATACAGTGTTTACGTTGATGTATTGACGGATAATACAGAAACAAAAGAATATGACTTAGACAATGATGGAACATTGGATTCTAAAGAATATTTAACGTTAACAAGCAAGCGGGTACAGGGTGCTTCCGTTTTGGTAAACGGGGAAAAAGTATCTCATACAGAAGGAAAGACATTAAAGATTAAACCGGGGCAAGAGAAGAACTTAGACATCCAAATCTCATTACCAGAGAGCTTAAAGAAAGGTACATTTGTTGAAGGATATGTACGTCTTGTGCCAACTGGCAAAAACAGTGATGCGGCCGTTCCATTAACAGTCCCATATATGGGCTTTTATGGAAAATGGGATCAAGCACAAAATCTTGACCCAGTTGCCTGGGATAAAGATGCATTCCTAGGATATACGGTGATGTGGAATGATGAACCATTTTCAGAAGGCACATTCCCATTAGGTTATGATCCTAGAAAGGGAACGTTCAATATTGACCGTATCGTGATATCTCCAAACTCGATCTATCCAGGTGTATTCCCAACCTTCACCACTCTTCGCAACTTAGCGAAAACAGAAATGTACGTAGAGAATGAAAAAGGAGAAATGGTTCAATATCTAGGCGACTTTAGTGAATATACTGGGAAGCCATGGAAGTTCCGTAAAAACGTTATGTCTTTCGGTGACTATATGAATGGCGGTTATTTATGGAATGTTAAAGATCAAGCCGGACAAGTTGTCAAAGATGGCAATTACAACTATGTAATAAAAACAACACTAGATTACAAGGATGCAAAACCGCAAGAAATAAAGATTCCAGTTAATGTAGATTCTGTAGCTCCTGTCGTTTCCGATATCCAAGTACAGCCGAAGGATGGTCAATATGAAATTTCCTTTAAAGCTGTGGACAACGAAGGTGGAAGCGGCTATAACGGTGCGATTGTCTGGTATAACGGAAAGTACCAGCCGTTACAGCAGGGACAAACGTCTGTTCTAGTAAAAGAAGACCCTAAGAGTGTGATAGTTTTGGGTGCCGATTATGCTCTTAATCATAGCTATACCGTTTGGGGAGACCCTTCTTATATTAATGAAGGAATGCTTGTAAGCTGGTTCAGCGTTTATCCAAATAAAAATGTTAATGCAGCTACACCTGCAGGGATTAATGCTTTTGCTAGTAACCGAGTGAACTGGACGATCAATATTAAAGATGAAAACGGCAAGGTAGTTGACACGATTGTGGTGGAAAATGAGCATGAAATTCACTTACAGTGGAAACCGGAGGCAGATCTTCCTAACGGTACCTATACAGTCTATGCAGAAGTAGAGAACAAACAAGGTTTTACAGTTACGACAAGTCCGCAATCTATAACAGTATTACAGCAGGAATAGAATTATACAAAAAAGTCGGTTCTATATTAAGGAACCGGCTTTTTTGCAATTATTCAAATAAACCGATATAAATATATTTTCGATATATATACTAAATGGTATTATTTAGTAATCAGTTATCAATTAAAGGGAGGTGTAGGGGTGTCATATAAACAAGATAAATCAGCTGCTATAAATAAGTTGCAGAATTACATTGACTCGCCAGAAAAGCAGGAGGCTCTTTATAGACGGACCTTGGTTATCGTTGTCCTATCACAAATTTTCGGCGGTGCAGGCCTTGCAGCAGGTATAACGGTTGGAGCACTTCTAGCTCAAGATATGCTGGGAACAGATAGCTTTTCAGGAGTTCCAACCGCGTTATTCACCCTGGGTTCTGCAGGGGCAGCACTTCTTGTTGGGCGGCTATCCCAGCGTTTTGGTCGCGGGTCAGGGCTGGCTGCCGGTTTTCTCGCTGGAGGTATTGGTGCAATCGGAGTTGTAGTTTCAGCAATAACAAATAATATTTTACTACTTTTTGTCTCACTACTAATCTATGGTTCTGGGGGTGCCACAAACTTACAAGCCCGTTATGCAGGAACCGATTTGGCAAGTCCAAAGCAGAGAGCGACAGCCATTAGTATTGCCATGGTATCAACAACATTTGGAGCTGTTGCGGGTCCAAACTTGGTTGATGTTATGGGGCGATTTGCCACAAAAATTGGTGTTCCAGCATTATCCGGACCGTTCATTTTAGCAGCAGCAACTTATATTCTTGCTGGTTTGGTGCTACTAGTGTTAATGCGTCCAGACCCACTCATTGTTGCAAAAGCAATTGCAGATGAAAAGAGAAAGAACAAGAACATACTATCAGAAAGTAATACAAATACACTAACTTTTAATAAAAGAGGAATTATTGCCGCAGCAACATTAATGGTGTTAACCCAATTGGTTATGGTTGCAATCATGACGATGACACCAGTACATATGGGGGAGCACGGTCATGGGTTACGTGAGGTTGGAATGATCATTGGATTCCATGTTGGTGCTATGTATCTTCCATCTCTCCTTACAGGGATCCTTGTGGATAAGATTGGACGCACTTTTATGGCAATCGCTGCAGGTGTCACTTTACTTTCTGCAGGAATACTGGCTGCTATGGCACCCGGTGAATCAATAATCTTACTTACCTTGGCACTTATTCTTCTCGGACTAGGTTGGAACTTTGGTTTAATTAGCGGAACCGCCATGCTTGTGGATTCAACCAATCACACCAATCGGGCAAAAATGCAAGGAACTGTTGATGTTATGGTTGCATTATCTGGAGCATCGGGAGGGCTACTTTCTGGCGTAATTGTAGCGAATTCCAGTTACGCAACACTTTCAATTGCAGGAGGGATACTCTCGCTACTCCTAATACCAGTGTTAATTTGGTCGAGCACAATGAAAATAAAAGTTCATGCGTGAATCCACATAGGAATCACGCTTGTTTTTGTTGGTATCTACTGTTTTGTATTTTAAATATTTAAATTATTTCATTATCTTATTGACGATGTATCAAAGAAGATATTATACTGATTAAAAAATGAATGAGCGTTCATTCGTCAAATGATGTTCATAACGCTGTGGTGTTTACATACCACTCAGTATAGTAATCAAAGGAGAATTTTTCATGGAGAATTTCATGCCAATCCCACAACCCAAAACGCTTGGCCCACTTGGCAACTTGCCTTTAATTGACAAGGAATCACCCACCCTATCACTCTGTAAAATTGCAGAGGAGTACGGTCCAATTTTTCGCATGGAATTCTATGGCGGATTCTCAACTATTTTTCTTTCCAGCCACGAATTAGTTGCTGAGGTTGCAATGGATCTAAATTTGATAAGAGTCTTGTAGGTGGATTAAGTAGGGTGCGTGCCTTTTCTGTCACCAGCAAAACAAGTGAGCCTAACTGGCAAAAAGCACATAATATCCTTGTCGCATCATTTAGTTAACAAGCCATGAAAGGCTACCACTCTATGATGGTAGACATCGCGGAACAGCTTGAGCAAAAGTGGGAACGTTTGAACCACAATGAGAGTATTTATGTAGCAGATGATATGACTAGGCTGACGCTGGACACCTTTGGTTTATGCGGCTTTGGGTATCGGTTTAACAGCTTCTATCGAGAAAACCATAATCCTTTTATCGTAAGTATGGTAAATTCTCTCAATGAAGCCATGCACCAAAGTACACGACTTCCTATCCAAAATAAACTAATGTATATAAAAGAAAGAAGCAGTTCGAGAAGGACATTCAATCCATGTTTTCTTTAGTAGATCAACTGATTGTGGAGCGCAAAGAACGAGGAGATAAGGGGAAACCGATATGCTGGCCCGAATGCTGAGTTCTAATGACCCGCAAACGGGGGAGAAGCTGGATGATGAATATATTCGTTACCCAATTATTACTTTCCTAATAGCAGGACATGAAACAACAAGCGGCTTATTATCATTTGCACTATACTTGCTTACATACCCCCATACACCTGCAGAGCATCTTCAATTTTTGTTCCTGTTACGGAGGTAGCAACGAAAACGTTCAATCCTAGTGGAGGATGGATCATTCTAATTTCAGCCATAACAGTAGCTACTATTCCAAACCAAATTAAATCAAATCCTAAGTTTTCTATTAAGGGATATATTAATGGAACGGCTAAAACTTCTAAAAATAATCTATTTATCTGAATTTTATAAATTCTAATTGATTCTGTAAGCGTTTTCAAATATAATGTTAATAGGCAGATAGCGAAGGTCGCTATCTGGTTTAAATCAACCCTAGAATATCAAAAGGCTTTCAAAGAACAACTTAGCACATTCAGAAGAATTTTTGAGTTGCTTAAATTGTACTAGGAGAGGAGAATTTGATATGGGTAAGGCTGAAAGTTGTTTGATTAATTCTTGGAGGAATTTATTTTATAAGGTAAAAGTTGATTACCGAGAACTAACTGACGAGGAACAATGGGAAATCATTATGAATGCTTTCAAATATTAATTTAAATATTTAATTTTATATTAAGGTACAAACAATTAGAGCGAATCTCATTTGAGGATCGCTCTTTTTATTTAAATGAAAAGGGAAAGTTTTAATTAAAAAAATAAAAACTATCATAAATTGGAAACACGTCAATCGATTGTAATTAGAAAACTTAATATATATAATTTATCATCAACTCATTATTAGGTGAGCATTATAAAATATTAGTCGTATTTCTAGGAAGTGTACGGAATCCCTGATCCCAATGGAGAATGGTTCCGTGCACGTTTTTTTATTTATATCCACTACCTTTTTCAAGACAAGCTTCAAGTTATTTTAATAGAGATTTTTCAATTGGAAGCAGATAGTTTTAAGTACAAAATTCCTTAGTTCATAACATATTAAATTATGCTAAACATACCATTAAAAACACTAAATTTACGGGACAATACAATAGAGTTATGATTAATAATATTCAATATATTTTGAATGAAAAATGGTTCGTTTAGTAATGAACTATTCTTAGAGATTATCAAATAAATAGCTTGAAGTAACAGAATGCTGGAGATATGAAAATGAGAATAGGATTCAAACTAATGAACTGAAGTGAACAAAAGCTCGTTAAATTGTGTAGTGCCTTTTAAAAAATAACCTGAAAAGGGGATATAAAAAAATGAACATTTTAGTTTTGATGAAACAAACGTTTGATACAGAAGAAAAAATTGTGCTCCAAAACGGCACCATTAGTGAAGATGGGGTAAACTTCATCATCAATCCTTACGATGAATACGCGATTGAAGAAGCGATTAAATTGCGGGAAGAGCACGATGGTGAAGTAACTGTTATAACAATAGGACCGGAACGTGCAGAGAATGCACTGCGTACGGCACTGGCTATGGGTGCAGATAAAGCGGTTATTGTTGATTCTGAAGATATTGATCTTGATGAATTCAGTGCAGCCAAAATCCTTACGGCCGTAATAAAAGAAAGAGAATTTGATATTATTTTAGGTGGGAATGTAGCAGTTGATTATGGTTCTGGACAAGTAGGACCACGACTTGCAGAAGAACTTAACATTCCACAAGTAACAACGATTACAAAGCTAGACATAAACGGCACTAAAGCCATAATCGAGCGTGATGTAGAAGGGGATAAAGAAGTAGTCGAGGTATCACTTCCTGTTTTGGTCACAGCACAACAGGGCTTAAATGAACCACGTTATCCATCACTGCCTGGCATAATGAAAGCAAAGAAAAAACCAATCGAGCGTTTAGAGATAGATGATTTAAATATCGAGGACGATGCAGAAGCAAAAACGACTGTCACTGAGACGTTTTTTCCACAGAAAAAGGAAGCTGGCCGTATCCTGAACGGGGATATCAAAGATCAAGTTGCTGAACTAGCTGCACTTCTTCGCAGTGAAGCGAAGGTAATCTAATCACATAGGAGGATAAATGAATATGAGAAAAGTACTGGTTTTGACGGAAGCGAAAGCTGGAAATGTAAGAGGTGTGTCACTTGAGGCATTGTCTGCAGCGCAGCGCATCGCTGAAGGCGGAGAAATTATTGCTGTTGCGATAGGCAGTGATTCGACTCATTATGCAAATGTTTTGGGGAAATATGGCGCAAAAAAAGTATATATTATTGGCAACGAGGAACTAAATGTATATACAACGGATGCTTATTTACAAGCGTTGCGTCAGGTAATAGATTCTGTAGAGCCAGAAGCGATTCTAATGTCTCATACGGCTATCGGAAAAGATCTTGCCCCGCGCATTGCAGCCCGTTTTGGGCTTGGTCTTGTATCTGACGTCATTGATGTTCAGGTTGATAACGGTGAAGTAATCTTTACGCGTCCTATTTACTCCGGAAAGGCGTTTGAGAAAAAGAAAGTAGTATCTGGCATACCATTCGCAACGGTTCGCCCGAATAATATTCCAGTGGAAGAAATTGGCGGAACGATTGAGGTTGTGCGATTTAATGTTGAAATCAAAGATTTACGGACGATTGTAAAAGAGGTAGTACGTAAAACTACATCCGGTGTAGACCTAACAGAAGCAAAGGTAGTCATCTCTGGCGGGAGAGGGGTCAAATCATCAGATGGATTTAAGCAACTTCAGGACCTTGCTGAGATGCTTGGTGGTGCAGTAGGAGCATCCCGCGGTGCATGTGATGCTGAATACTGTGATTACTCGTTACAAATCGGACAGACTGGAAAAGTCGTAACTCCTGATTTGTACATTGCCTGTGGAATTTCAGGAGCCATTCAGCATCTTGCTGGGATGTCTAACTCAAAAGTAGTAGTTGCGATTAACAAAGATCCGGAAGCCCCAATCTTTCAGGTAGCTGACTACGGTATTGTGGGTGACTTGTTTGAGGTGGTTCCACTGCTTACGGAAGAATTCAAAAAAGTCCTAGTAAACTCATAATAAGGTTAACTAAATTAATCAGACATTCCTTTGTTAGTAATTATGGGATGTCTGATTACTTAATTATTAACTATAAAAAGTGAAGGAAGGAAATACGAAATATTAAAAAATGGAGAATATCTGAAATTGAAAAATACTGATAGTCTTCTATTGTTTGTAAACGTATACCAAAAATGTACTTTAAGAACCCCAGCTGTGACCGATATTTTATTAAATGTGGGAGGGGATAATCCCTTTAGCTAACCTTTATAGGAGGATTTAACTTGTTCTTGTTTTATTTTTTCTCTTATATGTAATTTACATATATAAGTAATGTGGGTTATAATTAATGTGAATCTTCAAACATTTATTATAAAACCCCTTAGATTAAGCACTGTGAATTTTGGATAGATTATTCAGAGATTTTGCAAGTATAAGTTGAGTTTTCTGTTTAAATTTAAATGTAAGCATTTTAAAAAAATTGGAGGAGGTATTTTTGTGAGTGATCAAGAAAAAAATTTAATGTATAAAACCTCTAATATTTTAAAGAAAGATACTAGCATGATGAAGTTAAACGATATTATTGAAGAACTTGTTCGTGTTATTGAATCAAAAACGAAAGATGAGTAATTTGTTATTATTGAATAGAAAAACTAAATTAATAAGGGCAGTCAATGTAATTTTTTTGATTTATATGCATTTGTGAATTTCCGCTGATGAAGCAATGGTGGACACATCGTTTGGCATTTACAGGGAGAGGAGAATTTGATATGTGTAAATTTGAAAAGTGTTTGTTTAAATTTTGGAGAAATTTATTTTATAGGGCAGAAGTTGATTACCGAGAATTTACAGACGAGGAACAATGGGAAATAATTGCAAGGGCTTTCAAATACTGATTTTAAATTAAGGATTATTTACGGAAAGAACAAGGGCAGGGAATGGTTTAGGTTTATCGATTGTAAAAGAGATTATTTATGCACATGGAGGGACCATAGAAGTTCATAGTGAGCTAGAAAAAGGAACAGAATTTGTTATTAAACTTCCAATTTATGATGACGAAAGCGAGTTTATTTAAATAAAGGTCTATATAAATGTTAGTAAATAGACTCCTATTACTTTTTGTAATAAGAGTTTCAGATTTAGAAAAAAGGCATCCGAATGGGCTTATTCGGATGCCTTTTTTCTATTCATATTATTTAGAGATTATTCATCCTTAATATTAGACGTGCGGCAATTTATCTTTCTTTTTAAATTATTCTTTGAATTTATTAGCTTGAACACGTAGTTCTTTCAAAAATTCCTGGCCCGCTGCAGAATAATGTTGGTTTTTTAGTCTAATACAGTAATAGGAGAGTGTGGATTCGATTCCTAATATTGGCTTTACAACAATATCTTCACTTTGATAAAACGGATCCGATTTAAAAGTTAAGTCAGTTTCAAGTGAAATTGCTGTTCCCTGTGAAATAAAATATTTTTTTGTATCAGAATTTTGTGATTGAATAAAAGTATTTAATTTTCTATTTTTCCCAAATACCTTAGAATAATATTTTATTGTATCATTTGTTTTATATGATAAAACAATAGGATGTTTAGTTACATCGTCAAAGTAAATATTTTTTAAACTTGCCAATTCAGAATCTTTTCTAAAACAAACCATCACTTGGGAATCTATAAGATGTGTTGTAGAAAATAGCTGATTTTCTTCAAGAGTAGAGGAGGGATAAAAATTTATTCCTAGATCAGCATTTCCGTTCAGAACATCTTTTCTAACTTGATTTGCTTTATTTTCATTAACTTCAAGTGTTATTTTTGGAAATTTTGCTTTGACTTCAGCACATGTTTTAGGGATAATCCCTTTACAAAAGCTAGAAACTGCTGAGATAGTTAGATGTCCTTCAATCTCAGCAGAATCCGATTTTGCCTCGTTTTTTAAATCCTCAATCCTATTAATAATCTCTTGTGCTATTATTATTATTTTTTTTCCAGTGTCCGTAGGCTCTAAACCAGTTCTAGAGCGTTCAAATATCTTTGCACCAAGTTCCTCTTCTAAGCTTCTAATCGCTTGACTTATTGTAGGTGAAGATACGTAAAGCCGTTCAGACGTATTCGCAATAGATCCAGTTTTTGCGATTTCAGTAATGTATAAAAGCTGATCAATACGCATAGTTTCACCCCTTGTAGACAGATAGAAAATCATGTTGGTTTATAAATTTTTATCTTTATGTATAGTAAGCGCTAACATTTTTGCCGTGATAATAAACCATTTTTTTGTCCCTCATAAAATATAGAGATGAATTTAAGTTTTTTTACTCTTCCCTATTATATCATCTTTATATTTAATGAACGTACCTTTAAATTCCTGAACTTTAAAAAATTATAATATGAAATTATGATAATTGTAAATATAAATATTATTTTGAATTCGGGAGGGGCCAATGATGTATCACGATAGATCTTCATAATTAAGCAAAAATTGCATCCTATATCATTCTGTTTAATCAATTTAAAAACAGTTTTAGGATAACAGACTGTTTATTTTAATATAGCAACTCAATTTGTGTTTATAAAGTTATATTGGAATTTTACTATACTTACCAACACTATTTTTAATCATAATCATTTTTGGAGAGGGGAAAAGCCATGGTTAAAACAACAAATTCAACAACTAAAACAACATTTGACTTGTTTAATACTGATCGACCTTTTTGTAGTCAAGAACATGAAATGTTTAGGACTTCACTAAGAAAATTTATTGAAAAAGAAGTGAATCCCTATTATGAAGAGTGGGAAGACAAAGGTTCTATCCCTCGTGAAATTTACAAAAAAATGGGCGAACAAGGCTTTCTCTGCCCACAGGTGGATCCAGCATACGGTGGTCTTGGTCTAGATTTTGGCTTTAATTTAGTCCTTTCTGAAGAAATGTCACGAGTTGGAGGAGGTCTTGCCGGGGTAACCATTCACAGTTCCATTGTTGTTCCTTATCTTGAGGCATACGGAACGGAAGAACAGAAGAAAAAGTATTTACCAAAGTGTGTGAATGGTGAAATTCTTACAGCTGTTGCCATGACAGAGCCGGGTACTGGATCAGACTTGGCCAGCGTTCGTACGACAGCAGTACGTGATGGTGAAAATTACGTTATTAATGGACAAAAAACGTTTATTACCAATGGAATTAATGCTGAATTATTTTTTGTTGTAGTTAAAACAGATCCTAATGCAACTCCAGCCCACAAGGGAGTTAGCGTCATCATGGTTGATGGAGATAGTCCAGGTTTTTCGCGTGGTCGTAAATTGAAGAAATTGGGTATGCGTTCTTCGGATACTGCTGAACTTATTTTTGAGGATGCTCGTGTGCCTATTTCCAATTTGCTTGGAGAAGAAGGCAAAGGCTTCTATATTTTGATGGATAAATTACAACAAGAGCGGATTATGGCTGCAAATGGAGCATTCGCTCAAGCACAAGAGATGTTAAAGTCAACGATTACTTATGTAAAAGAAAGACAAGCATTTGGTAAACCTATTAGTTCTTTCCAAAACACTCAATTTGAAATTTCAGAAATGGCTACAGAATTATCAATGGCCCGTTCTTTCCTTGATAATCTCGCTAATCTGCACATGAAAGGTGAAAATATCGTAACCCAGGTATCAATGGCGAAGTGGTGGATTACTGATATGGCGAGACGGATGGCAGCCCGTTGCTTACAGCTATATGGTGGTTATGGGTTTATGGAAGAGTATCCAATAGCCCGTCGATATCGCGACATTGCTGTTTTACCGATTGCTGCAGGATCTAATGAAATTATGAAAAACATTATCGCAAAAAATCTAGGGTTGTAACAAATAATTCTAAAAATTCTTAGCTTTAAAAGGCATCTGATTATGTTTGTTGTTACAAGTAGTGATAGTAAATGGCGACGTCATTGCACAAGTAATTTAATTCCCAAGCACAGTTCATTCGATGACAATATGATATTTAGCAAATGCAATAAGGAGAATAGAATGCCAGAAATAAACAATGAGTCCACTATTGCATACAAATTATTTGAAAAAATGCTAAATAGAAAAATTAAACGCTTTATCAATTGTCATCGATTCGTTGTGCTAGTAGATAAGTTACTTAGATACCATCTAAAACAAGTCCGTATAAACAGATTTTTTGTGAAAAAATGGTTGGAATCCAAGGGATATTCTAATAAAGAAGAGATCGCTGAAGTGGCTAAGAAGTATATTTCAATAGAGGCAAAACTTGATGATTGTGACGACAGTTTATATAGCATCACACAAAATTGGAACTTAAAAAAACAATCACTTGCTTCGGTAAGAAGTAACTTAAATGAGTTACAGATGATTTTTAAAGTAGGGCAAGATGAAAATAGAATAAAAAAGATGATCCAAATTAAGGACGATATAAAAAAATAGATTCACTAATTAAGTAGATTTAATTCTATTAAAACGGAGGAATAGTAATGGTTGAAACGAAGGGAATAGAAAAAAATATTACAAGTTTAGAGCTTCTTTGGAATCATGCGTTCCAAAATTTGGATGATTGGGTTGAACGTGAGAAAATTCGTGAGGACAATCTTCTAAAAACTACAAAACTTTTTGCTGAAAATGTTAAACGTAATCAATCTAATTTAAAGGAACTTGTCAACCAATTCTCTAAGGAATTATTTGATTGGGAAAAAACTTCAAGAGAAGAATTATTAACAGCAACTATAAGCTTGCAGACCTTTTTTCCTATTAAATCATATGAGGAAATTAATGATAATCTTGATACCATACACAATAAATCTTCAGAGATCATCTCAAGTCCTTTTACTAATTTAGCAAAAAGTGAATATGCAGATCAATATGTTGCTGCGATTGAAAAATTTATTGAATTTAGAAGAAATAATAGAAATTGGTATATAAAAAATGTGAAAGAAACAGCATCTATTATTCAAACTAATCAAAACAAATTCCTTAAAATTATATCAAAACAAGTTAGAAATGTGTTTCTTCCTTTTAATAGATATATTGAACAATCAAACGAATTAACAAAATAACAACCAAAGACGAGGAGGCCCACTAATGACAAATCAGAAGTCATTCGATCCCTATGATCTATTTAATAAATTCAGTACTCAATGGGAAAAACAGGTAAATGATCTTATTATGACAAATACAAATAATCCTAGGTTTACTCGGTTATTACAAAAATCTACAGAGACTTCTGCAATATATAAAGAAATGTTTAAGAAAAGTCAAGATCTTTTAGGAGATCATTTGCATTTACCTACTAAAGATGATGTCACAAATGTGGCGAAATTAGCTTTACAAACGGAAGAAAAACTAGATTCACTTGAAGAACAAATCTGGAAACTACAAGACTCCATTTCCTCTACAAATAAAGAAATTGAAAGTATCGTAGGCGTCTCTAGTGACATTATAAAACTAACAAAACAATTAAAAACAGAATTAACGAAGACGAAATTAGAATTAGCTGAAACAAAAGAGCTGCGTTCTGACTTAAAAGTAATGAAAAATGAGTTAGCTGATGTAAAAGGTTTAAAAGAAGAAATTTCGATTCTTTTACAAATTATGAGTGAAAAAAATATAGATAAAAAAAATCAAGCAGTCAGTGAATTAGTATCAACACAATCTAAATGACAGACGGTAAGGAGGAAAAATTTTGTCAAGAGATACTCTTTACAATAACGTAATTCCAGCCTTAGATATAGAAAAAGAAATAAATCGTTGGAATAGAGTGTTAAATATTACGAATCAACCAAAGCTAAGTATAAATCAGACTCCTAAACAAGAGGTTTGGAAAAAAAACAAAGCGTCTTTATGGCTTTATCCCGCTGTTGAAAAGAAATATGATGTTCCAATCTTTTTAATAAACTCGTTAGTGAATCGCGCTTATTGTTTTGATTTTACACCTGGTGCTAGTGTTATTGAAATTTTGGTAAACGCTGGATATGATGTCTACTTATTAGATTGGGGATTTCCAGGATACGAAGATAAAGATATCAATTTAGAAGATTATATTGATGATTATATAAGAAAGGGTGTCCAGCGTTCACTACGACATTCGGGTGCTGCATCAATTTCTTTAGTCGGATACTGTCTTGGCGGCGTACTTGCAGCTGTTTATACTGCCATTGCAGAAGAACCTATAAGAAATCTTGCATTAGTGGTACCTCCAATTGATTGGGATGTTAATACTTTTATTCCTGACAAATGGTTGGAAGGGATAAAAAATGGAACCCTTAATTTAGACAGATTTATAGATGGTTATGGAATTATCCCTAAATTTTACCAAGAACAAATGTTTAAAGCTTTGAATACACCAATCAGCTATACTCCATATATAAACCTGTTAAATCATGCAGATGACAAACGATTCGTAGAAAAATGGTGTACCATGAATAATTATTTGACTGATACAGTTCCTTTTACAAGAGCAGCATATAAACAATTAGTAAATGATTTTATTAAAGACAATAAACTTGTTAAAGGAGAGTTTGCTGTTCATGGAAAAAAAGTCGATTTTAGGAATATAAAAGAGAATTTATTGGTACTCTCTTCAAAATACGATACTTTAGTTCATCAAGATCAAAGCAGTCCCATTATGGATTTAGTTTCAAGCGAAGATAAAACGCTTGAGGAAGTTAAAGCTGGACACCTTAATATAGCATTATCTGGCAAGCTTGGTGTTGAATTAGATAAATGGTTATGTCATCGCTCATAGATTAAATTGATGGTACAGTTCTTAATTATAAAAACATAAGAAGGAGGGGGGACAAACCTCCTCCTCCTTTATTAACTCACTTTCGGTACATTGGTGTGCTTCCTTAAAAATTGGAGCAATTTTTGATTGAATTCTGTTGCAGCTTCAAGCTTAGCAATATGTCCTGCTTTATTTAAAATAACGAATTCAGAACTTGGGATTTGTTTGTGCATATATAGGGGAATCCAAAGTGGAATTAACATATCATATCTAGCACCGATCACAAGTGTTGGAACTTGAATTTTCGATAAGGAAAAGCGGTAATCAACTTCACTAAGGGCATCTATTGCTTTAAACATGCCCTCTTTATTGGGTCTTAAACTTTTTTCTAAATCTTGGAAATTCTCCGTATTCCATGAATAAAAACAACTTCTTTCTACAATAATTTTTCTGTGTTCTGCAGACAGTATGGATGATCGTGCTTTAAATAATTTACCAACAATTTTACCTATAACATCAAAAAAATATGGGGTTGTACATGCAAAAACTAGTGATTTACATCGCTCGGGAGCTTGAAGATACAATTCTTGAGCTACAACTCCACCCATTGAAAATCCACAAATGTGTGCGCTTTCAATATTAAGGAAATCAAGTAAAGCTAATACATCACTTGCATAATTTTTAATTGAAATTCCTTCCAATGTGGAATTGCTCCCATGTCCTCTAAAATCAGGAATAATCAGATCATACTGATTCGCCAACTCAAACTGTTTGAACCATCCTTCTTTACATTCTGAGAGACCGTGAAGAAGGACTAATGGTTCCCCGCTTCCCATCCGTAAAAAAGGCATCTTGATTTGGCTAACAACTGCTTCATTCATACTTATTACCTCCTAAATTTGATATGTTTGATTTTATTGCCTATTTGCAAAAATCTTAAACACTGTTTATTCAGAGGAGTATATTTTACATAAGTATTTAAAGCCTAGATGTAATAATACATATATATGTAAAAAACATATATTACTGATATTATATAGTAAGGTAATTTGGAAGGCAAGGAATATATTACTATGGACATAGTATTAAATTATCGTTTTTTATATATTTATTGAATTTTCTTAAAATTTAAATTGACATACTTTAATCTAATCTAGATTCCAATGGGAATTCTGTCTAATTTTTGAATAATGATAAATCAGCGTCTAACCATTTATATTTGATGAACATACCTTTCAATTCCTGAACTTTTAAAAATGATTATATAAAATTATCATAAATATAAATATTTGTACTATTAAGAGTTTTAATGAACAATCTTTTCAAAAAAGAAGTGGTGACAAAAAAGCAGTAAAAGTTGATTTATGAAATTACAAAAGCGTTCAGAAAAAGTTTTTTTCAATAAGGAAAGGATGATTAGTTTGTCATTAGCTTTAGAATCTCTACGAATATTAGATTTAACAAGATTGTTACCAGGGCCATTTAGCACAATGCTTCTTGCCGATTATGGTGCAGAAGTGATTAAGATCGAAGACACTGGACCTGGCGATTATGCAAGAGCAATGAATCCAAAAATCGGAGAAGATAGTGCAATTTTTCATTCAGTAAACCGTAACAAAAAAAGTATTTGTTTAGATTTAAAAACAGAACAAGGTAAAGAAATCTTTTTGAAGCTTGTTGAAAAAGCAGATGTTGTTGTAGAATCGTTTCGTCCGGGAGTGATGGACCGCCTTGGTGTCGGCTATGAGGTGTTAAAAAAGATTAACCCTAGACTAATTTATTGCGCCATAACGGGGTACGGACAAACAGGTCCTTATTCCAACATGCCTGGACACGATATAAATTATATTAGTTATGCAGGGATACTTGAGTATATGGGTGTAAGTGGTAGTAAACCAGTGGTCCCATCTGTCCAAATCGCGGATCTTGGCAGCGGACTCATGAGTACGATAGGAATTTTAATGGCTCTTTTTGAAAGAGGCCGTTCTGGAAAAGGACAGTTTATTGATGTTTCGATGTTGGATGGAGCTCTTTCTTGGTTACAACTCTTTCTTCCAAACTATTTTGCGACAGGTAAACAACCAGAACGTGGAAACTTAAATTTAACTGGAAGAAAAGCTTATTACACCGTATACGAAACAAATGATGGTCTTTATTTATCAGTTGGAGCAGGGGAACCTAAATTCTGGATGGAATTTTGCAAAATCATAGAAAGAGAAGACCTAATTAAAAAAATGTATGTACCAATGGAAGAGCAAGACCACGTGAGAGAAGAAGTCCAATCCGTTATCATACAAAAATCAAGGCAGGAATGGATGGAAAAATTTGATGGAGTAGAGGCTTGCGTAGCCCCAGTAAATAGTCTTGGAGATTTAGAGAAAGATCCTCAGTTTATTGATAGAAAAATGTTTCAAACAGTTATTGACACAGAACTTGGTGAGGTTAAACTAATTTCTCCGCCGATCAAGTTATCAGAAACACCAGGGGTAATTCGTAACTTAGCACCGAAGTCGGGGGAAAATACAATTGAAATACTGTCAGGAATTGGTTATTCTGACCAACAGATCGAGGCTTTAACAAGTCAGGGTATCATAAAAAATAGAGTTGGTAAATCTACTTCTAAAACAATGTAAACTTGATTAAAATCTAAATCAAATAAGTATCACTCTATGAACTAAACATCATTGAATATAAGAAATAATTAAACCAAAAGGGATTCACTTTTATAGTGAATCCCTTCTTTTGTTAAGTTGATGCATCCTAAATTCTGCAGACGCCTGAGAAATTCCTTTTTACTTTGTAAAAACCAAAATTTATATTTTTCATTTTTTTATGGATTTTCCCTTTGTATGTAAAGCTCTTAAAATTTACTTAACGTACCTTTTAGTTCCTGAACTTTTAAAAATGAAAATATAAAATTATCATAATTGTTAAGATTCTTATTATTTAGAATTTTTTCAGTTATCAAATCGAAACGTTTGAGGGGAGAAAAATAATTAAGATCCATCTAATCTCGGAAAGCGTTTACAATGTCCGACTCAAATTGAATGTGTCAGTCATTAGCTCTAGTCATTTAACTTATTTGTTGAGGGGAGTTTAATATCATGAAAAAACCATGGTATGCCTTTTATCCAAAAACCATACCGTTCGAAGTAGAAATACCATCTTGTTCCATATACCATTTTCTAGAACGTGCTACTCAAGATTTTCCTAATCATAAAGCCATCATCGATGGTGACGTAGAGCTCACCTATACCGAACTTAAACAAGCAGTTGACCGCTTTGCTGCTGCATTACATCGACGTGGATTTAAGAAGGGTGATCGATTGGGTATTATGCTGTACAACTGCAAAGAATACATAATCGCTTATTTCGGTGTTCAACGATTGGGAGGTATTGTCGTTCAGTTGAATCCAATGTATCAGCAGCACGAATTGAATTTTATGCTGGGTGATTCAGAACCATCGTGGTTGGTTTGTGAGAGTAATCAGATTGAGAAATTGGACCGTATTAGTTATAGAAAGAAGCTTTCAATCGTTACAATTGATAAGGATAATAATCGTAATCCATATTTATACAATTGGATAGATGAAGAGAACGATGATATTCCCTCGCTGCAAATCAATAGTAGAGAAGATGTTGCTGTTCTCCAGTATACTGGGGGAACAACTGGCACTCCAAAAGGAGTTATGAGTACCCATTATAATACTGCAGCCAGCGTGTACCATACGTATCTCACAGACGCCGGGGCTCTTCAACGCCCAGGGGAACGCTTTTTTGGTATATTCCCGATGTTTCATGGTGCTGGTTTGATGGTAATGTTGTCCTGTATCTTCTATGCAGGAGCCTATATTCCAATAAAGCACTTCCGTCCTGACGATGCCCTCTACATGATCAGAAAATATCGTCCATCTCAAATTTCTGTGCCACCAACTGTCTTTGTTGCATTGTTAAATCATCATGATTTTAAGGAGGATGACTTAAGCTCTTTGAAAGTATGCAGAACGGGATCTGCTCCTATTCCTCTAGAAGTGCTGCAAGCTTTTGAACAAAAATCTGGTGTGCGAATTTCTGAAACATATGGATTGACGGAATCCAACGCTATTTGCATTCGAACATTTAGTAAAGATGTTATCAAAACAAGGAGTACAGGCATACCTGTTCCAAACACGGAGGTTAAAATCGTTGATCTCGAAACAGGTATGAAGGAACTGCCAATTGGCGAACCCGGTGAGATACTCTTAAAGAGTCCACAAATTATGAAGGGTTACTGGAAAAAACCAGAAGAGACAGCACGTAGCCTACGGAATGGGTGGCTGTATACAGGTGATTTGGGCACGCTGGATGGAGATGGGTTTTTGTACGTTGTCGGTAGGAAAAAAGAAATGATTATTGCTGGAGGTTACAATATCTATCCTAATGAGGTTGACGAAGTACTTTATCAACATCCAGCGGTAGCAGAAGCGTGTACATTTGGTATTCCAGATGCCTATCGTGGAGAAACAGTCAAAGCAGCCATTGTTTTAAAGGCAGAGCATTCAACTACGGAAGAAGAAATCATTGAATGGTGCAGAGAGCGGATGGCCAAATACAAAGTACCCAGAAAAATAGAATTCAGGGATCAATTACCAAAATCAGGCGTTGGAAAAATTTTGCGTCGTGAATTGGTTGAGGAAAATCTTGAACAAATGAATAGAAAATAATCAAAATTATTGGCTTATTATTTGGGTGGCGTTATGGGCACCTGTTTATTTAACAAAAGTCGTAAAGTTAGCTCCAATGAAGATGGCCTATACCATCTCAGGTACTTAGTACAAGCTGCCGGAGCAAACCTTGCACTTGGTTTCAATTATTCCATATACGTCATGGTTGGGTTATTTCTTCTAATAGCTATTCTCAACTTATTGATTGTTAGACCTGATAACAATAAAGAAACGACTGTCTCTGAAGAGATGACTGCGTAATAAAAGAATAGATCTATTTATTTCCAACTGATAAAAGCTGGTGAGAGTTCTTGGAAGAGCCGATGACTGCCTTTGAATTGAGTAGACGTTTTCCTAAAAGCTATAAGTCACGACTGGGGTTTTCATTGTTTGAAACAATTGGACAACTCGATTATTTATTAGCTCTTAATTTAATAATAGAAGAGCGAAATAATGGTGGGCTTATATATTCAGTTAATAGATTAAGGTGAATAAATATTGTTCCTTTGGCACTGAAAAATTGGGAGCATATCATCGCCGAGGATAACGGATATTTAAACTAAAGAGGGGTTCCCTACATAGGGTACATCCCTTCTTTTGTTTAGAAGATATATATAAAGTTTGTGGTAGCTTTTTTAATTAAAGTTACCGGTGCATTTATGAGCATTTTTTTGTTGGCAATATTAAATCATTAATATTTACTTAACGTACCTTTAAATTTCTAACCTTTTATAAATCATATTATAAAATTATCATAATTATAAAGATTCGTATAATTGAGAATCTTATTAAATTATCTTTATATAAAAAAAGAGGAGGGGAGATTGTATGGGTAAAAAAGCAAAAATAATCGGAGTAAATATGATCCCTTTTAAAAAGCCTGGTCTGCAAGAACCGTATCCAGTGATGGCAGCTAAAGCAGTAAAGGGAGCATTAGAAGATGCAGGAATAGATTATTCCGAAATTCAGCAGGCGTATGCAAGTTACATCTACGGTGACAGTACTTGTGGTCAAAAAGCATTATATATGGTGGGAATGACAGGGATCCCAATTATAAATGTTAATAACAACTGTTCATCTGGTTCAACAGCGCTGTACTTGGCTAGACAAGCGGTTGAGTCTGGTGCAGTCGAGTGTGCACTCGCGGTTGGATTTGAAGAAATGCAGCCAGGGGCATTAAAATCTCACTGGGATGACCGGATTTCACCGGTTGAATGGCTTCAAGAACGATTAGTGGAGTTGTGGCCTGAGGTGCCTCAAACACCTAGAGCGATCAGGCTTTTTGGATCTGCTGCTGAGGAATATATTGAGAAATACGGGGCAAATCCAGACATTTTTGCAAGAGTAGCCGTGAAAACAAGGAGTCATGCAGTTCAAAATCCATTTTCACTTTTCAGTAAACCGTTAACACTCGAAGAAGTTATGAGTGCTCCTAAGTTAATGCCAAATATGACACGCCTCATGGCCTGCCCGCCAACTTGTGGAGCTGCTGCTGCGATTGTATGTAGTGAGGAATTCGCCAAGAAGCATGGTATTTCCCAAGCTGTTGAAATTGTAGCTCAAGCATTAACAACCGATTTAAGCATTACTAACGATAATATTATGAATTTAGTAGGAGCAGACATGACCCGACGTGCTGCCAAACAAGTTTATGAAGCTGCAGGTATTGGTCCTGATGAAATAGATGTATTAGAACTGCATGATTGCTTCACACCAAGTGAGGTCGTTACATATGAAGGACTTGGTTTATGTGAAGAAGGTGGAGCTGAAAAATTTATTCATGACGGAGATAACACCTACGGTGGAAAAGTCGTGGTTGGTCCTTCCGGTGGTTTGATGTCAAAAGGGCATCCAATCGGGGCAACGGGTCTGGCTCAGTGTACCGAGCTTGTTTGGCAGCTTCGTGGTCAAGCACAGAAACGGCAAGTGGAAAATGCGAGAATCGCGCTACAACACAACCTGGGTCTTGGTGGAGCTTGCGTCGTAACGATGTATCGTATGGGATAATAGCATCCACATTTATTAGATTTATGTGAGATGAAAAAATAAATAATTGAGAATAGAGAGGAAGAAATATAATGGGGAAATTATTGGAGAATCAAGTAGCAATTGTTACAGGAGCAGGATCTGGAATCGGTAAAGCAACTGCACTGATGTTTGCTGAACATGGTGCGCGTGTGGTAGTAGCAGATCTAGATGAAAAACTTGCTTCTGAGGTAGTAGAGGAAATCAAAGGAATCGGAAGCGATGCCATCTCAATCTGTGGAAATCTTAGAAATCCTGAATTGCCGAAGCAAGTGGTAGAGGCGGCCATTTCTACCTTTGGTCGATTGGATATTATCGTGAATAACGCAGGCTATTGCCTTGACGGTTTACTTCATAAGATGTCAGATGAACAGTTCCAGGAAATTTTAGACATCCACTTGCTCGCTCCATTCCGTTTAGTTCGTGCGGCATCTCCATATATGCGCGACGTGGCGAAAAAAGAGATTGAGCAAGGCATCGTTCATCATCGAAAAATTATCAACGTTTCCTCTGGTTCAGGTGTAAGAGGGAATATGGGACAGGCCAACTATTCCTCAGCTAAGGCGGGAGTTATCGGATTTACTAAAGTGGTTGCGAAGGAATGGGGACAATTTAACATCAACAGTAATGCAGTAGCTTTTGGATTTATTGATACGCGTTTAACACGACCTAAAGAAGAAGGAACGGTAATCAATGGAGAAGTAGTAGGTATACCTGAAAAAGTACGTAACATGTTAATTAACGGTATTCCACAAAAACGTGTTGGTAGTGCCGAGGAAGCAGCGGCAAGTATTTTATTCCTAGCTTCCCCATTGTCCAACTATGTAAATGGACAAGTGCTAGGTGTAAACGGTGGTTCATTAACCTAGTAATCTCTTGTAAAACTAGAGTTATTTGGTAACTAAGACCGCGTGTCCTTAAACAAGATATTAATTATTCAAAAGAGGTGACTGAACGTGTCAAACGTGAAAGATCTAATTGGCCTTGAATTTGAACCATACAGCATGGCTGTGGAAAAAGGAAAAATCAAAGAACTAGCACTCGCCCTTGGTGATGATAACCCAATTTACTTTGATTTGGAAGCAGCAAAAAAAGAAGGGTATGAAGGTATTCCAATGCCACCTACTTTTTTACAAGTGATTGACCTGTGGGGCGGAATGGGCTCAGTAGAAAAAGTAGAAAAGCTAGGATTAAACTTAGTTAGAGTGTTACATGGTCAGCAAGCCTATGAATATCTGGGAGATATTGTGGCTGGAGATGTCCTGTCCGTAACCAGCAAAGTGGTAGAGGCTGAAACGAAGACAGCAAGTTCCGGTGCCATGGATATCATCGTAACGGAAAATCAATATCGTAATCAACGAGACGAATTGGTTGCGCTTACGAGAAACACATTATTGCACCGACATTAATTTCGTATAAATGAAAGGAGAAATGTAGCATGTTTTATGAGGATGTAGAGGAAGGCTTTGAGTTCCCAGTATTGAAAAAGGAACCTATCACCCGCGTTCAACTTGTAAGGTTTGCAGGTGCTTCTGGTGATTTTCATCCCCTTCATCTGGTGGAAGAGGTCGCTGAGAAAGCAGGTATGAAAATTCTCGCTCATGGAATGTTGATTATGGGGATGTTATCCCAAGGAGTTACCTCATGGGTTTCTAGAAAAAATATTAAGAAATTACAAGTACGTTTTAGTAAAATGACTTTCCCTGGCGAAGAAATCCAAATCGTGGGTAAAGTGTTAGAGAAAAAGGCTGACAATATTGTGGTAGCAGAAGTACTAGCGAAGAACAGCGAAGGCGAAGTAAAAGTAGCTGGAATTTTTGAAGCAACTTTGCCATCTAGGAATTAGTAAATCATCTACTTTTCTAAACTGACCGTATTGAGTAATGTGAAATTAGGTACAGCTATGACCTTTCACGGTACTCAATTACGGTCTTTATTCATTACTGATTAAATGGGATTCATTTAAACCAGCCATTCATTTTATAGTTTTATATTTTTCCTAATGTATCCCTCAATGTTCCACATAGATTATTTTTTCATCCGAAGTTTAACTTCTTACAACTGGTTTTTCAAAATAAGTAATAAACAGGAGGGATAAACATGGAAAAGTACGAACACTTAAACGCTGTCGGTGAAATTACCGAAATGCTTTATTATGCTTTGCATGATGAGGAAGAAGAATAGTCCAAAAATTATAATTCTCGATTCCATTTATAGTTATATATGTTTTCCTAAAGTATCTCTCAATGTCCAGGCTTTTATAAAGTCTACTAGATTCTATAACCGTTTGGATATTTTTCCTTCTATATTATTGAGGGTTTAATCGTTGGTCATACCAAATTGAATTAAGAAATCAATGTGTATATAAGCTCATTTAATATAAAGCTGCTCAGGATAATGTTTTCCTGTGTATTTCATGGTCGATCAAAATAGATTAAGGAGAACTAAAGAATAAAGTGAGGGAATACCATGTTTGTGAATAATTGGATGAATAGGGCAGAACTTTGTAATAGTTTCGATGTTTCATTGGGATTTGATATGATTCAATTGGATGGTGGGGAGATAATCCTGCAGCTGCCTGTTTCTTCATCCAAATTGAATCCCAATGGAACACTGCATGGTGGGGTTTACGCTTCACTTCTGGATATAGTAATAGGTGTGAATCTTCGTAAACACGCAGGTCATCCTTTGGTAACAGTTAATTTAAATATTAGTTATTTCGCACCTGCAGTTGAAGGTGAAAAAATAATTGCAACTGCCAAAATACTTCATCAAGGTTATAAAGTTGTTTCAGCTGAAGGAGAAATTAGGAATTACGAGGGGAAACTCTTGGCTAAGGGAATTGGTACCTTTAAAATCTTAAGAAGCTAATACTTGGTGGGAAAGATAGGTTAAGGATTGACTAAAACATAAAACGAAATTTATCAATCAATGAAAATTGCAAAGCGGATATATATAAAGTATTAAGAACAATTATAAAAAGAAGGGGTTCATTTCGAATTGAATCCCTTTTTTTTTTTACTATTTTTGAGGCGGCAGTATTCAGTAAAAATTTCATTAATTTTATCCAAATCATGAACTTAATTTAGAATGATTTTCAATTTTTCGAGACTTTTCCATCCTGCTAGGACATTAATATTTACTTAACGTACCTTTCGATTTCTATCCTTTTAAAAGAGAAAATATAAAATTATCATAAATTTAAAGATTCTAACTATACTGAATCTTGGTGGATTTTTGAAATAAAATAATCTATTTATAGAAGGACAAATATTTACTAGGTCTTGATTTGTAAACATATTTTGGAGGGATACATTTTGTCAAAATCAACTACATCAACTAAAGAAGTAAACTATGATTTATTTAAGAGAAACAGATCTTATCTTACTGATGAACATGAGATGTTTAGAACATCTCTGCAAAAATTCCTCGAAAAAGAAGCAGTCCCTAACATTGAGAAATGGGAAGAAGAAAAATATACCCCACGAGAATTCTATGAAAAATTAGGAGAACAAGGTTTTCTTTGCCCGCAAATCGAAACGAAATATGGCGGGCTTGAACTGGATTTTGGATTCAATTTGGTGTTAGCGGAAGAGTTATTCCGCGTTGGAGTAGGTACTTTAGCAAGCACGAGCAGTTCTATCATTGTCCCTTATCTAGAAAGATTTGGTAACGAAGAACAAAAGAGCAAGTATTTGCCAAAATGTGTGAGTGGAGAAATTACAACGGCCGTGGCTATGACGGAACCTGGAATAGGCTCTGATCTCGCGAATATGAGTACCTCAACTGTACGCGATGGGGACCACTATATCCTTAATGGGGAGAAAACCTTTATCTCCAATGGAATCAATGCAGGGCTGTTCTTCGTTGCAGTTAAAACAGATCCAAAAGCGATTCCAGCTCGAAAAGGAATTAGTATTATCATGGTTGAGCCTAATACAGCTGGATTTTCATGTGGAAAAAAATTGAAAAAACTAGGACAGCATTCTACAGATACTGTTGAATTAGTTTTTGATGATGCGCGAGTTCCAGTTGCTAATTTACTAGGTGAAGAAGGTCAAGGCTTTTACTATCTGATGGATCGGCTGCAACAGGAGCGCCTCTTAATCGCAAACAGTGCATTAGTTGTTGCTGAAGAAATGCTAAAGTCTACTATTGGCTATGTAAAAGAAAGACAAGCTTTTGGAAGACCGATTAGTTCATTTCAAAATACTCAATTTGAAATTGCTGAAATGGCAACCGAATTGACAATGGCGCAAACCTTCCTTGATGATTTAGCAAGTAAACATTTGAATGGCGAAAATATCGTAACACAGATTTCTATGGCTAAATGGTTCATAACTGATATGGCAAGACGGATGTCTGCACGTTGCTTACAGCTTTATGGCGGGTACGGTTTTATGGAAGAATATCCGATTGCTCGTCGTTACCGAGACGTTGCAGTCATGCCAATTTATGGTGGAACATCGGAAATAATGAAAAATATTATCGCTAAAAACATTGGTTTGTAAATAAGTTACTTTCATATATTCGTAGAAAACATAAAAGTTCGTTTCAACTATTATTGAAGCGAAATTGACCGCTATTTAAAAAAACGGTTCAAGCCAAACTGACCGTTTTGAGTAACGTGAAATTCGGAAAAAAAAACCGTAGCACGGTGCTTAAAGTGGTCTTTTTATCTAATCATTAATTCAGATTAGTAGAGTATTACAAAAAAGGATATATACATGCATTTTATCTTTAATCTAATTAACAGTAAGGGATGAGAGGAAATGAAATTCGAAACGAAAATTGGGATGTCTAAACCAGAGGCGATTTATGTTCATGGCTATAATTTGACGGAAGATTTAATAGGTAAAATAACACTAGCAGATATGGCGTTATTAGGTGCTCTTCATCGTCGTCCTACAGATGAAGAGTCAAAAATGCTCAATGCCTGTATGGTAGCTATTTGTGAACACGGCTTTACGCCAAGCTCGGTTGCCGCCCGTTTGACTTATTTAGGGGCACCTGAGGCAGTACAAGCAGCCGTAGCTGCTGGTTTATTAGGAGCAGGTTCCGTTTATCTTGGGGCGATGGAAAATACGGCACAAATGCTTCAAGAAGGCTGGGAAACATATGGTCATAACCACGACGTTGCCTTCGTCGCTACGAGTATTTTAGAAGAACGAAAAGCAAAGAAATTACAAGTGATTGGATTTGGACATCCAATCCATAAGCCAGTTGATCCGCGTACACCTAAGTTATTTGCTTTAGCCGAAGAATTAGGATTTAGTGGGAAACATACCACTTTAATGAAAGAAATTCACCGTCAAATGAATGAACAAAAAGGTAGACAAATTACTTTGAATGCTGCTGGGGCAATCGGGGCAATTCTCTCGGATATGAATTTGCATTTCAGTATTGTAAGAGCATTTGCTGTCGCAGCACGTGCAGTTGGCTTAATTGGCCATATTGCTGAAGAAATGGAAGCGGGACGAAAAGACAGTATGGGTCAGAAGCTTTTTGATCATATCGAAGAAAATACGGTATATACAAATGATTGTTTAGTGAAATAAATGTTGAGGGAATTTTCTGCTTTTACTCTGATTTTTAAAATTTCGTAAGGTGAGGTGATAGGTATGCAATTAGAGGATTATGTAAAAGCAAACCATCCAAATGTTATGGAAGAGCATAAACGTTTTGTGCGAGGATTTGTTCCTTCAATTGGTTCTGAATTAATTTATTTAGTAGATGATGCTAACGGTAGTTCCGGACAGTCTTTGGAGGTAATTGGGTACAGTGCTTTAGGATGTGGTATGGATGTATTTATCGATTTGAAAAATCAATCTAACGGTACATGCAGTATTTGTTCTTTTAAAAACTGGCATGAAAAGGTCAAACTTATAAAGGGGGAATACCTTCCAATTGGTCAGGTGAAATTTAATGATTCATAATGATAGGAATCATGACAGTTTGATAGTTAAGTTAGAGTGTTAATAAGGAACTTTATATTACAAATGTATTTTTACTGGGTATTTAATTTTTGCAATCTAAAGGTTATTAAAAAATCTTTCGATAGGGGAATAGATCATGAAAGCTGCAAAATTTTATAGTGCATTAAATATTCAAATTGAAGAAGTACAACATTCGAAGATAGACGATGGATTAGTAAAAATCGCGGTAGAATGGGCTGGTATTTGTGGAAGTGATATGCATGAATACTTAGCAGGCCCTTTTTTTGCTAAACCAAATGTAACTTTAGGTCATGAATTTTCTGGTACTGTTGTTGAACTAGGAGCAGGTGTTACAACAGTTTCAGTTGGTGATCGAGTGGTAGTGGAACCTTTTTATAGCTGTGGGGATTGTGATGCTTGTACAGAAGGATTATACAATTTGTGTAAAAAAGTAGAGTGTTATGGGTTTTCTGATGATGGTGGGTTTGCTGAATTTGTGACGGTGCGAGAATCTAGGATTTTTAAAATTCCAGATGAACTAAGCTTTGAGGTGGCAGCATTAGTCGAGCCTACAGCAGTAGCACTTCATGCTGTTCGGAAAAGTCAATTAAAAAGCGGTAACAGTTGTGCAATATTTGGAGCTGGACCAATAGGACTATTATTAGTACAGGTTGCAAAAGCCTTAGGCGCAAAAGAAATCATAGTGGTGGAATTGTCAGAAGAACGTCGTAAAAAAGCACTTGAAATTGGAGCAACACACGTCATTAATCCTGATAATGAAAAACCTGTTAAAGCGATCAATAGGATTATACAAGGGGGAGTCCATGTTGCATTTGAAGCTGCTGGTGCAGAAACCTCTTTTATAGCTGCCCTAGCAAGTTTAAGACATACAGGAGAACTTATGATCGTTTCGCTATGGGAGAAAAATGTTTCATTCTCTCCTAATATGCTAGTGATTGGAGAAAAGAAGATTAATTCATCATTAGGATATCGCCATAATTTCCAAGAAGTGATAAATTTATTAATTAGTGGAAAAATTGATGGGACTAAATTAATTACAAATAAAATTTATATAAATGATATTGTAAAAAAAGGATTTGAGAAACTGAAAAACGATAAAACACAATGTAAGATCTTAGTAACCCCAAAAGAAAATAATCTTTAAGACTTAATATAGAGGGATATGTTTTTATATAAAGGATTTTTTTATTTTATTAAAATAGTATTTAGAATTGATTAACTATTAAATATGCCAATATCTTAGGAGGAGCTTATGATTATTCAAGAGCTTAGAAAATCGCCTTACTTTGGGGCAGAAGTTGAAACTGCACAATTGCCAAACGGAGCTATAGTTAACAAAGAATTAGCGTTTTCTGGTTCTAAAGGACCACAAATCATTCCAATTACGGATCGAATTACGCTATTACAGGGGTTTTCTGTAGAAAATACTGTGATTATTGAAGGCGATGAAGGCGTCATTATATGGGATACAGGTTCCTATACTGCAATTGGCAAGCGGAAATATGAAGCACTTCGACAATTAACGGATAAACCTATTAAAGCCATTATTTACTCCCATAACCACTATGCCATGGGAACGACAGCATTTGTTGGTGATGGAGCGGGGATTGAAATTATTTCTCATCCTGATCTTCATAAAAACATTACAAATGGAATGTTAGAACTTGGTCCTTCCTTACTAAGAAATGGTGGACAGCATTTTGGTTTTTATTTACCTCGTACTGGTCCGGACGCAGGGTTAGCAGCTGTAGAAAACGTTGCGGATGTAGATAAGTCATCGGGTTATTTAAAACCTACCTATGGTGTAAAAGATGGCGAAGAGTTGTTAATAGATGGTGTGCGTATCCAGTTTTTTCATACTCCATCAGACACGACTGATTCCTTAACGATATGGTTACCGGATCATGATTTAGTTATTACGAATAGTATTTGGCATCTCTATCCGAATCTTTATACGTTACGTGGTCAGCCATATCGGAATCCAGTTGAATGGATTAACGGTATAGATATCATTCGAAGTAAAAATCCTCAATACTTGATTCCTTCGCATGGGTTAGCAATGATGACAAGAGAGGAAAGTTATGAGCTTGCGACGAATTATAGAGATGGAATTGCCTTTGCCTACAGCCAGACGATTCGTGGAATTAATAAAGGACTAAAACCGGATGATATTGCTGATAGTATTGTGCTTCCTGAGCATTTGGCGAATTTTCCGCAATTAAAAGAAGCCTATGGTGAATTTAAACACCATATCAAAGGAATTTATAGTGGATTAATAGGATGGTTTAGCTTAGATGCTGCAGATATAAATCCTGTTCCAATTTCTTTTAGATCGAAAAGAATCATAGAAGGGTTTGGAGGTCCTGATCATTTAATTGATGCCTCAAATAAAGCTTTGGAAAATAAAGAATACGCTTGGGCAGCCGAGCTGATTACCCATCTATTAAACGTTGATCCAACAAATCCTAATGCAAAGCAAATTAAAGCGAATGCACTTCGTCAAATGGGATACGTAACCCCAGCAGTATCATCAAGAGCATTTTATCTAACACAAGCATTGGTATTGGAAGGAAAAATAAATCTAGAATATATTCCACCAGGTTTTCCAGGAACTCTAGATGAAAATGACATGAAAAAACATGTAGATAAATCTATTAAACTATTAGAATTCAAGATCAATCCAAACAAGTCGAAAAACATCGATCAAATCCTTTCTATTTCATTGAACAATTTGAATCAAGAATTCGGGTTGCATATTAGAAAAGGTGTAGCTGAATTTATCAATCATAGGCCATTAAATGCGGATTTACGAATTGAACTAACTAGCGAAATCTTGTCGGATATTATTTTTGGGAAAATTTCAATTGAAGCTGCCTTTGAAAGCGGCAAGGTAAAAACAAATGAAGACGTAAAAGAAATTGCTGCCTTTTTTAGCGTATTTGAATGATTTGAGCCGGAACTGAGTTAAATATTTTTCATGGAGGCTTTTAAAATGTTAGAAAAGAAGATTTTGAAGATTAATGGAAAACAGAATGTGTCATATATCGATGAGGGAAATGTATCTTCTCCTGTAGTTTTACTAGTTCATGGATTTCCAGAATCCTCATTAATATGGAAGGAGATCATTCCAAAGCTAGTTACTCTTGGGTATCGTGCAATTGCCCCGGATTTACCAGGATTTGGTCAGAGTGACCGTTTCGAGGTTTCGTCAACATGGGAAAATTACCGGCTATTCCTAAGTGATTTTCTTGAAAAATTAAATATCGATCGCTTTCATTTGTTTTGCCATGATTGGGGAGCAATTATTAGTTTATATTGGGCAGGTGAACATCCAGAAAAAATACTAAGCTTGTTCGTTACCGATACTTTTTATTCACCTGATGCAGAATGGCATGATGTTGCCAAACTGTTTAGAACACCACAAATCGGAGAAAAGGCGATTGAAAAATTATTTGCTACAAGAGAAAGTTTTGCAACTCTTATGAGAACGGGTATTCCTACTATTACTGATGAGTTAATAGATGAATTTTATTCTACTTTCCTGACTCCTGAAGGTAAAAAAATACCTCTTGAGCTTTATCGTTCAGGTGATTTTGAAATGATCGAAAAAGGTAAATTGTTGCAAATACAGAAACCAGCAACGATTGTGTGGGGGGAATGTGATCAGTTTTGCCCATTACATGATGCACATAAAATACGCGACAATGAAATGCCTCAGGCTTCAATTCATACGATTCCAAATGTAGGGCATTTTGCACCATATGAAGGAGCCGAAGAAATAAATAAAGTGGTGGAGCTTCATTTTGAAAAGGTGCAATCGAAAAGATAGGTGGTGTATCTGAATGGAAAATGTAAAAGGGAAAAATATTGTTATTACCGGTGGTTCTAGAGGGATCGGTAAAGCAATGGCTTTAAAATTTGCAGCGGAGGGTGCAAATCTCGCATTGATCGCTTCAAATCCAGATCTATTAGAGGAAACTAGAAAAGAGCTAAGTGAAAAGTACAATGTAATCGTTAGGGCCTATCCCTTAAACGTCAGTAATCAAGGTGATGTTTCTCAAACATTTGAAAGAATTTATAATGACTTGGGCAATATTGATATTCTTATTAATAATGCTGGGATTCCTTGTCATGAATATATTAAAAATTTGACTTTTGATCAATTAAAATTGGCAACTGAAGTAAACTTTTATGGTTCTTTTTTTACTATAAAAGCTGTTTTAGATAAAATGCTAGAAAATAAAAGTGGGCACATCATAAATATTACTTCAGGCTCCGCTAGAATTAGCCGTGAATATACAGCTGGATATGCTGCAACAAAAGCAGCTTTAACAAGTTTGTCTGAAGGATTGTATCTAGAAACAAAGCATACAAATGTAAATGTAACAACAGTTTTACTTGGAGCTGTTAAAACACAAATGCAACAAGATGGTGGAATATTAAATACGAAATATTCTGAAGCTATTCGTAAGGGAAGTATGGAACCAGAATACGTAGCTGAAGAAATTTATAAATTAATAATAAATCCAGTCCGTATTATCACCATTCCAAAAAGTTCGGAACCCATTACGGATTTATATAGTATTCATCCCGAGTTTATAGATAAATATTTTGAATTGGTAGGAAAATAGTGAATTTCTTCTTTTGGAGAATTTATGGAGGATTAAGAAATATGCGATTACAAACTAAAGTGGCAATTATTACTGGTGGAGCAAATGGAATTGGCAAAAAAACGGTTGAACGTTTTCTTGAAGAGGGTTCAAAAGTTGTTTTTACTGATTTGAATGCAGACGATGGTACAAAAGCATTGCAGGAATTCCAACAGAAATTTTCTGATATACATTTTATTCAACAAAATGTCCAATCAGAATCAGATTGGGCAAAAGTTGTGAGTGAAACGATAGAAAAGTTCGGTAGAATAGATGTTTTATTCAATAATGCTGGTATCTACAAATCCAAATCGATTGAAGAAACTACACTTGAAGAATGGAACTTATTAATGGGTGTGAATGTTACAGGTGTATTTTTGGGAATGAAACAAGTTATTCCAATAATGAAAAATCAACGTAGCGGCTCTATTATCAACGCTTCTTCTTTAGCTGGACTTCGAGGTAGTGCATATCATATATTATATGGTGCAAGCAAAGGTGCCGTTAGAATGATGACAAAAGACATTGCTGCAGAAGTTGCACCTTATTCTATTCGTGTAAACAGTACACATCCGGGAGTCATCCAAACATCAATGGGTGATGATGTTGCAAAGGGTATTGGAGTTACTACAGAACAAATTGGGAAAGGTGTTCCATTAAAACGAACTGGAACACCAGACGATATTGCCAACGCAGTTGTATTTTTAGCTTCCGATGATTCAACTTATATCACTGGAACTGAAATTGTTATTGATGGTGGTCTGAATATATAATAAAATGTAAATTTATTTTGTTTTTTAAAAGATTTGAATTTAGGAAATATCGTGGGTTAGTCTTGCTGAATTGATATATTTATTGGTTAAAAAGATAGAGCTATTTTTTAAAGTTGGCCTATTAGAAACCTATTAAATAGATCATTACAGGGCTAACTCATTATTAATTATGAGCGAATATTTTATGTGTTTTACAATTTTAATATAATATTCCCCTTGCCGTTAAATTTCCCAAACGTACCTTTAAATTTCTTGACTTAATAAAATGATAATAAGGAATTATTATATAAATGTGAAGATTCTTATTTTTTGAACTTAATTAAAAACTAGAAAGAGTAGATACTAGTTTACTTAAGTGAAAAAATTAAAACTACATTAGGAAGGAGGAGGTTTTTTGGCAAATTTAGACCCAATGGCTAAAGTCTATTTAAAATTGTATAGTCAACTGCCGGCCCTACAGATGATGGAGCCGCAAGCAGTCAGGCAATTATTAGCACTAGCTCCCAGTATAGAGGTAGAGCTTGCACCGCTCTCGAAAATTGATAACCGACTAATTTCGATTGGCCAGGATACTGAAATTAATGTCAGAATTTACACACCCATTGGAGAGGGGCCTTTTCCAATCTTTGTATATTATCACGGTGGCGGCTGGGTTTTGGGTGATCTTGAAACATCGGATGCTACGTGTCGGATGCTTGCTAATCGAACTGGTAGACTCGTAGTTTCCGTAGATTATAGGTTAGCTCCAGAATTTAAGTTTCCTGTTCCAGTAGAAGATTCATATGCGGCATTAAAGTGGGTTAGTGAAAATGGTAGGGAAATTAATGGAAACGTCTCTAATATAGTAGTTGGCGGTGATAGTGCAGGAGGAAATCTTTCCACTGTCGTTTCGCTAATTTCTAAGGAACGAAAGGGACCAGCAATTGCGGCACAAGTTCTCATTTACCCAGTAACTAGTCTAAGTTATGATACGAATTCGTACCTTGAATTCCAGAAGGGTTATGGTATGGATAGAGACCTTATGATTTGGTTTGGTAATCATTACACCAACAATGACGAGGAAAAACATCATAAATATGTAGCTCCATTATTAGCTGCTGATTTAAGTGATCTCCCACCAGCTTTTGTGATCACTGCAGAAAATGATGTTCTGAGGGATGAAGGATTGGCATATGCCGAACGCCTGAGCAAAGCTGGTGTTAAAGTTGATACGATTTGCGAGCAAGGACTAATTCACGGATATTTTACAAATATGGCGATATTTCCTGAGCGAATAAAAGGGACTATTTCTAGAATAGCTGAATTTTTATATAAAATAGATCAATTGGTTACTAAATAGGACTTTACTATTAATGAATGATTAAAATTATTAAACATGCAATATTTAAAGTCAAAATAACCATTTGTAAGAAAGAAAGGTAAGCTAATTAGTTCATTTCAATGTATCCAGATTAAAATGGCTGAAATGTCCATATAAATAATTTTCTGAATTTTTTTAAAATAATTCAATCACTGAAGTCTTGCCAATAGTTCAACATAAAATTAAATTTTTTTGTATTCACTCTTATTGAGAATCCTCCATTTCGAGACCCTTTCAATTAGAGACAGATAACAAAAAGTTTAGGATAAAATTTATTAAATGATTCGATAATGGGGTGTCTATATTTATGAGTACCGAAATTCAGAATAAAGGGTCAATTTATTTAAGTAAACCATGGCTTGCATCTTATACAGAAGGAGATCCGCATCAGATTGACATACCGTCTATCACTATATTCGACATCCTGGAAAAGTCAGCATACAAGTACCCAACTAAAATCGCTGTCGTGGACGGCGAGAGAGAATTAACCTTCTCCGAGTTGAAAAATATTAGTGAACGTGTAGCCACAGCTCTCTATAAGCGGGGATTCCGCAAGGGTGATTGCATCTCGATCATGGTGCCGAATTGTCTTGAATATGTCATTGCATTCTTTTCCATTCAACGATTAGGAGGTATCGTTGTTCAGGTCAATCCTAATTATCAGCCGGCAGAATTGGATCATATTCTTCGTAATTCGGAGTCAAAAGGAATAATCGCCTTCAGAGACCAGATGGAGAAACTTGAGAAAATTGGGTTGGCCAATGAGGTTATTTTTATTTTGGCTGATCAGGAAATAAATGAAGAAGATAATTTACATCACTGGATCGCTACTGAGACCTCCGAACTTCTGATTAGAGACGTTCAACCAGAAGACGTTGCCTATTTAGCATTTACAAGTGGAACAACAGGCCGTCCAAAGGGAGTTATGATTTCACACTCAAACCTGGTCTCAATGCTATATATAGGTTATACTTCAGGACTTTATAGGGTGTTTGAGAAAGGGGAACATTGCAACCTTGGTTTTGCTCCACTCTATCATGGCATGGGATTGTACAGTTTAATTGAATCTATTTTTATTGGCGGGCGTCTTTATCTAATTGATAAATTTGATATGAATTACATTTTAGAAATGATTCGTAAACAGAGACCAACCATTTTTTACGGGTCACCAACAATGTATATTGCATTACTAAATCATCCTGACTTAAAAAAGGATGACTTAACCTGTTTTCAATTTTGTATTTGTGGGTCGTCACCTTTACCAATTGAAGTGATTAAAAAGTTTGAAGAAATCACGGGAGCCCCGATGGTGGAAGCTTGGGGCTTGTCAGAAGCGACGACTGGAGTAACTCGAAATCCAATTGCAGGAATAAGGAAAGTAGGAAGTACGGGTATTCCAATGGTGAATTTAGAAGTGAAAATTGTGGATATCGCAACAGGAACGATGGAAATGCCAATTGGTGAGCCCGGAGAAATCATTGTAAAGGGGCCAATAGTTACAAAGGGATACTGGAAGAATCCGGAAGAAACGGAAAAAACCATTCGTGATGGCTGGCTGCATACGGGTGATATCGGAACGATGGACAGTGATGGCTATTTCTATATTGTTGGCCGAAAAAAAGAATTGATCATTACGGGAGGCTTTAATGTTTACCCTGCAGAAGTGGAGGATGTAATTTATCAGCATCCTGCAGTACTGGAAGCTGGTGTATACGGTGTTCCAGACTCGTATCGCGGTGAAACGATTAAAGCGGCTATCGTACTAAAAAAAGATGCCATTTTAACAGCAGAAGAAATCCAGGATTGGTGTAGAGAACGAATAACTAGATATAAGGTTCCACGGATCATTGAATTTAGAGAATCTCTTCCGAAAACGGCCGTTGGTAAAATACTCCGACGACAATTAAGGGATGACGATGTTGAGAAAAATAACCAGTAAGAAATGTTGTATATAACTAGTAGTAAATTCTAAAAAATCAGGGTTCTTAATCAGTCATTCCTTTTCATTAATTTGGGGAATGACTTTCTTTTTAGGTTATCATTCATTTAAGTTCTATATCGAGTTTCTGTTACAAATATAGATAAAAAAGAATAAGTGAGGTAATACAATGGTTGTTACGGAAATAATGAAAAAGGCAGAATTATGTAAAAGTTTCAAAGCTTCATTAGGGTTTGACATGATTCAATTAGAAGATGGTAGCATTATTCTGGAACTGCCCGTGACTATATAAATATTTACTTAACTTACCTTTTGATTTCTAAACTTTCCAAAAATTTATAAAAAATTATCATTTGGTAATAAGGGGAAATCAAAAATACTATCCTCGAGAATTAAGCTTTTCAAAAAAATTAACAAAGTCACTATTTTGGCATTAGATTTAATAACATATTTGGAGGGAAAAGTAATGGGAAAAACAAAAAAATTAAAAAAAAATGTTTCAAGTATTGAGCTTCTTTGGAATCAAGCTTTCATAAATTTAGATTCTTGGGTTGAAAGGGAGGAAGTTCGTGAAGATCATTTTCTTCAATCTGCAAAGAATTTAGCAGAAAATGTGAAAAAAAATCAAACAAATTTTAAGGAACTTTCTAAACAATTTTCTAGGGACCTATTTGAATTGGAAAATAAATCAAGAGAAGAACTTTTACTAGCCACAATTAGCTTACAAAGTTTATTTCCTATTAAATCAAATGAGCAAATTAATAATCAACTAGATTATCTTAAGAATAAAACCGCTGAGCTAGTGTCAAAACCATTTGATCATATCGGTAATGGTAAATTTGTAGAAAATTATGTGTCTGTAGTAAAAAAATATATTGAATTCAGACGAAATAATAGAAATTCATATGTGAAAAAAGTGAAAGATACAGCTTTAATTATCCAAACAAATCAAAGTGCATTACTTAATTTGATAACAAAACCAGTTAGAAATGTAATGTTTCCTTTTAATAAATTTATTGAACGTTCAAACGAATTAACTAATTAATAAACAAAATCTAGGAGGACGCATGGTGACTAACCAGAATACGTTTGATCCAGATGATCTTGTTAATAAATTTAGTAGTCAATGGGAGAAACACGGAAATAATTTCAATCACTTATTAACAAATAATCGTGAGGTAGTCCAATTTTCAAGACTTTCTTCATATATACACACTCGGTTTAGAAAGATGATTGATAATAGTCAAGAGTTGTTAGCAAATCAGTTGAATTTACCAACAAAAGAGGGTTTTGCTAATATTGCCAAATTATCTATTCAAATAGCAGAAAAATTGGATTCCCTTGAGAAACATATTAGGAAATTACAAGACTCCGTATACTCTACAAATAAAGAAATTGAGAGTGTGCTCGTAGAGGTTGGTAGTGACAATATTAAACTAACAAAACAGCTGAAAACAGAACTAATGAAAACAAAAGTTGAATTAGTTGAAGCAAAAAAGACTCATTGTGAGTTACTCGCAATGAAAAATGAGTTAGCTGACTTAAAAAGTTAAAAGAGATTATTAACTTAAAATAATAATAGATGGTAAGAATAATACAAAAGAAAATGCTATTAAAGGCAGTAGAATAATAATTTATTCTACTGCCTTTTTATTGCGCAATTTGTGCAGTATCTTTAGGGAAAATTAGAGTACTAGAATTTCCCTACTGATTTCTAGCCTTAGAATTTCCTAAACGTACCTTTTAATTTCTAACCTTTAAAAAATTATATTATTAAATTATTATTCAAATGTAAAGATTCTTATTTTTCTGAATCTTTTTAAACTTAAATGCTTTGGGCTACATGCTAGAGGAGGTGTACAGAATTTCTATTAAAAAGCCCGCAATTAACGATTAAATTAGTAGAATTAGTAGTTGCCTAATGTTTAGTGTAATTAAATGATAAACTCGATAATTATTAAAGAATTGTAGTTATTCTTTGAGGCATTTTACGTCATCGTGAATAAGAAATGGAAATAAAGGAGTAACAAATTGTTTTCTATACGAAAAGGGGTTGGGGTTCTTTATGAGATGGTTGATACTTTTGTTTATGTTCTTTGGTTTAATGATTAATTTTGCAGATAAGTCGATTTTAGGCTTTGCAGCTGAACCAATTATGAAAGAATTTAATTTAACTTATTCACAATGGGGAATTGTGGGTAGCAGCTTTTTTTGGCTATTTAGTATTGCTGGTGTAGTTGGCGGTGCATGGTCAGATCGAATTGGGACAAAGAAGGCATTAACCTTTTTATTATTTTCTTGGACAGTTCTTCAATTTGGCGCCTTTGCGATATCTGGATTACCTTTACTTATTCTTTACAGAATTTTGTTAGGTGTAGGTGAAGGGCCACATGGACCGATATCCATGAGTCAATTAAGCAAATGGTTTCATCCGAATTCTCGTGGATTAGCCCTATCTATTTTTAATGGTGGTGCAATAGTTGGAGCAGTAATATTAGCGCCAATTTTCGTAGTGCTAATAGAAGATTTAGGTTGGCGAGGTGCATTTGCCTCAACGGGTATTTTGAGTGTTGTTTGGGCTGTTTTATGGATGTGGCTAGGGAAAGAGAAACCAGCTAAAGTAGAATGGGACGAGCCGGTCACCACTCAAAGTAAGTTTAAATGGTCTGAAGTTTCACCAATCATATTCTCACGGTCTTGTTTATTAACTTTATTTTTGGGCTTCTCGGCATTCGGGGCACTTGCTTGGACATCAGTTTTTCAGCCTCTGTATTTTGGGCAAATACTCGGATTAACAAATAAACAAATTGGACTAGCATCAGTTGCCGTTGGAGTAGGCGGTCTGATTATTAGTATATTTATTTCTAAAATTTCTGATAATCTTTTCAAAAAAAATCAGAGCTATTATACCTCACGTGTTGTTGTCGGTGGAGTTTGTTTAATCGTTGCAGCACTCGGCTATTTCCTTGCTACTATCGTCCAATCTAACTTATTAATATTAGGAATGTTTATCCTGTCAGCTGGTTGTGTAGCAACAATAGCATCTATTGTTCCACAAATTATGATTAAGCTTTTTCCAACGCGAAGAGGATTCGGAATTAGTTTAGGAACATCCTTTCAAAATATAGCAGGGATCATCGGTCCAATCGTGATTGGACTTCTTATTAACCTGGCTGGTACCAATAAAGTTCTTGGCTTCCATTATGCATTATTTTATATTGGTGGATTGATGCTAATCGCTGGACTACTTTTTATTCTCTTTTGCAGACCAGATGAGTCTTCTGCTGAAGCTGCTCAGCCAACTGAAAATGCTATTTCATTTTAATATCATTTTATCATTAAAAAAAAGAGGTGTGTAAAAGTGGAAATGACCAAAAATCAAAGCAATATTAAAGAATCTGTAACAAAGATTGGACCAAAAGGTGAAGTTGCCAATTCAAAGCTAATTGATCATTCGAAAAATTTTGAAAAACGTTTAGTAAAAATTACGGATGGCGTATATCAAGTTATTGGAGTTGGCCTAGCAAATACAACCATGATCGAAGGCAAAAATGGGATGATCATTGTTGATACAGGTGATGGAATTGAAGAAGCAGAAGAGCATTTAGAAGAGTTTAGAAAAATAACAGATAAACCAGTGTCAGCGATTATTTATACACATTGGCATTATACAGTGGGTACAAGAGCTTATGTACCTGAAGGTCTGGAGGATTCAATTGAAATTTGGGGGCATGAGTTAGTTGATGCCAATATTAGCGCTAATAATGTGGATCTTAAGCAAACCCATATTAAAAAAGCATTTACCCAATTTGGACTGTTCCTTCCTCCTAAAGGACCTGATGCTTTTCCAAATTTGGCGCTAGGATCCTATTATATCGATTTTGAAAAAGGAAGAACTAGAGGATACGTAAAACCGAACCGTACAGTTTCAAAGGCATGTAAAACTGTAATTGACGGAATTAATGTTGAGTTCATTCCTACCATTACAGATACAAATGATGGATTGATCATCTGGTTACCTGATAAGGGTGTAGCAATTAATAATGTTCTTTGGGGTGTGTTTCCAAACATCGGAGCTTTAAGAGGAGATACTCGCGATCCAAAAAATTGGATTAATAGCATAAAGGAACTGCGCGCATTAAAACCAACACATATTATTGGAGTACATGGAGTTCCTATTTTTGGATCAAAAGAGTCTGAAAATGCGATAGAAGAATACCACGATGGAATGCAATTTGTCTATGATCAAACGATTCGTGGAATCAACCTTGGACTTTCTCCTGAAGATCTTGTGGAGTTTGTTAAATTGCCTTCTCACTTAAAGAACAGTCCGATTTTACAACCTTTTTATGGTGAAGTGGCAAACTTTGTGAGAGGGACCTATGCTTATTTAATCGGTTGGTATGGGAATGATACAGCAACGATTCATCCAGTTTCGAAAAAAGTGGAAGCTGAAAAAATCATTAATGGTTTCGGAGGGCTTGAAAAAGTATTGGAAGAAGCTCAAAAAGCTTATGACGATCTTGAATTTGCATGGTCTGCTCAATTAATTACGTATGTATTAAAATTATATCCAGATCATAAACTAGCTCGTCAAATAAAAGCTAATGCACTAAGAAAGCTTGCTGAGGCATCACCTTCTTCCATCACAAGAAACTTTTATTTAACTCACGTTCTTGAACTTGAAGGGAAAATTAGTCCAAATGTAAGAGTGGTTAAATCTGAAAACATAAGTACATTACAACCAGAAGCTATTATGAATTTTCTTAGAGTGAAAATAGACCCAGTGAAAAGTGAAACTGTAAATCAATTGATGCGAGTTAACCTAACTGATTCAAACGTTGAAATTGGATTACAAGTTCGAAAAGGTTTAGCAGAAGTCGTAAATTTCAATACGAACTCAATCACCCCTGATTTAACAATTCAAACAACATGTAAAGATTTGGCTCAATTATTAACTTGCGAAATTACACTTGAGAATGCATTAACGATCGGCAATATTACGATAATAAAAGGCAGCAAGGAGGAAGCGACTAATTTCTTAGCCATGTTTGATGAAATAATTATCGAAAATAAATAGAGGAGGAAATAGTGATGAGCTATGAATTAGAAGGAAAAAAGATAAATGTAAATGGCCTTCAGTTTCATGTAGTGGATGAAGGCACTGGACCAGCTGTACTACTACTCCACGGATTTCCCGACTCCTCCTACTTATGGAGAAACCAAATTCAGCCGTTGGTTAGGGCTGGTTATAGGGTTATCGCTCCAGACTTACGGGGGTTTGGTGAATCAGACAAGCCACAAGAGATTGAAGCTTATAATTTGAAGTTACTTGTTTCAGATGTTATAGGAATCTTAAAAGAATTAAACGTTGATCGTTTACGATTAGTTGGCCATGATTGGGGTGCATTGCTGGGCTGGGCACTTACTTCGCTTTTTCCGGATGTAGTTGAAAAATATGTCCCAATTTCTGTTGGTCACCCAGGTGGAAGATTCCATGTACAAATTGATCAATTTGAAAAATCATGGTATGTATTTATGTTTCAGTCAGAACACTATGCCGAGGAATTTTTAACTAAAAATAATTGGGAACTTTTCAGAGAATGGTGCCGAAATCATAGTGAACAAGAAAAATGGATAAAGGAGTTATCCCGACCGGGTGCATTAAGGGCTGCACTTAATTGGTACAGAGCAAACAGCTCAATGAAAGCCTTTGTACATAAGGGGGTCCACCCAAAGATTAAGTCACCAACAATAGGAATTTGGAGTAGCTTTGATCCTTTTTTAACAGAAGCAAAAATGCTTCAATCTAGTGAAATGATTGAGGGACCATGGAGATATGAAAGATTATCAGGCAGTCATTGGGTACCACTTGATCAATCAGAAAAATTAAATGAACTTTTAATAGAGTTTTTTGAAATTAAATAGGGATTTAGAATAGTCAGAGGAGTAAGACCTGCATAATAGTTATATTAAATTTACGAATGGTGCAATGGAGCTGGCACCCACTTATCAAAGATTTGAATTATAAATTTAGTGTACAATTATGGATATCTAAATAAAAGGAGGGATTCACTTTGATGTGAAATCCCTTCTTGTGTTAAGAAAAATATATTTAGTTAGGGTAGTATAGCTATATTACTATTATCTTATTTGTTTCTTTGAAATCATTAGCTTGAACTTGAAGTTCTTTCGAAAATTCCTTTCCAGCAGCAGATAAAAATTTGCTTTTTAATCGAATAGAATAATAGGAAATTTTCAAATCAATTCCTTTTACAGGTTTAACGATAATATCTTCTCTTTGATAAAACGGATCGGATTTAATAATTATGTACGGTTCAAATCCAATTGCCAATCCCTGTGAAATAAAATATTTTTTTGTTTCAGAGTTTTGGGAATGAACCAGGATATTAAGTTTGTTAAATTCTCCAAATACTTGAGTGAGAAATTTTTTTCTGTCATTATCACTTAAGTAGTTGGCAACAATTGGATATTTATGTATATCCTCCACGGTAAGAATGTCTTTACTAGCCAATTCAGAATCTTTTCTAAAACATAGCATCATTGAGTTATCGATAATATGTGTTGAAGTAAGCAACTGATTTTCTTCATTTAAAAAGGATGGATAAAAGACTAAGCCTATATCCGCATCACCATTCAAAACGTCTTTTCGAACTTGATAAGAAGCTGATTCTTTAATTTGAAGAGTTATTCCTGGGAATTTTGCATTTAGTTCAGCCGCTGTTTTGGGGATAATACTCCTGCAAATGGCCGGATCAGCTGAAATGGATAAATTCCCTTCGATATCCGAAGAATCACCTTTTGCCTCATGTTTAAATTCCTCTATACAATTTAATATCTCCTGTGCTTTTATTATTAGTTTTTTTCCTGTTTCTGTTGGCTCTAATCCAGTTCTAGAGCGTTCAAATATCTTTATTCCTAGTTCTTCCTCTAAACTGCTGATTGCAAGACTTATACCTGGAGATGATACATAAAGTCGTTCAGCTGCAGTCGCAATTGAGCCAGTCTTTGCTATTTCCGTTATGTATAAGAATTGCTCGATACGCAAAGATTCACCCCTAGTCCAATGTTCTTTTTCTAATTATTAATTTCATTCTGATAGGACCTGTGCTGCTTAAGTCCTATCATTAATAATTACTTAAGGTAACTTTTAATATCTAAACTTTAAAAAAGTATATTATAAAATTATCATAAATGTAAAGGTAGATATCAATTTGAATCTTAGAATTTTCCTTCAGACTTCATGTCTTAAAAGAATATAATTCTTATGAAAAATTTAGATTAAGGAGTGGCCAAAATGAGACTAAAGGATAAAGTGGCAGTTATTACGGGTGGAGGAAGTGGAATTGGAAGGGCAACTTGTCTTAAATTTGTCGATGAAGGTGCCAAAGTCGTTGTAGCAGATTTTAATGAAACAGCAGGAATTGAAACGGTTAAAATGCTCATAGAAATAGGTGGAGAAGCTGTATTTAAAAAAGTAGATGTAACCGACTTCCAACAGGTTGAAGATATGGTGAATTTTACAGTTGAGACCTATGGCCGAATCGATACCATCTTTAATAACGCGGGGATTGCATTTGGAAAACCTTTACTTGACCTAGATCCAGAAACTTATGAAAAGATTATCAAAGTGAACCAAGATGGAGTCTATTATGGAATTACACTTGCAGGCAGGAAAATGCGTGAGTTAGGGATTCATGGGACGATTATTAATTCATCCTCAGTATTTGGATTTTTAGCGAATGCCAATACCTTTAGTTATAATGCATCCAAGGGTGCAGTGAGATTAATGACGCAAACAGCTGCGTTAGAATTGGCGCCATATGGCATTCGAGTAGTCGGTGTCGCTCCTGGTGTAGTCGATACGCCAATTTACGATCCTGTTAGAGCAATAGGTCGTGAGAGCGAATTCACACATAAACAAATGACGAAAGCATTCACTCCACCATTACACATCGCGAATGTTGTTGCATTTTTAGCATCAGAAGAAGCACTTGCGATTAATGGAAGCACGATTTTGGTTGATGATGGATATGCATCTTTTAAATAGGACGAAAAAACAAATGAAGGGGTTCACTAATAAGTGGATTCCTTCTTATTTTTATTGTATCAGATCGAAACGAAGGGCATGGATACACATAAAATTATTTTAATTTAGAATTTTTTTTATAATGTCTTTAGGATCATCCCTACCTAAAAGTAACGATTAATATTTTCTTAACGCACCTTTTAATATCTAAACTTTATTATTTTAAATCATAAAATTATCATTATTATAAAGATTCCGAAATTCAAAAGGCGTATGCAAGTTACATTTATGGTGACAGCACGTGTGGTCAAAAAGCATTATATAGGGTGGGGATGACAGGGATCCCGATATTTAATATCAATAACAACTGTTCTTCGGGTTCAACTGCACTGTTTTATTGCAATACAAACTGTAGAGTTAGAAAAAACGATATTAATCCATATTATATTTCTATGCCCCATCAACCTATCATCAAGGGAAGTGAGTCCATTGACTGGTTTAAAAAAAGGATTTTCAGTTTATCCGATTACAGTTCCTACAAAGTACAGCGTTAAGAGTTTTAATTTTTATTTATGGGAGGATGGCAATTCCCTTTCGTTAATTGATGCAGGTCTGGATTCTAATAAGTGTTGGGAACAATGTAACAAAACTTTATCTGAGAATGGTTTTACTCTAAATGATATAAGCAAAATCATTCTTACCCATTCGCACGAAGACCATATTGGATTAATAAATCGTATTCTTTCAATAAGAGAAATCCCTGTCTTTGCACATTCAGAATCCATCCCACGATTGAAAAGGGATAAAGAATTTCATTCATTATGGATAGAGTTCTATAAACAACTTTATCATGAAATGGGATGTGGTGATACTGGAATACAAAACATTGAAAGATTAAAAATCGAGTTAAAGGAAAGAGAAAATTATACCATTCATTCCGACATTATCCCGCTTAATGAATCAAATACCATATCAGGATTACAAGTTATAGAAACACCAGGACATTCACCTGATCACTTAGCATTTTATAATCAAAAGGAAAAATGGCTCATTGGAGGGGACCATCTTATTGGGCATATATCTAGTAATGCATTAGTTGAACCTGATAGAAATGGAACACGGATATTTACCTTAGTTGAATATATTCAATCACTTGAAAAATGTCTAAATCTCGATATAGAATCTGTATTCCCTGGACATGGACGACCAATCTCCAATCCTAAAGACTTAATTACTACAAGACTGAAGAAAATATATCAAAAATCAGATCGAATTTTAAACTTAATCGTAGCTGGGATTTCAACAGCTGACCACCTTGCACGAACCTATTATAAGGATAAGTATCAAAGAGAGTTTGATTTAGTAATGTCCGAAATAATTGGTCATGTGGACTATTTGGAAGTGTCGAACAAAGTTAAGAAAGAGCTAATATATGGAGTATGGCACTATACACAAATCTGAGGCCTTTATTAAACAAGACTAAAGCTAGTAATGGATAACGTTACTAGCTTTTATTCATCTTGTTCAATATAAAATAATTTTCCAGCTGGATTGAACACAAATACGCACAGTTTCTATTCTAATCTAAAAGACAAATTTTTTTGGTTTTTACTAATTCTTACATAATGAAAAATTATCCTTAAAATTTTCTAAACGTACCTTTTGATTTTAAATCTTTATTAAATTATAAAATATAAATATCATACTATTATAAAGATTCGTTCAATTCCAAATTTAATTAAACAATCTTTTCAATAAGAAAAAGAGGGGGAAGTTAGGGATAAAAAGGAATTGTTCTTGGTTAAAAAATGATAGCGCTTACAAGGTTTAGGCCTCTTGAATCCATATGAATGAAAATAATAAGATATTGAGGTGTATTTATGAGTAACGAAATTCAGAATAAAGGCTCTATTTATTTAATTAAACCATGGCTTGCATCTTATCCAGAAGGAGATCCGCATCATATTGAAATACCATCTATTACGATATTTGATATTCTGGAAAAGTCAGCATACAAGTATCCAAATAAAATTGCAGTCGTTGATGGAGAGAGAGAACTAACCTTTTTCGAGTTGAAAAATATTTGCGAACGTGTAGCCACAGCTCTCTATAAGCGGGGATTTCGCAAGGGTGACTCCATATCGGTCATGTTGCCTAATTGTATTGAATATGTGATTGCTTTCTTTTCCATTCTACGGTTAGGCGGTGTCGTTGTTCAGGTTAATCCTCATTATCAGCCGGCAGAATTGGATCATATCTTACGAAATTCGGAGTCAAAAGGTATAGTGGCCTTCCGAGACCAGAAAGAGAAGCTTGAGAAAATCGGGTTGTCCAATGAAGTTATATTTATTACGGCAGATCAGGAAATACAGGAAGAAGATAATTTACATCACTGGATTGCCACTGAGACCACAGAACTTCTATTTAGAGACGTTCAATCGGAAGACATAGCATTTTTAGCGTTTACAAGTGGTACAACTGGCCGTCCAAAGGGAGTTATGATTTCACACTCAAACATGATCTCAATGCAATATATAGGTTATGGTTCGGGTCTTTATAGGGTGTTTGAGAAAGGTGAACATTGCAACCTTGGTTTTGCTCCACTCTATCATACCATGGGATTGTACTGTTTACTTGAAGCTATTTTTATTGGTGCACGTCTTTATCTTATTGATAAATTTGATATGAATTACATTTTAGAAATGATTCGTAAACAGAGACCGACCATTTTCTACGGTTCCCCTACTATGTATATAGCATTATTAAATCATCCGGACTTAAAGAAAGATGACTTAACCTGTTTTCAATATTGTATTTGTGGCTCAGCCCCATTACCAATTGAAGTGATTAAAAAGTTTGAAGAAATCACGGGAGCCCCGATGGTGGAAACATGGGGATTATCGGAAGCGACTGCTGGGGTAACTCGAAACCCAATAACAGGATTAAGAAAAGTAGGAAGTACGGGTATTCCAATGGCTAATTTAGAAGTTAAAATTGTTGATATCGCAACTGGAACGATGGAAATGCCAATTGGTGAGCCCGGTGAGATCGTTGTAAAGGGACCAATCGTCACAAAGGGATACTGGAAGAATCCAGTAGAAACGGAAAATACCATTCGTAATGGCTGGCTGCATACGGGTGATATCGGAAAAATGGACAGTGATGGCTATTTCTATATTGTCGGCAGAAAAAAAGAGATGATCATCACGGGAGGCTTTAATGTTTATCCAGCAGAAGTGGAAGAAGTAATATATCAGCATCCGGCAGTATTAGAAGCGGGTGTATACGGTGTTCCAGACTCGTATCGTGGGGAAACGATTAAAGCGGCCATCGTTCTTAAGAAAGGAGCCACGTTATCTGAAGAAGAACTGCAGAACTGGTGCAGAGAACGTTTAACTAGATATAAAGTTCCACGCATCATTGAATTTAGAGAGTCTCTTCCGAAAACAGCCGTTGGTAAAATTCTCCGCCGACAATTAAAGGATGAAGATGTTGAGAAAAATAAACAGTAAGGATTATCAGAAATAATATCGTTTAAAATAATTGTGCAGCGATTGGCATTATTTTCAAAGGCTAAAATGAAAAGATAAAAATAATTGTAGATAAAAATCTTGATTATTTGATCATCTGAGGAAATACATAAATAATCCGGACTGAATTGTTAACTATGTCTCTTTCATTTCACTTGAGTTTGTTCTGGTCTTAATTAGATAACATCTAGGGTCTAGAATAAATAAAAATGGCAATGGAAAAAATGCCTCTATACGAATTATGTACAACTATGCTAGTGAGAATTCCCACTACCTTTTTTCAAAGTATATAGAGGAATCTTGGGACGTTTTTAATGATCAATTGAAATCGCATGGATATAATGTGAAGGACATTAAACAAAAAATCATTACTCATCACTATGGATCATATTGGTCTTGTAAATATTTTGATTATGATGTTACTTTTATTGTTCGTTCTGAATATGAACGTTGGGTGAGTCCAACTTCCACATTTTTAAAACAACACGATGCCTTTTTTTGTGTATTAAAATGGGATTATATTATTAAGTTGTAAAGTTTATGAGTATCACTAATAAATCTTTCAGTAACCAAACGCTCATAGAATTTAATAAATTCTATGAGCGTTTGGTTTTTTTTATATTGTAAAAAGAGTCATCCAGTAGCAGGAGATTCGTCGGATTTGTGGACATGAAATATATTACGATAACGGGAAAGCAGCCAATTAATATTTACTTAACACACCTTCAAATTTCTAAACTTTAAAAAAATATATTATAAAACTATTATTAATATTAAGATTCATACTATTTTGAAACTAAATGAATTATTTTTCAATAGATAAACCCACTAATACCAGAAAAAGGGGAAAATATATTAATTTCTTTATTTTAATAATAGACAAGGGAATATACAAGAATCTTAAATTATTTGAGTCTTGCTAATTTATACAGATTAATAGTGTTGTTGAAAAAAGTTTGTTAAGAAAGGAATCAGACAAAATGAACATTTTAGTATTAATAAAACAAACGTTTGATACGGAAGAAAAAATAATTCTTCAAAAAGGCATCATTAACGAAGATGGCGTCAATTTCATTATTAATCCCTACGATGAATTTGCGATTGAAGAAGCAATAAAATTACGTGATTTGCATGGTGGCGAAGTGACGGTTATCACAATCGGGCCAGAACGTGCAGAAAATGCTCTCCGAACTGCCCTAGCTATGGGTGCAGACAAAGCAATCATTATAGATGGTGAAGACCAGGATTTAGATGAGTACAGCATTGCCAAAGTTCTGGCAGCCGTAGTTAAAGGTAGAGAATTTGATCTAATTTTAAGTGGTAATTTAGGAGTGGATTATGGTTCTGGACAAGTAGGACCTCGCCTTGCTGAAGAACTTAATATTGCACAAGTAACAACCATTACTTATATGGAGATTAATGGTGAAACTGCCATAATCGAGCGGGATGCGGAAGGGGATAAAGAGTTGGTGGAAGTTTCACTACCAGTACTTGTAACGACACAACAAGGCTTAAATGAACCACGTTATCCATCACTACCTGGCATCATGAAAGCAAAGAAAAAACCAATTGAACGATTAAAGATTGACGATTTGGATTTCGATGATGATATAAAAGCAAAAACAACTGTGATGGAAACGTATTTCCCACCCAAAAAAAATGCTGGACGTATCTTAAATGGAGACTTAAAGGATCAAGTAACTGAAATAGCAAATCTTCTCCATAGTGAAGCGAAGGTACTATAACCAAATAATGGAGGACGAATGAATATGAGAAAAGTACTTGTATTGACAGAAGCTAAAGCTGGAAACTTAAGAAGTGTGTCACTCGAAGCGCTGACTGCTGCGCACCGCATTGCGGAAGGTGGGGAAATTATAGCTGTCGCTTTAGGAAGTGATGCGAATCAATTTGCAAATGTCTTGGGGAAACATGGCGCAAAAAAAATATATATTATTGGCAACAAAGTATTAGATGTGTATACAACCGATGCTTATTCACAAGCATTGCGACAGGTAATTGATGTTGTACAGCCAGATGCGATTCTAATGCCGCACACTGCAATCGGGAAGGATCTTGCACCACGCATTGCTGCACGTTATGGACTTGGTCTTGTATCCGACGTCATTGATGTTCAGGTTGATAATGGTGATGTAATCTTTACTCGTCCTATTTACTCCGGAAAGGCGTTTGAAAAAAAGAAAGTTGTATCTGGCATCCCATTTGCAACTGTACGTCCGAATAATATACCTGTGGAAGAAATCAGCGGAACGATTGAGATTTTGCATTTTCATGTTGAAATCAAAGACTTACGGACGATTGTAAAAGAGGTAGTGCATAAAACGACAGGAGATGTAGACCTATCAGAAGCGAAAGTAGTCATATCTGGTGGTCGCGGGGTTAAATCGGCAGATGGCTTTAAACCACTCCAAGAACTAGCAGATATCCTTGATGGTGCTGTAGGTGCATCACGAGGGGCATGTGATGCTGAATATTGTGATTACTCTTTGCAAATTGGACAGACTGGTAAAGTTGTTACACCCGATTTGTACATAGCTTGTGGGATTTCAGGTGCAATTCAACATTTAGCAGGAATGTCAAACGCGAAAATTGTTGTGGCGATTAATAAAGATCCAGAAGCGCCTATTTTTCAGGTGGCTGACTACGGAATTGTTGGAGACTTGTTTGAAGTGATTCCGTTACTTACAGAAGAATTCAAAAAAGTACTTGCCCATGTTTAAACTGTTGGACAAACAATGGTTATAGATAAAACGAAAGTTTGGATCTTTCCTTCTATTATATAGAGGTATTTTTTAGCATAATACTGTTTTGGTAGAATTAGATAGTAAGGAAATTAAGTAGCAACAGGAGGCAGCATCATGGGGCCGAGAGAATATTATTATGAATATGAATACAATCTATTAATACTTGAATTAGAAAATTCAGGAAAAAAATACGGATTAACTGATCAAAAAACCATTGAAATCAGCCAAAAATTAGATTCATTGCTGAATGAAATCATGAGAATAAAATATCCAAGATTAATCAGATAGAAGCGAATTAAGTAGAAGGTTTCTACGTTATCTTTTTTTAGGAGTGAGTGGGATGAAAATAAGAGGAGAAATTTATAAGATAAGATCTTATTTTGATTACAATTTACAGAAAAATATAAATATTTCATTTATTGAAGCTGATGAATTAATAAAAGTAAACGGGACTATGATTAAACTTATTCCAATCATAAGTGAGAGTTCTTCTAATTACGAAGTGGGAGAGAAAATTGATGTGGATGGTGAAATCAGATTCGAATTTATTATTACTTCGACTGGTAAACGTAGTGCTGCACCAATCCCTGTTATTCGACAATGCAAATCAGTTTAGCAGTAGTTACTAGTAAATCGCACTAAGAAATTTACTGATTAGTAATTGGTTGATTCCTGAAATGAACACAAATTACGAAATTTTCACTAGATCTAACAGAATTTCTTGTTATTCTGGCGAATTTTTAAATACTTATTTTTTGAAAAAATTTATAAATGAGGGGTAGTAAAAATGAACTTCCTATTGTCTGAAGAACATAAAATGATGCAAAAAATGGTGCGCGATTTTGCATTAAACGAATGTGAACCTACTGCTGCACAGCGTGATGAAGAAGAAACCTTTGACATGGAGATTTGGCATAAGATGGCGGACCTTGGCTTATGCGGGATCCCTTGGCCGGAAGAGTACGGAGGTGCAGGTGCCGATTACTTGAGCTATGTAATCGCGGTAGAAGAACTGTCGAGGGTTGATGCTTCCGTTGGAGTCACCCTTTCCGCGCATACATCGTTAGCCGGATGGCCAGTATACAAGTTTGGAACAGAACAACAAAAGCAAAAATATTTGAGGGCCATGGCAGAAGGTAGAAGCATGGGGGCATATTGCTTGACGGAATCTGGTTCCGGGTCTGATGCCGGAGGGATGAAAACAAAGGCCGTTTTAGAAGGTGATGAATGGGTCTTGAATGGATCGAAGATTTTTATCACCAACGGAGGCTATGCCGACACCTATATCGTATTCGCACAGACCAACTCGGACCTAAAGCATAAAGGCATTACGGCGTTTATTGTGGATAGGAGCTTCCCTGGTTTCTCCGTAGGAAAGAAAGAGAAAAAGCTGGGCATTCGTTCTTCATCCACTACAGAAGTCATTATGGAGAACTGTCGCGTACCGAAGGACAATCTATTGGGTAAAGTGGGAGAAGGGTTCATGATTGCGATGATGACCCTTGACGGTGGTCGTAACGGGATCGCTTCACAAGCGTTGGGAATCGCTCAAGGATCATTTGATAAAGCTGTCGCTTATGCGAAGGAACGCGTCCAATTTGGCAAACCGATTAGCAGCCTTCAAGCCATCCAATTCAAATTAGCCGATATGGCTACAAAAATCGAAGCGTCCCGTTTACTGACGTACCAAGCTGCTTGGCGTGAGGATCAAGGTATATCATATGGGCTTCAGTCTGCAATGTCCAAACTGTTTGCGGGTGATACCGCAATGGAAGTAGCTATTGAAGCCGTGCAAGTATTTGGTGGATATGGATACACAAAGGATTATCCCGTTGAACGCTATATGAGAGATGCAAAGATCACCCAGATTTATGAAGGGACGAATGAGATTCAGCGTCTAGTTATTGGTGGATATCTTCTCAAAGATTAGTGTATATACAACTATTAGTTAAGCACTTGAAGGGAAATTGGACTGTAATCTATTACTCTTTAATTATTTGAAAGAAATTAAACCATTGAAAAAATATTAATCTATTGACCTCAAGGAAAAATCCAAAATATAGGTCAAAGTTATGGAGGGAAAATATGAGATTTCAAGGTAAAGTAGCCATTGTTACTGGTTCAGGAAAAGGCATTGGTAAGTCTATTATTCAAAAATTGGTACACGAAGGTGCATTCGTTACCGTAACGGATTTGAATAAGGAAACATGTGAAGAAACTGCTATGGAAATCCTCCAAGGTGGTGGAAAGGCAATTGCAGTGGCAGGGGATGTATCAAAAGGGGAGGATGCTAGAAATATTGTTGAAAAGACAATTGAAGCATATGGGAAGATTGACATTCTCGTTAATAATGCTGGTGTTCTGAAAGATTCGAGGATCAACGACATGGAAGAGGACGATTGGGATAAAGTTATCGATGTTTGCCTAAAAGGTGCATTTCTATGTTCCAAATATGCTTCTGCTTATATGGTTGAACAAAATTACGGGAAAATTATTAATATTTCTTCGAGAGCTTATCTAGGAAATCCAGGTCAAGCAAACTACTCTTCTGCCAAGGCAGGAATTATTGGTCTAACACGCTCTCTTTCCAAAGAATTAGGTAAAAACAACATTAATGTCAATTCAGTAGCACCCGGACTTATTGAAACTGATGCGCTTAAAAATCATCCCAAATATGAAAAAATTAAAGAGCTGCAAAAGAAAGATACACCAATTCGACGAATTGGATTACCTGAAGATGTAGCAAATGCAGTTTTGTTTTTCGCATCGGATGATGCTGCCTATATCTCGGGAGATATATTACACGTCTCCGGTGGGAGATTTGGTTGATCAAATTATAAAGGAAGAATCTTAATAAGCGGAATATAAGAAACAGAATTTAGGAGGATAACGATGTCAAAGGAGACCTTATATTTTGAGGACTTTGAAGTGGGAGAAAGATTTTTATCTCCTGCTAGAACAATCACGGAAGCAGATGTTGTAAATTTTGCTGGCTTATCTGGTGACTACAATGCCCTTCATGTTGATAGTGAATATGCTAAGGATTCCATTTTTGGAGAACGCATTGCACATGGTCTCCTTGGATTGACGGTATCCTCAGGGTTATTCACAAGAACTGACCTGAATAGGCGAATGGTGCAGTCCTTAATAACTCTTTTGGGGATTAATTCCTGGAGATTTCTAGGTCCGCTTAAATTCGGGGATACCATACATCTTGAAATTGAAATTGTAGGAAAAGAAGAAACAAGTAAGCCTGATAGAGGAATTGTTTATTTTAAACGGAAAGTGATCAACCAAAGGGGAAAGGTTATACAAGAAGGGACCACGCCCATGTTGATTTTAAGAAATAATCCAAAACACAAAATAAAGGAGGAAATGAAATGTCTCTAGTATTATCTGATGAGCAAATGATGATTAAGGATACCATTAGAAGATTTTTAGATAAGGAAATCTTACCTATCGTTGATAGCTATGAGAAATCTGGAAAAGCAGTTTCGAAAGAAATTGTTCAACAATTAGTGCCTTTTGGCTATTTAGGAGGACTTCTTCCAGAAGATGCAGGAGGTCTTGGGCTAGATTATACCACCTATTTTACCATGATTGAAGAATTATCCAGAGTTTGGCCATCCTTACGTGCAACTGTTGGGCTTACGAATTCGGTCCTGACACATATCTATGAATATGGTACTGAAAACCAGCGAAGAAAATTCTTGGAACCTTTACTTAAAGGAGAAAAGTTTGGTTTCTTTGCCCTGACTGAACCGAATGTTGGTTCGGATACATCCAGCATTCAAACCCGTGCAGAGTTAAGAGGAGATAAGTGGATTATCAATGGATCGAAAATGTTTATCACGAACGGGGTAGAAGGTGAAATCGGAATCGTCATCGCTCAAACGGATAAATCCAAAGGAAATGATGGAATTGCTGCTTTTATAGTTGAAAAAGGAGTCTCTCATTATGAAACGAAACCGATTGAAAAAATGGGAACCACCAGCTGTCCATTTGCAGAGTTAATTTTTGAAGATTGCGAGATTCCTGCAGAAAATTTGCTGGGAAAAGTAGGGGACGGATTAAGGCAGGGTCTAAAATTCTTGAATAGCGCACGGGCAATGGTCGCGTTTATTTCTACTGGAATTGCCCAAGCATGTGTAGACGCTTCAATAAAGTATGCAAAGGAACGGGTTCAATTTGGAAAACCAATTGGAGGGTTTCAACTAATACAAGCAAAAATTAGTGAAATGGTTACTCTGACAAGCGCTATGCGTTTACTTGGTCTTCAGGCCAGCCATTTGTTGGATCAGGGGAAATCCTGCAAAGTGGAATGCTCAATGGCAAAATACTTCTCCACTGAAAAGGTATTAAAAGTTGCGGAAGAAGCTTTACAAATTCATGGCGGCTATGGATACACGAAGGAATTCCCTGTTGAACGCTATTACCGTGATATTCGATATTTTACGATTGCAGAAGGAACAAACGAAATGCAAAAACTAATCATTGGTAGGGAAATTCTGGGAATAGCAGCTTTTTCTTGATAGTGATTATTCTATGAGTCAATTAATTTTGCAATAAGCCAGCATTGGATATTATTCCTCTTGTAAGTTTAAAAATGGGCGGCTTAGGTGTTACAGAGATTGCCAATCAAATAGATTTTAATAAAAGCTCTGTATACCGGATCCTGTCAACACTCGTACAATATGGGTATATTGAGCAAGATGAAGATACCTCGCGCTATAAGCTTGGTTACAAATTATTAGAAATCAGTTCAAAACTGCTTGAATCCATTGATCTAAGAGCTGAGGCTAACCCTTTTCTGCAGCAATTGGAAAAAGAAACGAATGAGGTTATTCATCTTGTTGTTTATGATCATGGTGAAGTGGTCTATATTGAAAAATTAGAAGGAAATGAAACACTAAGGATGCATTCTAAAGTAGGTAAAAGAGCATCCATGCACTGCACCTCAGTTGGAAAAGCAATCCTCGCCTACCTTCCAACCAATGATGTTCTGGATATTCTTGAACGTAAAGGAATGGCAATACAAACAGATAAAACGATCAGGAAAAAAGAGGATTTTATCAAGGAATTGGCTAAAGTGAAACAGAAGGGCTACGCACTTGATTTGGAAGAAAATGAATATGGTATTACGTGTATTGCCGTTCCTATCTTTGACCATTTGGGTAAAGTAGTGGCAGCAGTAAGTGTCTCAGGGCCGACACTACGTATGACGGAGGAAGCACTGACTCATCTTCAAACCCTAATGCTGTATATTGGAAAACAAATTTCAGCTCGTCTTGGTTATGAACTTAGAAGCATTTAAAGAGAATTAACACTTGACCATATTATTTTTTATTAATGATATGTTGGTCAAATGTTTTTTTTTATTTTAGTTGATTAACTTAAACGCATTGATTTATGAACTTCCTTATTGATTTGTAGCATTAATATTTACTTAACGTACCTTTTAATTTCTAAACTTTATTTAATCATAAATATTAATTATCATACAAATGTAAAGATTCGTGCAATTTTGAAATAAAGTAAAAACCGAAAAAGAATGGGAGAAGGATATTTTATTAATATCGCTGTATTTCTTGAGCAAATAAAGGGGTCTATTTCTAGCTCAGCTGAACTTTTTTAAAAATAGATCAAATGGTCACCGACAGGGTTTAAATGTAAGGGTTTACAAAAATGTTTTTTGTGAAATTTATATTTGTTTTATGTAAGGAAAGGATGCCTGCATTCTTTAAAAAGTAGACATAACTGAGTTGTATCTTGGGTTGATAATAACCAAGTGAACGAAAATCAAGCTTGAGTAAAAGTGACGTTGTTTGTGATCCAGGAATGGACTATGTAGGTATTACATAAAGGGGGATTTTCCTTATATAAAAAAATATAGGTTTTTGAAACCTTTCTCCTTTAATCCTTATCAGGGGAGAATGTTCAATATTTTCTAAATATTTAAAGGAGGTAAGTATTATGATGAAATCTAATCAGGATAACAACTTCGACGCAATTGTAATCGGTGCAGGATTTTCGGGATTATACATGCTACATCGATTACGAGAGTCTGGATTTTCCATCCGTGTTTTCGAGGCAAATAGTGATGTGGGGGGCGTATGGTATGCGAATCGCTATCCAGGAGCGAAATGCGACTCAGATAGCATCATTTATAATTACACTTTTTCTGAAGAAATCCTTCAGGAATGGACATGGACTTCAAGATTCCCAGAGCAGGCGGAAATACTAAGTTACCTTAACTTTGTGGCTGATAAATTAGATTTGCGTCGTGATATCCAGTTCAATACACGCATAACTGCTGCACATTACGACGAGGTCAATAAAAAGTGGAAGATCCAATCGGAAGATGGGACCATTTTGTCGGCTAAGTACTTCATCTCAGGTGTTGGCTTACTCAATGCCGCAAATGTTCCTAACATTAAAGGCTTAGATAGCTTTAAGGGTGATTGGTATCATACCGGAAAATGGCCCCATGAAGGAGTAGATTTTAAGGGGAAGCGTGTTGGTGTTATTGGAACGGGATCGAGCGGTATCCAGTCCATCCCAATCATTGCCCAAGAAGCCGATCACCTTACTGTGTTTCAGCGAACCCCTGGGTACTGTACACCTGCGAGGAACCATCCCTATGATCCGGAGTTCATTCGTCAAACAAAAGCAAATTACAGCGAGATTAGGAATCAAACTCGTCACTCCCTTACTGGCTATCTTGATCAACTAATTAATAATCGATCAGCTTTGGATGATACACTGGAAGAACGAGAGCGAGAATTCCAGAAGGTCTGGGAGCGTGGGGGATTTGCGATGGGACTTACCTACAATGATTTGATGCTAAACCCAGACGCTAACGAAACAGTTTGCGACTTCATCCGCTCCAAGATAAGTGAAACCGTTAAAGACCCAGAGGTGGCAGAGAAATTGAAGCCAACATACTTATACGGATCTAAACGGCCGGTCCTTGACACCAATTATTATGAGACATTTAACCGTGAAAACGTTTCCTTGGTAGATGTTAAGCGTGCTCCAATTGTGGAGATCACAGCCAAGGGCATCAGAACCGAAGAAGCAGAGTATGAACTAGATGTGATTGTTTTTGCAACTGGATTCGATGGGATGACAGGGCCCTTGTTTAAGATAGATATCCGTGGTAAAGAGGGGGTGTCACTAAAGGAGAAATGGGCAAATGGAGGCCATGTAAGGACATATCTTGGAATCGCCAACGCTGGTTTCCCAAACATGTTCATGGTTACCGGACCTGAAAGCCCTTCCGCATTAACCAATATGCCCGTATCAATTGAGCAGCATGTAGAATGGATTGGTGATTGTTTGGAATATCTTCGGGAAAATGGTGTGGAAACGATTGAGGCTAAAGTCGAGGCGGAAGAGGCTTGGAGTAAGCATTGCAGAGAGGTCGCTGACAAAACACTTTATTCTAAGGGTGACTCTTGGTACACAGGCGCAAATATCGAAGGGAAGCCGCGTGGATTCCTCATTTTTGTCGGTGGTGTAGGGAATTACCGTAAGAAATGTGACGAGGTGGCGGCTAAAGGCTACGAGGGATTTTCTATAAGTTCTGCTAGAGAAACTGTTTCATAATAAACTGAAGTACGGAAATAGTATACCATTAGGTGTCTAATGGTGATATGCAAATAATGATAGGGGATGAGTAATAAATGTCCAAATTATTAGAAGTACATCAAGAAAACGTGGCAAAATTTCTTTCTAGCACAAAGAAAATGTTAATCAACGGTGAATGGGTTCCTTCCATCTCTGGTAAAGTCTATGAATCTATTAATCCAGCAAATGGGGAAGTCATTGCTAAAATTTATGCGGGGGATAAAGAAGACGTGGATCGAGCGGTTCGTGCTGCAAGAGCTGCATTTAAAGGACCATGGTCATCAACTTCTCCTGCAAAACGGTCAAAACTTCTCAATAAACTGGCGGATTTACTTGAACAACGTTCAGAAGAATTTGCCTATTTGGAAACGATTGATGGCGGAATCACTATTAATTTTTCACGATATGGATTTGTACCCTCAGCCATTGCTCACCTACGCTATTATGCAGGGTGGGCGACTCAATTAACGGGTCAAACGATACCGTTTTCAACAGGGGGGAATCTTCATGCCTACACAAAAAGAGACCCAATCGGGGTTTGTGGTCAAATTACCTCATGGAATATCCCTTTACTTGGGGCAATCTGGAAATTAGCGGCTCCACTCGCTGCAGGGAATACGGTGATATTAAAGCCTTCCCAACAAACTACCCTAACGGCATTGCTATTAGGTGAGCTTATACGGGATGCCGGATTCCCAGACGGAGTGGTGAATATTGTAACAGGTTCCGGTGGGAAAATTGGGGAAGCGATTACAAGTCATCCCGATATTGATAAAATTGGATTCACTGGATCAACGATCGTAGGCAAAGGAATCATGAAAAGCTCCGCTGAAACTTTGAAAAAGGTAACATTGGAATTAGGAGGAAAATCGCCAAATATTATTTTTGCCGATGCAGACTTAGAAAAAGCGATAAAAGGTTCCTTTATGGGGATGTTTACCAATCAAGGTCAAGTATGTATGGCAGGTTCTCGACTCTATGTGGAAAAGAAAGTGTATAACTTAGTAATTGAAAAATTAGTTGAAATGGCACTAAAAATGAAAGTGGGCAATCCGTTAGATCCAACGTCACAGATGGGGCCGCTGGTCTCCAAACAGCACCTTGAAACGGTTAAAAATTATATTGAAACAGCTAAAAAAGAAGGGGCAAAAGTATTGGTAGGAGGAAATACTCTTCATGATAGCGAGTTAGCAGGTGGAAACTACTTGCAGCCTACCATACTTATTGATCTGGATGAAAATTGTACGGCTGTAAAAGAGGAGATATTTGGACCAGTTTTATGTGTTATGCCATTTGAGGATATTGATGAAGTAATTGGAAGAGCCAATTTTTCCGAATATGGACTAGCTTCTGGTGTATGGACGAAAGATATTTCGAAAGCTTTTAAGGTTATTAATTCATTAGAAGCAGGAACCGTCTGGGTAAATACCTACCTCAATTCGGATAATGCAATTCCCCTGACTGGTCATAAACAGAGTGGGATTGGAGCAGAAATGGGTTATCCAGGTATTGAAGCATACACCAAAACGAAAAGTGTTGTAATTAATCTAGATTAAGCTCAAATCTTCCATATTCGAGGAGGTAGGAATATTGAAAGCACTAGTACTGGTTGATAAGCAGAGGTGTGAGGTTAGGAATGTGCAAGATCCCACACCTGATAAAGACGGTATCCTTATTAAAGTAATGGCGAATGGAGTATGTCGAAGTGACTGGCATATGTGGACGCATGGACAGCCGGCTAATCGTATCTTGGGGCATGAATTTAGCGGTGTAGTAGAAGAAGTGGGCAAGGATGTTACTCACTTTAAAAAGGGCGATCGGGTAATCGTGCCCTTTACAAATAGTGATGGTACTTGCCCACACTGTCTCGGCGGTAAATCACATCTTTGTGACTCTCGTACCTCACCCGGTGCTAACTATGATGGAGGTTACGCAGAATACGTGGCTGTTCCAAAAGGAGATCGAAATGTAATACACCTTCCGGAGGAAATGAATTTCCTTGATGCCTCAGCCTTAGGATGTCGGTTCATGACTGCCTACCATGGGTTAGTTGATCGAGTGCAGGTTCTGCCAGGCGAGTGGGTAGCCGTTTATGGGTGTGGAGGCCTTGGTCTTTCCTTGATCAACATTGCAACGGCAATGGGGGCAAATGTAATCGGAGTGGACATCAATGATGCTAACCTTGAGTTAGCAAAGCAGATGGGTGCTATTTATACCATAAACAGCCGTGTAACGAAACCCATTAAGGCAATAATGGAAATCACTAAGGGAGGGGCAGACGTGTCTGTGGATGCACTGGGGCATTCCGAAACATGTGTCAACTCGATCCGCAGTTTAAAAAAGGATGGACGTCATTTGCAAGGCGGTATCATTTCAAATGAAGGTGGGAATGTTTCGATTCCAGTCAACGAGATGCTTAGTAAAGAGATTCGATTCATTTCTACCTATGGCATGCCTGTTCATCGTTTTTCATCTTTGCTTCCTCTCGTGGCACAAGGGAAACTAACTCCAGGAAAAATGGTGAATCGTGAAGTATCCCTTTCAGATGTGAACAGCCTTTTTGAAGGTATGAGTCAAAACGCTCTGACAGGAACATTTGTTGTGACGAAATTCGAATAATTTCATAGAGCAATTCCATTAATGTCGGCTTAATAGTCAAAAAAATCTGGTTCTTCCGTTATACGCAGGAAGAACCAGATTTTTGTTTCTTAATTATTTTTTACTATATATTGTCTAATGCACTACCTAGTACACGTTTAAAAAAATCAGGGATATTAATCTGGTTGACCATTCTGTCAGTATACTGATTTGTGTTAATAGGTCTGGTTTGAGACAAAGAAGAGGGGAGGTAATATTATGATTTTGAAAAAACTAGTTGATGAATATGAAATAATAAAAGGAAATTTGAATGAAGCCCGAAAGAGATTTGGAAATCATCATCATCTTGTAAAAGAATATCAGAATCAATTAGATGATCTATGCACTCGATATTTCGGTGCCAATAAAACTGACAGTAGATTAAAAGAAGAAAAATAGAACTTTCTATTTTACTCATCAATGTTCTATATTGTGAGATTATGCAATTTGACTTTAGTAAGTATGGTAGATTCATTTTTTAAAAGGTTTTGCATCCTTCGTAACTATATTAGTTGGGACAACATCTAGACAACAATTTAAATGTAAAAGTATTGGTGGGAAATAGGTTGATTTTTTTAATTACATCGTTAATCTCTCAGTTTTTTCATTATTTGTTATAGCTCCATTAGTCATCCATTCATTCTTTAATTATAAGCCCGTTAATAAGGTTCGACTCTGGGTCGGATTATATGCTGGATTTTTTACTATCATCCTCGTTGTATTATCTACCAAGAAACTAGGGTTTTCTTTTGATCTACTATGTGCATCAGTAATGCTAGTTTTTGCTTATCTTGGCCCGGTTAATTACCGGTGGCTTTGCATTGGCTGGCACCATCCAGTAAAGGCGGGAGCCCCTAAAGCTGATATAGTATATTCAATTTTATATGAAAAACAAGTGGCAATAAAATTTTCAGCCTTAATGAAAGGGGAATTTAATTGGGGAAAAATATAGCATTTATTTCAGATGTTCATGGAAATGCTAATGCCTTAAAAGCAGCTTTACATGAAATTGACAATAAAGAAAATATAGAGCATATTTATTGCCTTGGAGATATGATTGGAATTGGTCATCAAACGAATGAAGTGTTAGATATGTTGTTTTCACGCCAAGACATTTCAATGATTACAGGTAATCATGATGAGGCTGTTCTCGCATTGATAAAGGGTGAAGAATACCCTGAAAGTCACAACGTAGGAGAAATGCGTAAACATCATGAATGGATTGCATGTGACTTAGATACTTCGTTTATTCCAAAGCTTGAGAAACTTCCAAGGTACATTTCAAACAGTATTGAACAAATACCCACTGCATTAATTCATTATCATATAAAAAAAGACAAACTAACTGAACATATAAGTAAAGAACCGTTTAGCCAAATCGTAGAACCAACCTATGACGATCTTAATCATTTATTTCAAGATTACAAGGAAAGACTGATTTGTTTTGGACATCATCATCCTGTTCATTTATTTCAAATGGAAGAAAAAGTCTTTTTAAATCCGGGATCATTAGGTTGTAATTCTGAGCCAGTCGCTAAATATAGTATTGTAAACTTCAATTCAGGGAGCATTTCTATTAAATTACAAGAGGTACAATATGATCAAATGGAATTTATACACCAATACCGAAAGATGCAGGTGCCTTTTTATAAGACCATATTAAAGGTTTTCTATGGAATATCCTTATAGGAGAATGAGTAGCTTGAGGGGCTTTTGTAAGGTATGTCATGACCCCAACTATGGGGTCATGACATACCTGGTGTTTTCTGAATATTAATGAACAAATTTTTCGCATATTGGCTCATGAAATTACTCATAAGATCCTTCATATAAACTGCCCACTTGAGGAACAATGGACTAGGCTTTTAACATAAACTATTGTATCAACAATTGAGGGTGTAGCAACATGAGAAGGATAAGACAAGTACAACCAATGATTGGTCAAGCATGGACTGGCAGACATGTGGTCTTACTGCATTGTACGACTAATAATCAACTTATACATTTATATAAAAGCTACCACGCACCAATCGAGCCTCCTCGCGATAATTGTGCAGAGACATTATCGCAATTACTAAGTATCGGCTATCGTATTCATGCTATAACAGCCATTTCACCCAATCAAATTCAATACTTTTTGGTTCTTGAATAAAGTTAATTTATTCAACCAGATAAATAGCCGCTTTAGTCCTAAAAAAAGGCGGTTGTTTTCTAATTGACCAAATATAGTAAAACTATCTGATTAGTGCTAATTGACTAGAGTGAAAAGGATAGTCTTTTTTATCCATTCACATTAATTCTATACTTATTTATTATTATTTATATTACATACCGAGTTCGCCTGATTATGAATGTTTCAACATCCGAGAGCTTATTTTGAGGGAAAGGTGGAAAATAGTGAACACAGATCAAGCTTATGAATTGTTAACTGAAGCTGGAGTAAATGAAGAAATCAGTATTCAAACAGTTAGAAGATGGCTGCGTGAAAGGAAAATAAAATACGTGGGCACAGTTCCTCAGAATTCTGGATACATACTTGATGATACAGACCAAGCTTTGAACTTGTTAAAGGATGCAGGTGTTTCCGATCGTATTGGTGTCCAAATTGTACGAAGATGGCTTAGGGAAGGTAAGATTCAAAACGTGGGGAATGGGAGGAGTGAATATCTTCCAAATGAAACTCTTTCAAAGGTGCATTTAAATAACGATACAGATCAGGAAAAGATCATAGGTCAATTAAAAGTAAAAATTAATACACAGGATGAGCTTATAAAAGGGATGGAACAACTACATAAGGCATCTATCGATACTTTAATTCAACAAAGAGATAATTTAAATAAAGAAATCATCAACCTAGAGCATGAAAATAGTGACCTACAAAAGGAAACTAAGAAGTTACTAAAAGAGAATATTGAATTACGAAACCAATTGTTAAAATTAAAGGAAGAACTTTCTAAAGGAAACAAAAAAGAACCTGATAAGGTTCCTATAAAACTTCCTCCTAAAGTGAATGATTACCGTCAAAAGTTAGGGCTATCAAAAACGGCCAGCCACAAAGAAGTTTTTGCAGGATATAAAAAATTATTAATCGTTACACATCCTGATCATGGCGGCAACGCAACAGCCTTCCATTATATTAAAACAGACTATGATGATTTTAGAAATAGTATTAAAGAATAATGATTCATCTGACTAAGTACAGACTTAACCGTTCTAGTGCCTGACAATAAAGTTAGGCAACTTTTTAATCCTTATTGGTCAACATTAATAAATCCAAGTTTTCAATGTGAATACAACCAGATTCACGGAGTTCTTTTAATCGATTAATATCCAGGATTTCAATCGTCCTATTTGATAAGTCGATGATTTTTTGAGTCTTCCACTTACTAAGTATTTTATTAACTGTAATTCTAGAAGTCCCAATGTAACGAGCAAATGATGTTTGATCGATTGAGATATTGCCATTTTCATTTATCAGTTTTAATAGGTAATGAGCCATTTGCTGTTCAACTGGAGAGTTAAGAAAGGCAATAATTTCTGCCAATATTCTAAATTTATAGATGAGCGAATTGGTAAAAATACATGCTGCTTCAGGATGATTTTCACAAACTTTTACTAAGGCGTCATCAGAAAAATGATAGACAACAGATGAACAAGTAGTTAAAGCAGAGGTAAGGTAGGGCTGATTTCTTGAGCCGTGCTCTCCGAATAACATTCCTTCTGGAACATAATTAACCGTGCGTTCCACCCCTTCTTTAGAGAGAAGGGTGATTTTTATTCCTCCTTCAGCTAAGAAAAAAAATCCTTTTCCCTCACCGCCCTGACAGTAAACCATTGAATTTTCCTCAAACTCAAGTTTATCTCCATATTTTAAATAAGGACTCCAAGCGTTTCGAAGGTACTTCATGTCATCACCCTGCCCTGAAGCAATTTTAATTCATCTGGATTTTTTATGATGATCTTTTTCCCATGAATCTCTATGATGTCTTGTTCCTTCCATTGTTTTAGAATCTTATAAATGGGAATTCTCGTTAAACCAGTACATTTTGTTAGGTCCTGCTGTGAAAGGGGAACTTCATAATTCTTAAATTCATAACAGATATTCAAAAGGATTACGGACAACTGTTGTTCAGGTGTAAGAGTGTCCAAGTAAATTTTATCGGCTAGAATATGCATTTTATGGATGACCGTTTCTATTACCATGTGAAGGATTGAAGGTTGATAGGTAATTAGTTTTTGGAAATGATCACATGAGAAATAGTAGAGTACTGAATCATTTACAGCTGTAGCTGTTGTAAAATGGGGCTTCCGGTCCATTGCTTGAATTCCTAACAACTGTCCGGGAATAGCAATGTTTAGCATGCGCTCTTTCCCATTTGTCGTTGTAGTCGTCACTTTGACTATTCCCTTTTGTATATAATAGAATCCTTCTCCCATTGCCCCTTGTTGGTAAATACATTTTTTTTCCTTGAAAAATTGTCTAGTCCCAAACTGCAAACAGGTTTCCCAATTAATATCACTGTCAAAAAGGATTGCCACCAAATCAACTCCTAAGTTTATTATTTATCTTTATGTCTAGAACTTGTCAGCTGGTTCACTTTTTGTTAACGCTTACATTTTATAATAGATTAATAGATATGTATTGTTAAATTATCTTAACAAAAACACGAAAAAAGTATATTAATGTTAACCACTTAACAATAGTGTAAAAGATTTAAAATATAAAATCAATATAGGTGAATTATTTTCTAAATAATCAGCCAATTCATGAAACTTCCACTTACTTAGATATGAAGGAAGACAATCATGAAACCTATAGAAAAAAGGGGGGAACCTTAAGTATATTCATCCATGAATAAACACCAATGCCTATTGGAACAAATTCTAAAAGGAGATGGTTGGATGAACAGGGAAGTACAATCTGTCGTTACGGAAGATTTAACAAAACAGAATGTCGGATTAAACACTACTAATCTTTCAATTAAGAGTATGCCAAAAGCAACATTTGTTGTTGTACTACTTTGCTGGTTTGCGATGCTAGCAGACGGATATGATTTAGGCATCTATGGTGCAGTATTGCCGTCCTTAATGGAATATAAAGATTGGAGCATGACTCCAGCGCAAGCCGGTGCAATAGGAAGCTATGCACTAATGGGAATGCTGATCGGTGCCATTTGTGTTGGAACTGTTACGGATATGATTGGCCGTAAATTGACCTTGATTTTTTGCGTTACCGTATTTTCGATTTCAATGTGTCTCGTCGCACTTTCTACTTCTCCGGAAATGTTTGGGATTTTTCGCTTTATTGGCGGTCTTGGACTTGGTGGAGTAATTCCTACAGCTTCCGCTTTAACAATCGAGTATTCTCCTGTACAGCATCGATCAAAAATGTACGCTATTATGTATACTGGTTATCCAATTGGAGGAGTCCTTGGCGCTCTATTTTCCATGTTTCTTTTAGAGGATTATGGATGGAGATTAATGTTTTGGATAGGTGTCATTCCACTTTTAGTTATTCCTTTTATTATTAAATTTCTTCCCGAGTCGATTAGCTTTCTAATTGCTAAGAAAAAGTTTGATAAAGCTGAAAGTATAGCCCAAAAATATCAACTTCCTACTGATTTTATCCAAAGTAGCATGAAGGATGAAACCAAGGAAAAAACAAATAAATTCGCGGCTATTGCAAGTCTATTCTCTCGGACAAATATACGGGCAACCATGTTTTTTTGGGTTACTTTTTTTCTAGGGCTGCTTATGATTTATGGTTTAAGTACATGGCTGCCAAAAATGATGCGTGAGGCAGGATATCCGCTCGGATCTAGTTTAGGATTTTTACTGATGTTAAATTTATCCGCGGCGATTGGTGCTCTAGTAGCAGGAACGGCGGCAGATCGATGGGGCTCTAGAAAAATTATCAGTCTTTCCTATTTCTTAGCAGGAATTTCAATCGCACTTTTAAGCATAAAATCATCGATGTTTGTTGTGTATGGTTTAGTGGGGATTGCAGGTTTTGGGACGATTGGGACTACACTTATTCTAAATGCCTACATTTCCAAATATTTTGAAGCAGACAATCGAGCGACTGCCCTGGGATGGGCCCTTGGCTTTGGACGAATTGGTGCTATTTCAGGTCCAATTCTAATTGGTTTCTTTATGAGCTCAAATTTTGACTTCTCCCTTAATTTTTACCTCTTTGCCATTGCAGGAGTCTTAGCATCCATTACAATCTTGTTCATCCCTAAAAAAGGAAATATATAATTTGTAAAGTTAAAGCACCACTCTTCAAGGAAAAAGAAAAGTGGTGCTTTAAATTATTTGAAAAGAATAAGTATTTTAACTTTTTAGAAAAAGTGTTAACCAGACTACACTGAAACAGGAACGTTCAGTTTTATAATGACACTATGAAGGATGAGGAGGATGTATATGGGAATTCGTACAGGAGCAAAGTATATCGAGGCATTAAAATCGCGTAATCCAGAAGTTTGGTTATCAGGAAAAAGAGTAACAAATATCTTCGAAGAACCTGTTTTTCAACAGCCGATTCTTGAAATGGCGAAGCTTTATGATTTGCAGCATAACCCTAAGTATATTGAAGAAATTACCCATATTTGTGATGAAACCGGTGAAAGAATTTCTAATGCATTCATCGTACCAAAAAGCTATCAAGATCTAGAAGCTCGAAGAAAAAACTTTGAGGTTTTTGCTAAAGCTACTTTTGGTTTAATGGGAAGAACTCCTGATTTTCTTAATGTCGTAGTAACCTCAATGGCTAGTAATTCCGAGTTCTTGGATAAATACAATCCTGAATGGGGAAAAAACATTCGAGCCTATTATAAGCATGTTCGCGACAATGACCTATTTTTAACACACGCTATTATTAATCCACAAAATGACCGCAGTAAATCATCACATGAACAACAGGATATGTTTACTCATTTAGGTGCTGTAAAGGAAACACCAGATGGTTTGATCGTAAGAGGAGCTAAAATGCTGGCAACCCTTGCTCCTATTACTGATGAAGTAATTGTTTATTCCTTCCCTGGATTTAAACCTGGAGATGAACGTTACGCCCTTGCTTTTGCACTTCCACTTGATACGCCAGGGCTTCGTATTTTATGCCGTGAAGCGATGCAGGATGGAAAGCGGTCTGTTTATGATCACCCATTAGCTTCAAGATTCGAAGAAATGGATGCGGTCTTAGTATTTAATGATGTTTTAGTACCGTGGGATCGTGTTTTCCTTTATAACAATGTCGAGGCAGCAAATTTACTGTATCCGAAAACAGGAATTGGTATCCAGCCTGCACATCAATCTGGGGTTAGAGGTTTAGTAAAGCTGCAATTTGCTACCGAAGTGGCTTGTAAATTAGCTGACTCAATTGGTGTCGATGGTTACTTAAATGTACAAAATGATTTAGGCGAATTAATCCAATCGGTTGAATCCATAAGGGCTTTGCTTCGAATAGCTGAGTACGAATATGAAGTAACGGCTACTGGTGAAGTAATGCCTGCCTATGCACCACTTGAAACCATTCGAGGATTGCTGCCAACTATGTATCCACGTGCCATTGAGGTTATTCAAATCATCGGTGCTGGAGGACTACTGATGTCACCAACAGATGCCGATTTTGAAAATCCAGATTTACGTGAAGATTTAGATCGTTATTACGTGGGAAGAGAAGGAGTTACTGCAGAAGAGAGGGTTCATCTCTTTAAGCTGGCATGGGATTTATGCGGAGAGGCATTTGGGCAAAGGCTCCTTCAATACGAACGTTATTACACAGGAGATCCAATCCGGAAGAGAGCCATTTTCTATAACAACCACAAAAGAAATAATTCATTTAAGCTGGTTGAAGAAGCGCTGGAGATATTTGATCGTAAAAAAGAGGTTCCAAGCCTATAAAACTATTACCTATTTCGAGGAGGTGTGATCGGTGAAAACGCTAAAAGATGGGGTTCTGACACTAGAAGGGTCTGTAATGGCCATTGGTGCATTTGATGGGGTACATAAAGGACATCAAGCAGTCATTAAGCAGGCTGTGGAAAAGAGTCTTGTTCATCAGGTTCCAAGCGTCGTATATACTTTCGACCCGCCTCCTCGACATTTTTTCAAAGGTGCTCAAATCTTGACACCCATACAGGAAAAGGTAAGTAGGATCTATAAGTTAGGAGTAGATTATGTCATCGTTGCTAGTTTTGATGAATGGTATGCAACTCGTCCTCCTGAAGATTTTATCTGTGAATTATCAAAGCTTAACCCGGCAGAAGTATCTGTTGGTTCCGATTTTCGTTTTGGAAAAAGAAGAGAAGGCGATGTAGAACTTTTGAAAAAATATTTTCAGATCAATGTGTCTTTGCCTGTTTATTGTAATAGCGGGGAACTTATTTCATCATCGAGAATTCGTCAACTAATTTCAGAGGGAGATTTTAAACAGTCCTACTCTTTATTAGGGTGGCATTAGAACTGGGGGAAACTTACATAGAAACAAAGGGGTCATAAAAATGTAGTATTCATGCAAGAATCGTTAAAATCATCTGAGAAAAAATTAACAACGGTCTGAAACGGTACTAATGAAGGGGCCAGGAAGCCCAAAAACTAGATTCTTAAGATAAAACGGTACTCATGAACGGTTCGTGAGCACAGAAACTAGTTTCAATAAAAGAAACGGATCGCATTAGATAAAAAGTGAGGTCAACAAATTTGAAAGGGAACGATTATTCGTGACAAATTCATTAAAACCAATTAACCTATGGGGATTTATTGAAGAAAATAAGGAACAATTAAAGCCGCCGGTAAACAATAAAGTCGTTTGGAAGGATTCGGAGCTCATGTTCATGATCCTCGGTGGACCAAACAAACGACGTGATTTTCACGTTGATCCATCGGAAGAGATCTTTTATCAATTAAAGGGTGATTGTTACGTTGAAATTATCAATGCAGAAGGTAAAAGAGAAGTGATTACAGTGAAAGAAGGAGAAGTATTCCATCTGCCTCCAAATGTACCCCATTCTCCGCACCGGGTGGCTGATACCATCGGAATTGTGATTGAACGAGACAGAGCAGAAGGTGAATTAGAGGATTTTGTTTGGTTCTGTGACGAATGTGACCATGAAATGCACAGAGTAACTGTCCAATTATCGAATATTGAAATACAGGTAAAAGAGGCAATCAATGGATTTAACAGTAACGAAGAGCTTCGTACTTGTAAGTATTGTGGTCATGTAATGCCGGAGGAAGCGAGTGAATGGACATGCGAGTAGATTTTCACACGCATATCATTCCAGAAAATCTCCCAGACTTTGCGGCAAAGTACCAAAATGACAAATGGCCAATCCTTCAGCCAACCTGCTCCTGTGGTGCCAATATCATGGTAGCAGGCAAGGTTTTTCGTGAAGTAACCGACCAGGTATGGTGTCCAGAGAAACGGATCAGTGATATGGAAAAGGAAAATGTTGATATACAGGTTCTTTCGCCAATCCCTGTTACGTTTTCTTACTGGGCACCCATTGAAGAAGCGGAAATGATGGCAAAATTACAGAATGATTTTATCGCAGAAACCGTTGCACAGCATCCAACGAAGTTTATTGGATTAGGGACGGTTCCACTGCAAAATGTCGAAGCAGCCATTCGTGAACTAGACCGTTGTGTTCATAAGCTTGGCTTAAAGGGTATTGAAATCGGCACGAACATTAATGGAAAAAATTTAGATGATGAATCTTTAACAGACTTCTTTGAGGTGTGTGAGAAGTGGAACGTTCCCATATTCGTTCATCCATGGGAAACATTGGGCAGTGATCGGTTTACCAAACATAACCTAATGTACACAGTTGGGATGCCAAGTGAGACGGCTTTAGCTGCTGCAAGTTTAATTCTAGGTGGCGTCATTGAAAAGTTTCCGGGATTAAAAATTTGTTTTTCGCATGGAGGCGGATCACTGCCTTATATCCTTCCCCGCCTTGATCATGGGTGGAATGTATGGCCGCACCTTCAGCTGACGGAGCAGCCTCCAAGTTTTTATGCCAAGAAATTTTTCTATGATTCTATCGTAAATAATCCAGTGAATATTAAATTCCTAGTTGAAAAATTTGGTGCAGAACAAGTCATCATGGGATCAGATTACCCATTCCTGCTCAGGGAAACACCTCCTGGGAAGATTATTGATGATACTCTATCCCTTACTGCTGATCAAAAAAGAGCCATGTTGGGGGAAAATGCACTAAGATTCTTAAATATACCGGTTAATCAACTAATTTAGTAGGAAATGAGATGAGTAGATGGTAGAAAAAGTGTTGTCCCCAGAAGAAAGATTAGAGCAAATGGGCATGGTGCTTCCGCCTCTTCGCCCGGCATCTGGAAATTATGTGAGCTGTGTTCGCACAGGGAATCTTATATTTACCTCGGGTCAAGGTACGAATGAATATCGTGGAAAACTAGGCGAGGATGTATCAATAGAAGTAGGTTATCAGGCAGCAAGACAGTGTATGTTGAATCTTTTAGCTGTTATCAAACATGAGCTAGGCGACCTTAGTAAAGTGAAAAGGGTTGTCAAGATCCTTGGTTTTGTTAACAGCTCGCCAGATTTTACTGATCAGCCAAAAGTAATGAATGGTTCCTCCGACTTGCTGGTAGAGGTATTTGGTGATAAGGGGAGGCATGGGAGGTCAGCAGTAGGGGTGTCACAACTCCCCCACAATAATGCTGTCGAGGTCGAGATGATTTTAGAAGTAGAGGGCGGTGATTTTGATGAGTAAGTTGCTTGAAGAACAACTGAAAATTAAGGACGCAAAGCTTTTTATTAATGGAGAATATGTAAACGCTGATTCAGAAGAAACCTTTGATACTATTAATCCAGCGACAAATCAAAAGTTAGCTGCAGTCGCTAGTGCCAGCGTGAAGGATGTGGGAAGAGCCATTCAAGTGGCCCAAACAACTTATGAGAGTGGAATTTGGAGCAAAATGCCAGTTGAAGAAAGATCAAAGATCCTCTGCCGTATGTCAGACCTTGTCATGGCTCGTGTCGATGAGTTGGCGCTGATTGAAACATTAGATGTTGGTAAGCCGATAAAAGAAAGCAGAGATTTTGATATTCCTAGAGCTGCATCAAATTTACGATTCTTTGCGGAAATGGCAAAATATATTCATCACGAACATTATCACCATTCCAAGCATATGAGCTACACACAATACGCTCCTGCTGGTGTCACAAGCTTAATCATTCCTTGGAATTTACCTTTTATGCAAATGACATGGAAAGCATCAGCTGCATTAGCTGCGGGTAACACGGTGATTGTGAAGCCAGCCTCTTATACACCGTTAAGTGCAATCATGTTAGGTGAAATTGCCAATGAAGCAGGGCTGCCACCAGGCGTATTGAATATTCTTACCGGACCAGGTTCAACGGTTGGTACAGCGATGACTACCCATCCATCTGTACGCAGAATTTCCTTTGTCGGAGAAAGTACAACCGGTAAAACCGTCATGAAAAATGCAGCTTCACAATTAATCCCTGTATCATTGGAATTGGGCGGAAAATCAGCTAATATTGTGTTTGATGATGCTGACTTGGATGAAGCGGTACAAGGCTCGATAGAAGCGATTTTTAGAAATCAGGGAGAAATTTGTCTAGCAGGTTCACGACTGTTAGTACAAGAAACGGTTTATGAAAAATTCCTCGAAAAATTTGTCACTGCAGTTAAGAAAATAAGAGTGGGAGACCCATTGGATGAAAATACAGATATGGGCGCGCTTATTTCGATGAATCATTTAGAAACCGTTGATAAATATGTTCAAATTGGATTAGCAGAAGGTGCAAAACTTGCTGTTGGTGGTAAACGTGTTGACGGATTAACAGAAGGAAACTTTTACGAGCCAACAGTACTTTATGATGTAAATAATAAAATGAGAGTAGCGCAGGAAGAAATCTTTGGTCCCGTATTAGTGGTTATTCCATTTAAGACAGAAGAGGAAGCCATTCAGATTGCCAATGACTCCATTTACGGTTTGGCTGGAGTAGTTTGGTCAAATGATTTAAGACGTGCCCATCGTGTAGCAGATCAGATTAATACAGGTTTATTCTGGATCAATTGCTGGTACTATCGTGATTTAAGAACCCCATTTGGCGGGTCAAAGGCTAGTGGTATAGGAAGGGAAGGCGGACGTCATAGTTTCGAGTTCTACACTGAGGCTAAGACGATTACGATGAAATTATAAGAATATAGTTGAGAAGGTGGCTGCTCAGCCACTTTTTCACATTAAATAATAGGAGGTTTAATCATGAAACTGGTGCAAGATATGGTTGATTATTTATTAACAGCAGAAAAAGATAAAAGAGAAGTTGAAAAAATTACCACGGACTTTCCTTCGCTAACGATTGAGGAAGCATATGAAATACAACAAAAACTGATTGAGCAAAAGGAAAAAGAGGGTCATCACAGAATTGGTGTTAAACTCGGTTTAACTAGTAAAGCGAAGCAAGAGATGATGGGAGTCCATGAAGCGATTTATGGGTATCTAATGGATGATATGCTTGCAACTGATGGGGAGAGGTTACCATATAGCGGTTTCATTCATCCCAAGGCAGAACCTGAAATTGCATTCATAATGGATGAAGATATCCAAGGTACATCCATTACACCTGAAGATATTTTAAGGGTTACAAAATTTGTGGCACCAGCAATCGAGATTATTGATAGCCGTTACCTAGATTTCAAGTTTACTCTTGAAGACGTTGTTGCTGATAATTGTTCATCCTCAAAATTCATCATTGGAGACAGATGGGTATCTCCTCAATTTATAAACCTGAAAGAAATTGGTGTGAATATGTTAAAGAATTCGGAAGTAGTTACGGTTGGTACTGGTGCTGCTGTATTAGGAGATCCTGCAGCTGCGGTTGCCTGGGCTGTAAACAAGCTTGGGGAAACCGGGCGAGGTTTAAAGAAAGGCGATATCATTCTTAGTGGTGCCATTACGGAAGCGATTAGTTTTAAATCAGGGGATCAATTTGAAGTAAACTTTGCAGATTTAGGAAGTGTATCATTCTCCTGTAAATAATATAATAGAATATAGATAGAAGTATATATTGAGGAGAGGATAAGTATGTTTCTTACATTAGAGTATGCCAAACAATTAGATAAAGAAGATAGCCTATACAGATTTCGAGAAGAATTTTACATAAAACCGAATTCCATTTATATGGATGGTAATTCATTAGGACTCCTTTCAAAAAGAGCGGAACGTACTCTTTTAGAATCATTAAATGATTGGAAAGAACATGGAATCGATGGCTGGACAAAAGGGAAACACCCATGGTTTTTTCTTTCAGAAAAATTAGGAGAGATGATGGCACCGTTAGTAGGTGCTTCTTCGGACGAAGTCATTGTAACGGGTTCGACCACGGTAAATTTGCATCAACTTGTTGCTACTTTTTACAAGCCGGAAGGAAAGAAGTCAAAAATTCTCGCTGATGAATTAACCTTCCCATCTGATATTTATGCTCTACAAAGTCAGCTTCGCATACATGGTTTTGATCCGGTTACACATCTTATTCGGGTAAAAAGCCGCGATGGCCGTTTCTTAGAAGAAGAGGATATTATTGAAGCTATGACCGATGAAATTGCACTTATTATTTTGCCAACTGTTCTCTATCGAAGCGGTCAAATCTTGGATATGAAGAGGTTAACAGTGGAGGCGAATAAAAGAGGTATCCTAATTGGTTTTGATGGATGTCATTCCATTGGTGCCATTCCGCATTCGTTTAGTGAATGGGGAGTTGATTTTGCCTATTGGTGCAATTATAAGCATTTAAATGGTGGTCCAGGAAGTGTTGGCGGATTATATGTAAACAAAAAACACTTTGGAACTGCTCCTGGTCTTGCGGGCTGGTTTGGTTCTAAAAAAGAGAAACAATTTGATATGGAACATTCATTAACACCTGCTGAATCAGCCGGAGCCTATCAAATTGGGACACCACATGTTTTGAGTCTAGCACCCTTACTTGGTGCGTTAGAGATATTTGCAGAAGCAGGAATTGAAAATATACGCGAAAAGTCATTGAGAATAAATAGGTTCTTGATGGACTTGTTAGAGCAAGTGTTATCCGATATGGGATTCAACATAGGTAACCCTCAAGATGATGTGAGTCGTGGAGGTCATGTAAGCCTGGAGCATAATGAAGCTGCACGTATTTGTAAGGCATTGAAGGAAAATGGGATCATTCCAGATTTCCGGGCTCCAAACATAATTCGTCTAGCCCCAGTTGCACTTTATACCTCGTATAGTGAAGTTTGGGAAGTGGTTCAGATGCTAAAGAAAATTATGGTAGAAAAGCAATATGAGAAGTTTGAGAATGAACGTGAAGTCGTAGCGTAGAACAAAAAGATAAAGGGGGCAGTGTATGCAGAACAATACTAATATAAGTAACAACGATAAGGGATTAAAGCGGGAATTAAAAACGAAGCAGCTTACGATGATTGCGATGGGATGTGCGATTGGAACGGGATTATTCCTTGGCAGCGGGCTTGCAATCAGCACAGCAGGACCTGGTGTATTACTTAGTTATGCAATTGGTGCATTTATTGTCTTACTTTTAATGGGATGTTTATCCGAAATGACAGTTGCTCACCCAACTTCTGGATCTTTTGGGACCATATCTGAGAAATATGTTAGTCCTCTTGCTGGCTTCCTTGTTCGTTATTCCTATTGGATTGCAAACGTTCTTGCCGTTGGGGTAGAAGTAAGTGCCATTGCTGTTTATATGAAGTACTGGTTCCCGGATGTTCCTGGATTCGTCTGGATTTTGTTGTTTGCGGCTGTATTGATTTATGTAAATGCCACGAGTGTAAATACCTTTGCAACCTTTGAGTATTGGTTCTCCATGATCAAAATAAGTGCCATTGTTGGTTTCATTCTTTTAGGTTCATATGTTTTATTTGGTAATTCAGCTCAGTCGAATATGGGGCCTGAGAATATAGTAAACGCAGGTGGCTTCTTACCATTTGGATGGTGGGGAATGTGGGTTGCTATCTTTATTTCCTTATTTAGTTTTTTAGGAACAGAAATGATAGCGGTTACAGCTGGTGAGGCAAAGGATCCTGACGTTGCAGTGCCGAAAGCTCTGAAAGCGACGGTATTCCGATTATCAACATTTTATATTATCACCCTAGGCATTATGTTAATGATTGTTCCGTGGAAATCGGCTGGAGTAGAAGAAAGTCCTTTTGTAAAGGTAATGGAACTTTTAAATATCCCAGGTGCTTCCGGTATTATGAATTTTATTATTTTAACAGCTGCCTTGTCAGCTATGAACAGTCAACTTTATGCTTCCACCCGAATGATGTTTTCTTTGTCACAGGGAAATGATGCTCCTGCTTTTTTACGTAAACTAAGCAAAAAAGGAGTACCGTTAAGGGCTCTTGGAATTTCTACTTTAGGGATTTTCCTTGCAGCTGCAGTAAATGCATTATTACCAGGCTCCTCTTATGCGTTTATGATGGGGATTTCAATGTTCGGTGCTATTTTTACATGGTTTATGGTATTCGTTTCCCATTTATTTTTCAGAAGAAGGTGGGAAAAGTCGAATGGCCGGAAATTACCAATAAAAATGATAGGCTTTCCTTATTTAACGATCGTAGGAGCAGTTCTACTGTTGAGTTTAATGATAACTACATGGTTTACAGATTTTAAGATTATGCTACAATTCGGAATTCCATGGTTACTGTTTTTAACGGCTGTCTATTTCTTTTTTAAAAAAAGATCCAACACTCAAAAATCAGGAAATGATACGAATGATATTTTAAATGAGAATATAAATTAAATTTACATTAGTACAAACATAAGAACAGGGGAGAATTTTACATGAATACACCAGAAAAAAACATAAGCACCGGTTTGGAAAAAACGATTCAAACAGATTTCCAAAAAGAAATGTCGTATGGTGATTATCTGCATCTTGATAAGATTTTAGATAGTCAGCACCGGTTATCTGATCACCATGATGAAATGTTATTTATTATAATCCATCAAGCAAGTGAATTATGGATGAAATTAATTATTCATGAATTATCAGAAGCGATTAAGTGTATTCGCCAGAATGATTTAGAACCATCCTTTAAAATTCTGTCGCGTGTTTCAAGAATTCAGCAGCAGTTGATTCAATCATGGAGTGTTCTTTCTACTTTGACACCATCAGAGTACCTAGAGTTTAGGGATAAACTCGGTCAATCTTCCGGATTCCAGTCCTATCAGAACCGAATGATTGAATTTGCATTAGGTAACAAAAATGCTCATACTCTAGCAGTCTACCAGCATCAAACGCAAATTTACGAAAAAATGCAGGAGGCTCTTCATAAACCAAGTATTTATGATGCAGCCATCCATGCGCTTGTCGCTCGCGGAATTCCTGTTGATGATGAGGTCTTAAATCGTGATTTGTCCAAAAACTATGAACCTAATGAAAGTGTTGAAGAAGCTTGGCTGACAGTCTACCGTAACGTTGACCAATACTGGGACTTATACGAGCTGGCTGAGAAGCTAGTTGATATTGGCAATCAACAGCAATTATGGCGATTCAATCATATGAGTACGGTAGAAAGAATCATTGGTCATAAGCAGGGAACAGGAGGATCTTCTGGTGTGACCTATTTAAAAAGAGTCCTAGACCAGCACTTCTTCCCTGAACTTTGGAGCTTACGAACGAAATTATAGAGAAAAATCCACCATTTCTTTATGAATGGTGGATTTTTTATATTGGTCTTTGTAAAATAAATTATATTAATTTGGAAATTCAAGGGCATTGCAGAAGAATCTATTGTACGGGAAGTAAAGAATCGTCTTCAAAAAATAAAAATAGATGGCATTCTCGAGTCATCCTATATTGAAAACTTTATCCAAGATCAAAAGCATTCGCCATTTCCAACTGTTCAAAATACTGAACGGCCTGATGTTGTTGTTGGAAATTTACTCGAAGGAAGGGTTGCTATTTTTATTACAGGCACTCCATATGTACTCATTGTACCGGTTACCTTTACACATCCTTGAAAAAAATCCAGAAATGCTATGAGGGATGATACAAGGATATATAATAGCAAGAAAATGAAAAGCTGTTGCATCTTAATCACCATTTTCAATTTTATCTTATTATTTGTGCACTTCCCGGAATCTATCCATTAATAGGATAAGAATGGAAAACAATACAAATTTATAGTGTATTCAGATAGAATTAATAATGTATTTCTAAAAGGAAAGGTGAGATCATATGCTACATGAAAAAATAGAGATTAATTATGAACAAGATACGGGTACTTTGTACACATACATACTAGATAATTCTCCAGAGATTGATTCAAATCGAAAAAGACCGATGATTGTCATATGTCCAGGAGGAGGGTATCAATTTACATCTGAACGCGAGGCAGAACCAGTTGCAATCCGTTTGAATGGCATGGGATTTCATGCATGTGTCTTAAATTACAGTGTAAAGCCTGCAGTATTTCCATCTGCACTATGTCAATTGGCAAAAACAATAAGAAAGATACGAGACCATGCAGAAGAGTGGAATGTAGATACCAATAAAATTATTGTTCTAGGCTTTTCAGCTGGAGGTCATTTGGCAGCAAGCCTTGGTGTATTCTGGGACAAGGAGTTTTTACTTGAAAAGCTAGAATATACAAAGGAACAAATCACTCCAAACGGTTTAGTCCTTTGTTACCCAGTCATTACATCAGGTCCAAATGCACATCGCGGCAGTTTCCAAGCTTTATTAGGAGACAAGTGTCAAGATGATGATCATCTAGACCTGGTATCATTGGAGAAACAGGTTACCGCTAACACTCCTCCAACTTTCTTATGGCACACCTTTGCGGATATTTCCGTTCCCGTTGAAAATAGCTTTATGTTTGCAGGTGCACTGTTAAAAAATAAAGTACCTTTGGAAATGCATATCTATCCGAACGGGGTCCATGGTTTATCACTTGGAACAGATGAGACTGCAAATGTAGATAATGAGTTACACCTCCAGCCAGATGTATCAAATTGGATTGAGATGGCAGGACGCTGGATAAAAGGACTTTGACAATTAAAGTTAAGATTATTTTTTGCTTAGGAGAAAAATACTTATAGCTAATGTAATGACTGAAATAAACTTACTAGCAAGAATCAGATAACTGATGGTTTGTGATTCTAAATTAATATGGGGAAGTTTGATTAATGTGTAAACGATAAGAATCCCGAACAACAGGATGGAATATGCATGTTTATATGACCTGTTGATAATTAAACAACCTCGCTTATCGTCCTTTTCATTTATGAGAGTCATAATCTGATAGGACATGACTAATAATAAAATATACGTTAACAAAATAATCGCTAACCCTATACCCATTAGAGTGCCTCCCTAATTTTATTTGAATTCATATGAAAAAAGCTAACATTTGGATGAATTAGTCCATCTTGTTAGCTTTTTCACATTTTTAAAGACCAGGGCTATTCTTATTGTCATTTTGTGGTTTAGGAATTGCCTTGACCCTTTTTGGTCCTTTACTTTTTTCCCATTTAAATATTTTATTTAGGAAGTTATAAATATTTTTCGACTCTTTCGTTAATAGTGGCCCAATAATAGCCAATATTAATACATAAACGGCCGTAAATGGTTTTAGGATAGGCATTAAGCCGCCCATTAGTCCTAAGTTAGCAACAATGATCGAAAATTCACCTCTAGAAACGATTGTCAATCCGATATTAGAGGAAGCTTTATACGACAAACCAGCTTTTCTCCCGGAAATCATTCCTGCTACAAAGTTACTAAAAATTGTAAGAATAACGGCACCAATAGCAAGCCAAACGGCTCCACTTAAGCTAAAGGGATCAATACTAAGTCCAAAACTGAAGAAGAATAAAGCACCAAAGAAATCTCTAAATGGAATTACCAAATGTTCGATACGTTCGCGATGTTCCGTTTCAGAGAAAACTAAACCTAATAATAATGCGCCAATAGCTTCGGCCACATGTAGTTTTTCTGAAAAACCTGCGATAAAAAAGAGTGATGCGAAGATGACAAGAATGAAGATTTCATTAGATTTAATGTTTAATAGTTTGTTGAGAATAGGTGTACCTTTTCTAGCAATAATAAAAAAGAGAATCATATATCCAAGTGAAATAAGAACCGAAAAGATTGTTCCTAAAACTGTGGTTGATCCACCTAATAAAAGTCCTGACATAACGGAGAGAAATAATGCTAGGAATATATCATCGAATAAAATAATTCCTAAGATTAGCTCTGTTTCTGAATTGGCAGTTCTTTTTAGATCTACAAGAACTTTTGCGACAATGGCACTGGAGGAGACACTAAGAAGACCAGCAATTATTAATGTTTCCATAATAGGGAAACCTGTAACAACACCGTATATAACACCTAAAGTGAAATTTAGCGCTACATAAATCGATCCGCCTACTACAATAGAACGTCCGGAGCGAATTAGTTTTCCTACTGAGAATTCAAGTCCCAAATAGAATAATAGAAACAGAACACCTATGCGGCCAAAAAACTCAATAATTTCTGAGCTTTCGATAAAGGTAAGATCAATAATCCCAATTTGTGGGGCATGGGGACCAACTGCCATCCCTAAGAGGATGAGAAAGGGGATGATGGAAAATTTCAACTTGTTTGCTAGTAATGCGGTTAGTGCCACTAAAACAAGTGCTGTACCTACTTCAAAAACTAAATGATTCGTCATCCTATCACCCATCCCTTCTTGAAAGAACTTCTTTTACAATCTTTTTTACTTGATTGCGCTGCCCAGATACAATTACCGTATCTCCTTCTTCTAATAGAGTTTCAGGACCAGGAGTATGAATTTTTTTATGATTCTGTCGTTTGATTATCGCTATAATATTTACTTCATAGGATTGACGGATATTAAGATCCCCTATGGTCTGATTTGCTGCAGCTGCATTAGGTTCTACATTAAACCATTCAATGACCAAATCATCAAACGCCATTTCAATGGTTTCTAATGCCTTAGGTGCATAAGTCATTCCACCAATAATGGCAGCAATCTGCCTTGCTTCCTGATCATCGAAGGTAGTACTGGCAATTGCTTCTTCATAATCCTCCGTATCAAAATAATAAATGTCCCTTCTGCCATCATCGTGAATGATAATCACAATCTTATCCTTATTTTTTGTGATGGCTTCAAATTTCTTCCCGATACCAGGTAGTTCGATTTCGCGAATATTCATTTTTTCTATTCCTCCTTAAATAATTTGCACATGGATAAAGAGTGTATGTCACTAAAGATTGACATCAATCTCTGTTCGGATTTTTTCATCTTTGGCTATTCCTAGATACTTAAGCGTTTCGGAAGGGGTTGAATGATTGAAATGCTTTTGTAGAAGTGAGATGGCAATTCCACGTTTATAGGCGTGAAATCCAAAAGTCTTACGCATTGAATTGGTTCCAATTTTACCTTCAATACCAATTGCTTCAGCTGCCTGATGAATGATCCGGTATGCTTGTTGGCGTGTAATTGGTTTTTCTGTCTTTGAGGACTTGAACAAAAAATCCTCAATAGTTAACTGTCTACTTTCGACATAATGGAGGAGTGCCTGTTTAACTTTAAGATTCAGGTAAACTTCCTTCAAGGTTTCATGATGTGGGTACAAATAAAAGTTCTTAACACAATCTTCTTTTTCTAAGATATCGCCAACTCTGATATCCAGCATTTCGCTAATCTTTAACCCCGTGTTAATCCCAAAAACGAAGAGAACATAATCTCGCTCAGAATGCTTTTTTAAATATTTTTTGATCGCATTGATTTGCTTGATGTCTCTTAGAGCTTCAACATATTCCATAAAAAACGCTCCTTAATCCATGTTACATAATACTATTATATCATGGTATTATGTAACATTCAAATTTTCTGTCTGATTTGAATTCCTATTTAAAGTATGACTATTGGATGTAGTAATATATACTTAAATGATAGTGATTTACGAAATGAGGAAATGTCTATGAAGCCAAAAGTAATCGTTTATAAAAAAGTAGATAAAAAAGTATTGGAATTTATTGAAAACTTTTGTGATATCGTTTATTTTGAGAAACTTGCTTCGCATAATTCTCCTCTTTTTCTTAAGGAATTGAAGGCTAAATAAAATAAACCTCGCTTTTTTAATGGCGAGGTTCTTTTATTCTAGAGGTTTTAAAAGCATTGCTCGAAAGTTTATTAATAAAAAAGCTGCATTGTTCAGCTATGAACTCTTTTTCATAGTCCATGGAAGCGACATGATAAGAATTATATAACGGAACCACTTCTATTATTTCTGATTGAATGTTAGACAATATATAATTAGTGTTTTCAGGTGGAACAACATGGTCTTCTTTTGAACGAAATGCCAAAACCGGGCAAGAAACCGCTGGAAGCTTATCCCTCGTTTCTGCCATTAAAGCAAATAACTGATTAATGGAACGTACCGGTGCCTTTGTATAGGTAATTTCATGAACATTTTTATCCTTTATGTCTGGCTCTCCTTCATTAACAAAAGGAGGATTCTGTTTATTTTTATACTTTTCCATGTTAGGAATTGATTTTATGGCAGCATTAATTAACATAATCCCTTTGATATCTTTGTATTTATTGGCAAGGTTCAGAGTTAATGTACCACCCATGGATTGCCCGATCACGAAGATATCGCGGCAATGTTTTTGTAAAAATGAATAACCATCTTCTAAACTTTGAATCCAATCCTGGTAGCTGCACCTTTCCATATCCTCATAATGTGTACCATGTCCACTTAATCTAACTCCGTAGACGGAGAACCCTTTAGTTGCTAGGTATTCTCCTAGATACCTTACACTCTGTGGTGTTCCAACAAATCCATGGGAAATTAATATTCCTATTTGATTCCCTTTGTAGAAAAAAGATTCAGCGCCTGGTAATACTGGGTATTGTTCAATCATGTAAACTCTCCTTCCTTATTCGTCTATTTATTAAGTATTAAAAAAGCACCTTCTCATAAAAGAGGTAGGTGCTGTTTGCTGTCAAATGGGCTCATCATATATAAAGTATCATTAGGATTACAATATACCAATAATTCCGATGTGTCAAGTCGGTTTTTCGGCCTGACAACAGGTGAATTCCTTATTTGGAGGTCTTTTTTTACTTAGAGAAAACTTTATTATCGCTTAAAAATATGGGGTCAAGAATGCTTATCCTTCTTAAAGTAAACAATAATACTTAATCAAATACGTCAAGAGTGCTACTTGAATTTTTTGGAGGTATTAGGTATGAGTCGACTAGACAGGCTCAATATGGGGAAAGTGGAAACGAAGCATTTCCAACAATTTAACGAGTTATTGCGGTATGTGTTTCAAGTAACAAAAAAAGATTTACAAATGGTGGGATGGGAAGAACGTGAAATTGCTTTAGCCAAAAAGCCCGTTTTAGATCAGGCAGATGTGTTAGGTTGGTTTGATGGTGAAAAACTTGTATCACAGCTGGCCATTTACCCTTTTCAAGTAAATATTTTTGGACGAACATTTGAGATGGGCGGTTTAACGGGAGTTGGTACCTATCCAGAATATGCAAATATGGGTCTTATGTATAAGTTGATGCGACAAGGACTTACAGATATGAAGGAAAGAAAACAATCTATATCCTATTTATTTCCCTATTCGATTCCCTATTACCGCCGAAGGGGATGGGAGATTATTTCAGATAAGATGACGTTTGAAGTGAGAGACGTTCAATTACCAAAGAGAAAGGAAGTTCCAGGATATGTGGAAAGGTTGAATATTGAGCACCCTGATATAAGAACAGTTTACAAACTCTTTTCTAGTAAAATGCATGTCGCCATGATTCGTAATGATTTAGCATGGGATGAATATTGGAGATGGGATGTAGAGGAATTAATTGCAGCCGTCTATTTTGATTCAAAACACCAGCCTCAAGGGTATCTATTGTACTGGATCTCTGAGGATGTACTACATATAAAAGAAATGATTTATATGAATCAAGAGGCACGGATTGGACTCTGGAATTTCATTGGTGCCCATTTTTCTATGGTGTCAAAGGTTGTAGGGAACATCTTTATGAATGAACCATTAGCCTTTTGGCTTGAAGACGGTGATATTAAAGAAACCATTTCTCCTTATTTTATGGCACGAATCGTAGATGCCAAACAGTTTATTACTCAATATCCTTTTAAAGCTACCGGAACAGATAGTAAGTTAACCTTTAAGCTTGAAGATCCGATGTTGGAGTGGAACAAAGGGATATTCACGCTGTATGTTTCTCCTGAGGGTCAGGGACAATTAATTCAAAGTGGGAATGATCCAACAGCTTCGCTAGATATACAAACACTCACCACGATGTTACTCAGTTACAAAAGGCCATCATACTTGGCTGCTATTTCCCGTCTGAAGGGTGAAGAACAGGCTGTGGGGATATTAGAGAAAATTATTAAGAGGCAGACACCCTACTTTTCTGATTATTTTTGAACATCAAATTAATAAAAAAAGGATGAGACATAGTTGTTCTTATCCTCTTTTCGTGGAACTATCACATACATGAATTATAGTAATTCAAATCATCAAAAGAAAAAGCAGACAGGAACATTAGAGCGAGAAGTGCTAATCACGAATTATTAAAGATTAGCACTTCTTTTTTACAGTTTTTTTAGATGTATATATGCCTTCTTGACTTTTTGAAAATAATCCGTATAATACTATTCTTGTGTTACATTATTTTTTTCTTTTCTTATTCATAAATTGTTCATATTTAACTGTTATTATCAAATTCATAGATTAATGGATTCTATAACTCATATGAATAAACTCAAATTAAATAATAATTACTGCTTAAAGGTAGGTGCAAAAAATGAATAACTTAACTCAAAAGGGTCAGGGTATTTTAAATAAATATATTGGCTTTTTCTTTTTGGCTGTATTACTCCTTTGGATGAAAACATTTATAGCTCAACTAACACAATTTGATTTAGGAATTGAAAATACATTACAAAAATTCCTATTATTTATTAATCCGTTAGGATCATCTTTATTATTTTTAGGACTTGCTTCTCTATTTAAAGGACGTAAAAAATACATTGCGCTGCTCGTGATTGATTTCTTTTTATCATTTCTTTTATTTGCAAATGTCGTTTATTACAGGTTCTTTAATGACTTTATAACTTTACCAACTTTAACTCAGACACAAAACTTTGGTGATGTAAGCAGCAGTGTAATATCACTATTGAAACCACTTGATTTCTTGTTCTTTATTGATATCATTCTGTTGATTACATTACTTGCTTCTCGTTTTGTGAAAATTGAGTTCAAAGATATGAACCGCAGGAAAGTAGCAGCTTTATTCTCATTATCATTAGCAATTTCATTTGGGAATTTAGGACTAGCGGAAACCGATCGTCCTCAATTATTAACTAGAGGCTTTGACCGTAACTATATTGTGAAATATTTAGGTATGTACAACTACACGATTTACGATGCAGTAAAAAGTACAAAAGCTTCCGCGCAAAGGGTTATGGCGGACAGCGATGATATGACGGAAGTAATCAACTACACTAAATCTAACTATGCTGAACCAAATCCTGCATACTTTGGTGCTGGAAAAGGCATGAACGTGATTTATTTACATCTTGAATCGATGCAGAACTTCCTTATTGATTACAAGTTGAATGGGGAAGAAGTAACACCGTTTCTAAATTCCTTAACAAAGGATCAAAACACACTTTATTTCGATAATTTCTTCCATCAAACAGCACAAGGTAAAACGTCAGATGCTGAATTTATCCTGGAAAATTCATTATATGGACTTCCACAGGGTTCTGCCTTTACAACAAAAGGGTTAAATACGTACCAAGCTGCACCAGCAATTTTAGGCCAGCAAGGTTATACGTCTGCAGTGTTCCACGGGAATTCAGGAAGTTTTTGGAATCGTGATGAAATTTATAAATCATTTGGATACAACCACTTTTTTGACGAAAAATATTATAATATGAATCCAGAAGATCTAGCCGAGTATGGGCTTATGGATAAGCCATTCTTTGAGGAATCGATCCCAATGTTGGAATCATTACCGCAGCCATTTTATACAAAGTTTATGACTGTAACACATCATTATCCGTACCCGCTTGCTGAAGAAGAAGCGACGATTGCTCCACACACAACGGGTGATAAATCTGTTGATACGTACTTCCAAACTGCGCGTTATGCGGATGAAGCGTTGAAGTCATTCTTTGATTATCTAAAAGAATCAGGGTTATATGATAATTCAATTATTGTGATGTATGGTGACCATTATGGAATATCAGAAAATCATAATAAAGCAATGGAAAAAGTTCTAGGCAAAGAAATTACAGATTTCGATAGTGCAGGTTTACAACGTGTACCATTCTTTATCCGTGTACCTGGAATGGAAGGTGGAGTTAACCACGAATACGGTGGTCAAATTGATATCCTTCCAACACTTCTTCACTTGTTAGGGACAGATACAAAAGAGTACGTACAATTTGGTACAGACCTTTTATCTGAACAGCATGATGATCTTGTTCCTTTCCGTGATGGCGGCTTTATGAGTCCAACTATTTCATCTGTAAATGGTAAATTCTATGACTCCACTACAGGATTGGAAATTGATGAAAATAGGATGGAAGAGGCAACAAACCTCCAGAACATCGTAGTCAATAAATTAGCTCTTTCTGATAAAGTTGTAAACGGGGACTTATTGCGTTTTTATACGCCTGGAAACTTTACTCCTATTGACCGAACACAATACAACTACAATCCAACTCAAGATGGTGAAAAATAAGATTTAAACCCAGCTGTTTAGGAACATCCTAAACAGCCTTTTTTTATTATTTATATAAAAGTTGTCTAAAATATGAATTTTTTGATTACATCAAAAATTTAGAAGGAAACTCTCTTGGGAATGTCGAATCAATGAAGGACGACAAACGGGAGATGAGACAAATGAAATTACAAATGGCTGCTACAAATCATGTTGTTACAGATGAAAAGTCTTGCATTTTCTGTAGTAAGGAATTTGAATATGCTGCGATCGTTAGTGGAGAAAAGGATGTAGAGAATTTGTCATCAATCTATAAAGGTAAAGTACTAACCGATCAAGTTGTTGTCCTAAAAAAGAGTAATGTCAATAATGGAGCTTTTCACATTGTTGATGTTGAAATTACGGTTAGGTGCCCACATTGTCAATCCAATAATCGATTTAATAGTTATCTTACTGTAAAAAATTAAGAAATAAATAAAGAAAATCTAATATGCACCTAACTCGGGTGTTTTTTTTTATTTGCACTTATTACAGTATTATTGGAAAATAGATGAAAAAGAGAGCGATGGGTCTAGAAAATAAATCAACCGAATATTTACTAATATCTAGTTATGCTAATAAGGAGGGCACATATGTCGACTTATACTTCCAGAAATGAAGTACCAGTAAATGAAAAATGGAACCTTGAAGATATTTATTCCGATATAACCAAATGGGAAAACGATCTTCAGCTTGTTAAAAAAATGGCCGAGAAACTAAAGCAATTTGATGGAGCCATTCAGGATGGTAAGAGTCTTTATCAATACTTGAAACAAAGAGAGGAATTATCCTATACATTCAATCATGTCTATGCCTATGCAATGCTGAGGGTAGATGAGGATACACGGGACCCAAATTCACAATCTGTATTAGATCGTGCAAAAGGTCTTAGTGTGAAGGTTAGTTCCTCAACATCCTTTTTTATGCCGTTCCTATTAGGTTTAGATAAAGATACCTTAAGCAGTTATATTGCGGAGGAGGAGGGTCTTAAGTACTTTGAGGAGGATTTATATGAATCCTTTCGATACAAGTCCCATGTCCTTAGTAAAGACCAGGAAGAAGTTTTATCACAATTAGGCGAAGCATTGTCTGCTCCAAGTACCACCTTTGGCATGATAAATAATGCAGATATTAAGTTTGGAGATGTTACGATTAACAACGGTGAAAAGGTTCAGCTGACAAGAGGGCTGTACTCAAAATTAATCGAGGATGAAGACCGCGATAAACGAAGGGAAGCTTATAAAGCGTATTATAAGCCATATGTTGAATTAAAGAATTCCATTGCGAGCACACTGTCTGCAGCTGTCAAAAATAACGTCACCTTAGCAAAAATTAGGAAATATCCATCTGCATTAGAAAAAGCATTATTCGGCGATATGGTGCCAAAGGAAGTTTATGAGAACCTAATTAGGGCGACGAAAGGAAATATCTCACCCCTACACAAGTATTCTGAAATCCGCAAGGAAAAACTTCAGTTAGATGAACTTCGGCAATATGATATGTCCGTTCCATTAGTACAGGGCGTGAAACAGGTAATACCCTATGAGGAAGCCTATGAAACAATGATGAAAGCCTTGGCTCCTCTTGGGGAAGAGTATGTATCCATTCTAAAAGAGTTCAAGGATGCCAGGTATATTGATGTCCGTGAGACCCCTGGCAAGCGATCAGGCGCTTATAATTTGGGGATATACGGTGTTCATCCATTTATATTATTAAATCATCAAGATGATTTAGACAGTTTATTTACCCTAGCCCATGAGTGTGGTCATGGTGTCCATAGTAAATTAAGCTCGCAGCATCAGCCTCAAATTACAGCTCGTTATAGTATTTTTGTCGCAGAAGTGGCTTCCACCGTCAACGAAATATTATTGATTAATTACTTGTTAAATACCGAGAAGAATCTTGAGGTTAGGAAGCATTTATTAAACCATTTCATTGATCAATTTAAGGGCACGTTCTTCACCCAGGTCATGTTTGCTGAATTTGAGAAAATCACACATGAGCTGGCTGAGAAGGGCACTCCATTAAATGTGGAGGTATTTAATCAGACGTATGAAGCATTGTTCAGGGAATACAACGGGGTTGCAGTGGTGTTTGACGATGAAGTGAAATTTGGCTGGTCGAGAATTCCTCATTTCTATCGCCCCTTTTACGTCTACAAGTATGCAACTGGTTTTGCTTCAGCGATTCATTTGGCAACAAAAATTCTTGAAGGGGATAAAGAAACGTTACAATCATACCTAAACTTCTTAAAGAGTGGAAGTTGTGATTATCCTCTGGAGCTGCTAAAGAAGACGGGAGTCGATTTAACCACACATGAGCCAATAGAAAATGCCATGAAAAAGTTTGGAGAGCTGGTTGAAGAATTCTCAGGTCTATAAATAATAAAACAAAAATTGTGCCCCAAGAATTCTCAGGGGCACATTTTTTGTTTTATTAAATTAAATTAGGTTGTTTGATTGTCAATCCGCTCTCTGATTTTGCGTTCCCTTATTTTTTCCTTTATTAAAGAAAATGTTCTTAACGATTATGACATTTTTATTCCTTTTTTTACGAAATCACTTTTGTTCATACTTTGTTATTTGTTGCATGGTATGATGGGAATAAGAATATATTTACTCTTACGAGATTACCTTAAAATGAAAATAGGTGATTAATATTTGGAAAAAAATCATTGCCTTTATTGGGATAATATTGATCATTTTTATAGTTGTTCAAAATACCGAAACGTTCCGATTACTTAGAAACGGGGATATGGATTCAATCATACTGTCATTGAAAGATACTTCATTTTCAAAGTTCTTCTTTACCTTTATCATCATGGTGATTCAAAATTCATTTACCATTATTCCTCTCATAATTATCATCACAATAAACTATGCATTGTTCGGTTTCGTTAATGGTCTAATTTGGAGTTGGTTTACAAGTATAATTGCTGCCGGCATTTGGTTTTTTGGAAGTCGTTATTTTTTTAATGATTGGGTACAGAAAAAAACAAATCCCGAACTGCTATCAAGGATGGAACAAAATGGGTTATTATTTGTGTTCCAAGCGAGAATAATTCCATTCGTTCCTACAAGCTTAATCAATATTCTCAGCGGATTAAGTTCTATCACATTTAAACATTTTATTATCGGTACCATGTTTGGAAATCTTATCTTTTTCTTTGTGTTAACCCTTATCCCTGCGGGAGTAATGGAGGGAAATATGGAGCAAAATATCCTCCTTGGTTTAACGCTCGTCCTTGTAGGAATTGTGTTTTTCTATCGCCTTAAGAAAAAACAGAAAAGAAGAAAACAAGTAAATTAAATGAATTTTACCTGTAGCATCTTGCGCAAAGATAAAAATTATTGTACTCTAATATTTGTTTGTTAAATAGATAGTAAAACCTCTTTTTCTTTTTTTGAAAGAAGAGGTTTTTTTATGTAAAAAAGAAGAAAGGGGTGTTTACCATGAGTACAAGCAAAAAAGGGAATCCATGGGCGCTTATACCTTTTGCTGTATTTTTAGTATTATTTATCGGCTCGGGGATTATCACGGGTGATTTTTATAAATTTCCGGTTATTGTGGCGATTGTTTTCGCAGCAGCTGTAACATTAACAATGAATAGGAAAGAATCATTTAATCAGAAGGTGGAAATTTTCACAAGAGGTGCAGGAGAATCAAATATCATGCTAATGGTTATGATTTTCCTGTTAGCGGGTGCTTTTTCCGAGACTGCGAATGGAATGGGTGCAGTTGATTCAACAGTAAATCTGGCACTATCTGTCGTACCTCAAAATCTGTTAATGGTCGGTGTTTTTATTATCGCTTGTTTTATATCCTTGTCTATGGGGACAAGCATGGGAACAATTGTAGCGCTGGCACCAATAGGAGTTGGGATTAGTGAGCAAACGGATATTTCTCTTCCACTTTCAATGGCAGCTGTAATTGGCGGTGCGATGTTTGGGGATAACTTGTCATTTATTTCGGATACAACAATTGCAGCAGTAAGGACACAAGGCACAAAAATGAGGGATAAATTTAAGGTGAATTTCCTTATAGTCCTGCCAGCAGCAATTATTACTTGTGTCATTCTTTCAGTTTTAACAATGGGTGAACAAGCCAATATCAACCAACAACCCTTTGATTGGATTAAGATTCTACCCTATCTAGGTGTGTTAATTACTGCGTTAGCAGGGGTAAATGTATTTTTGGTTCTTGCATTTGGAATCTTGTTTGCTGGGTTAATCGGGTTAGTAGATGGCAGTTATAACCTTATGGAACTCATACAAAAAATTAGCGATGGTATGGCAGGGATGTATGAAATCTCCTTCCTCGCCATTTTGATTGCAGGTATGGTAGAAGTAATTAAGCATAATGGCGGGATTGATTATTTACTCCATCTTGTAACACGGAAGATTAAATCGAAAAAAGGTGCTGAATTTGGCATTGCTGGACTTGTAAGCTTAACTGATCTTTCAACTGCAAATAACACAATTTCAATCATTATTGCTGGACCGCTTGCGAAAAATATTGCCGGTAAGTATGGAATTGATCCACGCAGGTCGGCAAGTTTGCTCGACGTGTTTTCCTGCAGTATTCAAGGGTTAATCCCTTACGGTGCTCAAATGTTGGTTGCTGCAGGGGTTGCGAGTATCTCTCCAGTTAGTATATTAGCCTATTCTTATTACCCAATATTAATAGGGGTATGTGGAGTAGTGGCGATATTATCTGGTTTCCCGCGGTTTACAACAAAAAATGTTGAAAAAAGTAATGCAAAAATAGTCAGCGAAAAGGTTAGTTAATAAGATTACGCTCTGGTCTTGACGATCAGAGCGTTTTTTATTGCTTTATTGGATTGTATAATAAAGTAAATAGTAATTTAACAAATTGTTGAAAAAAGGTGAAGTAAATGAGTGTAGAAATCGTACCAATTGGAGATTCAGCAATTACGATAACTTTTGGTAATGAAATTGATGAGAGTACTCATCACCAAATCAATCAGTTTTTACAGAATTTTAGACGTAATAAAATTGATGGCGTTATCGAGTGTGTACCAACCTATACTTCTATTGCCATTTTTTATGACCCTGCAAAAATAGAATTTAGTCAATTAGTGAAAAATATTTACTCAATTTATGAATCACCCATGGAATCTAGTCCACAAAGACCTATTGTCTACAGGATTCCAGTTTATTATGGTGGGGAGTCTGGACCGGACTTACGATTTGTTGCAGAGTTCAATAACATCAGTGAACAAGAAGTTATCAACTTACATTCAGACAGAGAATATTTAATATATATGATTGGATTTGTACCAGGCTTTCCTTATCTCGGCGGTCTTAATAAAAAAATTGCAGCTCCTCGACTGGAAAAACCAAGAGCAACAATAGCAGCAGGCTCTGTAGGAATTGGCGGCAACCAAACAGGAATTTATCCTACTGAAGTCCCTTCAGGCTGGAGAATTATTGGCATCACCCCATTATCTCTATTTGATATCAAGAATGACAAACCTTCGCAATTATCTGCAGGAAATTATGTAACGTTTTTTCCTGTGAACTATGAAGAGTTTCTTACCATAAAAGAATGTGTAGCCACTAAAAAGTATGAAGTATTGACTTACAAAAAGGGAGCGGAAAAAACATGAGCTTTATTGACCTTAATTGTGATCTTGGAGAAAGTTATGGGTTTTTTAAAATTGGTAATGATAAAGAGATTTTGAAGCATATTTCATCTGCAAATATTGCCTGTGGCTACCATGCAGGGGATCATAATGTGATGATGGAAACGATTAAGTTGGCAAAGAAATATCATGTTAATATTGGTGCACATCCTGGATTCCCGGATTTAATGGGGTTCGGTCGGAGGGAAATGAACATATCCCCAAAGGAAATCTATCATCTAACACTCTACCAAATAGGTGCCTTATCTGCGATGGCGCAAGCTCAAGGGGTTAAGCTTGCCCATGTTAAACCCCATGGAGCCTTGTATAATATGGCTTCTAAGTTACGACCAATTGCTGACGCTATTGCACAGGCTGTTGCTGATTATGATTCTAGCTTAGTCCTTTTTGGTCTTTCAGGAAGTGAACTAATTCAAGCTGGAAAAGGAAAGGGTTTATTAACAACACAGGAAGTGTTTGCTGACAGAACCTATCAGCCTGATGGATCGTTAACTTCTAGAAATGAAAGCAACAGCATGATACATGATATGAAATTTGCAGCACAGCGAATCATTCGAATGGTAAAGGAAGGAAAAGTTACAGCGGCGGATGGAACTGAAATTGCTATAACGGCAGATACAGTCTGTATCCATGGGGATGAACCTGCTGCATTAGATTTTATTAAGGAATTAAAACATGCTTTAACGGAAGAAAATATAGTTATAAGAAAGAGTTGGTCCGAAAGATGAGTACTCCAATCTTTAAAGTAATTAAACCTGGATTGCAAACAACTGTCCAAGACCTTGGTAGATATGGATTCCGTGAATACGGGGTTAGTCCGTCAGGTGCAATGGATACTTATTCTTTGCAAATGGGAAATTTGTTAGTTGGAAACGACTTAGGTGAGGCTGGGCTTGAAGCACCGCTAATTGGACCAGTCCTGTTGGCTTTACATGATGTCTCTATTGCAATTTGTGGTGGGAATCTTTCACCCAAAATTAATGAACAGGAAGTTCCTCTCTGGAAGAGCATATTCATTCAAAAAGGACAAATTCTATCGTTTGGAGAGGTAAAAGAAGGAGTGAGATCATACATATGCATAGCTGGTGGAATTAATGTTCCACTTGTACTCAATAGTAAATCAACGTATTTAACAGGAAAATTTGGAGGTTTTGAAGGCAGAGCTCTAAAAGAGGGGGATACTCTCTATGGGAACCCATTTATTAAGAGAAATAGACAACTGCACGCTAATCTTATTCCTAAATATACGAATCCATTAACCGTTAGATTCATTGCAGGTCCTCATAAAGATAAATTTACTTCATTAGGAATCGAAACATTTCTGAATGAAGAATATTTTATATCACCTAAATCAAGCCGAATGGGGTTTCAATTAACAGGTCCAATAATAGAGCATAGCAGTCCTGCTGATATTATTTCTGACGCCATTCCTTTAGGTGGAATTCAAGTCCCTGCAAACGGGCAGCCTATCATACTTATGGCTGAGCACCAAACAACTGGAGGCTATTCTAGAATAGGAACGGTGATATCTACTGATATCCCACTTCTTGCTCAAGCCCTACCGGGAACCAAGATAAGATTTAAAGCGATCTCCCTACAATCTGCTCAAAATCTGCTAATCGAATGTAGGAAACAGATAAAATGTTTATACTGGTTCTCTAGGTCGTAATACCTTCTGTAAATATGAACTTGAATTCATTTTTAATAGATTTTATGGTATAATGATAGGAATAATAATTGATTAATGAAGGCTACATAAGTTGGTAATAATAACCTAGTCAGAGAATTAGTAGTGGAATTCATTCTCCAGTTTGGTTTTATTAATAAATTTTATTGATAAGGTGTGATTTTGTGACAGAATTAGTAAACGGAAAAGTACAACATCGAAAACTCTCTCTTAGTAAAAAAATCTTTCGAGCGGTAGCCATTACTCTCGGAGCGATATTAATGGCTACCGGTCTAGAGATCTTTTTAGTCCCAAACAAGGTAATTGATGGTGGGGTAACAGGTATATCAATTATGTTATCTCATTTAACAGGTCTTGAACTCGGTATCTTTCTATTCCTATTAAACCTGCCGTTTGTTTATTTAGGATATAAGCAAATGGGAAAAACCTTCGCCATTTCTACTGTTTATGGAATTATTGTTTTATCTGTTTTTACGACATTGTTTCATCCAATACCAGCCTTTACCGATGATATTCTTCTTGCGACTATTTTTGGAGGCATGATATTAGGAATTGGAGTTGGAATTGTTATTCGCTTCGGTGGAGCATTAGATGGTACAGAAATACTATCGCTAGTGATAACTAAAAAAGTGCCATTCTCCGTTGGTCAAATTATTATGTTTATCAACCTTTTTATTTTAGGAGCAGCAGGATTTGTGTTTAGTTGGGATAGGGCAATGTATTCCTTACTAGCTTACGTTATTGCTGCAAAAGCAATTGATACTGTGGTAGACGGCTTCGAGGAATCCAAATCTGTTTGGATTATTAGCGATGAAGCAGAAGAAATCGGAAATGCAGTAAATGCACGCTTAGGTCGTGGTGTAACTTACCTAAAGGGTGAGGGAGCCTATACCGGTGACCATAAGAAGGTTATTTTCAGTATCATCACTCGTCTTGAAGAATCGAAACTGACAACGATTGTTGAGGAAATTGATCCAAATGCCTTTTTGGCGATAGCTGACATCTCCGAAGTTCGTGGCGGTCGCTTTAAGAAACGTGACATCCATTGATGCATATATATTACAAAAAAATCTCAGGGACAAAGTTTCCCTGAGATTTATTTATTATGTACAGGGAAGTTTTGATAAAGAGTAAAAAACCAATTATTGTTTTTGTTAATAATATATTTAAATTTTTAAATAATTCAGAAAAGATATTGACACATTTTTGTCACTAATATAACATTCATATTAAGAGAAAGTTAGTGAGTACTAACAAACATAGTTAGGTAGGTAGAAGGAATATGAGTACTGATGAAAAAATTTTAAAAGTGGCAATTGATATGATTGCGAAAAAAGGATTTAAGGGAGCAACGACAAAACAAATAGCCGAAAAAGCTTCTGTGAGTGAAATGACTCTCTTTAGACATTTTCCGAACAAAAAGAAAATTCTAGAAGCAGCAATTGATCGATACTATTATAGTTTTCAAATGAAGGAACTTTTTGAGCATAAGTTAATTTGGGATCTTGAGAAAGACTTATTGATGATTGCGGAGACCTATCACAAAATTATGAAAAAGAATAAAAACGTTATAAAGATTGCCATTCAAGAAGGGCATAATGTGCCAGGATTACTAGAGCAGGTAAATAAGCACCCAAGGCAATTAAAGGACTTGATTATAAAATATTTAGAAGAGATGAATAAAAGGGAACTGATCATAAACGCGGATTATGAGCTGACAGCTATGAATTTCCTTTATATGAGTTATGGTCTTTTTATATCCCGATCTTTTGTATCAGGTGAAATCATTACTTCACTTTCAGAAGAGGATGTAATTAAAGGGAGTGTACATGTATTTATCGATCATCTAACTCCGAATGGGGTAAGTGAAAAAATTCATTAAACAAATAAGGGAGGAAAAAATATGCATTTATTGATTCACTTAACACACGGTCCAGAGGCACCAACTCAAGCAGACCGGGCTTTCCTAATTGCAAAAACAGCTCTCCAGGATGGACATCAAGCCTCTATGTTTCTTGCAGGAAGTGCCGTCCAATTATTAAAGGAAGATAATCTTGACACTGTGTTTGGAGTAGGGGTAACGGCAACTGAGTTAAGGAATTCTGTTAATGAAATTCTTGAACGAGGGGGACGAATTGTTTTATCACAAGTTTCCTGTGGGGCAAGGGGGATTACGGCAAAGGATCTAGAAGGGAAAAAAGTAGAATTAGGCTCTCCTAGTGTTCTAGTTGAAATGACCACGGCATGTGATAAGGTCATTACTTACGGATAAGAGAGGTGAAGTCGAATGGCAAGAATATGGGAAAAATACTTAGATGACCGTGATGCAAAAATTTACTCAGGCGCCGGATTAGGCACTACGTATGGTTTGGGAAAAAAGCCAGCACTCTTGATAGTCGATGTTCAATATGGATTCACTGGGGATGGACCCGAGGAAATTGAAGATGCGATTAAAGCATACCCAACAAGTTGTGGAACTGCTAGTTGGAAAGCTATTCCGTATATTAGAAGAGTACTAGAAACATTCCGTGAAAAAGGATTTCCAGTTATATATACCATTATTGAAGGAAACAAGAGCGGTGATAATGACCGTGTAGCGATTAAAGGCCAGATTTTCAATCATCCTCTCCTTCTTCAAGGCGAAAAAGGAACGAGGGTAGTTGAGGAGTTAGCACCGAAAAACGGTGAGGTAATTCTATCAAAGAAAAAGCCAAGTGCCTTTTATGGAACACCTTTAGTTTCCCTGTTAACAGCAAAGGGAATAGATAGTGTAATTGTAACAGGATGTACAACTAGCGGATGCGTTAGAGCTACGGTAGTGGACGCTTTTTCAAATAATTATAAAGTAGTGGTTCCGGAAGAATGCGTGTTTGACCGTGGTATTACTACCCATGCTATTAACTTGTTTGATATACAACAAAAGTATGGTGACGTCATACTTACAGAACAAGTAATATCCCTTTTGGAAGCGCTTAAAAATGAGAGGGGGAAGTAAATGATTATTTCAAAGCAGGACGAGAAATTAGTGTTGGTAAGGCAGGATGAACATGCTACCCAAATGGGGAATGTGTCAAGGTTATGGGGGAACGAAAAGTTTCAGAAGCTAGCAAACCATGAATCTGTCAGTCTTGGCATTGAAAAACATGACTCTGGATGGAAACAGCCTGATGATGAAATATTGTTTAACGAAGCTACTAAGCGACCAACCAATTTTTTGGAGGTTAATTTACCACAACATGTTCGTTTCTACGAAATTGGGTATCGAAATACATTAAAACAGGATCCATATGCAGGTATGATGCTAGGAATGCACTGGATTGGTCTATATACAAGTAGATTTGGATATGATCCAACCTTTACTTACAAGGTTTCAGATGATCTGCGAGGCTTCATGAATGATACCATTAACTCTATCCAAAAGGAATGGGTTGATATAAAGCAGCAATATTGGGAAGCTCGGCAGAAACGTAGTGAATTTGAAGATAAAATTTGGATGCAATATGAGTATTTTCAAGTTATGGATCGCTTAGGTTTATTTATGGGACTTAACAATCCTAAAGAGGTTAATGAAGTTATATTAGGCCCAATAAGAATGACAAGAGAAAGCGAACCAGTGCAACTAACAGTTAAATCTAAAGGTAATGGAGAAATACTTATTCATCCATTCCCATTTACAGATGAATTTGATACATCCGTACCTGGAAGAAAAATTGAAGACCGCGATTATGAAAATAATCTTGAAGCAAAAGAAATAGTAGAAGCTGCAGAAAAAGAAGAGATTAATTGGAGAATTGTTGCTAGTTAATCTGACATAATTCGTTTTTTGTATTCAGAATATTGCTAATATAGTAAAAACTAGAAAATGAATATAAAAATTTGACTTCATGTTAGTTGGTACTAACTAACTACAAATGAATGCAGGTGAATGCAGTGAAGGAAGGCTTTATTCTTAAAAATGAATTTGCATATGTATCCGTTCAAATAGACAGGTCTGCTAATGGGGATAGGCTTCTAATACAAGATATCCGAACTGGAAAAAGGTCTTACTTTGATCCCCTTGAATTAGAAAGCCTATTATGGAGCACACATAAGGACCTTACTTCCTTATTAGATCCATCACAAACAAGATGGGTAGATGAAGCAGACGATATTGTATAGTTTTTTAATAGATTAGATTGGCGTTCAGAAAAGGCTGGGAGGGAAAATGTTGAACAAAGTAAAAGCGGCTGTTCTTACAGAAAAAGAAACAATAGAAATAATGGAATTCCCTATCCCTAAAACGGGAGAGAATGATGCCCTGCTTCATGTGGAAGCCTGCGGGGTTTGTGGATTTGACAGTGAAGCCTATTTGAATGGCGGGAATGGGGTTTTTCAACTTCCATGTGTGATTGGTCATGAAATAGTTGGAAGGGTGACAAATTTAGGTCAAAAGGCCGCAGAACGCTGGGGGTTACAAGAAGGGGACCGAGTGGTTGTGGAAGAGTATATCCCATGCGGTGCCTGTAATAATTGTCTTACCGGAAATTATCAACAATGTTTTGATTTACGGTATGGAGCAATGAGAATAGACAATGAAAAAACTGCTTTATGGGGAGGATTTGCAGAATATATGTATCTGCACCCTAATTCTATCATTCATAAAGCGAGTGCAGATGTTTCAGCAGAACTTTTACAATTATATATTCCGATTTCAAATGGTATCCACTGGGTTCAAGAAGTGGGTAATACTAAAGTCGGTGATACAGTCCTTATTCAAGGACCAGGACCAATGGGCTTAGGAGCTGTAATCGGGGCTAAAGAAGCAGGAGCAGGGAAGATTATCGTTACGGGTATGTCGAAGGACGAACATCGTTTGAAATTAGCAAAAGAATTTGGTGCTACGCACACTTTCTTTGCAGATACGCAGGATCTCGTTAAAGAAGTTCATACGGTAACAGATGGAAAAATGGCTGATACCATTATTAATGCAGCAACCGCTCCGCAACAACTGGTAACTGCATTAGACTTAGCAGGACTAAGATCCACCATCGTTCACTCAGGGACAGATGAAAAATTATCCCAAAATCTTATGTCTAATAAAATCACTTGGAAGCTGTTGACCATAAAAGGAGTCCTTGGCCGGCCAAAGAGAGCTGTTGGAGTCGCATTGCGGGTAATTGAATCAAAAAAATACCCTCTTGAAAAGATGGTTACGCATAGTTTTCCGTTCGAAGATGCAGCAAAAGCAGTGAGGATGCATGCATTTGGTGAGGATGGGTGCATTCACGTTGCAGTTGTAAATGAATCTTTAAAGGAAGATAGGTGAAATTAACGATGGGAACGGTGAACATTTCTGATCTGGTTAGAGAAGGCGCAGTCCACGGAGATGTCTATACGGATGAAGCTATTTTTCAAATAGAAATGAGAAAAATCTTTGAAAATACATGGGTATATGTAGCGCATGAAAGTGAGATTGCTAATTCAGGTGACTACAAGACAACTGTCATAGGATCGAATCCGTTGATTGTTACCCGCGACTCTGACACTGATGAAATACATGTTGTATTAAATCGCTGCAGGCATAGAGCAGCAACAGTTTGTCAGCAGGAGCAAGGAAATGCAAACTATTTCCGCTGTGCTTATCATGGATGGACGTATTCTAATAATGGTGATTTAACTGGAATGCCATTTCAGGATGGATATGATGAAAAATTTGATCGCTGTAAAATGGGATTAATAAAAGTTCCAAGGGTTGGAGTATACCAGGGCTTTATCTTTGCTAGTTTATCTGAGGATGTTCCTAGTCTCGAAGAACACTTAGGGCATGCTCGTAAATATATCGATTATGTGGTTAATACTGGACCTGATGGTATTGCCTTAAATGCAGGAGTTCATAAGTACAGCTTTGACGGTAATTGGAAGCTGCAGGTTGAGAATACAATTGACCCTTATCATTTAAGTGTCACCCATCGAAGTTTCTTTAATTTGATAGCAAACAAAACAGGAAAAAAAATTAATTTTTCAAAGATGCATAAGAACGAAAAAATACGTGATTTGGGGAATGGGCATTCCTTATATGAATTAGATGGGGACCTTGGCATTGGTGCATTGCCTTTTAATCTGATTATCTTTCCTAACCTTGGCTTTGTCGGTTCTCAAGTTCGTGTAACTAGACCAATATCAGTTAATAAAACTCATGTCAGCCTGTACCCTATTATGCTGAAAGGTGTTTCTGTAGAAGAGAATGCCAACAGATTAAGAAAGCATGAAGGCTTCTATGGCCCAGCTGGTTTTGGAACGGTAGATGACCTCGAAGTTGGGTTTGATCGAGTGATGGAGGGGCTGAATGCAAAAGCCAATGGAGCAGAATGGCTAGAAATCAGCCGGGGAATGAATCGTGAAGAAATTGATGAAGATGGCATCATTACTGCCACTTCAAGTGACGAGGTATCGGCAAGAGCTTTATACAAAGAATGGCGACGCCTAATGACGAAAGAATAATAGGATGATAGGAGGCATGAAGATGAATGGAGTTCTTATCGACCGTAAGGATGTAGAAGCTTTTCTTATAGATGAAGCCTCTTATTTAAATGATGGGAAATTTAGTGAATGGCTGGAATTATTTACAGAGGACGCCTGGTATTGGATTCCGTCAAATAAAGATAACTATGATCCAAATACACATGTATCGATCATATATGATAACAAAGAGCGGTTGGGTGAACGCGTGTGGCGACTACAAAGTGGTTTGGCATACGGTCAAGAGCCGCAATCGAGAACGAGGCACTTAATCTCCAATATTAAAGTTTTAGATCAAGATGACCAATCCATTACCGTTAGCTCTAATTTTATGATTGTGGAATTAAGAAGGAGTATCCAAACGATTTATTCTGGCAGATTTGAACACAAGCTGAGAATAAACGGGAATGCTTGGAAGATTGCCTCTAAAAAAATAGAGCTGATTAATAATAACGAATTTATCGGAAACTTGAGCTTCTTGTTATAAATGGGAGTAAGTCTTATGAGTAGAGTACCCGTTATCATTTTAAGTGGATTCTTAGGAAGTGGAAAAACAACCCTATTATTAAATTTACTTGAAGAATCAGAGCAAAAAGGAATGACATTTGGAATACTCATGAATGAATTCGGAAAGATGGATGTTGACAGCCACATTATTAATGGGAGAAGTACTGTACCTATTCAATCCTTAAATGACGGTTGTGTCTGTTGCAGTAAAAAAAGTGAACTAATTAATAGTTTTGAAGAACTATTAAGAACTAGACCAAAAGTCATTTTTGTTGAATTAACAGGCTTAGCTAATCCAGAGGAAGTCATGGGTGAATTGTTGAAAAAGGAATTAATTTCCCGAGTTTATGTTAAAAGTGTCGTTACACTTGTGGATGCCGAAATTATATCCAGGATAACATCTTTTGATATGAGGTCGACATATGCAAGACAACTATTTTCTGCTGATTCTATTATCGTAAATAAAATGGATCTTGTAGAGGATTTGCTTAGACCTAAAATTGAAACCTTAATCAAAGAGTTAAATGAGTCTGCTGAAATTCTATTCACCACCTTAGGTCATGTCGGCCTGGATAAACTCCTTAATGTTAATAGGGCCGGTAAAGAAAGCGATCGAAGGGATTCCTTCCAAACTACTGTGGATAATGAGCTGATAGGAGATCAGCCTTCATACGATTACTTATCAACAATAGCGATCCCCGTTCCAATTAAAGTAACTAAGAGAATCATAGAAGAGTATTTCTCACGTCTAAAGCCAAATTTAATTAGGGCAAAAGGTTTTGTCCAATTAGAAGACGACAATAGAAATTATTTAGTTCAATTCACTGGGAATAGAATAAGTTGTGAAGTATTCATGGAATATGAAAGTCATCCATTTATTACATTAATTGGTGTAGATTTAAATGCTAATCAAGCATTTGAGGAATTTTCGAATCTTGTGAAAAAGCCGATTGAAGAACTTTTGACAATAAATTCCTAACGATATAGAACAATAATGTTTAGTGTAACTCCTTTAAATGGTTAATGTTACAATATGTCGTTATTTATATTATTCAGAAAATATCGAATTGTGTATAATCAAAATGTGGGGACTAGCAAAATATTACTAGTCTAGAGCTCATTAATAGATTACAAGGAGTGTTTGAATAGATGAATCTTGAGGGAGAAGCGAAATTTTCAATGGAAGTAAATCAGTTATGGGACTCACTTTTAGATGAAGAAATTCTAAAAAAGGTTATTCCTGGCTGCCATGAATTGATTTTAAATGAAAATGGTGAATACGACGTAGTTTTAAAATTGGGTGTGGCTGCAGTCAAAGGTGAATATGTGGGAAAAGTAAAAATTGAAGGTGTAGATAAACCAAATTACTATATTCTTCATGCCTCTGGTAGTGGATCTCCAGGTCATGTAGTAGCAAAAATGCACTGCAGGTTATTCGAGATGGAAGGTGGATCAAGACTTGAATGGAACTGTGACGCGGAAATAGGCGGAACCATTGCAAGTGTAGGAAACCGGGTTCTTGGTGGTGTAGCAAAATTTTTAGCCGGAAAATTTTTTAAAGATATTCAAAAGGCAGTTAAATCAGCATCCTTAGAAACCCCCATCGATTCTGCAATTAAAATTGATTAATCTCTTCAAATATATCATTAAAACCAATAGTTGCATTTCTTTCCAAATTACTAAATAGCAGAAGAACCTATAAAACTACATTAAAGGTGGTTGTAAAAAGAATGACAAGTCATTACCGAGTAGGACTTATTGTCCCAAGCTCTAATACAACAATGGAAACTGAAATCCCTGCCATGCTGCATGCAAAAATGAAAGAATCTTCCGAAACTTCTTTCACCTTTCATTCCAGCAGGATGAGAATGAAGCATGTATCAAAAGAGGAATTATCAAAAATGGATGTGGAAAGTGACAGATGTGCGGTGGAATTATCTGATGCCCGCTGTGATGTTCTTGCCTATGCGTGTCTTGTGGCTATCATGTGCCAGGGGGCTGGTTACCATATTAGCTCGGAAAAAAGGTTGTACGGTGCAACGGTTGAAAACGATGGTGCTGCCCCAGTAATCAGCAGTGCTGGAGCATTAGTGGAGGGTATAAAAACCATAAATGCAAAGAAAGTCTCCATTATTACCCCATACATGAAACCTTTAACTCAGATGGTAATTGATTATTTGGAACAGAGTGGAATCGAAGTGATTGATTCGATTAGCCTTGAGGTACCGGATAATTTAGAAGTTGGACGATTAGATCCAAATAATCTTCCTGAGATTGCAAAAAAGCTAAATATTAAAGGTGCTGATGCGGTCGTTCTTTCTGCATGTGTACAAATGCCATCGCTTCCAGCGGTCCAAAAGGTTGAAGATGAGCTGGGTATTCCAGTATTAACTGCAGCCACTTCAACGGTTTATAAAATATTAAAGCAACTGGAGATGGAGACATCAGTCCCTAACGCTGGAAGCTTATTATCAGGAAAATATTAAAAATAGAAAAAATGAACCTAGTAAAAGGAGGTCATTATAATGAAGCCCCCAAAGTTCTCCTATCTAAGACCTAATAGTCTCCTAGAGGCTCTTAATATGTTGGCTGAATATGGAGACGATGCCAAGATCATGTCAGGAGGCCAAAGTTTGATTCCTTTATTAAACATGAGGCTTTCAACTCCTGGGTACATAATAGATATTGGCAGAGTAGAAGAATTGAAAGGAATCAGAGAAAAAGAAGATGCCATTGTGATCGGCGGGATGACTCGGCATGTCGATGTTGAAAAGTCAGCATTGGTTCAAGAAAAATGCCCGCTTTTGACTGAAGGGATCCGCTGGGTAGGACATAATCAAATCAGATCGAGGGGAACGATAGGCGGAAGCATCGCCCATGCTGATCCATCGGCTGAGCTGCCATGTATGTTAACCGCCTTAAGAGGAGAGATCGTTATTGTTTCTAGTGAGGAAGAAATGACCTTATCACCTGAGGAATTTTTTCTGAGTTATTTATTAACGTCGCTGGAGCCAAATCAACTCATTAAGGAAATTCGCTTTCCAAAAATCAAAAAGGGAAGTGGATATGCGTTTGAAGAGGTAGCCAGAAGGCATGGGGATTTCGCTTTAGTGGAGGTAGCTGCAGTCTTAGAGCTTGATTATGATGGGACGATAGCTGATGCGAAAATTGCCTTAGGTGGTGCCAACTCGGTTCCTTTTATCCCAGAAGCAACAGAGGAATTTTTAATAGGAAAGCTGCCTGACGATTCCATTATCAAAGAAGCAGCTACTCTTCAATTAGATGAACTGGATCCAGAAGGAGATATACACGGCTCGAAGGAATACCGCCGATATTTATCAGGTGTTTTACTAGAACGGGCATTGTATAAAGCGGTTGAACGGGCTAGGGAAGGAGTAATCGCATGAGCAATTATACCGTCAAAATTAAAGTAAATGGGAAAGTAATAGATAAAGAGATTGAGTCTAGATGGCTATTATCTGACTTTCTTCGAGATAAACTTGGTCTCACTGGAACACATGTTGGCTGTGAACATGGTGTGTGTGGAGCGTGTACGGTATTACTAAATGGTGAGCCTGTTCGTTCCTGTTTAATGCTTGCTGTCCAGGCGGATGGCTTAGAAGTTGAGACAGTGGAATCACTTGCTGAAGAAGATGGTACTTTCCATCCGATTCAACAAGCATTTGCAAACAATCATGCATTACAATGTGGATTTTGTACTCCAGGTTTTCTAATGTCTATGAAAAACTTCATAGAAACTCATCCTGTGTTACCAACAGATGAAGAAATCCGCGAAGCGATCTCTGGTAACCTTTGCCGTTGTACCGGTTACAGCAATATTATTAAAGCTGTGAAAGAGGCATACGCACTGAAATGTTAACAAGGGGGGGATCAAGCGTGAAGCAATTTGTTGGACAAAATGTAAAAAGAAAAGAGGATTACCGACTGCTCACTGGTTCAGGAAGGTTTGTAGCTGATATTCGAATTGAAAATATGGTCGAAGCTGCAATTCTGAGGAGCCCATATGCTCATGCAAGGATTAAAAACATTGATCTTTCCGAAGCGAAACATTATAAGGGTGTCCTTGATGTCATCGTTGCTGCTGATTTAAAAGGAAATGTAAAACCTTTCACTGAATTTGTAGAATTCACCTTCCCTCCGCAGCTAGAAGCTGATATAAAGCCCACGATCAAGAAAAATCCTGAACCAATGTTAGCAGAAGATAAAGTAACATTTGTCGGTCAAGCGGTTGCCATTGTATTAGCAGAAGACCGGTATGTTGCAGAGGATGCACTTGCTTTGATTAAGGTAGACTATGAGCCTTTGCCTGTGGTTACGGACCCTTATGAAACCATAAAGGAAGACGCACTTGTAATCCATCCAGAGCTAGGGAATAATATCCAATCACATTTTGAAGTAAAGGTTGGAGATATTGACCATGCTTTTAGGCAGGCCAATCACATTTTAAAAACAAGAATAAAAACTCCAAGAGTATCAGGGAATCCACTCGAGACAAGAGGAGTCATTGCCGAGTACCAAGAACGTAATCAACAACTTGAGGTTTGGTCATCTACTCAAGTACCATTTATGGTTCGGTCCTATCTTTCAAAGCTAGTGGGGTTGGTCGAAGGCAATATACGTGTTGTAGCCCCAGATGTTGGCGGGGGATTTGGTCCGAAATGTGCCGTATATCCAGAGGAAATTATCATTCCCTATCTTGCCATGAAATACAAGCGCCCAGTTAAGTGGATTGAAGATCGTCTTGAGCATATGCAGAGTACCAGACATTCACGGGATCAGGTACATGACGTTGAAGTTGCTTTTAGAAATGATGGAACCATTATTGGTTTGAAGGATCAGTTTCTCTTAGATAATGGAGCACATAACTCCTTTGCCTTATGTTGTGCCTATAACTCGGCCGCACATTTGCGAGGAATGTATCACATTCCAAATTATGAGATAACTGGCCGAATCGTCTTAACCAATAAAACACCAAACGTACCATATCGTGGAGCAGGCAGACCAGAAGCAGTGTATGTAATGGATAGGATCATTTATATGGTTGCTGATAAGTTAAATCTTGATCCAGTGGAAGTATCGATGAGAAATTTTGTTCGTCCTGAACAAATGCCGTATGAAACAGGTATTTTTTACCGTGATGGTGCAAATATGGTTTTAGAAAATGGGGACTATGTGAAATCTTTACAGCAAGCAATGAAAATAGCGGGGTACGAGGAATTCCGTCAACATCAAGAAGAGGCAAGGAAAAATAACAAATATATTGGCATTGGTTTTTCATCTTATATTGAAGGAACAGGTATTGGTCCGTTTGAAGGCGCTGCGGTCAAAGTTGACACTACTGGACATATTTTGGTTGGCGTGGGCTCTAGTCCTCATGGGCAAAGTCATGAAACCACTCTGTCTCAAATATGTGCCGATGTGTTCGGAGTAAATCCAGAACAAGTATCGGTGCGGGCAGGAGATACAAGTTTGCTTCCATACGGTGTGGGTACTTTTGCAAGCAGGGGTGCTGTTACTGCTGGATCAGCGGTTCATGGTGCTTCCAAACAATTAAAAGAAAAGTTCCTTTTAATTGCAGGCCAAATGCTTGGAGTTTCAATCAATGATCTAGAAATGTATGGTGGTAAAGTATCTTTGAAAAATTCGCCATCCAAATTTGTTACTTTACAAGAAATTGCTCAGGCTGCTAAACCAGGTCCTCGCTGCAAGGTTCCAATAGGAATTGAACCAGGTGCGAGTGCAACCTATTACTTTGTACCTCCAACCGTGACATTTTCATCAGGCTTTCACGTAGCCGTTGTAGAGGTTGATAAGGAAACAGGATTTGTCGGCATCTTGCGTTATATTGTCGTCCATGATTGCGGTCGTGTTATTAATCCAAAGATTGTAGATGGTCAAATTCAAGGTGGAGTTGCACAGGGTATTGGTGGTGCTCTATATGAAGAAATTATTTACGATAAAAACGGTCAATTGGTGACCGGAACTTATATGGATTATTTAATCCCTACAGCAATGGAGGTACCTGAAGTTGAAATGGGTCATCAAGAGTACCTATCTCCTCACAATCCGATGGGGATTAAGGGAGTGGGAGAAGGTGGTGCAATCAGCCCGCCAGCTGCAATTGCAAATGCTGTTTGCGATGCAATGAGACCATTAAAAATAGAAATAAACTCACTCCCAATTAGTCCTAATAAACTAAGAAGTTTAATAGAAGAAGCTGAAAGTGCAGAAAGTGTACTAAATTAACATCATCTAAAAAGTTTATTAGAAATTTTTTTTAATAAATAAACAATATAAGCACAGTGATAATAAAAAATCATATCAAGGGTGAGATTAGCCTTGTTAACAGATCTAACCCTTGACATCTAAATGGAAAGAAAATAATCCATGTATAAAGAATTTAGAGGGAGGCTGAAGATGGAATACGTTATATATGGAATCATTACTGGTTGTATCTTAATCATTGCTTCCATTGGTTTTTCAATGGTTTGGAAAACAGAGAATTTCTTAAATATAGCACATGGCCAAATGCTTTTAATAGGTGCCTATATGGCCTATCTTTTCAAAAGTGTGCTCAACTTTCCGTTTGCTTTGGCCATGATCTTTTCCGTAATCGCTACAGCTGTTTTAGGGCTATTGTTAGCTAAGGTTTTCTATTTTCCAGTACGTAAAAGCGGGATCCTAGTTTTACTATTCACTTCCATAGGTCTTTCTTGGGTAATTTACGGTATCGTTCAGGCGATTGTTGGTCCGCAAATTAGAACATTTGGGCTTGAGACGAGCAATATGATAGAAGTGTTTGGCAGTCAGATTCTCTCGTATCAGGAATTGTTTATTATCCTTATCTCGTTAGCATGTGTCTTTGTCCTTCATTTCATTTTAACAAAAACAAAAAACGGCAAAGGTTTCCGAGCAATGGCAGAAAATCGCGATTTAGCGCAAATAAGGGGAATCAATTCTAAGAAACTATCGAATTACGTTTGGTTGATTTCATCAGGATTAGCAGGATTAGCTGGCATTCTGCTGGCCATGTCCGGTACTCTGAACATGGAATTAGGCTGGCACCAAATTTTGATCATCATGTCAGTCGTTATTGTAGGTGGAATGGGGAATTTATACGGTACAATGCTTGCTGCCTTAATTATCGGACTGAGTATGGATGTCAGCACAATCATTGTCCCTACTTCTTACAGAACAGCCATTGCCTTTATTATTGTCATACTTGTGCTATTAATTCGACCTCAAGGATTGTCAAAAGGAGGTGCACATTAAATGGAAATACTCGTTTTCATATCGGGTATCATTGCCTTAGGCGGGATTTATGCAATGCTAGCTGTGGCATTAAATGTGAATGGTGGAATACTGGGGCTTTGGGATTTAGGGATTGTAGGTTATTTTGCAGTTGGCGCCTATTCCTACACATTGCTTACCATCGAAGCTCCTGAGGGACTTGGTCTTCCGATGATAGCCGGTGTCATTGGTTCGGTCATTATCACAGGATTGCTTAGTTTATTTATTGGCTATATCTCACTTCGTTTACAGAGTGAATATTTATTAATTACAACGTTTGCTTTTGCTGAAATTATTAGAATTGTTGCTGGAAATGAAGAATGGTTAACAAATGGTAATATCGGATTTTTTGGTCTTGATAAACCATTTCAGGAATTTATACCAGGTGCTAATTACATGCTTTTTTTCTCTGGATTAGTACTACTAACTTTGGCCATATTTTATATCTTTGCTCAAAGATTGGCTGATTCCCCAATGGGTCGTTATATGAGGGCTATTCGTGAAAATGAAATCGTTACTCAATCGATTGGAAAGAAAATATATACTACAAAGTTAAAAGTGTTTGTATTAAGTAGTTGCATGGTTGGCTTAGTTGGCTGCTTTTATGTTTGGTACATGTCTATCATTGCGCCGAATATGTTTACCTCAGCTATAACGTTCACGGTTTGGACAGCACTTGTATTAGGTGGGATTGGAAATAATCGGGGAGCTGTTATTGGAGCCTTCGTACTTATTCTTGTACAAGAAGCGACACGCTTTATTCCGGTTCCAGCTGAATATAGTGTTGTTTTAGCTGGATTACGTCAATTTATCTCTGGTATGATGCTGATTCTTGTTCTTCGCTTCCTTCCACAGGGATTGATCGCTGAAAAGTTTAAATCTGTTGAAAAGCTATTTAAATTCCATGATAATTCGATAATCCTTGAACCGAAGGGAGTAGGGAAAAATGCTGCAAGTCAAGGGGCTGAGTAAAAATTTTGGAGGAGTTCAAGCTGTTAAAAACGTGACACTGGAGGTTAATAAAGGGGAAATTGTTGGATTAATCGGTCCTAATGGAGCAGGTAAAACAACCCTTTTTAATATGATCAGTTTGTTTTTAACTTCAAATTCTGGTGAGATTTCCTTCTTGGAAGAAAAAATTGATATTGCCACTCCCGAAGCTGTAGTGGGAAAAGGACTGCTGCGGACCTTTCAGACTCCAGTGGGTTTTCCAAAACTAAGCTTGCTAGAAAACTTAATGGTAGTACCTCCCAATGAAGGCGAAGGAATATTCTCTATCTTCTTTAAAAAGAAGAAAATTACTCGAATAGAGCAGGATCACTATGATAAGGTTTGTGGACTTCTCAGGCAATTTAACTTATATGAGAAACGAAATGAACTTGCTGAAAATTTGAGTGCAGCAGAATTGAAATTGCTGGAATTATGCAGGCAATTAATGGCAAATCCAAAAATAATGTTGCTGGATGAACCAGCTTCAGGCGTAAATCCAATCATGCTCGAAAAAATGGTTCAACACATCTTACGACTTAGAAGTGAAGGTATGACATTTCTTGTAATTGACCATAATCTAGGTTTTATCTATCGGATATGTGACCGGATTTATTGTCTTGCAAATGGGGAGCTAATCGCTTCAGGTACTCCAGAAGAAATTTCGAATAATGAAAAGGTTAAATCTGTTTACTTGGGGGCGAGTTAAAATGAGCTTTCTAGAGGTTAAGGATGTTGTTTCTGGATATGGAAAAATTCCCATTTTACATGGACTCAGTCTCCATGTAAATCAAGGGGAGATGGTTGGAATTATTGGCTCAAATGGAGCCGGGAAGACAACATTAATGCATACCATTAGTGGTTTGCTTCCTGTAATGAGCGGCTCGCTTACCTTTCAAGGTAAGCGGATTGACAATGTAGCCCCAAGTGAGATTTCAAAGATGGGCTTAGGTTATGTTCCACAGCGAAAAAATGTTTTTGCGGAATTAACCGTTTTCGAGAATCTTGAAATGGGTGCGTACACACTTAAAAAACCAAAGGAAAAAATAAATGAGATGTTTGAGATGTTTCCACGTCTAAAAGAACGAATTAACCAAAAAGCTGGAACGTTAAGCGGCGGAGAAAGACAGATGTTAGCTTTAGCAAGTGCATTGATTGTAAACCCTAAATTTCTTCTCCTAGATGAACCGATCACAGGATTAGCCCCTCAAATTATTCAAGGTTTGATCGACATGATTGTTGAAATTCGCGATCAAGGGACAACAGTGGTGTGGGTCGTTGAGGAAAATCCAAAAGAAGTCTTGAAGCATGCAGATCGTGTTTATTTAATGGACTCAGGAATCATTAAAATGGAACGGACTGGAAAACAATTTTTGGAAGAAGAAAATTTCGAAGAACTATTCTTGGGCCACTAAGGGGGAGAAGGAAATGAAAAAAGTATCGATGGCTGCAATTTCAATTTGTACGGCATTAACGGTAATGACTGGTTGTGCAAGCTCTACTGGAAGTTCAGGTGATAGTGGTTCAAATAGTGGCGGGGATATTAATGTTGGATTTTTATCAGGTCTTACTGGCTGGCTCGGGGCATTTACAAAAGAAAATATAAATTCTATTATAATGGCAAAAGATGAAATTAACGCAGCAGGTGGAATCCTTGATGGCAAGAAAATTAATATTATCGACGTAGATACAGCTTCTACTGTTGAAGGCTCAATTAAAGGTTATCAAAAGCTAGTAAATGCGGATAAGGCAGTTGTTGCGATTGGACCTGAAACGGAATCAATGCTAGCTTTGTTAAAAGAAGCGCCAAAATCAAAGGTGCCAATCATGTCAGCTTTTGCAGGTTCAACAGAACTTGATGAGGTTGGCGGTAATTATGCATTCCGAACAGCCGCTTCAGATTCAACGATTGGAGAGGTTCGTGCAAAGGTATTAATTGAGAGCGGAGTTAAAGAAATTGCCGTAATGGTAGGAAACTATGAAGGAGCCCAAAGTGATGTTGAGAGATTTAGAGAAACGTATGAAGGTTTGGGCGGTAAGATTCTAGCAGAAGTAACCTTTAATACCGGTCAGAATACGTACAATGGGGAATTGAAAAAAATCGCAGACGCGAATCCAAAATTAGTGTATTATTCTGGTGCCATTGACACTGCACCAACTATTTTCAAGTCAGCAAAGCAAAGAGGTTATGATTGGGATTGGTATGTAACACCAGACGTTGCTGTACAAGAATTTATTGATGTTATTGGGAAGGACATTGCGGAAGGAATAAAGACCATTATTCCTATGGAGGATGAAAATAACGAAGGTTTCAAACGTTTCAACAAGGACTACGAAGCTAAGTTTAAAGCTAAACCATCTGGCGGATATTACAATGCCAATACGTATGACCTATTAATTGCATCTGCTTTAGCAATGGAAGCAGCGGGTGAAGCAAGCGGAAGTGCAATCAATGAAAAGATCCGTGAAGTCACGAACCCTCCAGGAAAGGTAGTAAATACCTTTGAAGAAGGTCTTAAGGAATTGCGTGCAGGAAACGATATTGACTATCAAGGTACATCTGGTCCAATCGACTTTGACGAACATGGAAACGTATTAGCTTCCTATGCCTTAATGGAAGTAAAAGACGGTGAATGGAAACAAAATGAATTTTTCTCTGCGGATTTTCTTGATTAAAAGTTTCAGAATAATAGAAAAATAAAAAACAAAGAGGCAAAGATCAACAATTTTGCCTCTTTGTTCATTTAAAATGTTGGGAGGTACAAAGAATGAGGAAGGGTGATCTACAACAACTACATATATCTTCATCACCTCGATCCAATGCAGTTCTTCATCCCCAAAACCTTTCGTCAGGCATCGTATCTGGTTTACTGGCAGCCACTGGACCGCCTGTCATCATATTAGAAGCCGCAGCAAATGGTAATTTTACAGATGCCCAAACGGTACTTTGGATGTTTTCTGTCTATTTTTTTGGAGGGCTGTTTAGTGTTGTGCTCCCATTTTATTTTCGTATACCCATCGTTGGCGCCCATTCCATAACAGGAGTTGCTTTCTTAGCTACCATTCCATTACATGTCCCTTACAATCAATTGATTGGCAGTTACATCATATCAAGTCTATTAATTTTTCTTGTGGGCATTTTTGGGTTATTTTCAAAATTCATGAAGTACGTCCCTAAGGAAATTATTGCTGCGATGATGGCAGGAATCATTACAAGCTATGTTGTAAGATTAATCATTTCTATCCAACACCTGCCCCTTATTGGGGGAACCGCTTTGCTTACTTATTTTTTATTTTCAAAGTGGAAATTACGAGTTCCGCCCGTGATAGCAGCCGTTTTCTCTGGATTTATCGTTCTGTTAGTAACATATAATTTTGAATCTGCAGCTGGAAGTACCATTGGTTTTGTAATGCCGCAAATACAACTGCCGGAATTTAATCTATTAACCATTTTTACCATTTCAGTACCCCTTGCCTTATTGATCTTGAGCAATGACGCTGCACCGGGAATCGGCGCGTTAGAACAAAACAACTATAAGCCTCCGATTAATAGAATTGTTACTTTAAGCGGGATCTTTTCTCTTTGTGCAAATATGTTTGGCGGTCAGTCTGCAAATGTTGCGGGAATGATGACAGCTATTTGCTCGGGAGAGGAAACAGGAATGAAAGAAAAAAGATATATAGCAGCCATTGTTTCAGGAGTATTAATAATATTGTTTGGTATTTTTGCCTGGTGGACGGTGCCTTTTATTAAATCATTACCAGGTGATTTTGTATCAATGCTAGCAGGTTTTGCACTCTTTGGAGTTTTGGGGTCCAGCCTTAATTTGAGTTTTTCACAGCCTAAAATGCTGGTGAGTGTTACGTTTACCTTTGTTATTGCTATGTCAAACATAAGTGTATTTTTTATTAGTGCACCTGTATGGGCATTAGCAGGTGGTACTCTTATTGCAAATTGTGTTGAAAAGAAAAAGGAAAAGCAGGCCGGAAAGGGGTGAATTTATGGGAAAGGCTGCTATAAGTGGGGTGGAAAATAAGCTTAAATTTTATTATGGATAGGGAATAAACTTTTCTATAAATTAGAAAGGTTCATTTTTTAAAGAAAAAACAATGTAGACGTGGTATTATTTAGTAGGACATCTATTAATAGCGATTTATATGGGAACAGTAGATGGAGAATTGATAGTTTTCAGAAAAGGGGATTCATATGGGAACAGACAAGAAAAGAATCGAGAAGGATTTCCTAGGACAAAAAGAGATACCGATTGATGCGTATTACGGGATACAAACAATAAGGGCCGTGGAGAATTTCCCTATTACAGGATACCGCATTCATGAGTCCTTAATTAAAGCGCTTGCAATGGTAAAAAAAGCAGCAGCAATTGCTAATATGAATACAACACGATTGTATAAAGATCTTGCTGGTGTCATTATACAAGCAGCAGATGAGATTATTGCTGGAAAGTGGGACGACCAGTTTATTGTGGATCCGATTCAGGGTGGTGCGGGTACATCTATGAACATGAATGTCAATGAGGTCATTGCCAATCGTGGACTCGAATTACTTGGTCATGCTAAAGGTGACTATTTTCATTTAAGTCCTAACACACATGTAAATATGTCACAATCTACGAATGATGTATTCCCGACAGCTATACATATTTCAACGCTAGCACTACTAGAAAAATTACTAATCACTATGGAAGATATGCAGAAAGTATTTAAACAAAAAGCTGTCCAGTTTGAGAAGGTAATTAAGATGGGACGTACTCATCTTCAAGATGCCGTTCCTATTCGTCTTGGACAAGAATTTGAAGCATATTCTCGGGTCCTTACTCGGGATATCAATCGTATTAAACATACTCGAGAGCACTTATTGGAAGTGAATATGGGAGCTACTGCTGTAGGAACTGGTTTAAACGCAGATCCTAAATACATTAAGGATGTAGTTAAACAGCTTGCTGAAATCACTGGTTTTCCTCTTGTAAATGCTGAGCATTTAGTGGATGCCACTCAAAATACGGATGCGTATACAGAAGTTTCGGCAGCTCTGAAAGTATGCATGATGAATATGTCGAAAATAGCAAATGACCTTCGCTTAATGGCTTCGGGTCCTCGCGCAGGTCTGGGAGAAATTCGCCTTCCTGCTCGTCAGCCAGGTTCGTCGATTATGCCAGGTAAGGTAAATCCAGTCATGCCAGAGCTAATCAATCAAATTGCCTTTCAGGTTATTGGAAATGACCACACCATTTGTCTTGCGTCAGAAGCTGGTCAACTGGAACTAAATGTAATGGAACCTGTTTTAGTATTTAACCTACTTCAGTCTATCAGTATTATGAACAACGGATTCCGTGCCTTTACGGAACATTGCTTAGCAGGCATTGAAGCAAATGAAGAACGCCTAAAAGAATATGTAGATAAGAGCGTGGGAATCATTACCGCGGTAAATCCGCATCTTGGATACGAAGTGGCTGCACGAATTGCTAGGGAAGCAACCATTACGGGGAAATCTGTTCGAGAATTATGTTTACAGTATGATGTATTAACAGAAGAGGAATTAGATATTATCTTGAATGTCCATGAAATGACTGAGCCTGGGATTGCAGGAGAAGAACTCCTAGATAGAGATTAAAAGCTATCTGAGATAAAAAATGTATTTCAGTTTTTATCTATTCCGGTCACAATGAACAATCAAATGTGACCGGTTTTTCAATTTTTATAAGATTTTGGTCATCAATAAGGCTCATAGGTGACCGTTTTTTCTTTACCTATATAGCTACTGGTCACCAATAAGGCTCATAGGTGACCGTTTTTTCTTTACCTATATAGCTACTGGTCACCAATAAGGCTCATAGGTGACCGTTTTTTCTTTACCTATATAGCTATTGGTCGCCAATAACCTCCATTAGTAAACGTTTCTTATTCCGCAAATAACAACTAAGTTGTTTAACAAAGAAAAATAGACTTATTGTTACATTTAATTGGCTGTTATGGTATGAAGTTCTTTAAAGGAATTTCGGATGATATCCCCACGACTTATAATGCCAACTAAGATCCCATTTACGCTCAACAGGCACTTTTTTAATTTGCTTTTTCCTAGAATGGCAGCAATGTTTTCAACATCCTCATCCCAAGAATCTTTAATAACCTTTCTTTTAGCAATTTCCAACACATTTAAACTTAATAGTCTTTGCTCTCGTTCTTCAAAATTTTCATAATCTCCATTTATCACGAATGGATAGTAAAAAGAATCTATAACTTTGTCCGAATGCTTCTCGATGTACCGCATGATATCTCCATCACTAATAAAAGCGACTACTTCATTTCTATCATTAACAACAGTGAGTCCGCTGATCCGGTAATCAATAAATTTTTTAATCACTGACTGAACCGTATCCGTATCCTTTACCTTGTGAACGTGGTTGATCATTATTTAATGAGCTTTTACAAAAATCCTCCTTAAACACAAAAAAAGTTGTTTGGATATAGAAATTTTTTCATCTATGATATGATGGGCTTAGTAATAGGATTTCAGTGAGGTAGTAAAAATGAATGAACATTTTTTGGATACGATTGAACTTGAACTAGCAATTTTAATACGAAGAATCACTGCTAAAAAAACAGGTGGTCTTGAACGATCTGCCTACCTATTGTTGCACCAAATTAATTCCCATGGTGCAGCGGGTGTAAAAGCGTTGGCAGAAGAATTTGATTTGGATATTTCCACAGTAAGCCGGCAGGCAGCTGCCCTTGAAAAAAATGGATACGTTTATAGAGTGCCGGATCCCGTGGATGGGCGAGCGTATTCATTTCAAATAACTGACATTGGGATAAAAGAACTCCTAGAAGAGAAACAGAATCGAAAAGCAAGAGTAGGAGAAGTAGTCAAGTATTGGTCAGATGAAGAGAAGCAGGTTTTTGGAGAACTTTTAAAAAAGTTCAATATTGCTGTAACAAATAAACGTTAAAAGGGTGCCCAATGAAAGGGTACCCTTTCTTTAAATTATAAATCGAGTAATTCTGTTAGGGTTACTAAGTTAAATCCCATCCCTTTCAAAATGGGGATGACCCTATCAACCACTTCAGAAGTATTGATTCCCCCAATATGCATAAGGATAATGTCTCCATTGCTTGCTCCTGATTGAATTCTTGACACAATCACCTCAACAGAAGGCTGCTGCCAATCAATGGTATCGATGGTCCATTGGATGCTGTATGGATATCCTGCACCGCCTGCTGCTTTTAGGGCTGTGCAGCATTCTTGTGCGGTTTCTTTTATGTTATTTCTCGCTATTCTATTCCTACTTTTTATCACTTAATCCTCGGTAAATTTGCGTATACATACTTCCTTCTTTGATGTTTTCTAGAAAAAAAGGACCAATGAGTTCAATATATTCCTCATCATCAAACATCCTTTTATTTTCTAATTCCATTTCTCCCAATCCATCATAGGTAGAAAGTAGTGCAAAGGTATGATCTTCACCAGATATAGGTGTAAGAATTTCAACGTGATGGTTATAATTTTCATTTCTGAATTTTTTAATCTCTCTTAAATTGTCTATCGCTTCTTTAAATTTATCTTGTTTAATGATAAACGTCTGATAAACGAAAACAGACATTAAAGCACCCCCAGGGATATATACAAGCATACATATCTTTATAAATCTCCAGAGAGTTTGTTAATTATTCTAGATAATAAAACTTACAACAGTGTTATGTTTTCTTTTCTACAGTCTTCAAGGATTTGATCATTCCATACTGAAACCTGAACCTCGCCTATGTGAACTTTTTGAAGAAAAAACATACATATTCTTGATTGTCCAATTCCGCCTCCAATCGTATAAGGAAGTTCCTGATTAAGAATGGCTTGATGGTATTCTAAAGACATTCTATCCTCATTTTCGGATATCTTTAATTGGTTTTTAAGCGCTTCTTCATCTACACGTATCCCCATGGAAGAAACTTCAATCGATTGTTCTAAAGCTGGATACCAGAAAATAATATCACCATTTAATGTCCAATCATCATAATCTGGAGAGCGTCCATCGTGTTTTTCTCCAGAGAGTAACTGAACGCCAATTTGCATGATGAACACGGCACCATATTCTTTGGCAATCCTGTCTTCTCGCTCTTTTGCTGAAAGCTCTGGATACTTTGTTTCAAGTTCCTGCGTGGTAATAAAATGAATCTCCTTAGGCAGGACAGGCTCAAGTACAGGATAGAGCTCGTTTAAATGATTTTCTGTATTTTTAAAGACTTGATATATTTTTTGAACTTCGGATTTTAACGTCTCTAAGTTGCGTAGTTCTTTTGAAATAATTTTTTCCCAATCCCATTGATCGACATAAATGGAATGCAAATGATCTAAAACTTCATCTCTTCTTATGGCATTCATATCCGTATAAAGTCCTTCTCCAAGGGGAAAACCGTACCTTGCCAAAGCCATCCTTTTCCATTTTGCCAACGATTGAACGATTTCAATATTTGTATTTTTAATATCTAAAGCTTCAAAGGAAACCATTCGTTCCACACCATTTAAATCATCATTTAAGCCCTTACCAGATTTTAAGAGGATTGGGGCTGATACACGAGTTAAATTTAGCATCTCAGCTAAAGAACTTTCAAAGAAATCCTTCGTTTTTTTAATTGCCACTTCTGTTTGTAAAAGGTCTAATTTAGAAGTGTAAAGCTTTTGAATAGAAAGTGAATTTGGCATAAAATCAAAAACCTCCAGTAAAAATCATAATAATGACAATGTTTATATATACAATCAGATGTATTCCAAAAGAATATTCTGAAATTATAGCAAAATTATGTTTTCCTTTCCATAGATTTAGACCAAACACTAAAAAAAAAATCCTCCACCTTGTAACTTGGTGAAGAAATTTTTTCATGCTACCTCAGTTGATCCCAATCTGAGTAAGATCCGCTGCCTTGACAACCTGGGCATTCTACGGAGTTATAATAGGCAAATTCATTATAGGGATACACAGTAAAGCCTCTCCCATAGCAATCGGGACACTTTTCTTGATTCTTCATATGAGAAACATGATTTTGATATCGTGTTTCTCTCCACTGGTTAAAGGAGTTAATTAATCCCATGTTCTTCACCTCACCGTTTTTCTTTAGTATGATGAAAAATGGAATATTTATGCAGGAAATGATTCGTGTATGTTTTTTATCATGATTCCCAAACTAACAAGGAGAGGTGATACTATGAGTGATTGGAACGAACAAGCAGCACCTAATAATAATATTCCTCCAAGAATTGTTAGACCCGATGAGCGCCGTGACCAAAAAGTTGATCATGAGTTTTCAGAGGAGTTATCTGATGGCGGTGAACGTGACGAATATATCCAACACCAAAAAAAGATAAAGAAATAGTCAGGATTGGTGGCGATATGAAAAATCGTCACTTTTTTTATTTTACAAATGATTTTATATAGTATAGAATTTCTATGTACCTAATAATTCTAGGTAGGTGAAAAAATGTTTAATCGTGAATTGGTAAAAGGAAGTACGTCATTAATCTTGCTTCAATTATTAAATGAAAGAGATATGTATGGCTATGAATTGGTCAAAGAATTAGAGCAGCGAAGTGATAATGGACTAAGCGTTAAAGAAGGGACTTTATATCCAGCTCTGCATAAACTTGAAAAACAAGCGTATATTGAATGCTATTGGCAGGAACAGAAGAAGGGTCCAGCGCGTAAATATTACAGAATTACGGACGCAGGAAAAGAAGTTCTGAATGAAAAAACCCGCGAATGGCAGGATTTTGTGAAGGTGATGAACAAGGTAATAGGGAGATCAAAACATGGAACGGCCGAAGAATAAGTTTTTAGAAGAACTGGAAAAGGGGCTCGGAAACCATCAGGATAAGAAAAGTATTCTATTGGAATATGAAGCACATATCGATGAAATTCTTATTGAATCGTATGATTGTAACGATGAGAATGAGATGCTGGAACGAATTATTTCTAGATTGGGGAGCCCTGAGGAAATTACTGTAATGTGGGAAGAGGAGCTCTCTGTCACTCCGAGTAATATGAAATGGCTTTTTATCCTAATGAATATTCTCTTTTTTGGGGGAGGAAGCTTGTTAACCTTATTCCATAATGTATTTCAATGGAAATGGCTTTCAGTGATTTGGAACCATCTAACTGCTATTCCCACCTTGATTGCCTTTATTTATATGTTCTTTTGGGCGTTGCTTGGCTATGAAATTGGTAAAGGCTTTGGACATAGAGGAAGGAGCCTTCTGAAGAAGACTTTTTTACTTTCACTTATTCCAAATCTGATGTTAATGGTGTTAACCGTATTTGAAATAATACCGCATTCATGGTTCGAACCTTTATTAACGAAAACATTTATTATTGCTTGTATCATTTTTACCATCATCCTATATCCAATAAGTTGGCTTGGATATCGATGGGGTAGGAAGGCCTCGATATAAGCGGCTTTTTTTACCTATATACCTAGTAAAACTATGTATATAGAATTTCTATATGGAAGAAGGATATTATATGGAATTGAAAATAGGCAAATCTGATTGGTTATTTTTATTGTTGTGTATGGTGTTAGGAATTGTGGCGGAGGAAGCTTTTTTCCGAGCTGAAATAGGCATTTCCTATTTAGTGTTTATCATCGCTTTTTACGGTTTGTTTTTTTACCGCTATCGCGGGTTTTCATTCTCTCACCAGCGATTTGGATATCTTGTACTCATCTGTATCTGGGTGTTAGCTGCAAGCTATTTTATAAATGATAACCTTTTCTTTTATGCACTCAATATCGTTGTGATTCCATCGCTTGTATTTTTTCATCTTGTATTAGTAACAAGTCAAAAAAATATCCGTTGGAACAAACCAGCCTTTATTACTTATTTATTTTCAAAGTTGGGGGGAGCAATAAAGTATAATTTCATTTTTGCCTCTTTAATGGGTAAGTTTTTTAAACAGGGTATAGATGAAAGTAAGTTTCAAGTGTGGAAAAAAGTATCGATTGGAATCCTAATTTCCGTTCCCGTTTTGTTTGTTGTCTTAGGCTTACTTATGTCAGCAGATACTCAATTTGAAAAAATGTTAGGGGGGATTCCACAGTGGTTTCAGTTGCTGGACGCTGAAGTGGTATTTCGAATCATCACTGTTTTGTTCTGTACCTTTGTTTTCTTTGGTCTCATGCAGGTCCTTATAAAAAAACAAATAAATGTAATGACTCACGATGGTGATAAACAAAAATTTACTATGGATGCAATTATTACCATTACTGTTCTGGTGTTAATAAATGCGGTGTATGTCCTCTTTACCATTGTCCAATTTAAATACTTCTTTAGTGGGACATTGCAAGGAGATTTCACCTATGCAGAATATGCAAGAAAAGGCTTTTTTGAACTATTATTTGTGACACTGATCAATCTCACGATAACCATTCTGGTTTTAACCTTTGCGAATAAGTCGATAGGTTTTATAAAAAGGTTTATACAAATGCTTCTAACGACGCTAGTCATTTCGAGTGGTGTGTTATTAAGTTCTGCTTTCATGCGGTTAAGTATGTATGAGGACGCTTATGGGTTTACCTTCATCAGGGTAATGGCCCACTCGTTTATGATTTTTCTTGTTGTCATTTTCATGTATACCTTAATAAAAATTTGGATTGAAAAACTTTCATTATTCCATTTTTATTTTATTAGCTCCTTACTCTATTACACCTTGATGAACGTGATCAATGTTGAACAAATTATCGTGACAAAGAACATTGAACGTTATGAACAAAGCGGGAAAATTGATTTGCATTATCTAAATAGCTTATCTCACACAGGTATTCTAGGGTTAATTGAGATATATGAAGAAAATCCTCAACTTCCGGGCTTAAAAAATATTTTACTAGAAAGGAAAAACGAAGCAAATCTAGGTTACGTCCCATGGCAATCCTATAACTTAAAAAGAACTCAAGCTAATGAGGAATTAAGAAAACTACATCTGGAATAAAGGTAATCAAGAGATTTTGTCGAAAACAAAGAGTGAAAAATATTATTTAAGGAGAAATGTATGATGAATCGAAAAGATGTCTTGTTAGAGCAATTCCTATGGACTGACTGGTATGAGACCATTAAGAATAGTTTCTAGGATGCGAAGATGGATCAAATCCTGTTTTTGTTTGCTTTACTTATAAAAGGCGCTTTTGTCATACTCTAAATCACCAAAATTGGCATTTTAGAAGAAACCTATTAATATACAAGAAAGAGGATTAATCTAAATCTTTCGAATTAGGAGGTTACGAATGAGGGTTTTAATCATTGGTGCAACTGGAACAATTGGAAGTGCTGTAAAGAAGGAATTAGAAACTAGCCATGAAATAATTACAGCAGGACGAAATAATGCAAATATCTTTGTTGATCTTTCCGTTCCAGAAAGTATTACGTCTATGTATGAATCTGTAGGGAACGTTGATGCGGTAATTTGTACAGCAGGTAATACATACTTTGGACCCTTTCAGGCTTTGACTCCTGAAAAAAATGAGATTACAATTTTAAGTAAATTAAAGGGGCAAATCAATCTGGTCCTGCTTGGTATTAATCATGTGAATGATCGTGGAAGTTTTACGTTAACAACTGGGATATTAATGGATGACCCTATTGTCGGGGGCACTTCATCAGCGATGGCAAATGGAGCAATACAAGGATTTGTTAAGTCATCAGCTATTGAGCTGCCTCGTGGAATCCGAATTAACAACGTAAGTCCCAATGTATTGAAAGAGTCTATGGAAAAGTATGGACCGTATTTTTCTGGCTTCAATCCTGTGCCAGCGAGCAGGGTAGCATTAGCTTATCGGAAAAGTGTCGAAGGAGCTCAAACCGGGCAAACATTTACTGTTTATTAGAAATTAATTTTTAAGGAAATCTAGAGGATTTCCTTTTTTTATGTGAAGTTTTTGTAAAATATTCCTTTTTTACAGGTGAAAATAGATGAAATTAATGAGATACATAGGATTGGCAATATTAATCTATTAAGCAATGCACATAAACCCGTGTTACTGATTGTAGAGGAACGTGAACATGAATTAATTTCTTTCGCCAAACAAGAAGGCATTGCATGGGCTAAATATTCAATAACAATAGCTATTAAATTGGAATGGATACAAGCGATAAGAAGAACGGTGTGGGATATCCTCTATAATTTTGATTTGAATAAAATAATGATCATTCTTCAGAATCTTATTTTACTTTGGAAAAAAACATAAACCGACAATTTGATCAATTCTTAAATTCTTTCTTCATCCAATATACAAAGTATAAAGATGAATTGTTAGACACTCAGAGAAAACTTTTAGAGAACCTTTCTGTTCCCATTATCCCAATCTCACCAGATATCAGCATCATACCTTTAATTGGTGCTATTGATTCCTATAGAGCCAATACGATTGAAGATAAAATAATCACGGAAATTGGTAATTCTCATATTCAAACATTAATATAAGATCTTTCAGGTGCAGCGGTGATGGAGGTTGAAGTCATTGAACATCTCATACGGATTATTAATGGTATCTCGATGATGGGGTGTAAGACAGTTATTACTGGTCTACGTCCAGAAATTGTCAAGCTTGTAATTAACTCGGGGATCTCTTTTGAGCACGTCGGAGAATTAAAGGGAACCTTACAGTTTGCCCTTTCAGATTACATCATGGAGAATAAAATCCAATAGAAAAAGGGCAGATTTTGATTTTGCCCTTTTTCTAATTACCATGTTTTAATCACCATTGAACATATCAAAAATACCTCTTGCGATGCTGCCTTCGTCTTTTCCACCACCGCGGTGTGGTGCTGCTGCAAAAACTCGGCTTGCAAGTCGGCTAAATGGCAGGGACTGAATCCAAACCGAACCTGGACCTCTTAATGTTGCAAAAAATAAGCCTTCGCCGCCGAAAAGGGCTGTCTTTACTCCCTTAACAAATTCAATATCATACTCGACTCCACTAGTCATTGCCACCAAACAGCCGGTGTCTACTCTTAATGTTTGACCTGGAAGAAGTTCCTTTTTTGTAATCGCTCCTCCTGCATGAACAAATGCAAGTCCATCGCCTTCAAGCTTTTGCATAATGAAGCCTTCACCGCCGAAGAAGCCAGCTCCAATTTTTCGCTGAAATTCTATTCCAACTGATACACCCTTTGCCGCAGCAAGGAAAGCATCCTTTTGGCAAATGATTTTTCCACCCAACTCACTTAAATCCATTGGAATGATTTTACCAGGGTACGGTGAGGCAAACGAAACGTGTTTTTTGCCATGACCTTGATTGGTAAAGGCAGTCATGAACAAGCTTTCTCCTGTAATAACACGTTTACCGGCACTGAATAATTTGCCCATCAGCCCGCTGCCTCCAGAGTTACCAGATCCGTCTCCAAAAATTGTTTCCATATGTATGTCATCTTCCATCATCATAAAGCTTCCTGCTTCAGCAATAACGGTTTCTTGAGGATCAAGCTCAACTTCCACGAACTGCATATCATCCCCATAAATTTTGTAATCAATTTCATGATTATTCATCGTTTTTTCCTCCTTTTAATAAAAACCCTGATAATTCCATTTTATAAGATTTAGGAAAAAAGAGCTAATTTAAACATAAAAAAGACGCCTGCATATAGCAAGACGTCTTTTTGCGTATTGAGGCGAAAAACCACACTCCACATAGTGCGCTCCAAAAAGGAATGTTTCTCGACTTACACAACTCAGCTCATCGCTCAATTAATATAACACAGGATAGGGGACAACACAACTGGAAAATTTTTTAAAACAAATGTCTTGATTATTAATTTGAATTCCTCTATATTCAAATAATCAGATATACAAATTTGAAAGATAAGAAGGGTTCATATGTTAAGTGACAAAAGATTCCATCAATATTCCTTAAGTAGTGTACCAAAAGATGTCCTGTCAGGACTCATTGTCGGTGTAATTGCCATACCTCTTGGGATGGCCTTCGCGATTGCTTCAGGGGTGAAACCGGAATTTGGAATCTACACAACAATTGTTGCCGGAATCCTCATCTCCTTGTTTGGAGGCTCGAAGTATCAAATTGGTGGTCCAACTGGAGCGTTCATTCCAATATTATTTGGAATCGTTATGACGTACGGATATGAAAACCTGTTAATTGCAGGTTTTTTAGCTGGAATTATGCTCCTCTTCATGGGGATTTTCAAAATGGGATCATTAATAAAATTTATCCCAAGACCTGTAACCATTGGTTTTACCACAGGGATCGCGATTACCATTTTCACCGGACAAATTGCTAGTTTACTAGGGTTGACAGGTATTAAGATGCATGAAGAATTTATTAATAATGTAAAAGAAATCATGATCCACATGGACAGTATTAACCTTTTTAGCATTTTAACGGCGGTCATATGCTTAGTAACGATTATTTTGACCCCAAGAATTGCGCCTAAGGTTCCAGGACCATTAATTGGATTAGTGGTTTCAACGATGATTGCAGCCTTGTTCTTTCCCAATCAGGTAGCAACCATTGGAACTGCTTATGGTGAAATTCCTAGCAAATTGCCACAGCTGCAAATTCCTGACTTGAGCGTAGAAATGATTATTACTCTATTAAAACCAGCGTTTATTATTGCGATGCTTGGAGGGATTGAATCCCTGCTTTCAGCAGTGGTTGCCGACGGGATGACAAATAGCAAGCATAACAGTAACAAGGAACTTATAGGTCAAGGGATTGCCAATATGGTCACTCCGCTTTTTGGCGGAATTCCAGCAACAGGGGCAATTGCCAGAACAGCTACAAATATCAAAAATGGGGCAGTTTCCCCGTTATCCGGTATTATTCATGGGATTGTAGTATTGCTAGTATTAATGTTTTTCGCTCCTTTTGCATCTTATATTCCACTTGCAAGCATGGCACCTATATTAATGGTTGTTGCTTGGAATATGAGTGAACGGAAAGTATTTGCCCATATTTTAAAAACAAAATCGACTGATTCCCTAGTCTTAGTGGTTACCTTTTTATTAACAGTATTTGTTAACTTAACCACTGCCGTTGAAGTGGGCTTAGTCATGGCGGCGATTTTATTCACGAAGAGAATGAGCGATTTGATGACCACGGCAAAGGCATTGCCAAACCTTCAGCATAAAAATGCAAAGGTAGAGACTCAAATTGTATCTGATTCTCATGATTGTCCTCAAATAAGCATTTATAATGTTGAAGGTCCATTATTCTTTGGAGCAGCCAAAACATTTGAAACATCTATCATGAGTACAATTAACTATCGTCCCAAGATTCTGTTATTGCGGATGAGTAGGGTGCCATTTATGGATACTACTGGTGAAGCAAATTTGGCAAGTATTGTGTCTCATTTTTCAAAAAATGGTATAGTTATCATATCGGGAATAAACGAACAGCCTAAAAATGTTTTGTTACGTACGGGCTTATATGATGTGATTGGTCAAGATCATTTCTTTGAACACACAGGTGACGCCATTCAGTTTGCGTTATCGCAGCTGGATCGCAATAAATGTCTTGGCTGTAAGCACTTCGCATTTAAAGAATGTAAGAAGCTTTCGGCTTCCGAAGTAATTGAAAGCAGCAAACAGAAGCTCTCGGCTACTTACTAGAATGAATTAAGGAAGTGAATGGATTGAATCTTGAAATGCAGCAATTTAAGGCGGAATTTTTCAAAGCACTTGCACATCCTTTGAGGATCCGCATATTAGAACTGTTAGCAGAAGGGGATAAAAATGTGAATGAAATCCAAACCCTTGTTGGCAGTGAAGGTTCTGCTGTCTCTCAGCAGTTGCAAATATTAAGAGCAAAAAATATTGTCTCGGGTACCAAAGAAGGAAATAAAGTCATTTATACACTAAAAGATCCAATGATTGTGGAACTTTTAGCCGTAGCTCGTCAAATTTTTAACAATCACTTAGTTGATACCATAACTATATTAGATAAGTTTAGAGACGAAGATGAAGAACTAGCATTGGAGCCGAAGAAATAATTTTCTTCGGCTATTTTTATGTTTAAAAGTATCAATCTTCGAGAAATGATAACTGTCTAGCTGCAGCGCCTAGGGGCTCGGGGTCATAAGCTTGTCTAGTTGAGGCTCCCTGGGACTCGAGTCATAAGCCACCCCCTGAAGAAGGCAAAGAGCGCCTTCTTGCAGGGTTCGTCTTATGCCTTCGTCCCAGGGCAGTCGCCTCCGCTTTTCTCTTAAAAATCAATTAATTGTACTATTTTAACCAACATTTTCCTTGTTTCTTATATTACGATAATGGTGTAAACAAATAATAGAATTTAGGAAGTGATCAAATGATTTACGACTTGGTACTGCTGCATCCTCCAACAGTCTATGATTTCAGAAAAGAAATGCTATTTACCGGTCCTATCAGCGATGTGGTTCCTTCTTCCCCTGTTTTTGAAATGTATCCAATTGGATTGACGAGTATTGGAGATTACTTAGAACGATTTGGATTAAAAGTGAAAATCGTCAATATTGCAAATCGAATGCTTTTAAATCCAAATTTTGATGTTGAAAAGAAAATCAGTAAAATCAAAACTAAGGCTTTTGGAATTGATCTTCACTGGCTTCCTCATGCACATGGAAGTGTAGAATTAGCAAAAATCGTTAAGAAATATCATCCAGATACACCCGTTTTGTTTGGTGGACTGTCCAGCACCTATTTCCATAAAGAATTAATTGAGTATTCTTGTATTGATTTTGTAGTTCGGGGTGATACTACTGAAAAATTAATATTAATGCTGCTTAATAAGCTGGAGAAAAAGGACGTATCTGGATTTTCAGATATTCCAAATCTAACATGGAAGCGAAATAATCAATATTTTTATAATGAGATCACCTATGTACCAGACAGTCTCGATGAGTTTAATTTACCAGGATATCGCTATATCATAGGTTCCGTCTTTAAATATGTTAATCTATTAGATACATTGCCATACAAAGGTTGGCTTCAGTATCCAAACACTGCCATATTAACCTCAAAAGGTTGTAACTATAATTGTTTAATTTGCGGAGGTTCTAAAGATGCCTATGAGTTAAACTGCAACCGAAAGAAGCTAGTTATGCGTTCCCCTCGAAAAATGCTCGAAGATATTGCCTTAATTCAAAGATTTACACGGGCACCTATTTTTCTTCTGAATGATATAAGGCAAGGAGGCAAGGAGTACGTTGATGAATTTCTTGATGGTTTGTCAAAAATGAAGGTAAAGAACGAGATCGTATTCGAATTGTTTAATTATGCCGATGAGAATTTTTTTGAAAGATTAAATGAGGCAATGCCTAAATATAGTATTGAGCTTACTCTTGAATCTGCAGATGAGGATATCCGTAAATATAATGGAAAGCTGCCATGTACAAATGCCAAAGTAATTGAAATGCTTCAATTTGCATTAAAGAATGGCTGTGCTAAGATTGACTTATTTTTCATGACGGGGATCCCCAATCAAAATTACGATAGTGCGATGAGAAATGTTGATTTTTGTGAAAACATTCACAAGGAATGTGACGAAGATTCTCGAATTTCATATTTTGTCGCACCGCTTTCTCCATTCCTTGATCCAGGAAGCCCGGCGTTTGAAAATCCGGAAAAATATGGTTATAAAAAGTTTTGCAACAAACTTGAAGACTTCCGTGAAGCTATGAAACAACCGTCTTGGAAAAATATGCTGAGCTATGAAACTAACAATATGACAAGAGAGGAAATTGTAAATGCTACGTATGACTCTGCTCTGAAGTTAAATGAATTTAAATATAAGAATCATATTATAACCAAGGATGTTCATGATGAAGTAAGACTGAAGATTGAAAAGTCAGTCGAGTTCCTTGCTAGACTAGATGCCTTGGAGCTCCTGCCTGACGATGAAAAACAAAAACAGTTTTCCATCATTAAGAATGAAGTAGATCAAATCAATCGCCACAGTATTTGCGGTGAGAATGAACTGAAATGGGAGGTCAAAAAGCTTTTTGCAAATTTTCCTACTCTAACCTACATCGGTTTAGAATTACTCATCAAAGATGTCGTAAAAGATATAAAATGTAAGTTTGGCAAGATTGACAGGAATCAAGTTTTGGTCACGAATCCAAGCAGTAATCAGCACAAAAAGTAAACGGATACAAAGGGCGCAAATGCCTTGAAAACCCCGAATTTTGTAGGCTTTTGTCTATAGTACTTTATTGACATAGAAGCTAAAAAATGTTAAATTTTAGTCAGCCGTTGCACGGGATTAGATTTATGTTACAAAGCTTGTTCAGGTTTTATCATTAGTTTGGATAAGAAAGTGAAAGTAAAGCTATCACGTTGTAATTTGGTGAATTTTACACATGGCTTAGTATAAGCTAATAGGGGGATTTTTTTACATGAAAAACGGTAAAGTAAAATGGTTTAACTCTGAAAAAGGTTTCGGATTTATCGAAGCTGAAGACGGAAACGACGTATTCGTTCACTATTCCGCTATCCAAACTGAAGGTTTCAAAACTTTAGAAGAAGGTCAAGAAGTATCTTTCGAAGTTGTTGAAGGTGCTCGTGGACCACAAGCTGCAAACGTAACTAAAAAATAATAATTTATGAAACCAATGATTTAACAGCCCGACCAATGTGTCGGGCTGTTTTTTGCTGTTTAAAATAAAAACCTCTACCCCGTATTACCTGTTATTTCTTCGTTTTCCAACCTCACAAAAGTTGGTATTTTGCTATAATAGTATTTATGAGTTAAAAAAAGATGGGGTGAAAATAAATGAAATTTATCCATACGGCGGACTGGCATTTAGGTAAATTAGTGCATGGTGTTTATATGACAGAAAACCAGCGGGAAGCACTTAATCAATTTATAGATATTGTTGCAGAGGAAAAGCCGGATGCGGTCGTAATTGCCGGTGATTTGTATGACCGTTCCGTTCCGCCAACCGATGCAGTTGAATTATTAGATGAAATACTGTTTAAAATCAATGTTGAGCTGAAAACACCTGTTGTAGCGATTGCTGGAAACCATGACAGTGCTGAAAGATTGTCATTTGGAAGCTCATGGTATAAGCACAGCCATTTCTACTTGTCTGGTAAGCTATCGAACAGCTTTAAGCCCGTACAGGTAAACGGAGTTAATTTTTATTTAGTACCTTTTGCTGAACCTGGAGTGGTTCGTCAACTTCTTGGAGATGATTCAATTCATTCCCATCAAGATGCGATGAAAGCACTGATTGGAAAAATGGAGGAAAACTTAAATCCCAATGAGCCTAATGTATTGGTGGGACATGCCTTTGTCTTAGGCGGGCAGACTTCAGACTCCGAACGTGTTTTATCCGTTGGGGGATCTGGTTGTGTAGGTGCAGAGCTTTTCGAACCTTTCTCCTATACGGCACTAGGTCATTTACACAGTCCGGATGCAATCAAACATGAAAAAGTAAAATATTCAGGTTCCCTATTAAAGTATTCCTTTTCAGAAGCGAAGCAAAATAAATCGATTTCAATTATAGAAATGGATGAAAAAGGGAACTTCTCCCATCGTTATCGATCACTGAATCCAACACATGACATGCGTGAACTTGAGGGACATCTTGAGGAGCTGCTAGATCCTTTCTTTTATGAAAAACAAAGATTACATGATTATATGAAAATTACCTTACTTGATGAAGGGGCACTGCTTGATCCGATAAATAAATTACGACAGGTATATCCGAATGTACTTCATCTTGAACGGAAAATAGATATTACGGATTTAAAGAAAAAGCAATCATTCAATATTACACAAAGTGAGAAAAAATCAGAACTTGACTTGTTTGAACAATTTTATACCGAGATGACCACGTCAGAGTTTTCCACTGGTAAAAAAGAAGTAATGGCAGATGTGATCGAAAAAGTGTTACGTGAGGAGGGTAAACGTTGAGACCATTAAAACTAACCATGCAGGCATTTGGTCCTTATGCAGATGTAGAAACGATTGATTTCACTCAGCTTGGTAATCGCACAATGTTTGTTATTTCAGGTAAAACAGGTTCTGGAAAAACAACCATTTTTGATGCGATTAGTTATGCGATATATGGAAAAGCAAGTGGCGAAGACCGCAATGGACCTGAATTACGAAGCCAATTTGCAAGAGCAGATTTAGTAACAGAGGTTTCACTTGACTTCTCTATCCGTAACAAAGTGTATTCGATTACCCGCCTCCCCCAACAGCCTAAAAAGAAGGAAAAGGGCGAAGGATTTACTTCCTTACCAGCCAAAGCGGAATTATACAGCTGGGATGAGAACGGTGAAAAGAAATTAATTGCAACCAAGATCAATGAAGTAGAAGAAAAAATTAAAGAAATTATGCTGATTGATAGCAATCAGTTCCGCCAAATCTTAATGATCCCCCAAGGAGAATTTCGTAAGCTATTAACGTCTGATAGTAAGGATAAAGAGGTTATTTTACAGCGATTGTTCCATACTCAGATTTATAAGATGGTGGAAGAGAGGCTGAAAGTTGAATCTACAGAGTTAAAGAATTCTGTTGAGATGCAGGTTCAGACTAGATATGAAAATCTCCGCCGTATTCAAGCGGTAACAAACGATGAGCTTAAAGGATATTTAGAAGCAGACAGTGTAAACGATTTGATTATCATGCCGTTATTACAGGAAGAAATCAGTGGTATGGAAAGCCTGCTTGAAAAATTGGTCATAAGCTTAAAAGAAAAAGAACAGGAACAAGATACCTTAAAGGGAAAACTGTTTGAAGCCGAAACGATTTTAAAACAAATTCAAACGAGAGAAGCGTTAAAAGAGGAAAAAATAAAACTAGAATCACAAGCAGATATTTTTGCTGAAAAAGAAAAACAGGTTCAACTTGCACATAAAGCAGCACTGTTGGCACAGCAAGAAGAGCTTTGCCATCGTTTAAAGCGTGAATTGGACCAACTTAAGGGAAATGTAACATCTATACAAAGTGAAATCGAAAAATTAGATGTTTTATCAAAACAATATGAACAACAATGGCAGGCTGAAATCGAGCGTGAAGGGGAGCGGCAAAAAGCACTTGATGCCATTAATCAACTCATAAATATGAAGGACGATGTTTATTCCTTTACTGCTTTAGTAAAAGAGTCAGCATTAGTGGAAGCTTCCCTGAGGGATGCGAAGGAAAAGCAAGTAGCAGCTGAAAATAGTCTCATGGGCTTGGAAGACCGAATGAAAAATCTGCAGGATAAAAAAGCAGAAATTGAGAAGGGCCAGTTGAAGTTTATAGAAAATGAACGCCAGATTGAAAAAATGCAGTCAGAATTAGACAGAATGGAAAAATATGAATTATTCCTTGGACGCCATCAAAAGGCGCTGCAGGATCTTAATTTGAATTCCGGGAAATTTGAAAATACAGCTGCTAGGTATATGGATGCAAAAGCACTTGTGGAAGATTTGGAGAATAAATGGCTTCATGGCCAAGCATCACTAATAGCTGCACGACTTACAACGGGTGAAGCATGTCCGGTTTGTGGTTCGGAGCACCACCCAGCACCAGCGTCAGCAAATGCAGCTCTTATTCCAAATGAAAAGGACCTTAAAGCTGCAAAGCAGCAGGCAGTTTTTTTGGAAAAAGAAAAAGCAGCATCAGAATCTCTCTATTTTGAAAGTCAATCTATTGAAAAAACACAACGAGAAAACTGTGAAGAGATTTTTAAGGAAATACGATCATATCGCGTTGATTTTAAGGAAACTGATTTACAAGTAACTAAATCCGAGGTTCAATCTGGAAAAAATAATCTCCAGAAAGCACAAAAAACGCTAAATGATCAAATCAAAATGCTTGATCAAATTAACATGGAACTAGAGAAAAATGATTCTGATAAAACGGTATTAAAAAGTGCTATACAACAGTTAACAGCTCATGTAACTGAGCTGACTGTACAGTTTACGGAGAAGAAAACGAATTTAACCAGAATGATGAAGGTGATTCCAGAGAATCTTCGTACCGTAGATGCATACGAAGAGGCACTAAAAACTTCAAAAAAACAACATGAATTGTTATTGAAAAGGTTAGAAGAGGCACAGCAGCGTTTACAAGCAGTGAAAGAGAAACAATCTGCAGAAGCAGCTAGATTACAAGACGCGGTAAAGCACCATTCAGGCAAAGAAAATGAGCTTAAAACAGAGAAAGAAATCTTTGTTACTAAACTTGCAGAACAAGGATTTGAAAACTACAGTCTATATCATTCATCTAAAAAAACTGAGAATGACATCCGGATTCTTGAAGGTCAAATTCGCAGTTATCGTGAAGAGTTACGCTCTGTTTCAGATCGCTTAAAAGAATTGACTGAGCTTTTACAAGATGTGAAGACGCCTGATGTTGATGGATTAAAAGTGTTATTAGAGAATCTAGCTAGTGAATTAGTGGATCTGACTAATCAGCGGACAGACCTGTTTGTTAAAAGGCGGGACAATCTTGAAATCTATAATAATGTTGAAAGAATTAATGAGCATATGAAGGTGTTGGAGGAACGCTATAAGCTGATTGGACATCTTCACGAAATTGCCAAAGGTCAAAATACGTATCGAATTACGTTTGAACGATATGTACTTGCTGCATTTTTAGATGATATTTTGCGGGAAGCAAATGTGCGATTAAGGAAAATGACGGCAGGACGATTTGAGCTTTTAAGGAAAACCGACAGGTCTAAAGGGAATGTTCAAAGTGGTTTAGAACTTCTTGTCTTTGACCAATATACCGGTCAGGAGCGCCATGTAAAGACTTTATCTGGTGGGGAAAGCTTTAAGGCCTCTCTATCATTAGCTCTTGGGCTTGCGGATGTGGTTCAAAACTATGCAGGCGGAGTTTCATTGGAGACGATGTTTATTGATGAAGGCTTTGGAACGCTAGACCCTGAATCACTTGATCAAGCCATTGAAGCACTGATGGACATCCAAAGCAGCGGACGGTTGGTCGGTATCATCTCTCACGTTCCAGAGCTGAAAGAACGAATCGATATTAGATTAGAAGTCATCGCGGGACAAACCGGAAGTAGGACAGAATTTATTTTTACAAATTAAAGTTTGTGTTTGGAGTGACTGAAACGTAAATAGAGATGGGTTCCTGGTCACTCCTGCGGGTCTGGAGTGATCGAAAAATAAAAAGAGTAATGTTTATGGTCACTCCAGGTGGTCTGGAATGACCGAAAAATGAAAAGAGTTATGTTCATGGTCACTCCAGCAGCACTGGAAAGACCGAAAGATGAAAAAAAGAGTTAGTTCGGTCACTCAATTAAAAACAACAGAGTTTACATGGTAGCTCTCATGTTTTTTTGAACCTAGACTATACTTAGATGGCTTTGAAATTAGGGAAAGGATACTTGGCTTCTGCAAGGGATGATAGATTTGTCAGTTCGGCTGCAGCACCAATTTTATCCCATACTGCCATTACTTTTTCAGATTGATGTGCTTTGTCAATTGCCTCACTAGACTTCCATTCCGCTATTTCAATAATAGTTCCGTCCTCAGCTTGTAGTGTTAATAATTGACGTTCTGTTATCAATCCTTCTTCTCTAAGGACAGGGATATGTACTTTAAGGATTTCTTTTAGTTCATTCTCTTTTCCAGGTTTCGGACGATATAGTGCCATAAACACGAGTGCAGACATGTAATAACCTCCTAATTTTTATAGTAATCATCATAATCGTACATACTATTAAACGTCAACAAAACGCTATTTCGTGAAGTGCATTTATTTATGACATAAATACATTGGTGATCGGATGGAAAGATATTTTCTAGCAGATGGTGAAGATGCCTTTATTTTATTTTCAAAAACACACTGGATGACGTTATTTGTTTTAGTTGGCGTAATTGTCTTAATCTTTCTATTTCGAAGAGTACTAAGGAAGCCGCCATTTAATAACGTTGTTAGAGTAGGATTGGCAGCAATTTTATTTATTTCAGAAATTAGTCTGCATGTATGGCTATGGCGTGTAGGGGAGTGGACTATTCAATATTCTCTGCCATTCCACCTAAGCAGTATTTCCATCCTTCTATCTGCAGCTTTACTGCTTACTAAGAGCTATAGTCTCTTTGAATTTACCTATTTTGCAGGTGTTGGAAGCGCTCTGCAGGCAATGATCACCCCTGATATTAGTGCTTATACGTTTCCACATTTCCGTTATGTTCACTTTTTTATTTCGCATGGTGGAATCGTGGTGGCAAATTTATTTATGGTATTGGTAGAAAAATATAGACCAACAGCAAAGAGTGTGTGGAAAGCTTTTTTATACTTAAATCTTTATACTTTTTTTGTGTTTTTATTGAATTATTTTATTGAAGGAAATTATATGTATATCTCCGAAAAGCCAGTAAACCCATCCGTTTTGGATTATTTAGGACCATGGCCATTGTATCTTATACCTTTAGAGGTCATTGCATTAATAACCTTTTTGTTATTGTATTTGCCATTCTGGTTCATTGATAGATTTGAAAAAGAAAGGTAGCAGACAGATGACATCCACATTTTCCCATAAGCAAATGGCAGTAAATTGTTTTAATGAGGTTTGGGAATATCTTGAACTATCAGAACGAACAAAATTAGATGAAGAGAAAATGATTCACCTAGCACATTCGTCATTTTACCATTGGACCCAGGTAGAAGATCATACGCCACAAAATCTATCAATTGGGTATTGGCAGCTTTCTAGAGTTTATGGAGTAGTAAATCTTGGTGAGAGATCATTTTACTTTGCGGAGCGGAGCTTAGAAGTAAGTGTGGAGAATGATATCGAGCCTTTTTATATTGGGTATGCCTATGAAGCATTAAGTAGGTCAGCACGTATGATTGGTAAAACTGATTTATCACATAAGTATTATCGGCTTGCAATGGACTTTGCCCAAAAAGTACATGATGATAACTCAAAAGAAATGCTTGTTGTGGACTTAGAGTCAATTAAATAAAAGAAAGATTTGAATTCACGTACGGTTCTGAGAGGGGTGCGACTTGTTGTTGCACATAATCTGGCGTGTTGTTTTTTTGTGTCCGCACATACTTTTGCTTATATACTGGAAAACAAACTCTCTCCTGCCAATTTTAATGAGCGGGTCAAGAGAGTTGTCTAGCACAAGCACCTTACTTAGAACATATTCTAATATAGTAATCAGATATTCAGACATATGAAAGGGGCTGTTGAGAGTGAATTTGGAAAATGAGATTGTCGATAAACTGGATAAAATTCATATATCGAAGCAATCCGGCAGTGTGGAAATTAATAACCCAACAAGTTTTAAGTTATTGGGAAAAGGACACCAAGGGGCTGTTTTTCAAATAGATGAAAATCGCTGTGTGAAAATCTACTGTGTGAAACAAGACCTGGATCGTGAGCTTCATGGATTGCAACTTGGAGGTAATATTGGCATTTGTCCAAAGGTGTATTTAACGGGAGAAAATTTTATTGTTATGGAATACTTGAAATATCCAACTCTTTTCGAATATTTAGACCAGAATCCACTTGACAAGGAATTAACGGCCAAAATTATTGATGTATTGGATTCATTTGAACAAGCAGGCTACAATCGTTTCGATCATTCTGCGCGGCACATCTATGTGGTTCCTGATGGGAAAATGAAAGTAATTGATGTGGTTCACATGATTAAACCTCAGCCTGTCCTCTTAGCAAAAAAACTAATTGGTGATATGGGAGTTAACGCTGAAGATTTCGTTCGATTTGTCCAAGAAATTAGCCCTAAATGGTATAAACGCTGGGTAAATGAACCTGATTTTCATGATTTAATGACGAAAGTGAAAGGACAAGTATAGGTTAAGTGTACAGTTTTTCCATCATTCTATTCGCTTCATTTACTCTGTAACACCTATGAGAGAAAGGTTTTATTTTGTCTAAAAGAATCACCGATTGGCGAGCCTTAAAGGCGGTTCATGAGACAGAGTTCGTCGAAAAGCACAGCCTTTCGACTGCGATGCTTATGCTTACGGAGCCCTTCCTTAGTGCACTAATGCTCGAAAAGAAAGGATAAATTTGAAAAATTTATCCTTTCTTATTAGCCTAGAAAAGGTTCTGCCATAAGGCAGAACCTTTATTCCTTTATTTTTTCTTTTTTTTGGATTGTAAATTTAGCTCTGGTAATAGTTGTTTTGCATTAACAAGGTGGGTGACAAGCGCCTCCCTTTCCATTTCCGATACATCCCAATCCTCAGGGATCGATTTGATTACATCATGAATTGCCTTTTCTGGAATGGCCATTATTTTTTCAATCGCTGCATTTATCTCGTTTTGACTTTGCAGTAAAGAAACGCACCACTTATGAACGTTTAGGTTAACAGCCACCTTAGGCATTTTCCTTAGTGTTTTGACGGTCCATTTCGCTTCAGAAAAACAACGGCCGTGGTCGATCATATGGAGATAATACTCCCCGTTCTCAGCGGGTTCGAGCAGGACATTGTTCTCTTTACGATCTGTATTGCCTATCCAAAGATCGAATACCATCATTAAGGCGAGATGATCTCGATTGCTTACTTTTACGTGTTCATTCTGCGAATCCCTTAAGAGTTGAATACAATTGTCAATAAACAAACTGGCAAACTGGCTCCCAGAGGTGAACTTGTGTTTAGAAAGAATTGGAGACTCCTTAATAAAATCATCTTCTATTTGTACCACTTCAAAAGGTACAACGGGAAGGGAGAGAAGTTGGCCTAATTTACCGGCAATGTACTCGTTTACCATAACTCTCGTTCCAGATGGATTATTTTTGAACTTCACTACATACGTGCGACCATCACTAAAAAGAATGTGCTGAGGTTTGGAATAACCTTTAAAGAAGGTTTCCAGCAGCTGAACAGGATGTATGTTCTGATTCATACTAATTAAATCCTCCTTTATCTAATTTGATGAAAGCTCTGCTCCTAGACAAAATGAAGCAGAGGTAGATGTGACTGTAAGCCCCAAACAAAAGCCGTGTCCGAAAATAGGAATACGAGGCATCCTCCAAATGATATTCTCTGACTTTAGGGATACCCAAGAAATCACTTTCCCGTTTTGAAACCCTCTCTTGTCTTCATTTTGGTAAGGGAGAATGTCGGAGCGGCCTTCGCGCAATAATCGCAAGTAGTCTGGTGATAAACCAATATCGAGTGATAGAGGCAAAATGTTTGAAGGAATATGGTCATATTTAATATTGATTTCACCTTGTCCTTTTTTGAGTAAAAAGTGTTTGGTCATCCCATAGGCAGCACTGTTTGATTGCTTGTTCACGATCACGAGCTCAACTTCTTGATTTTCTTTTATCGTGAGAGAAAGAAGTTCATATGTGTCATGTTCAAATCCATAATCTGCCAATGCGCCTGGATGATTCATTGGAACGTCCATAAAGTCGTTTAGTTCCTCCAACCAATTCCAGTCGTCTGATGGATTACCAACGATAAGCTGTCCATCAACTTCTTTATAAAAAAACAGGTAAATGATACGCCCGCCGAAACGAGGCGAAATCACTGCGGCTAAAACATTATTTCGTAATATGACTTCCTTATGACCGTCATTATCTAAATCAACTTCAAAAGCATGAATGAGGCTGGAGTTATCGCAATCATTTTCCCATTTTACTGCTTCCATCAGGATTGAGGTTGCCCGAACATGACTTGCGACTGCACGTGCCCAAGGAGCGGGTAATGGGACACCGCTGCTGTCTGGATCGCTGTGAATACTGTTTGGAGCGTCGTGCCAACCTGTTTCATAAGTACAAGCAAGAAAGTGTTTTCGTGCTAGTACAAGTAATGAAGACTGTGGATTAGTCTTAGATGAAAGCTTTTTAAGCTCCTCCCACGTTTTGATCAAGGATCGTTGATAAGGAGCCCAAGCCTGTGAATTTGCCCAATTCATATAATCTTCACCAGCTCCAAACTCTGTAGCCAGCTCTCGGTAGGTACCAGTTCCGATAGGACGCTGGGGTTGAATTTTGTGATTAGCCAACCATGACTGAAGAAGAACGGGTGTAACATCTTGTCTATTAATCAACCATTCTAGGAAACAACGATAATGTTCAACAGCAAGAGGATTCCAAGGAGGAATTCCTGCAACCTTCTCCATATCATCGCCATAGATTGCAATTACGTCTCGACCGTTAATGATCTCTTGCTGCATTTGCGACATAAGAATATTTAATCGTTGTTCATGCTTCTCTGTTTCAAGAGGGACAGATAAACGCATTTCATAAGAGAGCGGAAGCGCGATTAAACCTTGACTCCCTTCAATACGATGAGCTTCAAAAAGTTCGGGAATAAAGCGTGGATTAAGATCAAAGTTTCCACGTGAAGCATTAGATAAGATCAAGCGGTCATCCACTAGAACATATTGAAACCCTCCATTAGGAAGACTTGTATCAGTAAGAACATTAGCTAGTTTTTGGGTATTCCATACTCGTTCAGGAACCCAAAATCCCGTTACCTCAGAAATTTCGGATCCAAGCCACGTTTCGAACAGACGCAGTTCTTCTTCAACTTGATAGCGATTATGTTCGCGATCAAACAAAGGCATAATATTTTGGGCATACGTAGAACCAATAATCTCTACTAATCCCGATTTTCTTAATTCAACAATTTCTTCAAGAAAAAGCGGATCAAACCAGGCGCATGCTTCGATAAACGTGCCGCTAATATGGAGGTGGAAGGGTATGTTATATTGGGAATGGAGATCAAATACTGCTCGTAAACCGGAGGTAGCGTCAGGAGGCCCAATAATCTCATCGATACCCGGACGATTGTCGTAGCCGTTAGTGATCAGGTATTGATTGGCATGGTGAACGATGGCAATGGGAATGGATGGGCCGCTCATTTATAACCCTTTCCTTGCAAATACAGCTCGCACTTGGTAAGAAAAGGATCTATAATGGTAAATTTTCCTGTATTTAGGACACATAATTCATAGTGCAGGCTTTCAAAAAGGGAACGAGCACTGTATAAAGAGATTCGGTCAAGAAATGACTGTTTGTCGTAGGCAGGATGAGCATCAAAATACTTTTCAATGAAATACTTAATCATTGGTTGAAAAAAATCAAAATTCCCTTTCTTGAAAAAGCCGCTTACCTGAATTTGACATGCCAAATACGCTACATCCCAGGCGGGGTCACCTGCAAAATGGTGATCAAAATCAATCGCAATGACGTTTTCCTCATGCAAGAATACATTTTTTGTATGAAAGTCACCATGAAGTAACACTGTTTCGTCTGTTCTATTTTTTTCTGAATTTTTAATAAATTTATCATATATAGATTTTAGCCTTGATTTTTCTTTTGGTATTCGTTCTGTAAGATCTTCATAAAAACGCCTCATGTCAGCATTGGCTCGTGTTCGTGTCGCTTCGCGGATCTCTGTAAGAGGAATCTCATGCATTCGTGTCAACCATTCTGAAATCAGAAAGGCTAGCTGCTTGCTATTCATATTTGGATCATGTATCCAATCGTCCAATGTTTTGCCAGGAGACTTAGACATAATCATCAATCTCCATTTCTGTAAATAAGCGATCGGATGTACTATCGTATACTGAGGGTCAGAACCCAATCCATTGTTCCACAAATATTGCAAAAACCGATAGCTTTCAATTCCTTTTTTTTGATCAGAATACACTTTTCCAATTAATGATTCTTCTTCCAACTCTCCATCTTGATTACGGAAGGTTACAAGATATTCTAGGATCATTTTCCGTATTTTAGGGGTGTAGGAAATGAGTACAGCTTGCAGAACCTGTCTGCTTGTCCCATAGCAATCTTGATAGGCTGAAATAATATCCTCAATTGCAGGAAGTTGTGTCTCGTTTGACATATTCTATTAACTCCTTTCCTTAATAAATAAAATAGATTATTACTTTGTGTTTAATAGCTTTAAATATAATTGGCGAGTCTTCTTTGCTGCAAGGCTCCAAGACCATGTCCGTGCTTCTTGAGCACCTTTTTGCCCTAAGGTTTGTCTTAGCTCTGGGTTGTCCAGGAGGTGAATGATCGCTTTTGCCAATTCCTTCGGCTGATTCGGCTCAATGATATGAACATTCTTGACAATTTCCCCAACTCCGGTTGAGGACGAGATGATGGTCGGGATACCTGCAGCCATTGCTTCCAAAACGGTTATTCCAAAAGGTTCAGATCTGGCTGGAAGAACAAAAAGTATGGCATTTTTGTAACATTCTTGCAATTTCTCACCAAAGACACTGCCTGTAAACTCAACACGATCAGCAATTTTCAAGCGGCGTGCTTTGAGACGTAACTTATTGAGTAAGTCACCATCCCCTGCTATTTTAAAGCGGACATCATTACGTTCTGCAAGAACAAAACTAGCTGCTTGTAAAAAATCATCTGGAGCTTTCTGGCCGGTCAATCTACCGAGAAATAATATATGCCCTTCAATTTTTTGATAATCTCTGTTTACCATCTGTTCAAAAGATGAGACGTCAATACCATTGTAGATTGCAGTTATTTTATCCGGATCGGCTCGATAACGATCAATCAGAATTTGTTTTGTCCCTTGGGAGACAGAAATCGTATGATTCACGGTAAGAAAAGCTTCTTGTTCAATAGTAAAAATCGCTGGATTAAGTGAATTTCCCGCAGCTCGATCATATTCTGTAGAATGAACAGTCCAGATGAGGGGAATCTTGTATTTTTGGGCGATTCCTGATGCTGCAAATACACCCATCCAATCGTGCGCATGAATGATATCAATACCTTCCGGCTGAAATACTTCATCCAGTCGATTCCGGAAATCCATCACAGATTCCCATATGGCAGTTCCTAAATAAGAATAATCCGAGAATGGCTTGTTCATCTGTACATGATGAATAACCATACCCTTTGGAGTATCAAATTCGAGTTTCTTAAACGCAGGGAGGTAAAAATCAACACTAACCCCGATGCTTGTCAATTCTCGAACAATGGCTTGACAGTGGATGCCCAACCCCCCGGAAAATTGCGGCGGATATTCCCAGCTAATCATTGCTACTTTCATGAATTCCAAGCACCTCCTATTTACTTTTACCTAACTTTGCTTTTGCGATAGTGGCATTGAACTTAGGATGATTTGTCCAAGTGTTATACAAAGTGGGTTCAAATTCTTTTACGTACTGGAGAAAGACAGTAACCTGATTACCCATTCCCTTGATCATTCGCTGTGGAAACTGCTTAGGTGGTAGTTTGTTATGGCGGTGTAAGTTTACTACCTTAAGACTGCCGTCCGGCATTAAGTAAATGAATGCGGGGTCGTGATCAAGACGGGTAAAACCAATTGCCTTAAAATCATCGAGAAGACCAAGAAGCTTTTGTATTAATTCAATGGTTAAAGGATTGTTTTTCAGGTAATCAGCTAAAGTCGGCGCTTGTATGGATTCCATTACTACGTAAGTCCCTCTTCTTTCATAAACAATTGGAGTAATTCCTCGTTCCGCTCCCATCTGAAGGGCTTGAAACTCTTTTTCGGCTTTTTCCTCTTCTTCGAAATACGCTGCATAACGAGTTTCATCAATGCCAATGACAACACGCTTCTCTTCCTGGATGATGATAGGAAGGTCTGTCGGATTATGAATGATTATTCCTGTAGATTCAGGCTTCGTCACCTTTATTTTGTTAATCTCTTTTATTAACATTGCTTCATCGGAATTCTTAGACTTATGTTGCATAATGCTTCATCTCCCTCTTTAAATTAAAAAAATGTAAAAAATATTAATCTACTATTAAGATATGGTAAAGATAGAAAAGGAGACTCAACGCTTGTCCATCTCCTGAAAAATTTGGCGAAAACACTAAGAAAATAGTTTTTTTTCTTTATATCCATTGCAACAATAATTTCAATTTGCTATGAATGGCTTCGTCGCAAAGATGGAGTTTTTCATAATAAGAATGGGTATCAAATCGTGTACTCTATATGTTTTTATTTATTTTTCCTAACCTTTCTTATTATCTATTATCGCTTGGTTGAATTAAAACATTAAAAAAACCAGAAAAAAGTTCTGGTTTTTAGTGTGCGCTTGGCAGCGCTTCGCTCTAATGGGTGAAAGTCCCTAACATGCCGTTGTGGCGGAAATGTATAGCTGACAGGTAGTG
>NZ_BAWM01000099.1 GCF_000759675.1 Neobacillus niacini | reverse complement strand
CACGGTGTACCACCGACTGTCGCGCCCTTTAGGGGTAGCACTCATGGGAGATTAATCCTTTTTCTGGTTGTTGCGCCAGCTTTAACTGATTTCATTTTAAGTAGAAAGGTTTCACAAGACGATTTACCAGTCATCTTATATACGATCTTTCAAGAGGCTCAGCCTTTTTTTAAAAACTGGTTTTTCTGGGTCTATTTTTTCATGCCCTTTTTCAGTTTTTATTTTCATGGGAG
>NZ_BAWM01000100.1 GCF_000759675.1 Neobacillus niacini | reverse complement strand
TTGTTGATAACACGGGGCAAAAGCCTCTGCTTATCAAGGGCACAAGGTTAAAATCGATCAATCAATACTATAACAAATTAAAGGCTAAGTACATGAGTATCATTCGAAATGGCAAAGATCCAAAAGAAGGGATATTTACCACTAACCGATTGATTACGTTGGATCGAAAAAGAAATAATCGTGTCATGGACTTTCTGCATAAGTCTAGCGCTAAAGTGGTAGAAATTGCTCTAGAAAGAAACATTGATACCATCATCATTGGAAGGAATGTTGGCTGGAAATTGGAGGTTGATATGCAAAAGGCAAATAAGCAAACCTTCATCCAAATTCCATATGCGACTTTCATTGAAATGATTCGATACAAAGCCGAGCGAAAAGGTGTTCAAGTCATTGATAGGGAAGAAAGCTACACTTCCAAGT